>NZ_JBVQSP010000004.1:369392-428955 GCF_055720965.1 Leifsonia sp. PARNA 1/14
ACAACCCGCTCGACCCGACACTCCCGGCCGTCGCGGCGGCGGCGGTCGCGTCGGTGGCTCACGATATGGCGACGCGAGCGGCGCAGTCGGCCTCCGCCACCGCTCCGGCCGGCAGCTACGAAGAGCTCAGCCAAGACCTCTCCCGGTACGCGCTGACCCTGCGCGTCTACCAGGTCATCACCCGCAACGGCGTCTTCGACTTCAGCAGCAACCTGGAGCAGGTCGGTGACTGGCAGGACGTGCTGATCGTCGACATCGGCCGCTCCGCCGACGGGCGGTTCGGCGCCTGGACGGGCTGGAACAGCGCCGTCCCCGGCGCGATCAACCAGCTCGGGCAGATGACGGACGAGCTGACTCTCACGCCCGATCCGCAGAACCGGAACGTCATCCACGCGGTGCTCCCGCTCCCGGAGGCCGCGCGAGCGTTGCCGGTGTTCGGCCCCTCGGCGCGCCTGGCCTTCACCATCACCAACCGCGACGCCCTCCCGACGGAGTAGCCTCGCGGCATGACCGCCGCCGAAGTGCCGAACGTCGAGAACCGGGACCATCCGCACCACCATCACGGCTGGTGGTGGAAGACCCTGCTCGCGGGGTTCGGGTTGTGGATCGTCACGATCGTCGTGACGGCGTTCACGGGCAACAGCAACCTCGTGCCGACGCTCATCCTGCTGGGCAGCTTCCTGGTGCCGTTCTGCGTCGTCCTGTTCGCGATCGAGCGGGTGACCGGGTCGATCAGCACCCTCCAGCTCATCCTCGCCTTCTTCGTCGGCGGCATCTTCGGCGTCCTGGGGGCGTCGCTCCTGGAGGCCGACCTCCACGAGAGCTTCTGGGTGTACGGACTGGTCGGGCTGATCGAGGAGTTCGTCAAGGTCGTGCTGCTGCTGATCTTCGGCTGGCGCACGGTGCCGAAGACCGCGAAGCAGGGCGCGCTGCTCGGCGCGACGATCGGCGCCGGGTTCGCGGCGTTCGAGTCGGCGGGCTACGCGTTCAACGCGGCCATCACCTCCCGCGGCATCGACCTGGTCTCGCTGCTGCAGACCGAGCTGGTGCGCGCCATCCTCGCCCCGGTCGGGCACGTCATGTGGACGGCCATCCTCGGCGCGGTGATCTTCGGTGCGGCGCGTGGAGGGCGGCGGTTCCGCTGGTCGTGGTGGATCGTGCTCACCTACGCGTGCGTCTCGCTCCTCCACGCGGCATGGGACTCGGCCGCCGACATCGCGTCGTTCGTGGCGGTCCTGTTCACCGGCGGCGCACTGGAGCAGCTGCAGAACGGGACGCTGCAGCAGAGCACGGCGAACCAGGTGGAGGCTCTCGCGACACTCCTCTACGTCATCGGGCTGGCGTTCGTGTCGGCCGTCGGCGTCATCACACTGTGGCTGGTGCTGCGGCATTACCGCCGCGTGGAACAGGCGGCCGCCGCCGAGCCGGTCGAGGGGTCGCCGAGCGGCGCGTAAACGCCCCTAAAACCGGCTTTTGGGGGCGTTTACGTGCCCTTCGGCGCGGTTGGGGCCGGGGTGCGACGGCCGCCGGTCACTCGCTGAGGCGCTCGATGAGCTGCGCCTTCGTCAGGCGCGACACGTTGCGGAGGTCGCGGCTGCGCGCCACGTCCCGGAGCGCATCCACGGTCAGGTGATCGAGCTGCGGATCGTGCGCTGGTGTGCCGGGCGTGCGACCGGCATCCGCATCCTCGACGACCGCTGTGGGGAGCGGGGGAGTGAGGTCGACGTCGGCGTTCGCGGCGGGTGTGCTGCGGCGCGGCTCCGCCGGAGGACGCGCACCGGAGCGCTTGCCGTCACGACCCTCTGGCCGCTTCGGCACGATCGCCAGCCGGTCCTCCACCTTCCTGGCCCGTTTGCGCGCCGCGTCGTCGGCCTTCTCGGCCGTGCGCACGGCCTCGTCGACCGCCTTCTGCGCGCGCTTGTACGCGTTCTTCGCTGCCTTCTCGAGCTTCTTTCGCTTGCCCATGACTCGACCGTTCCACGCTCCGCCGCGAACCTCAACCTCCTTGCGGTCTTCGGCGCACCGCGGCGTCAGTCGTGGTGGTCGGCAGGCGCGATCGGGCCGGGGCGGTCGGCGTAGGTGCGGCCGGTCACGACCAGGCGCAGCAGCGACGCGGCGACATCGTGCTGCTCGGCCAACTCGGCCAGCGGGGCGCCGGCCGCATAGGCCTCCCGGATACCGCGGACCTCGTCGTCGCCGAGCCGCCGCCGATGCGGCTCGGCGATCGGGCCGCCGTGCGCCGCGTGACTGCTGCCGCGGACTATAAGGCTGACCCGCTGCTGACTCGTACCGAACCTGCGTGCGATCTCGGTCTGCGAGACGCCCTCGCTGTGCAGCCGGCGCATCTGCACGACCTCGTCGTCGTCTCCGGAGGTCTCGACGACGCCGGTCGTGGTGCCGCGCACAACGGACGCGATGGTCCAGTGCGAGACGCCGAAGGCCTCCGCCACCGCCGCGCGGTCGTCACCCGCCGCGAGCCGCTCGTGGATGCGCTCGACCTGTTCCACCGTCAACGGCCGCGCCCGAGTCGCAGCGGCGCTGGTGAGCGGGCCGCCGACGTCGGCGAAGGCGCGGCCGGAAGCGATGTTCGAGACCATCTGGTGCGAGATCCCGTAGCGTGTCGCGATGTCGGCGCGCGGGGCCCCCGCCGCCACGGCCTCCCGGATCGCGACGACCTCCTCGCTCGTGACCTTGCGGCTCTTCCCCGGCAGGATCGGTCCGCCCGCCTCCAGCCTCGACCGGCCGGTGACCAGGCTCGACACGGTGTTCTGCCGCACGCCGTACTCGTCGGCGAGCTGCACCTGGCGGGCGCCCGCGGCGTACTTCTCGCGCAGCTCGCGCACCTGCGCGTCGGTGAGCGGGAGGGAGGCCATGAGCCGAGAGTAGCGGCGACGGCGGCTCGGACGGAACGGCTGCTACTCCGGCGGGCGGCGCTTGGCCAGCGGAGGCAGCGGGTCGCCTCCGGCGGCGAGGCGGGCCCGGTTGGCCTCCCGCACCACCGACCAGGCGTCTCCGACCGGCCCCACGTGACCGAGCTTGTCGGGGTTGATGACGCTCCGGATCGTCTGGATGCCGCCCGGCACGATCTCGAGGACCATCGTGTTCACCACGCCGCCGTCGCGGTCGCGGAACACCGCGCCAGGCTGGCCGTTGATCTCGCGCGGCTCGACCGTGCCGCCGATCGCCAGGAACGGCGCCGACATCGCCACGAGCACGTGCGCGACATTCTCCAGACCGACGATCCGCTGCGCCCACTGCGGGGCCTTGCCTCCGCCGTCACCCACCATGTCGACGTCGGCGACCAGCAGGGCGCGCAACGCGTCGACGTCGCCCGCGCGGAATGCGTCGAAGAACCGATCGGCCAGGGCCTCCCGCTCGGCGCGGTCGGCGTCGAACCGCGGCCTGCCCTCGTCCATGTGCCGGCGGGCGCGCACGGCCAGCTGCCGGCAGGCGGCCTCCGAGCGGCCGACGGCCGCGGCGATCTCGGGGAAGTCGAACGCGAACACCTCGCGCAGCACGAACACGGCCCGCTCGAGCGGCGAGAGCCGCTCCAGCAGCAGGAGGGCGGCCATCGACAGCGAGTCGGAGAGCTCCGCCGCCCGCTCCGGGTCCTGGTACGGGTCCGACAGCAGCGGCTCGGGGAACCACGGGCCGACGTACGCCTCCCGGCGCACCCGGGCGGAGCCGAGGACGTCGATCGAGACGCGGGTCACGACCGTCGAGAGGTAGGCCTTGAGCGATCGCGGCTGCACGTCGGCCGCCTCGAAGCGCAACCAGGTCTCCTGCACCGCATCCTCCGCCTCCGTGACGCTGCCGAGAATGCGGTACGCGATCGAGAACAGCAGCGGCCGCAGGTCCTCGAACGTCTCGTCGTCGTGCGCATCTCCGGTCATTGCAGTCCCTCCTCGAAACCCTGCCGCCACGACGGGTATCGCAGCGTCCAGCCCAGCTCACGCTTCGCCTTGGCGTTGGAGAAGCCGCGGCCCTCCGTCATCATCATGACGGCCTGATCGCCCGCGGCGATACGGGCCAGCCAGACCGGGACGCGCCGGGGAGGCTTGGCCCCGGCGACCTTCGCCAGGTATGGCAGCCACTCGCCGGCGGGCGCCGGGTCGTCGTCGACGATGTCGAAGACACCGGTCGCTCCCTTCTCGAGCGCGAGGACGGTGGCGGAGGCGGCGTCGTCCAGGTGGATCCACGAGCTGTAGCCCTGGGCGCGCCCGACAAGCGGATACTGCCGCTTGCGGATCATCTCCACCTGGTCGTCGGTCGCGCCGGGGCCGTAAAGCGCGCCGTAGCGGAGGACGGTGCCACCGGCAGCCGTCACTGCGTCCTCGACATGCTTCATCGCCGCCATCACCGTCGCGGTCGGGGTGCCATCGAACGTGTCGAGCGGATCCTCCTCGGTCTTCACCCAGCCGCCCTCGCGGAGGCCGTTCCAGCTCGCGTACCCCTGGGCGAGGAATCGCGTGACGCCCTGCGCCTGCGCGGCGGCGAGCAGGTGGTCGGTGCCCTCCACCCGCAAGCGGTTGGTGATGGCGAACCACTGGTCGGGGTGCTTGATGTCCGGCTTGCCGGCGTGGGCCGGATTGATCGCCGTCATCTGGTGGATGATCGCGTCCGGCTCGGCCGACGCGACCGCTCGGCCGACGGAGGCCGCGTCCAGGCCGTCCATGACGACGGCCTCCGCGCCCATCGCCTCGATCAGCTCGAGCTTGGTGGAGGTCGTCGTCGACGCCGTCACCGTGTGGCCGTGCTCCACCAGCTGCGGCACCAGCCGCCTCCCGAGCACACCGCTTCCGCCCGCTACGAACACCCGCATCGTCTCACCCTTCGGTCGTCTGCCTACACCCCTCAGACGAGACCGGGAGGCGAGGTGTGACATCGGGAGGCGGCGCGCGGCAACCCCGTCACATTTCCGATCGAAGGTGCACCGGGTGCGCGGTGACGGTGCCGAGCCGGCCGGGCGTGTAACGCAGCTCCACGATGTCTCCGGTCGTGGAGCGGTAGAACACGTTCTGCGTGCCGAGCGCCGGGTTCGCATAGCCGACCGGCCCCGACCCGGCGGGGAACGATCCCTCGCCGCCGGTCAGCGGGTTGACGTGCCAACCGCTCGGGTCCTTCCAGAACTCGTACACGATGTGGTCGGGGCCGGTGTAGACGACGTGCCGCGTCGCGACGGGTGCCTCCGGATTCGCCTCGTACGCATAGCCGGAGGGCGGGAGCCCCTGCGCAGGAACGACCGCGCCGCGGTCCACGGTCAGGTTGATCGTCACCCAGCCGGTGCCGTCGTTGGAGGCCTCGTGCGTATCGACGTCGTCGCCCGTCCACGGCACGTGCCGCGAGCCGTCGGCGGCGAATCCGTAGCCGGTCGGCTGCGGGATCGAGTCGTGCGCCGCCCCGACATTCACGCCGAGGTCACCGCTGTAGTGCCAGCCGGAGCCGTCCATCGTGTACTCGTGGATGAGCTGGTCGTCGCCCACGTAGTGCACGTGCTGGGTTCCCACGGCGTCGAACGCGAACCCTCCCGGCGCCGACGCGGAGGTCGGGCCTCCCAGCCGGGTGAGGATCTGGTGCTTCCAGGCGGCGCCGTCGCCGGTGCCGCGGCTGAGCAGATGCACGCCGCGCGGGTCGTCACCGCGGAAGGCGACCTGCTGCATGGCGTGCGTCGTCGACGCCCACCCCATCGGCGGGTCGACGGCCTTGGTGACCGCGCCGGAGGCGTCCATCAGGTCGTTCGCGTGCCAGCCGTCGGACTGGTACAGCTCGTGGATGTGACCATCGTCGCCGCTCAGGTAGACGACGTGCTGGCTGCCTTCGGCGTCGAACGCGTAGCCCGACGGGTCGGAGGATGCGGCCGGCCCGGAGGCTTCGGCGGTGATGTCTTTGGGATGCCACACATCGTCGGAGCCGCAGTACAGCTCGATGAGGTGGCCGGTCGGGAACAGGCCGGGCCCGGCCTCCCGGTAGACGACGTGGCGGGTGCCGTCCGTCGCCAGCACGTAGGCGGTCGGGCGGCCCGCGGCGGCGGGTGCGCCGTAGCGCTGAGTGATGTTGCGTGTTGTCCAGCCCATGAGAGCTCCATTCGTCGAATGCAGCGTCGGCGGTCGTCGGCGTTGACCCGGGAACGGTACCGCTGCACACCGCCGCGGTGCATCGGTGCCGGCACGGAGGGTGTGGCCGGTGCGGCCTCCCATCGCTACCCTGGCGGCAAGGAGCGGGAGGCGGAGCATGAGCGACAACGGCCGGGGCAGGGTGTACGTGCAGTCGGCGCAGTGGGGGTTCTTCTTCTTCATCGCCTACATCGGTGCGGCGGTGTACTTCGTGTCGGTGTCCGACGGCTCGTTCTGGGGCGTGGTCTGGGGGCTGCTGCAGGCGATCGTCTGGCCGGCGTTCGTCGTGTACCACGTGCTGGTGCTGCTGCACGTGTGACGCGGTCGGCCGGTGTCGGCGCCCGCCGCTAGGGTTTCGGCATGGGGATCGACGCGGACGAACTGATCGTGGCCGACGCCGCCGCCTGGCGCGCCTGGCTGGACGTCAACGAGGGTGTCTCCGACGGGGTGTGGCTGGTGCTCGCCAAGAAGGGCACGACCGATCCGACCTCCCTCACCTACGCCGAGGCGGTCGACGAGTCACTGTGCAGCGGGTGGATCGACGGGCAGAAGCGCAGTCGCGACGAGACCACGTTCGTGGAGCGGTTCACGCCGCGACGGGCGTCGTCGCTGTGGTCGCAGCGCAACATCGGCCTCGTGGAGGGGCTGATCGCGGAGGGCCGGATGCGCGAGCGCGGGCACGCCGAGATCGAGCGTGCCCAGGCCGACGGGCGCTGGGAGCGGGCGTACGCGAGCTCGCGCACGGCCGAGGTTCCGGAGGACTTCCTCGCCGCGCTCGAGGTGTCGGAGGCGGCCGCGGCCACCTTCGCGACCTTGAACGCGGCGAACCGCTACTCGGTGCTGCACCGCCTGATGACCGCGCCGAGTGCGGCGAGCCGTGGCAACCGCCTCGCCAAACTCGTCGCGATGCTCGAGCGCGGCGAGACGCCGCACCCGCAGTAGCGCGCTCCTCGGTGCTGGTCAGGGCACGAGCTGGCCCCGCAACAGGGCCGTGAGGATGCGCTCCAGCCGCGGCTCCACGTCGATCAGCGCGTGCGACATCCGCGGATCGGACCGGTACAGGGTCGCGACCTCCTCCGACGGTGTCGCGATCTGCCAGAAGGTGCCGGCGAGGGAGGTCGCCGTCGCGACGAGGTCGACGCCGTGCTGGTCGGTCAGCCCGGGCAGGGCGGCGCGCACCGCGGCGACGATGCGGTCGAGGGACTCGCGGGTGGTGAGCTTGAACGTCCGCACCGCCTCGAGCGAGACATTCCGCTCGAGGTTGAGCGGCGCCTGAGCGAGGAGGTCGCAGAATGAGCCGCGCGCGGCGAGCGTGCTCGCGAATGCGGCGGCGACGGTGGAGGCCGTGGCCGGCTGGGCCGCGGCGATCCTGTCGCAGAGCGCCGGCGTCCACTCCCGCCAGCCGTCGGCGGTGAGCCGCAGGAAGATCTCCTCCCGCGTCTCGAAGTAGCGCAGCATCGCCGACTTGTGCATCCCCGTCTCGACGGCGATGTCGGTGAGCGTCACCTGGCGGATGCCGTCGCGCGCGGCGAGCGTGCGCGCGGCCTCCAGAATCGCGGTCTCACGGGCGTGCTTGGCCTCGGGGGAGCGGGCGCGCTGAAAGGCGGCGGGCTGCGGGTCGACGGTCGTCATGCCGGGAGTTTACCGCAACGGTGTTGCACAAACTAATGAAACGGTGTTTCATTAACGACATGCAGAAGACATGGTTCATCACCGGTTCCTCCCGCGGCCTCGGCCGCGAGCTCGTCGTCGCCGCGCTGGAGGCCGGCGATCGCGTCGCCGCCACGGCGCGCCGCCCCGAGCAGCTCGACGATCTGGCCGCGCAGTACGGCGACCGCCTCCTCCCGCTCGCCCTCGACGTCACCGACCCCGAGCGCGTCCGCAGCGCCCTCGACGAGGCACGCGCCGCCTTCGGCCGGCTCGACGTCATCGTGAACAACGCCGGCTACGCCAACGTCGCCCCCATCGAGACAGCCGACGACGCAGACGTGCGCGCCCAGTTCGAGACCAACTTCTGGGGCGTGTACACCGTGTCGAAGGCGGCCATCCCGCTGCTGCGCGAGCAGGGCGGCGGCCTCATCGTGCAGTTCTCGTCGGTCGGCGGCCGCGTCGGCGGTTCGCCGGGCATCGCGTCGTACCAGGCCGCGAAGTTCGCGATCGACGGGTTCAGCCGGGTGCTGCGCGCCGAGACGGCGCCGTTCGGCATCCGTGTCCTCGTGGTCGAGCCGAGCGGGTTCCGCACCGACTGGGCCGGCTCGTCGATGACCGTGCACGACATCCCGGCCGGGTACGAACAGACCATCGGCGCCGTCAACACGCGCCTCCGCCAGAACCCGGAGGGCCCGGCCGGCGACCCGCGCCGCGCCGCCGAGATCCTCGTGGAACTGGCCGGCCGCGACGACCTCCCCGAGCACCTGCCGCTCGGCGTGAACGCCGTCGAGATGTCGCTCGCGCAGGACCGCCGCCTGCTCTCCGACGACGAGCGCTGGGCGGCCGTCGGCCGCTCGGCCGACTTCGCCGAGACCTACCCGGTGCCGTTCCCGGCCTGATCCCTCGGCATCCCCTCGGCGGTGGTGCGCGGCTACAGTTCCGGTATGCCCGATCTGGAGGTGCGCACGGCGACGTGGGCCGACGTGGAGGCCGTCACCGAGACCCTCGCGCTGGCCTTCCGCGACGACCCGGTCTGGGGACCGGCCCTGGTCTCCGCCGACGGCCGCACCGACCACCTGCGGCCGTTCTGGCGTGCCTTCGTTGAGGGCGCCGTCGGCCACGACACGGTGTTCGTGAGCGATGGCCCGGCGGGGGAGGCCGCGACCGTGGCGGTCTGGCTGCCTCCGGGGGTCGACGAGCTGTCACCCGAGCAGGAGCAGGACCTGGACGCGCTCATGCAGGCCGCGCTGGCGCCCGATCGGTACGACGCGTACGAGCGGCTGTGGGCGCTGTTCGAGGGCGCGCACCCGCGCGAGACGCCGCACATGTACCTGAGCCTGCTCGCGACGCACCCCGACCACCGGGGCCGCGGGATCGGGCAGCAGCTGCTCGCGCAGAACCTCGCGCGGTTCGACGCCGCCGGCCTCCCCGCGTACCTCGAGTCGACCAACCCGGCGAACGACCACCGCTACGAGCGCGCGGGCTTCCGCCCGGTGGGCGGCTTCCACGCCGTGCTCGACGACGCCGTCGTCACCACGATGTGGCGCGAGCCCGGCGGGGCGTGATTTGTCGGGTCTTGACGAGCACCTCCTCGCTGAGGAAATCTCGGCGGTAGCAGTGCGGCTGGAGGCCGTGCGGACGGAGGAGACCACGTCATGAACCAGAACGACCCGACCCCGTCGGTCGCCGACGCCAACGCCGCACTGCTGGCTGCCCTGCCGTTCGACGACACCGCCGACTTCGACGACGCCGACCGCGGCTTCGTCGGCACGCTCGCCGACCCGGTGATCCGCGACGCCGACGGCAACGCGGTCTGGGACGCCGACGCGTATGCGTTCGTCGACGGAGATGCACCCGCCTCCGTCAACCCGAGCCTGTGGCGGCAGTCGAAGCTGGTGGCCAAGCACGGGCTCTTCGAGGTCGTGGAGGGCGTCTACCAGGCGCGCGGTCTCGATCTCTCGGTGATGTCGTTCATCGAGACCGACAACGGCGTGATCGTCGTCGACCCGCTCATCTCGCGCGAGACCGGCGCCGCCGCGCTCGCCCTCTACCGTGAGCACCGCGGCGACCGCCCGGTGGTCGCCGTCATCTTCAGCCACAGCCACATCGACCACTTCGGCGGCGTGCTCGGCGTCGTGGAGAGCGCCGATCTGGAGGCGCGGCGCGTGCAGATCGTGGCGCCGCACGGCTTCCTCGAGCACTCGATCGCCGAGAACGTCTACGCGGGCACGGCGATGTCCCGGCGCGCCGGCTACATGTACGGCGCAGCGCTCGACCGCGGCCCGCAAGGGCAGGTCGGCGCCGGCCTCGGACAGACCACGTCGACCGGCGAGGCGGGCATCCTGGTGCCGACGATCGACGTCAAAGAGACCGGCGAGCGGCACACCTTCGACGGCGTCGAGATCGAGTTCCAGCTCGCGCCGGGCACCGAGGCGCCGTCGGAGATGCACTTCCACATCCCGCGCTACCGCGCGCTGTGCATGGCCGAGAACGCGACCCACAACCTCCACAACCTGCTGACGCTGCGCGGAGCGCTGGTGCGCGACCCGCACGTCTGGTCGCAGTACCTCACGGAGGCGATCGAACGCTACGGCGACTCCTCCGAGGTTCTGTTCGCCTCCCACCACTGGCCCACCTGGGGCGCCGAGCGCATCCGGCGCTTCCTGGAGGTGCAGCGCGACCTCTACGGATACCTGCACGACCAGACCCTGCGCTACATCAATCAGGGCTACACAGGCGCCGAGATCGCGGAGGTCTTCGAGTTGCCGCCCGCGCTGGTCGCCCAATGGTCGACCCACGGGTACTACGGCTCGGTCTCCCACAACGTCAAGGCGATCTACCAGCGCTACATGGGCTGGTTCGACGGCAACCCGGCCCGGCTCTGGCCGCACCCGCCGAAGGAGCAGGCCGAGCGGTATGTGGCCGCGATCGGCGGTGTGGAGCGGGTCATCGAGCTCGCGCAGCAGGCGTACGACGACGCCGACTTCCGGTGGGCGGCGACGCTGCTCGACCACGCCGTGTTCGCCGATCAGCAGAACGCTGCGGCCACGTCGCTCTACGCCGACACGCTCGAACAGCTCGCCTACGGCGCCGAGAACGGCACGTGGCGCAACTTCTTCCTGTCGGGGGCGACCGAGCTGCGAGAGGGCAATTTCGGCACCCCGACGACAGCGAACGCGCCGGCGATCCTCATCCAGCTCTCCCCGGAGCAGCTGTTCGACGCCGTCGCGATCCGGGTGAACGGGCCGAAGGCCTGGGACCTGGACCTCGCGTTCGACCTCACCCTCACCGACCTCGGCCGCAGCTTCCACCTGACCCTGCGCAACGGCGTGTTCATCTACGTCGAGCGCGAGCCGTCGGGCGACGCGCCCCTGCACCTCACGCTGTCGAAGCCGCGCCTCCTGACGCTCGTAGGCGGCGACACGACCTCCGACGGGCTGACGGTGGAGGGCGACCTCGGCGTGCTGACGGCCCTCGTCGATGTGCTCGACGAGGGCGACCCGGACTTCGCGATCGTGACGCCGTGACGCCGTGAGCCCGGCCGTCAGATCACGATGTCGGGCTCGCTGCGGGCCTCCGAGAGCGCCTCGGCGACGGCCTGCTCGACGGTGAGTTCGCGGCCCGCCGCGATGGCCGCGGTGACGGTCGCCGCCTCCGGGCCGGCGAGGAGGTCGTCGAGGTATCGCCGGTGGAACGTGAAGGTGGGGCCGTTGTGGAGGCCGCTGCGCTCCCGAAGCGCCTGCGCGGCCCCGGCGAGCCGCCCTGCGCGCATACTGTCGCCGCTGAGCGCGGCCACCGCCACCATCCCTTCGAGCCCGTAGGCGATCCCCTCGGGGTGGCCGACCGCGGCCGAGATGGTGACGCTGAGTGCGAAGTCGGCGCGCGCTGCGGTCACATCGCCGAGCATCAGCTCGGTCCAGCCGAGGTGGTAGGAGGCGATCCGGGCGCCGACCCGGTCGTCGGCACCCTGCGTCAGGGCGAGGCTCTGCGCGAAGTGGTCCTGCGCCTCCTGGAGCGCGCCCTCGCGCAGGGCGACACGGCCCAGCAGCACGAGCGCCATCGACTCGCCCCACACGCTGCCGTTCTCGCGGTAGAGCTGAAGAGCGTGCTCCATCACCTGTCGCGCCCGCATGGTGTCCGGCTTCGCCGAGCCGGCCGAGTCGGCGGAGTTGCCGGCGAGCAGCGCCAGGGCGAGCGAGATGCTCGCAAGCCCCTCGCCGTTGGCATCGCCGGTCTGGCGGAACAGCTCGACACTGTTCGTGAGGTCGGCGGCGACGGCGCCGTCGGGGTCCTTCCAGAACATGATCGTGCGCGTGAAGTAGAGCGCGATGGCGCGCGTGTGGTCCGAAAGCGTGTCGCCGGAGGCCAGGGCCTCCTCCATCCACGTGCGCACCTCGCCGAGGAGGCCGGTGACCCACCAGTAGAGATACAGGCCGAAGGCGAGTCGGGCCGCGCGGTCCCAATCGTCGTTGTCGAGCAGGAACCGCTCGGCCGCCCGCAGGTTGTCGCGCTCGTCGCCGAGCCTCTGCATCCACAGGCGCTGGCCCGACCCGCGGAGGTCGTCCTCTGCGTCGTCGCCCATCGCCAGGAAGTAGCGGGCGTGGGCCTCCCGTACGGCCGGTTGTGCTCCGCTGCGCGCGAGCTGCTCGCGCGCGTACTCGCGCACGATCGCCTGCATCGAGAACCGCGGCCGGTCGTCGGCGTCGTGCTGGCCGACGAGGCTGCTGTCGACCAGGGCGGCCAGGCTGCTGAGCACGTCGCTGCTCGGGTAGTCCTGTGTCGCGGGGTCGCCGTCGTCGGCCTCCGCCGCGCCGACGTACTCCGCGGCCTCCAGCGTGAACCCGCCCTCGAACACGCTCAACCGGGCGAGCAGCTGACGCTGGTCGTCGTCGAGCAGCTGCGTGCTCCACTCGATGGTCTTGCGGATGGTCTGCTGGCGGGGCGGGAGGTCGCGCGGGCCGCCGACGAGCACGGACAGCCGTCGGTCGAGGCGGTCGAGCAGTTCGGCGGGGGAGAGCACGCGGACCCGCGCGGCGGCGAGCTCGATCGCGAGGGGCACGCCGTCGAGCGCCGCGCACACCCGGTCGACGGCGCGCCGGTTGTCCGGCGTGATCTCGAAGTCGGGCTTGACCGCGTGGGCGCGCTCGACGAACAGGTGGACGGCCTGCTCGTCGGCGAGCGGGCCGACGTCGTAGCTCTGCTCGGCGCTGATGCGCAACACCACGCGGCTGGTGACGAGGATGGACAGCTGCGGCGAGGCGGCGAGCAGGGCGGTCAGCGCGGGCGCCGCGTCGAGCACCTGCTCGAAGTTGTCGAGCACGAGCAGGATGCTGCGGTCGCGCAACGCCGTCGCGAGGTTCTCCATGATGGGCGCGTCGCCGGTGTCGCGCACGCCGAGCGCTTGGGCGATGCGGCTGGGCACACCCTCCGCGTCGTGCACCGCCGAGAGGTCGACGAACACCGAGCCGTCGTCGAAGTCGGGCGCGGACGCCCGCGCCGCCGCGATCGCGAGACGGCTCTTGCCGATACCGCCGGGGCCGACGAGGGTCACGAAGCGCGCGCCGGAGACCAGGAGCCGCCGCAGCTCGGCGATGTCGGCCTCCCGGCCCACCAGGTCGGTGAGCGGCGTGGGCAGTCGTACCGGGTCGGCGACCGCGGGATCGGGCTCCGAGCGCGGCACGACGAGCGAGGCGGCCGCGTCGTCGACCCCGACCGCGGCGAGGAGGTCGGTCCTGCTCTGGTCGAACCGCTCGGCGAGGAGGGTGGCGAGGTCGGCCTCCACGAGCTTCGCGAGCTCCTTGGGCGTCTCGAAGTACTTGTAGGCGGCGCGGTCGTCGTCGCGGATGCGGTTCAGCAGCTGGGTGAGGCGGTCGTCGCGGTCGCCTGGCGCTTTGACGTAGAGCAGGCGAGGGACATCGTCGGGGCAGAGGTTGTACTCGTCTTCGAGACCCGAGACCTCCTCGTCTGGGGCGACCCAGCCGTAGCGCTCCCAGTAGAGGCCGAGGAAGACGTCGGACTGCTGGAGGTAGGCGCGGTAGAGCTCGCGCGGCGGGTGCGGGCGCGCGCCGAGCTCGAACATCACCGGGGCGAGGTGGAGGCGCTCGATCGCCGTCTGGGCGGCGCGGCGTTCGGGGGCGAGCTCCTGCAGCGTCGAAGAGACGAAGATGCGTAATCGTTGATCGGGAGTCCGGATTACATGAGGGTGGCTCATGTTATGTCATTGTGTTGCGTTCGTATGGAAATGTACAGACCCGCGCCCGCCCGAGGGCTGCATCCTCAGTCGAAGGGCACGTTGTTGTCGCTTTAGGGCCCCGAAAGCGACAACAACGTGCCCCTCGGCGAGGGCGCGGAGCGCAGCGTCAGCCGCAGAGGGAGACGCCGGCGGACGTGAGCACCACCGAGCGGTTCTGCTCGGCGACCGCGTCGGAGTAGGCGCCGGAGGCGTCGGTCTCGCTCTTCCAGCCGCACCACTCGTAGCCGACACCCGCAGTCGCGAGCTTCGCGTCGGGCACGCCGAGCGCCACGAGTGCGGCCTTCACCGCGTTCGCGCGGCGGAGCGACAGCGCAGTGTCCGCGGTGTTGTTCGTCGCCTGGTCTTTGGAAGCCGTGCCCGTGATCGTGATGACACCGCTGTTCTGCTCGATCGACGGCGCGAGCGTCGCGAGCAGTTGCTGCGCTGCGGAGGCGTCGGCGAAGGTAGCCGTGTCCTTCACGAAGCGCAGGTCGCTGTTGCGGATGACCACGGGATGCGACCAGTCCGTCTTGGTGCTCACGGCCTCCACCGGCACCGGCGTCACGGCGGGGAGCCCTGTCTCCGCGCCTCCGGAGGCCGGCTCGGGCAGCAGCGACAGCGTCCCTCCCGCCGCCTTGATGACGGCGGTCCAGATCGCGGTGAGGTTGCTGCGCGCCGGCACCGTCAGCGGCGCCTGCGCGCCCGCGGTGTCGCCCATGCCCGACCAGTAGACGGTGACGCCCTTCAGATCGGTCGGCAGGAGGCCGCGCGACTGCAGGTCGGAGACCACCTGCGCCGGGTCGGCGTAGAGCAGGCCGCTGCCCGCGAAGTCGAGCGGGTCGGCGGTCTGGAGGCCGCTTCCGAACACGAGCACACCCAGTGGGTTCGAGCCGAGGTCGCGGGCGGCCTGGTCGATGGCGCCGAGGAAGTCCACCTGCGGCGACGCCGCCTTGAGGCCGGAGAGGTACGACGTGATCTGGGTGAGCTTGGTGCGCTGGTCGTTCTGGCAGACGATGGCGTCCTGCGCGCTCGACCCGATGGAGGTCGTGCCCATGGTCTGCGGGGATCCCGACGGGATGACGACTGTCACGCTGCCGTTGCTCTCGCCGGCCGTCTTCAGCTGGGCGGTGGCGCTCGCGGGGATGGTGACCGCGGGCGCGTTCGCCGTGCTGCCCGCGACGACGCCGAGGTTGCGTTTGTGCGACTGGTCGCAGGCCTGGCCGCCGGCCGTCGCCGAGGTGCACGCGGTCAGCCCGACCGCGGCGACCAGCACGGCCGCGGCAGCGGTCACCGTGCGCACCAGGGCGGGGGTCGCGCGTCGCGGTCTCGCGACGCCGGTCAACGCTCGTACCCCCAGGTCGTGGGCGGCCCGTCGACGGCGGGAGCCTCCGCAGCAGCGGCCGGCGCCCCGGCGGTGGACTCGACAGCGGCAGCCGCCGGATACCCGGGTACGGCCGGCGTCGGCTCCGACGCCTCCACGACCCGCCGGGCGCGCAGCTCGCGGATGATCTGGCTGGTGCTCTCGGGGTCTCGCGCCCGCTGGGCCAGGCGGGTGGCGATGCGGGCGCGGATGACGTCGAGCCGCGCGTGGAAGGTCGTGTAGGCGCCGGCGTAGCGCACCGCGTCGTGGGCGTCGAGGTTCGCCGCGTGGTGAGCGGCCTCCTCGGCCTTCACCGCCTCGGCGAGCAGCCGGTCGCGGTGCGTCCGCAGCCGGGCGACCTGGGCGTGCGCCTTCTCGGCGGCGACCAGCAGCGGGCGCGTGGTCAGCCAGGCGACGACGAAGCTGATGGTTCCGGAGGTCGCGAGCACGCCCAGCATCAGGAACGCCATGATCGTGTCGGGCGCCGACCACGAGAACGTCGGCGTCGTGGAGGTCGACCCGCCGACGAGCCCGGTGAGGCCTCCCGCCGCCGACGCGTCGATGCCCGCCTTGATCCGGGCGACCGTGATCGCCGCCAGCAGCGCGCCCCAGAGCAGCAGCAGAGCCACCGCGACGGGGATCCAGCCCTTGTGCATCACGCGCGCCTGCACCCGCCGGAGCAGGATGGCGGCGACATGCGGCAGCGACACCACGGCGAGCGAGATGCCGAGCGTGATGACGTACATCTGCAGGCCGATCGAGCCGTACTGGCTGTCATTGCGCAGCAGCAGCGTGAGCGCCTGCGCGAGCAGGATGTAGTCGACGGCGAGCATCGCCACGAGCAGCACGTAGACGAGAACGTGCGCCAGCGGCGACAGGTGGCCGACGGTCGGGCGGACCCGGCGCGGCTTCATGACGATGTCCCTCGGCATGCGGGTCCTCCTAGGCGTAACTGTGCAGTTCGGGGTCGGCGCCCGTGAGCTTGGCGTCGAGGCGGGCGGCGTCCTGCTCGGCGCGGCGGATGTCGGCCTCCGTGCGCTCGAGGGAGCGGCTGATGAGCTCCTGGCGCGCCTGCGCCTCGGCGAGGTGTGCGGAGCAGGCGGCGACGTTGAGGGTGCGCTGGCGCTCGAGCTCGGCGACGCCAGCGCGCTCGAAGGCCGCGAGCTCGTGCTCGAAGACCTCCAGCGTCTCGACGTCGACCGCGCCGCGCATGCGCCTCAGCCGCCAGAGCACGCGGCGCTTGAGCCCGCGGGTCGATGGCACTTTGTAGTCGGTGATCCTGTCACGTTCGCGCATCGGAGCTCCCTGGTTCGACGGACGGTGCGGATTGTGCTGACGAGACGATTCCTGTGGGCCGGCCGATGCCGACGGGCTCGACGGGACGCCAGATGTCCACGGAGGTCTCGCGCCCGGCGAGCGAGTCCGCACGGTGCAGTGCGGGGGCGCGCAGCGCTCCGGGTGGCGGCGTCAGCGCGCGCAGATACGCGCCCCAGTAGACGGCGATCTTCTCGTCGGAGCGGTCGAAGTGCCTGCTCGCCCGCAGCCGCGCGGCGGTGAACCGGGCGTTGATGCTCGCGCCGAGCTGTTCGGCGCGGGCGTTGCGCTGCGCGATCCGGCGCCGCAGTCGGCGCAGCTCCTCGAACGCGACGCCGTCGCCCTCGGCGATACGGGAGGCCGCGCGCTCGGCGGGCGCGAGCGCCTCCAGCCGGTCGTCGTAGGCGTCCAGATCGGCGGCGAGCGCCTGGGCGAGGCCGCGCTGCTCGGCGAGGTCGCGGCGGCAGCGGGAGAAGAAGCGCTGCTCCTCGCGGCGCGCGTAGGCGTTCGCGCGGGCCTGCAGGGCGGTGATGGTGGGGGTGGCAACGGTGGGAGTGCCGTCGGTCGACGCAGGTGCCGACGGTGCGTCGCGCGGCGGCCGTGCCGCCTCGGCGTCCTGCCGGGCTCGACGCTCCAGCAGGCGACGGGCGAACGGCCCTATTCTCAGCGGCTGGGTCCCCATAGCTGGGGAGCGTACGAAGCGAGCCTGAGCGGTTCCTCGGCATCCGGTGACTAAGTGCCGTGCGAGACGCAACCGTGACCTCCGGTGCCGGTCGGGACACTCGCCCTGCCAGGATGGAGTGATGGAGACGGTGCTCGAACTGCGTGACGTGACGTTCCGGCGCGAGGGGCGGCACATCCTGGAGAACATCCGCTTCGAGGTGCGGGCGGGGGAGCACTGGGCACTGCTCGGACCGAACGGCGCGGGAAAGAGCACCGTGCTGGGGTTCTGCGGAGCCGTCGCGTTCCCGACCTCCGGCACCGTCGACGTGCTCGGCCGCAGGCTCGGCCGGGTGGAGCTGCAGGAGCTCCGGCGGCACATCGGACACGTCAATCCGCGGCATCCCGTGCGCTCGCCGCTCACGGTCACCGAGGTGGTGCTCACCGGTCTGACCGGTTCGATCGAGCCGCCCATGCGCTGGGAGGCGACGTCGCAGGAGCGGGCGCGCGCCCGCGAACTGATCGGCACGATCGGCCTCGACGACCGCAGCGACGCCCGGTGGCCGACGCTCTCGCAGGGCGAGCGCGGCCGGGCGCTGATCGCGCGGGCGCTCATCTCCGAGCCGCGCCTGCTGCTGCTCGACGAGCCCACCACCGGTCTCGACGTCGCGGCGCGCGAGCAGCTGCTGGAGACGATCGATGGGCTCTCGGTGGCGGTGCCCGATCTCGCGAGCGTGCTCGTGACGCACCGCTTGGAGGAGCTGCCGGAGACCACCTCCCACGCCCTGCTGCTCTCGCACGGCCGGATCGTCGCGTCCGGGCCGATCGAGGAGGCCGTCACCACCGGGACCGTCACCGCGGCGTTCGAGCACCCGATCCGGGTGGAGCGTGCGGAGGGGCGCTGGAGCGCGCGGGCCGTCAAGGAGCGTGTGGCGACGCGCTAGCGGGAGCGTCAGGGCAGCTCGAGCAGCAGCTCGACGACCGGCTTCCCCGCTCCGGCGGCGTAGGAGGTCTCGCTGCCGGTCTGTACGAAGCCGGCCCGGTCGAGTACCCGGCGTGACCCGAGGTTGGCCTGGGCGACGTGCGCGTGCAGCGGACGCGTCGGCTCCGCCGCGACGAGCAGCATCAGGGCCGCCGTCGCGATCCCGCGGCCCCAGAGCGCGCGGCGGATCCAGTAGGTGACCTCGCGGTCGCCGTCGAGCGTGAACGCTGCGACGGTCCCGGCGAACGCCCCGTCGGCCTCCACGGCGCGCATCCGGATGCCCGGGTCGGCGAGGTGCCGGCTCCAGCGGGCGTCGAAGGCCTCCCGGTCGTCGGGGTCGGCCGCGGTGAAGGCGGCCATCTGCACGGCCTCCGGGTCGCGCATCATCTCGAAGGCGGCGTCGGCGTCGGCATCCGTGGCCGGGCGGAGTCGCACGTGCATGCCGCGATGGTAGCGCGCGCCCACCCGCTAGACTCACACGCCGTGCCCCCTCTCGCGACCGCTGACGACGGCGTGCCCATCGCGTTCGAGGAGCACGGGACGGGCGTGCCGCTCCTGCTGATCGCCGGGCAGGCGACCGGGATGCACGGCTGGGGGCCGTTCGCCCGTGCACTCGCCGCACGCCATCGTGTGATCGTGTTCGACCACCGCGGCATCGGCGACAGCGGACTGGGGGATCCCGCCCGCTACGGCACCCGGCTCTTCGCCGACGATGCCCTGGCCGTGCTCGACGCGGCCGGAGTGTCCGCGGCGCACGTGGTCGGGCACTCGATGGGCGGTCGCGTGGCGCAGTGGCTGGCAGCTGAGCATCCCGCCCGGGTGCGCCGGCTGGTGCTCATCGGCACCACGTCGACCGATCGCGCGGGAGGCACGGACGACCGTCGCGATCCCGCAGTGATCGCCGACCTGCTCAGCGGCGACCGGGAGCGCATGGTGCCGCTGTTCTTCGACGCCGAATGGGCCGAGGTGAATCCGGAGGCCGTGGCCGGCTTCTTCGACCGGGTGGCCTCGCGGCCGGCCCTCCGCGGGCATTTCGCCGCGAGCCGCGACCACGACGCGCGGGAGGTGCTCGCCCAGATCCGGGCGGAGACGCTGGTGATCCACGGCCGCGGGGACGCACTGACGCCGGTCGCGCACGCCCGGCTGCTGGCCGCGGCGATCCCGCGCGCGCGGCTGCTCGAGTTCGACGCCCGGCACGGCCTCCACCTCGACACGCCCGCGGTTCGCGAGGCGGTCGGCGCGTTCCTCGCGATGCCCTAGCGCAGGTCGTTCGGGAGGCGAGGGGTTGCGGAAGCGCACCCGCCTCTGCTCAAGTGAGCAATATTCACCAAAGGCTGGTGCGCGCTCGATTCGCGGGAGCATCCTTTCTGCGTCGCTGCGTGCCGGAGGCCCGGCGGCACACCACACAACACCAGAGAACCCGAACAGGAGCATCACCATGTCTCTCGTCGAGACCGCCGTCCCGGAGCGCTTCCGAGACCTCGCCGGCCGCCTCACCGGCCGTGTCGTCACCCTCGCCGATCCCGACTGGGACACCGAGCGGCTGGCGTGGAACCTCGCCATCGACCAGCGCCCGGAGGCCGTCGTCGTGCCGGCCGACGCCTCCGACATCGCTGTCGTGGTCGGCTTCGCCCGCGACAACGGCCTCCGCGTCGTGCCGCAGAGCACCGGCCACCTCGCCGCGCCGCTCGGCGACCTCAGCGGCTCGATCCTGCTGCACACGTCGCGCCTGCGCGGTGTGGACGTGGACGCCGAAGGCCGAACCGTCCGCGTCGGGGCGGGCGTCGTGTGGGGCGAGGTCACCTCCGCCCTCGAACCGTACGGTCTGGCCGCGCTGGCCGGCTCGTCACCCGACGTCGGCGTCGCCGGCTATCTCCTCGGCGCCGGGTTCAGCTGGATGGCGCGCAAGCGCGGCCTCGGCTGCTCGGCGGTCACGGCGTTCGACGTCGTCACCGCGGACGGCCGCCAGCGTCACGTCACCGCCGAGAGCGACTCCGACCTGTTCTGGGCGCTGCGCGGCGGCGGAGGCAACACCGCCATCGTGACCGCCTTCACGTTCCGCGTGTTCCCCGTCGCCACCATCTACGCGGGGATGCTGCTCTTCCCGCTGGCGCGAGCCCGGGAGGTCCTGCGGGCGTACGAGGCGTGGACCCGCGACGTGACCGAGGATGCGACGACGTGCGTGCGGCTGCTCCGCGTCCCGCCGCTGCCCGACCTTCCGGACTTCCTGCGCGGCCAGGCGTTCGTCGGCGTCGACGGCGCCATCGACCTCCCGGAGGTGGAGGCTGAGGCGGTCCTCGAACCGCTGCGCGCTCTCGACCCGGCCATCGACACGTTCGGGGTCATGCCGGCCTCCCAGCTCGGTCTCGTGCACATGGACCCGCCGGACCCGGTGCCCGCCCTCGGTGACGGACTCATCATCGACGACCTCCCGGAGGATGCGATCGAGGCGTTGCTCGCGGTGGTCGGTCCCGACGCCGACAGTGCGCTGCTGGCCGTCGACATGCGGCATTTGGGCGGAGCGGCCGGGCGTCCGGCCGAGAACGGCGGCGCGGTCGACCACCTGCCGGGCAAGTTCGTCGTCTACGCGGTCGGCGTCGTGGCCGATCCTGCCCTGGTGCCCGTCCTGACGGCCGAGGTCGCCGCGGTGCGCGCGGCGCTCGCACCGTGGATGAGCGAGCGCGACTACTCCAACTTCCGGGAGGCCGACGCGGCTCCTGGCCGGTTCTGGGACGACGCGACGCTGGAGCGCCTCCGTGAGATCAAGCAGGCTTACGACCCGGAGCGCACCATCCGCACCGCGCACGAGCTCGACTAGCACCCGACCGCGGGCCCGAGGGGCACGTCGTTGTCGCTTTTCGCGAGGAGAAGTGACGACGACGTGCCCTTCGGTGGTCGAAGGGCAGCGAGACGCGGACGCGCTACTCGAAGTGGCCCTCGCGGGCAGCGTCGACGAAGGTCGCGTAGTCGGCCTCCGCCTGCGCCGCGTACTGGTGCGCCCACTCGGCGGCCGCGCGCACGAACCCGCCGCCCGTGCCGATGTACCCCGCGACGAACGGCGCCTTCGGCGACCGCGCGTGCGCGCGTCCGAGCACGATCGCGCAGGCCTGCGAGTACTCGGAGAACTGCGTCGTGTTCATGTCGGCGATCTCGAATGAGGCGTTGCGGTTGCGGAAGATGCGCATGTAGAAGCTGTGATGCTCCAGCGACAGGTAGCCGAGGAACGGGTCGGAGACCGCCTGGAGGATGCGCTGGCAGCCCACGACGCGATAGCCCTGGTGCTCGGCGAGGATCTCCGGGTCGAGGTAGCCGACCACCGGGGCGATGCCGCCGAACTCCTGCACGACCGATTCGTTGGCCTCCTTCAGCTGGAGGATCAGCACGTCGCCGGTCGGGTCGCCGAGCGCGATGATGAAGCACCGCGTCCCGACGCTGCCGACCCCGACGACACGTCGGGCGACGTCGAGCACCCGGTACTGCGAGAGCATCAGAGCGATGTTGGTCGGGACGGTCCGCCGGTACGTCTCGAGCACCTGGTCGACCAGCACCCGGATCTCCGGCTCGAGCCGGGTCAGGATCGGCGGGTCCTCGACGAATTGGAGTCCCTCGCCGCCCTCGGTCAGCGTGCGTTTGGCGACACGCTCGCTGGTGCGCTTCTCCGATTCCTTGAGCGTCCGTTTGATCATGCGCTCGCTGTCCGGGCTGAGGATCTGCCGCTCGACGAGGCTGGTCACCCGGAAGTAGCGTCCGTACAGCGAGGACTGGAGGGCGTTGCGCAGCGAGTTGCGGTACATCGCCGCCGACGACAGGACGATCGAACGCAGCGTCGAGCCGCCGAGCCCGAGCGAGCGGCCGGCCAGGACGACGCTCGTCAGCATCCGTTTGACGTCCCATTCGAACGGCCCGACGGCCGCCTCGTCGAAGTCGTTGATGTCGAACACCATCGAGCGCTCGGGGGAGCGATAGATGCCGAAGTTGGTGATGTGGGCGTCGCCGCAGATCACGACGTCGCCTCCCGCGTTCGGCTGGGCAGCGAGGTCGGCGGCCTGGATGGCGGCGGTGCCGCGGTAGAACGCGAATGCCGACGTGCTCATCCGCTCGACCCGCAGCTTAACCAGGTACGGCAGCCGGTTCTCGTGCTGCCGGCGGAGGATCCCGAGCGGGTCGCGGCCGGGCGGAGGAGTGTAGTCGGCCTGGCTGGAACGCGGCACCTCGGAGCGGGCCGCCCGCCCTGCGTCGTAGAGCTCTTCTTCGTTGAGTGGGGTCGCGATGGTCGTCATGACGCACCTCCTGGGTGGCGCTCATGCTAGCTCCGTGCATGCGGGCCTGGGTAGACGTCACCGGTGCACTCGAGGAGCTGCGCCCGCTGCAGTGCTGACCGCGGCAGCGCGGGTCTGGTGCGCCGTTCACGCCGCAGGCTAGCATCCGGCCAGAATCCGGGAAGGAGCTGCCATGGCGGGACGGTGGGGTGCGGTCACGGTTCTCGCGTCCGCCCAGTTCGTGATGACGCTCGACAGCACCGTCATGAACGTGTCGATCTCGACCGTCGTCAAAGACCTCCACACGACGATCGCCGCGATGCAGGCGACCATCACCTTCTACACGCTCACGATGGCCGCATTCATGCTGCTCGGCGCGAAGCTCGGCGATGTGTGGGGCCGTCGGCGCGCACTCGTCGTCGGGTCGATCGTGTACGCGATCGGGTCGGGCACGACTGCACTCGCGCCCAACATCGTCGTGCTGTTCCTCGGCTGGTCGGTGGTGGAGGGTCTCGGCGCGGTGCTCGTGATCCCGGCGATCGCGGCGCTCATCGCCGACAACTACACGGGCCATGCGCGGGTCACCGCGTTCGCGGTGATCGGCGCATCATCCGGTGTCGCCGTGGCGGTCGGGCCCCTCATCGGCGGGTTTCTGACCACCTACGCCAGTTGGAGGTATGTGTTCGCAGGGGAGGTCGTCATCATGGCGATCGTGCTGCTGTTCCGGGGCGTGGTCTCCGACAGCGGGGAGCGCAAGCGGATCCGGATCGACGTGCTCTCGGTGCTGCTCTCGGCCGCCGGGCTCGTCCTCATCGTCTACGGGCTGCTTCAGACCAAGACCTGGGGGTGGGTGCTGCCGACGCAGCAGGACATCAGCGTGCTGGGGCTCTCGCCGGTGCCGTTCATCATCGCCGTCGGCTCGGTGCTGCTCTGGCTGTTCTTCGTGCGCCAGCGCGTGCTGATCCGACAGGGCAGGGCGCCGCTGCTGAACACGGCGATCCTCCGGCTGCGGCAGCTGCGGGCCGGGGTGGGCAGCCTGGGCATCCAATACACCGTCACGGCCGGCCTGTTCTTCATCGTGCCGATCTACCTCCAACTCGCCCTCGGATACGATGCGCTCTCGACGGGGCTGCGGATCTTCCCGCTGTCGGTCGCGCTCGTGCTGTTCTCGATCCTCGGCACGGCACTCGCGCGACGGCTCTCGCCGAAGATCATCGCCCGCATCGGCCAGCTGGGTCTCGTCTTCGCGAGTCTCGTGCTGCTGGGCTCCGTCGACCCGAAGCTGAACAACTGGATCTTCGGAGCGGGGATGTTCCTGTCGGGAGCGGCCCTCGGCCTCCTGGCCTCGCAGCTCGGCAACGTGACGATGTCGTCAGTCGGCGACGACGAACTCAGCGAAGCAGGGGGAGTGCAGGGGGTGTACCAGAATCTGGGCTCCTCGCTCGGCACCGCCCTGATCGGCTCCGTCATGATCGCGACCCTGAGCACGCTGTTCGCCGGTGCTGTGGCCGCCAGCACGCTCCCGAGCGACGTGCAGCAGGAGATCTCGTCGCGCACGCAAGGCGGAGTGGCAGTGGTGGCGGCCGCCGATGTGCCGAAGATCGCCCAGGATGCCGGCCTGACGAGCGAGCAGGGCGATCAGCTGGCCTCCATCTACAGCGCGTCGCAGCTCGAGTCGCTGCGCCTCTCGTTCGCGGCGCTGGCGTTCGTCTCGGTGGGAGCGCTGTTCTTCTCGCGGAACCTCCCGTCTCAGGTGCTGGGTCGGGAGAGCGAGGACGAGGAGCAGGCATCCGCCTCCCGCTGACAGGTCTGGTGCCGCACTCGCGCCCGGAGCTAGCATGCGGCCGGGCCTGAGCACGCGGCCTGGCCACGCACAGGGAGGAGACCGGCATGGACGCGTTCCCCGAGATCGCGGAGCACGGCATGATCGGCGACTTGCAGACGATCGCCCTGGTCTCGACCGCCGGATCGATCGACTGGTTCTGCGCTCCGCGGTTCGACTCCCCGACGATGTTCGCCTCGCTGCTCGACCGCGAGAAGGGCGGCTACTTCCGCATCCACGCGCTCGCCGACGACGTGCGGATCCGGCAGATGTACTTCCCGCAGACCGCCGTGCTCATCACACGGTTCATGTCGTCGAAAGGTGTCGGCGAGGTGATCGACTTCATGCCCGTCGCCGACGAGCCGCACATCGCGACCGCGCGGCGGATCATCGTGCGCGCGGTGCGCGTCGTGCGCGGCGAGTTGGCCTTCCGGCTGGAGTGCCGGCCCCGGTTCGACTACGGCCGCAGCGCGCACACCGCCACGGCCGCCGACCATGGCGTGCTGTTCGCCGACGACACGACGAGCGCCGCGCTGCACGGGGTCGGCCCAGAGGCTCTCGTCGACGGCGATGTCGTCACGGAGTTCACCGTCGCCGCCGGCGACCTCCGCATCTTCGCCTTCGAGACCGAGCCGCGCGGTGAGCCCCGTGACATCGGCCGCGCCCGCGGCAACCGGCTGTTCCGCGAGACGGTGGCCTTCTGGCGCGACTGGATCGGCCGCAGCACCTACTCCGGGCGCTGGCGCGAAGACGTCGAGCGCTCGGCGATGGTGCTCAAGCTGCTGCAGTACGCGCCGACCGGTGCGCTCGTCGCCGCTCCGACGGCGGCCCTCCCCGAGCAGTTGGGCGGCGTGCGCAACTGGGACTACCGCTACACCTGGATCCGCGACGCCTCCTTCTCGGTGTACTCGCTGCTCGCCCTCGGTTACGAGGAGGAGGCCATCGCCTTCGCCCTGTGGACCGCCGACCGCGTCACCGAACAGGCCGGGGCCGACTCCGGGCCGCTCAAGATCATGTACCGGATCGACGGGTCGTCCGACCTGGAGGAGCTCACCCTCGACCACTTCGAGGGCTACGCGGGGTCGCAGCCGGTGCACATCGGCAACGGCGCGGCCGACCAGCTCCAGCTCGACATCTACGGGGAGGCGCTGGACGCCCTCTCGATCGCCGAGGACCACCGCCCGATCGGGCATCCGGGCTGGATGAAGCTGGTCGGCATCCTCGACTGGCTGGCCGACAACTGGGACCAGCCCGACGAAGGCGTCTGGGAGACCCGGGGAGGTCGCAAGGACTTCACCTACGGCCGCATCATGTGCTGGGTCGCCTTCGACCGCGCCATCACGATCGCGCGCGAGCGCAGCCGTCCCGCGCCGCTGGAGCGCTGGATCAGCACGCGCGACGCGATCTACGAGCAGGTCTTCACCCGCTGCTGGAACCCCGACCGCAAGGCGTTCACCCAGTACCCCGGGACCGATGTCGTCGATGCCATCACGCTGCTCATGCCGCTGGTCGGGATGATCTCGCCGCAGGACCCGATGTGGCTGTCGACGCTCGACGCGATCGGGGAGGAGCTGGTGACCGACAGCCTCGTGTACCGCTACAACCCGGACGCGTCGCCGGACGGCCTCCCGGGCGCGGAGGGCACGTTCTCGCTCTGCTCGTTCTTCTACGTCTGCGCCCTGACCGACGCCGGCCGGCTCGACGAGGCGCAGTACGCGTTCGAGAAGATGCTCACCTACGGCAACCACCTGGGGCTGTTCGCCGAGGAGATCGACCCGGCCGGCCTCCAGCTCGGCAACTTTCCGCAGGCGTTCACGCACCTGGCGCTGATCCGCGCGGCGATCAGCCTCGACGCCGCACTCACCTCCCAGACCGCAACGACCCGGAAGGCCCCTCGATGATCCCGCTCACCATCGGAACCACCGTCGGCGCCCCCGAACGCCCCGCCGTGATCGACGGATCGCGGTTCAACCGGCACACCTTCTGGTGCGGCCAGAGCGGGTCGGGCAAGACGTACGCGCTCGGGGTGGTGCTGGAGCAGCTGCTGCTGGAGACCGAGCTGCCGATCGCCGTGCTCGACCCGAACGCCGACTTCGTGCGGGTGTCGCGCACCCGCGACGACGTCACCGCGCAGGAGCGCGATCGCTTCGCGGACTTCGACATCCGGGTCTTCCACTCGAGCACGCACGAGGAGCCGCAGCTGCACGCCCGCTACATCGACCTGAGCGTGCGATCGCAGGCCGCGGTCGGGAGGCTCGATCCGATCGCCGACGAGGAGGAGTACAACGCCCTCCTGCACCTGGACAAGTCGACCGACCACTTCGACAAGCAGCGCTTCCTCGGGGCGCTCGCGGCCTCCGACGACCCGGCGCGGCGGCGACTCGGCATGCGCATCGACAACCTGCAGATCCTGGAGTGGCCGCTCTGGTCGTTCGGCGGCTCCTCCGCCGTCGATGCGATCGACGAGCGCCCGCGGGTCACCGTGCTCGACGTCGGCGGCTTCGCGCACCAGGCCGAGCCGCAGACTGCGGCGCTCTGCGTGCTGGAGCACCTCTGGGAGCACCGCATGGACCGCAACCCGCTGCTGATCGTGCTCGACGAGGCGCACAACTTCTGCCCTCCCGTGCCGCGCAACAGCGTGGAGGCCCAGCTCACCGAGCAACTCATCCAGATCGCCGCCGAAGGCCGCAAATTCGGGCTCTGGCTGTTCCTCTCGACGCAGCGGCCCACGAAGATCCACCCGAACGTGCTGTCCCAGTGCGACAACCTCGGGCTCATGCGCATGAACGCACCGCGGGACCTCGCCGAGATCGGCGAGGTCTTCGGGTTCGTGCCCCAGCACCTGCTGGAGCAGTCACCGACCTTCCGCAAGGGCGAGGCGCTGTTCGCCGGCGCCTTCTCGGACGAGCCGCAGCTGGTGCGGGTCGGCCGGCGGATCACCGTCGAGGGCGGCAGCGACCTGTCGGTCGAGCCGCGCGCGGTGGAGGTCGTCTAGCCGAAGGAGTCACCATGAGCGAGGCACCGGAGCCGACGCAGCAGCGGGCGGCGGAGGACGCGGAAGCGGCCCGGGGGATCATGTCGGACATCGTCCACGGCCGGCTCATGCACGTGCCGGCCACGATCGCGCAGTCGATCGAGGACTTCCACGACTCGTCGCAGGAGTGGAGGCGGCTGTTCTCGGAACTGCTCGGCACGTTCTTCCTGGTGCTCGTCGCGGCCGGCGGCGGGATGATGGGGCAGGCGTTCCCGAACACGATCTCGCGCACTGCCGCGGTGACGGCCCCGGCACTGATGGTGTTCGCGATCATCCTCTTCATGGGCAAGATCTCGGGCGCTCACCTCAACCCGGCGGTCAGCGTCGCGTTCGCGCTCCGCGGCGACTTCCCCTGGGCGCGCGTGCCCGGCTACATCATCGTGCAGCTGGTGGGCGCCTCGCTCGCGGCGTGGTTCCTGGAGGGGGTGACCCACGTGTCGTCCCGCTACGGCTCGAACTACCCGGCCTCCGGCTTCAGCTCGTGGGACGCGCTGCTGATGGAGACCGTGCTGACATTCGGCCTGGTGAGCGTGATCCTGGGCACGGCCTCCGGAGCCCAGAACCTCGGCATCATCGGCGCTTTCGGCGTCGGCGCCTACATCGCCCTCGCCGGCCTCTGGGGCAGCCCGATCTCCGGCGCCTCGATGAACCCGGCGCGTACCTTCGGCCCCGACCTGGTGAGCGGGCACTGGGACGCGTACTGGGTGTACATCGTCGGCCCGCTCGCGGGCGCGGTCATCGCGGTCGGAGCCGCCTTCGTGCTGCGCGGCCGCGGCGGCGGACTCGCCGGATCGGCGGCCGCGCAGGGGGGACTGATGACGGAGGCGCGGTTCCCGGAACAGGATTAGCAGTGTCCTCTCCAGAGTCCCTCCCTCCCGCGCCGACCCGTGCGCCCGACTTCGATGACGACTTCGGCGAGGGGCTGAGCGAGCGACGCTGGGTGCCGAGCTATCTGCCCCACTGGACCACGCCGGAGCGCGCGTGCGCCCGCTATCGGTTGGTTCCGGACGGGATCGCGCTGCAGATCGACGCCGATCAGCCCGACTGGCGACCGGAGGACGCACCTCTGCGCGTTTCGAACCTCCAGACCGGTGCCTACTCGGGTCCGGTCGGGTCCACGCTCGGAACGCATCGCCATCGCCACGGCCTCCACGTGCGCACAGAGACTCCTCAGTCGCTGCTGTTCGCGCCGTCGCGCGGGCGCGTGGAGGTGACGGCATCCGCCAGCCGCGACGAGAACTGCATGCTGGCCGCGTGGCTGATCGGCACCGAGCATCGGTCGCCCGACGAGTCAGGCGAGATCTGCCTCTTCGAGATCGATGCCGACGCGATCGGCGATACCACCCGGGTGCGTTGCGGCGTCAAGGCCCATCACGATCCGCGGATCAGCACAGACATGGCAGAGGTCGCCATCCCCGTCGACGCGTCGGAACCGCACACGTACGCGGTGATCTGGGGCGACGGCTCGACCGTGATCGGGTGCGACGGCCGCGTGCTGCGACGCATCGCGCAGGCACCCACGTATCCGCTCTTCCTGATGATCGATCTCTTCGAGATCGGAGGGCGCAGCGGGGCCTACCCCAAGTCCGCCACGATCCATCGTGTTCGGGCATGGCAGGGGCCATGATTGCCTCATGGACTCGATGGATCTGAACGAGTCGGCGGATCTGCGCGGTGACGGTGGCATCCGTGTTCAGCGCGCGCTCTGGCGGCACTGGGGAACGCCGGCGGGCATCTACGGCACCATCGTCTACGCGAGCGTCGTGGCCGCCAGTTCGGGAGGCGCGGGGGACCAGACCCAGGCGGACGCCCTCCACGTTCTGGTGTTCAGCCTGGTGAGCATCGTGGTCTTCTGGATGGCGCACGTCTACTCCACGGCGCTCGGCTTCCACGGCGCCGACGAGCGGGTGGGAGCGCGGGTGCGCGACGCGCTGGGCCACGCGCTCTTCGAGTCCAGCGGCATGCTGGAGGCCGCCGTCGTTCCGAGCATCCCGCTGCTGCTCGCGGCGATCGGCATCCTCCCGGGCGAACTCGGCGTGTGGCTGTCACTGTGGCTGACGGTGCTGCTGCTGGCGCTGCTGGGCTACCTGGTCTTCCATATGCGCGGGAGGCGGGTGCTGTTCTGCCTCACGGGCGCGGTGATCACAGGGCTGTTCGGGGTGGTCGTGATCCTGTTGAAGACGACGCTGCAGCACTGAGGGAGGAGGCGCTGCAGGTAACGGAGGAGATCGGACCGCGCGATGCCCGGAATGGCCACTAACGGAGGATCGTGAGGCTGTCCGGGGTCGGATGTCCTCTGTTATCGACGACGCAGGCCGATACGGTCCGGAGTGGTGTCGGAGGCAACGGGAGGAGATTCGTCGCGCGCGAGTCCGCGCCTCCTCCGTTGGCTGCGATCCGGGCATCGCGCCGGCGGACCTCCTCCTGTCGCCGCAGCCCAGCCTCAGAAGCTCGCGATCCCCTTGCCCACAAGCACGACCCCGATCACCAGCAGCAGCACCGCCATCACGGTCGCGTTGTTCTGCACGAGCCAGCCGCGCAGCGAGTCGAGCGGACCGCGCAGGGCGTCCGCGGCCACCAGGTAGCCGATCACCGGGATCGCGACCGAACAGCAGGCGATGAGCACGAACACCAGGATGACGACGGCGGCCGACCCCACCGACAGGCCGGCCGTGCCGATGGCGACGCCGGCGCCCGCGGCGAGCAGCAGGTTCTTCGGGTTCACCGCCGCCAGGAGGAAGGCGAGCAGGAACCCGCGGCCGGCGGTCATCGAGTCGATGGCGCCCATCCATTTCGGGAGGGCGGCCGCCTCACCCGCTCTCGGGCGCGACCTCCACTGCCGGAGGGCCAGAAGCAGGAGCAGCGCTCCCAGGATGATCTTGATCGTGCCGGCGATCGGCTTGGCGGCGTCCGGGTCGCTCGCCGGGATGAGTCCGGAGAGCAACGTGAAGACGACGACCGCGACGACGATGCCCAGCACCCAGCCGATCAGGAAGCCCACGCTCGTGCCGCGCGCCTGGGGCGACAGCAGCATCAGGATCGCCGCGATGATCGGCACCGGGCTGATCGCTATGCCCAGTGCGAGCGGCAGGGTGTCGCCGATCGCGCCTCCCATTCAGCCCTCGATCCTGTGGTCGGTGCGCCCGTCGTCGATGCTCCCTGGTCCTCCATGCTTGGCGAGCTTCGCGGACTTCCGCTCGGCCTTCGCCGCTGCGGCATCCTCCTTCATCAGGTCCTTGGTCTCTCGCAGGTCGCCGAGGGCGCCGCGCCAGATGCGTGCGCGCGGATCGGAGTCCACCAGGATCGCCCGGAACAGCAGCGTCAGCGGGATGGCGAGGATGGCGCCGATCGCGCCGAGGACGACGGCCCAGAGCAGCACCGAGAAGAAGGTGAGCGTCTGGCTGAGCGAGACTGCGTTGCCGACAACCTTAGGCTGCACGATCGACTGGACGACCGCGTTGACGATGCCGTAGATGACGATGATCGCGATCACGGTGCCCCAGCCGCCGATGAGGTAGCCGAACACCAGCGGAGGCACGAGCGCCAGGAAGTAGCCGACGTTGGGGATGAAGCTGCACAGGAACGACAGGATCGCCCAGAGCAGCGCGGCAGGCACCCCGAGGATCCACAGTGCGATGCCGTTGATCACGCCCTGCACGATGCCGAGCACGGTGGTCACCACCATGTAGCGGCGCACGCTGTGCGCGAAGCCCGACATCGCGTACACGAGGTTCGGCTTGGTGGGCTTCAACTGACGGAGGAGGGTGGGCGTGTAGGCGGCATCGGCGGGCATCAGGATGAGCATGGTCAGCACGATCACGCCGAACGTGACCAGGCCGAAGGCGCCACCGAGCAGACCGCTGAACACGTTCAGGATCTTGCTCGGGTCGAAACCGTGCGTCAGGGTCTGGAGGTCCTGCGTGCTGACGCCGACGCTCGCGAGCCAATCCGCGATCTGCTTGCCGAGCTGCTCGAACTGTGCCTTGTACTGGGGGAGCATTCCGACGAACTGCGCCATCGCGATGATCAGCAGGGCGACGAACCCGGCGAGCAGTGCGAACGTCGTGAGCGCGACGGCCCCGGTGGCGACCCCGGACGGCGTTCCGTGGCGTTCCAGCCAGACACGCACGGGCTGCGCGCAGATGACGAGGATGAGGGCGAGCAGCGTGGGAGCGAGGATGCCGGCGATGGCGTGCATCCCGATCGCGATGACCACCCCGCCCGCGACGCCGAGCAGGATGCGCACCGCGCGTCCGTCGGCGGCGTTCGCCTCCTGATCGGGATCCGGACCGGACGGCGGCGCCGCCTCCGGAGCCCGGGTGCGGCGGCGGAACGGCCAGACACCGCTAACGGCGGCCATGATCTGAGCCTTCGGGATGTGCTTGGAGCGCCATGATGGCCTCCCGGTTGGTGTCGAAGAAGCGCACCCCGTCGAGCAGCTCGAGGTGCTGGAGACGCTCGCGGATGCCGGGACGCACGCGGCTGAGCGCGAGGTCGGCACCGTGGGCGGTGAGGAAGGCGTGAACCGTCTCCCACGACTCGGCGCCGGTCACGTCGACGTCGGTGACGGCCTCCATGTCGAGGACGACGTGGGTCGCTCCGGTGTCGCGCACCGCCCGCTCCACAGCCTTCTCGAAAGAGGTCGAGTTCGCGAAGAACAGCGGAGCGGCGAGCCGCACGACCACGACGCCCGGCACGGTCGCCGCGCCGGCGGGTGCGGCATCCAGGAGGGAGTGCTCGGGGTCGCCGTCGGCGGCGAGCGTGTCGATCGGCGGGTTCGCGGCCCGTCGCGTGACGTTGATCACGGCGAGCACGAACGCGATGACGATGCCCGCGATCGGCCCGATGAACAGCGCGCCGAGGAAGCACGCGGCGCCGATCGCGAACTCGAACCGGTCGAGCCTCCACAGCCGGACGAAGTCGGGGATCCCGAGCAGCGGGACGACCGCCACAGCGACGATGGTGCCGATGGCGGGGGAGGGGATGTCCTCCAGGAGCGCCGTGCCGAAGAGCAGCAGGATGAGTGTGCCGAGGGCGGTGACGAGCGACGGCAGTTGCGTGCGCGAGCCGGCCTGGTCCATCGCCGCGGTGCGCGAGGTCGACGATCCGACGGTGAAGCCTCCGCTGACGCCGGCGCCGAGGTTGGCGACGCCGAACGCGAAGAGGTCGCGGTCGGGGCGGGTGGGGTAGTTGCGCTTCTCGCCGTAGGAGCGGGAGACGAGGAGGCCCTCGCCCATGGTGACGACGGTGAGGGCGATGGCTGACGGGATGAGGGCCAGCCACTGGGTCCACTCGATCACCGGCCAGGTGAGGGTGGGAGGCCCGGCTTGCACCGTGCCCAGAACGTCGACGCCGGCCTTCTCCGCCCCGGAGAGCACGACGACGATGGTCGCGACGATGAGCACGACGAGCGCCCACGGCACCGCTGCGGCGATCCGCCGCCCGACGAGGAGCACGATGAGCGAGCCGAGCGAGATCAGCAGGGACCAGACGTTGATCGTCGGCAGTCCGGCGACCAAGCCGCCGAGCTTCTCGACGAACTCGCCGCCGGAGTCGATCTTCACACCGAGCATCTTGGCCACCTGCGAGACCAGGATGTCGAGCGCGAGGCCTCCGACGAAGCCCACCAGGATCGGCTTGGACAGGAAGTTCGCCAGGAAGCCGAGCTTGAAGAACGAGCACAGCAGGAAGAGGACGCCGCAGATGAGGGCCTGGGCGAGGGCGAGCGTTATGTAGTCTTCGTGGCCCGCGACGGCGAGGCCGCCGAGGGAGGACGCCACGAGAGCGGCTGCGGCGGCATCCGGCGACGCGACGAGCTGGCGCGACGACACCGTCAGGGCATAGAACACGGCCGGCACCACCAGCGAGTACAGACCGGCGGTGGCTGGGAGGCCCGCGATCTGCGCGTAGCCGATGTTCAGCGGGATCGCGATGGCGAGCAGGGTGACGCCCGCGAGCACTTCGCGGACGGCGTTCTGAGGCGTCAGGCCGGCGAGCGGCCGGATGCGGGTGCGCCGCGGCGCCGGAGCCCTGAAGGACCCCGGCGCCGCTGCGGTCGGGTCGGTCACGTCAGTCACCGAGCCCGTTCGGTCACGCCGTGGGCGCTGCCGGCGGCGGTGTCGGAGCCGACGGCGCGGCAGGAGCAGCGGGCGCAGCGGGCGCCGCGTGCGCTCCGGCGGCGGCCTGGTGGCCGAGGGCGACGCTCTTCAGGTGGGCGAACTCCTCGGGGGTGATGGTCCCGGCGTCCAGGAGCGCCTTCGCCTTGGCGATCTCGTCGGCAGGGCTGCTGGAGGCCACCTGCCGGATGTACGCGTCGGTGCTCTGCTGCACCTGGCGCGCCTCCTTCTGGCTGCGTTCCGCCATCCCCGGTCCGCGCGCGATCAGGTAGACCAGCGCGGTGAGGAACGGCACGAAGATCAGGAAGATGATCCAGAGCGCCTTCCACCATCCATTGAGCTTGTGGTCGCGGAACAGGTCACTGATGATGGCGAACAGCGCGAACAGGTACGCGATGAACGCGAAGCTCCAGAAGAACAGCCAGATGACGTTCCAGAAATTGTTCCAGTCCATGTCGTTACCCCTCCTGCCGGGCTCGATCGAGCCTGGATGTGGGCTGAGAGTAACGCGGAGGAGGGAATCGCGTCTAGAGGAGTTTCCGGGCCCGGTGTCAGTGCTTCCGGGTCACCGCCGACCGGATCTCGGCGAGCGACTCGCCGATCGACTTCTGCTCGTCGGCCATCGAGGGGCCGCCGGAGAACACCGCTTCCTCGAGGCTGTTCACCCGCCCCAGACTCGGCATGCCGGCCGCGAACGCGGGCGACTCCAGGAAGGCTCCGCCGAACGCGACCAGCCTGCGGCGGCGGCGAGCACCGCGCGGCGTGACGGCGCCCGCTCGCCGTTCGCTTCCTCGTCCATACCGGTCTAGACGCCATGGGACCGTCTTCGTTAACGTGTCGCGCAACGAGGGGGTTGCGCAGTGACCAGAGAATTCCAGGGAAAGATCGAACTCGACGTGCGGGACTCGGTGTCGGATTGGGACGCCTTCCTCCCGCCGAAGGCGAGGGAGGGCTCGCCGAACGTCCTGCTGGTGCTCTACGACGACACCGGTCAGGCGGCCTGGTCGACGTACGGGGGGCGCATCCAGATGCCGACGATGGAGCGACTGGCGGCGAACGGTCTGACCTACACGCAATGGCACACGACCGCGCTGTGCTCGCCGACCCGGTCGACCCTGCTCACCGGGCGCAACCATCACTCCAACGGCTTCGCCACGATCTCGGAGTCGTCGACCGGCTTCCCCGGCTACAACTCGCACATCCCGCCGAGCAACGTGCCGATGGCGAGCCTGCTGCGCGACGCCGGCTGGGCCACCTTCTGGGTCGGCAAGAACCACAACGTCCCGATCGACGAGTGGACCGCGGGGGCGAGCAAGAAGAACTGGCCGCTGGCGCAGGGCTTCGACCGCTTCTACGGCTTCGTCGGCGGCGAGACGAACAACTGGTATCCGTCGCTGGCGGAGGACAACCATTACATCGACCAGCCGTACCTGCCGGAGCAGGGCTACCACCTGTCGAAGGACCTCGCCGACCAGGCGCTGCGGATGCTGCGCGACGTCAAGCAGACCGAACCGGACAAGCCCTGGTACCTCTGGTTCTGCCCCGGGGCGAACCACGCCCCGCACCATGCGCCGCAGGAGTACATCGACAAGTACAAGGGTGTCTTCGACGACGGCTACGAGGCCTACCGCGAGTGGGTGCTGCCGCGGATGATCGAGAAGGGCCTCCTGCCCGAGGGCACCGAGCTGACCGAGCTCAACCCGATGCCTCCGGGGACGTTCTCCGAGAGCGACGAAGTGCGCCCCTGGGGCGAGCTGAACGCCGAGGAGCGCGCGATGTTCTCGCGGATGGCGGAGGTCTACGCCGGGTTCTCGGAGTACACCGACGCGCAGGTCGGTCGCATCGTCGACTACCTGGAGGAGTCGGGTCAGCTCGACGACACGCTCATCATCTACTGCGCCGACAACGGCGCCTCCGGTGAGGGCAGCCCGAACGGCTCGGTCAACGAGGGCAAGATCTTCGGAGGCTATCCCGACGACCTGCAGGAGAACCTCCGCATGGTCGACAAGCTCGGCTCGCCCGATACGTACAACCACTACCCGACCGGCTGGGCGGCGGCGTTCTCGACGCCGTACCGGATGTTCAAGCGGTACGTCTACCAGGGCGGCGTGTGCGACCCGTTGGTGATCTCCTGGCCGAAGGGCATCCAGGCGCGCGGCGAGGTGCGCAACCAGTACCACCACTCGACCGACATCGTCGCGACCATCCTCGACGTCTGCGGCGTGGAGCTGCCCGCGACCTACAACGGGGTCGAGCAGCGTCCGCTCGACGGCATCCCGATGACGTACAGCTTCGACGCGGCGGCCGACGGCGCCACCACGAAGCAGACGCAGTACTTCGAGATGTTCGGCAACCGCGGCATCTGGCACGAAGGCTGGAAGGCGGTCACCGAGCACGGCCCGGTGAGCGGTCGTGGGGACTTCCCGAGCGACACCTGGCAGCTGTTCCACACCGACGTCGACCGGTCGGAGGCGCACGACGTCGCCGCCGAGCACCCCGACAAGGTGGAGGAGTTGAAGGCCCTGTGGATGGCGGAGGCGAAGCGGAACGACGTGCTGCCGCTCAACGACCTCCAGATCATCGGCAACCCGAAGGACTTCGAGACCTTCATCAACATGGAGTTCAAGATCCCCGTGCCTCCGAGCGGCCAGTACACGTACTACCCGGGGACCAGCGAGGTTCCCGAGCGTTCGTCGGCGAATACGCACGGCGTCTCGTACAAGGTGCTCGCCGAGGTCGAGACCACGGCCGACACGGAGGGCGTCATCTTCGCCCAGGGCTCGCGCTTCGGTGGTCACAGCCTGTTCGTCAAGGACGGTCAGGTGTACTACGTCTACAACTTCCTCGGCATCCCTCCGGAGAACGTGGTGTCGGCCCCGGTGCCGCCCGCCGGCAAGCACGTCCTGGGCGTCTCGTTCACGAAGGAGCGCACAGGCGAGTACCGGGAGGCGATCGGGCCGCTCGCCCTGTACATCGACGACGAGAAGGTCGCGGAGCAGGAGATCCACACGGTCCTCGGCCACTTCTCGCTGTGCGGCGAGGGGCTCTGCATCGGCTACGACTCCGGCGACGCCGTATCGAAGCTGTACGAGGGCTCGCGCTTCGAATACACCGGCGGCGAGATCGTCAAGGTCGTCTTCGACATCGCCGACGACGCCTACGTGGATGTGGAGGCGCACCTGGCCGCCGCCATGGCGCGAGACTGAAGCGATGACCAGCGCGCCCGCGACCGCCCGGCGGTCGTGGCTGCTGCCGACCCTGGCGGGCTACCGCCGGGAGTGGCTCGGCCGCGACATCCTGGCGGGCGTGTCGGCGGGCGCCGTGGTCGTGCCGCAGGCGATGGCGTACGCGACCATCGCCGACCTGCCGGTGGAGGCCGGCCTCTACACGGCCACGGTGCCGATGGCCGTGTACGCGTTCCTCGGCGGCTCGCGCGCGATGAGCGTCTCCACGACCTCCACCATCGCCACGCTCACGGCGACGACGTTCGTCTCGGCGGGGGTGGTGGCGAACTCGCACGCCATCCCGCGCGACCTGATCACGCTGACGCTGCTCGTCGGCGTCGCCCTGCTGCTGGCGCGGCTGCTGCGGCTCGGCACTCTGGTCGAGATCATCAACAAGCCGACACTGCTCGGCATCCAGATCGGGGTCGGCGCCACGGTGGCGGTGGGGCAGCTGCCCAAGCTGCTGGGGGAGACCGACGCGCCGACGGGCAACGGCTTCATCCACAGCGTCAACGCGGTCATCGCGGCGATCCCGCACGCCAACCCGGTGACGACCGTGCTCTCGGCCGTGTCGGTCGCCGCGCTGTTCCTGTTCAAGCGTTTCCTTCCGCGCGTACCCGGACCGCTGATCGTCGTGGCGGCAGGGATCCTGCTGGTCGCGTTCGGCGGCCTCCGCTCGGCCGATGTGGCGCTCATCACGCCGGTCACGCGGGCGTTCCCGCTGCCGGCCCTGCCGAGTCTCGATCACGTCTTCCAGCTGGTCCCCGGTGCGCTCGCGATCGCCGTGATGGCGTTCCTGGAGTCCGCAGCCGTGGCGCGCGGTATCCGCGAACTGGACGACCCACGTATCGACAGCAACCGGGAGCTGTTCGCGACCGCCATGGCGAACCTGCTGGGCGGCTGGTTCCAGACGCTGCCCGCCGCCGGCGGCTTCTCGCAGAGTGCGGTGAACAAGGCGGCGGGCGCGCGCTCGCAGCTCGCCGCGCTCGTCACCGTCGTGCTCGCGCTGCTGATCGGGCTCTTCCTCGGGCCGGTGATCAGCCTGCTGCCGCAGGCGACGCTGGCCGCGCTCGTCTTCGTCGCGGTGTTCGGGCTGATCGACGTGAAAGATCTCGTGCTGCTCTGGCGGGTGAGCAGACGCGATTTCGCCATCTGCCTGGTGACCACGGTCATCGGCCTGACCGCCGGGCTGCTCGCCGCCGTCGCGGTCGGGGTGCTGTTCACGCTGGTGCTGCTGCTCGCCGCGCTCAACAAGCCGCGCGTCCGGGTCGACGAGACCGCGGGAGGCCGCATGGCGGTCAGCCTGCTCGGCCCGCTCTACACCGCCAACGTCCTCGCGACCGAGCAGACCATCCTCGACGCGGTCGACGCCGCCCGCGCCGTCGGCGAGGTCACCGAGCTGACCCTCGATTGCTCCACGCTGCAGGACATCTCGGTGACGGTCATCCTCGCCCTCCAGAACCTCGACCAGGAGCTCGCCGGTCGCGGCGTGCGACTCCGCGTGCGCGGCCTCCCCTCTGCTGCGCACGCGGTCGCCGCGCGCACCAAGTGGTTCCAGGGGCTGGAGGCGGAGGGCCGAGTTCTCTGAAAATGCAACCAAAAGGTTGCAATACGCTGAGCAATCTGCAACCATTGCATTGCACATGAACCGACGACAGGAGAGATCATGAGCATTGCGAACGAGTCAGCGGTCATCGACGACGAGTCCTTCGCCGTCCGCCGCACGATCCACATCGCGGCCCCGGTGCCGCGGGTGTGGGCGGCGGTCACCGAGCCGGAGCACATCTCCGAATGGTTCGGCCGGGTCGAACTCGACGGAACAGGGCGAGGCGCCGAGGGGTCGATGACCTTCCCCGGGCGCCGGCTGCCGCTGCGCGTCGAGGCCATCGACGAGCCGCGCAGCGTCACGTATCTGTGGAACAACGACGACGCGCTGGGCGATCCTCCCGCCGAGTTCGACGACGGCACCGCGACCTCCTTCACCTTCACTCTCGAGGCCGTGCCGGGAGGCACGCGGCTGACGGTCGTCGAGACCGGCTTCGAGCGCACCTCGGATGCGGCCGCCAACATGACGAGCCACAGCGCGGGATGGACGTTCGAGCTCGACAAGCTCGTGGCGCTGGCCGAGGCCGGCGCGTGACGACGACCGACCTGGTGCCGGTGCTCGCGGCGCTCGGCGACGAGAGCCGCTGGCGGGTGCTGGAGGCGCTCGGGGAGGGGGACGCGTCGGCGTCCGCCCTCGCCGGAAGCCTCCCGATCAGCCGCCAGGCGATCGCCAAGCACCTCGGCGTGCTGCGCGAGGCCGGGCTGGTGGAGCCCGTGCGGTCGGGCCGCGAGGTGCAATACCGCGTGCTCGGCGCGCACCTGCGCGACACCGCGAGCCGGCTCGACGCCATCGGGGCCGCGTGGGATCGCCGCCTGGCCGTCATCCGCGAGATCGCGGAGCGGCCGGAGGGGGAGTCCGGACCCGAGGGCTCGGGCGCCTAGCCCACCTCGGCCAGCTCGTGCGCCAGCCGGTCCACGATCTCCGACGCCAGGAACCCCAGCGGGGCGACGCTCTTCGACAGCGAGACGCCGGCCGCGACGTGGAGGTACGTCCCCCATGCCGCGGCCTGCAGCGGCTCGCAGCCGCGGGCGGCGAGGCCGGCGATGGCGCCCGACAGCGCGTCGCCGCTGCCCGAGGTGCCGAGGCCGGGGACGCCGTCGCCGACGGTGAGCAGGCGGCCGTCGGGGGAGGCGATCAGGCCGAAGCAGCTCACGACGGCGCCGTAGCGGTGGGCGATGGCCAGGGTGTCGGCGTCGCGGTCGCGCAGGCGCCGGCCCAGCAGCCGTTCCGCCTCCTCGGTGTTGGGCGTGAGGATGCGACGGCGGTGTCCCGCGAGCCGCGGGTGTCCGGCCAGCGCGCCCAGCGCGTAGGCGTCGAGCACGAGGGTGGCTTCGGGCGAGGTGGTGCGTGCGAGGAGGCGGAGCATCTTCGCCGTCTCACCCGCGTCGTCCAGGCCCGGGCCGGCGAGAACGGCGTCAGCGCCGGCCAGGTCCGCTGCGGCGGTCCGGAGGCCGGAACCGCGCACGCTGCCGCCGTGCGACTCCGGGAGCGGCACCACGCCGCTCTCGGGCAGCGCCACCGCCGTGGCGACGGCCGTGCTCTCGCCGACCGCCAGCGTCAGCCGTCCGGCTCCGACCCGCAGGGCCGCCCGGCCGGAGAGGAGGGCGGCGCCGGGGGAGCGGCGCGAGCCTCCGACGACCAGCACCTGGCCGCGTGCGTACTTCGACCCGCCGGGGTCGGGCAGCGGCCACGCGCGGAGGAAGCCGGCGGTGATGCGCTCAGGCGTCGGCACGTGCGTTCCCCGGGTGCTCGGTCGCCGGCACTCCGACCTCGGCGAGGTGCGTGTCGTCGGCGAACGCGTCGACCCGCCAGCCGTCGGCGCCGCGCGTCAGCACGGTCACCGACGCGTTCGTCACCGGGCGCGTGCGCAAGAAGTCGGTCAGCTCGTCCTCGGTCATCCCGAGCAGCACGAAGAGGAACACGCTCACGACGGCGTCGTGCGTGAAGATCACCGCCGTGCCGTCACCGGCCGGGAGGTCGCGCAGGAACGACCGCACGCGCAGTGCGACGTCCGCCCACGACTCCCCGCCCGGAGGCCGGTAGTAGAACTTGCCGAGCCAGCGCCGACGCTCGGCCTCCAGCGGCAGCCGACGCTCGACGCCGAGCGCGGTCAGCGCGTCGATGACGCCGAGCTCCCGGTCGCGCAGCCGCTCGTCCAGCCGGAGCGCCGGCCGATCGACGCCGGCGGCGTGCGCGGTCTGCACGGCGCGGAGGTACGGCGAGCTGAAGCACTCGGCAGCGGAGACCGCGTGGTCGTGCAGTGCCTGCCCGAGCGTCGACGCCTGGCGTTCGCCCAGCGCCGACAGCGGCACGTCCGCGTCGCGCGCCTCCACGGCGATCGCCTCGGCCCCGCCGGCCTCGGCAGCGGCCGCCGCCACGTTCGCGGTGCTCTCGCCATGACGGATGAGCAGGAGCCGAGCCGTCACGAGCGGCCCGCCCACTCCAGCACGCGCAGGGCGCGCAGCGTGTTCCACCGGCTCGGCTCGCCCACGGCCTCCATGTCGAGCAACGCACGCCCCGAGTGCTCGTGGTCGAGCAGCCACCGCCCGTCGGGCTGCCGGCGCGAGGCGACGACGTCGACGGCCTCCGCCACGCGCCCATCGGCCGGCACCCCGGCCGCCCGCAGATGGTCGAGGCCGCGCAGCACGTCGAACGACCAGTAGTACGGGAAGCTGAACTCGAGCCAGCTCTCCTTGATCAGCGAGTGGTCGCTGCGGCGGCGCATCAGGCCGCGGGACAGCAGGTAGTCATGGCCGCGTTCGATCGCGCCGCTCACGTCGGTGGGGCCTCCTGCGTCTCGGTAGGCGACCAGACCCTCCAGCGCGCAGATCGTGCTGTGGAACGAGCCGGGGTCGGTGCGGGTCTCGGCGTAGCAGTTCCAGCCGCCGTCGGTCTGCTGCTCGTTCAGCAGTCGTTCGACGATGAGCTCGCTGGGATGCCCGAACCGCGCGCCGGCGACGAGCACGCGACCGTTGATGCACGGCTCCACCTCGCCGTCGAAGAACGGATGATTCCACCACTCCTCGCCCCAGTCCACCTGGCGCACCACCCGGTCGACCGCGATGCGGGTGCGCTCGCCGCCCTCCGGAGGCCCGAGCAGAGCGAGCAGCAGCATCGCGTCGTCGACGCCGAGCCGGTCCTGCTGCGTCCACACGCCCTCGCCCCACGTGCCGTCCTCCCGCTGGAGGTCGAGCAGCTCCGCGCCCCAGCCTTCGGTCTCCACTTTCGCCCGCTCCGCTGCGACGACGTCGTCCGGATCGTGGAGCAGGTCGCGCCGCACCTGCCAGCGGATCGCCGGGTCGCCGTCCAGAAGCCAGTCCATGACATCCACGGCGGCCACGGTACTCTCGACGACGCTCAGGCGAAGGACTGCGTGCCCAGCACCGCGAGCAGCGCCAGCTTCTCCGCCGCCTCGGTGCGCGGCGGCGCGGTGAGCACGAGCAGGCACTGCGACTGGTCTTCGGTGAACAGGGCCTGGCAGTCGAGCTCGATCGCGCCGAGCTCGGGGTGGAGGAGCGTCTTGTGGTCCTCGAACCGGCGCGCGACCTCGTGGCGCTCCCACAGCGCCGCGAACTCGGGGCTGCGCTCCAACAGCGCCCGGACCAGCTCGCCGGCGCGCGACTGCGGGCCGAGCGCTCCGTACGCGTCGCGCAGCGAGGCGACCTGGGCACGGCTCTGCCGGTCGCGGTCGGCCTCCGGGTACATCGCCCGGGCGGCGGCCGGATCGGTGAACCAGCGGTAGTACTCGCTGCGCTCCAGCCCGGAGTAGCCGGAGCGGTCGCCGAGCAGGGCGACCGCCATCCGATTCTGCAGCAGGGTCTCGCCGACGTTGGACAGCACGAGGGCCGGCGTGTCGTCGAGCCGGTCGAGCACCCGCTGCAGCGCCGGAGGCACGTGCGCGCCGCCGATCCGGTCGGGGGTGTTGTGGCCGGCGATGCGATACAGGTAGTCGCGCTCGTCGGCGGTCAACCGGAGCGCACGCGCCAGGGAGGCCAGCATCGAGTCGCTCGGCTGCGGTCCGCGGCGCTGCTCGAGGCGGGTGTAGTAGTCGTTCGACATCGCCGCGAGGAGGGCGACCTCCTCGCGGCGCAAACCGGGGGCCCGGCGCCGCGGGCCGGACGGCAACCCGACGTCCTCCGGACGCAGCGCCTCGCGGTGGCGGCGGAGGAAGTCGGCGAGGGCGTCACGATCCATTCCTCCATCATCCGCTCTCGCCCCCAGTCGAGCCAGGGATCACGGATCCCCCGATGAGCGCTCCGCTCCCGCCGGGGCGCGAACGCCCGCACAGTGGAGGCCATGGACATCACAGGGAACACCGTCTTCATCCCCGGCGCGACCAGTGGCATCGGCCTCGCCCTCGCCGTCGCCCTGCACGAGCGCGGCAACACCGTCATCGTCGGAGGCCGTCGCGCCGAGCTGCTCGAGCGCATCGCCACCGAGCACCCGGGCATCGACACTGTACGCATCGATACCGCCGACGCCGAGAGCATCCGGGAGGCCGCGGGCGCCGTGCTCGTCGCGCACCCCGACCTGAACGTGCTGGTCGCCATGGCCGGCATCATGCGCGTGGAGGACTGGCACAGCCGCGATGGCTTCCTCGCCTCCGCCGAGTCGGTCGTCACCACGAACGTGCTCGGGCCGATCCGCCTCATCGCGGCGTTCGTCGAGCACCTGCAGACGCAGCCCGATGCGACTATCGTCACGGTCTCGTCCGGGCTGGCGTTCACACCGCTCAAGGTCACGCCGAGCTACAACGCGAGCAAGGCGGCCATCCACATGCTCAGTGAGAGCATCCGGCTGCAGCTCGCCGACACGTCGGTGAGCGTCGTCGAGCTCGTGCCGCCGGCGGTGCGCACGGGCCTGCTGCCCGGGCAAGAGGAGAGCGAATTCGCGATGCCGCTCGACGAGTTCGTCGCCGAGGTGATGCAGCTGATCGAGACCCAGCCGAACTCGACCGAGCTGCACGTCGAGCGCGTCAAGTTCCTGCGCTACGGGGAGGCCCGCGGCGACTACGACCGGGTGGTCGAGGTCCTCAACGCCTCCGACCCGCACGGCGGCGAGTCGGCCGCGTAGCACCCCTCGATCATGCGTACTCGGGCGTGAGCGAGAGCCAGGCGGCGAGCGCGTCGATCTCGGCGCGGACGGCGTCGCGCACATCGGGTGCGAACGGCTCGTCTTCGTGCAGCGCCGCGACCCGCAGCACGCCCGCCTTGCGGTCGGCGGCGGCGTCGAGCTTGCCGATCAGCCGGTCGTCGTGCAGGATCGGCAGCGCGAAGTAGCCCCAGCGGCGCTTCGCAGCCGGCTTGTACATCTCGAGCACGTACTCGAACCCGAACACCTCCTGCGAGCGCACCCGGTCGTGCACGAGGCGGTCGAACGGCGAGAGCAGGGCGGTGCGCCCGGTGAACGGGAGCCCGACGCCCCCGGGGGCCACGCGCCACTCCCGCGTGCTGCCGTCGACCTTCGCGGGCTCGCCGGCGTCGCCGACGAACGCACGGCGGGCGATCCCGAGCGCGCGCAGCCTCCGCTCGTCGCGCAGCGGCCCGGCCTCGGCCTCCGGGACGATCTCGATGCCCGACGGGTAGACGCGCTCGCCCAGGTCCCACGTGCGCTGGCGCCCCGCGCGGCCCGCGACCGCGACCTCCCCGCGGCCCTGCAGCAGCTCGAGCAGCCGGGTGACGTTCTGGTTGTGCGTCCAGCCGGTCGAGCTCCACGGCACCGCGGCAGTGTCCGGGATGTCTTTCGAGAGGGTCGGGCCGTTGTCGCGCAGCAGCCCGAGCACGTCACGGCGGAAGTCGGCGTTCGCCTCCAGCCACGCGGCCGCGCGCGGCATCCCCTCCGGCCAGCGCGACATCCGGTCGAGGTGGAGGCCGAGGTCGGAGACCGGCCGCACCATCGCGAACGGAGCGGTCACCGGGTCGTCCATCGCCTTGACCTCGTAGAGCAGCCGGTCGGACTCCAGCGCATCCGCCAGGTGCTCGGGGCGGTACGCCGATCCGAGCCGCGAGTAGGCGATCAGATCGGCGCTCGGCGCGATCGCCGCCGTCGGGTCGAGCTGCAGGAACGTGAGATCTTCCGCCAGCGGGACGAGCGACGTCGGCCGATCGGCTGAGAGCCGCTGAGCCCGCACGGCGATCCTCCGCGCTTCGTCGCGATCGAGGGTGACGGTCATGCCCCCACGGTAGCCGTGACCCCCGTCAGGAGTCGACGCGTGCGCGGCGCCGCCGCACTGCGATGGCGCGTACGAGCACGGGGCCGACCGAGAGCACCACGATCGCGATGAGCACGAGGTCGAGATACTTCGACACGAAGTCCGCGACGCCCGGGATGTGGCCGAGGCCGTACCCGATGAGCACGACGGCGGCCGCCCACACCGCGGCCCCGATCACGTTGAAGGCGCTGAAGACGGCCCACCGCATCCGGCCGACGCCGGCGGCGACCGGCGCGAACGTCCGCACCACCGGCACGAACCGCGCCACGACGACGGCTCCGGAGCCCCACCGGTCGAAGAAGCCCTGCGTGCGCGCGACGCTCGCGCGGCTGAACAGTCCCGACTCCCTCCGCTCGAACACTGCTGGCCCGGTCTTGCGGCCTATCAGGTAACCCACCTCGCCTCCGGCGATCGCGGCGATCGCGACGGCGACGATGACGAGCCAGAGCGGCTGCGGGATGCGCCCGGTGAGGGTGAGCACCCCGGCGAAGAAGAGCAGGGTGTCGCCGGGCAGGAAGAAGCCGAGCAGGAGGCCGGTCTCGGCGAACACGATCGCGCAGACGCCGAGCAGCGCCCACGGCCCCGCGGCCTGGATGAGGCCCTGCGGGTCGAGCAGGCCGGTGTAGGCGAGCCCGCTGCCGGTGTGGAGGAGGGACGGGACGATCATCGGGTCCTTTCATAGAGCGCCACCACTGCGTGGTGGGTGGTGATGCGTGTGCTCGTCTTGTGGAAGCCGAGCGCCGTGAGGTCGGCGACGCCGTAGCCGTCCGGCGTGGACGAGGTGGCGGCGTACTCGATCAGCCAGACCCGCTCGACGCCCTCGAACCGGCCGAGCGCGGCCGCGTGCCGCACAGAGTACGCGCTGTCCCGCCACGTCGTGTTCTTCGCGAAGGGCACGGCGAGCGTGACGTCGGCCGTGTGGGCGAAGCCGGCGGGGTAGGCGTGGAGCGCGAGTCGTGGCAGCTTCGACGGCTGGGCGCTCTCGTCGAAGACGACGGCGTCTCCGGGGTGCGCGTTCGCGCCGACGGCGGCCGAGACCTCCGCCCAATCACTGCCGTTCTTGGCGTACAGCGTGCGCTGGCCCACGTAGAGCGGAACGCTGAGCGCGAGGACCATCACACCCGCGACGACCCCGGCCCACCGCCTCCAGCGCAGCAGGTCGTCGATGCCGCACGCGATCAGGAGGGCGACGGCGGGCGCGCAGAACGACACGTACCGTGCGGTGAAGTCGGGCACGATCGGCTGCAGGGCGATCAGGATCAGCGTCGGGAGCAGCAGCCAGACGAGGCCGACGAACACGAGCGACGGCCCGGAAGGCGACGCGGGCAGGAACAGCGACGACCGCGGGCCGCCGATCGGCAGCGCCCGGCGGGCCAGCACCCTCCGGTGCGCCTCCTCCACGACCGCCAGAGCGATGAGCGCCCAGCCGGCGATCGCCAGCGGCCAGCCTCCGCCGAACCAGAGCCCGCTGAACAGCGTCGGCGGCGCGAGCTGCGGGATGACTCCGAGGTACGCGATCTGGTGATGCTGTCCGATGGCAGTGATCAGCAGCGGGGCAGCGGCGACCACCGCGCCTCCCACCGCGACCAGCCACGCGCGGACCACGCGCCGGGAGGCACGGGAGGCCGCGATCACCACGCCGTGCACCACGACGAAGAGCAGCGTGTAGAGGAACACGTACGTGCCGATCGCCAGCAGTGCCCCATAGCCGACCCACCACGCCGCGCGCGGATCCTCGCGGCGGAGCGCGGCGAGCAGGAGGACGGTCAGCCAGGCGACGATCGCCGCCGAGAAGGCGAACGACCGGGCCTCCTCGCCCGTGTACGTGACGCGTGGGAGGAGCACGCAGACCAGGCCGGCGACGACCGCCGTGCGCGTGTCGCGCAGCCGGATCGCCAGCAGGACGACCGCGGCCGTCGCCAGCCCGACCGCGAACGCGCTCGGCAGTCGCACCGCGAACGGCGAGAAACCGAAGAAGTGCCCCCACACGTGGAGGCCGAGGTAGTAGGTGCCGTGGACGGCATCGACGTGCGCCAGCATCGCGAACAGCGATGTCACCGGGCGCTGGGCCGACATGATGCTGGTGGCTTCGTCCCCCCAGAGCGACGGGATCCACGAGCCGACGGCCGACAGGAGGGTGGCGAGCGCGCCGAAGGTCGCCGCGAGCACCGCGGGGCTGGTCGCGCGCACGGCCCTGCGGGTGGGGGCCGGCCGCAGCATCGTGACAGACATGGGTCGGCACCGTCCTCTCGAATCAGCGTCGTGCCGCCAGTCAAGCCCACCGATCCCCAGAAAGGTCCAAGACGCCGGTGAACAGGGGATGGACTCTCGTAGTCCACGGCGCCGCCTGCTCGGCGGGAGAGCTCAGCCGCGCTCTGCGAGCACGCGCTCGGCGAGCAGGTCGCCCACCAGCGGACCCATCGTCAGCCCGCCCGCCCCGAACCCGGCGTTGACGTAGAGCCCCGGCCGGCCGGTCACCGGCCCGACGGTCGGGAGGTCGCCCTCCGGCAGCGGGCGCAGGCCGACCCTGGTCTCGATCACGCTCGCTCCGGCCAGCCCGGGCGCGATCGCGAGGGCGTCGTCCAGCACCTGCCGTTCGCCCGCGGCGGTGACCCGCGCGTCGAAGCCGGAGCCGGTCTCCCTGGTCGCTCCCGCCACGATGCGGCCGGCGTCGAACGCGACCAGGTAGTGCGGCGCCACGGGATGGACAGAAGGCCATGAGCGGGTGTCGGCGTCGACGCGCAGATGCACGAGTTGTCCGCGTTGCGGCTCCACCCGTGTGCGCACGCCGAGCGGCCGGAGGACCCGGTCGGTCCACGCCCCGGCCGCGACGACGATCGCGTCGGCGGCCTGCCGGGTGCCATCGACGGTGACGGCGCCGTCGTCGGTCAGGTCGGCCCTCGCCTCCAGGTGCGTCGCGCCGAGCGCCGCCGCGGCGTCGAGCAGCCCGGTGCGCAGTGCGCGTCCGTCGATACGGGCGCCGCCGGCGATGTGGAGGCCGTGCAGACCGTCTGCGAGCGGCGGAAACAGCTCCCGCGTGGCGACCGGGCCGATCCGGCGCACATCGCCGGCCGTGCGGGAGGCCGCCGCACGCTCGCGTACGCGCTGCTCGACGTCGTCGATCACCGCCGCGTCACGGTTGACGACGAGGGCTCCGGAGCGCCGGTAGCCGATCTCGCGCACACCGGCCTCCGCCAGCCGCTCGATCAGCTCGGGGTAGAAGTCGGCCGCTGCCGAGTACAGCTCGTAGAACGCCCCGCCCGAAGACGTGCTCCACGGCTGGACGATCCCGGCCCCGGCGTCGGTCGCGCGACCGACCAGCCCGGCGTCGACGATCGTGACGGCCGCGCCCCGGCGTGCCAGCGCGAACGCGGTCGCGGCGCCGGCGACGCCGTCTCCGACGACGACGATGCGGGGCTTCTCCATACGGCCGACCGTACACCGGGGCGGCACGGCACCGATTCCGGCCCGCGGGAATAACCTTTCCACCCCAGCGTTGAACTTGAGTGCACATAGCTCAACTTTGAGAAACTGGAGATCAAGTGCCCGAGAACTTCACCCCCGACGGCAGTGGCGAGAACTCGTTCGACGAGTTCCTCTCGCGCTACCTCGCGGGCGAGCGCGCCCGCGCCGCGCGCTCCATCGACATCAGCCGCTTCCTCAGCCGCCGCACCCAGGAGCTCCTCGCCGAGGCGGGCCGTTACGCCCTCGAGCACGGCCACCGCGAGCTCGACTCCCTGCACATCCTCCGCGTGATGGCGGCGCAGGAGCCGGCGTCCGACGCCATGCGCCGTATCGGCGTGGACCCGACGGGGGTCGCCGCTGCCGCCGAGCAGCGCCTCCCGGCCTCCGGCGAGGCCATCGACGCCGACGGCGCTTCGATCACCGCCTCCGCTCAGCGCGCGCTGTTCCACGCCTACCAGGTCGCCCGCGCCTCCGGCTCGACCTACATCGACCCCGAGCACCTCTTCTTCGCGCTCGTGATCGGTCAGGACGCGCCCGCCGGGCAGGTCCTGCAGGCCGCCGGCGTCACTCCCGACTCGCTCACCAACGCGATGCGTCAGGCCGCGACGGTCGGCGGCGGCGAGACCGCCTCCGCTGATGCCGCGAGCGACTCCACCACCCCGATGCTCGATCAGTTCGGCACCGACCTCACCGCGCTCGCGCGCGACGGCGGGCTGGACCCGGTCATCGGCCGACTCGACGAGATCGAGCAGACCGTCGAGATCCTCTCCCGCCGGACGAAGAACAACCCCGTGCTGGTCGGCGAGGCCGGCGTCGGCAAGACCGCGATCGTGGAGGGCCTGGCCCGCGCGATCGTCGCCGGCGACGTGCCCGAGCAGCTGCGCGACAAGAAGGTCGTCGCGCTCGACCTCGCAGGGATGGTGGCCGGCACCCGGTACCGTGGCGACTTCGAAGAGCGGCTCACCAAGCTCATGGACGAGATCAGCGCAGGCAAAGACGAGCTGATCGTGTTCATCGACGAGCTGCACACCGTGGTCGGCGCCGGAGGGTCCGGCGAGTCCGGCGGGATGGACGCGGGGAACATCCTGAAGCCCCGGCTGGCGCGCGGCGACCTCCACCTGGTGGGGGCCACCACGCTCAAGGAGTACCGCCGCATCGAGAAGGACCCGGCGTTGGAGCGCCGCTTCCAGCCGGTGACGGTCGGCGAGCCGAGCGTGGAGGACGCGGTGCTCATCCTCGACGGCCTGCGCGCCGCCTACGAGGAGCACCACGGCGTCAGCTACACGCCCGACGCGATCCGCGCGGCCGTGGAGCTGTCGAACCGCTACGTCTCCGACCGCTTCCTGCCCGACAAGGCGATCGACCTGATCGACCAGGCGGGCGCCCGTCTGCGCCTGTCGCTGGGCAAGCGTGTCGATGCGTCCGAGCTGATGCAGAAGCTGGCGAACCTGGAGTCCGAGAAGAACTCCGCCGTCGCGAGCGAGCACTACGAGGAGGCTTCGCGCCTCCGCGACGAGATGGAGGCCGTGCAGCGCTCGATCGACGAGCTCGGCTCGGCCCGGCACTCCGCTGCTGCTGCGGTGGACGCGATCGTCGACGAGGCGGAGATCGCCGCGATCATCTCGCGTGCGACCGGCATCCCGGTGTCGCGCATCGGCGACGCCGACCGCGAGCGCCTCGCCGCGCTCGAGTCGGAGCTGCACGAGCGCGTGATCGGTCAGGAGGACGCGGTGACAGCCGTCGCGAAGGCGGTGCGCCGCAACCGCACCGGCCTCGGCGACGAGCGCCGGCCCGTCGGCTCGTTCCTGTTCCTCGGCCCGACCGGTGTCGGCAAGACCGAGCTGGCCAAGTCGCTGGCGTCGTCGCTGTTCGGTGACGACAAGGCGATGATCCGGTTCGACATGAGCGAGTTCGGCGAGCGCCACACGGTCGCCCGCCTGGTCGGCGCCCCTCCCGGATACGTCGGCTACGACGAGGCCGGCCAGCTGACCGAGCGCGTTCGTCGCAACCCGTACTCGGTGGTGCTGTTCGACGAGATCGAGAAGGCGCACCCGGACGTGTTCAACCTGCTGCTGCAGGTGCTCGACGACGGGCGCCTGACCGACGGCCAGGGCCGCACGGTCGACTTCCGCAATACGGTCGTCATCATGACCTCCAACCTCGGTTCGGAGTTCCTGGCGTCCCGCAGCGGAGCGCTCGGCTTCGTCCCGATGGGCTCCGACGGGTTCGCGTCCGACAAGGACATCCGCGACCGGGTGATGGGCAAGCTGCGGGAGGCCATGCGTCCCGAGTTCCTGAACCGCATCGACGAGATCGTGCTGTTCCGCAAGCTGGACGCCGAGCAGCTGCGCGACATCGTCCGCCTCCTGCTACAGGCGACGGCGGGCCGACTGGCCCACCGGAGCATCGGCTTCGAGGTCACCGACGCCGCCGTGCAGTGGATCGCCGACGCCGGCTACGAGCCGGAGTACGGAGCCCGTCCGCTCCGCCGCGTCATCCAGCGCGAGGTCGACGACCGCATCGCCGAACTCCTGGTGGCCGGCGACGTCGCCGACGGCGGCACCGTCGTCGTCGACGCGACAGCCGACGCCCTCACCGTGCGCCCCCGCGCGGTCTTCGCCGCCGCCGCGTAAACGCGACGAAAGGCGCCGGTCCGTGAGGGCCGGCGCCTTCCTGCTTGTTCAGCAAGCATTTACCCGCGGAACGGTTCGTCCCAACACGCCGTCGCTGCCGCGCGCGAGACGGCGCGTCGGGACCAACCGATCGAAAGGCGGCCGCGCTTCCTGAAAATCCACAAAGGGGTACTGTCCTTGTCCCAACCGCCCGCACAGCAGACCCTGGAAGCGTGGACCCGTGCCCATCCCGGACAGATTCCAGAATTCCCCGCGCCTTCATGCGATCGACGAGCGTCTCGAGCCGTTGAAGCGCTTCGAGCTGCGCACTCCGCGCACCCGTAACGGGGCGATCCTCCAGTTCGTCGCACTCGCCGTCGTCGCCGCGGTGCTCGCAGCCGTGTTCTTTCTTCCGGGTTTCCTGGGAGCCGGCATCGCGGCGGCTGCAGGCGTCAGCGACTTCAACAAGCTGCCCGCCGATCTGAACATCCAGCAGTTCGCGCAGAACTCGACGGTGTACGCCAAGCAGGGCGGCAACGACATCCCGATCGCGCAGTTCTACGCGCAGAACCGGCGCGACGTCGGCTGGAACGACGTCGCACAGGTCGCCAAGGACGCCACCACCTCCGCGGAGGACCCGCGCTTCTACTCGGAGGGTGCGGTCGACGTCTTCGGAACCGTGCGCGGCGCGCTCTCCACCGTGGTCGGCGGCAACGTGCAGGGCGGATCGTCGATCACCCAGCAGTACGTGAAGAACGTCGAGGTCGAGAAGTGCTCCGTGCTGACCGACCAGAAGAAGATCCAGGCGTGCTACGACGACGCGGCGGGCGTGACGCTGCAGCGCAAGGTGCAGGAGATGCGCTACGCGGTCGGGCTGGAGAAGAAGTACAGCAAGCAGGACATCCTGCTCGGCTACCTGAACGTCGTCGGCTTCGGCGGCCAGGTGTACGGCATCGAAGCCGCCTCCGAGTACTACTTCAACAACACCGCGGCCAAGCTCACGCTGCCGCAGGCCGCGACGCTCATCGCGATCGTCAACAACCCGTCCAACCTGCGCATCGACGAGCCGAACAACAAGGACAACGGCGCCGCCAACGGCTACGCGCTCACCAAGGCTCGCCGCGACTACGTGCTGGACCGCATGTACGTCAACCACAAGATCACCGCGGCCGACCGGGATGCCGCCAAGAAGACCCCGATCACGCCGGCGATCACGCCGACCACCTCCGGGTGCACCTCCGCCTCCCAGTACAACGCGGCGTTCTTCTGCGACTACGTCCGCGACGTCATCCTCAACGACGCCGCGTACGGCAAGACCGCGACCGAGCGCTGGGACACCCTGAACCGCGGCGGGCTCAAGATCTACACGACGCTCAACCTCGACCTCCAGACCGTGGCGCAGCAGTCGCTCTCGAAGTACATCCCGGCCTCCCGTACCGACATCGACCTCGGCGCCTCCAACGTGTCGGTGGAGGTCGGCACCGGCCGGATCGTCACGATGGTACAGAACCGCGCCTTCAACAACACCGATCAGCCGCAGGACGGCACGACGGCGGTGAACTACAACACCGACGAGGCGTACGGAGGCTCGGAGGGCTTCCAGACCGGATCGACCTTCAAGGCGTTCGATCTGATCGGTTGGCTCGAAGGCGGCCACAGTCTCTACGAGACCGTCAACGCCTCGCAGCACAACTTCCCGATGTCGGACTTCTCGAGCAGCTGCGGGCCCGTCTCGGGGCCGCCCTGGCCGGTGTCCAACGACGAGGGCTCCGCAAGCAGGCTGTCGGTGATGTCGGCGACGGCGGAGTCGGTCAACACGGCGTTCGCGATGATGGCGACGAAGACCGACCTGTGCTCGATCCTCAAGGCGGCGCAGAACCTCGGCGTCCACACGGCGAAGACGGGAGGCACGCTCAACTCGTACCCGTCGATGATCCTCGGCACGAACAACATCGCGCCGCTGACGATGGCCACGGCGTACGCCGGCATCGCGGACAGCGGCACGGTCTGCACACCGATCGCCATCGACAAGGTGATCAACGCCGACGGCAGCGCGCACAAGGTGAGCCCCTCGACCTGCACGCAGGGCCTGGCCAAGAACATCGCCTCCGGCGTCACCTACGCCCTCCAGGGCGTCATGCGCGGAGGCGGCACCGCGGCCAGCGCCAACCCGTACGACGGCACCCCGATCATGGGCAAGACCGGCACGACCGACGACTCGCTGCAGAACTGGATGATCACCTCCACCACGAAGGTCGCGCAGGCGACCTGGGTGGGCAACGTGTCCGGGCAGACCCCCCTGCGCAGCCTCGAGTTCGACGGGATCGGCGGCGGCAACGTCAAGTTCTCGATCGCCAAGCCGATCCTGAAGGCGCTCGACGCCGTCTACGGCGGCGACTCGTTCCCGAAGCCGGACGACTCGGTGCTGTACGGCAGCCAGGTGTCCGTCCCTGACGTCTCGGGCAAGACCCCGGACCAGGCGACCCAGCTGCTGCAGGCGCTCGGCCTCACCGTCACCGTCGACCCGACGCCGGTCGCGAGCGACCAGCCCGCGGGCACCGTCGCCGGCACCGACCCGTCGGCCGGATCATCGGTCGACGGAGGATCGAGCGTGACCATTCAGGTCAGCTCGGGTCAAGCGTCGCAGGGGCCGTCGACGAGCACGCCGACGCCGCAGCCGACGAACGGCAACGGCAAGGGCGGCGGCACGGGCGGAACCGGAGGTGGGGGCACCGGAGGCGGCGGCACCGGAGGCGGTGCCGGCGGCGGGGGCAACGGCGGCTAGGCAGTAGCCCGCCTGGAGGCCGTGCCGCCGTGCGCAGCCTCGGCCGCCGCGCCCAGCCAGGCGTCGAGCACCTGCGCCCGCAGCGCGTTCGACCGCTCGGCGAACGCGCGCTGGCGCCGCACGTACTCGGCTTTGCCCTCTGCCGTCTCGATGCGCACCGGCTCCGCGCCCCACGGACGCATGTCGTACGGGGAGGCCTGCATGTCGAGCAGCCGGATGTCGCGGGCGAGCACGAACGCATCGAGCAGCAGCTCGCCGGGAACGAGCGGCCCGAGCTTCATCGCCCACTTGTAGACGTCCATGCCGGCGTGGAGGCAGCCCGGCTGCTCCAGTTCCGGCTGCGTCTCGCGCGTGGGCGCGAACCGGTTGAGCGGCACGGCGTCCGGCGTGAAGAACCGGAACGCGTCGATGTGGGTGCAGCGCAGCTCGCCGGCCTCCACCACGGCGTCGGTCGCCGCCTGGCCGAGTCGCAGCGGCACGTCGTGGCGGTGCTCGCCCTGCCGGTACACCATCGCCCACTCGTGGAGGCCGAAGCACCCGAACCGGCCCGGCCGCGCCGCGGTCGATCGCAGGATGCGTTCGATCGTCGCCAGCAGGGGCGCTTTCTCGGCCTCCATCGCGGCGCGGTCGACGACGAGGGAGCCGGGCGACGACCCTTCGGTGTACCAGCGCCAGGACGCGCGTGGGTCGTCGGCCGCCTCCAGCAGCTCGACGCCGGGACCGGGGTGCCAGCGCCGCAGCACGGCGGGCGCGTACGAGTAGTAGGTGAAGAGGAAGTCCTCGACCGGGTGCTTCTCACCACGCGACGCGCGGGCGCGGTGCCCGGCCGTGAGTGCGTCGGCGCGCTCGGCGTGCGCCGCGGCGCGGGCGCGCCACACCTCGGCGGGCAGCGCCTGATCGCGGGGAGCGGAGATCGTCACCAGTCGACGATACGTGGCCGTCAGCCGAGCGACTCCAGCGGGTTGCGGCGCAGCTTCCCGGCGACGCCGCGCGCCACGATGCGCTGCGCGGCCGTGTCGGGCTTGCGCTCCGCCTGGTCGGTGACGCAGGCGGTGAACTCGGCGGCCAGGTCGAGTCGTGGCAAGGCGGTGACGACCTCTCGCAGGAACTCCCGCGGCAGCGCGTCGGGGCGCACGCCGGAGATGTCGAGCGCCGTCGCGATCTCCAGGAGGTGGCCCTCCGGGTCGAGGGCGGGATCGACCTCCGGCCAGTTGTGCCGCACGATCACCTCGTGCGCTCGCGTGCGCCGCTCGGGCCCCCACCCTGCTCCGGCGGTGAGCGCCTTGGCGACGTGACCTCCGGCGTCCTCGTAGGCGAGGGTGTGGTTGTCGAACGCGGGCACGATGCCGATGTCGTGCAGCACGGCGGACACGTACAGCAGCTCGCGGTCGATGCCGTGGAGGCCCTCGAGCGTCGCGAACCCCTCCGCCCACAGCCACGACCGCAGCACGTGGTTGAGGAGCGACGGCGTGTGGTACTCGGTGGCCAGCTCGAGCGCGGCGCGGGCGGCGGCGGTGTCGGGAGCGGTGATGTCGGCGAGGCGCATGCGACCATCCTGACGCCTCACGCCGCGCAGATCCGGCCTCCCGCCGCCGAATTCCGGCCGACTTGGCCCGCGCTCTCGCGGGATTAGCGGCATTTGCGGCAAATGCGGCGATAGAGGCGCACTGTCGCCACATTTGCGGCAAATCTCGCCGGCTACGGGAGGGTCGGGTCGAGCACGGTGATGCCGGTGGAGGGCGCCGACTCGGTCGCCGGGAGGAGGCGCGCCGCCTCCGCCAGGCCGACGGTGCGGCCGACGAGCTCGTCGGGGCGCAGGTCTCCTGAGGCGACGAGCGCGAGCATCCCCGGGTAGTCGGCGGCGGCCATCCCGTGGCTGCCGAGCACGTCGAGCTCCCACGCGATCACGCGGTCGAGCGGCAGCACGGGCAGCCCGCCGGCGAGCAAGCCGATCTGCACGTGGCGGCCGCGCCTGCGCAACGATCGCACCCCCGCCACGGCGGTCGACGCCGAGCCGACCGCGTCGACGGCGACCTGGGCGCCGCCCGCCGTCAGCTCGGCGACGGCGTCGGCGACGTCGGGCCCGGCCAGGAGGGTGTGCTCCGCCCCGACCCGGGCCGCGGCCTTCAGAGCCGCAGGAGAGCGGTCGACCGCGATCGGCCGGGCGCCGAGAGCGCGCGCGATCGCGATGGCGCTCAGGCCGACGCCGCCCGCGCCGTAGACCGCGACCCACTCGCCGGGCCGGAGGCGGGCGCGAGCCGTCAGCGCACGGTACGCGGTGGCGAACCGGCAGCCGAGCGCGGCCGCAGCGCCGTCGGGGAGCCCCTCGGGCAGCGCCACGAGATTGAGGTCGGCGGCGCGCACGGCGACGAGCTCGGCGTGCGAGCCCCAGTGCGTGAAGCCCGGCTGCGTCTGGTCCGGGCACACCTGGGCCTGACCGCTGCGGCACCACTCGCAGCGCCCGCACCCGTTCACGAACGGCGCGGTCACGCGGTCGCCCGGGCGCCAGTGCTCGACGCCGGCGCCGACGGCCTCCACGACTCCGGCGAACTCGTGGCCGGGCACGTGGGGGAGGTGCACGGTGTCGTCGTGGCCCGCCCAGGCGTGCCAGTCGCTGCGGCACAGACCGGAGGCGCCCACGCGAATGAGCGCGCCGCCGTCCGGGACGTCCGGCGTCGGCAGGTCGGCGACGGAGACCGGCCCCGAGAACGTCTCGTAGTACAGCGCTTTCATCGTGTCCCTCCGTCGATCGAACCGGCCGCGGCCGCCAACTCCCCGCCCGGCAGCGCCGCGAGCACCGCCACCACGGGTCGGTCCGCCGGCGCCCACTCGAGCCCGCCGAGGGCACCAGGCAGTCGCCATTCCAACGCATCGTGATCGGTGGAGGCCGTCGGCGCCGGCCCGGCGAGCGTCACCGCGTAGCAGGCGAGGTCGACGCGCCCGGTCACCGTCCGGTCGAGCAGCTCACCGACCCGTGCTTCGACACCCAGCTCCTCGCGCAGCTCACGGGCCAGCGCCTCCTGCGGAGTCTCGCCGGCCTCCACCTTGCCTCCGGGGAACTCCCAGAGCCCCGCGGCGTCCTTGTGCGGCGCCCGGCGGCAGGCCAGCACGGCACCGTCGCGCACCACCACGGCGGCGACGACCACGACGGGGAGAGCGGAGGACGGCACGGTCCCATCCTGCCCTGCCGCAGGTGCGAGGATGGTCCCGTGACCGACACGAACCCGACCGTCCTGCTCGTGATCGACCTGCAGAAGGGGGTGCTCCCCGGCTGCGCCGACGCCGACGGTGTCGTGCAACGGACCGCCGCGCTCGTCGACCGCGCGCGCGCCGCGGGCACGCCGGTGGTCTGGGTGCAGCACGAGGAGGAGGACCTCCCGTGGGAGAGCGCGCCGTGGCAGCTCGCCGACGGTCTCGTCCCGGCGAAGAGCGAGCCGCTGGTCCGCAAGGAGTACCGGGACGCGTTCGCCGGCACCGACCTCGACGAGGTGCTGGAGTCGTTCGACGCCACCCGGCTCGTCGTCGCCGGAGCCCAGAGCGACTTCTGCATCCGCACGACCACGCAGAGCGCGGCCGTCCGCGGCTACGACGTCGTGCTGGTCGGCGACGCGCACACGACGACCGACGCCGAATGGGAGGGCGTGACGATCACCGCCGAGCAGATCGTCGCGCACACCAACCGCTACTTCTCGGGCCTGCGCTATCCGGGCCAGGAGTTCGCGGTCTCGTCCGCGGCGGAGGTGCGGCTCTAGCCGATCGGACGCCCTACGACACCGTCCACCGCAGTTCGATGATCTGGTGCAGGTCACTGAGATAGAACACGTTCTGCGAGCCCTCGTCGACCTCCACGAACGCGACGGGGTCGCCGATGATCGGAGGCGCCCCGACCAGCGCGCCGATGTCGTTGTCGTGCCAGGCCCCTTCCCGCCACCAGAGTTCGTGCACCATCTCGTCGTGCCCGGTGAAGATCACGTGCTGGGTCGCGACGGGCTGGAAGAGCCCTGCCTCGAACGCGTAGCCCGCCGGGCTGGTGGTGGTGTACGCGAGGGGGGCGCCGGCGGCCACGGTGAGGTCGTTGTGGTGCCAGCCATCGGTCGCCCACCACAGCTCGTGGAGGTGGCCGTCGCCGCCGACGTAGTCGACGTGCTGAGTGCCCTGGCCGCGGAAGATGTACCCCGTCACCGTCTCGGCGTCGCTGGAGATCGGGGCGCCGGTGACCGCTGTCAGATCGCCCCAGTGCCAGCCGGACGCGTCCTGCCATAGTTCGATGATGTGCCCGGGGTCGGCACGGTAGAGCACGTGGGCCGTCTTCTGATCCTCGAACGAGTACCCGGTGGGGGCGGAGGTCGCGGAGCACGGTGGTGCGCCGATCGCGGTGGTCAGGTCGGCGTCGTGCCAGCCATTGCCTGCATTGCGCAATTCGTGCACGGCGCCGCCGCCCTGCCGGCGGTACACCACGCGCTGTGCCCCGTCGAAGTAGGTCTCGTACCCGAACGGCTGGGAGAGCGTGAGGGGCGCACTGGCCGCGGAGGTCAGGTCGTTGTGGTTCCAGCCGTCGTCCTCCGTGTACCAGAGCTCGTGCACGCGGCCGTCGAGCCGCAGCCCCTGGTACACGACGTGCTGCGATCCCTGGTGCGCCCAGATGTACCCGTTCGCGTTGGTGCCCACGGGCGAGCCGCCGGCCTCCGACACGAGGTTCTTCACGCTCCAGTCGTCGCTCTCGCTGCAGTACAGCTCGTACAGCTGCGCATCGCCCCCGTTGGTGGAGGTGTAGCCCTGGAACACCACGTGTCGGGTGAACTGGGCGAACAGCCACGCCGTCGGCTGGTAGACGGCCAGCGGTGCTCCGGAGGTCGCCGTCGTGAGGTTCTTGATTCTCCATCCCATGATTCGGCTCCGATCGTGCGGGCGTCGGCGTCGGGAGTCGGCGTTGACAGCTTCCAGGGTAAGCGCGTCATGGCCGTGCGGGCCTGCACGGATTCCGCTACCGCAAGCGGCCCACGCGCCGGTGGCGGACGCGCCGCGGCCCCGCCGCTAGCCTGATCTCGTGCCCGACCGCCTGAACCGCGTCGCCGTCCTCGTGCTCGAGGGCGCGAAGCCCCTCGACGTCGGGATCCCGGCGCAGGTCTTCACCACCCGCGCCAGCATGCCGTACGAAGTGCGCGTGTGCGGTGCTGCTCCGGGCCTGGTCACAGGAGGCGACGGGTTGTCCTACCACGTGGCGCACGGCCTCGAGGCGCTGGAGTGGGCGGACATCGTGTTCCTTCCGGGCTACCGGCATCCCGACCGCGACGATCCTCCGGTCGCCGTGGTGGAGGCGCTGCTCGCCGCCCACGCGCGCGGCGCCCGGCTCGCCGCGATCTCGACCGGCGCCTTCGCGCTCGCGCCCACCGGCCTCCTCGACGGCAAGCGCGCCACCACCCACTGGCACTACACGCGCTCGCTCGCCCAGCGGTACCCGCTCATCCGGGTCGACGAGAACGTGCTGTTCGTCGACGAGGGCGACGTGCTGACCTCCGCGGGTGCGGCCAGCGGCATCGACCTGTGCCTGCACATCCTGCGTGGCGATCTCGGCATCGCCGCCGCCAACCATGCCGCGCGACGCCTGGTCGCCGCTCCGTATCGCAGTGGAGGCCAGGCGCAGTACGTTCCGCGCAGCGTCCCGGAACCGCTCGGCGAGCGGTTCGCCGTGGTGCGCGAGTGGGCACTGCACCGGCTGGGCGAGCCGCTCTCGCTGGACCTCCTCGCACAGCGCGCCGCAGTCTCACCGCGCACGTTCTCCCGCCGGTTCGTGGAGGACACCGGGTACACGCCCATGCAGTGGGTGATGCGCGCCCGCATCGACGTCGCCCGCGAGCTGCTGGAACGCTCCGAGCGCAGCGTCGAACAGATCGCCGCCGACGTCGGCCTCGGCACCGGCGCCAACCTGCGCCTGCACTTCCAGCGCATCCTCGGCACGACGCCGAGCGAGTACCGCCGCACCTTCGCCGGCACCGACGACTGAGCCGCTGAGATTTGGGCCGAATGTGGCGATAGGGGCGGTCAATGTCAAGCAATCAACGCATCAGGCGGCTGTGAGGAGGCTGTTCAGTGCGTGGGCTGGGGTGTTGTAGTCGAG
>NZ_JBVQSP010000005.1:0-126421 GCF_055720965.1 Leifsonia sp. PARNA 1/14
AACTCCCACTCTGGCCCGGAGGTTCTCGCTATGTCACGGATGCCAGATCAAACAACGTCCCTGGGCACTACAGCTAGGAGCGCAGGAGGTCCGCGCCCGTACGCAGCGCGACCGGTGCGCCGGCATACCGCTCGGCGACGTCGGTCACGAGCGCGTCGCCGTGGAGGACCGTGAGCGCGACGTACTCGGCGGCGAAGGTGTCCGCCCAGCCGAGCTCGCCGGCGAGGCGCCACGCCGTCTTGCGGAGGACGCGGTCGCCCAGCAGCCGGACCGGCAGCCGGTCGACCGCGGCGAGGAGGGCGCGGGCCGAACGCTCCTCGCGGGCGCCGGAGCGGACGTCGCGATGCAACGCCGCCAGCACCTCCGAGCGCAGCAGCGTCGGCGCGAAGAGCGTGTCGCCGGACGCGGGGACGTAACCGGCCTCCGCGAGCTCGATGGCTGCGGAGGCGTCGATCACATAGGCGGTCACTGCGTCAGCCTTCGCCGTTCTCGGGCCCTGGGTCGGGTTCGGACGACGTGTCATCCGGCTCGCCTGCGTCTTGAGCCGCCGAGGCGGGCTCGTCGTCGTCCGGGAGCTCTTCGAAGAGTCCGGCGGGAGGCGTGAGCGTGACGGTGCCGGCGGCCAGGTCGACCTCCGGCACGATCGCCGAGACGAACGGCACGAGGACCTCGCCGTCGGGCGTGCGCACGACCAGCAGATCCTGTGCGGGCAGATGGTCGACACGAGCGATCGTCCCGACCTCGACGCCATCGCGGCGCGCGCTGAGCCCGACCAACTGGTGGTCGTACCAGGCGTCCTCCTCTTCGGGGAGCTGACGGACGTCCTGACTCACCCACAGGATCGCTTTGACGAGCGTCTCCGCCTCGGTGCGGTCGTCCACGCCGACGAAGAACGCGACGGGATGACCGTTGTACCAGCGGAGCTCGCTGAGCTCGAGGGTCTTGCCGTGCCACTTGGAGGCTGTGGGCACCTGGAGGGTGAAGACCGCTCCCGGCACGAACCGGCGCTCCGGCTCGTCCGTGTAGAGCTCGACCTTGATCGCGCCTTTGAGGCCGTGCGCCTTGGTCAGCCGGCCGACGCGGAGCTCGGTCTGATCCGGCCGCGGAGCGACCTCCTTGCGGGGCAGCTTGTGCTCGGCCACCTCAGTCGTCGACGACGTCGACGCGGACGCGTCGGCCGTCGGCCAGCGCGGCCACGAGAGTGCGGAGCGCTTTGGCCGTGCGGCCGGAGCGGCCGATGACCCGGCCGAGGTCCTCGGGGTTCACGCGAACCTCGAGGACCTCGCCACGCGGGGAGCCCTTGGCCACCACATGCACGTCGTCCGGGTGGTCGACGATGCCTTTGACCAGGTGCGTGAGCGCGGGTGCGAGCAAGGTGTTACGCCTTCTCGCCGTCGGCCTCAGCGGCCTCTTCGGTGATCTCTTCGGCCTCGGCGACGACCTCGGCCTCTTCGGCCTCCTCGGCCTCGACCTCGGCCTCGACGACGGCCTCCGCCTTCGCGGCGGTCTCGTCCTTCTTCGGCTTGAGGACCGGCTTCTTCTTGTCGTCGGCGACGAAGCCGACCTTCTCGTCGGCGGTCTTCACAGTCGAGACGGCGTTCTTGTCACCCTTGAACTTGCCCCAGTCGCCGGTGAGCTTGAGGAGCACGAGCACCTGCTCGGACGGCTGGGCGCCGACGCTGAGCCAGTACTGCGCGCGGTCGGAGTCGACCTCGATGCGCGAGGGCTCCTCGGTCGGGTGGTACAGACCGATCTCCTCGATGACGCGACCGTCGCGCTTGGTGCGCGAGTCGGCGACGACGATGCGGTAGTACGGAGCGCGGATCTTGCCGAGGCGCTTCAGACGGATTTTGACAGCCACAATTCTCCTGTGTTGACGTCCGGGACCCCGCGGGGCTCCGGTGGATTCGTTGTCGAACTGACTGCCGTGGGCGTGGGGGCACACGCGGCAGGAGGTCTATTGTTCGTCCGAAGTGCCGGATAGAGGGTCGGGCACGTCGAACTCAACTAGATATTCTGTCAGAAAAGCGCCCGCAAGTAACAATCGGCACAGTGAATTAACGGACGGATGGGACCACCCGGATGCAGATCCACTTCGCAGAGTCCGAGCGCTCGACCGTCGGGATCGAGTGGGAGCTTGCGCTCGTCGACGCCTCCAGCGGCGATCTGGTGCAGATCGCGGACGATGTCCTGCGCGAGCTCGGCACTGCCGACGGTCGGGAGCACCCGCAGATCACCCACGAGCTGCTGCTGAACACCGTGGAGCTGGTCAGCCGCGTGCACCGCACGGTGCCGGCCGCGATCACCGACCTCCAGGAGCTGCTGGCGCTCACCCGGGAGGTCACCGATCCTCTCGGCGTCGAGCTGATGTGCGCGGGGACGCATCCTTTCGCGCAGTGGTTCGACCAGAAGATCACGCCCAACGAACGCTACGACCGACTCCTCGACCGCACGCAGTGGTGGGGCAGGCAGATGATGATCTGGGGCATCCACGTGCACGTCGGCATCGACGAGCGCGACAAAGCCCTGCCGATCGTCAACGGCCTCCTGACCTACTACCCGCACCTGCAGGCGCTGAGCGCGTCGAGCCCGTACTGGGCGGGCGCGCGCACCGGCTACGCGTCGAATCGCGCGCTGATGTTCCAGCAGCTCCCCACTGCGGGCCTCCCCTGGCAGTTCGGAACCTGGGCCAACTACGAGGAGTACGTGCAGGACCTGGTCACGACGGGCGTCGTCGAGGACCACAGCGAGGTCCGCTGGGACATCCGGCCCTCGCCGAAGTGGGGAACCGTCGAGATGCGTGCGTGCGACGGTCTCTCGACCGCCGACGAGGTGGGTGCGGTCGCAGCCCTCATCCACTGCCTCACGGATCGGATGTCGGGCGATCTCGACGAGGGCGTCGAACCGGTGACCCTGCAACCGTGGTTCGTGCGCGAGAACAAGTGGCGCGCCGCACGGTACGGCCTCGACGCCGAGATCATCGTCGCGCCGGACGGCTCAGAGCGGCTCGTGAGCGACTGCCTCCTCGAGCTGGTCGACGAGCTCGGCGAGACGGCGGAGCGGCTCGGCTGCGCCGACGAGCTCGCGACCGTGGCCGACGTGCTCGTCACCGGCGCGAGCTATCAGCGCCAGCTCGCCGTCGCCGAGGCGAACGGCGGCAGCCTGCAGGCCGTCGTGAGCTCGCTCACGCACGAGCTGCGCAGCGGACTCGACCGCACCTCGCACCTCCCCTAGCACAGCCGCCTCATAAGGCCGCAGAGGGCATCCATAGACTCCTGCTTTAGGCTCGAAGACATGCTCCACCACCGGCCCCTCGCCACAGCGGCGACCGCCCTGGCAGCCCTGCTGCTCGGGACGCTCGCCCTCAGCGGCTGCGCCTCCGCCGCCGGTCCCGCAGTGAATCTGGGCTCCGCAGTCACCGGCGGACAGCATCCCGTCGTCGCGATCGTCGGCGACTCGATCGAGTCGGGGATGGGCTTGGAGCCCTTCGAGGCATGGCCGGCCCTCGTGGCGGTCGACCGGCGCTGGGGTCTGGAGAACTTCAGCGAGCCGGGCGCCGGGTTCGTCGCGGTGGGCTCGAGCGATCAGAGCTTCGACGGACAGATCGACCAGGCCATCGCCGCGAAGGCGGACGTGGTGCTGATCGGCGCGTCCGACAACGACCTCGGACAGGACACCGCCTCCGTCGCCAAGGCGATGGCCGCGGCCGTCGAACGCTTGAGCGACGCCCTTCCGAAGGCGCATCTCGTCGGATACAACGCGCTCACGGGCGAAGCCAGCGACCGCGACCTCGCGCCGCTGAACGACGCCTTGCGCACCGCGATCACGGCGGCCGGCGGCAAGTGGATCGATCTCGGCCAGCCGTACCGCGGCCAGACCGGCCTCGTGCAGGACGACGGCGAGCATCCCACGCTCGAAGGGCAGCAGGCGATCGCCTCGGAGTTCCTCTCGCGGATCGACGGACTGGTCTGATGCACGGTTCGACCCGGCGCGGCGGCCGCGTCCGACTCGCCGCGACTGCGGTCGTCGCTTCGACGCTCCTCCTGTTGAGCGGATGCGCGATGACCTCGATCGACTCCCGCGCCAGCTCCACGCCGTCGGCGACGGCCTCCTCGCGCCCCCACGCGACCACGACGGGGATGCCGTCGGCCGTGGTGATCGGCGACTCGATCGCGATCGGCTGGAACGTCCCTGCCGACGACGCGTGGCCGCTCATCGCCGCCGACCGGCTCGGCTGGAACCTGACCGACCTCGCCGAAGGCGGCGCCGGCTTCACCAAGCCCGGGGTCGACACCCACGACTTCGACGACCAGGTGAGCGCGGCGATCCGGCTGCGTCCTCAGATCGTCATCATCGCGGCGACGATCAACGACGCCGCGACGGCGAAGGCTGCGCCGGGCACGGTGAAGACCGCGACCCAGGCTGCGGTCGATCGGCTTTCGAACGCGCTTCCTGACACGACGATCATCGGAATGGGCGCGGTCTGGGGCGCGACGGCGGCCCCACCCGTCTCCAGCGTGATGGACGACGCTCTCAAGAACGCCGTCCTCGGAGCGGGCGGTCACTGGCTAGCCATGGGCCAGACCTTCTTCGGACGTGCCGACCTCATGCAGACGGACGGCATCCACCCGAACGCAGCGGGACAGACCCTGCTGGGCAAGGCGGTCGCGGACGCGATCGCGAAGGCCGGAATCGAGCCGGGACGCGCCTCCGAGTGACCTCGGACGGCGTGCTGCGACACGCCCGGGAGATGCACACAGCTATCTGTCAGTATCCACGGTCTACCCTCACTCCGTGCCCACCCGTTCCCGCCTGATCGCGCTCGTCGCGGTCGCTGCCGCCGCGATCGCTCTGGCCGGCTGCTCCGCCGCCGCCCCTGCGCGTCCCGTCGCGGCCGTCGGCACTCCCGCCGCTGCCCCCGCGGATCACGCGAAACCGCAGGTGATCGCCATCGGCGACTCGATCGCGTTCGGCAAGGGCGTCCTCCCCGACGAGGCGTGGCCCGCGCTCGTCGCCGCGCAGCACGGCTGGGCCCTGACGAACCTGGCCGTGTCCGGATCCGGATTCGTCAAGCCCGGCTGGAACGGCGACACCTACCGCGACCAGGTCGACACGGCGCTGGGACTGCACCCCGACTACATCCTCATCGCCGCGACGCGGAACGACCGCGAGCAGAGCGCTGCGCTGGTCGCCTCGTCGGCCGACGAGCTGCTCGGTGAGCTCCACGACACCTTCCCGCGGGCCCGCATCATCGGCATCACGACCGTCTGGGGCGCTGACGCGCCGCCCGCGACCGTCGCGACCGTCAACGGTATCGTCGAGAAAGCCGTGACCGACGTCGGGGGCACGTTCCTCGACATCGGCTATCCACTCGCCGGACACCCCGAGCTGGTGCAGGCCGACGGCATCCACCCGAACGCGGCGGGCGAACGCATCGTCGCGAAGACGATCGAGGATCGTCTGGCGCCGCTCGGCGTGACCTCCTAGACGGCCGACGCCGAGCTCAGCGGCCCATGAAGCGCTGCAGCGCGGCCAGTTCCTCCTCGGAGGGGCCGCCCGGGGCGCCCTTGCCGCCGCCCACACCGAAACCGCTGCCCGCGGGCGCGCCCGCGGCACCCGGCTTGACCCCGGAGGCGAGAGCGGCGTTCTCGGCCGCACGCTTGGCCGGGTTGCCCGACCGGGAGCCCTTCTTCTTGGGCTGCTGCTTGCCTCGGCCCGCATAGCCGGCGCCGGGGATCGGCCCCATGCCCGGGACGTTCGGGACGCCGCCCTTGGCGACGGTCTTCATCATCTTGGCCGCCTGCTCGAACCGGTTGACGAGCTGGTTCACCTCGGTGACCGTGGTTCCGGAGCCCTTCGCGATGCGCAGCCGGCGTGAGCCGTTGAGCAGCTTCGGGGTGGTGCGCTCGGCCTTGGTCATCGACTGGATGATGGCCTCGGTGCGGACGATCTCGCGCTCGTCGAAGTTGTCGAGCTGCTGCTTCATCTGCCCGGCGCCGGGGAGCATGCCCATCATCTTCTTGATGGAGCCCATGTTGCGCAGCTGCTGCATCTGCTTGAGGAAGTCGTCGAGCGTGAAGCTGTCGGTCGCGAACTTCTCCGCGACCTTGCGCGCCTCGTCTTCATCGAAGGCCTGCTGCGCCTGCTCGATCAGGGTGAGGATGTCACCGAGGTCGAGGATGCGGGAGGCCATGCGGTCGGGGTGGAACGGCTCGAAGTCGTCCAGACCCTCACCCGTGGAGGCGAAGATGATCGGGCGGCCGGTGATCGACGCGACGGAGAGCGCCGCGCCGCCGCGGGCGTCGCCGTCGAGCTTGGAGAGCACCACGCCGGTGAAGTCCACGCCGTCCTGGAACGCCTTGGCCGTCGCGACCGCGTCCTGACCGATCATGGCGTCGATCACGAACAGGACCTCGTCGGGCTCCGTCGCCTTGCGGATGTCGGCGGCCTGCTTCATGAGCTCGGCGTCCACACCCAGACGACCGGCGGTGTCGATGACCACCGTGTCGTACTGCTTGGTCTCGGCGAACTTGAGCGCGTCCTTTGCGACCGTGACGGGATTGCCGACGCCGTTGCCGGGCTCCGGGGCGAACACCGGGACGCCGGCCTGCTCGCCGACGATCTGGAGCTGCGTGACGGCGTTGGGCCGCTGGAGGTCGGCAGCGACCAGGAGCGGGGTATGGCCGTCTTTCGCCAGCCACTTGCCGAGCTTGCCCGCGAGCGTGGTCTTGCCCGCACCCTGCAGACCGGCGAGCATGATGACCGTCGGCGGCTTCTTGGCGAACTGCAGTCGGCGCTGCTGGCCGCCGAGGATGCCGACGAGCTCCTCGTTGACGATCTGCACGACCTGCTGGGCCGGGTTGAGCGCCTTGTTGACCTCGTCCGACAGGGCGCGTTCGCGCACCTTTCCCGTGAAGTCCTTGACGACGTCGAGGGCGACATCCGCGTCGAGAAGCGCGCGGCGGATCTCGCGCACCGTGCCGTCCACGTCGGACGGCGTGAGCTTGCCCTTGGTGCGGAGGTTCTTGAAGGTGTCCGTAAGACGGTCGGACAGCGAGCCGAAAGTAGCCATGATCCGACAAGTCTATCGGGCCTGGCCGGGCGGCCGCCGAGGGACGCCCGTCTGTTGCCGGGTGCCGGTCAGCTCTGGGTGTCGACCGCGACGACGTCGCCGCGCACGTCGAACGACACGGTCAGGATCGCGTCGGTCTCGTCCGGGCTGATGGAGTAGTCGAACGTCGCGAAGACCTCGTCCTCCCCCGCCTGATCGGCCTGGACCGTCACGGCGAGCAGCTGCAGCGACCGCAGCACGTCGATCGCGATGTCGCCCGAGTTGTAGACCAGCAGGTCGAGGAGCGACTCCCCCAGCTTGTCCACGTGCTCGTCGATGTAGCTGGTCGTCGCCGACTGCCGCGAGCTCAGCTCGGCGATCAGCGCGTCGCGCGCCCGCGCGTCGAAGCCTTCGAGCGCCTGGATCAGTGCCGCGGCCGCGTCGAGCGCGTACTCGCCCACCGCCGGCTCGTCGTCGGCGAGGAGTTCGACCTCCACCGCCTGGTCGGCGAGCTCGACCGTGTCGCTCCAGGCGAGGCCACCCGACGCGGTCTCGTCGATGACGCCGAAGTAGTCGTGCTCGATGGCCATGCCGACCCCTATCCGACCAGTTGCTGCGCGAACACGTGCGGCGTGAAGCCGGTGAGGTCGTTGATGCCCTCGCCCTGGCCGATGAGCTTGATCGGGAGGCCGGTGCGCTCCTGCACGGCGAGGACGAAGCCGCCCTTGGCCGAGCCATCGAGCTTGGTCAGGACCAGCCCGGTCACTCCGGCGTGCTCGAGAAAGGCCTCGGCCTGTGCAAGCCCGTTCTGCCCGGTGGTCGCGTCGAGGACCAGGAGCACCTCCGCGATCGGCGCCTGCTTCTCGACCACGCGCTTGATCTTGGAGAGCTCGTCCATCAGACCGCCTTTGGTCTGGAGGCGGCCCGCGGTGTCGATGATGACGATCTCGGTGCCGTCGTGCTTCGCCTTCTCGACCGTCTGGAACGCCACCGAGGCCGGATCCTGGCCCTGCTGCTGCGGCCGGACGATGTCGGCGCCCGCGCGTTCGGCCCACGTGGCCAGTTGCTCGACCGCGGCGGCTCGGAAGGTGTCGGCGGCGCCGACGACGACCGAGCGGTCGTAGGTACGCAGGAACTTCGCGAACTTGCCGATGGTCGTCGTCTTACCGACGCCGTTGACGCCGACGACCAGCACGATCGCCGGCCGCTCGCTCAGCTTCAGCGTGGTGTCGAGCTTCGAGAGCCGCTCCTCCATCGTCTCGCGCAGCATGCGCTGGAGGTCGGCCGGGTCGGTGGTGTGGTACCGGTCGACCTTGGCGCGCAGGTCGTCGACGACCGCCTCGGTGACGTCGGGACCGAAGTCGGCGGTGATGAGCGCAGCCTCCAGATCGTCCCAGGTGGTCTCGTCGATGGTCTTCTTGGCGAACAGCCCCCGGAGGGCGCCCGACAGTGACCAGGGAGTGCGATCTGCCATGACACTCAGACTAGTTGGTACTGTGGCGGCATGTTCTCCCTCGTGGCGGTGTCGGCCGAGCTCGCCGAGCAGCTCGTCGAGATCGAGAGCGACGGGGAGGACGCCGTGCACCAGGCGCGGACACGCGTGCGGCGGCTCCGCAGCATCCTGCGGGTCTACCGCGCGGCGTTCGACCGCGATGCGGAGGTCCGGCTGCGCTCACGGCTCAAGGCGCTGGGCAACCGCTTGGGCGCGGTGCGCGACCTGGAGGTGCGGGCGGACGCGCTCGAGGACCTGCTCGAAGCCGACGACGAGGTCGAAGTGGTGGACGCGGTGTCCGCCGAAGTCGCCCAGGCCCGCGCGGCGCACGAGCGCGCCCTGGCCTCGCTCATCGGCCACCTGCACGGCCGGACCGTACGGGTGCTCCTGGCCGACCTCCAGGTGTTCGCGGCCGACCCGCCCCTGAGCGCGAATGGCCGTTCGCACGCCGACCGGGTCACGACCCGCGGCCTGCAGAAGGCGGTCGCGAAGGCGCATCGCCGCCACGGTGACAGCCTGGAGGAGCGGCACGCCCTGCGCAAGGCGGCACGGAAGGTCCGCTACGCGGCCGAGGCGGTCGCCGACGACCTCGGTCGCGACGCCGTTCGGCTCGCGGCGGCGGCCGAGGCGGTGCAGGACGCGCTCGGCGACAACCGGGACGCCCTCCTGCTCGCCGCGCACCTGCGCGAGAACGGGCACATCGGTCTCGCCATGCGCTGCGAACGTCGGGCGGCGGAGGCCCTCGACGGGCTCGACGCCAAGCTGGCGGCCGTCGAGCTGTAGCCGGCCGACGCTGCGGACGACCAGCGCTGCGGCCGACCAGCGCTTACGCCGACGCCTTCTCCTGAGCGACGCGCTGCCCGACGACCGCTGACACGCCGTCCTGGCGCATCGAGACGCCGTAGAGGGCGTCGGCGATCTCCATCGTGCGCTTCTGGTGCGTGATCACGATGAGCTGGCTGTTCTCGCGGAGGTCCTCGAAGATCGTCAGCAGACGGCCCAGGTTGGCGTCGTCGAGCGCAGCCTCCACCTCGTCCATGATGTAGAACGGGCTGGGCCGCGCCTTGAAGATGGCGATGAGCAGGGCGACGGCGGCGAGCGAACGCTCCCCGCCCGACAGCAGCGAGAGGCGCTCGATCTTCTTGCCGGCCGGCTTGACCGAGACCTCGATGCCCGTGGTGAGGAGGTCGTCCGGGTTCGTCAGGGCGATGTGGCCGGAGCCACCGGGGAACAGGATCGGGAACACGCGCTCGAACGCCGCCTCGGTGTCCGCGAACGCCGACTCGAAGATGGTCTGCATCTTCTCGTCGATCTCCTCGATGATCGTCACGAGGTCTTTGCGCGTGTTGGTGAGGTCGGTCAGCTGCTCGGTGAGGAACTTGTGCCGCTGCTCCAGCGCGGCGAACTCCTCCAGCGCCAGCGGGTTGACCCGGCCGAGCTGGGCGAGCTTGCGCTCGGCCGTCGCGAGGCGCTTCTGCTGCTGCTCGCGGACGAACCGGTCGCCCTGCGGCTCCTCGCCTGCCTCATCGGAGTCGGGTCGTTCGACGGGGATCAGCACGTCCGGCCCGTACTCCGCCACCAGTACGTCCTCCACGAGCCCCAGCTCGCTGCCCGCGCGCTCCAGCAGGCTCGACAGGTGCAGCTTCTTCTCGTAGATCTGCAGCTCGAGACCGTGGACGGCCTCGGTGATCGTGTGCAGACGATCCCGGAGGGCGGCCTCCTCGCGGCGCACGGTCGCGAGCTCCTCGTTCTGGCTCGCCCGCTGCGCCTCCGCCGTCGCCAGTTCGAGGCGCGCCTGCGCCACCGACCGGTCGGCGGAGGCCAGGACCGCGGGCAGCGCGTCGACGACGCCCTGCGCGGCGTCGAGCTGACGGCGCCGGATGACGGCCCGGCGGGCGGCCTCCTCCGCCGCGGCCCGTTCGGCTTCGAGCCGGCGGGCGAGAGCCTCACCGCGGGCCTGCTCCGCGCGCACGCGCTCCTTGGCCGTCTCGACTCCCAGCCGGGACTCGACCTCGGCCTCGCGGGCGGCGTCCAGTTCGAGCGAGAGCGCGTCGCGCGCCGACACGTCCAGGATCGGCCGCGGCCGCGAGCGGGCGACCTCCAGCTCGGATTTCGCGGACTCGGCGGCCGACTCGGCCTCGGCGACCCGCTCGGCCGCCTGCTCGAGCGCACGGCTCAGACGGTCGAACTCCGCCTCGGCGGCCTCCGACTGCACCCGCAGCCGGTTCAGCTGCTCGGTCTGAGCGGCGAGCTTCGCGTCGAACTCGCGCAGGGCGGAGAGGGCGGCCTGCGACTGCTCCTTGGCGACCTGGACGACCCCGCGCTGCTCGGCCAGCGCGAACCGCGCCCGATCGATGAGGGAGGTCACCTCGTCGAGCCGCTCCTGGGCGGCATCCCGTTCGGCGAAGAGCTCGATGCGGCTCTGCTTGGCGCCGGAGCCGCCGCGCAGCACGAAGTCGGTCAGCACGTCGCCCGAGCGCGTGATGAGCGTGACGGGGCCGCCGAGCCCTCGACTCCGGAAGGTGTCTGCCGCCGCCCGCGCGGCCTCCAGGTCGTCGGCGATCGCGGTGAACGCGAGGAGGCCCAGGACCCCGGAGGGCGCGTCGACCACCGAGCGGGCCGGAACGACCCCGGCGACGCCACCGAGGTCGACCTCCGGCGCCCCAGCGTCGGCGACCACGACCTCCACCCGGCCGAGATCGTCGGCGGCCGCGTGGGCGACAGCGTCGAACGCGCTTCCTCTGCTCTCGGCGAGCACCGCGTCCGCCAGAGTTCCGAGGGCTGCCGCGATCGGGGCCTCGAACCCGGGGTGCACGCGCAAGTGCTCGGCTACGAGCCCGCGCACGCCCGCCAGCCGAGCGGCCACCAGGGCGGCCGAGCCGTCCTTCTGGTCGAGCGCGAGCGACAGTGCCGAGGTGCGGGCCGCGAGGGCGTCGCGTTCGCGCTCCAGGGCGTGCAGATCGTCGCGCAGCTTCTCGATCAACCCCTCGGCCTCGAACACATCGGCCTGGGCGAGCTCGTATGCCTCGTCGAGGCTGCCCTCGCCCGGGTCGGCGATCTCGGCGTCGGCCTCGCGGGCGGCCAGCTCGGAGAGCGCTTTCTCGCGCCGCTCGGTCGCGGCGTCGAGCGCGTTCTGCTGACGCAGGACCTCGCCGCGCACCGCCGCCAGCCGCTGAGCCGCGGCCTCCGCCTGGCCGTTCAGTTTGCTGATCTCCAGATCGTGCTTGGAGACCAGGGCGCTCTGCGCGGCGATCTCCTCGTCCACCGAGTCCAGCCGGGCACGGGCGCCGCGGGTGGCGGCCTGGGCGGCCTGCCACGCGATCTCGGCCTCGGCCACGGCCGCCCGGAGGCGCTCGACCTCGTCGGCGGCGTCCTGCACCATCTGCGGGCTGACCCGCGGGCCGTCCTCCGTCGCCTCGGACTGGCTCCCGAGGAGCGCCAGGCGCTGCGTGGCCAGCGTGTAGAGGCTCCGGAGCCGGTCCTGCGCCTGCTCGAGCGCGAAGGCCGTGCTGCGCGCGACATCGACGGCGTCGCCGACCTGCGCCTGCTCCAGGCGCGCGCGGCGCAACTGCTTCTGCTCCAGCTGCTCCTGCAGCACGATCTGCTCGCTGTGGCGCTCCGTCTCCGTTCGCGTGTGGTCGTCGAGCGACCGGCGGAGCGCGACGACGTCGTCGGCGAGAAGACGCGCCCGGGCGTCGCGGACGACCGCGGCGATGGACTGCGCCTCGCGCGCGATCTCGGCCTGGTGACCGAGCGGCTTCAGCTGCCGGCGCACCTCGCCGGCGAGGTCGCTCAGGCGGGTCAGGTTGGTCTGCATGGCCTCCAGCTTGCGGAGGGTCTTCTCTTTGCGGCGGCGGTGCTTGAGGATGCCGGCGGCCTCCTCGATGAAGCCCCGGCGCTCCTCCGGCGTGGCGCGCAGCACGGCGTCGAGCTGCCCCTGCCCGACGATGACGTGCATCTCGCGGCCCAGACCCGAGTCGCTCAGCAGCTCCTGCACGTCGAGCAGGCGGCACGACTGCCCGTTGATCGCGTACTCGCTCCCGCCGTTGCGGAAGAGGGTGCGCGAGATCGTGACCTCGGTGTACTCGATCGGGAGGGCGCCGTCGGAGTTGTCGATCGTCAGCTGCACCTCGGCGCGGCCGAGCGGACCGCGGGTGGAGGTGCCGGCGAAGATGACGTCCTCCATCTTGCCGCCGCGAAGCGTCTTGGCGCCCTGCTCGCCCATGACCCAGGCGAGAGCGTCGACCACGTTCGACTTGCCGGACCCGTTCGGGCCGACGACGCAGGTGACGCCCGGCTCGAAGGCGAAAGTCGTCGGCGTGGCGAACGACTTGAAGCCCTTGAGCGTCAGACTCTTCAGATACACGCAGGTGAATCTACCCGACCCCCGTGCACTCGCCCGTTCCCCCTGCCGCCGAGCACAGGAAAAGTGCGCCGTTCCGGGTGGGATCGGCGCACTTTCCCGTGTGCTCGGCGGCGGAAGGCCGCTCAGCCTACGCCGAGGTAGGCCTCCTTGATGGCGGGGTCGGCGAGGAGCTCGCGACCGGTGCCCGCGCGTGTGATGCTCCCGGTCTCCAGCACGAACGCGCGGTTGGCGCGAGCGAGCGCCTGGTTGGCGTTCTGCTCGACCAGCAGCACAGTGGTGCCTTGCTTGTTGATCTCCGTGATGATCGAGAAGATCTGCCGGATGAACTGCGGAGCGAGCCCCATCGAGGGCTCGTCGAGCAGCAGCAGGCGCGGGTTCGACATCAGCGCGCGACCGATGGCGAGCATCTGCTGCTCACCGCCGGACATCGTGCCGCCGACCTGCGTCTTGCGCTCGGCCAGCCGGGGGAACAGCGAGAAGACGCGCTCGAAGTCCGGTCCCATGTTGGAGCGGTCCTTGCGGCCGAACGCCCCCATGTCGAGGTTCTCCATCACGGTCATGCCCGGGAAGATCCCGCGGCCCTCCGGAGCCTGCGAGATGCCCCGGATCACCCGGATGTGCGCCTTCATCTTGGTGATGTCCTGGCCGTCGAACAGGATGGAGCCCTTCGACGGGTTCAGGATGCCCGAGATCGTCTTCATCGTGGTCGACTTGCCCGCGCCGTTCGCGCCGATGAGGCTGACGATCTCGCCCTCCTCCACGGAGAACGACATGTCGTGGATCGCCTCGATGCGTCCGTAGGAGACGCTGATGTTCTTCAGTTCAAGCAACGTCATCTTCGGGCTCCCCCAGGTAGGCGGCGATCACGCGGGGGTCGTTGCGGATCTCCTGCGGCACGTCGTCGGCCAGCTTGCGGCCGAACTCGAGCACCACGATGCGATCCGTCACGCCCATGACCAGCTTCATGTCGTGTTCGATGAGGAGGACGGTGTATCCGTCGGCGCGGATGGTCCGGATGAGGTCCATCAGGTCCTCCTTCTCCGCCGGGTTGAAGCCGGCGGCCGGCTCGTCGAGGCAGAGCACCTTGGGATCGGTCGCGAGGGCGCGCGCGATCTCCAGGCGACGCTGGGAGCCGTACGGCAGCGACCGCGAGAGGTCGGCCGCGTGGTCGGCGATGCCCACGAACTCGAGCAGGGCCATCCCGCGCTCGATGGCGGACTTCTCCTCCCTCGTGTGACGTGGAAGCCGCAGCAGCGCGCCGGGGACCGACGTCCTGTGCCGCGCGTCGAGGCCGACGACGACGTTCTCCAGCGCCGTCATCTCGCCGAACAGGCGGATGTTCTGGAACGTGCGCGCCAGACCCAGCCGCGTGATCTTGTGCTGCTTCTGGCCCTTGATCGACTGGCCCTCCAGCAGCACGTCGCCGCTGGTGGGCTTGTAGACGCCGGTCATCGCGTTGAAGCACGTCGTCTTGCCCGCGCCGTTCGGCCCGATCAGGCCGAGGATCTCGCCGCGGCGGATGTCGAACGACACGTCGTCGAGCGCGAGGAGCCCGCCGAACTTCACGGTGAGGTTGCGCACCTCCACGATGTTCTCGCCGACCTCGACCGCGATCTCGCGGTCGGGGGCCGCCGCCTCCGCGACGTCCAGGTCGACTCCAGCGGCCTCGAGCTCCTCTTCGTTGGCGCCGAGGGCGGGCTCTTCCTCCGGGATCCCGGTGGTGTTCTGGTCGCTCATCGTGCGCCTCCCTTCGCCGCCTGGGCCACTCTGTTGTACGCGTGCCTGCCGTACGCCAGCAGCTTCTGGCGCGCGGGGAACAGGCCCTGCGACCGGAAGATCATGATCAGCACGAGGGCGATGCCGAAGATCAGGTACTTGTAGTCGGCGATCGCGGTGAACCGCAGCGGGATGTAGGCGACGATCGCGCCACCGATCATGGCGCCGACCTTGTTGCCGGCGCCGCCGAGCACGACGGCCGCGAGGAACAGGATCGAGGTCTGCACGTCGAACTTCTGGTTGTTCACGAAGCCGACCTGACCGGCGAACAGCGCGCCGGAGAGACCGCCGACGCCGGCGCCGATCGCGAACGCCCACACCTTGTACTTGAAGGTGGGCACGCCCATGATCTCGGCGGCGTCCTCGTCCTCGCGGATGGCGATCCACGCGCGGCCCACGCGGCTGCGCTCCAGGTTGCCGACCAGCAGCAGGATCACGATGATGATCGTCACCGTGAGCCAATACCAGGGCACGCCGTTGGAATTCGAGAAGATCGGGATCCCCTTGGCGGTCTCTCCCGGCGGGTGTCCGACGTTCTGGAAGCCGACCTGACCCTTCATCGCCGGGATGATCGTGGCGAGGATGCGCACGATCTCACCGAAGCCGAGCGTGACGATCGCCAGGTAGTCGCCACGGAGGCGGAGCGTCGGCACACCCAGGATCACGCCGAACGTCATCGTGACCGCCATGGCGACCGGGATCGTCCACAGGTACGGGATCTTGAGGAACGGCGAGTCCGGGCTGGTCAGCATCGCCGCGGTGTACGAGCCCACCGCGAAGAAGGCGACATAGCCGAGGTCGAGGAGGCCGGCGTAGCCGACCACGACGTTCAGGCCGATCGCGATCAGACCGTAGGTCGCCATCGCGAAGCAGGCGAGCGGCCAGTCGTTGCCGGGCTCGGTCGACAGCGGGAAGAAGTTCAGGTACGGCAGCGCGTACGCCAGGGCGACGACGATGAGCAGCCACGCCCACTGCACGGCGCGCGGGAGCGCGTTCCACCGATCGCGGAGCGGCTGGAGGAAGCCGGTGCGCCTGCGGGCGCGCGCGGCCTCCATTGCGTCGTCGACCTGCTCCCCCCGGCCGTCGGGGAGGACCTTGGGGCCTTCTGTCATGCTCATGCGCGGCTCCTTCCGAGGGAGGTGCCGAGAATTCCGGTCGGCTTGACCAGCAGCACGAGGACGAGGACGACGAAGGCGACGACGTCTGTCCACTGCGAGTCGCCGAGCAGGATCTGGCCGTAGTTGCCGATGATGCCCAGCAGGAGGCCTCCGAGGAGGGCGCCGCGCACGTTGCCGATACCGCCGAGGACGGCCGCGGCGAACGCCTTGACGCCGAGCACGAAGCCGCCGTTGTAGATCACGCCGGAGGGCACCAGCATCACGTAGAACAGTGCAGCGGCGCCCGCGAGGATACCGCCGGTGATGAAGGTGATCTGGATGATCCGCTCCTTGTTCACGCCCATGAGCGTGGCCGTGTCAGCGTCCTGCGCGACCGCGCGGATGCCGCGGCCGGTGCGGGTGCGGCGGATGAACCAGTCGGTCGCGATCATCAGGATCACCGAGGCGACCACGATGATGATCTGCTGGCTGTTCACGATCGTCCCGAACACGTCGAACACCGGCTTGGGGATGAACATCGTCACCGCCGGCTCCGCGTTCGCGCCCCGGATCAGGAAGATCAGGTACTGGATCGTGAACGAGGCGCCGATCGCCGTGATGAGGAACACGAGGCGAGGCGCGTTCCGTTTTCGCAGCGGACGGTAGGCGACCCGTTCCAGCACCCAGGCGGTGAAGGCCGACGCCGCCATGCCGACGAGCAGGGCGAGCAGGAGGTCGCCGACGATCGCCGCCGGGCTCAGGTTGGGGGCGCTCGGGCCGAAGCCGAGCGAGGTGAGGGTGATGACCACGCCGTACGCACCGACGATGAAGACCTCGGAGTGCGCGAAGTTGATCAGGTTCAGCACGCCGTAGACGAGCGTGTAGCCGACGGCGATCAGGCCGTAGATGGCGCCGAAGGTGAGGCCGTCGAAGGTGGCGCTCCAGAAGTTCTGGACGAGCGCGTTGACGTCGAAGTTGATCCACGAGTTGTCGAGGACGGGATGGACGAGGAGGAGGGTTTCGAGCATTCGAACTTCCAGGGTTCAGTGCCGGATCGTCATTGGTCCGGCTCAGTTCTAGTGAGAGTCGAAACAAAGGTGCCGCGGGCCACGGTGGCCCGCGGCACCTTCGTGTGTCGCGTTATCCGATGGTGCCGATCGGAACGATCTTGCCGCTCTCGACCTTGTAGCCGTAGACGGTCGGCGCCTGGAGCTCACCGGTGGAGTCCCACTTGTAGTGCTTGCTCAGGCCGTCGGCGTCGTAGTTCTTGACCCAGTCGACCAGGTCGGCGCGGGTCGTCTTGCCCTTGTCGATACCGGCGAGCAGCACCGTGGTGGCGTCGTAGCCCTCGATCGAGTACGTGCCGGGCTCGGCGCTCGCGAGCTTCTTGTAGTCCGACTCGAAGGTCGGGATCAGCTCGCCCGGGATGCAGGGGCAGGTGAAGTACGCGTTGCTGGACGCGTCGCCGGCCAGCTTGATGAACTGGTCGTCCTTCACGCCGTCGGGGCCGACGAACGTGCCCGTGTAGCCCTTGTTCACCAGCTGCTGGTCGAACGGAGCGCCCTCGGCGTAGTAGCCCGAGTAGTAGACCGCGTCCGGCTTGGCGTTGATGATCTTCGAGATCACGGCCGAGAAGTCCTTCTGGCCGGTGGTCACCTTGTCGGTGCCGACGAGCGCGTCGCCGAGCGCCTTCGAGGTGGTCGTGCCGAGGCCGATGCCGTAGTCGGAGTCGTCCTGGACCAGGTAGACCTTCTTGGCCTTCAGCTTGTCGGTCAGGAACTTCGCCGCCGCGGGGCCCTGCACCGCGTCGTTGCCCAGGCCGCGGAAGAAGGTCTTCCAGCCGTTCTGGGTCAGACCCGGGTTGGTCGCCGACGGGGTGATGTGGACGAGGCCCTGCTGCTCGAAGATGTTGCCGGTCGCCTTCGACTCGCCGGAGAACGGCAGGCCGACGACACCGATGATGTCGGCCTCGTTGACCGCCTGGGTGACCGGGCCGGTCGCCTTGTTCGGGTCGCCCTCGGTGTCGAACTTCTTGAAGGCGATCTGGCAGCCCTTGTTCGACGCGTTGTGCTGGTCGATGGCGAGCTGCACACCGTTGTAGATGTTGATGCCGAGCTGGGCGTTGGGGCCGGTCTCGGCGCCGACGTAGGCGATGGTCAGACCCGAGGGGCAGGTGGCTTTGCCGTCGCCCGCGGGGAGCACCGCGTCCTTGGGGGTGTCCACGGAGGTGATCGCCGGGATGTTCACCTTCGAGTTGGAGCTGGTGGAGCCTCCTGTGGACGGCTGGTTGGCACAGCCCACGAGGAGCAGTGCGACTGACGCTGCAACAGCCGCACCGATCGTGACTTTCTTTCCTAGCATCTTCTGCCTCTCGACGTGAATCCGTGTCGAACGCGGCGTGATTGCCTCGTCGCACCACGAATATGTGTGCTGAGACTACATGCGCCGCAAGCATTTGCACCCGACATTTGCGCCCAGATTTACACGATCGAAACCAAACCGGCCCCTGCCCTTCCCTGGGATCTGAAAGCAGGTTATGGTGAGTGGTTCGACATCGGGAGGTGGCGGTGCGCATCGAGCGGCTGACTCCTCCTCCTGCACTCGGAACGCCGGAGTCCGCGACGTTCGAAGAGCTGGTCGGTGTGCTGAACGGGATCAGCGTCGCCCTCTGGCAGACCGATGACTTCGTCGAGACCGCCGACGAGGCGCTCGCGTCGTTCCGTGCGCAGGAGTACCAGGAGAAGATCCTGCTCGTCGCGATCGAGGACGGCGTGGTCGTCGGGCGAGTCCAGGCGGACTTCCCACTCGACGAGAACGCCGAGACCGTCTCGCTGCTGGTCGACGTGGCCCCGGCGGCCCGTGGGCGCGGAATAGGCACCGCCCTGCTGGCTGCGGGTGAAGAGCTGGCGGCCGAGGGCGGGCGGCGCGTCGTGAGCGCGTACACCGAGCATCCGGCCCGAACCCTCGGCGACAGTGTTTCCGTCGTCCGCGCGCCGTCCGGCGCGGCCGGTCTCCCTTCCGAGTCGCCGGACGTGCGCTTCGCCCTGCGGCGCGGCTTCCGGCTCGGCCAGGTCGAGCGGTCGAGCGAACTGCTGCTCCCGCTCCCCCGGGCCCGGGAGGCCGGACTGGCGAGCACCGCCGCCTCGGCGACCGGGTACCGCGCGGTCTCGTGGCTGGGGCATGCCCCCGACGACCTGCTCGAACGGTTCGCAGCGCTCAAGGCGCGGATGACGATCGACGTGCCGCAGAGCGGCATCGCGCTCGACCGGGAGGAGTGGACGGGCGAACGCGTCCGCGCCCAGGAGCGCGAACTGGAAGCGCGCGGCGAGCCGCTTCTGGTCACCGCGGCGCAGCACATCGGCTCGGGCGAGCTCGCCGCGTACACCGAGATCGCGGTGCCCGCCGACGGTGACAAGGCCGAGCAGTACGACACCCTCGTCGCCGTCCCGCACCGGGGTCACCGGCTCGGCACGCTGGTCAAGCTGCAGAACATCCACGAGCTCGCGGACCACGCCCCCCACATCACGCGGCTGCTGACCTGGAACGCCGACGAGAACGTGCCGATGCTCGCGATCAACCGCGCCTTCGGGTTCCGGCTGCACGCGTTGACGGGGCACTGGCAGAAGACGCTGGACTAGGGCGTGCCATTCACAGGTGCCGTGTTGGATCCATCCGCTGATGAAGGATGCGGATGACGTCGACGCCGCCGCCCGTCGCCCGGTAGAAGATCAGATGGCTCCCGATGACGTATCGCCGATACCCGGAGCGCATCTCGTCGCAGGGCAGGCCACGGTCGGGAAACGCTGCGATGCGCTCGATCGCGGCACGGAGTTCCATCACGTACGTCTCTGCCTGCCGTGCGTCCCAGTTCTCCTGCGTGAAGTCCCAGATCGACCCGAGGTCGCCTTGCGCCGCCGGTGTGAGCCGATACCCGCTCACGACTTCTTCGCGGTGATGAACGCATCGAAGTCGAAGGCCTCCGGCTCGCCGCTCGCTTCACCGGCGACCAGCGCCGCCCGCAGAGCGGCCATCTGCGCCTCCTGGTCCTCAAGCAGACGCAGGCCGGCCCGCACGACCTCGCTCGCGGATCGGTAGCGGCCGGTCGCCACTTCGTGCGCAAGAAAGCCCGCGAAGTGGTCGTCGAGGCTGATCGAGGTGTTCATCGCCATAACGACGAGGTTACCAACTATTGGTATTCAGCGCAGCCGCTGGCAGTGCGGGCAGAAGTGCGACGAGCGGTTCATGAAGCGCTCACGCACGATCGGCGTGCCGCAGCGCGGGCACGGCTTGCCGTCCTGGCCGTAGGCGTTGAGGCTGTGCGAGAAGTAGCCCGAATTGCCGTTCACGTTGACGTACTGGGCGTCGAAGCTCGTGCCGCCTTCGGCCAGCGCCTTGTCGAGCACGTGCCGCACCTCCGACAGCAGAGTCCGCGCCTTCGCGCGGCTCAGCGACGACGCGGGCTGCTCGTAGTGGATGCGAGCCGCCCAGAGCGCCTCGTCCGCGTAGATGTTCCCGATCCCGCTGACGACCGTCTGGTCGAGGAGGACGCGCTTGATCCCGCTCCTCCGGCGCGCGAGGGCGGCAGCGAACGCCGCGTCGTCGAACGCGGGATCGAGCGGGTCGCGGGCGATGTGCGCGACCTGGGTCGGGAGAAGCGCCTCGTCGGTGCCGAGACCGGCCGGAGCGCCGTCCGCCGTCGGCACGAGGCTGTCGACGGCCATCGAACCGAAGATCCGCTGGTCCACGAAGTGCACCCACAGCTCGCGGTGGTCGCCGGGCAAGGTCGCGGGTGTCTCGATGTGGAGGCGGATGCGCAGCAGGCCGGCCTCCTCGAACCCTGGTTCGCGGAGCAGGATCTGCCCGCTCATGCCCAGGTGCGCCACGATCGCGCGGCGCGGAGCGCCCTGCAGCGGGATCCAGAGGAACTTGCCGCGGCGGGCGGGGGTCTGCATGACCCGGCCGGTCAGCAGAGCCTCGAACGTGCCGGTGAGCGGATCGTGCCGCTTCAGCGACCGCTGCTCGAAGACCTCGACGCCGAGGATGGTCGCACCCGTGACCGCCGGCGCCAGACCGGCGCGGACGACCTCAACCTCGGGGAGCTCGGGCACGGCGGCGGGTCAGCTCGGTCCAGGCGTTGAGCGCGGCGGCCATCTCGGCCTGCTTCTTGCTCGTCCCCTCGCCCGTGGCGGTCACGAGGTCGCCGACCGAGACGGTGGCGTGGAAGGTCTTGGAGTGATCCGGCCCGGAGTTCGTCACCGAGTAGACCGGGAGGCCCGCGCCGCGATGGGCGGCGGCCTCCTGGAGGCTGGTCTTCGGGTCCATGGCGGCGCCGAACCGATCCGGGTCGGCCAGCAGGGGGTCGATGAGCCGGAGAACCAGGGCCGTCGCCTCCTCCCCGCCCACGTCCAGATACGCGGCGCCGATCAGCGCCTCGACGGTGTCGGCCAGGATGGATGCCTTGTCGCGGCCTCCGCTCTGGTTCTCACCGCGCCCCAGGCGCAGGTACTCGCCGAGGCCGATGCCACGGGCGACCTCCGCCAGCGCGACCGAGCTCACCAGGCTGGCCCGGCGCTTAGCGAGCTCGCCCTCGTCGAGGTCGGGGTTCTCGCGGAACAGCTTGACCGTCACGGCCTGCCCGAGGATCGAGTCGCCCAGGAACTCCAGGCGCTCGTTGTTGGGGATGCCGCCGTGCTCGTACGCGTAGGAACGATGCGTCAGCGCAAGCTCGAGAAGCTCGGGGTCGATATCGGCCCCGAGCTTCTCGATGAGCGCGGTGCGGTCAGAGTTCTCGCCGATCATCGGTGCTCGTCTGACCTCGGAACGCTGATCAGACGTCGGCGACCTTGCGGCCCTTGTACTCCATGAACAGCGCGGTGCCCGCGGAGTCCTCGACGACCTTGGCACGGTGCGGGAGGCTGTAGACGACCTTGCCGTTCTCGATCGACTTGACGAGCGTGGGGACCTCGGCCTTCCACTGCGAACGACGGGCGTGGGTGTTGGCGCGAGACTGCTTCCGCTTCGGAACGGCCATGACTATCTCTCTTCTCCAGCCCCGGCGGCCGGGGCGTTGTTGCTGGTGGACTCGGTGTCGGAAGCCTGGAACGCCGCGAGCGCGGACCAGCGAGGATCGATGGTCTCGTTCGGCTTGCGGTCCGGTACATCCGCCAGCCTCTCCCCGGTCTCTGGATCGAGACCCGGGCAGTCCGGCCGGCACACCGGCTGAAACGGCAGTGACAGCACCACCGCATCCCTGATCAGAGGTTCAAGATCCACGTGGTCGTCGTGAACCTCATAATCAAAAGCTTCCGTAGAAGGATACGCGAAAAGTTCCTGGAAATCGACTTCGACAGGCTGCTCGATGTCGATCAGGCACCGCCCGCAGACGCCGGTCGCGGTGGTCTCGGCCTCCGCCGTGACCAGGATGCCCTCGTGCATCGACTCCAACCGGAGGTCGACGTCGATGGTCGCGCCCTCCGGTACGGAGAGCAATCCCTCGCCCAGTCTGTCGGCGACGGGGATGGCGATACGCTGCTCCCGCATCTCGCCGGGGCGCCGCATGAGATCGTACACATTGACGCGGTACGGGCTGTTTCTGAAGGTGCTCACGATCGGCTATTTTACGCGGCTCCCCCGACGCTCGCAGGCGACCGCCAGCCCGCTGGCAGCAACGACACAGGAATCAGCGCGGCCTTGAGGCGCACGCCCCGGCCCGCCCGGGCTTCGAGCGCGTCGATCACCACCCGGAGGTCGTCGGCGAGCCCGACGGCGACGGCGCGCGTGGGAGGCCCGAAGGCGTCGCGTTCGCGGACGTCGAGCAGCCTCAGCACGGCCTCCTCCCCCGGCGTCCCTGCGACGGCGGCGGCGATCCGGTGCGCGAAGACGCGCGGCGTCTCCGTGTCCGGCGCGGACCAGCCGAGGTCGCGGGCGGTGTCGCGCAGTTCGTCCCAGACGATCGTCGCGCCGCCCCACGACTCGCCGAGCCGTCTCAGCCGCGACCGTCTTCGCATCCGGCGGAGGACGGCGGGGGTGAGCAGGACGGCGACGACCAGCAGGGCGACGCCGAGACCGGAGAGCACCGGCTGCAACGGCGACGGCGGCGTGGTGCCCGCCGCTCCCGCGACGTTCGCGGGGTCGGTCGGCACCACCTTGCGCGGGGCCGAGGACGCGCCGGGCGCGGAGGTCGGAGCGGCCTGGTCCGGCAGCGCGTTGGGACGCGTGTAGCTCGGGATGGTGCCGCGGCCGACCGTCGGCTCGAACGGTACCCAGCCGACGCCGGCGAAGTACAGCTCCGGCCAGGCGTGGAGGTCGTCGCTGGTCACGGTGTACACCCCGGGGCTGTTCGCCGTCCCGCCGGAGGACGTGCCGGGCAGGTAGCCCTCCGCCACCCGCGCCGGGATGCCGAGGGTCCGCGCCATCAGGGCCATCGCGGACGCGAAGTGGACGCAGTAGCCGCTCTTGACCTCCAGGAACCTGGCGATCACCCGCGCGCCGTCGCCGTCGTAGCCCTGCTTGAGCGGGGTCTGCGTCGAGTACACGAAACCGTTGTCGCGGAAGTAGTCCTGGAGCGCGACGGCCTTGTCGTACTCCGAGACCGAGCCCGCTGTGGCCGCCAGCGCCGTCTGCGCGATGATGGCCGGCGTGTTCGGCGGGAGGAACAGGTCGCGCTCCACGTCGGCCGGGACGAAGCCTCCCGCCGCCTTCAGCTGATCGGCGGTCGGCGCCAGGAGGAGGCTCGTGGCCTGATACTTCTGCCCCTGCGTCGTGACGTTGATGCCGCCGAGCGTCAGGTCGTCCGGATCCCATGACCAGGTGCCGTTCAGGCCCTTCACCGACTGGACGGGGGCGGGGACCGGCAGCCAGCGGCTGGTCATGTCGTCGATCTCCACAGACGTCGTGAACTTGGTGCTCTTGACGCTGTCCGACAGCCCGGCGACAGGCCCGATCGCGACGCCGTTGGAGAGCCGCTTGGTGTCGCGCTCCCGATGCTTCCAGACCGAACCGGTGAACTGGTCGAGCGACGCGAGCTTGAGGTACTGGCCGGTCGGCGCGTTGGTCGTGTAGGTCAGGGCGCGCACGGCCGCAGGTCGGCGCAGGTCCTTGCCGAGATCGATCAGTGGGGTCACGGTGCCGCCGATGGAGATGCCTCCCGCGGTGAAGGAGGTCGCGCCGCCCTTGTCGAATCCGGGTGCCGTTCCGGCCAGGAGCATGGCCACGACCACGGCGGCGGCGCCGATGGAGATCGAGGCCGCCGGGCGCGGCGCTCCCGGCCGTCTCGTCCGCACATCGGAGCGCAGCAGCCACAGGAACGCGACAGCGGACGCCGCGAGCGCGGTCGGGTCGAGCCCGTCGCCCAGGAGCGCCCCCGGCACGACCAGCACGACGACGACGGCGACGGCCGTGTACGCGGGTGCACGGAACGCGACCGCGAGAGCGTCGAGCACGATCGCGATGACGCAGGCGCCGCCGATCACCAGGAACAGGAACTCCGGCAGGCTCTCGGCCGGCGTGCCCTGCTGGTAGATCGAGAGCATCGCCTGCTGCAGGTACCCGCCCCAGCGTTGCACCGTCGCCGCCGTGGGGATCAGGCCGAGCAGGCCCGTGCCGTTGCCGAACCCGAGCGTCATGATCATCGCGGCGAGCACCAGCAGAAGCAGCGGGACGATCCTCCGGTGAACCCCGATGGATCGCAGACCCGCGCCGGCGACGAGGAGGAACGAGCTCGTCAGCATGAGGCCGAACCACCAGGTGGGCCCCTGGATCAACCCGACGAGGGCGATGCTCACTGCGAGCACCTGGAGCACGAGCGCGCCCGTGAGGCGCCAATAGGCCTGTCGGCGCCGCACCCCCGCCATCCCGAGGGAGACGGCCTCGCTAACCATGGCCGACCACCGCCCGCTGGCGGTCGAGCGCGCGCTGCCAGACATCGGCGGGATCGTCGCCGGCCGAGAAGCCGACGCACAGCCACCCGGCGTCGGCCAGCACCTCCTCGGCCTCCGGCGACGCCCCCTCACCGAGGAAGGCGACGGCCGGGTCACCCATGCCGCGCAGCGCGGCGAGCGCACCGAGTTCTGGGGTGCCGTCGAGGAGGACGGCGAAGATCGGGACGGCGCGTCCGGCGCGGCGAAGACCCGATGCGAGTTCTGCGACCGCATCGTCGCGGAGGTCGGGCCCTGCCTCGACCGCGGCGAGGTCGGCGAGCAGCAGTCGGTCGGCCGTGCCCCGGTCGTACGTCGGCGTCACCGAGCCGAGGGTCCCCGTCCGGCCGGCCCCGCTGCGGCCGGAGAGCTGGCGCGGCGCGGTCTCGACGACGCTGAGCACGAAGCCTTCGTCGAGCAGGTGTATTCCGACGGACGCGACCAGCTCGACCAGCGTCTCGAAGAGCGGGTCGCCGCTGTCGGACGAGAGCTGCTGCAGCGGCGACCGGCTCGTGAGACGGGTGTCCATCAGGAGCCAGGCCTCGGGATTGCTGCGCTGCTCCTCCTGCCGCACCATGAGCTTGTCGTGGCGCGCGGTGGCCCGCCAGTGCACCCGGCGCAGCGGGTCGCCCGGCCGGTACTCGCGCGCGATCAGCTCGTCGGCGCTCGGGATGCTGTGGCGCTGGAGCTCGTGCTCCGCGCCTTCGCTGTGGGCGACGTCCAGCTCGCCGCTCGAGAGCGGGACGACGCGTGGCGTCACGAGGAACTGCCTCGGCTGACCCACCGTGTATTCCGCGTATGCGACGCCGAACGGGTCGGTGCGGCTCACGATCAGCGGCCCGACGGGGTGCGATCCGCGTCTCAGCGCGACGACGTCCTGACGCAGCACGACCGTGTCGCGGCCGTGGGTGACGTTGACCTGGTGCGCGCCGAGCCGCGGGAAGGGCGCCGACGCCTGCACGACGACACCCGACGGCGCGAACTCGCGCCAGCGGGCCGGCGGGCTCGGCCGGGTCGCCTGGTTGCGCGCCGTCGTGACGATGGTCGCCTCCTCTCCCACGGCGACGACGTCCGGGTGGAAGCTGCGGGCGACCGTCAGCCGCGGGCGGTCGATGGTCACCGAGATCATCGCCGCCAGGGGCAGCACGGTGAGGAAGACGCCGACGAACAGCACGTCGGTGCGGCCGAAGAACGCGGACGCCGCCAACGCGACGACACCCACGGCGCCGAAGGTCCAGCCGCGCGCGGTGGGACGCGGCCTTCTCACGGGCGACGATGCCCCGGCGCGCCCCCGCACGACTACTCCCTGCCTGTGGAGGGCGCGCCCGTCGAGGCGGAGCTCGTCCCGGCCCCGATCGCCCCCGACCCGACCGGCACCGGCGTCGCGGCGACGATACGACGGACGATGTCGGCGATCACAGGCGCGCTCTCATGGTGGTGGCCGAGAGCCCGGCTCGTCGGCAGCAGCCGGTGACCGAGCACCGGGACCGCCAGCGCGTCGATGTCGTCCGGCAGCACGAAGTCGCGGCCGTCGAGCGCCGCCATGGCCTTCGCCGCCCTCACCAGCTGCAGCGTCGCACGCGGGCTGGCGCCGAGCCGGAGGTCGCGGTCCTCCCTGGTCGCGCGGACCAGGTCGACCGCGTACTGCTTGACCGGAGCGGAGGCGTAAACGGCGCGTGCCGTCGTCATCATCGACCGCAACTGCTCGGAGGTGACCACGGGCCCGATGCGCGAGAGCGGGCTGGAGGTGTCGCGGGTCGTCAGCATGGCGAGCTCGGAGCCCTCGTCGGGGTACCCCATGGCGATGCGGGCCATGAACCGGTCGCGCTGCGCCTCCGGGAGGGCGTAGGTGCCCTCCATCTCGACCGGATTCTGGGTCGCGACGACGATGAACGGCGCCGCGAGCGGATACGTGGAGCCGTCCACCGTGACCTGGCGCTCCTCCATGCACTCGAGGAGGGCCGACTGGGTCTTCGGGCTCGCGCGGTTGATCTCGTCGCCGATCACGATGTTCGCGAAGACCGCGCCCGGCTTGAACTCGAAGCGTCGTTCCGCCTGGTTGTACACGGAGACACCGGTGACGTCGCTCGGCAGCAGGTCGGGCGTGAACTGGATGCGGCTGACCGAGCAGTCCACCGACTTGGCCAGCGACTTCGCCAGCACGGTCTTGCCGACGCCGGGCACGTCCTCGATCAGGAGGTGGCCCTCCGCCAGCAGCACGACCAGGGCCGTCTGCACGGCGTCGTGCTTGCCGTCGATGACGGACTCCACATTGGTGGTGATCTGCTCCGCGGCGCGTCTCAGCTCGTCCAGGTCCATCCCCGGCGCGGGCAGGCCCACCTCCTCCGGGGCCACCGAGGTCTCTGTGGGCTGACGCGTCGCGTAACTGTTCATCTCTCCACCCGGGTCATGTGGTTGACAGCAGTTCTGAGACGGCGGGCGGCACGTAGGGGCTCACGTCCCCGCCGAGGGAGGCCACCTGGCGCACGAGGGAGCTCGAGACGTGCGCGTTGGCCGGGTCGGGTAACAGGAAGACGGTCTCGACCGCCGCGAGGTGACGGTTCACGATCGCCATCGGCGTCTCGTAGGCCACGTCGACCTGCGAGCGGATGCCCTTGACGAGCACGTCGGCACCGACGTCGGTGCAGTAGTCGACGAGGAGCCCGACCGACCACGAGGCGACGACGATCCGTCCGCCGATCCCCGCGTCGTCGATCGACCGCTCGATCAGCGCGACGCGTTGAGCGATGGGCAACAGGGCCGACTTGTCGGGGTTGTGGACGACGAGCACGTGCACTTCGTCCCAGAGTCGCGCGGCCCGCTCGATGACGTCGAGGTGCCCGAGAGTGACCGGGTCGAACGATCCAGGGACTACGGCGATCCTGTTCATAGGGCACCAGACTATCCCGCGATTCCCGGCATTTCGTTGTGAATCCGTTATCTTCACAGCGCAGCGTGTTGCGTGGCCCTGCGGATCGGCGGAAGGCCCGTCCGGCCGCCGACAGGCGGTCAGGACTTGCCGAGGAACGCGCGCTCCGACTCGTCCAGGCGACGCGAGAGCGCCGCCGCGAGAGCCGGGTGCGCGGCGAGGCCACCGTCGTCGAGCGTCTCCGCCGCAGCGACCCGCGCCTCGGAGATCAGCTCGCCGTCGGAGACGACGCGCAGCAGCTTCAGCGAGGAGCGGCCTCCGGACTGCCTGCTGCCGAGCACGTCGCCCTCCCGTCGCAGCTCGAGGTCGACGTTGGCCAGCTCGAAGCCGTCGAGTGTGGCGGCTACGGCGTCGACGCGCTGCCGTGCGAGCGACCCCTCCTCCGCGTGCGTGACCAGGAGACAGAGACCGGGCACACCGCCGCGCCCGACCCGGCCGCGCAGCTGGTGCAGCTGCGACACGCCGAACCGGTCGGCGTCGAGCACGATCATCGCCGAGGCGTTGGGCACGTTCACGCCGACCTCGATCACGGTCGTCGCGATCAGCAGGTCGATGTCGCCCGCGGCGAACGCGCGCATCACGGCGTCCTTCTCGTCGGAGGCCAGCCGGCCGTGCAGCACGCCGACGCGAGTCTGCGCGAAGAGCGGATCGGCGCGCACCTGCGCGGACACCGACTCGACGTTCGCGGTGGGGCGCGGCGGTCCCGCCTCGCCGTCGACCGGGTCATCCGGCGCCTCCTCACCATCGTCCTCCGCCTCCTTGGGGCTGATCGCCGGGCAGACGACGAAGACCTGGCGGCCGCGCCCGATCTCCTCGGAGGCCCGCTCCCAGATGCGGCGCTCCCAGCCCGGGCGATCGGCCAGCGGCACGACGAAGCTCTCGATGCCCTGGCGGCCGGCCGGCAGCTGGGCGATCGTCGACACCTCCAGGTCGCCGAACACCGTCATCGCCACCGTGCGCGGGATGGGCGTCGCCGTCAGCACCAGCACGTGCGGAGGCGTGCCGCCCTTCGCGCGCAGCGCCTCCCGCTGCTCGACGCCGAAGCGGTGCTGCTCGTCGACCACGACCAGGCCGAGGTCGTAGAAGCCCACCGCGTCGCCCAGCAGCGCATGGGTGCCGACCACGATCCGCGACTGTCCGCTCACCGTCCGCAGCAGGGCGCGCTTGCGCTCGGCCGTCGACAGCTGGCCGGTGACGAGCGTCGGCATGAGCTCGGCCGACAAATCGGGGCCGAGCATCTCGGCGATCGAGCGCAGATGCTGGGCGGCGAGCACCTCCGTCGGCGCGAGCAGAGCGGACTGGCCGCCGCTGTCGGCCACGGCGAGCATGGCCCGCAGGGCGACCAGGGTCTTGCCGGAGCCGACCTCGCCCTGAACGAGCCGGTGCATCGGTTCGGCGGCCGCGAGATCCTGCGCGACCTCCCGGCCGACAAGGGCCTGGTCGTCGGTCAGGGTGAACGGCAGCACGGCGTCGAAGCGTTCGAGCAGCCCGCCGGGAACGGCCTTCCGCGGCGTCGCCGCGACCGTGCGGGCCTCCGCCCGCTGCTGCAGCAGGGCCGCCTGAAGCACGAAGGCCTCCTGGAAGCGGAGCGCGTCGCGGGCTCTCTGCCACTGCGCGGTCTTCTGCGGGCGGTGGATGCCTTCGAGAGCGTCGCGGAAGCCCAGGAGGCCTCGCTCGGCGACGATCGACGCAGGCACCGGGTCGGGGCACGGACCCAGCGCGTCCAGCGCCAGGCCGACGGCCTTCTGCACCTGCCAGCTGGCCACGGCCCCGGTCGCCGGATAGATCGGGATGGGGGTCTGCGCCCACTCCTTCGCCGCGGCACTCCCCGGGGCGACCGCGTTCTCGGCGTCCTGCTCGAACAGCTCGTAGTCGGGGTGGGCGAGCTGGAGGGCGCCCCGGTACGCGGACACCTTGCCGGCGAAGATCCCTCGCACGCCGGGCACGAGCTCCCGCGACCGCCAGGCCTGGTTGAAGAACGTCAGCGTGAGGATGCCCTCACCGTCGGAGATCTTGACCTCCAGGATGGAGCCGCGGCGGGCGCGCATCGGCCGCTCCTGCACGCGCAGGACCTCGGCGATGATCGTGACGTTCTCGTCGAGCGGCAGATTCGCCAGGGCGGTGAGCTCTCCACGGGTCGCGTAACGGCGCGGATAGTGCGCGAGCAGGTCGGCGACGGTGCGCATCCCGAACGCCTTCTCGAAAGCCGAGGCGGTGCGACCGCCGAGCACGCCGGTGAGCCGGGAGTCGAGCGAGACGACGCCGTCTGCGGCCGGGGCGGTGCTGGAGGTCATGGTTCGATCGTAGGGGCGGCCTCCGTCGCCGTCTCGCGCGCCGCGTCGTGCTCGGCTTCCCGTGCGGCCGCCCGGGCGTGCTCCTCGACCTCGGTCAGGGCCGCGAGCTCGGCCTCCACCTCGGTCTCGCCCGGGCGCTCGGCGGCGAGCCTGCGCTGGATGCCGAGGGCCTCCTGCCAGCGCCCGACCTCGCGGAGCGCGCGCGCGAGCGACCATTGAGCCGCGAACTGCTGGTCGAGGGTGCCGTACCGATCGGCGACCTCCAGCGCGGCTTCGAACTCGCCGACCGCGGCGTTCGCTTCGCCAGCGTCGAAGAGGGCCCAGCCGCGGTTGTTGTGCAGTGCGACACCCCACCGCAGCGTGCGGGGGTCGGTGATGGACTGGAGCTCGGCGAGACCTTCCTCCGTCCACTGCTCTGAGCGGAGCGGGTCGGCGATGCCCAGCATGTGCGCCGCGTCGACCGCGAGGAAACCCTCCCCCTCGCGACGCGCGGCGAGCAGCGCCTCCTCGAGCAGCGGTACGGCCTCGTCGACGCGTCCGGCGGTGTTGCGCAGCCGGCCGCGCTCCAGGAGGATGCGCACGGCGAGCGTGCCGACGGCGGGTTCGAGGGAATCGAGCAGCCCCTCCGCTTCGGCGAACCGGCCCTGCAGACCGAACGCGCGGGCGCGCTGCGTCTCCAGTTCGGCACGCACCAGTTCGGAGCGGTCGGGTTCGGCGGCGGCGATCGCGAAGCGTTCGGCGGATGCGATCGGGTCGTCATACCGCCACAGGGCGTCGAGTTCCGCCTGCTGGAGGCGTTCGTCCATCCTCCTATTGTGCTGACGGCGGCACGGCACCGCTAGGGCATGACCGCAGCGCCCTCGAACACATGCCCTAGGCTCGGAGGGCTATGACCCGAATCGTCTCCGGTTTCGCCGGTTCGCTCGCGCTGCTCGTTCCCAAGAGCGGCACCCGGCCGACGAGCGACCGCGTCAGGGAGGCCGTGTTCTCCGGGCTGGACGCGCGCGACGCCGTGCGGGGCGCGCACGTCCTCGATCTCTTCGCGGGCTCGGGCGCACTGGGGCTGGAGGCAGCCAGCCGTGGCGCTTCGCGCGTCGTGCTGGTGGAGAAGTCGTCGGCCGCTGCGGCGATCTGCCGTCGCAACGCGGAGGCTGTCGTGCGCGCGGCTCCGAAGGACGCCCGCCCGACCGTCGACGTTCGGGCGACCGCTGTCCAGCCGTATCTGTCGGCCGCGTCGGCATCCGCGGCCCGCTTCGACCTCGTCTTCGTCGACCCGCCCTACGACCTCCCGGACGCCGAGCTGCTGGGCGCGCTGACCGCGCTCGTGCCGCTTCTGGCCGAGGACGCCGTGGTGTGCGTCGAGCGCAGCACGCGCGACGGTGTGCCGACCGTGCCGGACGGGCTCGTGCTCGACCGCACGCGCGCGTACGGCGAGACCGCCGTGCACTACCTGTCGCCGTCGGCAACGGAGGACTTCGGGGCCTCCGCGCCGCCGGAACGCGGCTGACGGAGGACATGCGGGTGGTTTCGCGCCGGCACTCCTCCCCTGACCGCTCGTGACTGGTCTCAGGAGGCAGATCTCCTCCGCCGGCGACGCCGTCAGCCGGCGACGCCGTCCCACTCCTGGTACGGGTCCCAGCCTCCGCGCTCGTCGAAGGGGCGACCGCCGACGAGCAGGCCGGCACCGGCACGCACCACACCGACCGGGCGGAAACCGCCGGGGAGGACGGTTCCCGCCGGGAAGCAGGCCAGGAGGCCGTGATCCTCTCCCCCGGTCAGCGCCGTGACCGGGTCGTCGCCCAAGGCGCCCGGATCGATCTCGAGGGCGACGCCGCTCGCCTCAGCGACGCGCCGCGCGTCGAGCGCGAGTCCGTCGCTCAGGTCGAGCATCGCCGTCGCGCCGGCGTCCGCCGCGAGCGGTCCGTCGGCGATGGGAGGCCGCGGCCGCAGCTGGGCGTCGATCAGCTCGGGATGCGCGGCGAGCACCCGGGCGAAAGCCTCGGGGTCGGGCGCGCCCTCGTCGTCCACAGCCTCCGCGAAGAGCAGCCCGAGTCCGGTGGCGGCCGCCCCGAGGCGCCCCGAGACGGCGACCACGTCGCCTGGTCGCGCGCCGCTCCGGAGGACGGGGGTCCGGCCCTCCAGATCGCCGAACGCCGTCACCGCGATCGTGAGCGTGTCGGACACCGACAGATCCCCTCCCACGACACCGCATCCCGGCGCGAGGGCGGCGCAGGCGGCGCGGAGACCGTCGGCGAACGACTCCAGGGAGGCGACCGGGAACCACGGCGGCGCGGCGATCGCGACGACCAGTGCGGTCGGCACGGCGCCCATCGCCGCGACGTCGGACAGGTTGGTCGCCGCGGCCTTCCAGCCGAGGTCCTCCGGCGACGACCACGCCAGCCGGAAGTCCGGTCCGTGCACCATCATGTCGGTCGTGACGACGTAGCGGCCGTCGGGCGCCGCGAGCACGGCGGCGTCATCGCCAGGGCCGACGAGAGTCGCGCTCGATTCCGGAAGCCGCGGGAAGATGCGCTTCAACGCCTCCCGCTCGGACACCGCCGCGACCGTGTCGGCCGGGCTCCCAGAATCCACCATGACTCCCAACGGTAGCCTGAATCCTGATGTCCGCACGCCGCTCACCCCGCCGCTCTCCCCGACAGGTCGTTCTGGCCCTCACGATCGCCGCCGCCGCCCTCGCATTGACGGGCTGCGCGCCGACGGTCTCACTCGATCCGGGAGCCGACGCGAACGACCCCGGCTGCGCCGAGATCTCCGTGCGGCTGCCCGACTCGGTCGCCGACAAGGACCGGCGGCAGACCGACGCGCAGGCCACCGGCGCCTGGGGCGACCCCGCCGCGGTGCTGCTGCGCTGCGGTGTTCCACCCCTCGGACCCACCACCAAGCCATGCGTCGACGTGAACGGGATCGACTGGGTGCTGATGTCGGACCCGGCCGCCAAGCAGGTCGTCTACCAGACGTTCGGGCGCACGCCGGCCACGGAGGTCGTGATCGACCACGTGTCCGGCGCCTCCGACGCCGCCGTACTGCCGGAGTTCGCCTCGGCCATCGGGACCGTCAAACAGACCGAGAAGTGCCTGTCGACGCTCGACACGTCCCTCACGCCGCCGACAGCCACGCCGACGCCGACCCCGACACCGACACCGACGCCGACACCGACGCGCTGAGTCAGGCCGCCGCGCGCGCCACCGCGACCTGGATGAGCTCGTCGATCAGGTGTGGGTACGACAGGCCCGACTCCTGCCAGCAGCGCGGGAACATCGAGATCGGGGTGAAGCCCGGCATCGTGTTGATCTCGTTGACGACGAAACCCTCCGGCGTGAGGAAGAAGTCCACGCGGGCGAGTCCCTCCCCGCCGATCGCGTCGAACGCGCGCACGCCGAGGTCGCGCATCTCGGCGAGCTCGGCGTCGGTCAGCGCCGCCGGACAGACCAGCTCGATGCCGGGGGCGTCGAGGTACTTTGCCGCGAAGTCGTAGAAGTCGCGGCCGGTGATCACGATCTCGCCCGCGACGGAGGCGCGGGTCGGCTCTCCGGGGCGGCCGCCCAGCACGGCGATCTCCACTTCGCGGCCGGCGAGGGACGACTCGATCAGCACGCGGTCGTCCTCGCCCAGCGCCGTGTCGATCGCCGCAGGGAGGTCGTCCCACGACGACACCTTCGACACGCCGACGCTCGACCCGGCGCGGGCGGGCTTCACGAACGCGGGGAGGCCGAGGGCCTCCGCGGACGCGCGCACCGCGTCAGGTCGCGTGCGCCACTGGTAGGCGGTCACGGTCTCCCAGGGTGCGACGGGGATGCCGGCCTGCTGAAGCACCGTCTTGGTGAAGTGCTTGTCCATCCCGAGCGCACTCGCGAGAACGCCGCTGCCGACGTACGGCAGGCCGACCAGCTCGAGCATGCCCTGAACGGTGCCGTCCTCCCCCCACGGGCCGTGGAGGATCGGGAAGACGACATCCACACGACCCAGCGACGACATAGTGCCGTCGGCGGCCACCACGGACAGCTCGCGGGAGGCGACAGAATCGGGCCACACGATGCGCGACCCGTTGTCTTCGACCTGCGGGAGCGCCTCGGCGTTCAGGGCGAAACGGGCGGCATCGTCCGGCTGCAGCGTGAACGCGCCCTCGTGGGTGATGCCGACGGGGATGACGTCGTACCGGTCACGATCGATCGCCGCCAGTACTCCCGCCGCCGTCGCGCAGCTGATCGAATGCTCGCTTGAGCGACCTCCAAACAGAAGTGCGACTACGACCTTGTCCGTCATCCGTTGTCCTTTCTCCCTGCGGTTCGTCATCGTCGGTGGTGAGGTGCGGCGCGATGTCCTTCGGGTCGAGCGTGCCGGCGAGCACCTGACTCACCTGCCGGACGATCGGCATGTCCACCCCGCGCTCCTCGGCGAGCCGGAGGATCGGCGCCACCGACGCGAGGCCCTCCGCGGTCTGGTTCATCTGCTTCACCACGTCGTTGAAGCTGTAGCCCTGGCCGAGCAGGCGGCCTGCCGTGTTGTTGCGGCTGAGGGGCGATTCGCACGTCGCGATCAGGTCGCCGAGGCCGGCCAGCCCGGAGAGCGTCGGCGCCTCCGCGCCGTAGGCGACCGCGAAGTCGGTCATCTCGACCAGGCCGCGCGTGATGATCGAGGCCTTGGTGTTCTCGCCGTAGCCGACGCCGTCGACGATCCCGATCGCGACCGCGATCAGGTTCTTCAGCACGCCGCCGAACTCCGTGCCGATCACGTCGGTGTTCACGAAGCTGCGGAAGTAGCGGTTGGTGGCAGCCATCGCGACGGCCTGCGCCGTCTCCAGGCTGGCCGACGACACCACGGCCGCGGTCGGCTGTTCGCGAGCGATCTCGAGCGCGAGGTTGGGGCCGGAGGCGACGGCGATGCGGTCCTCCTCGACCGGGAGGCCCTGCGCTATCACCTCGCTCATGCGCAGTCCGGTGCCCTTCTCGACGCCCTTCATCAGGCTGACCACGATCGTCGACGGACCGAGGTGCGGCGCGATCGCGTCGAGGTTCGAGCGCAGCGTCTGGCTCGGGATCGACACGAAAACCTGCTCGGCCCCGCGCATCGCCTCGGCGAGGTGGGAGGTCGCGCGCAGCTGGCGCGGCAGGTTGATGCCCTCGAGGTAGTCGCTGTTGCGCTTGACCTCGTTGATCTCGCGGGCCAGCTCCGGACGCCGTGCCCAGAGCACCACCTCGTTGCCGCCGTCGGCGAGGATCTTGGCGAACGTCGTGCCCCAGCTGCCGGCGCCGAGAACGGCGATCCGGCGCTGGGGCGTGGTCGATCGTCTGGCCGCGTGGGCCTTCCTGTCAGCCATCGAAGCGGCCGGTCTCCTTCTGATTGTGCGCCGACGGGTCCCACCGGTTCTCTGGGGCCTTCTCGTCACGCAGGTCGGCCAGCAGTGCGGTGATCGCATTCATGATGACGTCGGTCGCCTCGGTCAGCGTCGCCTGGTCGAGGCTGCGCCCGCGGAACGCCGACAGGTCGACGGGGTCGCCGACTTTCACCAGGATGGTCTTGCGCGGGAAGAAGCTGATCTTCTTGGCGTACCGGGCCATCACCTGCTGGGTGCCCCAGTGCGCCATCGGGATGACGGGGAGGTCGTGCTCCAGCGCCATCCGGGCGGCGCCGGTCTTGCCGCGCATCGGCCACATGTCGGGGTCGCGCGTCAGCGAGCCCTCCGGGTAGATGACGACGACTTTGCCGTCGTCGATGATCTTCTGCGCCTCGTCGAGCGGGGCGGCGCTCCGGCCCGACCCGCCACGCGCCACCGGCACCTGACCGGACTTGCGCAGGAACCAGCCGACGACGGGGACCCGGAAGAGGCTCTCCTTGGCGAGGAAGCGCGGCAGCCGGCCGAGCTTCCAGACCACCATGCCCACCATGACCGGGTCGATCTCGCTGTAGTGGTTCGGCGAGATGATGTACGCGCCGTGCCGCGGCAGCTTGTCGCCGTCCGTGATCCGGAAGCGGGCGATCAGGCTGCCGAGCGGCACGATGAGCCCGGCGAGGACCCAGAAGATCGACGGCCTGGCCTTCTCGGACCGCTGATGCCGGGACTGCGCGCGGGACTCGGCCTGCGCGGGCACGGCGGAGTTCGCGGGCTCTTCTGGATTCACGGATTCTTCGGGATGGGGCACCGTCCCATTATCGCGGGCATCAGCCCTCGAGGACGAAGTCCGCTCCGAGCAGCTGCAGCTTGGTGATGAATCTCTCGTACCCGCGGCTGATGATGCCGACGTTGCTGACGGTCGAGCGGCCCTCGGCGGTCAGAGCCGCGATGAGGTGGCTGAATCCGCCGCGCAGGTCGGGGATCTCGATGTCGGCGCCCTTCAGGTCGACCGGGCCCATGATGACCGCGGAGTGGTTGAAGTTGCGCTGGCCGAAGCGGCAGGCGTGGCCGCCGAGGCACTCCTTGTGCACCTGGATCTTCGCGCCCATGTCGATGAGTGCGTCGACGAAGCCGAAACGCTGCTCGTAGACGGTCTCGTGCACGATGGAGACGCCGTTCGCCTTGGCGAGGGCGACCACGAGCGGCTGCTGCCAGTCGGTCATGAAGCCCGGGTGCACGTCGGTCTCGATGACGACCGGCTTGAGCTCGCCTCCCGGGTGGAAGAAGCGGATGCCGTCGTCGTGGATCTCGAACGCGCCGCCGACCTTGCGGAAGACGTTGAGGAAGGTGAGCATCTCGGGCTGCCTGGCGCCGCCGACGTAGATGTCGCCGCCGGTCGCGAGGGCCGCGGCAGCCCAGCTGGCGGCCTCGTTGCGGTCGAACAGCGCGGTGTGGCTGTAGCCGACCAGCTTGTCGACGCCCTCGATGCGGATCACGCGGTCGGTGTCGACCGAGATGATCGCGCCCATCTTCTGGAGCACGTTGATGAGGTCCATGATCTCGGGCTCGATCGCCGCGCCCTTGAGCTCGGTGATCCCCTCGGCCCGGACGGCCGTGAGCAGGACCTGCTCGGTGGCGCCGACGCTCGGATACGGGAGCTCGAGCTTGGCGCCGTGGAGGCCCTCCGGAGCCGACATCCGGATGCCGCTCGGGAGCTTGTCGACGACGGCGCCGAACTTGCGGAGCACCTCGAGGTGGTAGTCGATCGGACGGTCGCCGATGCGGCAGCCGCCCAGGTCGGGGATGAACGCCTCGCCCAGCCGGTGCAGCAGCGGGCCGCAGAACAGGATCGGGATGCGGCTCGAGCCGGCGTGCGCGTCGATGTCGGCCATGTGGGCCGACTCGACGGCGCTCGGGTCGAGCAGCAGCTCGCCCTCCTCCGCGCCGTCGGTCACCTTGACGCCGTGCACCTCGAGGAGGCCGCGGACGACCCGCACATCGCTGATGTCGGGGACGTTCCGCAGCACGCTCGGGCCTTCGCCCAGCAGGGCGGCGACCATGGCCTTCGTGACGAAGTTCTTGGCGCCGCGCACCTCGATGCGGCCCCGCAGGGGGATGCCGCCGTTGATGGTGATGCGGTCGGCCGTGAGGCCGACGTGTGCGCCGGCCGCCTGAGCGTCCTGAAGAAGAGAGTTCAAAGTTTCACCGGGAGGGTCTTGGGCCGCCAGCTGGCGCGTGCGGCTTCGAATTCGGAGATGCGCGCCTCGTCGCGCAGGGTCAGAGCGATGTCGTCCAACCCTTCGAGCAAACGCCAGCGAGTGTAGTCGTCGATGTCGAAAGACACCTGCACTTCACCGATGGTCGCAGTCTTGGCAACCAGATCGACGGTCGCCGATATTCCCGGATCGGCCTCGATGGCCGCCCAGAGACGCTCGGCGTCCTCGTCGGAGATGATTCCTGTGAGAAGGCCCTGCTTTCCGGAGTTGCCCCGGAAGATGTCCGCGAACCGCGGGCTGAGCACGACCCGGAAGCCGTAGTCGCGCAGCGCCCAGACGGCGTGCTCGCGGGAGGATCCCGTGCCGAAGTCGGAGCCGGCGACGAGGACGCTCGCGCCCTGGTAGGCCTCCTGGTTCAGGATGAACTCCGGGTCTTTGCGCCACTCGTGGAAGAGGGCGTCGTCGAATCCGGTCTTGGTCACGCGCTTGAGGAAGACCGCGGGGATGATCTGGTCGGTGTCGACGTTGGACCGGCGGAACGGAATGGCCACTCCGGTGACGGTCTCGAACTTCTCCATCAGGCGCCCACCTTCTCTCCCGTGCGGCCCGCGCCGTCCGGATCGTTCGCGTCGTCGTGGTCGAGGTCCCACGGGCTCGAGAGCGTGCCGCGGATAGCCGTGGCGGCCGCGACCAGCGGCGACACCAGGTGCGTGCGTCCGCCCTTGCCCTGCCGGCCCTCGAAGTTGCGGTTCGAGGTGGAGGCGCAGCGCTCCCCCGGTGCGAGCTGGTCGGGGTTCATGCCCAGGCACATCGAGCAGCCGGCGAACCGCCATTCGGCGCCGAACTCCTCGACGATCTTGTCGATGCCCTCCGCCTCGGCCTCGATGCGCACGCGCGCACTGCCCGGGACGACCATCACCCGCACCCCGTCGGCCTTCTTCCGGCCTTTGATGACGGAGGCGAAGGCCCGCAGGTCTTCGATGCGGCTGTTGGTGCACGAGCCCATGAACACGGCGTCGACCGGGATGCTCTTCATCGGCGTGCCCGGCGTCAGGTCCATGTACTCCAGCGCCCGTTCGGCAGCCGCGCGTGCGTTCGGCTCGGCGATCGCCGCGGGGTCGGGCACCGCCTGGCTGAGCGAGACGCCCTGGCCCGGGTTGGTGCCCCAGGTCACGAACGGCTCGATCTCGTCGGCGTCGAGGTAGACCTCCGCGTCGAAGACCGCGTCGTCGTCGGTGCCCAGCGTGTTCCAGTACGCGACGGCGTCGTCCCAGTCCGCGCCCTCCGGAGCGTGCGGACGGCCCTTCAGATACGCGTAGGTGGTCTCGTCGGGCGCGACCATGCCCGCGCGGGCTCCGGCCTCGATCGACATGTTGCAGATCGTCATCCGGCCCTCCATCGAGAGCGCGCGGATGGCACTGCCGCGGTATTCGAGCACGTAACCCTGCCCGCCGCCGGTGCCGATCTTGGCGATCACCGCCAGGATGATGTCTTTGGCCGTCACACCGGGCCGCAGCTCGCCCTCGACGGTGATGGCCATCGTCTTGAAGGCCTTGAGCGGCAGCGTCTGGGTGGCGAGCACATGCTCCACCTCGCTGGTGCCGATGCCGAACGCCATCGCTCCGAACGCGCCGTGCGTCGAGGTGTGCGAGTCGCCGCAGACGACCGTGATGCCCGGCATGGTGAGACCGAGCTGCGGGCCGACGACGTGCACGATGCCCTGCTCGACGTCGCCGAGCGAGTGCAGGCGCACTCCGAACTCTTCCGCGTTCCTGCGCAGCGTCTCGATCTGGGTGCGGCTGGTGAGGTCGGCGATCGGGCGGTCGATGCCGATGGTCGGCGTGTTGTGGTCTTCGGTGGCGATGGTGAGGTCGGGGCGGCGGACAGGTCGTCCGGCCATCCGCAGGCCGTCGAACGCCTGCGGGCTGGTGACTTCGTGGACCAGGTGGAGGTCGATGTAGATCAGGTCGGGCGTGCCGTCCTCGCCCTTCACCACCAGGTGGTCGCGCCACACCTTCTCCGCCAGCGTCAGCGGGGTGTGCTCGGGGGATTGCGTCGTCATCTCGGTGTACTCCTTGAGCTTTCGTTTACGGATCAGCCGTCGACGGACCCCGCGGCGAGGGTGGCCGTCATCCCGATCAGATACGGGAACTAGGACTCGCCGCGGCGGCTAAGGAGGAGAAGACCCGCGAACACGGATTCAGGTTATCACCCGAGCAAGGGCGGACCCGCAGGCGCACCGCGGTCAGGACCGCTCGACGCGGAGCCGGAGGTCGCCGAGCAGCAGCGTCCCTCCGCTCTCTGCGCGGCCCTCGGTTCCGGGCGGAACGCGGAGGGCGTCGCCCGCCGGCGTCACGACCGTTACGCCGTTCGTGGAATGCAGGTCGGTGACGACGAGCGCGTCTCCGGCCGCCGTGACGGCCGCGTGGGTCTTCGACACGGTGGAGGTCGGGTCGTCCAGCGCGACCAGCTCGGCCGGCCCGGGATGCACGGCGGCCGAGGGGTTCCGGCCGAGCAGCAGCGTCGCGGTGACGGGGATGCGCCGGCCGCCCGGAGTGGTGAGCCGCCACACGGGCGCGGTCACCGGAGGCCCGGCTGCCGGGGCCGTCGGCGCCACGAACGACGGCAGTGACGACAGCGACGACAGCGGCGCGGGCTCGGGCTCGACTCGCGCCCGCTCGGTGTCGTCGTCCGTCCGGCGCTCCGGGATCAGGCCGGGAGGCGGCACGATGAATCCGGGTCTGTCGTGCGCGGTGCCGTCTGGAGTCCCCACACGCCCACTCTACGGACTGCGGCGTGCGGCGCTAGCGGGAGGCCCGCCTCCGGTAGCGGAACGCCGCCAGCCGTGCGCGCAGGCCGCCCGCTGCCGCTGTAGCGCCGTCGACAGCGTCGTCGGCGGCCGTCCAGGCCTGCCGCGCCCGCTCCTCCGACACCTCGCTGCCATCGAAGACCGCGGCGTCGACGTGCCGCGCGAGGGTCGCGAGCCCAGCGGAGGGAACGGCCAGCCCCTGGCTCGCCGACTGGTCCTCGAGTGCGGCCGCCGTCTGCAGCCGGGTCGCACGGGAAGGCACTTCGAGGCCCAGCTCGGCGTAGCGGTCCGACAGCTCCTCCCAGGCGCCGGCCGCCCGGCGATCGGGCGGTCCCGTCGTCTCGCGGAATCGCCGCCGCCTCCTCTTCGCCAGCCCGATCAGCACGAGCGGCACGAAATACAGCAGCATCGGGATCCCGACGACGCCGAGCGCCACCCACGCCCAGGCCGGGATCTCGAAGCGGGCGCCGGGCGCCTTCTTGTCGTTGTCTTTCGTCTTGACCGGCGTGAGCAACTCGTCGGAACGCGGATCGGCCGGTGGGGGCTGCCGCACCTGAGGTTGTGGCTCCAACTTCGGTTTGGTGGTCTGGTTCTTCGGCGCGTCGGTCTTGGTCGGCGTCGGGTAGAACGGCACCCAGCCCACGCCCTCGAACGGCACCTCCACCCAGGCGGTGACGTCGTCGCCCGTGACCGTGGTCGTCGCGGCGACGCTCTTGGGCGCGAAGCCCATGACCACCCGGGCCGGATAGCCGAGCCGACGCGCCATCAGTGCGAAAACGCCGGCGTACTGCTCCTGATCGCCCACCATCGGCGACGTGCTCAGCAGGTCGGTCATCCGGTCCGCGCCCTCTCCTGCACGGGACGGCACGGGGTCCGACGCCCGCCCGTGGCTGAGGTAGCCGAGCGACTTGAGTGACCGCTCGATGTTGCGGAGCTTCTGGATGGCGGTGTTCGCCGAGCCGGCGTACTCCTCGGCCTTGGCCGAGACGACGTCCGGCACGTTGTCGACCGGCGGCAGGACCACCCGCGCCGGCGGCGCTTTCGCGAGCTGCTGGTCGTTCGGGATCCGTTGCGCAGTGGCCTCCACCGTGTAGCGCAGGCCTGAGCGCACGCCGCTGGTCACGGCGCTGGTGCCCGTCGCGGTGTTCACGCGGACGGTCTCTGCCGGGTCCTGTCCGGTGTGCGCGTCGAAGCCGAGCCGGTCGAGATAGCCGAGCGTCGGGAGCCATACGTCCGAGTAGCCGAGGATGTCGATCGTCGCGGAGCTCGTCGACCCCGGCGTGAAGAGCGCCGGCCGAGGGATGGAGCTTCCGAGCAGCTCGAACGCGCCGGAGGCCCCCGCCTGGGACCCGGGCGCGGTGACCGTCCAGACCACACCGTCGTAGCTGTCCATCGTGGCGAGCCGGATGACCTGGCCCTTCTGGAGGCCCTCGACCGTGAACAGCTTCGTCTTCTGGAGGTCCTTCGTGTATTTGCGGAAGCCGGCCAGCGGGCTCGGGTAGTCCAGCGGATCGAACGGCGGAGTGACCTCGTCGCGCACGACGAGCCGGGAGGCCGCCGCCGGGGCGAGGAGTGAGCCCGCCAGGGCACCCACGACGAGCGCGCCGACGACGACCACGACTCCGCTCAGGAACCGGGTGCGGCGCACGCCCGTTCCGGCGTTCAGCTGCCCTCGGCTGCCCGCGCGGCGCCAGGCGAGCCAGACGAGCGCGATCACCGCGAAGAGCACTCCGCGCACTCCGGCGAAGTACGCGTCGCGCGTGCCGAGCAGGATGCCCGCGAGGAACAGCAGGACCGGACCGATCAGGAGCACGGAGGTCCGGCCGACGGGGGTTCCCGCCTGCGACGTGCCTGGCCGTGTCCCGCGCTTCGCCGCCGGCAGCCAGCGCACGGCCAGTGTGACCGAGACCAGGGCCACCAGCCAGCCCGCGAAGTACGGGACGACCGCGACGTACGGCGGCGCCTCCAGCGGTGCTCGCAGGGTCACCGCGTCGCTCCAGCCGAACACCGGCCCGACGGCGAGCCCGGACAGGCTGTCGAGCGACGGGAGCACGCCGTACATCGCGAGACCGGGCAGGGCGAGAGCCGTGCCCAGCAGGAAGTATGCGGCCAGCGCGATGACGACGGTCACCGGCACGGACAGGCGGAACAGCCTCCCGAGCACGGCCACCGCTCCCCCGACGACGATGCCGCCGATCGCCGCCGGGAGGAAGGCGAAGTGCCCGAACGCCGGCTCGAAGCCGGCCACGGCGATCAGGCTGAGCGCGACGACGACGGCGACATCCACCCAGGTCGTCCGGCCCAGACTTTCGACGCGGCCGACGCGGCCGGCGGCGCTCATCGGCGCGCCCGTCGCAGGAGGGCCGGCAGCTCGTCGAGCCGGCCGAGGACGATCAGAAGCGTGCTGCCCAGGCGCGTGACCCGGGGCTCCGCCGTCTCGTCCACGCGGATCGTGAGGGTCTCGGTGTCGGAGGACCAGAGCGCGGCGGCGGCGCGCAGTTCCGCGGGTGTCGCCTGCGAGCCGACGATGGTGACCGCGAGGCTCGGGACGGCACGGCGGAGCGTCGCCTGGCGGAGGAACTCCCGAACGCCACGGCCCGATTCGACGAGTTGGAGCCGGCACGAGTCGTCCAGGAACGCAGTCGGGGTCGAGACCCGCAGCTCGGCGCCCTGCGCGATCGCGTCGATACCGGTGTCCTCGCGGATCACGTGCGAGCCGAGGGACGCGAACACCGAGACCGCGAGCTCGAACTCGTCGTCGGAGGCGAACCGCGAACGCTCGGCGTCGAGTGCCAGCAGGAGCTGCGAGCGTCGCGACTCCTGGTATTGCCGGACCATCAGCTGACCGGTCCGGGCCGACGTGCGCCAGTGCACGTTGCGGATGTCGTCGCCCGCTTCATACGTGCGCAGCGCGTGGAAGGCCAGGTCGGAGTCGGTGATGACCTTCGTCGCCTGCCCTTCGAGGTCGCGGACCAGACCGCGTGCGGTGGCGGCCAGGCGGACGGTCCGCGGGTGCACGAACAGCTCCACCTGGTCCGTCCAGCGCGTGGTCCTGCGCAGGAGGCCCAGCTGGTCTCCGCGCACGGAGAGCGCGGGGCCGGCGAGGATGAGCGCGCGCCGGGCGGTGGGCACGGCGAACAGCTCCTCGACCTCCGCGTCGGGAGCGAGGCGCGGCACGGTGAAGACGGCGGTGCCCTCGCCGACCGGCAGCTCCATGCGGGTGGGGAGCACCGGCCGCTGCCCGCTGTTGCGGACCGTCAACCGCCCGTAGGCCCGATCGCCGGCGACCACCCGGCGCGGCGAGAGCTCCACGCCGACCGCGTAGGTGGAGCGGCCGACGGCGAATGCGACAGCCAGCAGGACGGCGGCCAGGAGCGTCGCGCCGAGGAAGGCGAACTCCGCCCAGCCGAACGCGAGCACGACGACCAGCGAGACGGCGCCGGCGACCAGGACCACCCAGCCGAGCGCGCTCACCGTGTCGGTCACGCTCGCGATCCGCGCCAGCGCGCTCCGGGCGGCCGGGGTCGCCGGTGCGACCAGACGTCTCCCGGCCGCGAGGAGCTGGACTCCGGCGATGCGGGCCTGCGCACTGCCGCGCCTCGCCGGCGCAGCGCTCCGTCGGCCTCGCTCTCCGGCGCCCGACGCGGTCTGAGCGGTCATGCTGCCCGGTAGGCGGGCGGTGTCGCCGCCGCGACCGACCGCGCCACGATGTCGGAGGCGCTCACCCCGGCGAACTCCGATTCGGGGTCGACGATGATGCGGTGCGCGAGCACGGGTTGCGCCAGCTCCCGGATGTCGTCGGGGGTCACATAGGTCCGACCGGCGGCGATCGCCCAGGTCTTCGCCGCACGGGCCAGGGCGAGCGCGCCGCGGATGCTGACGCCGAGCGCCGCGTCCTTGTCGTCGCGGGTGGCCGTGACGATCTCGCTGAGGTAGCCCATCACGGAGGCGTCGGCGTGCACCTCCGAGGCGAGCTGCGCGAGCGTCGTGATCGAGTCGGCCGCGATGATCGGATGGACGGCGGAGGCGCGCGAACGGTTCGAGGAGTCCAGCAGCAGGTCGACGGTGGTCGCGTGGTCGGGGTAGCCGAGCGACGTCTTGACGAGGAACCGGTCGAGCTGGGCCTCCGGGAGCGAGTAGGTGCCCGACTGCTCGACCGGGTTCTGCGTCGCGATCACCAGGAACGGCGAGCCGACCGGGTGGCCCACGCCGTCGACCGTGACGACGGCCTCCTCCATCACCTCCAGAAGGGCGGACTGGGTCTTCGGGCTGGCGCGGTTGATCTCGTCGGCCAGCACGACCGAGGCGAAGATCGGGCCGCGGTGGAACTCGAACCGGCCGGTCGACTGGTCGTAGATGGTCACACCGGTCACATCCGACGGCAGCAGATCGGGAGTGAACTGGATGCGCGACTGCGTGCCCTCGATCGTGTTCGCGAGCGCCTTCGCGAGAACGGTCTTGCCGGTGCCGGGCACGTCCTCGAGCAGGACGTGACCTCCGGAGAGCATGGCGGCGACGACGAGCCGGATCGTCTCCTCCTTGCCGAGGATCGCCTTGTCGATGTTCGCGACGAGCTGCGCGAACGCGCCGGCGAACCAGTCCGCCTGTTCCTGGGTCACTGCCACGGGATCCGTCCTTCTGTTCGTTGTCCGTTCGGGGAGGTGCGCCGGTCGGTCACGGTGACCAGTCCTGAACGCTGCTCTGCACGCCGTTCACGACGACGTAGGCGCCCTTGTAGCCGCAGTACGGCTGCTGGCCGTCGGCCGCGCCCCGGTAGTGCGCATAGCCGTTTCCGTCGGTGGAGATCGTCGGCGCCCACAGCGTGCCTCCGTTGCAATGCACCTGCATCTGGAAGGTGCGGTTCGCCGGGAAGGCGTGCAGCGTCACGTCGTAGGTGAAGCTGTGCGCATAGCCCGGCTCCTTGTTGCCCTGAGCGAGATCGAGCGACGGCTGCGGCTTCGGCTTGTTCTCGATCTGCGTCGAGCCGGAGGTGCTGGGCGGCCCCTGCTTCCCACTGCCGTCGTTCACCGCGAAGACCTGGAAGGAGTACGTCCCTGCTCCCTGACCACCGACCGAGGCGCTCGTCCCGGTCGTGGTCTTCCAGGAGTCTCCACTCAACTTGTAGTGGTAAACCACCGCGCCGCCGCCGGTGCCGCTCGGGTCGCGCAGGGCATTCCAGCTCATCGTGACCGTCGCGGGTGCGTACCCGTCGTTCGAGATCTTCAGGCCACCCACGGCGGTAGGCGTCCCATAGGGCGTGACCGCCGCGCTCTGCGCCGAGACCGGCCCCCAGCCGTCCGCATTGTGAGCGCGCACGGCGAATCGGTACGCCTTGCCGTTGGTGAGGCCGCTGATCTCGACGCGGCCGAGGGTCCCGACCGTGACGGTGCTCTCTCCGCCGCTGACCTCGTAGGAGTCGATGGGCTTGCCGTTGTCGGCGGGAGCCGCGATGGTCACGCCCGCCTTGCCGTCGCCTGCGCTGGGGCTCGAGGGCGCGGGCGGCTTGCCCGGAATGTCGTGGACGGTCACCCGGTACTGCCCGATGGCCGAAGCCGTCCGCTTGGGGTCCTTCGTCGCGTCCTCGACGTGGTAGACGATGTTCACCGCGCCGATCGCCGCACCGGAGGCCGCGCTCACCGTGATGGTGCTCGCCGTGTGGGTGACCGTCACGCCCGCCGGGGCGCTCTGAGCCTGTGCGTCGGTGATCGTGAGCGGGGTTCCGGGGAACGGATTGACCCACGCGGAGTCGGAAGCGAGACTGCTCGAGGTCCCCGAGGTGCCGCGTTTCAGCTCCGCCGTCTGCGGCGGGTTCTTCTGCGTCGCGATCGGGCGGGACGAGCTGACCACCTGCACGTTCACGGTTCCCGTGATCGTCTTGGCGCCCGAGCTGATGGTCACCGTCACCGCGGTGGACTCCCCCGGCTGCACGCCCAGCGGCGCCGACAGCGAGAGCGTCGACCCGTTGAGCGCGACGGCGACCTTCGTGTTCGACCACCGCGGATTCGCATAGCTGAGCTTGGCGAGGATGGCCGGGTTCGGGTGGAAACTCGATGCCCGCAGGTCGACGGCGAGCGGAGCCTCCCCGGCTTCGATCTTCTCGGTCGGCGAGGTGAAGGTCGGGGCGACATCCGACTGCTCGGGGTCGCCCACCGTCAGGGGCAGCACGAGCGTCGTGATCCGGTCGGTGGAGGCGCCGGCGTCCCGGCCGTCGTCGACCTTGAACGTGATCGCCGCGGGGCCGCGGTAGTCCTTCGCCGCGGCGAAGGTCAGCGTGTCCTCACCGCCGTACGACGACGCGCCGGAGCTGTTGGTCGCGCTGACCCCGGAGGCTCCAGTGAGCTTCACGCCGCGGCCCGACGGCACCGTGAGGATGTCGGACAGCTTCCAGCTCTTCGACCCGTTCATCGGCACGATCTGCTGCGGGAGGCCGTCCGCGATGCGCGGCGGCGCCGTGGCGTCTCCCTTGGGCGGGACGATGATGAACGCGTCGCCGCTGAGCCCGGTGACCCGGTCGGTCACGGAGTACGCGATCGCCATCCGGCGCTCGCCGGGACGCACCGTCACGGTCCCGTCGTTGCCGACGTCCGCGGCGGAGGCGTTCGCTCCGGTCACCGCGACCTGCAGGTCGCCGACGAGTCCGGAGGGGTTGGTCGCTCCGGAGAGGGCGTTCACCTTCACGGTCTGCTTGTTCGAGACGGCGTCCGCCTCCAGGACGTGGTCGACCGCGGTCGGCGGCACGTCCTTCGCGTCCGGTGTCACCGTCAGCTGGACGAAGGCGCTCGCGACGCCGCCCTGCCCGTTCGTGATCTGGTATCGGACGATGTACGACCCCTCGCGTTGCGGCGCCTTGACCAGCACGATCTTGCCGTGCACGGAGGCCACGAGCCCCTGATCCACCTGCAGGAGCTTCTTCTGCAGCGCGATGGCGTAGCCGTTGGGGTCGGAGTCGTTGTCGAGCACCGGCACCGCGATGGTCCTGCCCGGCTTGACCTGCACCGGGTCGTCGACCGCGATCGGCGGCCGGACCTGGCCCGGTCGCGGGATGACGCCGATGGTGACGGTGCCGGTGGCGCTCTTGCCGTAGGTGTCCTTCACCGTATAGGTGAAGGTGTCGGTGCCCGCGGAGTCGGGGTACGCCTCGTAGGTGAAGGCCGTGCTGGAGGTGTCGGCGATCCGGCCGAGGGTCGGCTGGCTGCCGAGGCCGGCAAGCACGACCGAGTCGCCGTCCGGGTCGATGCCGTCGAGCGGGACCTCCACCGGCACTGACGAGCCCGCGAACGCGCGCACGGTGAGCGGCTGCGGCTGCGGAGCGCGGTCGGAGCCCTTGTCCGGCGCCGTCACGACGAACGTCGCCGTGGCCTGCGCCCTCTGGCCGTACTTGTCGGTGATCCCGTACACGACGCTGTACTGCCCGGGCGTCGTCGGCGCCTGGTAGCGGACCGTCGTGCCGCTGACGAAGGCCGTGGCCCCCTTGCCCGCGGCGGAGGTGTCGCGCAGTTCGGGGTCGAGCGAGAACGGCGCGTTGTCGGGCGAGGAGTCGTTGTCGAGTACCGAGGCGGTCACCACGTCGCCCGCCCGCACGGTCACCGTGTCGTCCACCGCCACCGGAGGCTGATGGACGACGAGCGGCGGGACCGGCACCACCGTGATGCCCGCCGTCGACTCGTGCACGCCGTCCGAGACGACGTACTGCAGCTGGACCTGCCGGGTCAGCACCGTGGGAGCGGTGATCTTGACGATCGCGTTGTCGAGCACCTCCACGTGGAGGTCCTGCGCACCCGCGCCGGCCGTCAGCTCGCGAACGACGAGCACCCGTCCGGAGGGCGACACGTCGTTGTCGAGCACCGCGACGGAGGTCGGCTCGCCCGGCCGGACGAACGCGCGGTCGGCCACCGCGACGGGCGGCGCGTCGGAGGCGCCCTGCTCGGCCACGTCGAAGCGGACGATCCCCGTCGTGGTCTTCGGCCCCGCCCCGAGCGTGTACTCGGCGTAGTACTCGCCCGCCGCACTCGTCTTCAGTGTGATCGTGCCCCGCGCGGCGTCGGCGGTGACCTGCGCGCCCGAACCCTGCAGGGTCGCGCCGACGAGGGCGAGCGGCTCGCCCGACGGCGACTGGTCGTTGTCCAGCGGGTGCACCACGATCGGGCGGCCGGTGAAGCCGGAGCCGAAGTCCGGCACGGCCACGGGATCCAGCGTGCCCGCCGGCTTCACCGTCACGATGAGGCTCCCCGTCGCCGACGCGCGGCCGTCCGAGACTGTGACGCGGACCTCCTTCGACCCCGCCTGGCCCGTCTTGCTGGTGAAGGTCACGTCGCCGTCCGGTTTGAACCGCACGTCGTCCTCCGTGGTGGAGGTCGCCGACACGAGCGAGAGCTCGTCGCCGTCCGGGTCCTGCCAGTCGTTCAGCACGTTGTAGGTGACCGACTGGCCGACCTCCGTCTGTGCCGCGCTCGATCGCGTGGAGGCGGGAGGGTCGTTCTGCGCGTCCTGATGGATCGTCGCGTTCACGTTCGCCGCGGCGGTACCGCCCCGGCCGTCGTCGATCGAATACCGGAACGAGACAGTGCCGCTCACACCGGTCTTCGGCGTGAATTGGACAGCCCGGCCGCCCTCCACCAGCGTGAGCTGCCCCTGGTCGGCCGGGATCGCCGAGACCTGCGTGATGGTCAGCACGTCCCCGTCCGGGTCGGTGTCGTTGGCGAGCACGTGCAGCACGGTCGATCGGCCCGGGCGCACCCCGAACGCGTCGTCCAGGGCCGTGGGCGGCCGGTTCGCCGACGTGCGCTGTGCGAGGGTGTCGGCGAACGACTGCACCACCGGCTTCTCCTCGCCGGTGTCGCCCTGGACCGTCGTGTCGTTCGGCTTGAGCTGTGCCCAGTTCTGCACCAGCCGCATATTCGACGAGACGACCCACGCGTTCCCGTCGCGGAGGTTGTTGAGCGCGATCACGCCGTGATTGACCCGGAACGCCAGATCGTCGCCGGTCACCGGCTCCGCGATGCCGAGGGAGATCGGCTTCTTGCCGTCGCACGCGTAGAGGTAGCGGGCGGATCCCGCCCACGCGCCGTAGGAGCACCCGGCGAGCCGCACGGGCGCGGACACGGCGCTCGCGCCGCCGGCGGACGTCGCCCCAGCGGGCGTCGAGACGACGGCGCCGCCTCCGAGCGGAACCGTGAGCAGGCTGCTCGCCGTCGCGACGAGCGCCGACGCGTCGTCCTGCCCCGGTTGCTGGAGGCGCAGCCCCTTCGCCGGGAGGTCCACGACCGTCCCCGATCCCGTGACGAGCTGGTCGGCCTGCGTGTCCAGCAGCACCGGCTGGTCGCCGACCGCGGAGAGCTGGAAGGACCCGGGGACCGCGAACGGCGCCGAGCTCGCGGCGGCACCGGGGTGATCGACGGTGATCAGTCGCTGATTCTTCGGCGCGGCCACGAAGGTCTTCCCCGACTTCGCGACGACGAGCTTCGTGCCCGCACCGACGTTCGCCGTCGGCCGGGTCTTCGACTTGTCGAAGTCGAGCCGGCCGGACGCGTCGAGCACCCAGAGCGATCCCGTGGGCGAGAGCACCGAGAAGGTCGAGCCGCCGTAGCCGACTTGCGAGCCCTCCGGCACCTGGATCCGACCGCCCAGGGAGACGAACGCCGGGTCGATCCGGTCGACGGTGCCGTGCGGCAGGTCGGTGAGGAAGTAGGACGTGCCGTCCTGCAGCACATCCAGTTCGGCGGACGACCCGGTCACCGCAGCGTCGAGCTCGTCGATCTGGTGGTTGAGGCGCCCGCCGAGCAGGCGCTCTCCGTTCGTCACCCAGACGTCGCGAGTGTCCAGCTCGACCGCGTTGGTCGGGAATCCACGGTGCAGCACGGCGATGGTGATCGGGACTCCGGCGACGACGGCGACGGCGACTGCGATCGCGAGACTCTTGCGCTTCCGCATCCACGTGCTAAACGAAGCCAAGACTCTGCTATCCCCCGGGGCCGGCTGTGGTATCCATTTCGACTGAAACGCAAGTCACGCTAGCACGACCCCCGAAAGGGAGAGGAATGGGGAGCACTCCCCATCCGGACGGTGCGCGCGCTGCTCAGCTGTTCCCAGATTCCGCCGGACCACTGGCATCGTCAAGGAGCGGGAGGTCCTCGATCCCGACGAGGCGGGTGGTCACCGCGTACTCCACCAGCCGGGCCCGACGGTTGGTCGCGAGCTTGCCGCGGCCTCCCCGCAGCCCCGCTACACCCAGCCGGTCGAGCTTGTCGCAGACGTTGTCGAGCTTGCGGTTGAACGTCGTCATGCTCCACCCCAGGCGCTCGGCCGCCTCCGCAGAGCTCGGAATGCTGCCCCGGCCGGGAACGGACTGCGTCAGCACGCCTTCGGCGAGGGCGACGATCAGCTGACGCTGGCTGGTCGTGAGCGTGACGGGCAGGACCGTCGTCGACCCGCCGGAGCCGTCAACAGCTACCGAGGTGTTGAAGTAATCCGCGTCGCTGCTGATGGTGAAGTCGTAGGTGGTCGCGCCCGCGCTGAACATGACGTGCAGAGTCTGGAAGACGATGGGGAGCTTCGCCCCCGGCGCGAGCCAGGCCTGCATCGTGCCGGACGCGTCGGTGACCGTCGCCGTCAGCAGCGTCCCGACGTTGCTGAGCCACCACATCCCGAAGTCGTTGGTGATGCTGAGGAAGCGGCGGTGCAGATAGGGGTTGTCGTCGATCGACAGGTCGGACTCACGCCCGATGCCGAAGTCGGCGCCCTCCCCGACCGGGTACTCCTCGCCGCAGAACTCGACCGTGAGCGTCATGCGGAGCACGCCTTCAGCGGCTCGGACGTGCGCCCGGAGCGCACGGTGGTGACATCCACGCAGACCGGGACGCCCGGCGTCAGACCGGTGAGCGTGACCGTCGGCTGGGCGGTGACGGTCGGCGGGTCCGTCGTGCCGTCGCGCACCCAGGTGTACTGGTCGCCATCCTTCGGCGACACGGTCTTCCAGACGATCGTCGCCGACGTTCCGGCGGCGTCGCGCTTCGCCGACACCAGCGTCGGCGCCGGGACGGTCGTCACGGCGATCGTGCCATCGTCGCCGCCCTGCGGGCTCGTCGACGGTGCGGAGGGAGCGAGCGCGTTCGACACGATCGCCGCTCCGATCCCGAGCACGACCACCGCGGCCGCGGCGCCTGCGATCCACGCGACGAGCCTCGGGCGACGGGCCTGCAGAGAGACCGGAGCCTCGGCTTCGCCCTCCTGCGTCGGCGGCGACTCGACAGCCGCGGGACGCAGCACGGTGCTCTCCACCGGCGCCGCGGCAGCGACCGTGGGCACGACGCCGCGGATGCGCGTCGACTCGGCCGCCGTTCCGTGCTCGTGCGGCTGTTCCGTCGAGGTGGACGGCGCGGACGTGTCAGGGCCGCGAACGCTGCTCGGCTCCGGCCGCGGCGCGTCGGGCTGGGCCACCACGGTCGCCACCGACCGTGCACGGGTCGCCTCGGCGGCGTCGGGCCCCTCCGGAGCGGCGACGCCCTCGTTCGAGAGGTGGAGGTTGGGCACGTCGATGCTGGTGGGCGCCAGTCCGAGCTCGAGCTCGACCCGCTGCAGGGCCCGCGCGAACTCGACAGCCGAGGCGTACCGGTTCTCGCGTCGCGCCGCCATCCCCGTGCGCAGCACGGTCGTCAGCGACGGAGGCAGGTCGGGCCTGTCGAGCGGCGAGATCATCCCGCGCTCGATGCGGCCGATGAGGTCGAGCGTGCCGTTCGACCGGCCCGGCACCTCGAACGGCGTCCGTCCGGCCAGCAGCGTGTGCAAGGTCGCGGCGAGCGAGAAGATGTCGCTGCGGACGTCGGGATCCGGGTCGTCGGCGAACATCTCGGGAGGCGACCACGGCACGCTCAGCCCCACCGAACGGCTCTCGCTCGTGGAGGTGTCCGCGCCTCCCCGCCGCAACTCCGACAGCGTCGTCGTGTGCACAGGCAGCTCCTCCAGAGCGGAGGCGATGCCGAAGTCTGTGAGCGCCGGCCAGCCGAAGGCGTTCGTCAGCACGTTCGCCGGCTTGATGTCGCGGTGCAGGATCCCCGCATCGTGCGCCGTCGCCACCGCGCTCGAGAGCCGAACCCCGGTCCGCAGTGCGTCCTCGACCGGGATGCGCTCGCGCTTGAGGCGGTCGGCGAGCGACGGGCCGGAGCAGTACTCCATCACCAGGTACGGCCGGTCGTCGGGCGAGACGCCCGCATCGAAGATGGTGGCGATGAACGGGTGCGCCGACAGGCGCGCCATCACGTTGGCCTCGGTCACGAACCGCGCACGGGCGGCGGCGTCGACGCTGTCCGTCAGCAGCACCTTGACGGCGACGCTGCGCTTGGGCAGCTCCTGCTCGTAGAGGAACACATCGGAGAACCCTCCCGAACCGAGCAACCGGATGAAGTGGAGGCCGTTCAGCGCGGGCGGCGTCGACGCCATCCTCCTCATGCGCCCGCCTCGACGGTCAGAGTGGCGCCGCTGCCCAGGTCGACGACCGTGCCGGCGACCACCGTGGTCGGCTCGCCCGCGCGGAGCTTCTGCGGAGCCTTGCCCGGCAGCACGACGACCGTGCCGTTGCGGGAGTGCAGGTCGGTCACGACGACGGTGTCGCCCTCGACGGCGATGGCGACGTGCGAGCGCGAGATGTCCTCCTCGACGCCCGTCAGCGTGAGCGGCCGGGCGCCGGTGAGCGTCCGGAACGCGGACGCGCTCGGGGCCCGCCCCACGATCACCGGAGCCACGAGGTCTTCGCGGCGCCCGTCGGAGAGCACGACGCGGTAGCGGAGGCGCGGCGGCGCATCGCGATCGGCGCCGGAGGCGTCGGACGGGTCGACGGCCGTACGCTGCGGGAGGTCGCCGCTCAGCACGGTCAGCCCGTCGTGGTCGCCGACCGCCGCGGCCGACGGGAACGAGTCGGTGATGAAGCCGGGAAGGTCGATGCGCGCCGGCTCCTCCGGGGAGGCCTCCGGTCGCATCGCGGCCTCCTCGACGCCACGCATCATGGTCGCGCCGAACAGGTGGTCGTAACCGGTGTCGGCCGCCGGCGACGCATCATCCGGTGCGTCACCGGGAGGACTCCCGCGATCCGGTGCCTCCACCATCGTGGCCTCCGAGACGCTGGTCGGCTCGTCCAGTGGCTCCAGTGGCTCCAGCGGCTCCAGTGGCTCGAGAATCACCGGTTCGGTGATCCGGGATCGCCTCTCCGGCTCCCTGGCCGCTTGCGGCCGAGCCGGGGCGTCCTCTGTCTCGGTCGTGGTCCAGGCCAGCGCGCTCGCGCGGACGATGCCATCGGCGAGCGGGAACGTCTCGCCCGACGGCGAGCCGAGTGCGACCGCCGTCGCGTCTTCGAACTGCGTCTCGAGCCACGACGACACCGCGGCACGGAGGTCGCGCGTGCCGGCGCCGTCGGTGACCGTGGCGCTGAGCCCGCCGCGCACGGCGAGCAACGTCGTGTCGCCGCTGACGTCGAGGAGCCCGAATGCCGGAGTCCTGCTCAGCCCGTCCGCGATCAGTGCGTCCAGTGTCTCGGCGAATCCGATCCGGACGGCGTGGAGGTATCGCAGCAGCGGCTCACGCCCGGAGCGCTCGACGACGAGAGCGCGTTCCCCCGCCACGACGACCGCCCAGTCCCCTGCCGCCGCCTGCTGCACCTCGAACACGTGCTGCTTACTCCCTCGGCTGCGTGTCGTCGAACTCCCGGCCGGCGATCCTGTCGCGCGTGTCGACAGCGGCGGGAGCGTCATCCCCTGGTCTCGATTCAACCACGATCACTGTGACGTTGTCGTGTCCGCCCGCCGCGACGGCGGCCTCCACGAGCACCGCTGCCGGGTCATGCGGGTCACCGGCCAGGATCTCGGCGATGGTCTCGTCGCTCAGCTCGCGGGTGAGCCCGTCGGAGCAGATCAGGAAGGCCGGGACAGATTCCGCCGGCAGCAGCGAGCTGTCGGTGTCGACGAAGTCTTCGGCGCCGAGGGCACGCGTGATGACGTTGCGCTCGGGGTGCACCTCGGCCTGCTCCGGAGTGATGAGTCCCGCGTCGAGCAGTTCCTGCACGGCCGAGTGGTCGACGGTCAGGCGCTCGAGGCGGCGACCGTCCCAGCCGTAGACGCGCGAGTCGCCGACGTTGATCACCATCCACTCCTCGGCCGCGCGCTCGGGCACCCGCACGCGGACCACACCGGCGAGGGTCGTGCCGGCGACAGCGGCGCCGGTCTCCTCCGCGTCGGAGAGCGCACGCACGGCGGCGTTGGCCTCGTCGACGGCGGTGATCACCTCGTCGGGCGTGGGCGTGGTCCCGGCGACGAGCGTCCGCGCGAGGCTCTCGACGGCAGTGCGGCTCGCGACGTCGCCGCGCGCGTGGCCGCCCATCCCGTCCGCCACGACGAAGACCGGATCCTGCGAGAGATAGCTGTCTTCGTTGACCTGCCGTACCGCACCGATATCGGTGCGGGCGCTCACGTCGACGGCAGATGTCATGTGCGGGGGTCCTCCGTGCCGGTCTCGGCCGGCGTGGTCGCGGACGGCGCGGCCTCGGCCGTTGCCGTCTCGACGGTCGTGTCGTTCTCCGCGGCGTCGTCATCCCCGTGGATGGCGTCGGCGACGGTGCTGCCGCTCATGCGCAGCTTGACAAGACTAGCGACCGTTGCGACCGCCATGGCGCCGACGATCACAGCGAGGGAGGTCCAGGTGCTGATGTCGGGCGCCCATTCGATGTGCTCGCCGCCGTTGATGAACGGCAGCTCGTTCTCGTGCATCGCGTGGAAGACGAGCTTGACGCCGATGAACGCGAGGATGAACGCGATGCCGTACTTGAGATACACGAGCTTCTCGAGCAGGTGACCCAGGAGGAAGTACAGCTGGCGCAGGCCCATCAACGCGAACACGTTGGCGGTGAACACGATGAACGGGCTCTGGGTGATCCCGAAGATCGCGGGGATCGAGTCGAGCGCGAACAGCAGGTCGGTCGTGCCGAGTGCGAGGAAGACGATGATCAGCGGCGTGAACATGCGACGACCGTTCACCGTCGTTCGCAGCTTGTTGCCCTCGTACTGGTCGGAGACCTTCAGCCGCTTGCGCGCGAAGCGGATGAACCAGCTGTCGTTCTCCCCCTCGTCGTCGTGGCTGACGAATGCCTGGTTGATCGCCGTCCAGAGCAGGAAGGCTCCGAAGATGTAGAAGATCCAGCTGAAGCTCGCGATGAGGCTCGCGCCGAGCAGGATGAACACCCCGCGAAAGATCAGGGCGAGGATGATGCCCACCATGAGCACTTCCTGCTGGTACTTCCTGGGCACCGCGAACCGGCTCATGATGATGACGAACACGAACAGGTTGTCGATGCTCAGGCTGTACTCGGTGAGCCAGCCGGCGAGGAACTGTCCGGCATGCTCCGCGTCGCCGACCAGGAGCATCAGCAGCGCGAAGATCAGCGCCAGGGCGACGTAGAACGACACCCACAGCGCCGACTCCTTCGGGCTCGGGATGTGCGGCCGCTTGAAGACGATCAGCAGGTCGAAGGCGAGGACGAGCAGGAGGACGACGAAGCTGCCGACCTCGAACCAGAGGGGAAGAGCGAGTTCCAACGGGAGGACCTTTCGGAGGGCGTACATGACGGACCCGAAAGTCTCTCCCGCACTCGTCGGTGCCGCTGTGCCCGGGTTCAGACGAACCGTGATGACGTCCACAGCGCGGAGCCGTTCGGCCCCTTCGGGATACTCCCCTTCGCAGGCACCCAGTCTAACGGGTGCGAGGAGTATCGTCCGCGCCATGCGGCGGGTGGAATTCGACAGCACGGCGATCGTGTCGGCTGGTTACGACCCGGAGACGGCCGTGCTGGAGATCGAGTTCGCCGGTGGAGGTGTCTACCGCTACCGGCTGGTGCCGCCGCGCGTCTGGCGTGAGCTCCGAGAGGCGGAGTCGGCCGGCCGCTACTTCGCCGAGGTGATCCGCGACCGGTATCCCGAGGAGTGGATGCCGTGATCCGAGGGCTTCACGCCAGCGTCGCCGCCCACTCCGCCACGCGCCGCGCGCTCTCCTCCTCCGAGAGGTCCTCGACGCGGGTCATGATCGACCAGCGGACGCCGTACGGGTCTCGGATACTCGCGTAGCGGTCGCCGGAGACGAAGTCGGCGGCCGGTTCGCGGATGATCGCCCCGGCTGCCTCGGCCGCTTCGACGACGGCATCCACGTCGGGCACGTACAGGCCCAGCGAGTAGCAGTCATCGTCGCCTGCGGGCGGAGGCACCAGGTGGTAGTCGGGGATCGGCTCACCGAGCTGGAGCAGCCCGTGCCCGAAGTCGAGGACCGCGTGGGCGACGACGCCGCCCATCTCGGTGACGTCGACCACGCGGGCGCCGAACACGTCACGGTAGAAGCCGATGGCTTCGCGGGCGTCTGGGATCACGAGGAACGGTGTGATGCTGCTGGCGCCCCTCGGGGTGCCGTTGTCGGTGTGGTCGCCGTGCGCTGCTCTGGTCATGCGTCCGAACCTACGGCTCCCGCCGGTCGCGAGGCTTGGAGATTCGCGCCAGCTCCCGGGCGAGGAGGTGCGCGGATAGGGTGAACGCGTGAACGCCGTCCCGGCGTCGTCGCGCGGGGTGCTCTACCCGGCACGGCTGCCGACCTTCCATCGCGAGCCCGTCGTGGGCGACCTCGCGGTGTTCGTGCGCTGGTACTGGATCCCGGAATGGCGCATCGAGCCGGGTCGAGCGTCACGTCAGCACATCGTGGGCTTCCCCGCCTGCAACCTCGTGGTGGAGAATGCCGCGACGGGCATCTCCGGCCCGACCACGCGTGCGTCGTATCGCGACCTCTCCGACGCCGGGTGGGCCGTCGGAGCGTTGCTTCGACCCGCCGCGGTCCCGTCGCTGGTCGACGACGTGACGGCGCTCCGCGACGAGTACCGGGAGGTCGACCTCCCCGAGCTGACGGCTGCCGTGACGGCGGCCATGACGAGCGACGCCCCTCCCGACGACCGTCGCCGATCGGCGATCGCGGTCTTCGGCGCGTGGCTGCAGGACCGGCTGGGCGCTCCGGGCGAGGACGGGATGCTCGCCAACCGCATGGTCGAGCTCGCCGAAGGCGATACGAGCCTGCTGACCGTCCCGGACCTCGCCGCGCGCCTGAACGTCTCCGTCCGCACGCTGCAACGCCTGGCCACCCGCTACGTCGGTCTGCCGCCGGCGGCCCTGATCCGACGCCGACGACTCCAGGAGGCGACGGAGCGGCTTCGCGTCGACCCGCTCCTCGACCTGACCGCACTCGCCCACGAGCTGGGCTACGCCGACCACGCTCACCTGACCAACGATTTCCGCACCACACTCGGATTCACCCCGAGCAGCTATCGGCGTTCGCGACCGACGTCATGAGCGGCGGGAGAAACAAGAAAACCCCCGGATGACCGGGGGTTTGCTCTGGTGGTGACCCCAGCGGGATTTGAACCCGCGTTACCGCCGTGAGAGGGCGACGTCCTAGGCCGCTAGACGATGGGGCCGTCTTGCAACTCATCGATAGTGCCACAGATGGGCGCCTACCTCCAAAACGAGCAGGTTATCCCGGGAGTGTCGCCTGCTCGTTCAGGCGAGGACGCGGAGCGCCCCCGCAACGACGGAGACCTCGACCGGCAGAGGGCCGATCCGCTCGCCGTCCGCGTAGGCGATCACGCCGTCGGCCTCGATGCGCACCGTGCTCAGCGCACGGAAGGAGACCTCCGGAAGCCCGGTGTGCTCGCCGCGGAACACTTTCGGGAACAGCCGCAGGAAGCGCAGGCGCTTCATCGCCGTCACGATGAAGAGGTCGAAGCGGCCGTCGTCGAGCGCAGCGTGCGGCACGATGCGCATACCGCCGCCGAGCGAGCGGTTGTTGGCGACGGAGACCAACATGGCTTGCGCGTCGATCTGCTCGCCGTCGGCCACGATGCGGTAGGGGCGCGCGTGCAGCGTGGCCAGTTCGCGCAGCAGGGCGAGGACGTACCGGCTCCGGCCCCGCGGACGCGTCATCAGGTTGGCGCGCTCGTTCACCGTGGCGTCGAAGCCCGCGGACACCACACAGCCGAACCAGGTCGTGAGCTCGGCGTGCAGCTCGCCGTGGCGCAGGAGGCCCGCGTCGATCACGCGCGGCGGGCGCTGCAGGGCCTCCAGCAGCTGGTCGATCGCGGCCTCGGTGTCGTCGATCGGGATGCCCAGGCCGTCGGCGAGGTCGTTGCCGGTGCCGCTGGGCACAATGCCGAGCGGGATGTCGGTCTGGGCGACGATGTTGATACCGAGGTTCGCCATCCCGTCTCCTCCGACGACGACGAGGGCGTCCGCTCCGCCCTCCACGGCACGAGCCGTCTCGCGGCGCAGCAGCTCGATGTTGGCCTCGTCCATCGGGATCACGGTGTGACCGACGGCACGGAGCCGTTCGACGACCCGGGGTCCGACGTCACGGCGCCGGCCGAACGACGCCATCGGGTTGACCGCTACCACGACGGTGCGAGGGGTGACAGGCATAGACCACGACTATGACACAGCTGGAGGATGATGAAGCCATGAGACTCACCAAGTTCGAACACGCCGCCCTGCTCCTCGAGGACTCCGGCAAGAAGCTGTTCCTCGATCCCGGATCGTTCACGTCGCCGCTGACCGACACGGCGAACACTGCAGCCGTCGTCATCACGCACGAGCACGCGGACCACTGGACCCCTGAGCAGCTGAACCGCATCCTCGAACTGAACCCCGACGTCCCGATCTTCGCGCCGGAGGGCGTCGCCAAGGCGGCCGCCGACTTCGACGTCACCGTCGTCCACGCCGGCGAGACGGTGGAGGCCGGCCCGTTCACCCTCCGCTTCTTCGGCGGGCGGCACGCCGTCATCCACGAGAGCATCCCCGTCGTCGACAACGTGGGAGTGCTCATCAACGACGAGCTGTACTACGCGGGCGACTCCTTCGTCATCCCGGAGGGCGTGGAGGTCGACGCCCTCGCCGTCCCCGCCGGCGCCCCGTGGCTGAAGGTCGGCGAGACGATCGACTACGTGCTCGCGACCAAGCCGAAGCGCAGCTTCCCCACGCACGAGATGGTGCTCTCGCGGGCGGGCAAGGACATGTCGAACGCCCGGATCGGCTGGGCGACCGAGCAGGGCGGCGGCGAGTTCTTCGCCCTCGAGCCGGGCGACACGCTCGACCTGTGAGCACCGCCCGCGCAGCAATGGAGGCCCGGCGGCCGGCGGTCGTCTGGTTCCGCGACGACCTCCGGGTCGCCGACAATCCCGCGCTGGACGCCGCCGGGCGCAGCGGGAGGCCGGTGGTGTGCGTCTACCTCTGGGATGACGTCTCCCCCGGCCTGCGGGCGCCCGGCGGCGCCGCCCGCTGGTGGCTGCACCACAGCCTCGGCGCACTCGACGCCGAGCTCCGCGCGCGCGGAGCGAGCCTCCTGGTGCGACGGGGAGCGGCCGAGACCGAGCTGGCGGCCCTCACGTCCGAGCTCGACGCCGCCGCCCTCTTCTGGAACCGCCGCTACGGCGGCGCCGAGCGACGTATCGACGCGGCCGTCAAGTCGGCGGCACGCGAGGCAGGCATCGACGCCCAGAGCTTCGGAGCGAACCTGCTCTTCGAGCCGTGGACGATCCGCACCGGCTCGGGCACGGCGTTCTCGGTCTTCACGCCCTTCTGGCGCGCGTGCCTGTCGGCGCCGACGCCGCGCAAACCCCTCGCCGCTCCCGATGCGCTGCCTGCGTCGCGGCGGCCGGACGGCCTCCGCATCGACGACCTGGCACTGCTTCCCACGCACCCCGACTGGGCCGGCGGCCTCCGCGACGCGTGGGAGCCGGGTGAGCGCGCCGCGCACGCCGACCTCGCGGGCTTCGTCGCCGACGACCTCGAACGGTACCGGGAGGACCGCGACGCGCCGGGGATCGCGGCGACCTCCCGGCTGTCACCGCGGTTGCGCTGGGGCGAGCTGAGCCCGCACCAGGTCTGGCACACCGCGTCCGCCGCGCGCGACCGTCACCGCGGCCTCGCCGACAGCGCGTCCGTCTTCCTCTCGGAGCTCGGCTGGCGCGAGTTCGCGTATCACACCCTCTTCGAGCACCCCGATGTCGCGACCGTCAACATCCGCCGTCAGTACGACGCCTTCCCGTGGCCACGGCTGCACCCCGGCGCGCTGAAAGCCTGGCAGCAGGGACGCACCGGCATCCCGCTCGTGGACGCGGGCATGCGCGAGCTGTGGACGACCGGCACCATGCACAACCGGGTGCGGATGGTCACGGCGTCGTTCCTCACCAAGAACCTGCTGATCGACTGGAGGCGCGGCGAGCAGTGGTTCTGGGACACCCTGGTCGACGCCGACCCGGCCAGCAACCCGTTCAACTGGCAGTGGGTCGCCGGCTCCGGTGCAGACGCTGCACCGTACTTCCGCGTCTTCAACCCCGAGCTGCAGCGCACGAAGTTCGATCCGCACGGCGACTACGTGCGCCGCTGGGTGCCGGAGTGGGACGGGGACGACTACCCGGAGCCGGTCGTCGACCTCGCCGAGACGCGCCGGGCGGCGCTGGCCGCCTACGACACGGTGAAGCGGTCGGCTCAGCGCGCGTGATCGGCGAGGATCTGGTCCACGTCGATCTGCTGTAAGAGGGCGGCCCAGTCGAGCGAGCGCGCCACGTCCGCGAGCTCTTCGTCGGCCAGCACTTTGCCGCTGCGCTCGACCACGATGCCCGACGGCAGCATGCGGTTGAGCTCGGCCAGGATGGCGTCGTCGACCGCTTCGGTGTCGAAATCGGCGCCGACCTGGGCGTAGTAGTCCGACGAAAGGGTGTAGGAGACGATCCCGGCTTCGATGCGGCTCATGTCCGGCATCGTAGTCCCCTCACTCGGGCGTGGCCTCGCGGTCGGCTGCCCACGCCGCGATCTCCGCACGACGGGACGCTCCCAGTTTCGTGAGGATGTGCTCCACGTGCGTCGCGACCGTGCGCGGCGTGATGTGGAGCTCGTCCGCGATCTGCCGGTTCGTGGCGCCGGTCGCGATCTGGCGGGCGACCTCGTCCTCCCTGGCGCTCAGCACGGTCGGGGCCACACCCTCCGCCAGCCGCGCAGACAGCTCGTCCACCTGGGCCTGAAGGACGCTGCCGGCCACACGTTCGCGTGCGGCGGCCACGAGCTGAGCGGCCTCCAGGGGGCTGCGCGTTCGCCGAGCGCATTCCGCCCGGTCGAGCAGTGCCTGGGAGCCCTCCCACCAGCGCCCGAGGGCGTCCCAGCCGGTGGAGGCCTCGGCGAGCAGGTCGCGCGCCTCCGTGAGCCGCCGCTCGCGCAGTGCGAGAAGGCCGGCGGCGTGCCGGATCGCGAACCCGGTTCCCGGGATGCTGCGCCGTTCGACCAGCCCGGTCACCTCCTCGAGCCAGGCTCGCGCGCCCTCGATGTCGCCCAGCGCGAGGTGCGCCCGCATCCCGGTGACCGCGAACGGGAACACATAGGCGGAGTCCTCCACGCGCCGCGACTCCTGCGCCCCGCGCTCGCAGAGCCTCACGGAGGTCAGCGGGTCCCCCGAGCGCAGCGCCACCTCGGCGAGTCCCCACAGCGCCGGCGACAGCCGTTGCAATTCCTGCATGCGCTCGCCGATCTCCCGGGCGCGCTCCAGCACCTCCTGCGCGCGCGCCAGGTCGCCTGCTGCCAGCGCGCGGTAGCCGAGCACGTGCAGCGCGGTCACCTCCGTGGTGATCCCGCCGCGGCCGTCGGCCAGGGTACGTGTGGCGAGAGCCTCCGCTCCCGGGAGGTCGCCGGTCGCCCAGCGCACGTGCGCCAGATGCGCGGCGAGGTAGTGCGCGTCGTTCCAGCGCTCGATGCGCTCGGCGTACGAGATCCCGTCCGTCAGCCACTCCGCGCCGCGCTCGTACTGCAGCAGCACGGAGGCGCTCGAGCCGAGCATCCGGTAGGCACGGGCGGCGGCCTCCTCTTCACCGTGTGCCGCACCGCCCTCCGCGGCGGAACGCAGCAGCTCCCACGCCGGCTCGCCCGCTCCCGCGAAGACGAGCACCGAGCCGAGCGTCGCGTCGATCGCGATGCGGTCGCTCTCGGCGGTGAGCAGGACGCGGGCCTCCTCGGCGACGCGGCGCGAGTCGTCCAGCCGGCGCTCGAGCATGGCGGCGGCCGCGTGCGCCGCCAGCAACCGGCCGCGGGCCTGTCGCGCCTCAGCGCTGTCGTCGCCGTCGATCCAGCCGAGCGCCGCGCGGACGGCGGAGACCCGCGCCGAGTAGTCCGCGCCCAGCAGGTGACGGGTGGCGACCAGCGCCGGGACCACCCCCGCAGCCTCCACCTCGGCACCCGCCGTGCGATAGAACTCGACGGCGCGACTCAGCTCGGTCTCGGCCTCTGCGTTGGCGTCCGCGGCCGCGAGTTCGGCTCCCAGCCTCCGCAGGAGGTCGGCGCGCTCCCGCACGTCCATGCCGAGCGGGAGGGTGCGCTGCGCCCGCCGGTAGAGATCGACCGCCTCGCGATGGGCGGAGAGCGCCGAGGCCCGCTCGGCGGCGCGCCGGGCCAGCGCATAGGCCTCGCGGGCGCGGCCCGCTCGCTCACTGTGCAGCGACAGGAGGGCGTCGGACAGCCCGGCACCGGCGTCGACCACCCGCCCGTGCAGTACGCGGCGACGGCTCGACGGCAGCGCGGCATACACCGCGTCGCGGATGAGCGCGTGCCGGAAGTCGAACGATCCGCCCGGAGCGCGGACCAGGAAGTGGCTCCCGACCAGCTCGTCGAGCGCGGCCTCCCGTGCTCCGCGGTCGACGTCGTCGCCGATGACCACGGCGAGCATCCTGCTGTCGAAGTCGCGGCCGATCACGGCCGCCGCCTCCAGGACCGCACTCGTCTGCGGAGGGAGACCCCGCATCCTCGACAGCACGGCGGTCGCGACGGTGTCGGGTGCGCCGTCGGCCTCCGCGGCGAGCAGCTCCTCCACGTGCAGCGGGATGCCGTCGCTCACGGCGGCGAGACGGGCGACCTCGTCGACGGAGGCCGGGCTCCGGCGGATCGCGGCGATCATCCGTGCGACGCCGTCGGCGTCGAGCCGGACCGGCCGCACCTCCTCGGCCAGCCGGTGGGCGACGAGGTCCAGCCGCCAGGCCGTCGCCGCGGCCGACACCTGCGGGTCCTCCGTGCGGAACGTCGCGACGACGAGGCTCGGACGCTCGCGCACGGCGACCGCTACGCGGCGCAGCACGTCGAGGCTGAGCTCGTCGGCCCAGTGGAGGTCTTCGAGCGTGAGCACGGTCGGCGTCGCGAGCACGGCGGCGAGCGCGGACGCGAGCTGCGCCACCACGAGTCGGCGCGGCCGCTCGGTGCCCGGCATCGAACTGCCGGTCGGCGGCCCGCCGAGGACGAGTTCGCGCACATGCGCGGCGGCCGCGGACTCCGCCGCGTCGTCCAGCGCGGTCGCGATGTCGAGGATGAGCATCCCCGGCGTCTCGCTGTCGTCGGCGTAGGCGTCGGCGCGGAGGCGGCGTGCTTCGCCGATGGCGACGGCCTCGTCCATCAGGCGGGACTTGCCGATGCCGGCCTCCCCGGAGATCAGGAGCACCCCACCGTGGCCTTCGGCCGCCGCGGCCTTCCGGCGGGTCGCGAGGGCGAGCAGGTCCTCCCGGCCGACGAAGACCGGACACACCCGTTCGAGGCTTTGCGATGACGCGGCACCCGCATCCATGGCCGCAGCATAGCGCCGGGAGCGCACGTGCAGCACCGGGATCGGTCGGATGACCGATGCCGCCGCGGTTGGGCCGCCGCCAGTCTGAGCTGAACGAAAGGAGCCGATCATGGCGCGATTCATGGATGTGCACGACGGGTTCGTCGGTGTCACGCGGGACCAGCTGGCGGAGGCGCACGACGCCGACCTGGCGATCGAGGGCGAGGAGGGCGTGCACTTCGAGCAGGCCTGGCTCGACCCGGAGAGCGGCAAGGTGTTCTGTCTCTCCACCAGCCCATCGAAGGAGGCGGTCATGCGGGTGCACGAGAGGGCGGGCCACCCGACCGAGCAGGTGTTCGCGGTCGACATCGTCGTCTGACGGGCCACCGGGTCGTGTCGTCCGGCGTACAGTGCTCGGCATGACGGACCGACAGGACCAGCCGCGCGACGCTCACGACCTGGCCGAACGGGTGTCCGCGCTCGGCGAGACACCGGAGGACGCCCTCGAGGAGGTCGCCGGCCGGAACGAGTCGCTCGAGGAGCGGCTCCCGGACGAGTATCTGGGCGACGCTCACGAGACCGACGGGCTACCCCGCGGCGAGGGGGCACCCGGCCAGGGGTAGGCCACGGATTTCGTCCCTCAGTGGGGACTTCAGCGGCCCGTTCGCCGTCTTTACGCTGTCAGGGATGGACGACGAAGGACGGCGCACGAAGCGCATGCGCGACCGCGCCCCCGGGGCCGCGGTGATGGAGCAGGTGGTGCGGCTGCACACCCAGTCCCCGCCGCGTTCGCCGCTCGCGCGGGCGCTCGGGGCGCGTCCGCTCGGCGCAGAGACGGAGCCCTGGTTCGCCGGTGCCCTCGGCGAGCGGGAGGTCGGCGCCCTCCTGGACCGCCTCCCCGATGCGTGGAGCGTCTTCCACGCCGTCCCGGTCGGAACGCGGCCGGACGAGACGGGCGCCGTCGCCGACGTCGACCACGTGGTGGTGGGTCCGCCCGGCGTGTTCGTCATCAACACCAAGCATCATCGTGGCCAGCGCGTCTGGGTCGGCGAGCGTGCGGTCCTCGTCGCCGGGCAGAAGCAGCCGTACCTGCGCAACTCCGATCTGGAGGCCTCCCGGGTGCGCGGCGTTCTCGCGCAGGCGGGCCTCGTCGCCCCGGTGACCGCGCTCGTGGTCCTCGTGGGAACGAAGGAGGTCACGGTACGGCAGCAGCCGCGGCGGGTGCGCGTCCTCCGGGCGGAGGCGCTGCTGCGCTGGTTGACCCGCCGTCCCGCGGTGATCGACGCGGCGACCACCGCCGCGGTCGCCCGGCTGTTCGACGACCCGGCCACCTGGAGACTTGCGGAGTCGTCGGCGGACACCCTGGAGCGTTTCGCCCTCATCGAGCGGGAGGTGCGCACCGCCCAGCTGGTGCGCCTCGGGTGGGGCTTCGCCGTCGCCCTCGCAGCCATCGCGGCCGCGCTGCCGTTCCTCCCGCGCTAGCACCCGCCGAGCGTCAGGCGGGCTCGACGGTCGTGCGCATCGTGAGAGAGGCGGCCTCGGCGTCGTAGCCGAGCTGGATGCGGATCGCGGCGAGCCCGGCCAGCGAGCGCAGGTGCGTGCCGCCGCACGGGATCTCGACCGTGCCGTCGGGGAGGTCGGCGCGCCAGCGGCGACGCTCCCCCAGCCCGTCGCCGTCCCGCTCGATGGCGATGTGCACGTCGGCGGCCACCCACTGTGCGAGCAGCGCGTTCGCGGCGTCGGTCACCCCGGCGAGCGCCGCAGGCAGCTCGGCGGCGGAGAAGCCCTTCTTCCGCAGGCTCTTGCCGATGCGGTACTCGTCGAGCGAGCCGTCGGGGAGGATGCGGGAGGAGGCGATGGCGAGCTGGTCGAACGCGGGCTTGCCGCGTCCGTCGAGCGGGGCCTCTTTGGTCCACAGCGCGGCGAGCGCGTCGTCGAGGGCGAGGGAGGCGAGATGGCACGCCGTGTGACCCGTCGAGAGCGCGCGCCGCAGCTCGGGGTCGGCCTCCACCTCGACCGTGGCGCCCGGTTCGATGCCTGCGGCGTCCTCCACGAGGTGGCAGACGACGAAGGCCCACCCGGGCGTGCCGGTGCGCACCGGGGCGTCTCCCACGTGGAGGGTCGTGCCGTCGGTCGCGCCGACCACCGCGTCCACCAGCGGCTCGCGGCGCCCGTCGACGACGAGCGCACCGGCGTCGGCCGGCTGGTCGGGCCAGACCGGGTCGACGGGATGGAAGGCCGTGCGGTCGAGGACGATCGCAGTGCGTCCGTCGTCGAGCGGCTGCACGTGCAGCACGGTTCCGGTGGAGGCGGGGTCGCCGTCGGGATAGGTGACGACGGTGTCGCCGGCGGGGAGGCTCATGCGTTCAGACTACGGCTAAGCTGACCGCGTGTCGGGGCAGAGGGGGACGCGACGGGCGGCCGTCGCGCGTGTGATCGCGGTGTCGCTCGTGGTCGCGGCGGCACTCTCCGGGTGCACGCCCCCGCTCGTCCAGCGCGCGGAGGACGACATCGTCGAGGCTCCGTCGACGGCCAGGTTCTACGAGCAGCCCGACCCGCTCCCGTCGGGCGGCCCCGGCGCGCTGATCCGCACCGAGCACATCGTCGGCTCCCCGCTCGGCTCCACGGCGTGGCGGATCATGTTCCACTCCACCGACCTGAACGGCCGCGACGTCGTTAACACCGGACTGGTGGTCATCCCGGCGGCGAAGCCCCCCGCGGGCGGGCGCACGATCGTCTCGTGGGGGCATCCGACGACGGGGGTGGCGCAGAAGTGCGCGCCCTCGCGGGCAGTCGACCCGTTCGATCTCGTGGAGGGTCTGACGGACTTCCTGAACCGCGGCTACATCGTCGTCTACACCGACTACACCGGCATGGGAACGGCCGGCCCCGACTCGTACCTCATCGGCGAGACCGCGGGCAGGAACATGCTCGACGCAACCCGTGCCGCGCGGCAGCTGCTGAAGGACGACGCGAGCGACCGGGTCGTGCTGTGGGGGCACTCGCAGGGCGGCCAGGCCGCCCTCTTCGCCGCCCAGCTCGCGCCGGTCTACGCACCGGAGCTGCATGTGCTCGCCACGGCCGTCGCGGCGCCCGCGACCGACCTGGCGAGCCTCCTGAACGCCGACATCGGCGACATCTCCGGCGTCAGCATCTCGTCGTACGCGTTCGACGCGTACTCGAAGGTGTACGGGTATCCGCTGCAGAGCATCCTGACGCCCGCGGCGATCACCGCGCTGCCCGCGATGAACAAGCTGTGCTTGCTGTCGCAGAACGCGGCTCTGCACGCCATCGCCAAGCCGCTGATCGGCACGTTCCTCACTGCGGACCCGGAGACCACCGAACCCTGGGCAGGGCTCCTGGCCGCGAACACTCCCGGCGCCGTGCGGATCGCGTCGCCGCTCTTCGTCGCCCAGGGCGAGGCGGACAAGCTGGTCCGGCCGGCCTCCACCGACGCGTTCGTCGAACACGTCCGGGGCAACGGCACAGTGGTGACCTACGACCGCATCCCGGGGGCCACCCATGGCACGATCGCCCTCCGCGCACTCACCAGACTGTTCGAGTGGCTGCATGCGGAGGGCGTCAGCGCTACCGGGTGAGCGTCGCGACGTACGAGGCGTGCGCGTCCATCCACTTCGCGACGATGCGGTCGTACTGGCCGGAGTCGGCGCCGCTGTTGAACATCGCGTTCTCGAGTGAGTAAAGCAGGTCGGACTTCATCCGGAACTTCTTCACCCATTCGGCGATCTGCGGCTGCCGCTTCGGGAAGTCCGTGCTCGCGATCGAGTGGATGGACTCGGCCGCGCCGAGCGTGCCCTTCGGGTCCTTCAGATCCTTCAGGTCGAACTGGTCGTAGGCCCAGTGCGGCCGCCAGAGCGTCACCGCGACGTCGTCGCCCTTCTTCATCGCGCTCGACAGCTCGGCGAGCATGGCGGGCGTCGAGGAGGTCACGAAGTCCAGCTTCTGGAGGCCGTACTGCGGGATGACCTTCTTCTGCACCGCCTCGGTGAGGCCCGCGCCCGGCTCGATCCCCACCAGCCGGTCGCCGAACGCCGACGCGTGCGAGGCGAGCTGGTCGATCGAGTCGATCGGCGCGTCCTTGTTCACCGCTATGGTGAGCTTCGCCTCGTCGTTCCAGGCGCCGAGGTCGGTGAGGCTCTTGCCGTACGTCTTCAGATACTGGGCGTGCGTGGTAGGCAACCAGCCGTCGAACGCGATGTCGTAGTCGCCGGTGCTGAGACCGGCGAAGGCGGGACCGGCGTCGGCGTACTCGAAGTCGACGGTGTAGCCCTCCTTCTCGAGCACGTGCTTCCACAGGTAGGAGGCGGCCTCGCCCTCCGGCCAGCCGTTGAAGACCGCGACCTTCACGGTGCCCTTGTCGCCGCCGGCGGTGGAGGCCGCGGTCACGGCCGTGCCGCCGATCACGACGAGCAGGGCCGCGCCGAGCACCGCCAGCGCGCGCTTCGGCATCCGGAGCCGGGCGCGGCCGGCCGCAGCGGTCAGCCGGTCGAGGATGATCGCCAGGATCACAACCGCGACACCCGCCTCGAAGCCGAGGCCGACATCCACGCGGCTCAGCGCCTGCACGATGTCGCGTCCGAGACCGCCGCCGCCGACCATGCCCGCGATGACGACCATCGAGAGCGAGAGCATGATCACCTGATTGACGCCCGCCAGGATGGACGGCATCGCCAGCGGCAGCTGGATCTGGCGCAGGATGCGTCCGGGAGGCGAGCCGAACGCCTTGCCGGCCTCCACCAGCTCGGAGTCGACGCCCCGGATGCCCAGCTCGGTGAGCCGGACCCCGGGCGCCATCGCGAACACGATCGTCGCGACCATGCCCGGCACCACACCCACCCGGAACAGGATCAGCGCGGGGATGAGGTACACGAACGCGGGCATCGTCTGCATGAAGTCGAGCACCGGCCGGACGATGGCCGACGCCGTCTTCGACCGGGCGGCCAGGATGCCGAGCGGGAGGCTCAGCGCCACCGCGATGGCGGCAGAGACGAGCACCAGCGCGAGGGTGTCCATCGCGTTCGACCACTGGTCGATACCGGCGATGAGCAGCAGCCCGACGACGGTCCCCGCCCCGAACACCCAGCCGCGCAGCCAGACCCCGAGGATCGCGAAGATGAGGATGACGCCCCAGAACGGCGGCGTCTGCAGCGCCCAGTCGACGCCGTCGTACATGCCCGTGAAGACGATGCGGATGACGTCGAACAGGCCGCCGAAGGTCGTCGTCACGAAGTCGACGACGTGGGTGGCCCCGTCCCCGAGGGGGATGACCTTGGTCGTTGCGGGAGCGAGGGCGGTCATGCGAGCACCTCCGCCTCGTCGCCCGCGGTCTCCCGCAGGGCCAGCGTCATCGCGTCCACCGGAACCGTCGCCGGTGGTTCGACCACCACCGGGATCTCGGTCGTGTCGCTGCTGACGTTGCCGAGCGCCGCGAGCAGCGTCACGCGCGGGATCACCCCGAGCAGACGGTGCTGGTCGTCGACCACGGCGAGCGGGAGGGCGCTGCCGACGGACGGCTCCACGAGCTCGCTGAGCACCTCGTCGCGCGACACGGTCGCGATGTCCTCGTCGATCGCCTCGGCGAGGTCGGAGCGGCCGTCGCGCACCTGGCGCATCACATCGCGGTCGCGGACCGCCCCGAGCAGCCGGCGGCCCTGGCCGACGACGAAGGCGGCCGAGGTCTGGAGGTCGCGCATCGTGCGCATCGCCGCGCGCGGTCCTCCCGCCACGGTGACCAGCGCACGCGCCGGCTCCATCACGCTCGCGGCCGTCAGCACGCGGGCGCGGTCGACGTCCTGCACGAAACTCGCCACGTAGTCGTTGGCCGGGTCGGTGAGGATCTCCTCCGGGCTGCCGGTCTGCACGACGCGGCCGTCGCGCATGACCGCGATCCGGTCGCCGAGGAACATCGCCTCGTTCAGGTCGTGCGTGATGAACACGATGGTCTTGCCGAGCGAGCTCTGCAGCTCGAGGAGCTGCTCCTGCATCTCGCGCCGGATCAGCGGGTCGAGCGCCGAGAACGCCTCGTCCATCAGCAGCACGTCGGTGTCGGCGGCCAGCGCCCTCCCGAGCCCGACGCGCTGCTGCATCCCGCCCGAGAGCTCGGAGGGGAGCTTGTCGCCCCAGCCGGCGAGGCCGACCAGCTCCAGCACCTCGGCGGCGCGGGCGCGACGCTCGGCGGCCGGCATCCCCTGCACCTCCAGGCCGTAGGCGATGTTGTCGAGCACCGTGCGGTGCGGCAGCAGGGCGAAGTGCTGGAACACCATCGAGATGTGCTTCCTCCGCACCGCGCGCAGACGCTTCGCGGGCAGGCCGGTGATGGTCGTGCCCATGACCGCGACCTCGCCGGCGGTCGGCTCCAGCAGCCCGTTCAGCAGCCGGATGAGCGTCGACTTGCCCGACCCGGACAGGCCCATCACGACGAAGATCTCGCCGCGCCGAACCGTCAGGCCCGCATCGATGACGGCGGCCGTACCGAGACCCGTCACCTCGCCTCTGGTCGCGCCGTCCCGCAGACGGCGCACGGCCTCCTGCGGTTTGCGTCCGAAGACCTTGAAGATGTTCCTCGCCTCGACGGCGATCGTGTTGCTCAACTCTGTACTCCCAGGCGCACTCGCCCCCGCGAGGCACGCACAGTGGTCGCGCCCGGGCCGGAGGCATGCGGCGACGGCAGCACGACTCGAGCGCGGACCCTCCGCGCGAATCGCCATCGCTGGCGCGACCATCGGGGTGCGCCCATGCCAGCCGACCATACGATCCGGCCGGGCCACCTGTGCGGCCACGCGGCCCGGGATCGCGGGCTGGTTCACCCGGTGCACCATGCCGTTCGGCGCGCCGGGCCGCCTTCGACGCTATCAGTGATCTCGCAGCGGTCGCCAATCGAGGCTGTGAGCATGCACACGATCCCGGCCGTGGTGCTCCCGTGGCCGCCGTCGCAGCTCTACCGACGGCGCTGAGTTCTGGGGCAGAGTTGGCGCATGGCGAATAGCACCGGAGATCACCCCTGGCAGCGTGTCCCGATCGAGCCGCAGAGCGTGGATGCGCCGCTCTCGCGCGCGGCCGTCTTCCTGGTGGTCACGGTCGCCGACACGCCGGAGGCGCTGGCGACGGTGAGCGACGTCGTATCGGGGATCTCCGACCTCGTGAAGACGGTCGGCTTCCGCGATCTGAACGCGCACCTGTCGTGCAACATCGGCATCGGCGCGCGGTTTTGGAGCCGGTTGACGACGGTCGCGCCTCCGCAGGAGCTGCATCCGTTCCCGGAGGTCCGCGGAGCCGTGCACACGGCGGTGTCCACCCCCGGCGACCTGCTGTTCCACATCCGCGCCGAACGCGGCGACTTCTGCTTCGAGTTCGAGCGGCAGTTGCTCGACGTCCTCGGCGACGCGATCGCGGTGGTGGATGAGGTCAGCGGGTTCCGCTACTTCGACTCCCGCGACCTCCTCGGCTTCGTCGACGGCACGGCGAACCCGACCGGCGGTGACATGGCGGATGCCGCGATCGTCGGTGAGGAGGACCCCGCGCACGCCGGAGGGAGCTACGTGGTCGTGCAGAAGTACCTGCACGACCTGGCGACGTGGAACCGGCTGCCGGTGCCCTCGCAGGAGGGCGTCATCGGCCGCACGAAGGTCGAGAACATCGAGCTCGATGACGTCGAGCACGGCCAGAAGGCGCACAAGACCCTCACCACGATCACCGACGACCAGGGAGTCGAGCACGACATCCTGCGTGACAACATGCCGTTCGGCCGGCCGGGCCAGGGCGAGTTCGGCACCTACTTCATCGGCTACTCACGCCGCCTCTGGGTGATCGAGAAGATGGTGGAGCGGATGTTCGTCGGCGACCCGGTCGGCAATCACGATCGCATCCTCGACTTCTCGACGGCCGTGACCGGCACGACGTTCTTCGTGCCCACCCGGGGGTTCCTGGAGGGGCTCGCCGACTGACCCTCCGCCGCGCGGCGACCTCCCCGCGCCGTCTGGCCGACACCGATGCCGACGAGGACGATGGCGAGGCCGACGAATTGCCGGAACGTGAACGCCTCCCCCGCCACGAGGGCGCCGAGCGCGACGCCCGCCACAGGGTTGAGCAGCCCGATCAGCCCGACGACGGCGGGGCCGAGACGGCGCATCCCGCCGAACCAGGCGAGATAAGCGAGCGCGGTCGCGACCAGTGAGACGTACGCGAAGCCCGCGATCGCAGCGGCGTCGAGGGCGGGAGGCGCGCCCTCGACCACCACGGCGAAGGGGACCACGAGCAGACCGCCGGCCACCAGCTGCCAGGCGGTCGACGACAGCACGTCGACGTCGTGCCACCGTGTCGCGAGCACGTAGCCGATCGCCGAGAGCAGCATCGCGGAGACCGCGGCGACCAGCCCGAGAGGATCGACCGCGTCGCCGCCTCCGTAGAGCATGACCGCGACGCCGGCGACACCGGTGAGCGCTCCCGCGATCGAGAGCGCTCGAGGCCGCTGGCCCAGCAGCATCCAGCCGAATCCCATCAAGGCCAGCGGCGAGGTCGCCATGACCGTGGACGCGATGCCGGACGGCAGCAGTTGTGCGACCGCGTACACGAGCACGAAGAAGCCGCCCGCGTTCAGTGCGCCCAGCAGGATCGCCCGCCACCACCACGCTCCGCGCGGCCGCCGGTGCGCGACCGCGAGCAGCAGCAGTCCGGCCGGGAGCGCGCGCAGCACGGCGCCCCAGAGCGGGGCTTCCGGGAGGACCGCCCTCGTCACGACGTAGGTCGAGCCCCAAGCCACGGGGGCGATCGCCGTGACGGCGATCCAGCGCCATTTACCTTCCATGGAAGCTACTTTAGCTTCCGTGGAAGGTATTGTGAAGACATGAGCCCCGCATCCGACCGCGTCGCCGGCATCCAGCAGGAATGGCGCCGCGAGCGCCCCGACCTCGACCCGGCTCCCCAGGGCGTCATCGGCCGCCTCCACCGCGTCGCCGGGCTGCTGACGGAGCAGCTCGTCGCCGTATACGCCCGGCACGGGCTCACCGAGGGAGACTTCGACGTGCTCGCGACCCTCCGCCGGGCCGGAGCGCCCTACGAACGCACGCCTGGTGAGCTCGCGCAGCACACCATGGTGACCACCGGCGGCATGAGCAAGCGCATCGATCGGCTCGAGCAGGCGGGGCTCGTCTCGCGCCGGGCTTCGTCCTCCGACGGCCGCGGCCGAGTGGTCGCGCTCACGCCGGAGGGGGTCGAGCGGATCGACGCCGCGGTCACCGAGCACTTCGCCAACGAGCGGAGGCTGCTCGACGAGCTCTCCCCCGCCGACGCTCGAGCGCTGGAGCGCGTCCTCACGGCGTGGCTCGCGCGGCTCGGCGACTGACCTGCGGACAGCAGCGGGTCTCCCGGCCGCAACAGGCCGTCATCTTCGTGGCGACGGACACCGCCGGCGAGGTACAAAGGCCATCATGTCGCGCATCTTCACGAGCAAGTTCAATCCGGGCCGCGCCCGGTGGGAGCTGGTGGTGAGTCCGCGCGGCGATGTCTACGCGTTTCCGCTCGCGCTGCCCATCGCGCAGCGCCAGGTGCTCGGCGGGCACAAGCGCTACCTCGTCGGAAAGGTCGCCAAGCAGAAGGAGACCTGGACCGCCGCCGGCCCGTCGGGTCTGATCTACGGGACGACGTTCCCGACCCTGCCTTCCGCCCTGGAGGCCATCGCCGACGAGGTCGACCTCGCCCCCGTCCCCTGACCTCGGCCCTGTCCCTAAACCTCGCACCTGGGCCGCCGAGGGGCACGTTGTTGTCACTTTACGGCCCCAAAAGTGACAACAACGTGCCCCTCGAGCGTGGGGAGAGCGGGGTCAGGCGGATTTGAGGAGGGCGTCCTCCAGTGCGACCCACGGCAGCATCGCGCACTTCACGCGCGTCACGTACCGCGAGACCCCGGCGAGCACGACGGCGTCGCCGAGCAGTTCCTCATCGCCCTCCAGCGCACCCTTGGACTGCATCAGCTCGCGGAACGCCCCGATCGACGCAGCCAGCTCCTCCCGGTCGGTGTCGTGCACCAGGTCACTCAGCAGGGAGGCCGACGCGGTCGAGATCGAGCAGCCGTGGCCCTCCCAGCTGATCGCGTGGATGCGGCCGTCCGCGTCCGGGTGCACGCCCACGGTCACTTCGTCGCCGCAGGTCGGGTTGAACTGGTGCGAGCTCGCCGCCGCGTCATCGCGCAGGCCGAAGCCGTGCTTCTCGCGCGCGTGGTCGAGGATGACCTGCTGGTAGAGGTTCTGAAGGTCGCTCATCGGTCGATCACTCCGAAGAAGTCACGGGCGTCAGCGACGGCCTCGATGGCCGCATCCACCTCGTCGGCGGTGTTGTAGAGGTAAGTGCTGACGCGGGTGGAGGCCGTGGCCCCGAAGCGCCGATGAACCGGCTGCGCGCAGTGGTGGCCGACCCGCACCGCGATGCCGCGGTCGTCGAGGAACTGGCCGACGTCGTGCGAGTGGATGCCCTCCACGACGAAACTCGCGAGGCCGACTCGCGGCACGCCGGCGCCCGGGCCGAGCACCCGCACGCCCGGGAGAGCGGACAGCCCCGCGACGAGGCGGGCTCCCAGCTCCTCCTCGTGCGCCTCGATCGCCGGCATGCCGACCGCGTCGAGGTAGCCGACCGCCGCGGCCAGCGCCACGGCCTGCGAAACCCGCTGCGTGCCCGCCTCGAAGCGCTGCGGGGCCGGCAGATACTCGGCGCCCTCCAGCGTGACCGTCGTGATCATCGACCCGCCCGTGAGGAACGGCGGCAGCGCGTCCAGCAGCTCGGTGCGACCGTAGAGCGCACCGACGCCGGTCGGTCCCAGCATCTTGTGGCCGGAGAAGACGGCGAAGTCGACGCCGAGCGCCGGCAAGTCGACCGCGAGGTGCGGAACCGACTGACAGGCGTCGAGCACCACCAGCGCGCCGTGCTCGTGCGCCAGCTCGACCAGCAGGCTGACCGGGTTGACCGCGCCGAGCACGTTGGAGACGTGGCTGAAGGCGACGACCCTGGTGCGCGGGCCGATCAGCTCGGCCGCCTGATCGAGCCGCAGCTGCCCGTCGTCGGCGAGTCCGATCACCCGGAGGGTCGCACCGGTGCGCGCGGCCAGCTCCTGCCAGGGGATGAGGTTGGCGTGGTGCTCGGCCTCGGTCACGACGAGTTCGTCGCCCGCGCCGAGCCGGAAGCGCTCGGAGGCCGCGCCGCCCCGCCCGAGCGAGGCGTTCGACATGCCGTACGCGAGCAGGTTGATGCCCTCGGTGGCGTTGGAGGTCCACACCAGCTCCTCCGGCCGGGCACCGACGAACGCCGCGACGCGCGCGCGGGCCTCCTCGAACAGCTCCGTCGCCTCGCCGGCGACGGTGTGCGCGCCGCGGTGCACGGCCGACGTGTACCGCTCCGCGAACGCGCGTTCGGCGTCGAGCACCTGCCGGGGCTTCTGCGAGGTGGCCCCGGAGTCGAGGTAGACGAAGGGGTGGCCGTTGACCTCGCGGGCGAGGATCGGGAAGTCCGAGCGGAGCCGGACCGGGTCGAGGGTGTCGGTGCGCATACTGGGTTCAACGCTACCGGGGTTCGCTGCAATCCCGCCGTGCGTCACGGGACTGTGACGACATGCCGCCGAAGGCGTCCAGCGCCGACGCTAGGCTCGATGCCATGGTCGAACGCACCAACGGCTCCCCCTGGTTCTTCGTCGTCGGCATCCTGCTCGTGGTCGTCGGACTCGCGGGTCCGCTCCTGGTCGATGCGGCCACCGGCGAGGTGCAGTGGCTCGTCCGCGGGATCGGGGTGCTGGTCGCGATCGGCGGCGGAGTGCTGATCGGATTCGGCCTGCGCAGACGCCGCGGACGCTGATCCAGTGCTTCTCCGGCGAGGATGCCCCGGGGTGGAACGTCGATTCTGCCTGCGCCCGTCCAGGTGCTAGCCTGACCGAGCACTGGGTTCCGAGCATCTGCTCATGGGGGGAACATGAATCGTCGTCAGTCCGTGCTGGTCGCCGTCCTTTTGTCGGTGGTCGCAGCCGCTCTGGTCGGCTTCGGCTCCGTTGCTGTGATCGACTCGCTGTCGGGCGCGCCGACGACTCCCGGCATGCACACGACGCCGTGAGGCCCTCCCGCGCGAGGCTACTCGACCGCCGCTCGTGCGAGGTCACGGAGCTCGATGAGGCGACCGGCCGTGCCGCCGCGCCCTCCGCGCACGGCGATGTGCTGGCGCGACGCCGGCGTGAACGCGGCGTCGAGCGCTGAGCTGATCATCAGAAGGTAGAACCGCAACAGCCGGGAGGTGTCGGCGCGCAACCGCTCCTGCTGCGGCTCGCAGACCATCCCGTCGAGCCACCGCGACAGCTGGGTGAAGGTGACGCGCAGCCGCAGCCCTTGGCGGGCCTCGGCGACGCCCAGCCTCCACTCGGCCGGCCGCGCATCGGAAGGGTGGCCCGGTTCGCCGGCGAGCGCACAGCGCTCCAGGAGGGCTTCGGCGGCGTCGAGCTGGGAGACGGCCTCCTCGAGCACGGCGAGCAAGGTCAGAGCGCCGAGGCCGTCCTCCAGCGGATCCGGCGCGGAGGCGGGCCTGTTCGGGCGGACGAACCATCCCATCGGATCGCCCTCCCTCCCGCCGAAGTGGGACCGATTGTACGCCTCGGGCACGCGCCTCCACACCGGTGCCTACACCCGACCGCCACCCGATTCAACGCCCTGGGCACGGCGGGGCGAGCCGTCTAGCGTCCGTTGCGGCAGATCGACCCACGCGCCCGCCACCCGCGGGCGGACCGTCAGGAGGCTCCGAGATGACCGACCGCACTCCCCCCGCGGATGAACCCACCGCCGCTGAACCCACCGCCGCTGAACCCACGCCGGCGACTCGCGCGTACGCCCCGGACTCGCGCGCAGGCGAGCCGGAACGCGGGGCGCACCCGCAACCGACTCGCGCAGACGATGCCGAGACCCGTTCCTACGAGCCGGGGACCCGTGCATACGACTCCACCGCTGCCGACGACCGCGCGGTGGACGAACGTCCCGTCGACGCACGTCCCGTCGACGCACGTCCCGTCGACGCACGCACCGTACCTCCCCGGTACCCGGCCGACACCGTCGCGGCCGAGCCCGTCGTCGACAACCGCGCCCTGCGCGAGGACGTCGTCGCGCGCGAACGCAGCGAGTTCGGCGGCATGAAGTTCGGCGCCGCGTTCTTCGGCTGGCTGACCGCGACCGGGATGGCGGTGCTGCTCACCGCTCTTGTCGCGGCCGCAGGCGCCGCCGTGGGCGTCGGCGCGACAGGCAGCCCGAACGCCGCCGCCGACCAGGCCAACAAGAACGCCGCGACCGTCGGGACAGCCGGCGCCATCGCCCTCGTCGTGATCCTCTTCCTCTCGTACTTCTGCGGAGGCTACGTCGCTGGGCGCATGGCGCGGTTCAACGGTCTGCGTCAGGGTGTCGCGGTGTGGATCTGGGCCGTGATCATCGCGATCGTGGTGGCGATCCTGAGCGTGATCCTGGGCAGCCAGTACAACATCCTGGGCAACCTCAACAGCTTCCCGCGCATCCCTCTCGACGAGGGCTCCCTCACTCTGACCGGCGTCATCACGACCGTGGTCGTCGCCGTCGTCAGCCTGATCGCCGCGATCCTGGGAGGCCTGGCCGGCATGCGTTACCACCGCCGCGTCGACCGCGTCGGATTCTCGACCGACCCCGCTTACACGGCCGACGGCACCGCCGCCGCCCGCTCGCGCACGGACGACACCCGCGCAGACACCGGCCCCGCCGGTACGGTGCGCTGAGAAGGTGCGGCCGGTCTCACCCCGTCCTGTGGATGAGACCGGCCGCACTGCCGCCGCGTCATGGAGCGGCCATCGGCTCGAGCGGAACCCCCCGGATCCGCGAACACCGGTCGAATGAGTGTCCCGCACGCGGGTTACGCGCGGGTGAACGGCGGCCGAGGCGTGGCCGAGACGGTGGAGACGGAGTCTGAGAGTTCGTTCGCGGTGCAACGAAAAAGCCCCGGTATCCGGGGCTCTCGATGTGACGTTTCTTGCTGGGGTACCTGGACTCGAACCAAGAACAACTGAACCAGAATCAGCCGTGTTGCCAATTACACCATACCCCAAGGGCTTCGGGCCAAGGCCCGGGCACGAGTAACAACTCTAGCCTATGCGTCGCTGCTTCCACAAAACGCCGCGAGGGCCGGGCGAGCCGTCGCCCGGCCCTCGCGTCAGGCGGCGACCGCGGCCGTCTCCTCCTCTTCGGCAGTGGCGGCGAGGGTGTCGTCGGCCGCCTGCCGGCGCCGCAGCGTGAGGAGGTGGCTGATGCCGATCAGCGCAAGACCGGCCGTCGCCCAGAGCGCCAGGCGGAGGCCGTCGAAGCCGAACGACTGGCCGGGCAGGTAGGTCAGCGCGCGGGCCGCGTCCAGCCAGGCCGCACCCGTCCAGAACGTGCTGAGGCCGGCGAAGAACGGCGGCATCATGTTCGTCGGGAAGATGCCTCCGGAGGTCGTCACGTTGAGCATGACGAAAAGCAGCGTGAGCGCCGGCGTGGTCCAGCGGCCGAGCATCGGGTGGAGGCCGACCCCGATCGTGATGATCCCGAAGGTGTAGAGCGCGCCCAGGAGGCCGATGCTCCACTCGTTGCCGGTGAGCACGTGGAAGAGCGGCCCGGCGACGACGGTGCCGATCGCCGAGACGACGACCGCCGTCGCCGCCGCGATGGCGATGCGCCAGCCGATGCCGAGACGCGCGGTCACCGCGGCGATCGCGATCGCGCTCGAGTAGCCTCCCACGCTCATCGTAACCATCAGGAAGAACAGGCCCTGGCCGGTCATGTCGTCTGCGGGAACCGGGCGCACGTCGTCGACGGTCACCGGGAAGTGCTGCTGGTAGGCGACCGGGAGCAGAAGCTCTTCTGCCGCGCTCGCTTCGGCGGGCGACGCGGCGGTCGAGAGGATGATGGTCGCGTGCGAGGCGTCGGTCGCGTATGCGGCGGAGATCGTGCCGGCGGCGACCTTCTGCTCCGCCTGCTTCACGGTCGCCACCGTGCGCACGTCGAGGGCGTCCGGCGCCTTGTCGTTCAGCGTCTGTGCGAAGACCTCTGCCGCCGGTCCCTCTCCCACGATCCCGACCGGGATGTTGCTGGGCTGCGCGGCGTGGAAGGCGCCGAGGTAGGCGAGCGCCATGCCCGCCGCCAGGAACAGCGGGATGACGATGTGCGAGCCCAGAGTCTTCCAGAAGGCCGCCGGCGGCCAGACGCTCGCCTTTCGTGCGGCGACGGGGACGGGGGTGATGCGGTGCGCGGACATGCGGGGGCGGGATCCTCTCGATCACAAAGTTGCAGAGAGCAACATACGATGAATCGTTGTATTGTGCAACTCGAACTCACTAGGCTGAGAGGATGACGACCCCGGAGACCGCGGAGGGCGACCCGATCGCCCGCGTGCAGCGAGAACTCCTCACCGTCGGCCGGCGCGGCACCGCGCGCGTGCGGCGCGAGGACGAAGCGCTGTCGGTCGTCGACCGGTCGCTGCTCACCTACATCCAGGACAACCCCGGTTGCCGCGCGGTGGACATCGCCGCCCACTTCCAGCTCAACCGCTCGACGGTCTCACGGCAGCTCGGCGCCCTCCTCGAGCACGGGTACGTCGCCGCAGACGACGAGAACACGGGAGGCTCGCGCGGCATCGCCCTGCGGCTCACCGGGGCCGGCAGAACCGCGTTCCAGCAGTCGACGCGCACGGTGATGGATTCGGTCGCGCGGCGGCTCGAGGGCTGGTCGCAGTCCGACTTGGAGGCCTTCGCCCGCATGCTCGAGCGCTACAACTCCGCTCCCGACGAGTAGTTCCCCGAAGGGCACGTAAACGCCCCCAAAACGCGCGGATAGGGGCGCTTACGTGCCCTTCGCGGTCTACAGGACGGCGGCGTCGTCGATGGCGACGCCGATCAGGTCGCGGTTGACCGCTCCCGCCACCACCGCGCCCGATCCCGCGGCGACGATGAGCTGCTGCGGCCCGGGGGCCGTGGTCTCGCCAGCCGCGTAGACGCCCGGCACGGAGGTGCGCCCCTGCCCGTCCGTCACCAGGTAGCCGTCGGAGTCCGTGTCGAGGTCGAGGCCGTCGGCGAACGACAGTGCCGGCGCCCACAACGGACGGACGAAACCGCCCGCGCGCTCGATCACCGTTCCGTCGGCGAGCCGGATGCCGGTCATGACGCCCTTCTCGCCCACCACGTCGTCGATGGCGCGCCGCTCGACGCTGACACCGAGTCGCGCCAGCGCGCGCTCCTCGTCGTCGCTCACGGGCGCGACGTCGTTGGTGAAGACGATCAGGTCGTCGGTCCACTGGGTGAGCAGCAGCGCTCGCTCGACCAGGTCGGTCGTCTCGCCGATGAGTGCGAGCGGCTCTCCGGCCTTCTCGAATCCGTCGCACTCCAGGCAGCTGTGCAGCTGCGTCCCGTAGAAGGCGCGCAGGCTCGGGAGGGCGGGCATCGTCTCGGTCACGCCGGTCGCGATCACGACCGTCGAGGCGCGCGCGTCCACGTCGGCGCCGCCGCGCACACCGCGGCCGCGCACCCGGAAGCCGTCGTCCTCGATCGAGATGTCGCTCACCTGCGCGAACACCACGTCGGCGTCGTCGTAGCCGGAGACCTCCTCGCGCCCGAGCCGGCGCAGCTCAGCGGGCGCCACGCCGTCGCGCGTGAGGAAACCGTGCGCCTGCAGCGTCGCCGCATGGCGGGGCCGGTTGCCGTCGACGACGAGCACCCGACGCCGGGCGCGGGCAAGGTTCAGCGCAGCGCTGAGCCCCGCAGGGCCTCCCCCGACGACGATGACTTCGACGCTGGCCGCCACGCGCCGTCCTAGGCTTCCGACGCGCCCAGCGACGCCGAGAGCGCGTCGAGACGCGCGATCGACTCGGTCTTGCCGAGGATCTCCATCGACTCGAAGAGCGGAGGCGAGACCCGGCGGCCCGACACGGCCACGCGCAACGGGCCGAAGGCGACCCGTGGCTTCAGCCCGAGGGCCTCCACCAGCGCGTCGCGCAGAGCGGCCTCGATCGCGTCGTGCGTCCACTCGGCTTCACCCACGACCTCCAGGGCGCCGATCGACGCCGCGAGCACCTCGCCCGCGTTGTCGGGCAGCGATGCCCGCGCGTCGTCCTCGATGGTGAGTGACGCGGAGTCGGTGAACAGGAAGCCCAGCATCCCCGGCGTCTCGCCCAGCAGCTGTACGCGCTCCTGAACCAGCGGCGCGGCCTGCGCGAGCACCGCGCGCTGCGCGTCGGTGATCGGCTCGGCGAGCACACCGGCGGCGACGAGATACGGGATGGTGCGCTCGGCGAAGTCGCCGACCTCCAACAGCCGGATGTGGTCGCCGTTGATGGACTCGGCCTTCTTCTGGTCGAATCGTGCCGGGTTGGGGTTCACGTCGGCGACGTCGAACGCGGCGACCAGCTCGTCGATCGAGAAGACGTCGCGGTCATGGCTCAGCGACCAGCCGAGCAGCGCCAGGTAATTGACGAGCCCCTCCGGGATGAAGCCGCGGTCGCGGTGATGGAAGAGGTTCGACTCGGGGTCGCGCTTGGACAGCTTCTTGTTGCCCTCGCCCATCACGTACGGGAGGTGGCCGAACCGCGGGACGAAGGTCGTCACGCCTGCGTCGATCAGCGCGTGGTACAGCGCGATCTGGCGCGGGGTCGACGAAAGCAGGTCCTCGCCGCGCAGCACGTGCGTGACGCCCATGAGCGCGTCGTCGACCGGGTTGACGAAGGTGTAGAGCGGGTGGCCGTTGGGGCGGACCACGACGAAGTCGCTGAACGAACCGGCCGGGAAGGTGATCTCGCCGCGGACGAGGTCGTCGAAGCTCAGGTCGGTGTCGGGCACCCGCAGCCGCAGCGCGGGCTCGCGACCCTGCGCGCGGTAGGCGGCCTTCTGGTCGTCGGTGAGGTCGCGCTCGAAGTTGTCGTAACCGAGCTTCGGGTCGCGGCCGAGCGAGACGTTGCGCGCCTCGATCTCCTCGCCGGTGGCGAAGCTCTCGTAGACGTGGCCCGAGGCCTTGAGCCGCTCGATGAGGTCGCGGTAGATGTCGTACCGCTGCGACTGCCGGTACGGGCCGTCCGGGCCGCCGACGTCGATCCCCTCGTCCCAGTCGAGGCGCAGCCAGCGCAGCGCGTCGAGGATCATCGCGTAGCTCTCTTCGCTGTCGCGGGCCGCGTCGGTGTCCTCGATGCGGAAGATGAGCTTGCCGCCGGTGTGCCGCGCGTAGGCCCAGTTGAACAGGGCGGTGCGGATCAGGCCGACGTGCGGCGTTCCGGTGGGCGACGGGCAGAACCGCACGCGCACGTCGGCGCCGGTCGCGGTCGAGAAGGGGTGCGAATCGTTGTCAGACATACCCTTGGAATCCTACTTGGGAGCGCGCACCGGATTCACCAGCGAGCCGACGCCGTCGACCTCCACCTCGACGGTGTCGCCCGGCTTCATCGGGCCGATGCCGGACGGGGTGCCGGTGAGGATGACGTCGCCGGGCAGCAGCGTGAACACGCTCGACGCGTACGCGATGATCGACGGGATGTCATGCACCATGTCGCTGATCGGGGCCTCCTGCTTCAGCTCGCCGTTGAGGCGGGTGCGCAGCACGGCACCGGCGGGAAGGTCGGTCTCGATGACGGGGCCGAGCGGGCAGAAGGTGTCGAAGCCCTTCGCGCGCGTCCACTGCCCGTCCTTCTGCTGGAGGTCGCGCGCCGTGACGTCGTTGGCGACTGTGTAGCCGAAGATGTGCCTGGCCGCGTCGGCCTCAGACACGTTGCGCGCGATCGTGCCGATGACGACCGCCAGCTCGCCTTCGAAGTCGACGCGCTCGGACTGCGGCGGCACGATGATCGGGTCGCCGAGGCCGATCACGGAGGTGTTGGGCTTGAGGAAGAGCAGCGGCTCCTCTGGTGCGTCCCCGCCCATCTCGGCCGCGTGCTCGCGATAGTTCTTGCCCACCGCGACGACCTTCGACCGGGGGATCACCGGCGCCAGGAGCGCCCCCACCTTGCCGAGCGGCACGCGCTCCCCCGTGGTGTCGAACCCGGTGAACATCGGGTCGCCGGCGAGCACGACCAGTGCGTCGTCGTCGACGATCCCGTAATCGATCTTCCCGTCGTGGCTGAATCGTGCGATCTTCACGCGTTCGAGCCTAGCGCCGCGACGATGCGAGCGATGGCCGGAGTCGGGACGCCCCGCCGGGCCCCGACTCGCAGCAGGGCGCCACCCAGTGCGTCGAGCTCGCTCGGCCGGTCGGCGGCCAGATCCTCCTGCAGGGAGGTGCGCAGGCCTCCCGGCACGCTGTGCAGCGCACGCACGAGGTCGAGGGCCGAGGTCGGCACGCCCTCCGCGGCGGAGCACGCGACGATCTCCGAGACGACCGCCTCCGTCAGCTCCGGGTCCTCGCTCAGCGCGGGTCCGGCCGACTGCCGCCAGTAGGAGGTCAGCAGCGCGAGCGCGGAGAGCAGCCGGAACTTCGCCCACAGCACCTCGGCCTCCGTGCCGCCCGTGCGCACGCGGGGCCCCGCCTCGGCGAGGGCACGGACGATGGCGAAGTCGCCGGCGGCATCCGGCACCTCGATGTTCAGGAACGGACTGCGGTGGTCGATGACAGTGCGGGAGGCGCGCAGGGCCGAGACCGTGACGGAGCCGCCGGCGACGAGCGCGTCCGGCAACGCGGCCCGCAGTGACGCCATGTGCTCGACGCCGTTGAGGACGGACAGCACCTCGGCGGGCCGCGACGCGACGATTCCCGGGAGGACGTCGTCGAGTCCGTAGGCCTTCGTGGCCACGATCACGCTCGCACCTTCGGGCACCTCGGTGGAGGCGCCCACTCGCTCGACGACGCCGCGCTCGACGCCCTCGCCGAACGTGGCGCTCCGCACCTCGATGCCATCGGCCCGGATGGCCTCCACCGTCGGCGCCCTGCCGACCGCTACCACGTCGTGGCCCGCGCGGCTCAGCAGCCAGGCGAGCAGACCTCCCACAGCACCGGGGCCGACGACGGCGAAGACGGGCTCAGCAGCGCTCATGGCTCGATCGTAGCCAGCGATCAGAGCCCGGACAGCCCCCAAGGGGCGCCGTCGAGGGCGAGGAGCGCGTCTGCGGTCGCGGCGATCGCGGGCACCGCGTCGGAGCCGGAGGCGGCGACCAGGTTGATGGTGCGGTGGTCGCGATTCGTCGTCGGCCTGAGTACCACCCCGGGTACCGAGCCCGCCGACCCGACCGCGAGGGCAGGCAGGAGGGCGACTCCGACGCCCTCGGCGACCATCCGCAGCACCGCGATGAAGTTGTCGGTCTCGTAGGCGATTCGCGGCGCGTACCCGGACGCGTCCGTCAGCTCCAGGAGGTGACCGCGGCAGCGCGGGCAGCCGCCGATCCAGGAGGCTGCAGCCAGCCCGGCGAGGTCGACGCGCTCGGCCTCGGCGAGCGGATGACCGGCCGGGAGCGCGACGAGCATCTCGTCCTTCCAGAGCGGCACGACGGCCAGGCCTCTGGTGCTCTCGCGGTGGGGGTCGGCGCGATCGCCGGGGTAGCTGAACGTGATCGCCAGGTCGGCGGTCTGCGAGCGCACCGCGGCGACGGCTTCGGGAGGCTCGGCCTCCAGATACGTGATGCGCACGCCCGGATGCTCGCCTTCCATCGTGCTGAGCAGCCGCGGGACCAGCGACGACGATACCGACGGGAAGCCCGCGAGCCGCACCCGGCCGGTCCGCAGGCCGCGGAGGTCGGCGAGCTCGCCGGCCGCAGCGTCCAGAGCGGTCGTGACCGCCCGCGCGTGGCGAGCGAGCACCCGCCCCGCCTCGGTGAGACGCACGCCACGGCCGGCGCGGGCGACCAGCGGCATCCCGATCCGGCCCTCCAGCCGGCGCAGGTGCTGGCTGATCGCCGGCTGGCTGTAGCCGAGCGATTCGGCCGCGCGCGTGATGGAGCCGAGGTCGGCGATGGCGCGCACGACGCGGAGGCTGTGGGAGTCGAGGTCGTCGAGCAGCATGTCGGAAATCATAACCGGAGTGCATGTATTCGATTCAATACCTGTGCTGGTGTGATGTATCCGCCTTCCCGCAGGCTGAGGACATGCTCGAACCCTCCAGCCGACCGGCCGCCGCCGCCGCTTCGCCCGCGTTCGGCGACGCGTTCGCTGCGGGGCCCGGTTATCTCGCCGCCTGCACCCAGGGGCTCCCGACTCGTGCGACCGTGGATGCGACGCGCGACGACCTGGAGCGCTGGGCGCGGGGCGACGCCTCCCCCGGCGACTACGACGCGGCCATCGCACGGTCGCGCGCCGCGTTCGCACGGATCGCCGGCGTCGACACGGACGACGTCGCCATCGGCTCCCAGGTCTCGGTGCTCGCCTCTCTGGTGGCGGCGTCCGCGCCCGACGGTGCGGAAGTGGTCTGCGCAGAGGGCGATTTCGCATCCGTCGTCGCGCCCTTCCACGCGCAGGCGCACCGGGGCGTACGCGTCAGGGAGGTGCCGCTCGCCGGGCTCGCCGAGGCCGTCGACGACCGCACCTGGCTGGTCGCCTTCTCGCTCGTGCAGTCGGCGACGGGCGAGCATGCGGACGCCGACGGGCTCCTCGCAGCGTGCGCACGCACCGGCACGCTGAGTCTCGCCGATCTCACGCAAGCGCTCGGCTGGCTCCCGGTCGACGCCTCCCGCTTCGACCTCACCGTCACCCACGCCTACAAGTGGCTGTGCGCTCCGCGCGGCAGCGCGTTCCTCACCGTGCGTCCAAGGGTGCGCGACACCCTGAACCCGGTGCACGCGGGCTGGTTCGCCGGCGAGGATCCCTGGACCTCGTGCTACGGGCCGCTCACCGCGCCTGCGGCGTCCGCGCGCCGGTTCGACGTCTCCCCCGCATGGCCGGTCTGGCCGGGCACCGCGGCGGCGCTGGAGTTCTTCGCGTCGCTCGATCCGCGCGACGTGCACGCGCACGCCTCCGGGCTGGGCGACCGGCTCTCGGAGGCGCTCGGCCTGACGGACGGGCTCGGCGCGCCGGTGCGCGGTCGCGCGATCGTCACCTGGCCCGACCCGGACGGCGCCGACCTCGCCGCACTGACGGCCGCCGGCCTCCGCGCTTCCGGCCGAGCCGGCCGCGCCCGCGTCGCCTTCCACCTCTGGAACACGCTCGACGACGTCGACCGCGTCCTCGCCGCCCTCCCCTGCTGATCTTCAACGCGCGAAGGGCACGTCGTTGTCACTTTTCGGGGTGAAAAGCGACAACGACGTGCCCCTCGGCAGACGCGTCAGGCGTCGAGTCGGAACATCCAGTTGTGGCGGTCGCGCTCGCGGCCGTACTGGATATCGGTCAGCTCTTTGCGCAGCGACATCGTCAGCTCGCCGGGAGGGGCGGTGATGTCGCCGACGGTGAACGTGTCGGACTTCAGCTCGCCGATCGGCGTGATGACCGCGGCGGTTCCACACGCGAACACCTCGACGATGTCGCCGGACTCCACGCCGTCGCGCCACTCGTCGATCGTCACGCGTCGACGCTCCACTGTGTGGCCACGGTCGCGCGCGAGCTGCAGCACCGAGTCGAGCGTGATGCCCTCGAGGATGCTGTCCGAGTCGGGCGTGACGATCGTTCCGTCCTTGTACACGAGCACGACGTTCATGCCGCCGAGCTCTTCGATGTACTTACCCTCCACCGAGTCGAGGAAGAGCACCTGCGCACAGCCGTGCTCGTAAGCCTCCGCCTGCGGCAGCAGGCTCGACGCGTAGTTGCCTCCGGTCTTGGCCGCTCCCGTGCCGCCCTTGCCCGCACGCGACCAGTGGTCCGACAGCCAGATGGACACCGGCGCCACCCCGCTCGGGAAGTAGGCTCCCGCCGGACTGGCGATCAGGTAGAAGGCCACCTTGTTGGCCGGGCGCACGCCGAGGAACGCCTCCTTGGCGAACATGAACGGCCGTAGGTAGAGGCTGGTCTCTTCGCGGTCGGGCACCCAGTCGCCGTCCACCGCCGCAAGCTGCTTGAGGGCGTCGAGGAAGTGCTCGACGGGCAGCTCGGGGAGCGCCAGCCGGTATGCCGAGCGCTGCATGCGCGCGGCGTTGGCCTCCGGGCGGAAGCTCCAGATGGAGCCGTCCGCGTGCCGGTACGCCTTGAGGCCCTCGAAGATCTCCTGCGCGTAGTGCAGCACGGCCGCCGACGGGTCGAGCTGGATCGGCCCGTACGGGGAGACCCGCGGGCGATGCCAGCCTCCCTTGGCCGACCAGCACAGGTCGACCATGTGGTCGGTGAAGTAGTTGCCGAATCCGGGGTTCGCCAGGATCTCTTCACGTTCGGCCGCGCTGCGTGCCGACTCGTTGCGAGTGACGTTCCAGAGGAGCCCTGCGGTCTCGGAGGGGCCGGAAGTGAGGTTGATGCTGGTGGAGGTCATGGAGTGTCCTTTGCTGCGATGCGTCAATTCTGCGCCACGCGGGCCGCGATCGCGTCGCCGATCTCGGAGGTCGTGCGCGCGTCGCCACTGCGGGCGGCCAGGTCGGACGTCACCGCCTGCTCGACACGCTTCGCGAGCTCCCCGGCGCCGAGGTGGCGGAGGAGGAGCGCGACGGAGAGGATCGCGGCGGTGGGGTCGGCCTTCTGCTGTCCGGCGATGTCGGGAGCCGATCCGTGAACCGGTTCGAACATGCTCGGGAATTCGCCCGCGGGGTTGATGTTGCCCGAGGCGGCGAGTCCGATGCCGCCGCTGATCGCGGCCGCGAGGTCGGTGAGGATGTCGCCGAAGAGGTTGTCCGTGACGATCACGTCGAATCTAGCAGGATCCGTGACCAGGAAGATCGTCGCCGCGTCGACATGGAGGTAGTCGACGGCCACGTCGGGGTGCTCGGCGGCGACCGCGTCGACGATGCGCTTCCAGAGGCCTCCCGCGAAGGTCAGCACGTTGGTCTTGTGCACGAGGGTCAGCTTCTTGCGGCGCTGCTCGGCCTGCTCGAACGCGTAGCGCACCACGCGCTCCACGCCGTAGGCCGTGTTGACGGAGACCTCGTTGGCGATCTCGTGCGGCGTGCCCTGCCGGATGGCGCCGCCGTTGCCGACGTACGGGCCCTCCGTGCCCTCGCGCACCACGACGAAGTCGACCTGCCCCGGGTCGGCGAGCGGGCTCGCGATGCCGGGGAAGAGCGTGGTCGGCCGGAGGTTGACGTAGTGGTCGAGCGAGAAACGCAGCTTCAGGAGCAGCCCGCGCTCGATGTTGGCGCCCGCGAGGCGCGGGTCGCCGGGCTTGCCGCCGACCGCGCCGAGCAGGATGGCGTCGTGACCCGCGATGGCGGCCAGGTCGTCGTCGGTGAGCACGTCGCCGGTCGCCAGGTAGCGGTCGGCGCCGAGGGAGAAGTGCGTCTTCTCGAACGCGAGGTCGCTGCCGTCGGTCACCGTATCGAGCACCTTGACCGCCTCCGCGATCACCTCCGGACCGATTCCGTCCCCGGGGATGACGGCGAGTTGGACGGTTGTGCTCATGACACTCCTGCACTGATCGGTGGGCGGACGGTTCACCTAACCCTATCGCCGCCGCCCGGCGCGCAACGGCGGGCTCAGCCGCGCGCGCGGCGGAGGGTGAGGACGGCGAGCACCGCCGCGGTCAGCATCAGGGCGACGCCGATGGAGGCGGTGAGCCCGATCCCGCTGTCGAACGCGTGCCGCGCCGACGCCAGCAGTTCGGCGGACGCCCGGGCAGGGAGGCCCTCGGCGACCGTGACCGCTCCGCCGAGCGTGTCGGCCGCCGCCGTCGCATCCGCCGGGCTGAGCCCCGTCGGGAGAACGATCGCGGAGCGGTAGGACGCGATGATGATGCTGCCGAGCGTGGCCGTGCCGAGCACGGCGCCGAGCTCGTACGCAGTCTCTGACACCGCGGAGGCCGCGCCCGCTTTGTCGGACGGCGCCGTGGAGATGATGAGCTCGTTCGACACCGTCTCCGCGGCGCCGATGCCTGCACCGAGGAGCACGAAGGCCGCCAGCAGGACGCCCCACGAGGCGTCGCCGCCGGTCAGCGCGACCAGCAGGTAGCCGGTCGCGGAGACGCACAGGCCGCCGGCGATGACGAAGCCGGGCGCGAGCCTCCGGGCCATCGGCACCACGACCAGACCCGAGACGATCATGGTGGCGAGCCCGGGCAGCAGCACCATCCCGGCCTGCACCGGCGGCATCCCGAGCACGAGCTGGAGGTGCTGCGAGACGAAGAACAGGAAGCCGACCAAGGCGATCACGCTCAGCAGGTTGATCAGCACCGCACCGCTGAACGCGGCACGGCGGAACAGCCGCATGTCGAGCATCGGGATCGGCCGCCGGAGCTGCCGCATCACGAACAGCACGCCGGCCGCAACGCCGACGGCCACCGCCAACACCGGCACGATCGCGAGACCGTGCACGGCGAACTCCTTGATGCCGTACACGATCGGCGCCATCGTCAGCAGCGAGAGCAGGATCGACAGCACGTCGACGGGGCCCGGGTTCGGATCGCGCGACTCCCGCACCAGCAGAGGTGTGAACACCAGCAGCGGGATCAGGACGGGCACGGCCAGCAGGAACACCGACCCCCACCAGAAGTGCTCGATCAGGAGGCCGCCCACGATCGGGCCGAGCGCCGACCCGGCGGCGAACCCCGCGGCCCAGATCGCGATGGCGAGGCGGCGCTGCTCGCGGTCCTGGAACACGCTGCGCAGCAGCGACAGCGTCGACGGCATGAGCATGGCGCCGAAGAAGCCGAGGGCCGCGCGCGACGCGATCAGCAGCTCGGCGGTCGGCGCGAACGCCGCGGCCGCCGAGACGGCGGCGAAGCCCGTCGCTCCGATGAGCAGCACGCGCCGTCGGCCGATGCGGTCGCCGAGGCTGCCCATGGCGACCAGGAGGCCGGCGAGCACGAGCGGGTAGACGTCGACGATCCAGAGCATCTGCGTGGCGGACGGCCGCAGCGCTTCGGTGATCGCCGGCAGCGCGAACCCGAGGACGGTGTTGTCGACCGAGACCAGCAGCACCGGCAGCATGAGCACGACCAGCGCAACCCAGGCGCGGGCGCCGCCGCGGGCCGGAGCCGGAGCGGAGACGGACGCGGTCGCGGGGCGGACGGTCGAAGACACGTATCTACTGTACCGTCCGGACGGTACAGTATTCAAGGTCGGGAGCAACGGCGGCTAGCATGGCCCCATGCCCTCCCCCGTCGCTCCCGCCGCCGCAGCGACGCCCGCCGCTCCGGCCCGCTCGGCGCGCGACCGCATCCTCGACGCCTTCGAGGACCTCCTCGCCGAGCACAGCGAGCGGGCGGCCACACTGGAGGCGGTCGCCGCCCGCGCCGGCGTCTCCAAGGGCGGACTGCTCTACCACTTCGCCTCCAAGGACGCCTTGGTCGACGGCGTCCTGGAGCGCTTCGCCGCCGACCTCGAACAGGACGTCGAGCACATGCGCGCCGCGCCCGACGGCCCGGTCTCGTACTTCCTGCGCACCTCCATCCCCTCCGACAACCGCCTCGAGCGCGTCATCGTCGCCATCGCCCGGCTCGCGCAGGCGTCGGACGCCCGGGCGAGCGACGCCCTCGCCGACGCCCAGCGGCTCTGGCTCAGCGAACTGGAGGCCGTCGTCGGCGACCGGATGGTCGCACGCACGATCATGCTGATCGGCGACGGGATGTACTACAACAGCGCTCTGCTCCCCGCGGCCAACGCGGTCCTCCGCGACGAGACCGATGTAGAGCAACTCATCGCGCTGGTCGAGCGCCTGTCCGCCCGCGACTGAGCGGTCACGCCGGCCCGGCGTCACACCGGCCCGTTGTCACACCGGCCCGGTGTCCCAGGGCCCGGCCTCCAGCAGCCGCTGCAGGGATCGCCGGGTGCGGTCGTCGTCCGATGCGGCGATCGCCCGACGCAGCTCCTCCGCCGCCGCGGCGGTGGCCCCCGCGAGCCGGAGCAGTTCGGCGCGGGCGGCGTGCGCACGGGGCGCAAGCGGCCCCGCGAACAACTCGGGTTCGGCATCCAGCCCGGCGAGCGCGACCTCGGGACCCCCGTCGGGGCTGTGGCCCAGCGCGACCAGCCGGCCGAGACGTGCGGCGGTGCTCGGCCACACCCGCACCAGCCCGTCGTAGAGGCGCACGATCGCCGGCCAGTTCGTGGCCTCCCACGACGGCGAGATGGCGTGCACTCCTGCAATGGCCGCCTGCAGCGCGTACCGGCCGTCGCCGTTCGCGGCGCCACAGTTCAGGGCCTCGGTGGCGAGACCCTCGCCCTCGTCGATGAGCGCGGCGTCCCAGCGCGAGCGGTCGGCCTCCCGGAGCGTTGCGAACTCATCGTCGGACGTCAGCCGGGTGGGCTCGCGGGCCTCCGTGAGCAGCAGCAGGGCCAGCAGGCCCGCGCTCTCCGGGTCGCCGGCCACCCGGTGCGCGTCGCGGGCGAGCGCGATCGCGTCGCCGCGCAACCGGTCGTCCGCGGCCGCGTGACCCGCTGTGTAGAGGAGGTAGATGGTCGTGAGGGCGTCCGGCATCCGCGCCGCTACCAGCGCGGGGTTCTCCAGCGAGAAGCGGATGCCGGAGTCGTGGATGCGCTTCTTGGCGCGCGTCAGGCGGGCGGCCATCGTCGGCTCGGAGACGAGGAAGGCCTCCGCGATGCGCGCGGTCGGCACACCGCAGACGTGCCGCAGCGCGAGCTCGACCCGGGCCTCCTGCGCCAGATCGGGGTGCGCGAGCAGCAGAATGAGCTCGAGGCGCTCATCTCCGGTGAACACCGACGCACCTCCCTCCACCTCGTCGTCGACGGCGGCCCGCTCGGCGATGGCGAGCTGCGCGGCGAGCATCGGAGCCATCCGCGACGACGTGCGCTCGCGGCGCTTCGCGTCGACAGCGACCCGCCGGGCGACGGTCGTGATCCAGGCGGCCGGGTTGGCCGGCTCGCGCCCGCGCGCGGCCTCCCCGAGCGCACGGGCGAACGCCTCCTGCACCGCGTCCTCCGCGAGCAGGAGGTCGCCCGTCGTGCGAGCGACCGCGCCGAGGATCAGCGCGGCGTCGTCGCGATACGCGCGTTCGATCCGCTCGGGCGCCGTCATCCGCTGCCGGCCGCCACCGCCGTGACCCGGCCCTCAGCGTGCCAGGTCGAGCACCAGCACCGGGTAGAGCTCGACCCAGCCGCCGGTCGGCACCAGCGCGGCCAGCTGACGCGCCTGCTCGGGATTCGACGCGGTGAAGCTGTAGAAGCCGGTGATGACTTCGCGGGTCTCGCTGAAGGGGCCGTCGGTGATCAGCGGGTCGCCACCGGGCCGCGGGGTGATCTTCGTCGCCTTCGCGATGGGCTGGAGGGCGCTCGTGGCGACGATGCGCTCACCGGCTGCGACGACCGCGTCCTGGAACGCCTGGTGGCCGGACATGGCCTCCCGCCACTCGTCGGGCGTCATGGAGTCCGGATCCCAGTCCGGTTCGTGGATGAGCAGGACGTATTCGTCGGACATGCTGGTCTCCTCACTTCGATGGGGCGTCGGTCCGGGAGGATCGACACCCCTACGACGCAAGTCAACCGCCGAAATCGACAGCGCGCGACAGAGAGATTCGCCGAGGCCGTGCTCAGGCCTCGGTGATGTCGATCTCCTGCAGGAGGTCGGCGTCGATCGCGACGCGCACCTTCTCGAGCAGGCCCTCCGGGACGCGCGAGTCGACCGTCAAGACGCTGAGAGCTTTGCCGCCGGCGGAGGTGCGGGCGATCTGCATGCCCGCGATGTTGATCTTGGCCTCGCCGAACTCGTGACCGTAGACCGCGACGATGCCGGGGCGGTCGTCGTAGACCATGACGATCAGGTGCTCGGCGATCGGCACCTCCACGTCGTAACCGTTGATCTCGACGACCTTCTCGATCTGCTTCGTGCCGGTGAGCGTGCCGGACACCGACACCTGCGAGCCGTCACTCAGAGCGCCGCGCAGCGTGATCAGGTTGCGGTACTCCTCGCTCACCGAGTCGGTGATGAGCCGCACCTCGATACCGCGCTGCTCGGCGAGGAGCGGAGCGTTCACGTACGACACCGTCTCGCTCACGATGTTGGTGAAGATGCCCTTGAGCGCCGCGAGCTTGAGCACGCTGACGTCGTAGTCGACGAGCTCGCCGCGCACCTCCACGTCGATGCTGGTGAGCGGGCTGTGCGCCAGTCCGGAGAAGACCTGACCGAGCTTCTCGACGAGCGGGATGCCGGGACGCACGTACGGGTCGATGACGCCGCCCGCGACGTTGACCGCGTCGGGGACGAGCTCGCCGGAGAGCGCCAGGCGCACCGACCTGGCGACCGAGACACCGGCCTTCTCCTGCGCCTCGTCGGTCGACGCGCCCAGGTGCGGCGTGACGACGACGTTCTCGAGCGCGAGGAGCGGCGAGTCGGTGGGGGGTTCGCTGACGAAGACGTCGAGTCCGGCGCCGGCGATGCTGTGGGTGCTGAGCGCGCGGTAGAGCGCGTCCTCGTCGATCAGGCCGCCGCGGGCGACGTTCACGACGAACGCCGTCGGCTTCATCTGCGCGAGCTGGTCGTCGGAGATCATCCCGGTCGTCTCCGGGGTCTTCGGCATGTGGATGGTGATGAAGTCGGCGTCGGTGAGCAGCTCGTCGAGGCTGACCAGCTGTACGCCGAGCTGCTGCGCGCGGGCGCTCGTGACGTAGGGGTCGTACGCGATCACCTTGGTGCCGAACGCCTGCAGGCGCGCCGTGATGAGCGCGCCGATGCGGCCGAGACCGATGATGCCGACGGTCTTCTCGTAGAGCTCGACACCTGTGTACTTCGAGCGCTTCCACTGGCCCTGTGCGAGCGCGTTGTGCGCGGCGGGGATGTGGCGGGCGAGGCTCAGGATGTGGCCGACCGTGAGCTCGGCGGCCGAGATGATGTTGGAGGTCGGCGCGTTGACGACCATGACGCCCGCATTCGTGGCGGTCTTGATGTCCACGTTGTCGAGTCCGACACCCGCCCGTGCGATCACCCGCAGCTTCGGGGCCGCGGCGATCACCTCGGCATCGACCTTCGTCGCGGAACGTACGAGGATCGCGTCGGCCTCGGCGACGGCGGAGAGCAGGGACGGCCGATCGGTCCCGTCGACGTCGCGGATGTCGAAGTCCGGCCCGAGGGCGTCGACGGTGGCGGGCGAAAGTTCTTCGGCGATCAGCACGACCGGCTTTGTCACGTGGCAGTTCCTTACAGGGAGGCTGGCTTGGGAGAAGGCGCGCAGCAGTCGGCGGTGCGCGGGTTGCTTAACTCTAGCGGGAGGGCAAGCGCAGCTTTCGCCGCGTTACGACGCCCACCCGTCGCGTGGTCCCCGCGCTGCGGCGACCGCCTCGCGCACGGTGATCGGGTCGGTGATGTCGTAGCTCGCGTCGCCGCCACCCGGTCCGCTCGGCGCCCCGGAGACCGACTGACGCGCCGACAGGTGCACGGCGTCCACGCCCGCAGCGGTCAGCACGGGGATGTCCTGTACCCGCACTCCCCCGCCGGCCATCACCTGGAGGCGCCCATCGACCCGCTGGGCCAGCGCGCGTAGACCGTCGATGCCGTCGATCGTGCGTTCGGCGCCTCCGGAAGTCAGCACGCGGGCGACTCCCAGCTCGGTCAGCGTCTCGGCCGCCGAGGACGGGTCGGCGAGCGTGTCGAAGGCGCGGTGGAAGGTGACGTCGAGCTCGCCCGCCGCTTCGACGAAGCGTGCGACAGCCTCCTGGTCGATGCGCCCCGCTTCGTCGAGGGCTCCGACCACGACACCGCCGGCGCCGGATCGTCGAGCGAAGCGGATGTCGGCGATGGTCGTCTCGAGCTCGTCGGAGTCGTACACGAAGCCGCCGCCGCGCGGGCGAACGAGGACGTGGACGAACCCGGTGCGGCCCGCGTCGACGGCCTCCTCGATGGCGGACGCGACCAGTCCCGCGGACGGCGTGAGGCCGCCGAGTCCCAGCGCCACGCACAGCTCGACCCGGTCGGCGCCCTCCGCGAGTGCGACGCGCACACCCGCGACGTCCTGGACGGCGATCTCGACGGCGGCGCGGTGGAGGGGCATGCCGCCACGATAGCGGCATTCCCGGACGCCGGACGCGGGCGTAGCGTCGGCCCTGAGGGAAGGAGGCCGTCATGCAGGCGACGATGGGAGACCGGATCTGCATCCGCGGCGCGACGGTGGAATCGCCCGACCGTCACGGCGAAGTGCTGGAGGTGCGCGGAGCGGACGGCGCGCCGCCGTACCTCGTCCGGTTCGACGACGGCCACGAGACGCTCGTCTACCCGGGAACCGACGCGGTCATCGAGCACAGCGCGACCTGAGCCGCCGCCGCGCGCGGTCGCGGTGGACGGCGGAGGGGCCGCACCCGTTCGGATGCGACCCCTCTCAGACCGTCGTCAGCCAGTCGGTCGTGATGCGCGGCTGAACGATCAGCGCGCGACCTCGCCGTCGACGTAGTCGTCGTCGTTCGAGGCGTTCCAGGCGAAGAGCTTGCGCAGCTCGCGGCCGGTGGCCTCGATGGGGTGCTGCTCGCCTTTGGCGCGGAGCGCCAGGAACTCGGGCGCGCCCGCGTCCTGGTCGGCGATGAAGCGCTTGGCGAAGGTGCCGTCCTGGATGTCGGAGAGAACGGCCTTCATGTTCTCCTTGACGTGCGGGTCGATCACGCGCGGGCCGGAGACATAGTCGCCGTACTCAGCCGTGTCGGACACGCTCCAGCGCTGCTTGGCGATGCCGCCCTCCCACATGAGGTCGACGATGAGCTTGAGCTCGTGCAGCACCTCGAAGTAGGCGACCTGCGGCTGGTAGCCGGCCTCGGTCAGGGTCTCGAAGCCGTACTGGACGAGCTGCGAGACACCGCCGCAGAGCACGGCCTGCTCGCCGAAGAGGTCGGTCTCGGTCTCTTCGGTGAAGGTGGTCTTGATGCCGCCGGCACGCAGACCGCCGATGCCCTTTGCATAGCTGAGGACGAGCGGCCAGGCGTTTCCGGTCGCGTCCTTCTCGACGGCGACGATCACGGGGACGCCACGGCCGGCCTCGTACTCGCGGCGCACCGTGTGCCCCGGGCCCTTCGGGGCCACCATGATGACGTCGACGCCCTCCGGTGCCTCGATGTAGCCGAAGCGGATGTTGAAGCCGTGGCCGAAGACGAGCGCGTTGCCCTCTTCGAGGTTGGCCTGGATGTCGTCCGCGTAGAGGTTGCGCTGCACCTGGTCGGGCGCCAGGATGACGACGACGTCGGCCCACTTGGCCGCGTCGGCGGCGGAGAGGACGCGGAAGCCCGCCTCCTCGGCCTTGGGCTTGGACTTCGAGCCTTCCTTGAGGCCGATGACGACCTCGACGCCCGAGTCGCGGAGGTTCTGCGCGTGCGCGTGGCCCTGCGAGCCGTAGCCGATGACCGCGACCTTCTTGCCCTGGATGATCGAGAGGTCCGCGTCGTTGTCGTAGTAGATCTCAGCCACTTTGTGGGTTCTCCTTCTTGATGTGGTTCTGGCGCCCGGGAGGTGGGCTTAGTTCTTGAAGACTCGCTCGGTGATGGATTTGCCGCCGCGGCCGATCGCGAGGAGGCCGGACTGGGCCATCTCTTTGATCCCGTACGGCTCCAGCACCTTGAGCAGAGCCTGGGTCTTGCCGCTGTCGCCGGTGACCTCGATCACGAGGGCGTCGGTCGCCACGTCGACGACGCGGGCGCGGAAGAGGTTGACCGCCTCGAGCACCTGGGAGCGCGTCGAGTTGTCGACGCGGACCTTGATGAGGAGGTGCTCGCGCTGAACCGACTGCGCCGGGTCGAGCTCGACGATCTTGATGACGTTGATCAGCTTGTTGAGCTGCTTGGTGACCTGCTCGAGCGGCAGCTCCTCCACGTCGACGACCACGGTGATGCGCGAGAGCCCGTCGACCTCGCTCGTGCCCACCGCGAGCGAGTGGATGTTGAAGCCGCGGCGCGCGAACAGGCCGGCGACCCGGGTCAGCAGACCGGGCTTGTCCTCGACGAGGAGGCTCAGAACGTGACTGCTCATAGGTTCACTCCTCTCCGAAGGCGGGGCTGTGGTCGCGTGCGTACTGCACGTAGCTGTTGCTGACACCCTGCGGGACCATCGGCCACACCATGGCGTCTGCGCTGACGACGAAGTCGATCACGACCGGGCGGTCGTTGGTCTCGAGCGCCAGCTTGATGGCGGCGTCGACCTCTTCTTCTTTCGTGACGCGGATGCCGAGGGCGCCGTACGCCTCGGCGAGCGTCACGAAGTCGGGCACACGCACGGTGTCGTGACCGGTGTTGAGATCGGTGTTGGAGTAGCGGCCGTCGTAGAACAGGGTCTGCCACTGCCGCACCATCCCGAGCGACGAGTTGTTGATGATCGCCACCTTGATCGGGATGTTGTTGATCGTGCAGGTCGCGAGCTCCTGATTCGTCATCTGGAAGCAGCCGTCGCCGTCGATCGCCCACACCACGCGGTCGGGCTGGGCCACCTTGGCGCCCATCGCCGCGGGCACCGAGTAGCCCATCGTGCCTGCGCCACCGGAGTTGAGCCAGGAGTTGGGCCGTTCGTACTTGATGAACTGCGCCGCCCACATCTGGTGCTGCCCGACGCCGGCGGTGTAGACACCCTCCGGTCCGGTCAGCTCGCCGATGCGCTGGATGACGTGCTGCGGCGCGAGGAGGCCGTCGCTGGTCGGGGTGTACCCGAGCGGGAACTCCTCGCGGAGCCCGTTCAGGTAGGTCCACCATTCGACCAGGTCGACCTCCGTACCGCGGGTGGCCTCCTGGAAGGCTGCGGTCAGATCGACGATGACGTCCTTGGCATCGCCGACGATGGGGACGTCGGCGATGCGGATCTTCGAGATCTCGGCAGGGTCGACGTCGACGTGCACGATCTTCGCGTTCGGCGCGAAGAGGGAGGTGTTGCCGGTGACCCGGTCGTCGAAGCGGGCTCCGAGCGACACGATGAGGTCGGCCTCCTGCAGTGCGAGCACCGCCGGGACCGTGCCGTGCATGCCGGGCATGCCGAGGTGCTGCTGATGGGTGTCGGGGAACGCCCCGCGCGCCATCAGCGTGGTCACGACCGGCGCACCGGTGGTCTCGGCGAGCTCGAGGAGCTCCTGCGACGCCTGGGACCGGATAACACCGCCGCCGACATAGAGCACCGGTTTCTTGGCCTCCGTCAGGAGCTGCGCCGCCGCCAGGATCTGCTTGCCGTGCGCTTTGCTGATCGGCCGGTAGCCCGGGAGGTCGATCTTGGGCGGCCACACGAACGGCACCGCGTTCTGCTGGGCGTCCTTGGTGATGTCGACGAGCACCGGGCCGGGGCGACCGGTGCCGGCGATGTGGTAGGCCGCGGCGATGGTCGCCGGGATGTCCTCCGCCTTCTTGACGAGGAACGAGTGCTTGGTGATCGGCATCGTGATGCCGACGATGTCGGCCTCCTGGAACGCGTCGGTTCCCATGAGGGTCGAGAACACCTGACCGGTGATGAACACGACCGGCACGGAATCCATGTGCGCGTCCATGATCGCGGTGACGAGGTTCGTCGCACCGGGGCCGGAGGTCGCCATGGCGACGCCGACCTTGTTGGAGGCCGACGCGTAGCCCTCTGCCGCGTGGCCGCCGCCCTGCTCGTGGCGGACCAGGATGTGGCGGATCACGGAGGAGTCCATTATCGCGTCGTAGATGGGCAGGATTGCACCGCCCGGCAGCCCGAAGACGTCGGTGACGCCCAGGAGCTCGAGGGTACGGACGACCGACTGGGAGCCGGTCAGGGTTTCGGGCGACGCCTTTCCTGGCGTCGCGGAGGGCAACACTGTGCTGGGGGTTGCATCCGGCGTCATGCCTTATCGATCCCTTACGTGCGAATGGTGGATGGAGCTGTGTCGAGGCGAAGGGCTACCCCGTGACCGCGCCCTCCGCAGCGGAGCGCACGAGCTTGGAGTACTTCGCGAGAACGCCACGGGTATAGCGCGGAGGAAGAGGCGCCCAGCCTTCACGGCGGGCGGTCAGCTCTGACTCGTCGACCAGTAGGTCGAGGGAGCGAGCCGCGATATCGACCCGTATCAGATCACCATCGCGCACGAATGCGATGGGACCTGCGTCCACCGCTTCGGGTGCTATGTGGCCGATGCACAGGCCGGTTGTGCCGCCTGAGAATCGTCCGTCCGTCAATAGTAGTACATCCTTGCCAAGCCCCGCGCCCTTGATGGCGGCGGTGATCGCCAGCATCTCGCGCATGCCGGGGCCGCCCTTCGGACCCTCGTAGCGGATGATGACGACGTCGCCCGCATTGATGCGCCCCTCGGTCAGGGCGTCCATCGCCGCACGCTCGCGCTCGAAGACGCGGGCGGGACCCTCGAAGACGTCGGCGTCGAAGCCGGCCGTCTTGACGACGGCGCCCTCCGGAGCGAGCGAGCCCTTGAGGATGGTGAGGCCGCCCGTGGGGTGGATGGGGTTGTCGAGCGACCGCATGACGTTGCCGTCGGGCGCGGGCGGGTTGATCTCGGCGAGGTTCTCGGCCACCGTCTTGCCGGTGACCGTGAGGCAGTCGCCGTGCAGCAGCCCGGCGTCGAGCAGGGCTTTCATGACCACGGGGACGCCGCCGTGACGGTCGACGTCGTTCATGACGTACTTGCCGAACGGCTTGAGGTCGCCGATGTGCGGGACCTTCGAGCCGATGCGGTTGAAGTCGTCGATCGTGAGGTCGACGTCGGCCTCATGCGCGATCGCGAGGAGGTGGAGCACCACGTTGGTGGAGCCTCCGAATGCCATCGCGACGGCGATCGCGTTCTCGAACGCCTTCTTGGTGAGGATGTCGCGCGCGGTGATGCCCTTCTTGAGGAGGTTGACCACGGCCTCGCCGGAGCGGTGCGCGAAGTAGTCGCGACGGCGGTCGGCCGAGGGCGGCGCCGCGGAGCCCGGGAGGCTCATGCCGAGGGCCTCTGCGACGCTGGCCATCGTGTTGGCGGTGTACATGCCGCCGCACGCGCCTTCGCCCGGGGCGATGGCGCACTCGATGCGCTTGAGGTCCTCCTCGCTCATCTTGCCGGCCTTGCACGCGCCGACGGCCTCGAACGAGTCGATGATCGTGACGTCTTTCTCGGTGCCGTCGCTGAGCTTGACCCAGCCGGGGGCGATCGAGCCCGCGTAGAGGAAGACGGCCGCCAGATCGAGCCGGGCCGCTGCCATGAGCATGCCGGGCAGCGACTTGTCGCAGCCGGCGAGCAGCACGGTGCCGTCGAGGCGCTCGGCCATCATGACGGTCTCGACGGAGTCGGCGATGACCTCGCGCGAGACCAGCGAGAAGTGCATGCCCTCGTGGCCCATGGAGATGCCGTCGGAGACCGAGATGGTGCCGAACTGCAGCGGGTAGCCTCCGCCGGAGTGCACGCCCTCTTTCGCGCCCTGCGCGAGGCGGTCGAGCGAGAGGTTGCACGGAGTGATCTCGTTCCACGAGCTCGCGATGCCGATCTGGGGCTTCTCCCAGTCGGCGTCTCCCATGCCCACGGCCCGCAGCATGCCGCGGCTGGTGGTGGCTTCGATCCCGTCCGTGACGACGCGCGAACGCGGTTTCCAATCAATCTCTGGCATGTGACAACTCTAGGACCGTTTGGATGCCCGTTCGTCCATGCGTCGCGGCTGGTGGAGAACGGGCGCGGACGTCACGCTGTGGAGGACTACCGCGTGGCGCCGCGCGCGTCGGCGAGCAGGGTCAGCAGGGTCGCGATCGCGCGCTCGTCGGCGACGCGGAACTGCGCGGCGGTGTCGCCCTCCCCCACCTTCACCCCGAGGTCCCCCGCGTCGGGTCGCAGCACGGCGAAGCCGTCTTCGTCGGTGACGTCGTCGCCCGCGAACAGCACAGCGGTCGCGTGCGTGTAGTCGCGCAGCCGCTGGATGCCGTCGCCCTTGTTCGCGCCGCGCACGGAGAACTCGATGATGTCCTTGCCGTCGCGGATCGTGAGCGAGTCGCTCACCCCGGCCGCGGCCTCGTACGCCCGCGCGACGACGTCGGCGGCCGTGCCGCCCTCCAGCTGCCGGTAGTGAACGCCGAAGCCGACCGGCTTCACCTCGAGTCGCGCGCCGGACGCGCTGTCGACGAGTTCTCCGAGCACGCGCCCGAGCTCCTCGAGCGTCGCGCGCTCGTCGTCGGTCAGGTCGAGCGACACCCCGTCGCGTCCGAAGCGGATCTCGACGCCGTGGGATCCGATGAGCAGCGCGTCGGCATCCGCCTCCGTCACGGCCTCGAGGCTCGACAGGGGCCGGCCCGAAACGTACGCGACCCAGGTGTCGGGCAGCGCTTCGAGGCGATCGAGCGCGGCCTTGGCCTGCGGCAGCGCGCGCGCCGAGGTCGGGACGTCGACGAAGGGGGCGAGCGTCCCGTCGAAGTCGAGAGCCAACAGGAGCCGTTTGGTCCCGGCGAGCTTCGCCACGGCCGTGGCGAGGGCGACGGCGGCCTGAGGCCGTCCGGGTCGGGAGGACGAGGAAGGGTGGTGCGAGGGGGTGCTGTCGGTCATGCGGCTCCCGGGTCAGCGCCGGTTGACCGGCGGGTCCTGCAGGGGGTGGTCTCCGTGCGCGCTCCGCGTGAGCGCGTCGAGGAAGCTGGCGGACCAGCGGGCGACGTCGTTCGTCAGCACCTTCTTGCGCAGAGCGCGCATGCGCCGCACCCGATCGCGCTTCGGCATCGCGATGGCCTGGAGGATCGTGTCCTTCAGCCCTTCGATGTCGTGCGGGTTGATCAGCAGGGCCTGCCGCAGTTCGTCGGAGGCGCCGGCGAACTCGCTGAGCACGAGCACGCCGTCCTCGTCGACACGGGTCGCGACGTACTCCTTGGCGACGAGGTTCATGCCGTCGCGCAATGCGGTCACCAGCATCACGTCGGCCGCCAGGTACAGGGCGACCATCTCCTCCCGCGGGTAGCCGTGGTGGAGGTAGGCGACGGCCGTGTGCCCGAGCGTCGCGTAGTCGCCGTTGATGCGGCCGACCGTGAGCTCGATCTCGTCGCGCAGCTGGCGGTAGGTCTCGACCCGCTCGCGGCTCGGGCTGGCGACCTGCACGAGCGTGACCTTCTCGACGTCGACGCGCTCGTCTTGGAGCAGCTCGCCGAAAGCCTTCAGCCGGTGGCCGATCCCCTTGGTGTAGTCGAGGCGGTCGACGCCGAGCATGATCGTCTCGGGGTTGCCGAGCTCCTCGCGGATCTCCCTGGCGCGCGCCTGGATGTCCGGGCGGCGGGCGAGCGACTGATACTGGTCGGCGTCGATCGAGATCGGGAAGGCACGCGCGAGCACGGTGCGCACCAGGCCGCCGTGCCGGTTGGTGGTCACGTGGCGGTGCGAGCCGGCCTCGGGATCGTCGCTGTCGATCGGCACCTCGATGATCGGCCCACGCGCCTCGTAGCCTTTCAGCCGCCGCACTGCGCGCGAGAAGTTGCCCGCGTCGGCGACGCGCTGGAAGCCGATGACGTCGGCGCCCAGGAGGCCGTCGATGATCTGGCGCCGCCACGGGAGCTGCGAGTAGATGCCGTACGGCGGGAACGGGATGTGGTTGAAGAATCCGATGACCAGGTCGGGTCGGACCTCCCGCAGCATCGCGGGCACCAGCTGCAACTGGTAGTCGTGCACCCACACCACGGCGCCCTGCGCCGCCGCCCCCGCGGCCGCGTCGGCGAACCGGCGGTTGACCCGCACATAGCTCTCCCACCACTCGCGGTGATAGCTCGGCTGGGCGATGACGTCGTGATAGAGCGGCCACAGCGTGTCGTTCGAGAAGCCCTCGTAGTACTCCTGCAGCTCCTGCTCGCTCAGCGCGACCGGGAGGATGTTGATGCCGTCGGCCTCGAAGGGCTCGACCTCCTCGTCGGCGACGCCGGCCCAGCCCACCCAGATGCCGTCCTCGGCGCGCATGACGGGCTGCAGCGCCGCGACGAGACCGCCCGGCGACGGCCGCCAGCTAGCCCGACCGCTCTCGTCCACGATGCGGTCGACCGGGAGCCGGTTGGACACGATCACCAGTTCGTACGTTTCGGTTGTCACTGTTTCGGACGTCGTGCTGATGGTCGGTCAACTCCCCCGGATGCGGTCGGATGCTCGTACCCGCCACAGTACCAGCGCGTCCAGGAACCCCAGGGGGTTGCGTCACCGCCCCGACACTGCTCGTTCAGCCTCTCTGATTAGAGTGGCGTCGTGATGCGCATCGGCATGGGCACGACCTGCGTCTACCCGCTCGGGGTCGAGACCGCGTTCCGCACCGCCGCCGAGCTCGGCTTCGACGGCGTCGAGGTCATGGTGACGCGCGACGAGACGACGCAGTCCGTGCGGGCGCTCCGAGGACTCGCCGAACGGTACGGGACGCGCGTGCTGAGCATCCACGCGCCCGTGCTGCTCCTGACGCACTTCGTGTGGGGCCGCGACCCCCAGGTGAAGCTGGAGCGGTCGGCGGAGCTCGCCGCGGAGCTCGGAGCCGACACCGTCGTCGTCCACCCGCCGTTCCGTTGGCAGTCCGGCTACGCGGAGGACTTCCTCGACATCGTCCGGGCCACGGCGCAGTCGTCGGGAGTGGTGGTCGCGGTCGAGAACATGTTCCCGTGGAAGGTCGCGGGCCGGTCGATGGCCGGCTACGTGCCGCACTGGAACCCGCTCGGGATGGACTGCGACGCGGTGACGCTGGACTTCTCTCACGCCGCCCTCAGCGGCGTCGACGGCCTGGAGCTGGCCGGTGCGCTCGGCGACCGGCTCCGGCACGTTCATCTGTGCGACGGCTCCGGCGCGCTCGACGACTCGCGGGTGTTCGACGAGCACCTGGTGCCCGGTCGCGGCAGCCAGCCGGTGGCCGCGGTGCTCCGGTCGCTCGCGGCCTCCGGGTGGAACGGCTCCATCGTCGCGGAGGTCAACACCCGCAAGGCGCGCGACGCCGGCGAACGGCGCGCGATGCTCCAGGAGACCCTCGACTTCGCCCATGCGCACACCAGTGGTGACGACGTCGCGGAGCAGTCTCCGGCCGTTCGCGTCACTGCGCCCGACCCAGCAGCCGCACCAGCGCGCTCGAGTATTGCCCGTAGCCCGCTGCGGTCGGGTGGAAGGCGTCGATCCCGCTGACGTTGAGCCACGGCGATTTCGATCCGATGCCGTGGCCGGCGAAGTCCACTCCGACGTACGTGATCGGCACGCCGGAGGAGCGCTGGCTCGACACCACGTCCTGGATCGTCTGGTTCAGGCCCAGCGTCGCCGCGTTGATCGCCGTCGCCGTGCCGAAATCGGGCGACTTGGTTTTCGAGTTGTCGAAGATCAGGGCGTAACCGGTGACGACGATGCGCGCGTTCGGGGCGGCGTCGTGGATCGAGCCGTAGACCGCGGCCAGCCGCTCCGGCAGGACGTTGAGCAGTGAGAGCGCCGACGATACCCCGTCGCGGCACGGCACCGCCTTGCCCGCAGAGCACTCGGCGGCGATGGCGGCGACGCCCAGGTCGTTGCCTCCCACGCTCACCGTCACCAGGTCGGTGCGGTCGTCGAGGGCGATCAGCTGGTGCTTGAGCAGGTCGGAGGTCGTCGCACCGGCGCAGGCCGCGTTCACGACCAGGTCGACTCCGGAGGCGCGCGTGAAGTCGTTCGGGTAGCTGCTGGGGCTCAACCGGCACTTGCCTGTCTCGTTGCCGCCGCCCATGCCCGCGGCGAACGAGTCGCCCAGGGCGACATAGCGGGTGCGCTCGGTCAGCGGTTCCTGCGGGAACGCGTCCGGTGTGGCCGTGGCGGTGGGCGTCGGCTGCGGCGTCGCGTCCTGCGTCGCCTCGGGAGCACCGGGCGCCGCGCACGCGGCCACGGCGAGGAGCACGGCCGCTCCGAGCGCGGTCGTGAGAGCGGAGGTGAGCACTCTGCGTCGCATCGAGCACACGTTACCCGGTGCTCCTCGCGGTTCGATCCGAGGGCGCCGCAAAGGAGCTGATCAGATCCGCTCGGTGAGCGCGAGGAGGATCGCGGGGACCGTCTGGGAGAGCCGCTCGGCGAAGGGGCGCTCGTCCCCGGAGAGCAGGGCACGCGCCTCGCCGTTCGCGCACAGCTCCGCGATGATCCGCACCCCCTCCTCCGGGTCGATCGTGAAGCGGCGACGCGCACTCGCGAGGGCCGCGACCACCGTCTCGGTGAGCTCCTGGAAGAAGCTGTCCTGGTAACGCAGGAAGTCCGCGGAGATGGCCGGGTCGCGCAGCGCCAGCAGGAGGAACTCCGACTGCACGAGCCACCACCGCCGGTCGTCGGACTGCAGCTCGAGGATCCGGGTGATGGTTCGGATGACATCGTCGTCGTCGAGCTCCACGCCGCCCGCGCCGACGAGGGGCCGCAGGAACTGCTCGACACCGGCGTCGAGCTGCTGGAGGCGCATGACCTTCTCGCGCTCCATCAGGGCGAAGAAGAGCTCCTCTTTACTGGAGAAGTTGGAGTAGAACGCGCCGCGCGTGAAGCCCGCCGCCTCTGCGATCGTCTCGACGCTCGCGGCCCTGACGCCCTGCTCGGCGAACACGTCGAAGGCGGCGTCGAGGAGGCGCGCACGGGTGCGCTGCCGACGTGCGGACTCGACGGGGGCGTCGTCTCTGAGAGCCGTGCTTTCCAAGCTGAAACCTTCCTGGATCGAGTTCCCGATACACGAGTGTATCCGATACAGTCGGGCCGTCGGATACAAAGGTGTATCGAATCCTTTTCGACGGTGCCGCAACCCGAATCCGTCGGCCCCTACTGCTGGAGAACGCGTGTCCTCGCTCCTGTATTCGATCGGCCGTCGGGCCTTCCGTGCCCGCAAGCTCGTGCTGTCGCTGTGGCTGCTGCTGCTCGTCCTCCTGGCCGGCGGCGCCATCGCCTTCAACCAGGGCACGGACAACACGTTCAGCATCCCGGGCACCGAGTCGCAGGAGGCGCTCGACACGCTGAGCAGGACCTTCCCGCAGGTCAGCGGCACGAGCGCCCAGATCGTCGTGGTGGCGCCCGACGGCGAGACGGTCGATCAGTCGGCGATCCAGCACCCCGTCGAGCACACGGTCGCCGACCTCGCGAAGACCGACGGCGTCGCCGGCACGACCTCCCCCTACAGCTCGACGGTCAAGAACCTGATTTCGGACGACCGGACGGCCGCCATCATCACTGTGCAACTGCACGGCCAGCAGACGACGGTGCCCGCCGCGACGAAGACGGCGATCTCCGACGCAGGCGCAAGCCTCGAGAATCAGCTGCCCTCCGGCTCCCAGGTCGCGGTCGGCGGTCAGCTCTTCTCGCAGAACCTGCCGACGATCTCGCCGACCGAGGGCATCGGCCTCGTCATCGCGATCGTCGTGCTGATCATCACCTTCGGGTCCATCCTCGCGGCCGGGATGCCGCTGGCGACGGCGCTGCTCGGCGTCGGTCTATCGATGGCCCTCATCTTCATCGCGACGCTGTTCGGGCCGATCTCCTCTACCACGCCGCTGCTGGCGCTCATGCTGGGCCTCGCGGTCGGCATCGACTACTCGCTCTTCATCATCTCGCGGCATCAGAGTCAGCTGAAGGCGGGAGTCGATCCGGAGGAGTCCACCGCACGCGCGGTCGCGACCGCGGGCTCCGCCGTGCTGTTCGCGGGAATCACCGTGATCATCGCTCTGGCCGGGCTCGCGGTGGCCGGCATCCCGTTCCTGACGACCATGGGACTGGCCGCCTCCGTCGCGGTCGCGATCGCCGTGCTCGTCGCGCTCACGCTCACTCCGGCGTTCCTGGGCTTCGCCGGCGCCCGGATCACGCCGGGTCGCCGCGCCGCCGAGCGTGCCGCGAGGAAGGCGACGGCGGCGCAGCAGGCAGGCGCGGCTCAGGAGGCCGCACCCGCCGAGCCCACCGCTACGCACAAGGCCGACCGCGCCAACCCGTCGCTCGCTCACGCGGCGAAGGCCGAGATCCCGAAGGGGCCGTTCCGCACCTGGGTGCGCGCGGTGACCCGGTTCCCGATCGTCACGGTGGTCGCGGTCGTCGTCGCCCTGGGCATCGCCGCCCTCCCCGCCCTCCAGCTCCGGCTCGCCCTCCCCGACGCCGGCTCGCACCCGAAGTCGGACCCTGCGCGCATCGCCTACGACCTCGTCTCGGAGCACTTCGGTCCCGGCTACAACGGACCCCTGATCGTCACCGGCTCGATCATCTCCAGCACCGATCCACTCGGCCTGATGAAGAAGCTCGGCGCCGAGATCGCCGACCTGCCGGGAGTGGCGGCCGTGCCGCTCTCGACCCCGAACCAGAACGCCGACACGGGGATCGTGCAGGTCATCCCGACGACGGCCCCGGACGATCCGCAGACCGCCGCGCTCGTTTCCGAGCTGCGCGCCAAGCACCAGCATTTCCTCGACGAGTACGGCGTCGACCTCAAGGTCACCGGCACCACGGCGGCGCAGATCGATGTCTCCTCGCGGCTCGCCGGCGCGCTGCTGCCGTTCGGCATCCTGGTCGTCGGGCTCTCGCTCGTGCTGCTGACGATGGTGTTCCGGTCCATCGCCGTGCCCATCAAGGCGGCACTCGGCTACCTGCTCTCGGTCGGGGTCGCCTTCGGCGCCGTCACCGCGGTGTTCGAGTGGGGCTGGTTCTCCGGCGCGGTGAACCTCGACAAGACCGGCCCGGTGATCAGCTTCATGCCGATCATCCTGATGGGCGTGCTGTTCGGGCTCGCGATGGACTACGAGGTCTTCCTGGTCAGCCGGATCCGCGAGGACTACGTGCACGGCGGCGATGCGCGCCGCGCGGTGCAGAGCGGCTTCGTCGGCTCCGCCAAGGTCGTCACCGCCGCCGCCATCATCATGATCTCGGTCTTCGCCGCGTTCGTGCCGGAGGGAGACGCCTCCATCAAGCCGATCGCGCTCGGCCTCGCCGTCGGCGTCTTCGTCGACGCGTTCATCGTGCGGATGACGCTGGTGCCCGCCGTGCTGCAACTGCTCGGCGAGAAGGCCTGGTGGATGCCGCGCTGGCTCGACCGCATCCTGCCCTCCTTCGACGTGGAGGGCGACGGGCTGCAGAAGGAGCTCGAGCTGGCCGACTGGCCGGAGCCCGGTTCGCGGTTCGTCGCGGCAGCCGACGGGCTCGCGGTCAGCGCGCGCCGCACGCCCATCCTCCGCGACGTGTCCTTCCGTCTCGGCGACGGCGAGGCGCTCGTGGTGCACGGGCCCGACCGCACCGCCGCCCTCGCCCTGCTGATGGCCGTGACCGGGCGCACCAAGGTCACCGCCGGCACCGTCAAGGTCGCCGGCTTCGTCCTCCCGACGCGCGGCGCGGCCGTGCGGGGCCGGACCTCCGTCGTGCGACTCGACCGCTCGGAGACGCCGGTGCATGACCTGCGCCGCGCGCTCGCCAGCACGCCGGTCATCCTCGGACTCGACTCCGCGGACAGCCTCACCGATCCCGTCGAGCGGCGCCGGGTGCGCGTCGAGCTCGGCCGCGCCTTCGCCGACGCCCGGGATGCCGGTCGTCCGTTCGCCCTCGTCGTGACCTGCGTGGACCCGTCCGGGCTGGACGACCTGCTGCCCGAGGCCGCGCAGCCGACAGCGGTCCAGCTGACGATCGACGCCGACGGCACCGCGCACCCCTTCCCCTCCACAGACCCATCGGCCGGCCGCGCGGACCACGCGGACACGGCCGACGCGACCGACCACGCGGACCGCACCGCCGCCCACCTCGAGAAGGCGAACGCCCGATGACCAGCTCTGCTCCCCTGCGCCGTCCGCGCTCCCTGTTTTCGCTGGAGCGCATGCGCTCCGACAAGCGGGTGACCTGGCTGACCATCGTCGGCCTCATCCTCGTGCCGCTCGTCATCGGCGGCCTGCTGGTCTGGGCGCTGTGGAACCCCACCGAGCGCCTCGGCGACGTCAAGGCCGCCGTCGTGAACCTCGACCAGCCGGTGACCGTCAACGGCCAGGTGGTGCCGCTCGGCCGCCAGATGGCCGCGGGCCTGCTCGGCGCGAAGAACGACAACTTCACCTGGGTGCTCACCGACCAGAAGGATGCGGACGCGGGGATCGCGGACGGCAGCTACGTGGCCGTCGTCACCATCCCGAAGGACTTCTCGAAAGCGGCGACCTCGACGGCCGGCACCGAGGGTGCGGCGACCCAGGCCACCATCGACGTGCGCACCAGCCGGAAGTCGAAGCTCGTCGACCCGGCCATCAGCCAGGCCGTGACCACGACCGCGACGGGAGTCCTCAACAAGCAGCTCACGACGACCTACCTCGAGAACGTCTACGTCGGCTTCAACACGCTGCACGACCAGTTGGCGAAGGCGGCGACCGGGGCGCACTCTCTTGCCGGCGGACTCACGCAGCTCGCGTCGGGCACGCATCAGCTCGCGGACGGGGCGAATCAGCTGTCGACAGGAGCGGACTCGCTCGCGAGCGGCCTCGGCCAGCTCTCGGGCGGCGCCTCCGGCCTGGCGAGCGGGCTCGGAACACTGTCGAACGGGATGACGGCCTACGCGGACGGGGTTTCCCAGGGGGCGTCGGCAGCACAGCAGCTTCCGGCCGGAGCCGCCCAGCTCGCGGCGGGCACGGCGGGAGTGCGGGACGGCATCGGCAAGACCGTCGCGGGACTCACCGCTCTCGAGAAGAACTGTGAAGCCCTCCACCCCGGCAACGCGGTCACCCCGGTCGATCCGATCTGCGCCGGCATCCAGGCGACCATCGACGCCATCACGAATCCGGATCCGACCGCGGGCCTCCAAGCCGCAGCGACCCAGGTGGCGTCGGGCGCTCAGACCTTCTCGAACAGCGTCGCCCCGCTGCCCGGCCAGCTCGCCCAGTCGGCGTCCGCCGCGCAACAGCTCGCGTCGGGCACCGCGCAGTCGGCCTCCGGAGCCCAGCAGCTCGCCTCCGGCGTGCAGCAGTCGGCCGACGGCGCGACCCAGTACGCGGCCGGTGTGCAGCAGTTCGCGGCGGGGGTCCCGGCTCTCGCGACCGGTGCCGACCAGTCCGCCGCAGGCGCGGCCTCCCTCGCCTCCGGGCTCGACGAAGCGGTCGCACAGCTGCCCAGCTATGACGCGGGTCAGCGCACGAACCTGGCGTCGGTCGCCTCGCAGCCGGTCGGCCAGAAGCAGTCGGGCACGGCGGCGTTCGGCGCCTCCAGCGTTCCGTTGTTCGCGTCCGTCGCGCTCTGGCTCGGCGCGCTCGCGACCTTCCTGGTGCTCCAGGCGCTGTCGCGGCGTGCGCTGCTGACCTCCCGCGCCGCCGGCCTGATCGCCGTGGACGGTCTCGCGCCCGCCGCCGCGATCGGGGTGGTGCAGGGGCTGCTCGTCGCCGGGATCATGCAGCCGGCGATGCAGCTGAGCGTCGGCGCGTGGTTCGGCTTCGCGGCCGTCTCCGTCGCCGCAGCCGTGTGCTTCGCCGCGGTCAACCACGGGCTCGTCGCCCTGCTGGGAGGAGTCGGCCGCTTCCTCGGCATGCTCGTCGTGGTGGTGACGCTCGCCTCCGGGATCGTCTCGACCTCGCCCGGATTCTTCGACGGCGTGATGGCCTGGCTGCCGACGTCTCCGGCGATCACCGCGCTGCAGGGCGTGGTCGACGGCTCGACAGGCGTATGGCGCGGCCTCGGCGGGCTCCTCCTCTGGGCGGCCCTCGGCTTCGCACTCGCGCTCGCCGCCGTTGCGAGGCGCCGCATCGTCACCGCCTCCCAGCTCCTCCCGGCCGAGTAGACCGCGCCGAAGCGGTCAGGCGGTCGCGGCCAGGGCGAGCGTCGCGAGGATCACGGTGGCGGGCGCGACGAGGAGACCGAGGAGCATGTAGCGGCGCCAGCGGATTCGGACGTCGAACGACGAGAGCCGCTGGTGCCAGAGCAGGGTCGCGAGGGACGCCCAGGGTGTGATCAGCGGGCCGGCGTTCACGCCGATGAGCAGCGCAGCGAGCCGCACCGGGCTGCCGGCCGCCGGCTCCAGCGCAAGATAAGCGGGGAGATTGTCGATCGCGTTCGCCCCGACCATCCCGGTCCACGACAGGCGCAGCAGGGCGAGAGGCGACTCCCCCGACCCGGACACGCGCGCCAGCAGGGTCCCGAGTCCGTTGGCGTGCAACGCCTCGATGAACAGGAACAGCCCGGACGCCAGGAGGACGAGCTGCCACGGCAGGAGGCCGAACCGCAGCACATCGCGCCGGCGGACGGCGTAGACCACGATCAGGACGACCGCGGCGGCCGAGGCCGGCATCCACACCGGGATTCCGGACACGAGCAACGGCACCAGCGCGACGACCACGACGGCGGCGATCCAGAACAGCACGGGATCGTCGACGCCGTCCTCCGGACCCGTCACGTACCGCACCAGCAGCTGCCGGCGCGACAGCAGGAACAGCGCGATCATCGGCAGCACGATCGCCACGGCCGCAGGCGCCCACATCAGTGCCGCGAACGCGAACGGTGTCGGATCGCCCATCGCGTGCTGGGCCAGCAGGTTCGTCAGGTTCGAGACCGGCAGCAGCAGCGAGCCGGTGTTCGCGAGCCACACGGTCGTCAGGGCGAACGGCAGCGGGTCGAGGCCGGCGTGCCGGGCGAGCACGATCACCACCGGCGTGAGCAGGACCGCCGTCGTGTCGAGCGACAGGAAGATCGTGCTGAGCGCCGCGACGACCACGACGAGCAGCCAGAGCAGCCACGCCCGCCCGCGCCCCCAGCGCGCCGTCTGCTGCGCGACGATGGTGAAGACCCCCGCCTCCGCCGCCAGCTCGGTCACCACGGTCACGGCCACCACGAACAGGAGGATCGGCCAGACGCGATCCCACAGGGCCAGCGCGTCCGCGCCGGGGAGGAGCCCGGTGAGCACCGCGACCGCTCCGAGCACCAGGAGCACCGCGCCGACGACGGCCGTGCGCATGCCGCTCCTCTCGTCCGACGCCTCAGGAAGCGTACGCTATCGCCACGAGCGAAAGGACGCCGATGCGAAAGTTCATCTTCAACGGTGCGATCATCAGCGCAGTCATCGGGCTGTGGACGACGATCCGGTCGACCAAGGAGGGTCCCCGCGATTGGCGCGTGCCGCTGATGTGGATCAGCGCGGCACTGAGCGTCGTGATCGCCGTCGGGACCGTGCTGCAGGAGTCTCGGGAGGCCGATGAGCGCGAAATCGGCCGCTGACCGCGCGATTTCCGCTCTCCGCACGGCGTGTCCGCGCGTTTTGAGCAGGTAACGCCCCGAAAATTGGTCTCGACGGAGAACCTGGAAGGGGTTGCGCGATGTTTGGTCGTAGGCGGCACGCCGCCGCCGAGGTGCAGGCGGCGCCAGTCCCTCAATTGTCGGACGCACAGATCCTCGAAGTGGTTCACGCCAAGGTCGCCGAGCTGATCGGTGAGCGCGGAGAGTGGACGGTATCGCGTCGCTCGTCCGACGACACCGATTCCATCTTCCACTCCGTGCTCTCGCAGTCCGTCTCCGTCGGCATCACCGCCGCGCTCGTGGAGGCGCGCCGCCGGCTGGAGGCCGGAGAGGCCGAGATCGTCGCGGCCACCGAGCCGCAGCACCGCGCGGTCGCCGAACCCGTCGTCGCGGTCGAGACGGCAGGCGACGAGGAGCTCGAGGAGCAGCACGAGGAGCCGGCCGCGTTCGGCTGGGAGCCCGCCCCCATCACGGTCTGGACCGACCTCCGTCGTCCGGTCACCGGCGAGATCCCTGCGATCGCACAGCGCCCCGCCGCGTAGCGGGCTGCGAGACGGCGCAGAATCTGCCGTCTCGACGCCGGCTCAGCCGATGTGCTTCCAGGATGACGGGCCGTCGGAGCCGGCCCGGTACGTCTGCAGCGGCACCTCGTCCTTCTTCCAGGCGGAGATGATCGGGGCCACGATGCGCCACATCTCGACCGCGGTGTCGCCGCGAACCGACAGCGACGGATCTCCGTCGAGGATGCCCTCCAGCACCTCGCCGTAGGCGAGCAGCTGACCCGGGCCGAACTCCGCGCTGAGCGCGACGCGCTCGATTTCGTGCGGGTCTCCCGGGCCGTTGATGTTCAATTCGAGCGACATGGCGTCCGGGGCGAGAGCGATCCGCAGCATCGTCGGCTCGTCGTGGCCGCGCAGCCCGCGGGGAATGTGCCTGGCCGGCTTGAAGGTGATCAGGATCTCCCGTCGCTTCGAGCCGAGCGCCTTGCCGGACCGCAGCGTGATCGGCACGCCGGCCCACCTCCAGTTGTCGATCTGCACCGTGACTTCCGCGAGCGTCTCCGTGTTGCGCGCAGGGTCGACTCCCGGCTCGTTCGCGTACGCCGGCAGCTTGCGGCCGTCGATGGTCCCCGCGGTGTACCGGGCCCGCCGGCTCGCCTGGGTGGGGTCGTCGCCCCAGACCCGCGTGGCCCGCAGCACGGTCGCCTTGGCGTCGCGCAGATCGGTGGCGTCGAGCGCCGACGGCGGCTCCATCGCGAAGATGGCGAGCACCTGCAGCAGGTGGCTCTGGATCATGTCCATGAGCGCGCCGGCGTTGTCGTAGTAGCGGGCGCGGCCCTCCAGCCCGAGGGTCTCGTCGTAGACGATGTCGACGGTCTGGATGTGCTCGCCGTTCCAGACCGGCTCGAGGATGCTGTTCGCGAAGCGCAGTCCGATGAGGTTCAGCACCGTGGAGTTGCCGAGGAAGTGGTCGACGCGGTGGATGCGCTCCTCCGGCACCAGGGTCGCCAGCCGCTTGTTCAGTGCGATGGCCGTGCGCTTGTCGGTGCCGAACGGCTTCTCGAGGGCGAGGGTGAGCCCGGAGGGCAGGGTGAGCTTCGACAGGGCGTCGCACGCTTTGGCGGTGATGGCCGGCGGGAGGGCGAAATAGAGGGCCGGCGCACCCTCGCACGCGTCGAAGATCCGCTGGAGCTCGTCGGGCTTGGTGACGTCGGCCGAGATGTACCGGGTGCTCTTCAGCACCTCGTCGACCGCTGGGCCGCTCGCCTTGGTCGTCTTGAAGGAGGCGCGCACGGTGGAGCGCCACTTCGCCTCCGACCACTCCTCGGCGCCGGCGCCGACCAGCTGGAAGCGCCGTTCGGGGTGGTGCGTGAGCAGCTGCCCGACCGCGGGGAGCAGGAGTCTGGACGACAGATCGCCGCTCGCTCCGAGAATCACCAGAGTGCCCACGGTCTGCGTCATGGGCTTCACAGTACGGCCATACTGGGGATATGTCGCTCCCCATCGAGGATTACGCCCTGATCAGTGATTGCTTCACGGGAGCCCTCGTCGGACGGGACGGCAGCATCGACTGGCTGTGCCTGCCGCGGTACGACTCGCAGTCGACGTTCGGGGCCATCCTGGGCACGGAGGACCACGGCCGCTGGCTGCTGGCCCCCGCCGATCCCGATGCGAGCAGCACCCGCGAGTACGAGCGCGACACGATGATCCTGGTCACGCGCTGGCACACGTCCACGGGCGAGGTGGAGGTCGTCGACGCGATGCCGATGGGCGACCACCGGGCCGACATCGTCCGGCGCATTCGCGGCGTCAGCGGGCACGTCGAACTTCACGAGGAACTGCGGATCCGGTTCGGCTACGCCACCGCGATCCCGTGGGTGCGCAAGACGACCGACGAGAAACCGGCCGCGCTGGTGGCGGTGGCCGGACCGGACGGACTGGTCTTCCGCGGCTCGTCCCTGCACGCGAGCGATCACGCGCACGAAGGCACGTTCACCGTGCACGCCGGGCAGACCGTCGACCTCTCGATGACGTGGTTCCCGTCGCATCGCGACGCGCCGGCGGCGCTCGACGTGGAGGACGCGCTGCAGCGCACGCGCGCGTGGTGGACCGACTGGGCCTCCGGCTGCGCCCACGACGGGCCGTACCGCGACGAGGTCGTGCGGTCCCTCCTCATCCTCCGCGCCCTCACGCACCTCGAGACCGGTGGGATCGTCGCGGCCGCGACGACCTCTCTGCCCGAGAGCTTCGGAGGCGAGCGCAACTGGGACTACCGCTACGTGTGGCTGCGCGACGCCTCCCTGACGATCGCCGTGCTGCTCGCCCACGGCTACAACGACTACGTCGACCACTGGCGCGACTGGCTGCTCCGCGCGATCGCCGGCGACCCGGGCGACGTGCAGATCATGTACGGCCTCTCGGGCGAACGCGACCTCGCCGAGCGCGAGATCGACAGCCTCCCGGGCTATCAGGGCGCGCATCCGGTGCGCATCGGCAACGACGCCTCCACCCAGTTCCAGGCGGACGTGATCGGCGAGGTGATGCTCGCCCTCGATCGCGGCCGTGCGGCCGGGGTGCAGGAGACGCGGTTCTCGTGGGCGCTGCAGCGGGCGCTGATGGGCTTCCTGGAGGACAACTGGCGCAACGCCGACCACGGGATCTGGGAGATCCGCGGCGATCCGAAGATGTTCACGCACTCCCGGGTGCTGGTCTGGGCGGCGTTCGACTGCGCCATCCGGGCCGTCGAGCAATATCACCTCGACGGGCCGGTCGAGCGCTGGCGGCACCTGCGCGACCAGATCCGCGCCGATGTCGAGACCAACGGCTTCGACGAGCATCGCGGGAGCTACGTGCAGTACTTCGGCACGACCGAGGTGGACGCCTCCTTGCTGCTGATGCCGCAGGTCGGCTACTGCGACTTCGACGATCCCCGCATGCTCGGCACCGTGAAGGCGATCGAGGAGGACCTGCTGCGCGACGGCCTCGCGCTGCGGTACCGCACAGAGAAGGGCGTCGACGGGTTGCCTCCCGGCGAGCAGCCGTTCCTGCCCTGCTCGTTCTGGCTGGTGGAGCAGTACGCGCGCTCGGGGCGCGTCGATGACGCGATCCGGCTGATGGACCGGCTGCTCACGCTCGCCAACGACGTCGGCATGCTCTCGGAGGAGTACGACGTCGACGGCCGCTCGCAGGCCGGGAACACTCCGCAGGCGCTCACCCACCTGGCGCTCGTGCGGGCCGCCGACGCCATCGCGGAGGTGCACTCGTCGTGACGACGGCGGTCACGCAGCCCGAGACGGAGGAGGAGGTCGACCTCGGCGAACGGCTCGAGCTCGGCTCGCCATGGGTGACCATCGTCTGGAACGACCCGGTGAACCTGATGTCGTACGTGACCTACGTCTTCCAGAGCTACTTCGGGTTCTCCAAGGCGGAGGCGCAGCGGCGGATGCTGCTCGTGCACAACGAAGGCCGTGCGGTCGTCGCGACCGGCACGCGCGAGGAGATGGAGCGGCACGTGGAGGCCATGCACGAGTACGGCCTGTGGGCGACGCTGCAGAAGGCGGACGCGTGAGGCCGTTCCGCGCCGACCGCCACGGCGGCGGCGTGCACGCGCGCTTCGAGGCCGCGGAGGTGGACGTGCTGCGCCGGTTCGCCGCGGACGCCGCCGGCCGCGCGGATCGTGCGGCCGACGGGGCAGGGCCGGGTGCCGCCGACGCAGACCCCGCTCTCGCGCGGTTGCTTCCCGACGCGTACCCCGACGATCCAGAGGCCTCGGCCGAGTTCCGCCGGTTCACCGCCGAACGGATCGCGGAGCGCAAGGCCGACAACGCCCGCGCCGTGCTCGATTCGCTGGGCTCCGCGCGAGGCGAGGCGGTGGAGGTGCGACTCGACGACGCGCAGGCGCAGGCGTGGCTCCGCACGCTCACCGACATCCGGCTGGTCCTCGCCGCGGGGCTGGGCATCGAGCACGACGGCGACGAAGGCGACGTGCACGACCTGGAGTCGGCCACCCGGCGCGCGGTCTACGACTGGCTCGCCGCCGTGCAGGAATTCCTCGTGCTCGCCCTCACCCGCGCCTCCCGCCGCTGACGCGCTGCTCTCGGGCGCTCAGACCGGGAAGCGGACTGCCGCGGCGACGGCGCCTCCGCCGGGCACGTCCTCCGCCCGTAGCGCGTACACCTTCGCCTTGGAGGCCAGCGAGCGCCGGATGATCTCGTCGACCACGCCGTAGTTGCCCGGGCTGTCGTCGTCGCCGTAGGCGATCTTGCCGGTCTCGTCGTCGAGCGAGCCCGGCACCCGCCGGTCGATGTCGAACACCAGCGTCTCGACGGCACCGTAGGTCGCGGCCCGGGCGATGTCGCTGAGGTCGACAAGCGCGGTGCCTCCGGCGATGCGGGTCGAGAAGTCCTCCTTGAGCGCGTCGACCTTGCCCGCGTACAGCCGGTCGAGCACGCCGCGCGCGGCGCTCGCCAGGTCCTCTTCCGTCTTCTCCTCCGGGTTGCCTGCGATGACGTCGTCCACCAGACGCGGATAGTCGGTCGCCCCGCGGAAGATCCCCACCAGCGGCTCCGCAGCGGCAAGGATCAACGGTTCGGTCGAGGTTGCCAGCAACGGGTGCAGCGCCCGCTCGATCGCCTGCACGTATTCCAGCATCCGCACCTTCTGGCCCTCGGAGCCCTGAACGCGGCCGGACGCCGTGCGTCCGCTGACCGACGGGAGGCCGACCGCCGCCGGGACGTTCTTCGGCATGCCCTCGACCTCCACCAGCGCGGGCGGAGCCTCCGGGTCGATGCGGATCAACCGCACCGAATTCTGCGCGAGCGCCAGGATGAGCGCGGACTGCGGGAAGGTCACCGCGCGCAGGAGCGGCTTGATGTAGAACCGGTCGGCCACCTCGCAGGTCGAGGTCAGCCGGTTCGGCAGGCGGAAGGTCTCGGCGATCTCACCATCGAGGAACACCGCCAGGGAACGCGACTGGTACCGCCAGAAGTCGCGGTCTTCGAGGATGAGTTCGCCCTCGGCCTGGATGCGGCCGATCTTCGCACGGTCGATGCCCATCGCCTCCAGCGACTTCACCGCGAGACCCAGGTGGTTCTTGAGCTCGATGCGGGCCCGGTCGGCCTCCGGCGGCGTGGTGCCCGTCGGCAGGTAGATGCTGACGCAGCCCGGCTCGCGCAGCGAGGCGATCCGCTCGATATCGGCCTTGGTCGGAATGTCCTTGTACTCCACGTTTCCTCCTCGGTCGTCCGGCCGGACGTCGGCGGCCGGTCCGCCCAGTCTCGTCGCGGGTCCTGAGCGGCACAAGCCCCCGCGGTCGTCCTCCCAAGGCTTCGGCTTGACAGACCCGCTAACCGCGCCTACCGTCCTTTAAACCGGTTTAGACGACACCCTTTCGGGGGCCACTCACGAAGGAAACATCGCAATGAAGCGCAATCGGATCCTCGCCGCGGCGACGGGCGCACTGCTCGCCTCCGCCGCCTTCGTGCCCGCCCTTCCCGCGAGCGCTGCGCCGGCCGACGCCGCGCCGACGTCCGCGGCCCCCGCCGCCCCCACGCTGACGAACCTCGCCCACCTGGACTTCCTGCTGGACGACGTCCCCCTGCTTCCCGGGGTCGCGGGCCACACCACGTACAACCAGAGCAGCGAGTCCACCGCCCGCGCGCCGTGGGTGTACGCCGACCGCAACTCCGACGGCAGCTTCACGCGCGTCGGCGGAGGCCCGATCACGGATGCCGCCAAGGGCTGGTACGCGCAGGGATCCTTCGACGCCGACGACATCTCACGCGCCGCGGTCGTGTACCTGCGCGACTGGAAGCAGAACGGCACGGCCTCCAGCCGCGCCTCCGCCTACGAGCTGCTGCGCGAGCTCACCTACCTCCAGGTCGACTCCGGCCCGAACGCCGGCAACGTCGTGCTGTGGCAGCAGCACGACGGCACGCTGAACCGGTCGGCGATCCCGGCCGAGCAGCCCGACCCCAGCGACTCGGCCGAGTCGTTCTGGCTGGCCCGGACGGTCTGGGCGCTGGGCGAGGGGTACGCGGGCTTCCGCGACGCCGACCCGGCGTTCGCGTCGTTCCTGCAGCAGCGGATGTCGCTGTCGCTCCGGTCGCTCGAGCGGCAGTCGCTCACCAAGTACGGCACGACCGAGAAGGCGAACGGCGTCACGGTGCCCGGCTGGCTCATCGTGAACAGCGCCAGCCCGACGGCCGAGGCCGTGCTCGGGCTGAGCGCCTACACAGCGGCCGCTCCGCGCGACGCGCAGGCGCGCACCGACCTGCGGCGCTACGCGCAAGGCATCGCCGGGCTCTCCTCCGGAGGCGTCGGCCAGTGGCCGTTCGGTGCGCTTCTGCCCGAGGCCAACTCCCCCACCTTCTGGCACGCCTGGGGCGGCATGCAGCCGGCCGCGCTGACCGCCGCGGCGACGCAGCTCCACGACGCCGGCCTCCAGAAGGCCGCCAGCACCGATCTCGCCCAGTTCACGGCGCAGCTGCTCGCCACCGGAGGCCCGGACAACGGGTGGACGCCGACGCCCGCCGACCGGACGCAGATCGCGTATGGCGTCGACTCCCGGATCGAGGGCCTCGTCGCCGCGAGCGACGCCACGGGCGCGGGAGGCCTCGCGACGCTCGCCGGCGCCCAAGCCGCCTGGTACTTCGGCGCGAACCCCGCGAGCACGCCCGTCTACGATCCGGCCACCGGCGTCTGCGTCGACGGCATCAACAGCGACGGCGGCGTCAACCGCAACTGCGGCGCCGAGTCGACCATCCACACCGAGCTCAGCATGCTCGCACTCGACGCCCACCCGGCGATCAAGCGGCTCGCCCTGTCGCTGACCCGCACGTCGGCCACCGACGGCCTCCAGGTCGTGGAGGCCGAGAAGGGCACGCTCACCGGGCCCGCGAGCGTCGTCACTCCGCCGTCCGCGTGGACGGGCTCGGCCAACTGGTCGGGCGGCGCGTACGTCGCCGCCTCGAACGGCGCGACCGTCACGATGACGCTGCCCGCCGGGCACCCGGCCGTGCGCATCCTGCCGATCGCCGACCTCGGCCCGGACGGCACCGCGACCAGTGGCTCGGGCACGACCTCCTGGACCGCACGTGCCGGCAACCGGACCGTTCCGCTCGGCAGCTCGCAGAACGTCCGGCCCGGAGCCCGGGGCATCGCGCCGACCACGGTCTTCCTGCTGCCGCAGACGCTGCCGACGACCGCGCCGGCGACGGCGACGACCGTCACCGCGACCGTGCACGGCACCGCCCGGCTCGACGCCGTGCTCGTGCAACCGGTGGTCTCGCACCTCGGCCTGAGCGGCACCGGGCACCTCGACGTCTACGTGAACGGCACCTCCGCCACGGTGCCGCAGCACCTGAACGGCTCCGGCCCTGTTCTCGCTACCCGCTACGACGGGGCGGGCCGCCAGGTCGGCGCCCCGATCCCGCTGAACGGCAACGGTACGGTCACCGTCGTCCCCGGCGGCTTCACGACGGTGCTGAGCCGATGAAGGGGACGTGCCGATGACCCCGGTGGATGTCACGATCAACGACGTCGCCCGCGCGGCGGGCGTCAGCAAGGGCCTCGTCTCGTTGGCGCTGAACGGCAAGCCCGGCGTGGCCGTGGAGACCCGCGACCGCATCCTCGCCGCCGCCGACGAGCTCGGCTGGACGCCGAACCCGAGCGCGCGCGGCCTCACCACCCGGCGGGCCTACGCCCTCGGCCTGGTGCTGCGCCGCGCCGCCCGCACCATCGAGGTCGACCCCTTCTTCGCGGCCTTCATCGCCGGCGTCGAGACGGTGCTCTCGGAACGCGGCCAGGTGCTCGTGCTGACCGTCGTTCCCGACCATGAGGCGGAGGCCCGCGCCTACGAGCGGCTCGCCGTCGACAAGCGCGTGGACGGATTCCTGCTCACCGACCTCCTCGCCGACGACCACCGGATCCCGCTCGTGCAGGAGTACGGCTCCCAGGCCGTCTCGCTCGGCGAGCCGGCCGGCGGCAGCCCGTTCCCGGTGATCTCGCGCGACTACGACTCCGGCATCGATGCGCTCGTCGAGCATCTGCTCGAGCTCGGCCATCGCCGTATCGCGCACGTCTCCGGAGACGAGCGGATGCTGCACGGCCTGCGCCGCCGCGAGCGCTTCGAGCGCGCAATGCGCGACGCGGGCCTCGACCCGATCGTCGTCTCCACCGACTTCTCGCCTGAACAGGGCGCAGAGGCGACGAAGTCGCTCCTCGACTCCGCCGAGCCGCCCACCGCCATCGTCTACGGCAACGACCCGATGGCGATCGCAGGCATGGGGGTCGCGCACGAGCGCGGCCTCCGCCTTCCCCACGACCTGTCCATCACCGGTCTCGACGGCTCCCAGATCGGGACGTACGTCTACCCGGCCCTCACAACGCTGGACAACGACCCGGCCGGCTGGGGCATCGCCGCCGCCACCGCACTGCTGCGGCTGGTGGAGGACGGCGAGCCTGCCGATGTCGCCCTGCCCCCTGCCCGATTGGTGGTCCGCGCCTCCACGGCCCGGCCGCCGCGTCACTGAAATCACGAAAGAAGAGCGAACCATCATGCGCAAACGCATCACCGGCTTCCGCAGACTCGCGGTCGCCGTCATCAGCGCCGGCGTCGTCGCCGGAACCCTGGCCGCGTGCGGCTCCAGCAACGGAGGCGGTCAGACCGACGCCATGAAGGCGCACGGCCCGATCACCATCTGGTACTCCAACAACGCCCAGGAGGTGCAGTGGGGCAAAGCCATGGTCTCCTCCTGGAACTCGGCGCACCCGAAGGAGCAGATCAAGGCGCAGGAGGTGCCGGCCGGCAAGTCCACCGAGGAGGTCATCGGCGCAGCCATCACCGCCGGCACGACCCCGTGCCTGGTCTTCAACAACCTCCCGGCCGCGACCGGTCAGTGGCAGAAGCAGGGCGGCCTCGTCGACCTGTCGAAGTTCTCGGACGGCGCCTCCTACATCGAGGCCCGCAGCGGCAAGACGGCGGACCAGTACAAGTCGCCCGACGGCGACTACTACCAGATGCCGTGGAAGCAGAACCCGGTGATGATCTTCTACAACAAGGCCATCTTCCAGAAGGCCGGCATCGACCCGAACAGCCCGGACCTGTCGACCTATGACAAGTTCCTCGCGGCCGCGCAGAAGATCAAGTCGTCGGGCGCAGCGCCCTACGCGATCTATCCGGCCCCGACCAGTGAGTTCTTCCAGCCGAACTTCGACTACCTCCCGCTGCTGGCCGCGCAGACCGGCGGCAAGACGTTCATCGAGAACGGCAAGTCGAACATCACGAGCCAGGACTCGCTCGACGTGGCGAACTTCTGGAAGTCCGTCTACGCCGACGGGCTCGCCGGCAAGGATCAGTACCAGGGCGACGCCTTCGCGGACGGCAAGTCGGCCATGGCCATCGTCGGCCCGTGGGCCATCGCGGTCTACGACAAGGTGCAGTGGGGCTCCGTGCCCGTGCCGACCAAGGACGGCAAGTCGGCCGACCAGACCTACACGTTCCCGGACGCGAAGAACATCGGCATGTACACCTCGTGCAAGAACCAGGGCACGGCGTGGGACGTCATCAAGTACGCGACCTCCAAGGACCAGGACGGCAAACTGCTGAACGTCACCGGGCAGATGCCGATCCGCTCCAACGTGTCCAGTGTGTACTCGAGCTACTTCGACTCCCACCCCGCGTACAAGGAGTTCGGAAACCAGAGCGAGCGCACCGCGGACGACCCGACGGGCACCAACACCATCGCCCAGCTGCAGGCTCTGCGTGACGCCTACTCCAAGGCCGTGATCAACGGCACGGGCTCGGTGGAGGACGCCTTCAAGTCGGCCTCCCAGAAGATCGACCAGCTCCAGGCGCAGAAGTAGCCATGAGCACCCTCTCCGCTCCCCCGGCGGCGGGCACCGAGCCCGCCGCCGGGACGGCCCCGCGGCGGCGCCCACCGATCCTGCAGCGCATCCTCGGCCGCAACCCGCTCGGCTGGCTGTTCGCCGCCCCGTACCTGGTCTTCGTCCTGGTGATCTTCGCGTACCCGCTGGTGTACGCGGTCTACATCTCGTTCTTCGACTACTTCTTCGCGGCTCCCGGCGCGAACGTCACCCAGCCGTTCGTGGGTCTCCAGAACTACGTGCAGGTCTTCACCGATCCTGCGGTGCTGCAGTCGTTCCTGAACGTCGGGATCTTCCTCATCATCAACGTGCCGCTCACGGTGGTGCTGTCCCTCGTGCTCGCGAGCGGGCTCAACAGCATCACCCGGTTCCGCACCTTCCTGCGGGTGAGCTACTACGTGCCCTACGTCACGGCGAGCGTCGCGATCATCGGCGTCTGGCTGTTCCTGTTCAACAGCACGGGACTGGTCAACCAGATCCTCGGGCCGCTCGCTCCGAACCCGTCGTGGTTCGTCAACCCGGTGCTGGCCATGCCGACCATCGCCATCTACGTGACCTGGAAGCAGCTCGGCCTGTACATCCTGCTCTATCTGGCCGCCCTGCAGAACGTGCCGCGCGAGCTGTACGAGTCGGCGGCGACCGACGGCGCCGGACGAGTGCGGCAATTCTTCTCCGTGACCGTCCCCGGCGTTCGGCCGGCCACCGTGCTGGTGCTGCTGCTCGCCACCATCACCGGAGCCAACCTGTTCACCGAGCCGTACCTCCTCACCGGAGGCGGAGGCCCGGACGGCCACTCGGCCTCGCCGGTGCTGCTGATCTACCAGCAGGGCATCCAGCAGGGTCACCCGGGTTACGCCTCCGCAATCGGAGTCGTGCTGGTGATCCTCGTACTGATCATCGGCTGGCTGCAGAACCGATTCGCGGGAGGACGCGACTGATGACGACACTCAAGACCACGGGCGCCGGCTCGGCGCCGGAAGGTCCTCGGACCTCCCGGGAGCGCCGCCGACGTCGCGACCTCGCCGCCCCGACCCGGCTCAGCCGGCCGCAGGCGATCCTGCAGGGGATCGTGCTGACGCTCGGGGCCATCGCCTTCCTGTTCCCCTTCTACTACATGCTGGTGGGCTCGCTGCAGGCGGCGCCCGACACGACGGTCGCGGGGGCGTTCCCGAACCCGGCGAACCTGACGCTGCACAACTATGCCGCGATCGACTCGCGCATCAACCTGTGGACCGGGCTCGTCAACTCCGGGATCTTCACCGGAGGCGTCCTGCTGTGCACGGTCGTCTTCGGCGTGCTCGCCGGGTATGCGCTCTCGATTCTGCAGTGGCGCGGGCGCGGTGTGACCTTCGCCCTCGCACTGCTCGTGCAGACCATCCCGTTCCAGCTGCTGATGATCCCGCTCTACGTGCTCATCGCCCGCAATTACGGCCTGGCCGACAACTACCTCGGGATGATCCTGCCGTTCGCCATCAACTCGGCGGCCGTGCTGATCTTCCGGCAGTACTTCCTGCAGCTGCCGCGCGAGCTGTTCGACGCGGCGCGGGTCGACGGGGCCGGCGAGTTCACGCTGCTGTGGAGGGTCGCCCTCCCGCTGGTGCGCCCGGCTCTGGTCACGGTGCTGCTGCTGACGTTCATCGGCCCGTGGAACGAGTTCCTCTGGCCCTTCCTGATCACCAAGGAGGCGAGCCTGCAACCGCTGGCCGTCTCGCTGGCGAATTACATCAGCACGGTCGCGGCCTCCACCTCGAACCCGTACGGGGCTATCCTCGCCGGCGCCGTCGTGCTCGCCGCACCGGTCGTGGTGCTGTTCATCGTGTTCCAGCGCTACTTCACCTCCACCGACATCGGCTCTTCCGTCAAGGGCTGAGCCGCCGCTTCACCGACACACCGCAAGGAGAACAGTGGACGCCGCCTTCACCGACGCCCTCCGCCTCAGCTACGAGGAGGCGCTGGGTCACACCAACGCCCTCACCGACCACATCTCGACAGACCAGTTCTCGGCCCACTACGACGACCCTCCCCCCTGGGCGATCGGACCGTTCGAGCGCGACCCGGCGCTGACGTTCCGGCTGGAGGGCCAGTGGGACGACCCGACCGGCGTCGGGTGGACGAGCAGTGCGATCTTCAACCCGACGCTCATCGCACGAGAGGATGAGCTGCACGTCTTCTACCGCGCCTCGCCGCGGATGGAGTCGACGGCGAGCCGCATCGGGCACGCCGTGCGCCGGGACGGGGCGTGGCACGACGATCCGGCGAACCCGGTCGTCTACCCGACGCTCGGCAACGAGACGCTCGGCTGCGAGGACCCGAAGGTCTACGAGGCCGACGGGCGGTACGTACTCTTCTACAACGCCATCCGCTATGCCGCAGAGGGCGACGTCGCGGTCGACATCATGGGCGCCGTCTCCGACGACCTGGTGACGTGGGAGAAGATCGGCCTCGTCGTCCCGCTCGACGTCTCGCTGGGCTGGGCGAAGGGTGCCGTCATCCCGCGCGACGAGCACGGCCGCGCGGTGCGGATCGGCGGCGAGTACCTGATGTATCTCTCCGAGGGCTGCGGCGGGAGGCCGATGATCGGGCACTCCGACGACCTCGTGTCGTGGACGTTCGCCGAGCAGCCCTACCTCGACCTGACACCACTGCCCGGCACCCTGTTCGAAGTCGCCTGCGCGGTCGTACGCGGTGACGACCTGGTGCTCGACTTCTTCTACGCCGACGAACACGGCGACTTCGCCGCCGCCCAGGCGCACTACTCCGTCGCGGCTCCGTTCACTCAGCTCGGTCTCCACCGCGGCGGCTCGCTCGCCTGGGGCGGCCTGCAGAGGCTCGACGGCCGCTGGTCGTTCGCGCAGGGCTGGGATGCGCCCCGCGGCGAGCGCGAACTCTACGTCTACAAGGAGGTCACCCCGTGACTGCACCGTTTCCCTACACTTTGACGCGCGCCGGCGTGGTGATGACACCGGATGGCGGCGAGCCGTTCGAGGCCGAGGGGGTGCTGAACCCTGCGTCCGGTCGCGATGCCTCGGGCGAGTTGTATCTGCTCCCCCGGCTGGTCGCCTCCGGCAACGTCTCCCGGGTCGGGCTCGCGCGGGTCGTCGTCGAGGACGGCGTTCCCGTCGGTGTCGAACGCGAGGGCGTCGTGCTGGCGCCCGATCGCGATTTCGAGCGCGGCCGGCGCAACTCGGGGGTGGAGGACCCGCGCACCACGTTCGTGCCGGCGCTCGGCCTCCACCTGATGACCTACGTCGCCTACGGGCCGCTCGGCCCGCGCACCGCCGTCGCAGTCTCGGAGGATCTGCGGGAGTGGCAGCGGCTCGGGCCGGTGAGCTTCGAGTACGACGACGCCCTCGGAGTCGACCTGGCTCTGTTCCACAACAAGGACACCGTGTTCTTCCCCGAGCCGGTGACGGGTCCCGACGGCGTCCTGAGCCTGGCGGTGCTGCATCGCCCGGTGTGGGATCTCGGCGAGGTGCGCGCGGGAGAGGGCGCGCATCCTCCCGCCGTGCTCGACGAGAAGCGGCCGAGCATCTGGATCGCGTTCGTGCCGGTGGAGGCCGTGCGCAGCGATCTCGGCGAGCTCACGCGATGGCGGCACAACCGGTTCCTCGCCGGACCGGAGTTCCCGTTCGAGGAGCTGAAGATCGGGGCGGGCCCCGCACCGATCCGGGTGCCGGAGGGCTGGCTGCTCCTCCACCACGGAGTCACCGGGTACCTCGAGCCGGGTGTCGATCAGCAGAAGAACGTCAACTACGCAGCCGGGGCGATGATCCTCGACGCGGACGAACCGTGGCGGGTCGTGCGACGCACCGCCGAGCCGCTGCTGAGTGCGGAGACCGAGGAGGAGCGCAGCGGGATCGTGCCCAACGTCGTCTTCCCCACCGCGATCGAGCAGATCGACGACGCCCTCTGGGTCTTCTACGGAATGGCCGACTCGAAGATCGGGGTGGCCCGGCTGGAGCGGAGCAGCGAATCCGGGACTGATGTCGAGACGACGCCCTCCCGTTCGTGTAGACGGTGAGAGGAAGGAATCCCACCATGTCCCAGTACCTGCTCAGCGTCTACCAGCCC
>NZ_JBVQSP010000005.1:126519-158156 GCF_055720965.1 Leifsonia sp. PARNA 1/14
TGACGCCCTCCCGTTCGTGTAGACGGTGAGAGGAAGGAATCCCACCATGTCCCAGTACCTGCTCAGCGTCTACCAGCCCGACGGGCCCATCCCGGAGCCGGAAGCCCTCGCCGCGATCGGCGAAGACCTCGACCGGCTCAACGACGAGATGCGCGCCGCCGGTGCCTGGGTGTTCTCGAACGGCCTGCTGCCGCCCGCGTCGGCGACCGTGCTGCGGCCGGACGGCGACGAGGTACTCGTCACCGACGGCCCGTTCGCCGAAGGCAAGGAGCACCTCGGCGGCTTCACCATCGTCGACGTACCGGATCTGGACGCCGCCCTCGCGTGGGGCAGGCGCCTGGCCGTCGCGACGACGCTGCCGATCGAGGTGCGCCCGTTCGCATGACCCGGCCCACCGATGGTGCCGAGGGGGTGGCGGCCGTGTTCCGTTCGGAGTTCGGCCGCGCCGTCTCGGTGCTCTACCGGTATCTCGGCGACCTGGACCGTGCAGAGGATGCGGTGCAGGACGCGTTCACGGTCGCCGTGACGCGCTGGCCGGTCGACGGGGTGCCCGCGGCGCCCGCGGGCTGGATCATCACGACCGCCCGCCGGCGCGCGATCGACCGGCTGCGGCGGGAGGCCGTCGGGCGTTCGAAGGAGGCGGAGGCGACCGAATTGCTGGCCTTGGCGGCCTCCCTGGAGTCCGCCGAACCCGGACCCGTCGCGGATGAGCGCTTGCGGCTCATCTTCACCTGCTGCCACCCGGCCCTCGGCCCGGAAGCGCGTGTCGCCCTGACGCTCCGGCTGCTCGGCGGTCTGAGCACGGCGGAGATCGCCCGGGCTTTTCTGGTGCCCGAGCCGACGCTGGCCCAGCGCATTTCGCGCGCCAAGGCGAAGATCCGGCAGGCGCGCATCCCGTACCGGGTGCCGTCCTCCGAGGATCTCCCAGGGAGGCTGGCCTCCGTACTCGCGGTGATCTATCTGATCTTCAACGAGGGCTACACGGCGAGCGCCGGCGAGCGGCTGGTGCGGGAGGAGCTGTGCGCGGAGGCGATCCGGCTCGCGCGGCTCGTGGTCGGACTGCTGCCGGACGAGCCGGAAGCGGCGGGACTGCTCGCGCTCCTGCTTCTGATCGACGCGCGCCGCCCAGCACGGCTGGACGCGTCGGGCGCGATGATCGCGCTCCCCGACCAGGACCGGTCGGCGTGGGACGCCGCGCTCATCTCCGAGGGGCACGCCATTGTCCGCGGCTGCCTCCTGCTCGGGCGGCCGGGGCCGTACCAGTTGCAGGCGGCGATCCAGGCCGTGCACGACGACGCTGCACTGGCCGTGGGCACCGACTGGCGACAGATCGTGACGCTCTACGACCAACTCCTGCGGGTGCAGCCGTCACCCGTTGTCGCGCTGAACCGGGCGGTCGCGGTGGCGGAGGCCTCGGGCGCGTCCGCGGGGCTGAGCGCGCTCGAACCGTTGCGTGAGCCGCTCGCAGAGTTCTACCTGCTGCACGGGGTCCGGGCCGGGCTGCTCGTGCGAGCGGGGCGCGACGTGGAGGCTGCCGAGGAGTACGACGCGGCGCTGCGACTGTGCCGCAATGAGAGCGAACGGGAGTTCCTGGCGCGGCGGCGGGGGTTGCTGCCGGAGGGGTGAGAGCCCTCCCCTCGCGTGTGCCCTTCCGCTGACCTCCTCACCGGTGGAGAGTGGGGCCCATGGACATCGCATTCCTCGGGCTCGGCCGCATGGGCCGCGAGCTCGTTCCGCACCTGATCGACGCCGGTCACCGGGTGACCGTGTGGAACCGGTCGCCTGAGGCCGCCGAGACGATCGGGAGGCGCGGCGCCAAGGTCGCCGGGTCGGCGGCCGAGGCGGTCGCCGAGGTCGACGTCGTCGTGAGCGTGCTGTTCGGGCCGGAGGCCGTGCGCGAGACGATCACCGAGGCCGGGCTCCAGTGGCGGCCGGGCACGCTGTGGATCGACGTCACTACCGTCTCACCGGCCGACGCGACCGAGTTCGCCGAAGCCGCCGCCGACGCCGGCATCCGCTACGTGGCCTCCCCGGTCGTCGGATCGCTCGCTCCCGCCCGCGCCGGTGCACTCGCCGTCCTGGTCGGCGGCGAGCACGACGCGGCGCGCGACGCGAAACGCATCGTGACGCTGTGGGCCGACCAGGAGAAGCTGCGCACCTTCGACTCGCCCGCCGCTGCCACCGCGGCGAAGCTCGTCGCGAATCTCGCGCTCGCGGTGTCGATGGAGACGTTCTCGGAGGCGCTGCGGCTCGGCCGCGCCGCGGGGCTCAGCGACGACGATGTGCTCTCCACGCTGTCGCTGACCGCCATCGCGCCCCTGGCAGCGCAGAAGGGAGCGCTCGTCACGGCCGGCGACTACGACGACGCCCAGTTCACGGCCGACGCGCTCGCCAAAGACACGCGGCTGATGCTCGCGACCGCCGACGTCCCCCTCCCGGCCGTCGCGCTGGTCGCTGCCGAGCTGCAGCGCGCCATCGACGCCGGCCACGGCGACAAGGACTTCTCGGTCATCGCCCGCGACCGCTGAGTTGCGTCCAGATTTGCCGCAAATGAGCTCGCTGAGCGCCTCTAACGCACCATTTGCCGCAAATCCCGGCTCAGCCCGGCGCCACCACCTCGCCGGTCGCGGCCGAGCGACGCGCGGCGTCGACGACGCGCAGCGTGCGGAGGCCGACCTGCCCGTCCGGCGTCGCCGGGCGACCACCGCGTACCGCGTCGACGAACTCGTCGAGCATCGCGCCGTCCAGATCGGCGCCGAGCGGCACCCACACCGGTCCGTCCGCCGTCTGGCCGCCGAGGTGCGGCGCGAACGGCGCGATCGTCACCGAACCGCGCGTTCCGGTCACCTGTAGGGTCAGACCGCCCCAGGTGGGCGCGCTCTGCGGCACGCTCCACGAGCAGTCGATCGTCGCGACCACGCCGCTCGGATATACGGCCGTCACGAGGCCGCCGGTCTCCACCGCGGACTCCGGATACAGAATCCGGTTCGCGACCGCGTGCACGGAGTCGGGCTGCTCGCCGAGGAGCTCGTCGAGCAGGTCGGCGCAGTGCACGACGTGGTCGACCAGAGCACCGCCTCCCGAGAGGGCGGGGTCGGTGAACCAGGCGCGCTCGGCGGGCAGCTTGCCGTTGTTGGTCCCCTTGACCGCCAGCAGCGTGCCGAGCTGGCCGGCGCGCACGCGGTGCAGGAGGTCGGCGAACGCCGGGGCGAACCGCACCGGGTACGCGGTCATCAGGGTGACGCCTGCGCGCTCGACGGCGGCGAGCATCGCCTCGGCGTCCTCGACCGTCGTCGCGAGCGGCTTCTCGCACAGGATGTGCGCACCGGCGGCGGCCGCGGCCTCCACCAGCCCGCGATGCCGCGCGTTCTCGGCCGTGACGATCACGGCGTCCGGACCCCACGCGAGCGCCTCCTCGTACGTCTCGAGGTACCGCACGCCGAGCGACTCGGCGAGGGCGGCGCCGCGCGGCGCGTCATCAGGAGCGGAAGCGCCCTCCGGGTCGGCGACCACGAGGTCGATGTCGGCGCGGCCGGCGAGCGCGCGGCAGTAGCCGATCGCGTGTGTGTGGGCGAAGGACAGCACGGCCACCTTGAGGGGCCGGGCGACGGACGTGTTCAACGACGACTCCTCGGAAGTGATGCCGGTCATGCGCCGACCCCGGCCGGAACGGCGGCGGACGCCAGGTCGGAGACCGACGACAGATCGACAGCTACGGGGTTGCCGGTGCGCAGCGACTCCATCGCGGCCTCGGCGACGACGACGGCGCGGAGGCCGTCTTCGGGCGTCACGCGCGCCGCCCGTTCTTCGGCGATCGCGGCGACGTAGTCGCGCAGCTGCGCGGTGTACGGGCTCTCGGTCAGCGTCTGCGGCGGCAGGTAACCGTCGCCGGCGCGGGCCGAAGGGATGTCGACCCGGCTCGCGGTCGGCGCCGAGTCGAGGGCGAGGGTGCCCGCGGATCCTGCGATGTCCGCAGACGTGCGGAACGGCAGCCCGCGCGCACCCCAGGTGCCCTGCGCATGGCTCAGCGCACCGTTCGCGTGCGTGAGCACGACGTGCGCGGTCACGACGTCCGGAGCGTCGGCGTCGCCGGCAGGGGCGCTCTGCGTCGCATACACGCGGACGACGTCGCCCGCCATCCAGAGCGCCTGATCGAGGTCGTGGATCATCTGGTCGCGCACGATCCCGCCGCCGCTGTTCACATCGTGGAACCAGGTCCCGGTGCGGGGAGCCTCTCCCCCGCGCACGAAGCGCAGCACGGCGGGCTCGCCGATCCGGCCGGCCTGCACCTGGCCGCGCAACGCGGCGTAGTCGGGAAAGTACCGCACGACGTGCGCGGGGAACAGCCGGACACCCGCCTCGCGGGCTGCGTCGATGACCTCCCGCGTCTCGTCGACTGTGCCCGCGAGCGGCTTCTCGCAGACCACGTGCTTGCCCGCGCGGATCGCCGTCAGCGCGAGCGGAGCATGGCTCGTGGTCGGGGTGACGATGTCGACGATGTCCGCGGCGGCGAGCAACGCGTCCAGGGACGAAGCGACGGCGAAGCCGTACTCGGCCGCGAGCACGTCGGCGCCCTCGTGCGAGTACACCGTGACCGCCGCACCGAGGGTGCGCCAGCCGTCCGCGTGGACGCGGGAGATTCCGCCGGCCCCGATCAGGCCGACTCGAAGGGAGGTCACGGGGAGTGCCTTTCTGAGGTCGTGTACGGCCCGGTCACTTGAGACCGGAGAACGCGATGCCGTCGATGACGCGCCGCTGCATGAGGAGGAACAGGATGAGCACCGGCGCCATGGCGAGCAGGCTCGCAGCGAGCAGCAACGGGAAGTCCGGGATGGACCGCTGACTCGTGAGCGTGGCGATACCCGGCGCAAGTGGCATCTGGGTGGAGTCGGTGGCGACGATGAGCGGCCAGAGCAGGTCGTTCCAGGAGGCCAGGACCGTGATAATCGCGAGCGCCGAGAGACCGGGCTTGGCGAGCGGGAGCATGACCTTCCAGAACACCTGCAAGTGGTTCGCCCCGTCGAGGCGGGCAGCCTCTGCCAGCTCGTCCGGCAGCCCCAGGAAGAACTGCCGCATCATGAACGTGCCGAAGGCGCTGAAGATGCCGGGCGCGGCGATGCCTGCGATGGTGTTCAGCCAGCCGAGCCCCTGCACGATCTGGTACTGCGGCAGCAGGTACACCTGAGGCGGCACCATCAGGATGGCGAGCACCAGCGAGAAGATCGTCCGCCGGAAGGGGAATTCCATCCGCGCGAAGGCGTAGCCGGCCATCGAGCACAGCAGCAGCTGCCCGACCGTGCGGATCACCGTCACGGCCACCGACACCCAGAGCTGGTTGAGGAAGGGCAGCTGGTCGAAGACGTGCGCGAAGTTCTCGAAGTGGAGGGTGCCGGGCCAGACCGTCGGAGGCACCGACGTCACCTGCGCGTTCGTCGCCAGCGACATCAGGATCTGCCAGACGAACGGGAAGATCATCAGGAGCGAGGCGACGATCAGCACGACGTGAGTCAGACCGTTGCGGCTGCGTGCACGGCCTGCGACCGCGCGAGAGCCGGTCGGGCTCGGGGCGACCGGCCGGGAGGCGACCGAGCTAGACATAGTTGACCCACCTCTTCTGCATGCGGAACTGGAGCATCGTGAACGCGCCGACCAGGATCAGGATGGCGACGCCGACGGCCGCGGCGTAGCCGTTGTCACCGGTCTGCTGGTGCGCGAAGAACAAATACACCAGCGACTGCGTCTGGTTGATCGCGGGGTTCTGCGTGCCCATCAGCGCGTAGAGCAGGTCGAACAGCTGGAACCCGGTGATCACGGTGATCACCGAGACGAAGAAGATCGACGGGCTGAGCAGCGGCACGGTGATCGAGAAGAACTGCCTGGTGCGCGACGCGCCGTCGATCGACGACGCCTCGTACATCTCCGGCGGGATGCTGCGCATGCCTGCCGAGAGCACGATGAGGTTGAAGCCGAGCGAGATCCACACGCCGACGACTCCGACCGCGAAGAGTGCGAACCACTCGGTGCTCAGCCAGTTCGGGCCCTTGATCCCGACGAGGGACAGCGTGTAGTTGATCACGCCGAAGTCGCCGTTGAAGATGATCCGCCAGACCATCGAGATCGCGGCGGGCATCGCGACGTACGGCAGGAAGAACGCGGTGCGGTACGCGGCGGCGAATTTGAGCCCCGGCCGGTTGATCAGCGCGGCGAACAGCACCGCGATCGGGATGCCGAGCAGCAGGATCCCGACGTAGATCAGCGTGTTGAGGATCGACCTCCAGAAGTCGGGGTCGGCCAGCATCTGCTGATAGTTCGAGATCCCCGACCAGGTGGCGCCGCCGAAGGCGCCCCAGGTGGTGAAGCTGAAGTAGGCGTTGCGGAAGATCGGCCAGATGTAGAACACCAGCACGCCGAACAGCAGCGGGCCGACGAACAGCAGCGCCCACCAGCCGTCTTTGCGGAGTCGCCCGTTCTTGCGGGGCTGCGGAGCGCGCTCGCCCCGGGAGGCGGGCGCCGTCTGCGCGGCGCCCGCTCCCTTCGTGATCGTCTGAGTGGACATGGTCACTCTTTGGCGAGGTCGGCGTTCATCTGCTTCGCGAGCTCCTTGGCGACCTCCTCGACCGGCTTCTTGCCGCTGAAGGCGTCGGGCAGGAGGTCGTTCTCGGCCTTGTTCCACGCCGCCGTGTTCTTGGAGATCGGATACGGGAACGCGTAGTCGGACGCGGCCTTCTCGAAGATGTTCAGATCCCACGGCGCGGTGTCGACGAACGCCTGCTGCGTGCCGTTGAAGGCCGGGTTGGCCGCACCCATCTTGGCCTGCGTCTCGGCGGCCTCCTTGCCGCCCAGGTAGTTCTGGAAGGCGACGGCGGCCGACTTGTTCTTGGAGTCTTTGGCGACCACGTTGGCGAGACCGTGGATGACGGTCGCCTGGCGCTCACCCTTGGGCAGCGGAGCCAAGGCGATCGTGCTCTTGATCGGCGAGGCCAGCAGCTCGGAGTTGAGCCAGGTGCCCGACCAGATCATGGCCGACTTGGAGTTGATGAACCACTGGTCCTGCGGGGTGTCCGACAGCTGCGACAGCGTCGGCGACGAGCCGTCGGCGACTAGATCGCGCACGAACTGGAGGCCCTTGATCGACGCGGGGTCGTCGTAACCCGACTTCTTGCCGTCGCTCGAGATGATCGAGCCTCCGGCCTGCAGGATCGTGTTGTAGTACATCTCCTGGCCGCCCGACAGGCCGCTGGCGACGCCGTAGACGCCCTCGCCCTTCAGCTTGTCCGAGATCTCCTTGGCCTTCTGGTGGAACTCGTCCCACGTCCAGTCCGCGGTCGGATAGGCGACGCCGGCCTTGTCGAAGATCGCCTTGTTGTAGAAGACGCCGATCGTGTCGAAGTCCTTGGGCACGCCGTACTGCTTGCCGTCCCAGCTGTAGAGGTCGTCCAGCGCCTTGGGGTAGTTCGCCGCCTTGACTCCGGATCCGATCGGCTCGAGCAGCCCGTTGGACGCGTAGAGCTGGAAGTTCGGCCCGTTCATCCAGAAGACGTCGGGCAGCGTCTTGGACGATCCCTGGGTCTGCAGCTTGGTGAAGTAGTTCGCGTACGGGGTGATCTGCGTCGTCACCTTGATGTTCGGATACTCCTTGTTGAAGTCCTTGATCAGAGCGTCCATCGCCGGCTTCTGGTTCACGTCCCAGAACGCGTAGGAGATGCTGGCGGACAGATTATGATCGGCAGGGGCATCGGAACCGCTGCCAGTGCTGGACGAGCAGCCGGCGAGTACGACCGCGGAGGCGACTGCGGCCGCGGCCGCGAGCAGGGCTTTTCGCATTGGTTCTCCTTCGATGGGGTGTGTGTCGGTGCCTTACCGGGTCGGCGACTCCACTCGCCGGCCCGGATCTTCGTTTTCGTGCGTCGCCGCTACAAGCGCGCGGCGACCTCCGCGTCCACGGCGGGCACGGCGCGGGGCCGCGATCCGTCGCGGAGCGATTCGGTGGCCGCTACTGCGGTGGCCACCGCGTTGCGGGCGGCGACTGCGGACGTCGTCGTCGCAGAGCCTTCCCGCACGAAGCGCACGAACTCGGCCACGGTGAGCCGATCCGCGTCTCCGTGCCCGCCCTCGTCGCCGAGCACGGTGTACTCGGCGTCTCCTGCGGGGTCGTACGTGGTCCGGCGGTTCCAGACGCGCACGATCGCGCCGTCGGAGTCGCCGAAGTTCTCCAAGCGCCCCTCCGTGCCGATCACGGTGTAGTTGCGCCAGTAGTCCGGGGTGTAGTGGCACTGCTGGTACGACGCGAAGACACCGTTGTCGAGGCGCATGGTCACCATCGAGATGTCCTCGACGTCGATCACGGGGTTCAGCTCGCGCTGGCTGAGCGGAGGCCACGCGTCGAGCGAGAACCAGTCGGGCATCGAGCGGTCGGAATTGTCCCTCCGGTCCTCGATCGCGCCGTACAGCGAGAGGCCGCCCATGCCGGTGACGAGCTCCGAGTAGCCTCCGGCGAGCCAGTGGATGATGTCGATGTCATGGGCGCCCTTCTGCAGGAGCAGCCCGTTCGACTTGGCGCGCTCGGCGTGCCAGTCCTTGAAGTAGTAGTCGCCGCCGTTTCCGACGAAGTGCCGGCACCAGATCGCCTTGACCTCGCCGATCTCGCCGCGCTGGATGATGTCGCGCATGGTCTGCACGACGCCCATATGACGCATGTTGTGGCCGACGTACAGCGGTGTGCCCGACTCGGCCGCCGCGGCGAGGATGGCGTCGGCGTCCGCGACCTCGATGGCGAGCGGCTTCTCGAGGTAGACCGCGATGCCCGCGTGCAGGAGGTCGATCGCGACCTCCGCGTGGGTGTGGTCGGGCGAGGTGACGAAGGCGGCGTCGATGTCGGCGGCGCGCTCGATGAGCTCCCGGTGGCCGCGGAACAGCTGCGTCGTACCGAACTCCGCTGCGGCGCGCTCGCGAGCGGAGGCGCTCGGGTCGGCGACCGCGACGATCACGCCGTCGCCCGTCTCCACGGCGTGGGAGGCGATCTCCGAGCGCGCACCTGCGCCGATCACGGCGAGTCGCAACAGCCTGCGCGCAGGCTCTGCGGCCTCCGTGGCCTGGTCTGACGCCTGCTGCACTGTCGGTTCGCTCATCCGGTCACTTCCTCCACGATCTCCTGTGCCGCCCGGGCGCGCGCCCCGGCGACGTCGATGTCGGGCTCCGGGAGGTCCGAAGCCCGGTACAGCCGCTCCATCGCCTGTCCGGAGGCCAGCGCGAGCGCACCGAGCACGACGGACTCGGCCCCGAGCTCCGACTGGATGATCGACGGCCGCACGGGCACTCCGATCTCGGCCATGACCGCCGTGCGGAGCGGCCGAAGCAGCTCCTCGCCGGCGCGGGACAGACCACCGCCGACCACGACCACGTCCGGATCGACGGCCATGGTCACCGTCGCGATTCCCGTGGCCACGCCACCCACGAACTCCTCGATCTCGGCGCGGGCGGCCGCGTCTCCGGAAGCTGCGGCGCGGAACACGTCCTCCGCCGTCTCACCGGTCTCCCAGCGCAGCTGACCGGCGTCGTCGACGTGCATGGAGAAGACGCTGCCGCCGATCTCGCCGGCCGCGCCGTGGCGTCCGCGCCGCAGCTTGCCTCCGATGATGAGACCCATCGAGATGCGGTGACCGGCGAAGAAGTAGGCGACGTCGTCGACGAGCCGGGCGGCGCCCATGCGGTGCTCGGCCAGTGCGGCCAGGCGCATGTCGTTCTCGATGGACACCGGGCACCCGAACTCCTCCTGCAGTCGGCCCGCGATGTCCACGCCCTCCCAGTCGGGGAAGTTGTGCGACACGGTCAGCCGGCCGTCGCGACCGACCATGCCCGACACGGCGACCGCCATGCCGGAGAGTGCGCCGAGGCGTCCGATGTCGATGCCGGCCCGCGCGAAGCAGGTGTTCACGGCGTCTTTGACGTTCTCGAGCCGGTCGGCGCCGACGAAGCGCCGGTCGAGGTCGCGCTGGTACCACGCCACGATGCGCCCGGTCAGGTCGGCGACGACGACGCGCATCCGGTGGATACCGACGTCCACGCCCACCAGGAGGCCGGCGTCGGCGACGAACTCGAAGATCCGGGCGGGACGTCCGGCTCCGCGTCCGCCCGCCGTGTGCTCCTCGATCATGTCGACCAGGCCGCGCTCGCGCAGCGACGGGAGGGCAGCCTCCACCGTCGGGCGCGAGAGGCCGGTGCGCTCGGCGAGCTGGGCGATGGTCGCGCGGCCGCCGTCGCGGAGGGCGACCGCGACGCGGGCGCCGCTCAGGTTCGCCTGGCGCGCATCGTGCGCGCCGTTCTCCACCGGAAGCATCGCAGGACCTCTCCGTCCGTTTACAAAGAAAACAGCTTTTGTAATTGCTCCGGCTAGTAGAGCACGGCGCGGGATACCAGGTCAAGAAGATCTTTGTTACAAACAAATCAATTTGCGTATTCCCGCATCCCTGCGATCGGTCGAGCGGTGCGCGCGCGTCGCTCTTGTCGGTCGCGCGCGCGGCCCAATACGCTCGCCCTGACGCTCGACGAGCGGGCAGGAGGCCTCCATGCGTTTCATCCAGTCGCCGGAGCGTCGCGCAGCCACCCGGCCGGCGGAGGCCTCCAGCGCCCCGCCGCTGCTCAAACGGAGCCCCTTGCTGTTCGGTTTCGTGGTCACGCTCGGCGCGCTGGGCGCGATCGCCACCGGTTACATGCTGTACGGGCTCCGGTCGATCATCTTCTCGGTCTTCCTCGCCGCGTTCGCGACCGTCGGCCTCGACCCGCTGATCCGCTGGTTCCAGCGGCACGGGATGAAGCGGGCCTGGGCCATCGTCACCGTGATCCTGCTTATCGTCGGCGTCCTCGTCGCGATCGTCTGGGTGGTCGTTCCGCTCATCGTCACGCAGATCTCCAACATCGCGACGGCCATCCCGGCGGAGGTCGAGAAGCTGCGGGACGAAGGCTGGTTCGACTCCACGAACGACGCCAGCAACGGCGTGCTCGGCCAGGCCCTCACCTGGATCTCCGATCAGGTCAAGAACCCGCAGACGTGGGCCAATGTCGGCAACGGCCTGCTCGGCTTCGGGCTCTCGGTGCTGAACGCCTTCACCACCGGGTTCTTCATCGCCATCCTGACGATCTACTTCATCGCCTCCTACGACTCCACCAAGCAGTCGCTGTACCACCTGGTGCGCCGCTCGCACCGCGACCGCTTCGAGGGCTACTCCGAGCGCATCCTCCAGAACTTCGGCAAGTACCTCAGCGGCATGGTGATCCTCGCGTTCTTCAACGCGACCTACAGCCTCATCCTCCTGATCGTCACCGGGGTGCCCGGCGCATTCCTGATCGCGCTCGCGGCTTTCTTCATCACGCTCATCCCGCTGATCGGCACGGTGCTGACGACCGCCGTGATGACGGTGCTCGCGCTGATCCACTCCCCCGTCAGCGGAGTCGTCGTGCTGGTGTTCATGCTGATCTACATGCAGGTGGAGGCTTACATCCTCACGCCGAAGGTGATGGGCAAGGCGGTCCAGGTTCCCGGCTCGGTCGTGCTCATCTCGGCGCTCGCCGGTTCGACCCTGTTCGGCCTCCCCGGCGCCCTGGTCGCCATCCCGATCTCCGCCGGCATCATCCTCATCATCAAGGAGGTCGTGATGCCGCGGAAGGATCGGTCGTAGGAGCAGCTCCTCACTGGATGAGGTACTGCATCACCTGCCAGCCCGAGCCGATCACGGTCAGCTGCCCGCTCCCCAACGGATCCTTGTCGTAGATGAGCTTGCCCGTGCCCCAGGTGTCGGAGTACACCACTCCGACCGATCCTCGCCCTTCGTAGTCGCCGATGGACCAGTCCAGCCGGTACCCGGTCGTGGCGACATCGCCGCTCTTCGGGAGGCTGACCGATTTGACGAACGGGGTCGTCGCGCCCGCGGGGAGCCGGTTGGCATTGACCGACATCCCCTCCGTGGTCAGGTCGGCATAGCCGTCGCCTGTGAAGTCGCCCGCGGCGACAGCACCCCAGTTCGGGAAGTCCTCTCCGGTGAGCCGCGCTCCCGAGCTGAACGGCCGGTGCAGCGGGTCCGTGGCGAAGTGGTTGAGGTACAGGTAGTTCGCGCCGTCCTGGGTTCCCGCGACGATGTCTGCGTAGCCGTCGCCGTTGACATCGCCGACTGCGAGCCGGAGGTACGGCAGCCAGCCGCTGCCGATGACGGTCGGGGAGGTGAACGGCATCTTGCCGGGGTTGCTGCCGATGTTGTTGTAATACGCCCAGAGCGCGCCGGTCGAGGTCACCGCCACGACATCGGCGTAGCCATCGCCGGTCAGGTCGCCTTCGGAAGTCCACTGGATGGGCCCGTTGTTCAGCCATCCCGTTCCGATGACGCGGCCCGTGCTGAACGGCACGTGACCGGGGTTGGTCTTCACACCGTTGGTGTACATCACGAGCTGTCCGGTGGCGTCGACGGCCAGGAGATCGGCGTATCCGTCACCGGTGAGGTCTCCGTCGTGCGTCAGAGCGGGTCGCTTGCCCGCCTTCGGCATAGCGGGGCAGTCGTCCACGAAGGCGACCTGGCCGCTGCCGATCTCGATCCCCTGGCTCGTGGTGCGGATCGAATATGCGGAGGATGTCAGCGGCTCGAGAGAGCTCTTGTCCACGGTCGTGTCGACGGTGAGAGCTCCATTCGCATCCGCTGTCCCGTCGGTGTACGCGCCGGCGCCCGGCATCGACACGAAGTACTGCTCGCCCGGGATGAACCCCGTCAGCAGGCCCGTCACGCGCACGGATGTCGCGCTCACCCCGCCGGGGACGAGGTACCTCGTCGCGCACACGTACCTCGAGGTCGGCGTCCCCACCGCATTCACTCCGCTCGCGCACGCGTTGGATGTGAAAGCGCGTGAGCCGTAGGGCGAGGTGCCCTGCATCAGTGTGGCGGTGTACGAGGCGGACGCGATGAATCTGTCGGTCAGGGTCTGATCGACAGAGGATGCGCCCTGGTCGTCGGCGACGAAGGGGACGTCGTCGAGGATTTCGGCGTTCCGGGAGACCGTACGGAATCGAAGGTCGTACGCGGCCCCGGGCGTGAGGTTGATGAGCTGCGCGCTCACGTGCATCGTCGTGTAGTACCCCTGGTGGAGCGAGGAGCAGTCCACCACGGGTGCGAAGGAAGTGAGTGCCGGATGGGTGACCGCGGACGCGGGCCCTGCTCCCAGCACTGTCATCACAGCTACGGCCGCCGTCGTGACTGCCACGATCAACCCTCGCAAGCGCGTGCGCACGGCATCCCCCTCGTCGACCGGACGTCTGGTATGCCGGCGCGAGATTCAGAGTAGGGCACGTGCGTTCGTCGATCCACGCGCATCTCACACCGGAGGACGCCCCCTTTCGGGTGGTGCCGACGCTGCTCAGCGCACGACCGACGGCGACCACGCGTGCCGCAGGAACACCGACTCCGGTGCGGACCCGTCGGCCGGCGCCGAGTAGATGTCCGCGTCGTCCGCCTTGCCCGCGGCCGGTCGGCCGAAGAGGAGGGTGGCGTCGTCCAACCACTCGGCCTGGTCGTCCACGACGCCGGCCAGCGGGAGGATCCGTTCGGTCTGGGCCGGCAGGTCGAACACCGCGAGCGTCCAGCGCGGGTCGTCGACCGTCCCGAGGTTCTTCTTGTACGCGACCCGTGTGCCGTCCGGTGAGAGCGACGGGCACTCTGCGCCTTCGTGGAGGGCCACCAGCGTGCGTCCGCGGAGGTTGCCTCGCACCAGCCAGGTGCGCCCGGCGGACGCGGCGGTCGCGTAGAAGCGGTTGTCGTCTGCGGCGAACGTCACGCCCCAGAAGTTGAGGTCGGTCGCCGAATAGGGGGCTCCGTCGAGGAGGAACGTGAACGTTGCAAGCGCGCCGTAGTCGACGCCGTGCACGTCCGAGATGTCGGTGACCGTCGAGAACTTCACGCCCGCGTACGACTCGCCGTCGACGAACGCGGTCCACGCGGCGAGCGTCGAGTCGGGCGAGAGCCGCGTGCGACTGGGAGGCCCGGGCAGCGGCCAATACCGGATCTGCTGCCCCGCCGAGTCGTACAGGGTCTCCCGATAGCCCACGGGTGCGAGGCCGGTCCGACTCATGCACGACAGCGTCGTGCGCGTGGCATAGACGCGGTTGCACGCGAAGCCCGTCATCGCACGGGCGTCGCCCGGGGCGGCGAGTGCCACCGAGGCGACTTCTCCGAAGGTCGGTCCCGGCCGAGTATCGCGGAATACCAGCCGCGCGCCGGCCGGAAGCGCCCACGCACGGGCGTCAGCCGTCGACGCCGAGGTCGGGTGCAGATCTTCGAGCGGCCGGTCCGCCGCGCATCCACTCGCCGCCAGCACCGTGCCGGCGAGGATCATCGCGACGAGAGCGCGCCCGGCAACAGACATCCTCAGCTCACCAGATGGTGCCGGCGCCGATGAAGATCGAGAAGAACGCGAGGCCGCCGAGTACCAGCCCGACGATCGCCAGCGGGAGACCCTGCCCTCCGCGCGCTCCGGAGCGGGCGATCCCGGCGATGCCGAACGCGACGGCCAGCACGGCTGGGACGCCTCCCAGGATCAGACCGATGAAGAGCGGGATCCAGGTGACGCAGAACGCCCAGATCCCCAGCACGAGCGCAGCTACGGCCATGCCGTTGCCCTGCGGCACGGCGGTCACGGCGACGTAGCTCGGGGCCACGTAGCCGACAGGCGTGCCGAACGTCACGGGCGCGACCGGCGGAACCGGAGGCGGAACCTCGCGGTAGTCGCCCCAGGCGAGACCGTCCCACCACCGCAGCCGACCTGTCCCCGGCTCGGGATACCACCCCGGCGCCGCACCGCCGGACGAACTGCCTGACATGGACGACCCCGACTCCCGCTGCGCACGCCCGTCGCAACCTTGAACGAAGTATGCCCGGTCCGGGAGGCGCTGGCCAGCGGGCCGGGACGCCGACGACGGCGACACGCATCAGTGTCGGCGGTCCGACAACCGCAATGCTCTGCAATGATCGTCCCTGACATGGTGACGATCGAGCCTGACCGCGCGGCAAAGCCGGACCTACCGGACCCCGCACGTGAACGCCCGGCTCTCTCGGATCTGTTCCACCTCGGGCTGTGGGGTGCTCGCGGGCTGATCCTCCTGACTGCCGTGGTCGTCGTCCTCAGCATCCTGTGTCGCCCGACCTGGCAGCTGCAGGGTTTCGACGCGAACGGCTTTCCGAAGAACCCGGTGCCGAACATTGCGGTCGTCCTCGTGCTCCTCTGCGGCATCTGCGGCCCGTGGTTGTGCGGACTCGCCGCTTCGCCGACGGGTGCGTGGCGCGACGGCGACGCACTGCTCGCCATCACCGTGCTCGGACCTCGCAGAGTTCTCGCGGCGGGTGCTCTCGTCGTTCCGCTCCGACTCTTCGGGCGCGGTGGCACCACCTGTGGAGCCTTCGTCGTCGACCGACGCCTCCGGCCGCTCGTGCTCCTCGAGCCTTTCAGCGACAGCGGCCCCGGACGTGTCGATCATCTTGTGGGGCGGAGGGCGACGAGAAGTGCCCTCCGGATCGCGTTGGAGTACTTCTACGGATTCGTGTTCCTGTGCACGGTGTGCGCCATCGCTTTCGTGATGGCTGGCCTGGCCGCGTGGTGGATCGGCGTAATTTCCTAGCGGCGGGAGAGACCCCACGGCGACCCGACACCACGCGTACAGTCGGAGCCGTGACGCAGAAGATCGCCCTGATCACCGGGGCCAACAAGGGAATCGGCTACGAGACCGCCCGCCGCCTCGCCGACCTCGGCATGACCGTGCTCATCGGTGCGAGGGACGAGCAACGCGGTCGGGAGGCCGCGGCCGCCCTGCGCGACGGCGGCGCGGACGCGCGCTTCCTCCCGCTCGACGTGACCGACGCGGCGTCGATCTCCCGCGCCGCCGACGCGATCGACCGGGAGTTCGGCCGGTTGGACGTTCTCGTCAACAACGCCGGCACCGCATCGGTCTCCCGCCGCCGGGCCACCGCCAGCGAGACCTCCCTCGACGACATGCGCGCGGTGTACGAGACGAACGTGTTCGGCCTGGTGGCCGTCACCAACGCGATGCTGCCGCTGCTGCGCCGGGCGGAGGCTGCACGGATCGTGAACGTCTCGAGCGAAGTCGGGTCGATCGGCTCGCAGACCGACCCGGCGAGCCCGCTCTTCGCGATGCCCGCCTCCGCGCAGTACCCGTCGTCGAAATCGGCGGTGAACATGCTCACCGCGATGTACGCCAAAGAGCTGAGGGACACCGCTATCAAGGTGAACGCCGCGAATCCCGGCTTCACCGACACCGACTTCAACGACCACCGCGGCATCCGCTCGGTCGAGGAGGGCGCCGAACCGAGCGTCTACCTCGCGACCCTGCCGGCCGACGGCCCCTCCGGTGTGCTTTGGGGGCACCTGTGGCGGTCCGACCGGGAGGGCGGCTACGGCGTGCTGCCCTGGTAGGGCGAGCTCAGCTCCCCGAGCGCTGGAGCGCCGGCGAACCACGGAGGCCTAAGGCCGTTCACCTGTGCGGTGCCTCCGCACGCTAGTGTCACGTCGTGGAATCCTCGCCCGAGCCCGTCCGCTCGCCGTGGCGGCGGGCGAAGCCGTTCGCGGTCGCTCTCTCGATCGCCGTCGGTTTCGCCGCCGTTCTCGCCCTGGCGTACGTCCTGCTGAACCCGGCCGCGCCGTCTCCCCGAGGCCGCGTGCCCGACGCGACCGCGCCGATGTCGACCGTCGCCGATGCCTACCTCACGGCCGCGAAGCAGGAGGACTGCGGGATGACCCGGGTGCTCACGACCTCCCACACCACGGCCTGGTGCGATGATCCGCACCTGACCTCCTACCGGCTCGTCGCCCGCACCGGCGATGATGGCGAGTGCATGGCGTACGAGATCACGACGACGGCAAGCAGCGACGGCTCGATGGACGCGGGAAGCAGAGGGTGGTCGTTCTGCTTCGTGCAGACGAAGGCCGGCTGGCGTCTCTGGGATCAGGGTCAGGGCTGAGAACTCTCGCCTCAGAAAGGAAACGCGCGCGGGAATCTCCTCCATCGAGCGCTGAGGGCGGAGATCTCGCGCGTGGCGCGGCGAGAACTCCTCGCGGAGCTCAGGGGATCAGCGTCATCCCCCAGGACCACCCGGATCCGATGACCGTGGTCTGCGAACTGTTGGTCAGCGGGTCCTTCATGTACAGCAGCCGGCCGTCGCTGCGAACGTCCGCGACGACGATGCCGGACGACCCTCGTCCCTCGTAGTCGCCCACCGACCAGGAGGCGAGCTGGTCGGTCACCAGATTCGGCGACCTCATCATGATCGACGACGGGTACGGACTGGGGTTGCCCGCAGGGATGCGATTCAGGTCGAGTCCCTGGCCGGCCGGAGTCAGGTCGGCGTAGCCGTCGCCGTTGAAGTCGGCGAGCGCGATGTTGAATCCGGGGGTGGTCGACAGGCCGTCCCTCGGGATGGCGACCCCCGAGCTGAACGGACGGTGGAGGGGGTCGGAGGCGAAGCGATTCTTGTAGAACCAGCGCGTGCCATCCGACCGGTCGGCCACGATGTCGGCGTAACCGTCGCCGTCGACGTCGCCGAGCGAGAACGACGTGAACGACTGCCATCCCGATCCGATCAGCGTCGCGGACGAATAGGGCAGCTTGGCCGCCGAGCTACCGATGTTGTTGTAGTACGCCACCAGCGAGCCGTCGGAGCGTAGCGCGACCACCTCGGCGACCCCGTCGCCGGACAGGTCTCCGGTGGCGATGAGCCGCATGCCCCACCCGTATCCCCAACCGGTGCCGATCACGCGGCCGGTGCTGAACGGCACACCTCCCGGGTTCGAGTGGATGCCGTTGGCATAGAGCAGCAGTCGGCCGTTCAGGTCCGTCGCGAGCAGGTCTGCGTAGCCGTCCCCGGTCACGTCGGAGTCGTGGGTCAGTGCGGCGCGCTTCGGCGCCTTGACGATCGGCGTGCACGGGTTCGTCGTCGGTGCGGTGCCGGTCGCGACGGGGGCGGCCTGGCTGCTCGTCCGCACGGTCCAGGCGTAGGTTCCGCTCGTCGTGAGAGCGATCGGCTGAACGGTCGTCTGGAATCGCAGGGCGCCGTCGGCGCTCGCCGTGGCGGTCCCCGTCCCCAGGAGCCCCTCGGTCTGGTTCTGGAGCACGACGGTGTAATCCTGGCTCGGAACGAAACCGCGGAGGTCGACCCCGAGCTTCACGACCGAGCTGCCCTCCCCCTGCGGGGTCAGGTAGCGCTGAGGGCAGTCGAGCGCCGCGAACGACGTGCCGGACGGGGTGACACCGCTCGGGCAGGTGCTCGCGGCAACACCGTCGGACGCTCTGATCTCGCTACCCAGCCAGGCGCTGAGCATGTAGCCCTGCCCGGACACGAACACGCCCGTCAGCGAGGCGGAGATGGTCGCCCGGGCGTTCGCGTCGGTGACGAAGTCCACCGGGCTGAGCGGCGCGGTCGCCCCGACCAGTGAAGCGCTCGTCCCGAGCCGGTAGGCGGTGTTCGGGCTCAGCCCCCTCCCATTCGCCGTCGTCGTGATCTGTGCCGACCGGTAGTAGCCGCCCTGCAGGCTCGCGCAGTCGATCGTGAGAGTGGAATTGTCGAACGACGTGACCGGCGGCAACGGCGGGAGGTCGACCGGCGACAGTGCAGGCCCTGCGGCGGGAGACGCCGAGGGGGCGCCGTCCGCCTGGGCTGGGGCTGTCACGAGGCCGACCGTCATCATCGCGGCCGCCAGCACCACCAGACCCGTGATCGTCTGCCGTGCGCGCATCGCTCCCCCTCGTCCGGACGTCTGGTATGCCGGTGCGAAGATCAGAGTAGGGCACGGCGGTCCACACCATCCACGTCTCGGCACAGGATGAGGGACCCCCCGTTCGGGTCGAGCCCGAACGGCCCACCTCACCCGGTACGGTGAGCGTATGGCCGCGTACGTCCGACCCGCGCTCCCTCGCTCCACTTTCTTGGACGAGCAGGGGAACACGATCGACTACGGCCGGCGGTGGGTTGACGGCGAGGTGCCTGACGAGGCGTATTCGCGCACGAGCCACACCGAGCGGTACGCGCCGATCCACACGGTCGCGGAGGCGCTGATCTCCTGGCTGCTCGAACGGTACGACGCTTCGTCGGCCGACGACCTGTCCTCCGCGGCGGACGTCGCTTTCGGCGGGATCACCCCGATTCGAGCGGTCCGTGTCACTCCGGCCGACCGCGCGGCCGCGCCGCTGACGTTCGTCTTCACGGACTTTCCGGGCATCGTCGTCCACGCGGGCGCTCTGGTCGATCAGGCCTTCCCGCGGTGCGGCTGCGATGCGTGCGACGAGGACCTCGAGAGGATCATCGACGACCTCGAATGGACCGTCAACGCTGTCGTGGCCGGCTCGTTCTCCGAGCAGATCGGCGTGCCCTCGCCGCGGTGGGTCGGCAGCTCGCTCGCGTGGGCGAACGGCTCGTCGTCGGGAAGCACCCTCCGCGACGATCTGTCCGATGATGCACTCGAGGCCGCGAAACGTATCCTCCCGCCGACGGGCGCTTGGAACGTCTGGCCGCTACGTCGAGAATCCGACCCGCTCCGCAACCCTCACCGCACCGGATAGACCCCGAGGTCGGATTCCCACTCATCGGCAGCCCGGCGGACGTCCCCTAGCGCCAGCTTCAGGATGATGTGGTCAGGAATCTCGAAATCATCCTCCGGGGCTGACTCGTGGGAGAACGTCACAAGCACTATCGCGCCCTCCGAGCCGGACTCGTCGAGCCCGCAGAGCACAGCCCTATTCCTGACCTGAATCCGCCAGGAAGCGCTTCAACTCGCCGTCAGCCCACGATGACTCTTGTGCGGATCACTCTCGGCGAAGATACCTCCCCGAGATGACGGCCCTGCGGTAGGGCCCAGCACCCTTCGCGTCCAGCTGCGGACTGTCGAACCATACGGAGTATTCCAACTCGCCCGCGAGAGCCTGGTCGACTACAGACGGCGCGAACGTGCCGTCGATCGTTCCGGAGAACTCCTGCTCCCATGGACTATCCCAGTCGGCGTCCTTGATCACCCGCACTCGAGTTCCGCCTGGCCACGGGCTCCCAGGGGTCATCGGCCGGAGCTTCCTCGGCGCCCAGAAGGTCGTCAGCCCTAACGCGACGACAAGCAGCGAAATGCCGACCATCAGCGAAGACGGCTCGAACGGCGCCAGCGTCGACCATGTCGCACTCGATCGGAGGACTTCGGCGCCCACGAAGATCGCGAGCCCGAGCAATGCGCAGGTCGATGGCAGCCACCGGTGTCTCACGATCCAGACCCTCGCCGGCTCGATCAGGCGAACCGGCAGTCCGATCACGACCGCGGCGCTCACGACGGCGACCGTGGGCACCGCCGCTACGATCCCGACGAGGATCGGAATGACGAAGACACCCAGCGCTCCGTCGTCCGCTTCTGAGGGAGATGTCGGGGTCGCAGGGGTCGATTGAGCGAGACGGAAGAAGATCAGGACCATGTCGACGATGACGAGGACGAGGACGACGCTTCCAGCGATCGTGGTCTGAACGAAAAGCGCCCACCACGGCCACCCGCGTGACGTTTGACGCGTTGATCGCACAGGATGGGTCATGTCGCCATTCAACCGCTCGGACGCGACACGCGCGTCCGTCGCGCGATGCAGATCGCGCACGGGCCTCGACTGCACAGCCCCCACGAAAAAGCCCCCGGTCCCAGTGTTTCCACGGGATCGGGGGCCTTTCGCCACCTGCGGTGTTGGGTGCGCCCCCAGGGACTTGAACCCTGAACCCATTGATTAAGAGTCAATTGCTCTGCCGATTGAGCTAGAGGCGCATTCGATTCGGTTTCCCGAACCGAGGCTCAACATTAGCATCAGGGTCGGGCCGTCCGCCAATCGAGAGAGGCCGAAGCGCATGCCCGGGCGTGTCCGGGTGCTGGGCCGCTAAGATCCTGGCGTGACCGACGCACGCGACATCGACCGGCCCCTTTCCTCCGACTTGGCCCTCGCGCTCCGGCTCGCCGACCTTGCAGACGGCATCTCGTCCGCGCACTTCCGCGAGCGCGGCCTCCACATCGACACGAAGCCCGACCGCACGTTCGTCACCGAAGCCGACCTCGCCGTCGAGCGGGCCATCCGGGAGGCGCTCGCCGCCGAGCGACCCGCCGACGGCATCCTGGGCGAAGAGTACGGCACGGAGGGCGACGCGAGCCGGCAGTGGATCATCGACCCGATCGACGGCACCTCGAACTACCTGCGCGGCGTTCCCGTGTGGGGCACGCTCATCGCGCTCGCGATCGACGGGAAGCCTGTGATCGGCGTCGTCAGTTCGCCCGCGCTCGGCAAGCGCTGGTGGGCCGAGACAGGCGATGGCGCCTGGACGACCGACGCCCCCGGCGCCCAGCCGCGACCCATCCGCGTCTCCGCCGTCGCAGACCTCGAGCACGCCTCGATCAGCTTCCAGAGCATCGCCCAATGGGATCAGGCCGGGTACCTTGACCGCCTGATCGCGCTGACCCGGCGGGTGTGGCGCGACCGTGCATACGGCGACATGTGGTCGTACATGCTGCTCGCGGAGGGACTCCTCGATGCCGTGGGCGAGTTCGATGTGAAGACCTACGACCTCGCGGCGCTCATCCCGATCGTCGAGGAGGCCGGAGGCGCGTTCACGTCGGTGACCGGACAGCCGGGGCCGGGCAACGGGTCGTCCCTCGCCTCCAACGGGCTGCTGCACACGGCCCTGCTGGCGGCGCTCGCGTAGCGGCGCGTAATCAGGAATACGCCGTCCAGAACCCGGACGGGACACCCGCTCGCCCCCTAGGCTCGACCGTGTGAGCACACCGACCGACGAGCCCCTCGTCCACATCGCCGGTTTCCGGATGGACTTCGGCCGCACGACCGTGATCCGCGATCTCTCGTTCGACATCGCGCGCGGGGAGACCTTCGGGTTCCTCGGCAGCAACGGCTCGGGCAAGACGACCACGATCCGGGCTCTGCTCGGCATCTACCAGCCGACCGCCGGCGTCCTCCACATCGACGGCAAGGATTTCAGCCCGGAGACCGGCGAACGCCTCGGCTACCTGCCCGAAGAGCGCGGCCTCTACAAGAAGGAGTCCGTCATCGACGTCATGGTCTACTTCGGCCGGCTCAAAGGCCTGGGCGCCGAGCAGGCCCGGCGCTGGTCTCGCGAGTACCTGGAGCGGGTGGGCATCGGCGACAAAGAGAAGGTGCGGCTCGACAAGCTCTCCGGCGGCCAGCAGCAGAAGGTGCAGCTCGGAGTCACGATCATGAATCAGCCCGAGCTGCTGATCCTCGACGAGCCGACGAAGGGCTTCGACCCGGTCAACCGCCGGCTGTTGATGGACATCATCGACGACCAGAAGCGCGCGGGCTCGACCGTCATGATGGTGACCCACCAGATGGAGGAGGTCGAGCGGCTCTGCGACCGCGTCATCCTCCTGAAAGACGGCGTCTCACGCGCCTACGGCACAGTGTCGGAGGTGCAGGAGCAGTTCGGCGGAACCGTCGTCCATGTCGACCACGATGGAGCCGTGCCGCTCTCCCCCGACTACCGCATCGCGCGAGACGAAGGCGGCCACGCCGAGCTGGAGGTCGCGAACGACGCCGACACCGCAGCGATCCTGCGCTCGCTCGTGGAGGCCGGCCTCCACATCACCCGCTTCGCCCCCACCCGCAAATCGCTCGACGACATCTTCGTCGAGGTCTACGGCGCCGAGAGCCGCGAGGAGGATTGACCATGGCCCGCCACAATCTCACCACCGTCATCGGGTTCGAGTTCACGCGCACCATCAAGAAGCGCAGCTTCTGGGCGGTGACGCTCATCCTGCCGATCCTGGTCTTCGGGCTGGGCACGCTGATCATCTCGGCCAATGTCTCCAGCGCCAACACCGCCGACCAGCAGAAGAACGCCCGCTTCGACTTCCTCTACGTCGACGCGTCCGGCCTCGTCGACCCGACGATCGCGCACAGCTACGGCGGCAAGGAGATCGCCAGCAGCTCCGAGGGCGTCGAGGAGGTGCAGATCGGAGGCACTCCCGCCTTCTTCGACTTTCCCGCCGACCCCGCCAAGCAGACGATCAAGGTCTACGGAGCCGACGCCGGCGTCTTCCAGAACAGCAAGTACTCCGCCGTCGCGGAGTCGCTGCTCTCGTCGAGCGTCGAGCAGAAGCTCGACAGCCCGGTCGACGTCGCGATCCTCCGCGGCGAGACGAACACCGCGACGACCACGTTCAAGAACGGCGCTGTCGCGCCCGGATTCGAGGCGATCCTGCCCGCCCTCATCTTCTTGGCCGCCTTCTTCGTCGTCATCGTCTTCCTCGGCAACCAGATGCTGAACTCGACGCTGGAGGAGAAGGAGAACCGCGTCACGGAGATGATCCTGACGACGATCAACCCGACCAACCTCCTGGTCGGCAAGGTGGTGTCGCTGTTCGCCGTCGGGCTGATCCAGATCGCGGTGTTCGCGCTGCCGGTGGTGATCGGTTACCTGTTCTTCCGCGATCAGCTCGCCATCCCCAACTTCGACCTCAGCAGTCTCGTGTTCGACCCGCAGAAGATGATCATCGGCGCGCTCATCACGATCGGCGGCTTCGCCCTGTTCACCGGCACGCTGGTGGCCGTGGGCGCCGTGATGCCGACCGCGAAGGACGCCGCGCCGTTCTTCTCCGTCGTGGTCTTCGCCGTGGTGATCCCGCTCTACGCGTCGAGTTACGCCGTCAGCACGCCGAACGCGCCGATCGTGCAGATCCTGGCGTACTTCCCGTACACCGCGCCGATCACCGCGCTCATCCTGAACGCCTTCGGCTCGCTGCCGCTCTGGCAGGCGATCATCATCATCGTCGAGCTGTTCGTGCTCGCGTTCGTGGTGCTGCGGCTGGCTGTGCGGCTGTTCCGGTACGGCTCGATCGAGTACTCCAGCAAGGTCAAGATCCGGGATGTGCTCGGGCGCCGGTCCGGGCCGGGGCGCACGGCGGTCCGCTGATGCGGGCCGTGATCGTGGCTCAGCCGGGAGATGCCGACGTCTTGACGGTCGCCGAGGTCCCCGATCCCCGGCCCGCACCGGGCGAGGTGCGCATCCGGGTGATCGCGGCAGGGCTGAACGGCGCCGACCTGAGCCAGCGCCGCGGCTACTACCCGCCGCCGCCCGGCGCCCCCGAGTGGCCGGGGCTGGAGGTGTCGGGCGTCATCGACGTCATCGGCGACGACGTCGAGCCCGGTCGCTGGAACCAGGGCGACCTCGTGTGCGCGCTCCTGCCCGGCGGCGGCTACGCCGAGCTCGTGACTGTCGATGCCGGGCTGGTGCTGCCGGTTCCGGCGGGCGTCGATCCGGTGGAGGCCGCCGGCCTCCCCGAGGTGACCGCGACGGTCTGGTCGAACGTGTTCGACCTGGGCGCCCTGGCCCCGGGCGAGACCCTTCTCGTCCACGGCGGGTCCAGCGGCATCGGCTCGATGGCGATCCAGCTGGCCCGCACCCTCGGGTCGCACGTGATCGCGACAGCCGGAAGCCCCGAGAAGGCGGCGTTCTGCCGGTCCGTCGGCGCCGAGGCGGCTGTCGACTACCGTACCGACGACTTCGTCGCCGCGGTCGCGGCGTTCACCGACGGCCGCGGCGCCGACGTCGTGCTCGACATCGTCGGCGGTGATTACATCGCCCGCGACCTCGAGGCGCTCGCGACCGGCGGACGGATCATGTCCATCGCCGTGCGCGACCGCACCCCTGCCGCGGTCGACATGGGCCTCCTCATGAGCAAGCGCGCCCGCCTCCAGGGGACGACCCTGCGGGCTCGCCCTCTCGCCGAACGCGTCGCGATCATCGCGGCCGTGCGCGAGCACGTGTGGCCGCTGCTGGAGGCCGGCGAGGTGCGCCCGGTCATCGACTCGGTGTTCCCGCTCGCGGATGCGGCCCAGGCGCATCGACGGATGGAGTCGTCCGCACACCTCGGGAAGATCCTGCTCCGCGTCTCCTGACGACGAGGTCCACCGCGGTCGCGATCGCCGCACCGATGGCGTAGGCGACGAGGTCGGTCGCCTGGAAGGTCGACCCGAGCACGAGCTCGACGCCCGGGACGGTCGCCGACAGGCGTGCGGGCACACCGGTGAGCTGCAGCAGCTCCACCCCGGCGCAGACCGCCAGAGCGATACCGCCCACCGCAGCGCTCGGCGCGCGCGGCGCCACGAAGGCGATGAGCACGACCATCAGCACCGCGTAGAGCGCGTCCCCCGCGAACGCGCCGGCCCAGTCGTCGGTCAGCTCGTGCACGGTAAGGCCCGCCATGACGACCGCGACGGCGATGAGGACCAACAGGACACGACGACGGGCGAGGGAGGTCATCCTCCGACGCTAGCGAGCCCCCGTGGGCCGACGCGTCCTCCGGGTGTCGGATCGACCCTCCATCGGTGGGAGGATCGGAGTCATGACCGCGCTGCCGTCCGACGAAGCCCTGCTCGCTCTGCCGAAGGCCGAGCTCCACCTCCACATCGAAGGCACGCTGGAGCCCGATCTCGCGTTCGAGCTCGCCGGCCGCAACGGGGTGGCGCTCCCCTACGCCTCGGTCGACGAGCTCGCCGCGCAGTACGAGTTCTCGGACCTGCAGTCTTTCCTCGACCTGTACTACGCCACGATGGCGGTGCTGCGCACGGAAGACGACTTCGCGGAGCTCACCCGGCGCTACCTCCGCACCGCTGCCGCGCAGGGCCTCCGCCACGTCGAGCTGTTCTTCGACCCGCAGGCGCACGTGAGCCGGGGCGTCGCTCTGGAGGCCGTCGTCGACGGCATCAGCGGAGCGCTGGCCGAGGCCGAGCGCGATCTCGACATCTCCAGCGGGATCATCCTGTGCTTTCTGCGCGACCAGCCGGTGGAGTCCGCCGACACCGTGCTCAGCGCCGCGCTCACCCGGCCGGAGCGGCTGCTCGGCGTCGGCCTGGACTCCGCGGAGGTCGGCTATCCGCCCGAGCTGTTCACCGACGTCTTCGCCCGGGCGAAGGACGCCGGGCTGCACGCGGTGGCGCACGCCGGCGAGGAGGGCCCTCCCGCCTACATCCGCCAGGCGCTCGACCTGCTCGGCGTCGAGCGGATCGACCACGGCATCCGGGCTGCGGAGGATCCGGAGCTCATGGCCCGGCTCGCCGCAGAGGGCGTTCCGTTGACCGTGTGCCCGCTGTCCAACGTGCGCCTCCGCACGGTGCCCGACCTGGCCGACCACCCCCTCCTGGCGCTCGACGCCGCCGGAGTGCGGGTGACGATCAACTCCGACGATCCTGCCTACTTCGGCGGTTACGTCGGAGAGAACTACCTCGCGGTGCGGGACGCGCTCGGCGTCGACGCCGACCTGGCCGAGCGGTTCGCACGCACGTCGATCGACGCCTCGTTCGCGTCGGACGCCCGAAAGGCCGCGCTGCAGCACGAGGTCGACGCGTGGCGGGGCTGAGCGCCGGCGGCACGCCCGCCGGCTCGATCACCCGACCCGACGGCCGCCGCGTGCGCTACTTCGACACCGGGAGCGGCGACGACTCCCCCGTGCTCGACGACTCCCCCGTGCTGGTGTGGCACCACGGCACGCCGCAGACCGGCGCCGTCATCGAGCCGCTGGCCTCCGAGGCCGCGGCCCGAGGCATCCGCGTCGTCTCGTGTGCGCGTCCCGGGTATCCGGGTTCGGATCCGCTGCCCGGCCGCAGCGTCGCCGACGCCGCCGCCGACGTTCTCGCGGTACTCGACGCGCTCGGCATCGACCGCTTCGCGACGATGGGCGCTTCTGGAGGCGGCCCGCACGCGCTCGCCTGCGCCGCGCTCGCGCCCCAGCGCGCCTCCGCCCTCGTCACCTTCGCGGGCATCGCTCCCTACTGGGGCGACGTCGACTGGTTCGCCGGCATGGTCGATCCCGGAGGCCTCCGCGCCGCTCTCGCCGGGCGGCCGGCGCGAGCCGCGTACGCCGAGACGGCGGAGTTCGAGCCCGAGTCGTTCACGTCACGCGACTACGAGGTGCTCAAGGAGGACTGGGCCGCGCTGGGAGCCGATGCCGCGGCGGGCGCGGCGTCGGGCCACGACGGCGAAGTCGATGACGACGTGGCCTTCGTGTCGCCCTGGGGAGTCGAGCTCGGAGCGGTTGCGGCGCACACCCTCCTCGTGCAGGGCGGCAGAGACCGCGTCGTCCCGGCGACGCACGCCGGCTGGATGCTCGAGCGCGTCCGCCGCGGTGAGCTCTGGCTGCGGCCGCGCGAAGGCCACGTCTCGGTGCTGACGGCGCTGGGCGTCGCCCTGGACTGGGTGGTGGCGACGTCGCCGACTCTGTGAGGTCGGTCACCCATCCCTCTCCGCGCAATGGCACGGTTCGTTCTAGTGTTGGACTCAGGTGCACGGGGGAAGATGTGCCCACGCACCGGGAGGAGTCGCCGATGTCCGAGCTCGACCTCAACCAGCCGTTGACGCCGCCGGAGGGGCCGGCAGAAGGTGTGTCGCTCACGCCTCCTGCCGCCGTGCCGGAGGTCGGAGGCGACCAAGCCGTCGGGATGGTCGCTGTTCCGCCCGACAAGCGCGCGGAGCTCCAGGCCAAGGCGGACGAGTTCGTCGCGGGTCTCTCGTCCGTGGAGCCCGGCAGCCCCGAGTTCACGCGCAAGGTCGACGAGATCGCCCGGATGGGCGTGCAGGAGATCCGCTCGTCGTCGGAGGTGTCGAACCGGATGCTGCAGCGGCCGGAGTCGTCGCTCGCGGCCGCCCGAGGTCGTGGCGGCCCGTCGGATCCGCAGACGCAGGTGGCGCAGACCCTCCAGCAGTTGCGCACCACGATCACCGAGCTCGACCCGGGCCACGCGAATCTGGCCGGCGCCAAGGGGTTCTTCGGGCGCCTTCCCGGCGGCAAGTCGCTCATGCGGTACTTCGAGCGCTACCAACCCGCGCAGAAGCAGCTCGACGCGATAATCACGGCGCTCATCTCCGGCCAGGACGCCCTCCTGAAGGACAACGCCGCCATCGACCTCGAGCGCACCAACCTGTGGGCGACGATGGGCAAGCTCGGCGAGTACGCCGCGCTCGCCAAGGCGCTCGACGAGTCGATCGAGGCGCAGGCCGCGAAGCTGCGCACGACCGACCCGCAGCGCGCCGACTCGCTCGTGGCGGACGCTCTCTTCCCCATCCGCCAACGCCGACAAGATCTCACCACGCAGATCGCCGTCTCGGTGCAGGGCTACCTCGCGCTCGATGCGATCCGCAAGAACAACCTCGAGCTGATCAAGGGCGTCGAGCGTGCCCGCACCACGACCGTCGCCGCCCTGCGCACGGCGATCATCGTCGCGCAGGCGCTCGGCAACCAAGAACTCGTGCTCGACCAGATCAGCGCGCTGAACGACGCGACCAACGCCATGATCGACCGCACCGGCGAGCTCCTGCGGCAGCAGACCGCCCGCGTGCACCAGGAGGCCATCTCCACCGGCGTCAGTCTGGAGACCCTCCAGCACGCGTTCGACAACGTCTTCGCGACGATGGACTCGATCGACACCTACCGGGTGAAGGCGGTCGAGAGCATGGCCAAGACCGTCGACGCGCTGGAGCAGCAGGTCGAGCGGTCGCGCAGCTACCTGGACCGGTCGCACAACAGCCCGAACTGACGGCACCCGATCTCGTCAGGGCAGGTCGAGCCGCGACAGCCCGAACCGCTGCGACAGGAAGCGACCGTTGACCAGCAGCGCCGAGGCGTCGTGCTCGGCCGCCGCGTCGCGCATCCGGGTCGCCGCGGCCTCCAGCTCTGCAAGCTGGGCCACCAGCGTCTGCGCCGGCGTGGTCCCGTCAGGGAGGACGTGCCGGGCCGCCCAGTCGGGAGGCAGCATCAGGTAGGCGCGCAGCGTGTCGGGGAGGTACACGGTCGCAGTGCGCCGCACCATGACCTCCGGCTCGCCCTGCCCGGCGACACGATCGAGAGCGTCGACCAGCAGTTCACCGATGCGGCCGACCTGGGCGATCGCCTCGGCGGGCAGGCGCCGGCCGAGGCGCGCCGGAAGCGTTCGGAGGTCGGCGTCGATCTTGGCCTCCCGCACGCGGATCTCCGACCCCGGAGGCTCAAGACCGAGCGTCTGCAGGGCCAACGACCCGGTGGCCGCGTCTCCGGCCGCCTCGTTCTCGAGCGCGGCGATGCGGTCGGCGAAGGCGGTGAGCCAGTCGCCGAGCCCGAGCGGACGGCTGACGACGATCGCTCCGCGGTAGACGAGCGCGGCCTCACCCGCCCACTGCGGCCCCGGCTCGTAGCCCAAGGTCAGCGTCTCCTGGCGCCCGAGGAGACTGATCCGGATGATCGCGCCCGGCCTCCCGGACACGCGGTCGCTCAGCGTTCGCCGGCGTTCGACGACGAGCACCCGTTCGACCAGCACCGGTGGCAGGGCGTTCCGCACGCGTTCGATCAGTCCCAGCAGGAAGGCCTGGGGATCTTCTGCCGCCTCCGCCGGATCCCTCATGATTCCCACATGGTAGACGCTCGAACCGGGCGGCAGCCATGGCCGGCCGTGGCCTGAAGCGCCCCATCCGCCGGTAATTAGTGCAATAATGGTTTGTGCACTAAGCATTTTTCGAAACCCTCGGGAGGATCCCCATGGCTGGCAGGTTCTGGCGCTTCTACGAACGCGCCAACGACGTCGTCCGCACCTTCACCGGCCCCGCGCAGCTCGGCGCAGGGCACCCGGAGGGCCCGGACGTCCGCCGGGCCGACGCCGCCTGCCCGATGTGCGGCAAGCCGCTCGACCAGCACGTCATCGAGCGGTTCGCCGACTCCCGCACCTCGACCCGCATCCACTGCCCATGACCGGCACCACGGACACCGCCAACCCGCTGGCGCTCGAGAGTCAGGTCTGCTTCGCGCTCGCGGTCGCCTCGCGATCGGTGATCGCCGCCTACCGCCCGGTGCTCGAGCCCGTCGGCCTGACGCACCCGCAGTACCTGGTGATGCTCGCCCTCTGGGAGAACGAGCCGCTCTCCGTGCGTCGGCTCGCCGACCTCCTGGCACTGGAGCCGGCGACCGTCTCCCCCCTGCTCAAGCGACTGGAGGCGCTCGGCTACGTCGCACGCCGGCGCTCCGACGTCGACGAGCGCGTGGTCGAGATCACGCTCACCGACACCGGTCGCGAGCTGCGCTCCTACGCCGAGACCATCCCGCCCACGATGATGGAGCGCCTCGGGATGACCCAGGACGACCTCCAGAACCTGCACCGCACGATGAGCGCGCTCATCCGGGCGACGCGCGACCTGTAGCCACGCCGACCAGGTCCGGGTCGGTCAGCGCCGCTCGACCAGGTCGTCCGCGCGCCGCGGCGCCGCTCAGCCGAGAGCGGTCGGAGCCCGCGATGCGCGATGTCGCGACGCCGGGCTCATGTCACGAGACTCCATCCGTCTGAGCCACGAGCCGGGCATCCACGAACGCGCGGATCGGTTGCGGGTTGGCGAACGCGAACAGGAGGCGTCGGGTCTTCTCGATACGCACGTCATGGCGTTCCCGTTCGCCGACCTCGAACTCGAAGTCGGAGCGCAGCCGAAAGCTGAACGTGATGAATCGCTTGAGCAGCAGCTCGCCGTCCACCCAGATGGTGAGCCAGCCCCACATCTGGTCGAAGGTGAAGACGACGGAGTGCCGCTCGTCGTCACCGACCTCGAAGGCCAACGTGTGCGTCGTCGCCACGCGCCCCGGGCGAGGTCGTGATGCCGGACGCCTCGTCGGGTCCTTCGCGAGTGCGACGAAGAAGAAGATGGCGATCGCGATCAGTGCGATGCCGAACACCACGAGGGGAAACGCCGTTCTGCTCCCCGCGGTCGCGGCGAGCCACACCCACGAGAGTGCTGCCACACCGAGGCCGAGCATGACATATGTGCACACGATCACCAGCGGGCGAGCATCCCTCATGTTGCGCACGATACGCGCCACCACGGAATCCGCCAGCGAAGGCGGTGCTGACGGCCGATGGTATCCGAACTCGAACAACGCGCGATGACGACCGACTGGTGGAGATGGGGGGAATCGAACCCCCGTCCACTGCTGTGGTCATGTGCCTTCTACGGGCGTAGCCAGTGAGATCGCTTTCTCAGCCCCGGAACTTGTCGCTGGCACCTGCTCCGACGGGCTCAGTATCAGTTGGAGTCCCTCTGCGCCCTGATGCTCAACGCAGAAGCAAGTCTTCTAGCTGACGCCAGGATCCGGGTAGAAGACAGTTCCCGGTCTGACGGTCTCTTCAAATGGCGAAGGGGAACTTACGCCGCGAGGGCGAAGTCGGCCTTGGCCGAGACAGTGCTCTTGTTATTGGCACTTATTTTTTCGCATGGATCGTTAACGAGATAACCATGCATCCTCGACCCGCTTCTCACACTCTCGCAGACAATGTCGAAACCGATCATCCCCATGCGACGGCCGTGAGGCCGGGTCGTCATCGCGCGCTGTTGAGTTGTCCAGATGCAATCGCCGCATCCTGCGGCGAGCTTCCCATCTTACAACAACACCGACGCCGGTTCTATGCCAGCATCGTTGGATGGCCGACACGATCATCACCGTCCAGGGCGAGTACGAGCTCACGCACCCGGCCGAGCGCGGCGCTGTCCGCCTCGCCGTCGGCTACGAGGACGAGCAGCGCGACGAGGCGCTCGCTCGCACGACCCAAT
>NZ_JBVQSP010000005.1:158254-161827 GCF_055720965.1 Leifsonia sp. PARNA 1/14
CGACAGGCGTCCCTCCTGTCCGAGCTCCGCGAGCTGCACAATCCGCAGAGCGGCCCGGTGACCGCGTGGTCCTCTGATCGGCTGCACGTCTGGGGCGACCGTCCGTGGAACCAGGACGGCCGCCGACTCTCCCCGATCTATCATGCGGAGGTCGGCATCGAGGTCACCTTCAGTGAGCCCACGGCACTGTCCGACTGGGTGGGCGTCGTCTCGATGCTCGACGGCGTCACGATCCAGGGTGTCACCTGGACCCTGACGGAGGCTCGCCGGCAATCGATCACACAGGAGGCGCGGCGTCGGGCCGTCGAGAACGCGGTGGCGAAGGCGACCGTCTACGCCACGAGCCTCGGACTCAGCAGCGTGCGCCCTCTCGCCCTGAGCGATCCGGGAATGCTGGGCGACGGAGCGGCCCCCGGCCAACCCGTACCACTGGCTGCCCGCGCGATGAGCGCGGACTTCGGGGGCGCGACACTCGCGCTCAAGCCGGAGGACATCACGGTCGCGGTGCAGGTGCACGCCCGGTTCACGGCGAGCTGACGCCCTCCCGGATTCGTCACGAATCGCGACATTCGCGACGGATGTCGCAGCGCTCAGCCTCCGGGCGTCGCACCCGGGGTCGCGGTCGAACCCGGCAGCGACGGAGGCCGGATCGGCAGGTCGGAGACCTTGAGGATACGCGTGGCCGTCACCGTCGCGCCCGAACGCTCGCCGATGACGATGACCTCGTCGCCGACGGCGAAGTCGGAGGCCTTCTGCGTCTGCCCGGGCGCCCCGTACACAGTCGACGATGAGGTGTCGACCGTGATGGACGCGCCTCGTGTCGTGGTGATCGTCCAGGCGGAGCCGGCGATCTTCGTGACGCTGCCGCGGACCACGCCCTTGGCGATCGGGCCCTCGTCCTGACGGCCGTTCTGCCCGCCACCGTTCTTGCCGTTCTGGCCGCCGCCGTTCTTGCCGCCCTGGCCCGGCGCCGGAACCGGTGCCCGATCGCCGCCCTGGAACTGGTGAGAGATCGAGGAGCCCCGGTGGAACAGCACCGATCCCACGGCGAACGCACCGGCTCCGGCGATGCCGATCAGCAGGATGACGGCGAGCACCAGCGTGGAGATCGCGAACGCCAGCCCGTGACGTTTATAGAACGGCTCGGCCGTCGCCGTGGGCCGCGGACCGGGCGCGTACTGCTGCTGCCCGGGCGCGTACTGCTGCTGCGGAGCCCCGTACGTCTGCTGCGGCTGCCCGTACGGCGGGTGCTGCGGCGGCAGCGGCTCGGTGGGCTGGGTGTCGTCCATACTCACAAGAACACCTGATCGAACCGCATTCCGGCTGGGAGACGGTTATGGCTTGGATGTGAATGCCGGCGCCGCTCCAACGCTCAGGCCGGCTCCACCAGCACGGACCGCAGCTTGGCCAGTTCGACCTCGTTCAGCCCGGAGTCGAGAAGGTACTCGCGCACGCCCCCGAACTCGCGGTCGAGCAGGTCGAGCGACTCCTCGAGCGCAGCAGGCGGGCTCCCGCCGAGGATGACGCGCAGGGCGGGGGTGACCTCCACGCCGTGGCTCTTCACCAGCGCGATCATCCCCTCCAGCCACTCGCCGTCGAGATTGGCCTGCGTTGCCGCGTAGTCGGCGACGACCGTCTCACGGTCGACGCCCACGGCGCTCAGCGCGAGCGCGACGACGATACCGGTGCGGTCTTTGCCCGCAGTGCAGTGCACGACCACGGCCTCCTCGCCGCTGTCGGCGATCTCGCGCAGCGCCCGCACGACCACATCGCGGTGCTGCAGCAGGATCTTCTCGTAGAGCCCGGCCAGCGTGACGCCGATCGTCGACGCGGACGCCCCCGAGCCCTCGAACACCGGCAGGTGGAGGCGCTGGAGGTCGAGTCCGTCGACGTCGTCGGGCATCACCTGGGTCTCGAAGTCGTCGCGCAGGTCGATCACGACGCGCACGCCGAGCTCCTGCAGCGCCTGCCGGCCCTGGTCGCCGAGTCGGGCGAGGCCGTCGGACCGGAACAGCTTGCCCCTGCGCACGACCCCCTCGGCGACGGGATAGCCGCCCACATCGCGGAAGTTGTACGTGCCGTTCACGGGGATCCGCTCGGCCACGGCGTCGGTGACCCGGCCGCCCGTCCCCTCGTCGTGCGTGCTCATGTGCTCATCCTGCCATCCGCTTCCGACAGGACGCCGCACGCGCGGATCACTCGCCGAGGTGACGCCTGCTGGACATCGCCCGTTCAGCCTCGCGGTTGTCCTGGCGCTCGCGCAGCGCCTGCCTCTTGTCGTACTCGCGCTTGCCCTTGGCGATCGCGATCTCGACCTTGGCACGGCCGTCGCTGAAATAGATCGAGAGCGGCACGATCGTGTACCCGCCCTGCTTGACCTTGTTCTCGATCTTGACGATCTGGGCCTTGTGCAGCAAGAGCTTGCGCTTGCGACGGGGCGCGTGGTTGTTCCAGGTTCCGTCGAGGTACTCGGGGATGTGCACGGCGTCGAGCCAGGCCTCCCCGCCGTCGACGAACGCGTAGCCGTCGACGAGCGACGCGCGCCCCTCGCGCAACGACTTCACCTCGGTGCCGGTCAGCACGAGGCCCGCCTCGTAGGTGTCCTCGATGGTGTAGTCGTGACGCGCTCGGCGATTGGTGGCCACGACCTTCTGGCCACGTTCCCTGGGCACAGCTGCTCCTGACGTCGAAGATGGTGCTGCCCGGCACGTCGCCGGGCAGCAGACCAGTCTATACGCGTCAGACCCTCAGATACCGCTTGATCGCGAAGTTGGCGGAGGCCGCGGCGAGCACGACGCCCACGACGATGAGAAGTGGGATCACCAGCCAGCCCTGGTCCATCCCGACGAAGTTGATCGACGGGATCTTGGGACTCAGGAATCCGCGCACGAAGTACTGCACGAGCAGCCAGATCACGACACAGCTCAAGATGGAGCCGATCAGCGCCGCGATCACGCCCTCGATGATGAAGGGGGTCTGGATGAAGCGATTGGAGGCTCCGACCAGGCGCATGATGCCGATCTCGCGGCGCCTCGAGAACGCGGACAGGCGGATCGTCGTGGCGATCAGCAGCACGGCTGCGACGAGCATCAGGATGGCGATGCCGATCGCGGTCAGGCTGGCGGCGTTCAGGATGTTGAAGATCTGGTCGAGGTAGCTGCGCTGGTCGACGACGCTCTGCACGCCCGGAGAGCTCTGCAGCGTCTCGGTCAGCACGTCCGACTGGTTGGGATTCTTGAGGTTGACCCAGAACGTCTGCGGGATCATGTCCGGCGTGACGTAATCGGCGATCTGATTGCCCTTGAACTGCTGCTTGAACTGCTCGTAGCCCTGCTTCTGGTCCTGGAAGTAGAACTTCTGGATATAGGGCGCCAGCTCCGGCGACTCCAGCTGCTTCTTGACCGACGCGACGGTCTGATCGGTCGCCGCGCCTCCTGGACAGTTGTCCGTCTCCGTGCACATGTACACCGCGACCTGGGCGCGGTCGTACCAGTAGGTCTTCATCTGCGCGATCTGCAGCTGCAAGAGGGCGGCGGTGCCGACGAAGGTCAGCGAGATGAAAGTCACCAGAAG
>NZ_JBVQSP010000005.1:161921-320497 GCF_055720965.1 Leifsonia sp. PARNA 1/14
CGCACGACGGAGACGACCATCGAGAGGTTGCGGCGGAGGCCGTTGCCGACCTCCGACCAGATGAGCCCGAATCTCATTTCGTGGGTCCCACATTCTGTTCGCCGTCACGGTCGGACGCGTCGCGCAGTCCGCTCAGGTCGAGGTTGGCGGTGAAGTTCAGGTGGTCAGGGAGGTTCTCCTCCCCGCCGCTCGCCGGCACGGTTGCCGGAACCGGGGCGGGCACCGCCTGTACCGGAGCCGATACCGGCTGGACCGGCCCGGTCGCACCGCCCACGGTGACCGGCCCCGTGGGGTTCGAAACCGGCGTGTGCGGTCGCGTCATCGGCTCCGCGGCCGACGGTGCGGCCGCGGCGGCCGCGACGGGGACCGCAGGCGCAACCGGCGCCGAAACGACGCCGGTCGACGTCTCCACGGGGATGGCGAGTCCCTCCGCCGTCGGTCGCGGCAGCGGGATCGACGTGGTGACGCCGTAACCGCCGTGACGCTCGTCGCGCACGATCTGGCCGCCGACAAGCTCGATCACACGCTGTTTCATCTGGTCGACGATCGCCGCTTCGTGCGTGGCCATCAGCACCGTGGTGCCTCCGGCGTTGATCTGCGCCAGCACCGACATGATCCCGGCACTGGTGGCCGGGTCCAGGTTTCCGGTGGGCTCGTCGGCGAGGAGGATCTGCGGCTTGTTGACCACGGCGCGCGCGATCGCGACGCGCTGCTGCTCACCGCCGGAGAGCTCGTGCGGGAGGCGCTGGGCCTTTCCATCGAGTCCGACCATCTTCAGCACGTCAGGCACGGCCTCCTGGATGAAGCCGCGGGATTTGCCGATCACCTGCAGCGTGAACGCCACGTTCTGGAAGACGGTCTTGTTCGGCAGCAGCCGGAAGTCCTGGAAGACGACGCCGATGTTACGGCGGAAGTACGGCACCTTGCGGGAGGAGATCGACCCCAGATCCTGCCCGAGGACGTGGATCGCGCCCTTCGTCGGCCGCTCCTCCTTGAGGATCAGCCGGAGGCAGCTCGACTTGCCCGAGCCGGACGCGCCGACGAGGAAGACGAACTCGCCGCGGAGCACTTCCAGGTTGATGCCGTTGAGCGCCGGGCGCGAGGTGCCCGAGTACTGCTTGGATACGTGTTCGAACCGGATCATGACTGTTAGAGACTAAGCAACACTTACACGATCCACAGTAGCGACATGCCCACGCGCCGCAAGCCTGACAGTCGCCGCAACGCGGGCTATGAGCGGGTGACGCCGGGTCGTCGGTGCGCAGCCGTCACTCGTCGTCCTTGGAGCCCGCCCGCCACCGGATGCCCGCGGCGATGAACCCGTCGAGGTCGCCGTCGAACACCGACGCCGGGTTTCCCGACTCGTAGCCGGTGCGCAGGTCTTTGACCAGTTGCTGGCCGTAGAGGAAGTACGAGCGCATCTGGTCGCCCCAGCTCGCCGTGATGGTGCCGGCGAGTTCCTTCTTCTTGGCGGCCTCCTCCTCTTTCTGGAGCAGGAGCAGTCGCGTCTGCAGCACGCGCATCGCAGCCGCTCGGTTCTGGATCTGCGACTTCTCGTTCTGCATGGAGACGACGATGCCCGTGGGAAGGTGGGTGATGCGCACGGCGGAGTCGGTCGTGTTGACCGACTGGCCACCGGGGCCGGAGGAGCGGAACACGTCGACGCGGATGTCGCCTTCGGGCACCTCGACCGCCGTCGCCTCCTCCATCAGCGGGATGACCTCGACCGCGGCGAACGACGTCTGGCGCTTGTCGGCGGAACCGAACGGGCTGATGCGGGCGAGCCGGTGCGTGCCGGCCTCCACCGAGAGCGTGCCGAACGCGTAGGGGGCGTCGACCTCGAAGGTCGCGGACTTGATGCCCGCACCCTCCGCGTAGGAGGTGTCCATGACCTTGACCGGGTACTTGTGCTGCTCCGCCCAGCGCAGGTACATGCGCATCAGCATCTCGGCGAAGTCGGTGGCGTCGTCGCCGCCCGCGCCGGAGCGGATGGTGACGATCGCGGCGCGCTCGTCGTACTCGCCACTCAGCAGGGTCTGCACCTCTAGGTCGCCCAGCGTCTTCTGCAGTGCCTCCAGCTCGGTGCGCGCCTCGGCGGCGGACTCCTCGTCGTCGCCCTCGTTGGCGAGCTCGACGAGCACCTCGAGGTCGTCGAGACGACGCTCGACCGAGGTGATGCGGCCGAGCTCCGCCTGCCGGTGGCTCAGAGCGCTGGTCACCTTCTGCGCGTTCGCCGTGTCGTCCCAGAGGTCGGGCGCTCCGGCCCGCTCGCTGAGGTCGGCGATGTCGGCGCGGAGCTTCTCCACGTTCACGACGGCGACGATGTCGGCGAGAGTCGAGCGGAGGTCCGCGATCTGCGGGGAGAGGTCAAGTTCGATCATGGCGTCCTCCAGCCTACCGGCCGGGGCGCACCGGCCCGACAGTTGTACTGTGTTAAGCAAATGACTTCCGACGAGCGCCCGTTCTCCTTCCGCTCCGTCGCACTCGCGGCTTTCCTCCCCACCCTGCTGTTCTCGATCGGCGAGGGCGCGATCATTCCGATCATTCCTATCGCCGCGGGCAATCTCGGAGCCTCCCTGGCGATGGCCGGCTTCATCGCTTCGATGCTGATGCTGGGCGAGGTCGCCGGCGACATCCCGAGCGGCTGGGTGGTCTCGCGCGTCGGCGAGCGCGCCGCGATGATCGGCGCCGCGGCGGTCGCGGTCGCCGGCGTCGTCGTCTGCCTGCTCGCGCCGAACTACTGGGTGCTCATGGTCGGCATCTTCGTGGTCGGCCTCGCCACGGCCGTGTTCGCCCTCGCCCGGCACGCGTTCATGACCACCTACGTCCCTGCCCGGTACCGGGCGCGGGCGCTGTCGACGCTCGGCGGTATCTTCCGCGCCGGCTGGTTCGTCGGCCCGCTCGTCGCGTCCGGCGTGATCGCGCTGACCGGATCGACCCAGTCGGTCTTCTGGATCTTCATCATCAGCTGCCTCGGGTCGGTCGTGGTTCTGCTGGTGCTTCCCGATCCCGAACGCATGTTCGGCCCGGCGCCGACCTCCCCCGGCCACGACGGCGAACCGCTGACGGCTGGCGAGGAGGACGCGGACGAGCGGACCCGCGGACTGTTCTCGACGATCTGGGCGTTCCGCGGCGTACTGGCCCGGATGGGCTCCGGCATCTCCCTCGTGGCGGCCGTCCGTTCCGCGCGGACCGTCCTGCTTCCGCTGTGGGCGGTCTCGATCGGGCTCAGCGAGTCGAACACCGCCCTGATCATCGGCATCGCCGGCGCCGTCGATTTCGCGCTGTTCTACGCGAGCGGTCAGCTCATGGACCGGTTCGGCCGGATGTGGAGCGTCGTGCCGTCCATGATCGGACTGGGCATCGGCTTCCTCGTCCTGTCGTTCAGCCACGACCTCCCCGCCAACGTGGCCTGGTACATCGGTGTCTCGCTGTTCCTGGCGTTCGCGAACGGCATCGGGTCGGGCATCATCATGACGCTCGGCGCGGATCTCGCGCCGAAGGAGAACCCGGCCGCCTTCCTCGGCGCGTGGCGGTTCACGGGCGACGCAGGCCAGGCCGTCGCGCCGCTCGTCGTCTCGCTGCTGACCGCACTGGTGTCGATCGCCTTCGCGAGCGGGGTCATGGGCCTGCTCGGACTCGTGGGTGCAGGCCTGCTCGCACGCTTCATCCCGCGCTACATCCCACGGCGGCCTCGGGCCGTCGACGGCCTGCCGGAATAGCAGCGCCTGCGGTACCGTTCGGTTCGTATGCAAACGCATCGAGCAGGAGGACGGGCATGGCCGCACGGCTGGAGATCGGGATCGACACGTTCGGCGACGTGACGCCGGGCGACGACGGCGCCCCGCTGTCGCACGCACAGGTGCTGCGCAACGTGGTGGCGGAGGGCGTGGCGGCCGACCAGGCCGGCCTCGACTTCATCGGGGTCGGCGAGCACCACCGGCGCGACTTCTCGGTGTCGGCTCCGGAGGTCGTGCTCGCGGCGATCGCCGGGCAGACCGAGCGCATCCACCTCGGCTCGGCGGTGACGGTGCTGAGCTCGGACGACCCCGTGCGCGTCTTCGAGCGGTTCGCCACCCTCGACGGCGTCTCGAACGGCCGCGCGGAGGTCATCCTCGGCCGTGGCTCGTTCATCGAGTCGTTCCCGCTGTTCGGCTTCGATCTCGCGCAGTACGAGGAGCTCTTCGACGAGAAGCTCGACCTCTTCGCCGCCCTGCGCGAGCAGGAGCCCGTCACCTGGAGCGGCACCCTGCGTCCGCCGCTGACCGACCAGTCCGTCTTCCCTCCCGTCGAGCACGGGCTGCTCAAGACATGGATCGGCGTCGGCGGCAGCCCCGAGTCGGTCGTGCGCGCCGCCCGTTACGGGCTCCCGCTGATGGTCGCCATCATCGGCGGCGGACCGATGCGGTTCCAGCCGCTCACCGAGCTGTACCGGAAGGCCCTGGAGCAGTTCGGCAACGACACCGCCCTCCCGATCGGCGTGCACTCCCCCGGCTTCGTCGCCGAGACCGACCAGGAGGCCAAGGACGTGCTCTGGCCGCACTGGGAGGCCATGACGAACCGGATCGGCCGCGAGCGCGGCTGGCCGCCCGCCACCCGCGCTCGCTTCGAGCACGAGGCGGCGGAGGACGGCGCACTCGTCGTCGGCTCGCCCGAGACCGTCGCGCAGAAGATCGCCTACGCAGCGCGCGGCCTGGGCCTGACGCGCTTCGACGTGAAGCTGAGCAACGGGACGCTCGGGCACGATCACATCCTGCGGGCGATCGACCTCCTCGGCCGCGAGGTGGCCCCGCGCGTGGATGAGCTATTGTCGTAGCCGCGCGGCGGTTCGCCACTGCGCGACGCGGGAGTGGTGAAACTGGCAGACACGCAGGATTTAGGTTCCTGTGCTTCACGGCGTGAGGGTTCGAGTCCCTTCTCCCGCACCGCACCGTCCATCCCTGGGATGAGCACGGCCGCCGTCCAGTGGAACCACAGGGTGATCTTCGGCCGCGCAGCCGGGATTCGCACTCTTTGTGCAGGTTCCGCCCACTAAACTCGGCGTGAATCCGTCACCGAAAACCCTGGAGACACGTGATCCACCACGCCGGCCTCATCCCCTGGCTCGACCCGCACACGATCATCTCGGCAGCGGGCCCCTGGGCACTCCTCGTCGTCTGCGGCATCGTCTTCGCCGAGACGGGTCTGCTGGTCGGCTTCCTTCTCCCGGGCGACACCCTGCTGGTCATCTCCGGCCTCCTCACCCACACCTCCCTCGTCTTCGGGGTCGACGTCTGGTGGGTGTGCCTCGCGATCGCCTTCGCGGCGTTCCTCGGCGGGGAGGTCGGGTACCTGATCGGGCACAAGGCCGGACCAACCGTGTTCGAACGCAAAGAGACCGGTCTGTTCAGCATGGAGAACGTGCGGCGCACCAACGCGTTCTTCGACCGGTTCGGCGCGCTCGCGGTCATCCTCGCCCGCTTCGTGCCGATCGTGCGCACCTTCGCCCCCGTCGCGGCCGGCGTCGGCCACATGAACTACAAGAAGTACTCTCTCTACAACGCCATCGGCGCCCTGATCTGGGGCGCGGGCCTCACGCTCTTCGGCTACGTGATCGGCTACATCCCACCGGTCGCGAACTTCGTCTCGAACTACATCGACGTCATCCTCATCGGCGCGGTCGTCCTCACGCTCATCCCGACGCTCTTCCACTACTTCCAGTCGCTGCGCAAGGCGAAGAAGAAGCGCCTCGAATCAGCGGGCGCCGAGGCTGCCGAGCCTCGTCCGACGCCCGACATCTAGGGTCGCCGCGTCAGCGGTGCAACTCGTCCTCGTGGTCGGCGTGCTCTGCCGGCTCGAGCTGGAACGTGGAGTGCTCCACGTCGAAGTGCTTCGACAGGCAGCCCGACAGTTCGTCCAACAGCGTCCCCGTGGCGCCTGAGCGGAACACCCCCGGCTCCACCACCACGTGCGCCGTGAACACCGGCGCTCCGGAGGTGATCGCCCAGACGTGCACATCGTGCACGGCGACGACGCCCTTGGTCGCCAGGATGTGATCACGGATCTCCGCGACGTCCGTGTCGGCCGGCGCCGCCTCGCTGAGCACGCGCACCACGTCGCGCAGCAGCAGAACGGCGCGCGGCACGATGAATGCGGCGATCAGAAGGGACGCGATCGCGTCCGCGGCCTGGAATCCGGTCACCATGATCACCACTGCGGCCACGATGACGGTCGCCGACCCGATCAGGTCGCCGAACACCTCCAAGTACGCGCCGCGCATGTTGATGGAGTGACCGGCGGACGGCCGGAGCAGCAGCAGCGCGCCGAGGTTGGCGACGAGGCCGATGGCGGCGACGATCAACATCGTCCCCGACTGCACCTCCGCCTCGCCCGACACGAGCCGCCCGATGGCGCCGATCGTGACGAAGACCGCCACCACCACGAGAATGAGCCCGTTGATCAGCGCCCCGAACACTTCGGCGCGCCGGAACCCGAACGTCTGCCGGTCGGTCGCGGGACGTGCGGCCACGATCGTGGCCATCAACGCCACCACCAGCCCGGTCAGGTCGCTGAGCATGTGGCCGGCGTCGGCCAGCAGTGACAGCGATCCGCTCAGCCAGGCGCCGACGGCCTCCACGACGAGCACCGCGGCGACGATCCCGATGGCGATCAGGAGTCGGTTGCGGTTGGCGGAGTGCCCGTGGTCATGACTCATGGTTCTTCTACGGTATGTCGAAGTCGCGCGCGGCCGCCAGCGATCCGGCTAGATGGGAATGAGTGCCGTTCTCATGCTCACCGGCCGCCTCGATCACGCCGGTTCAGCCGGCCGCGACCAGCTTCTTCAGCGCCGGCACGATCGCGGTGAATGCGCGCGAACGATGGCTCTCGGCGTTCTTCACGTCGGGTCCCAGCTCGGCCGTGGTGGCGTCGTATCCCTCCGGCACGAAGATCGGGTCGTACCCGTGACCGTGCGAGCCCCGGGCCTCCCGTGCGATGTGTCCCGGCCAGCGCCCCTCGACCACGGTCGTGGCGCCCTCCGGCGTCACGAGCGCCAGCGTCGCCGTGAAGTGTGCACCTCGGGTGCCGTCAGGGAGGTCGGCGAGCTGGTCCAGCAGGAGGCCCAGGTTGGCCTGCGCGTCGCCGTGACGGCCCGCCCAGCGTGCCGAGAAGATGCCCGGGGCTCCGCCCATGGCGTCCACACAGATGCCGGAGTCGTCCGCGAGCGCCGGGAGGCCGGTGTGCGAAGCGGCGGCGCGCGCCTTGATCAGCGCGTTCTCGGCGAAGGTCACGCCGTCCTCCACCGGCTCGGGGCCGTCGTAGCCGACGATCTCGAGGCCGGGTACGGCGTCACCGAGAATCTGCTGGAACTCCAGCGCCTTGTGCCGGTTGTGCGTGGCGAGGACGACGCGGACCATTATCCCTCGATGCCGAGCGCGTCGGAGGCGAGAGCTGCGCGCTGGATCTCGGCCAGCTGCGACGTGCCACCGACAGCGAGATCGAGCAGCGAGTCGAGCTCCCGGCGGTCGAACGGCGCGCCTTCGGCCGTGCCCTGCACCTCGACGAAGAGGCCGCGGCCGGTCACGACGACGTTCATGTCGGTCTCGGCCCGCACGTCCTCCACATACGCCAGATCGAGCATCGGCTCACCGTCGATGATGCCGACGGAGACCGCGGAGACCGAGTCGATGAGCGGCGTGGCCTTCTGGCCGATGAACCGGTGCTCACGGCCCCACTCGAGCGCGTCGGCGAGCGCGACGTAGGCGCCGGTGATGGCCGCGGTGCGGGTGCCGCCGTCGGCCTGGAGCACGTCGCAGTCGATCACGATGGTGTTCTCGCCGAGGGCCTTCATGTCGACGACTGCGCGGAGGCTTCGGCCGATCAGGCGGCTGATCTCGTGCGTCCGGCCGCCGATCCTGCCCTTGACCGACTCGCGGTCCATGCGCTCGTTCGTGGAGCGCGGCAGCATCGCGTACTCGGCGGTCACCCAGCCGCGGCCCTTGCCGGCCATCCAGCGCGGCACGCCGTTGGTGAACGACGCCGTGCACAGCACGCGCGTGTTGCCGAACGAGATCAGCGCGGAGCCTTCGGCCTGACGGCTCCAGCCGCGCTCGATCGTCACGGGGCGCAGGCCGTCGGGTGTGCGGCCGTCGGCACGGGTGGTCTCGGTCACGGTTGTCTCCTCGAGGGTCGGTGATGGTCGTGGTCGGGCCGGCTGGCCGCGATCACTGCGGGAGTTCGATCACGCCGGTCTGCACCAGGTCGACCCGGTAGATCTCCGGGCCGATGAAGCGGTGCGCGAGGCGCAAGAAGTGGTCGGCGTCGAGGCCGGTCGCCTCGTAGCGGATGGTCGGCGGAGTGGACTCGCGTCGTTCGAGGCCGCCGCTCACCAGCGTGCGGTAGACGTCCTTCGCGGTCTCGGTGTCGCTCGATACGAGCGAGACGCCCTCGCCCATGACGTAGGAGATCGCGCCCTTCAGGAACGGGTAGTGGGTGCAGCCCAGCACGAGGGTGTCGACATCCGCGTCGCGAAGGGGCTGAAGGTAGTCGGCGGTGACCCGCAGCACCTCGTCGCCGCTGGTGATGCCGGCCTCCACGAACTCGACGAAGCGCGGGCACGCCTGCGTGAACAACCGGAGCGACGGTGCTGCGGCGAAGGCGTCCTCGTACGCGCGCGACGAGATCGTTCCCGCGGTGCCGATCACACCGACCCGGCCCGTGCGGGTGGCGGACACCGCACGGCGGACCGCGGGCTGGATGACCTCGATCACCGGCACCGAATACCGCTCCCTGGCATCGCGCAGCATGGCCGAGGAGGCCGTGTTGCAGGCGATGACCAGCAGTTTCACGCCCTGGTCGACCAGGAAGTCGAGGACCTCCAGCGAGTAGCGGCGCACGTCCGCGATGGACTTCGGGCCGTATGGCGAGTGCGCGGTGTCTCCGACGTAGAGCAGCGACTCGTTCGGGAGCTGATCGCGGATCGCACGGGCGACGGTGAGCCCGCCGACCCCGGAGTCGAAGATCCCAATCGGCGCATCCGTCACAGCATCCAAGCCTACCCGCCCACGCGCGAAGCTAAGGTGGAGCCGTGACCGAGTCCTCCGCGCTCCTGACCGACCGTTACGAGCTCACGATGCTCGACGCCGCCCTCCTGAAGGGCACGCACGACCGCGAGTGCGTCTTCGAGGCGTTCACCCGGCACCTCCCCACGGGGCGGAGGTACGGGATCCTGGCCGGAACGGGCCGGCTGCTCGAGCTCATCGACCGGTTCCGCTTCGGCGACGCGGAACTGGAGTACCTGCGCGACAACCGGGTCGTGCGCCAGGAGACGCTGGACTGGCTGGCCGACTACCGGTTCTCCGGCACGATCCGCGGCTACCGCGAGGGCGAGGTGTTCTTCCCCGGCTCCCCGTTCCTGATCGTCGACGCGCCGTTCGCCGAGGGTGTGATCCTGGAGACGCTCATCCTCAGCGTGTTCAACTACGACTCGGCCGTCGCCTCTGCCGCGGCACGGATGGTCACCGCCGCCGCGGGTCGGCCGCTCGCCGAGATGGGCTCACGCCGCGCGAATGAGCGCAGCGCCGTGGCGGCCGCCCGAGCGGCCTACGTCGCCGGCTTCGGGGCGACGTCGAATCTCGAGGCCGGCCGCACCTGGGGCGTACCAACGATGGGGACGGCCGCTCACGCCTTCACGCTGCTCCACGATGACGAGGAGGACGCCTTCCGCGCGCAGGTCGCCGCGATGGGACCGGGGACGACGCTGCTCGTCGACACCTTCGACGTCGAGCGCGCCATCGAGACCGCGGTGCGGGTCGCCGGCCCCGAGCTCGGGGCGATCCGGCTCGACTCGGGCGACCTCCCGAAGCTCGTGCGCCAGGTGCGCGAACAGCTCGACCGACTCGGTGCGACGAATACGCGCATCACTGTGACGAACGACCTGGACGAATTCACGATCGCCGCGCTCTCCTCCTCCCCCGTCGACAGCTACGGTGTCGGCACCTCCGTCGTGACCGGCTCGGGCTCACCGGCCTCCGGGATGGTCTACAAGCTGGTCGCGCACCGCGACGACGCCGGCGAGTGGGTGGCGGTGGCCAAGAAGTCCGACGGCAAGCCGAGCATCGGGGGGCGCAAGCACCCGATTCGTCGTCTGGACGCCTCCGGACGCGCCGTCGCCGAAGTGGTGCACATCGTGGAGGCCGGCGACACGCCCGACGACACCGGGCGCGACCTGCTCGTGCCGCTGATCACCGACGGTGAGATCCACCGCGAGCACCTCGGACCCGAGGGGACGAAGCGGGCACGCGAGCACCGCGAGACCGCGATGCGGGAGCTGCCCGATCAGGCATTCCGGCTCGGTCGCGGCGACCCGGTGCTGCCGACGGTCTTCGCCTGAGGCCGTTGCGGCCTCGCGCGATCACTCGTCGCGCAGCTTCTCGTAGATCTCTTTGCAGGTCGGGCAGACCGGGAACTTCTCCGGGTCGCGACCGGGAGTCCACATCTTGCCGCACAGTGCCTTGACCGGCTTGCCGGTCATCGCCGACTCGAGGATCTGTTCCTTCTTGACGTAGTGCGAGAAGCGCTCGTGATCGCCCGGCTCGGAGATCTGCGGGGTCTCCTGGAGCTCGCGTTCCAGCGTGCTGAGGCCGCCGCCTCCCGGCTCACCGCCCGGTTCGAGGATGCTCGCGTCGTTCATCGTCCCAGTCTAAACGCGTGCGGGCGGCGAGGAGCCGGCGGGCGGACCTCAGTCGTTGCGGTTGGCGAACGCCATCAGCTCCGGGCCGCGCCTGTCGAACAGGCGCGAGCCGGCCCAGACGCCGCCTCCGAACGCGGCGAAGCCGACCAGCACCGACACCACGGGCGAGACACCCAGCCAGAACGGGTTCACCGTCAGGCCGAGCGCCAGGAACACGATGGCCGGCGAAGCGAGGATCACGATGGCGAAGAAGCTCAGCGCCTGTGCGAGCGCCGACGACGCTCCGGAGGTCTGCGGCTGCGTGAACGCGCTGTCCCCCGGCTTTGTCGCCGGGTAGGGGAAGAGCACCGAGAACATGCTCGACAGACCCAGGCCGATGACCAGGATGGAGCCGCACAGCGCCGCGATCGCGGGCAGCACGGCCCAGTCGCCGAAGACCGCTGCGGTGACCACCGACCCGACGGCGATCACCGGGATGCCGACGAGGACCGGCGGAAACATCCTCCCGAGGCGGTCCGCGAACCCTCGCGTGCCGGAAACCAGGTGCAGCCAGATCGCCGTGCTGTCGAACGCGACGTCGTTGTGGATCGTCCAGCCGAGGAACAGGCACACCAGCGGCAATGGCACGAGTGCGGCGAGGTGCAGGGGGTTCCCGCCCAGCGTGAGCGCCACGATGACGCAGACCGGGATCACCGGGATCGTGACGAGGGCCACCCAGTAGCGCGCGTCACGCCCCCAGTAGGTCATCGACCGCGCCGCGATCGCCGCCGTCGGGCCTCCAGGCAGCCGTCCGAACCAGCCGAGGCCGTGGTGCTCGCGCGTATGGGTCTCCCGCTCGGGCGCGACCACGACGAGCGTGACCAGGGCACGCCAGACGAGCCAGAGCACGCCGACGGTCGCGACGGCGATGAGGAACTGCACGAAGGCCACTCCCCCGGCGCCGTCCGCTGCGGCACCCGGCATGCTCCAGACAGCGCCCAGCGGCGTCCACTGCAGCCAGCCGGCGAAGGAGCTCAGGGCACCGAGCCCGTCGCGGCCCCAGTCGACGGTCAGCAGCAGGGCCAGCACCGGAGCGATCAGCACCAGCACGAGGATCGCCACGACTCCACCCGCCTCCTTGGACCTCCGTGGCGAGACGAACAACGACGCGATCGCCGTGGAGATCCGCGAGGCGAGTACGCACGTCGGCACGACGATAATTGCCGACAGCACCGCCAGGAGTGCGGCCCCGGGGTCGCGCGACCAGGTGATCACCGTCGCGAGCGCGCAGACGAACAGCACGATGGCCGGGATGCCGATCAGGCCGGACAGTCCGAGGGCAAGGGCGAGCCGGCGGTCGGGGATGCCGAACAGAGCGAACTTCCGCGGGTCGAGCGTGTCGTCGATCCCGAAAACCAGCGGCAGCAGCAGGAACCCGGCTACGACGATCGAGCCGATCACTACCAGCACGCTGTGCACGTCGGCGACGATCGGTGCGACGCGGGCCGCCACCAGAGCGCCGATGACCAGCACGACCGTCACGACGCCATACGCGACTCCCAGCGCCAGGCCGAAGACCTGCCAGGGGCTGCGCCGGAAGGCGTTGCCCATCAGGCGGAGTTTCAGTCCGAGAAGCTGTGCAACCACTCCATGCCTTCCGCTGCCTTGCGCCCGCCCGCGAGCTCCACGAACCGCTCCTCGAGCGTCTGCTCGCCGCGGACCTCGTCGATGGTGCCGGCGGCGAGGACCTTGCCGCGCACGATGATGGCGACGCTGTCGCAGACGCGCTGGATCATGTCCATGCCATGACTGGACAGCACGACGGTGCCGCCGGCGGCCGTGTAGCGCTGCAGGATGTCGATGACGTTGGCGGCGGAGACCGGGTCGACGGATTCGAAAGGCTCGTCGAGCACGAGCAGCCGGGGCGAGTGGATCATGGCAGCGGCCAGGGCGATCTTCTTCGTCATGCCCGCCGAGTAGTCGGCCACCAGCCGGTCGAGGGCGTCCTCGATGCCGAAGGCGACGGCGAGGTCGGCCGTGCGCGTGCGCACCGTCTTCGCCGACAGTCCGCGCAGCGTTCCGGCGTAGTGGAGGAACTGGGCGCCGGTGAGCCGGTCGAAGAGGCGCAGCTTGTCGGGGAGCACACCGATCACGTGCTTCGCGCGGACCGGCTCGGTCCACACGTCGACGCCGTGCACCACGATGCGGCCCTCGTCGGGGCGCAGGAGGCCGGTGATCATCGACAGAGTGGTAGTCTTGCCGGCGCCGTTCGGGCCGACGATGCCGTAGAACGACCCCTCGCGCACATCGAGCGAGATGTCGTCGACGGCGACGGTCGCGCCGTAATGCTTGCTGAGCCCATGGACGGTGAGCACGCTCGGGCGCGCATCGACGACAGGCACAGGGGCCACAGGAGGCTGGACGGCGGGCGGCCGCTCCGTGCCGGATGCGCCGCCTCCTGCGGGGGTCGTCTTGGGGGTCCGGGGCTTGGCCGGCGTGGCTCGCTTGCGCGGTGTCGGGGTCCGCGTGCTCGACGCCGCCGCGGCGGCGGCCGTCTTCGGCTGCGTCCGCTTTCGCGCGGGTCGCGCAGCAGGCGGCGCCTGCTCGATCCCGCTCTCCGTGGCCTCCGCCATCGACTCCCCCTCGTCATCCCCCCGCGGTTCGGGCACGTCGCTCTGCGGCTCGACAGGGCCGGGTTCTACGCGCTCGGAACTCACCACGCCACCGTACCAAGACAGTCGAGGTTGCGTACCCCCCGCCCGGTCTTCGGGGGACATCCGGACGCCTAGGAATCACCTGTGAGGAACATAACGACCCCACAACAACAACCGTCAACCCCTGCCCCCGGACGAGGGCCGCCGGTATTCTGGCGGAGGCATGAAGGCGTGTCGATTCACGTAACGCGCGAATGAACTCCCGGAGAACGATCCCGGGAGGAGCGGTCCCGGCGCCGGATGCCACCGCTCGCTGCAAACACACCGAAGTTTTCGCGCAGACTCAAGGAGAAGATTGTGACGACCCAGGTAGTGATCCTCGCAGCAGGCATGGGCAGCCGACTCGGGCGGAGCCTTCCGAAGCCGCTGACCGAGCTGAGCGACGGCCGCACCATCATGCAGCAGCAGTTCGACAACATCCACGCGGCCTTCGGCAAAGACGTCACGGTCACGATCGTCGTCGGCTACAAGCTCGAGCACATCATCGAAGCGTTCCCGGACGCCGAGTTCGTCTACAACGAGCAGTACGACCAGACCAACACCTCCAAGAGCCTCATGCGCGCCCTGCAGGCTTCGGGCCCCGGCGGCGTGCTCTGGATGAACGGCGACGTCGTCTTCGACCCGGCCGTGCTCGTCCGCGCCGCGGCCACGGTCGCCCGCGACCAGACCTTCGTGACCGTCAACACCTCGTCGGTCGCCGACGAGGAGGTCAAGTACACGACCGGCCCCGAGGGCTACATCCACGAGCTGTCCAAGACCGTCAAGGGCGGCCTCGGCGAAGCGGTCGGCATCAACTACGTCTCGAGCGCCGACAAGCCGGCCCTGCTGCGTCAGTTGCAGCGCGTCGCCGACCAGGACTACTTCGAGCGCGGCATCGAGCTGGCCATCGGCCAGGACCGCATGCTCGTCGAGCCGGTCGACATCTCCGACCTGTACGCCGTCGAGGTGGACTTCCAGGAGGACCTGGAGCGCGCGAACCTGTTCGTCTAGTCGACAGGTCGTAGAGTCGCCTGGGCGGCGTGATGCGAACACGCAGCCTGCGATCAATACGATGGGTTCCCGTGACCAGTACCTCAGTCGACGTGCGCCCCGCGCAGCGGACGCGCTTCGCGCGCTACCGCCACTCCCTGTGGCTGCTGACGCGCCGCGATCTCCGCGTCCGCTACTCGACCAGCGCGCTCGGCTACCTGTGGTCGATCCTCGACCCGCTCGTGATGAGCGCGATCTACTGGTTCGTCTTCACGGTCATCTTCCATCGCAGCGTCGGTGAGAACCCCTACATCGTCTTCCTGCTCGCGGCCCTGCTGCCGTGGATGTGGTTCAACGGTGCCGTTTCCGACAGCACCAGGGCGTTCATCCGCGAGGCGAAACTCATCCGCTCGACGATGATCCCCCGAACGATCTGGGTGAACCGCATCGTGGCCTCCAAGGGCATCGAGTTCCTCCTGTCGCTGCCGGTGCTGGCGATCTTCGCCATCGCGACCGGGGCGAAGGTCGACGTGTACATCCTGCTGTTCCCGCTCGCGATCCTCATCCAGATCGTGTTGACGGTCGGCGTGGGGCTGATCGTCGCTCCCCTGGTGGTCTTCTTCCGCGACCTCGAACGGGCGGTCAAGCTCGCGCTCCGGTTCCTCTTCTACGCGTCGCCCATCATCTACAGCGCACGCGACCTGCCCGGCGGCTGCGGCGCCGGCGTCGCGGCCAAGCACTGCGCCGCGTACGTCGCCGCGCACCCCGGCGCGCAGACGGAGACGCTGTTCTCCCTCCACTTCTGGTCGGCGTTCAACCCGCTCACCGGCATCTTCAGCCTGTACCGCTCCGCGTTCTTCCCGGAGGAGCTGGACTGGTATCTGGTGATCGTGGCGGCACTGATGTCCGTGATCCTGCTCGGCGTCGGCTGGCTGGTGTTCAAGCGCTTCGAGCGCGACATCCTGAAGGAGATCTAGGTGGCGCCCGTCATCGATGTCACCGGCCTCGGCGTGCGGTTCAAGCGCAACCGCGGAGCCCGACGGTCGTTCAAGGATCTGTTCGGCTCCCGCCAGCGCCGCTCGCGGCCGGACGACTTCTGGCCGCTCCGGAACGTCACGTTCCGCGTCGAGCGCGGCGAGGCGATCGGGGTGGTCGGGCGCAACGGCCAGGGCAAATCGACGCTTCTGAAACTCGTCGCCGGCGTGCTGCTCCCCGACGAGGGCACGGTGCGGGTCACGGAGGGCGTCGCCCCGCTGATCGAGATCACCGGCGGGTTCGTCGACGACCTCACCGTCCGCGACAACGTGTTCCTGACCGCCGGTTTGCATGGAATGACCAAGGCGCAGATCGACTCCCGTTTCGACGAGATCATCGAGTTCGCTGAGATCGGCGACTTCGTGGACACCCCGTACAAGCACCTCTCCAGCGGCATGAAAGTGCGCATCGCCTTCTCGGTGATCGCGCAGTTGGAAGAGCCGGTGCTGCTCGTCGATGAGGTCCTGGCAGTCGGTGACCGGTCGTTCCGGGAGAAGTGCTACGCGAAGATCGAAGAGCTGCTGGCCGGCGGGCGCACGATGTTCTTCGTCTCGCACAACGAGAAGGACCTGCGCCGGTTCTGCGCGAGGGGCCTCTATCTCGACAAGGGTGCCCTGGTCCTGGACGGGCCGATCGAGGAGGTCCTCGATCTTTACAACAAGGATTACGGCAGCTAGCGAATACCAGGTCAGAGCCTCTTTTCTGCATCGAGGAAAGTCCTCCACAGAAAGAATCTCGGCGAGTTGTCCCCGGAAAGGGTCTCTAGGCCCGATTTCGTGGTTCGAGCGTCGGAGGGGGTGGCTAACTTTGCCGCATGAAACACCTTCGGAACCTTCGCAGCCCCCTCCCCCCGCTCCGTCCCCGTCGCTTCGCCTACCGGGTGCCCTGGGCCGTCGACCGCAGCGGCGCGCCACACTTCCGGCTCGTCAACACCAGCTCCGACGAACTGCGCGGCGTCACAGTGAGCATCGCAGGCAGCGCCTCGTTACGAGTGAGCTCCCCCTCGTCGGTGCGGCCGGGCGAAGCGGTGCGCGCGAGTCTGCACGGCGGCGACCCTGCGCGCGACACGCTCCTCGTCGTGCGCTGGTTCCCGCCTGACGGCCGGGAGTACCTCTGGCAGGTGAGCTTCTGACGTGCCGGCCGCCGGCCGCGCGGGAGCGGCCGGCGTCGGCGGTGCCAGTATTTTCCGACGTCTCGGCCTCAGGCACTCGCACCGACGTGTCGACTGCTCTGGCTCTGGAATGCACAACCGGATAGTCATGATTCATGAAACACTCGACGTCTCCTGCAGCGACGCGCTTCGGCGAAAGGGTACGGAGGGCGCGGATCGCGCTGGGCCTCAGCCAGGAGAACGTCGCCGAGCTCGCCCAGATGCACGTGACCAACTACGGCAAGATCGAGCGCGGCATCGCCAATCCCAATCTGGTGACCATCCTCCGGATCGCCAGTGTCCTCGGCGTGGACGTGGCGACCCTCACGGCGGGTCTCGGCCGCGACGACCTCCCCGCCGGGCTGGAGATACTCCCGGCAGAGGATTTCCTGCGGGAACGCAACCGGAGGCGATGACCACCTGTGAAGCAGCCCCGGCGACCTGGAGCCGCTCGCCGAGAGGCCTACACTCGGTAAAGATGGCCAAGCGACCCCAGCCCCTCGTGTCCCCGACCGGCGGACCGCCCCGCGGCGGTGACACGCCTCGCGCCGTCGACACGACCCTCGACCGCTTCCTCGGGATCCAGCGGCCCGTCGTGCTCGCGCATCTGCGCAGCCTGCGCCGGCGGCACCCGTACGCCTCCGCCGCCGAACTGGCCACGATCCTCGAGCGACGGTACCTCGCCGCAGTGACCACGGGAGGCGCGGCGGTCGGAGCGACCGCGGTCATCCCCGCCATCGGCACCGGGATCACGCTGGCGCTGTCCGGGCTCGAGACCGCCGGTTTCCTCGAGGCGACGGCCCTCTATGCGCAGTCGCTCAGCGAGCTTCACGGAATCGCCGTCGACGACCCCGCGCGCGCCCGCGCGTTGGTGCTCACCATGATGCTCGGTCGAGAGGGCTCCGACCTGGTGCGTCAGCTGGCGGGTCAGGTCACGGGCGCAGGGGTGACGCGCACAGCCTATTGGGGCGAGCTGGTCACGACCACCCTCCCGTCGATGGTCGTCGGCCCTCTCGTCGACCGCCTCCGCGGCGTCTTCATCCGGCAGTTCGCGGTGCGTGGCGGCGCCTCCATCGTGGCCCGCGCGATCCCGTTCGGGATCGGCGCGGTCATCGGCGGCACCGGCAACAACATCCTGGGTCGACGGGTCGTCGCGAACTCGCGGCTGGCGTTCGGCCCGGCGCCGTTCGTGATCCCGGAGGCGCTCACGCCAACCGAGGGACCGGGCGCCCTCCACCGGCTCGGCAGCAGCACCGGCCGCCGCGTGGTCCGAGCCGGGACGGCCCTGGGCGCTCTGCCGGGGAGGATCGTCCGGCGTGACCGGTCCGGGCGGCCGGAAGGCGGTCCGGCCGCGATCGAAGGCCCCGCGGCCCCCGCAGCGCCAGAGAGCTAGACGATGGGCGGCCGTCCGGCGATGGCCATCCGCCCCACCGTGCGCCAGCGGATGGGCCTGCGCTCCCCGGGGTCGCTGGCCCAGCCCTCACGCCAGCCCCCGAACCAGGCGCTCAGCACCGCCGGCTTGCGGAACCACCGCAGCAGCTGAATGCCTGTCCACGAGGCGACGTACACGGGCACGAGCACCGCGGGGAGGTTGCGGCGGGCCAGCCACACCCGGTTGCGGGCGTTCAGACGGTAGTAATACGAGTGCCGCGTCGGCGAGACGGCTGGATGCTCCGCGACGAGATCTCCCGCGTACCAGACCCGCTTCCCCTGGTCCCAGACCCGCCACGCGAGTTCGATGCCCTCGTGCGCGTAGAAGAACGGGTCCGCCCAGCCCCCAGCCTGCTCGAACACGTGGCGCGGCAGGACGATCACGGCCTCCAGAACCGAGAAGACCGCCGACGAGCGTTCGGGCTCGCCCTTGCGGATCCGCGGGATCCAGCGTCGCGGAGAGGGCTTGCCGTCGCGGGCGCGGAGCCGCGGCTGGATCATGCCGATGGACGGGTCGTCGCGCAACAGGGTGATCGCATCGCGGAGGAAGCTCGGCGACGGGATGTCCGCGTCGTCGTCGAGGAACAGCAGGTACTCCCCCGCTACCAGCGGGACGCCTCGATTGCGCCCGGCCGGGATGCCGAGGTTCTCGGGCAGCGCGAGCGTGCGCACGCCGGCCGGAAGCGCAGGCTCGGCGGTGGCCGGGTCCCAGCCGTTGCCGACGACGACCACGTCGGTGGCCACCCCCTGCTGGCGGACGACCGACTCCACACCGCGCACGAGATCGTCCGGCCGGGTGCCCTGCGTGAGCACCACGACGCCGACCGTCGGGTCAGCCACGGACCCGCTTGGAGGTCATGATCGCGACGAAGTGGCCGATGGCCGCCAGAATCGCCAGCGGCACCAGCACCGAGAGCAGGATGCGGTCGGCGAGCGTCGCCCCGATGAAGAGACCGACGATCGAGAACAGGAAGATCAGGATCGTCAGTTCTACCGAGTGGTAGAGGCGGTGGAACGGTACGAACCGGGCGGCCTTGCGCAGCCGGGCGACCACGCCGTGCGTGGGCGCGTACGCGGCCTGGGTGTCGGCCAGCTTGGGCAGGCCCGCATTGGCGCGCGCCACGCGCACCATGTCGTTGAGCGCCTTGTTGAGCACGATGACCAGGGCGAGCAGCGTGCCGAGGTTGGTCCACAGGAAGTCCTGCGGCGCCTCGAACGGATACCCTGCCGCGCGCACGCCCAGCGCGATCGCGATGAGCGTCTCGGTCGTGTAGTGGCCGACGTTGTCGAGGAAGATGCCGGCAGGAGACGACGTCTTGCGCCAGCGCGCGACCTCGCCGTCGCAGCAGTCGACGAGCATCTGGAGCTGGCCGAGCACCAGGGCGAGGGCCGCGCCACCGATGCCGGGGATCAGCAGGCTGGCCGCCGTCGCCCAGCCGGTCAGGATCATCAGGCCGGTGACGCCGTTGGCCGAGATGGAAGTCTTCAGCAGGAACCAGGTGAGGTACGGCGACAGGTTGCGCAGGTACAGCGACGCCGTCCAGTGCTCCGCGTTGCGGCGCCCGCGCACCTCTGGCGGCTGCGCGACCGCCTTGAGCTCTGCGATCGACGTCGGCCGCGCTCCGTGCGCTGCGGGTCCGGCTGCTGACATGCCTACCTTCCGGTGTGTGCGGTGATGTTCCTGGTGAGGGAGAGATATCCGAGGATGAACCCGATCCCCCAGCTGAAATGGATGCACGGCAAGACTACGAGAAACCAGAGGAACGACGAAAAGCCGTCGCGGCGACCCCAGACCAGCGCCGACGCGACGACGATGAGCAGGTAGACGACCGGGATGGCGAACGCCCACAGCAGCCACGGGCTCGCCCCGAGCAGCGCTTGCAGCACGCCGCCGAGGCCGAGCAGGACGCCGAGGGCGACGCCGAGCACCATCACCGGCGGCGCGAAGTAGCGCAGGCCGTTGGCGGCCGGGAACCGCCGTGCCAGCTCGCCGCGCCAGATGCCCGTGGAGAAGAACTGACGCGCCAGCCGGTAGAGGTTCGGCCGCGGCCGGTAGACCACGCGCAGCCTCGGAGTGAACCAGACGGTACCGCCGGCCTGCCGGATGCGGCGGTTCAGCTCCCAGTCTTGCCCGCGCTTGATCTCCTCGTCGAAGAGCCCGACCTCCAGGAGGCGGTCGCGATCGAAGACTCCGAGATACACCGTCTCGGCCGGGCCGGCCGCCCCTCCTACATGCAGCTTGGTGCCGCCGAGGCCGACGCGGCTGCCGTATGCGCGCGCCACGGCCCGCTCGAACGGGGACGTTCCCTGAGCATCCATCAGGCCGCCGACATTGTCGGCGCCGGTCTCGAGGATGGTCTCGACGGCGATGCGCGCATAGTCGGCCGGGAGGACGCTGTGGGCGTCGACGCGGATCACGATCGGGTACTGCGACTCGCGGATGGCGAGGTTCAGGCCGGCAGGCGTGGAGCCGACCACGTTGTCGACGACTCGGATGCGCGCGTCGACGGAGGCCAGCTCTGCGACGAGCTCGGTGGTGCCGTCGATGCTCGGGCCCAGTGCGATGGTGACCTCGAAGGGCCCGGTGTAATCCTGGGCGAGGAGGCTGTCCACAGCGGCCCGCACATGGGTCGCCTCGTTGAGGACGGGCATGACGTAGGACACACCAGGGAGGGTGTTCACGCTGTCGTCCGGCATCTGATCCATTCGTCGTTCGGGCCTGGCCGAGCTTATCAGCCGGGAATGGCAGTGCCCCGGGCGCGGCGCCGGGAGCCGAGACGGCGGAAGGCCGCCCCGCACTGCGGGACGGCCTCCTGGTGCCGGGCGCTCAGTTGGCGGGGAGCGAGCCGAGCGTCACACTCGTGGTCTTGCTCTGACCGTCGCGGATGTAGGTGACATCGGCCTTGGCGCCGGCGGCCAGGGCACGGACCTGCGCGGTCAGGTCGGTTGCGTCGGTGATCGGCAGGCCGTTGAAGTTGACGATGATGTCGCCCTTCTGGAGACCGGCGCTCGCGGCGGCACCGCCGGAGACAACGGACGAGATCGCCGCGCCGACCGTCTTCGCGTTGTTGGCACTGCTGGCGTCGCCGACCGAGGCACCGAGGAGCCCGTGGGTCGCGGCGCCGCTCTTGATGAGCTCTTCGGAGATACGCTTGGCGACGTTCGACGGGATCGAGAAGCCGACGCCGATGCTGCCGGACTGGGCGCCGCTCGAGCTGCTGCCGCCGGCGCTCGCGATGGCGACGTTGATGCCGATCAGCTGGCCCTTGCTGTCGAGCAGCGCACCGCCCGAGTTGCCCGGGTTGATCGAGGCGTCCGTCTGGATGACCGGGAGCGAGATCGTGCCCTGAGTCGAGCCCTGCTGCTGCTGCGAGCCTCCACCCTGGTTGGGGAAGTCGAAGTTGAACGGGTTCTGCGAGCTGCCGCCGCCGCTGCCGTCGCTGCCGTCGCTCGACTTGGGCGCCGCGGAGGACGCGATGCTGATCGAGCGGTTGAGGGCGCTGACGATGCCGTCCGTCACGGTGCCGGAGAGGCCGAGCGGCGCGCCGATGGCGACGGTGGTGTCGCCGACGTTGAGCTTGCTCGAGTCGCCCCACGTGATCGGGGTCATCCCGCTCGCGCCGTCGAGCTTGATCACCGCGAGGTCGGTCGTCGGGTCGGTACCGACGATCTTGGCGGTGTAGATCTTGCCGTCGTTGTCGGTGACGCTGATGCTCACGTCGGAGGCGGCGCCGTCGAGGGTGACGACGTGCGTGTTGGTGAGGATGTAGCCGTCGGACGAGAGGACGACGCCCGAGCCTGTGCCACCCTCGCTGGAGGCGGTGACCGAGATGGTGACGACGCTCGGCGAGGCCTTGGCCGCGACCGCGGTGACGGTCGTGGCGTTGTTGGCGTCGTTGACGGTGATGTTCTGCGGACCGGACACCGTCTTGATGGTGGCGTTGTTGCCGGTGGCGGAGTACAGGCCGATTCCGGCGCCGGCGCCGGCGACACCGCCGATGAGCGCGCCGATGGCGAGCGTCGCGATGATCAGACCAGTGTTGCGCTTGCGGGCCGGCTTCTCGGCGGTCGCCGTGCCGGGCGCGGTCGCGTAGGGAGGCTGCTGACCGGCGTGCTGCTGGGCGTAGGGAGCCTGCGCATAGGCCGGCTGGCCGAACGAGCCGTTCCCGTAGTTCGGCTGCGGGGCAGCGGGCTGGCCGTAGGGCGGCTGGGGGCCGACGGGCTGGGTGGGCTGCGTCTGGTGGGCCGGCTGCGGCTGGTGCGCGGCCTGCTGCGGGACGCCGGGCTGCGGAACCGTGGGCTGCTGTGCCGTGGGCTGCTGTGCCGTGGGCTGCTCAGCGGTGGGCTGGTTTCCGGCAGGGGCTGCGTTCTGCGCCGCCGGAGCGGTCCAGCCGTGGTCGGCGGCCGGGGCCTGCGGCTGTGCCGGGGCCTGCGGCTGTGCGGGGGCCTGCGGCTGTGCGGGCGCCTGCGCCTCTGCAGGGGCCTGCGGCTGGGCTGCGGTCGGCGCCTCGGCGGGCGCGGGAGCGGACTGCGCTGCGCCGCCATCCACGACCGCTTCGGTCTCGGCGTCGTTCTGGTTCTTCGCGGGGTCCGGCGTGATCGGGGTGTCGGTCATGGTGTGGTGCTCCTTCCAAGCACTAGACAGCTTGGGATGCCAACCTGAGCGTTCTATTTGCGGGTCCTGTGGGCGACCTTCCGCCTCCCGATGACTCTCCATAACGTACCGAATGCAAGCGTTGTGAGGGAGGCCCGTGCCTGCCATAGCCTGAGATCCGCAGCAACGACGGGAGGCGACGATGACGGTATCCGGAGCGTGGCGGGCGGCCGCCCGCGGGGCGGGACTGCTGGGAGCGGACGGCGCGGTGCGTCCGACGATCTTCGCCGAGATGAGCGCACTCGCCGTGCGCACCGGCGCGATCAACCTCGGGCAGGGCTTCCCCGACGAGGACGGCCCCGGCGAGGTGCTCGACGCCGCGGTCGCGGCCATCCGCGAGGGCGCCAACCAGTACCCGCCGGGGATCGGCATCCCGCTGCTGCGTCAGGCCGTCGCCGACCACCAGCGGCGGTTCTACGGGCTGGTGGTCGACCCGGACCGCGAGGTGCTCGTGACGGCGGGCGCCACCGAGGCCATCGCTGCGACGCTGCTCGCCCTTCTGGAGCCCGGCGACGAAGTGGTCACGTTCGAGCCCTTCTACGACGAGTACGGCGCGGTGATCGCGCTGGCCGGCGGCGTGCACAAGACGGTTCCGCTAGAGCCGCCGGCGTTCCGTCCCGATCTCGACCGGCTTCGCAGCGCCGTCACCGACCAGACGCGCGTCATCCTGGTGAACACGCCGCACAACCCGACAGGCGCCGTGCTCGACCGAGAGACGCTGCAGACCGTCGTCGAGCTCGCCGAGCGTCACGACGCGATCATCGTCACCGACGAGGTCTACGAGCACCTCACCTTCGGCCCCCGCCACATCCCGATCGCCACACTCGACGGCGCGCGCAAGCGGACGGTGACCATCTCGTCAGGCGGCAAGACCTTCAACACGACCGGTTGGAAGGTGGGCTGGCTCACCGCGCCCGCGGACCTCGTGACGGCGATCCTGGCGGTGAAGCAGTTCCTGACCTATGTGAACGGAGCGCCCTTCCAGCCGGCGATGGCCGCGGGGCTCGCACTGCCGGACGCGTTCTTCACCGGCATCGCCACCGCGCTCGCCCACAAACGCGACGTGCTCTCGGCCGGCTTGCGGGCCGCGGGGTTCGACGTGTTCCCCAGCGACGGGACCTATTTCGTCGTCGCCGATGCGGCACCGCTCGGGTACCCCGATGCGGTCGAGTTCTGCCGCCGGCTGCCCGAGCTGGCGGGCGTCGTCGCCGTGCCGCTGGCGGCCTTCTGCCGCGACGACTACGCCGCCCGCACGGCGTCGCTGGTGCGGTTCGCCTTCTGCAAGCGAGTGGAGGTCCTCGAGGAGGCGGCGGCGCGCCTCGCCGCCCTGCGGCCTTGAGTCGGAGGAGCCTGGCGGCGGGTCAGTCGTTCGGCTCCACCCGGTAGCGCCGCAGCTGCAGCGCAGGGTTGCGCCTGCGCACCTCCGCGACGCGTTCCGCCGACGCCTCGGCTACTGCGACGCCTGTCGTCTCGCCCAGGCCCGCGAGCGTCACGCCCATCGGATCGACGATCACGCTGTCGCCCACGCCGATCGGCGGGGTGTGGTCGGCGGCCGCGACATAGAGCGTGTTCTCGATGGCGCGCGCGGCCAGCAGCGTCGACCAGTGGTGCTCCTTGAGAGGGCCGCGCACCCACTCCGCCGGTACCGCGACCAGGTCGGCGCCGGCATCGGCGAGCCGGCGGGTGACCTCCGGGAAGCGCAGGTCGTAACAGGTCTGCATCCCGACTCGGAGGCCGTCGACGTCGAACACCTCCGGCAGCGCGAGGTCGCCGGGCACCACCCAGTCCGACTCTGTCGAACCGAACGCATCGTACAGGTGCTGCTTGCGGTAGACGGCCAGTGTCGCCCCGTCCGGGCCGACGGCGACCAGGGTGTTGGCGAACTTGTCGTGGATCCCGGTCTGCTCGACCAACCCGGCTATCACGAACACACTGTGCTCGCGCGCCGTCGCGGCCAGCGACTGCACGAACTCGCCGTCGAGCGGCTCGGCGTTGCGCGCGAAGGACGGCCCGAGCGGGTCCGTGAAGTACGACGCGTACTCGGGGAAGACCACCAGGCGGGCTCCACGGGCCGCGGCGACGGCGATCAGGGCGGCGACCAGGTCGCGGTTGTGCACACGATCGTCGCCCGGGGTGAACTGGGCGACCGCGACCCCGATCGAGCTCACGAGGCGGCCTCCGCGCCGGGCACCGCCTCGGCCACCGGTGCAGGGGTCTCGATCGGGAGGTGGAGGCTGATCGACGTTCCGACGCCCTCCTCGCTCGCGATGTCGAGCCGGCCGCCGTGCGCCGTGACGATCGCCTTGGTGATCGTGAGGCCGAGGCCGACGCCGGGCACGGCGTTGCGGGTGGCCGTCGACGCGCGGAAGAACCGCTGGGAGAGCTGGCTCAGCTCGACGGCCGGGATGCCGATGCCGGTGTCGGTGACCGCCACCACCGCCTCATCGCCGTCGCGACGCAGCGAGACCGTCACGCTGCCGCCCGACGGGGTGAACTTGAGCGCGTTGGAGACCAGGTTGTCGACCGCCTGCCCGAGCCGGACGGTGTCGCCGCGCACCTCGACTGGCTCGTCGGGCACCTCCATGACGAGGGCGACGCCGGCGGCGCCCGCGCCGGGCCTCGCCGACTCGACCGAGGCCGAGACGACGGAGCGCAGTTCCGCGTCCTTGATGTCGATCGGGAACCTCCCCGATTCGACCTGCGCCGTGAAGAGGAGGTCGCCGACCAGGCGGAGCAGGCGGTGCGCGTTGCGCTCGGCGACGCCGAGGTATTGCAGCTGCTCGTCTGAGAGGGGCGCCTCGTCGTCGTCGCGCATCAGCTCGAGGTAGCCGAGGATCGAGCTGAGCGGTGTGCGCAGCTCGTGTGAGATCAGCCCGACGAACTCGTCCTTCAGCCGCGCGAACTCGCGGGCCTGGGTCATGTCGGTGGCCACGAAGATGAAGCCGACCCGGTGACCGTTCTCGTCGATCCGCGGGGTGGCAGCGACCTGGACGGGCACATGCTTGCCGTCCGCGCGCACATACGTCCAGTCGCGCACGTCCGCGTAGCCGGCGCGCACGGTGTCGACGAGGGCCGAGAAGTCGTCCACGCTGGTGACCGTGGTGAAGCGCGCGTCCATGTCGCGCAGCCGGTCCTCCAGCTCGCTCACGAGGTGGAACTCGATGACCCGCCTGTCGTGGCCGACTACCTGCTTCTCGGTCAGGCCGAGCATCTTCTCGGCGCCGGGATTCCAGACGTCGATCACGCCGTCGAGGTCGGTGCCGATCACGGACTGCTCGGTGACGGCGTTCCAGATGCTCTGGATGAGCCGGTTGGCGGTCTTCAGGCGCGCCTCGTTGAGCACCAGCTCATCCTGGGTGCGCTGCGCCTGCTCCAGCAGCTCCTCGCGCTGGGCGGCGACGGCGCGGGAGGCCGCCAACTGCACGCGGGACCGGTGGGCGATTTCGTTCACCACAGCGGCGACGATCAGGTAGATGACCGGCGAGAAGAAGGCGCGGAGGACGTCCGCGGCACTCGTCGCCGCATGGTCGATCAGGATCGGGCCGAGGAGCACGACGAAGATGCCGAGGGCGGCGATGACGATGTTGCGCCGACCCTCCTCCGTGGCGATCCACACGAACGGGAGCAGCAGGATCACGCCGATGGACGACGTCGAGCCCCCCGTCCCGATGCGCATCAGCCCGATCGCCATCATCGCCACCAGCGGCACCGCGATCGCCCACCGTGCGTCGAGCCGCGCCCACGGCACGAGCACGGAGAGCAGGAGTGCTCCGATCATCACGAGACTCGCGCCGACGATGAAGAGCGGGAGGTGCGCCGTCACGACACCGGGGATGAAGGTCAGCCCCAGCGCGATGGCGAAGCCGACGAGCGTCGGCACGAGCTTGAGGAAGACGGAGGGCGAGTCCAGCGGGATCCGTCCCAGCCAGCGATCGACGGTCATGCGGGCTCTCCCAGGCCGAGCATCGAGCGGATGCGCTCGGAGAGCGCCCGCGGGCTGAACGGTTTGATGATGAAGCTGTCGGACCGGTCGGCGACGACGCCGTGATCGGTGAGCAGCTGCACGGAGGCGGACACCATCAGGATGAGCGTGTCCTTGGTCGCGTCGTCGCCGCGGATCGCCTCTGCGACCTCCACGCCGTTGAGCCCGGGCATCGAGATGTCGAGGACGGCGAGGTCGATCCCGCCCCCGATGACCGCGTCGAGCGCGGAACGGCCGTTGTCGACCGCGGCGACGATCTCGACACCGGCGCGGCCTGCCGCGATGACCATCAGGTGGCGGATGTCGTCGTCGTCGTCCGCGATGACGATGCGCTTGGCGTCGGTCACGAGAAGAACACCAGCCGCACGACGACCACGGCGGCGATGACGACGAGCGCGATGCCTCCGTAGAGCGGCAGACGCAGCTCCCACCGCCGGTTGCTGTCGATCTCGCGCTGCAGCTCCTCGCGCTGCACGCGGGTCAGGTCGACGGGGCTCATCGGCGCTCCTCCCGTTCGGCGGCCTCCACGGCGTCGAGCACGGCGGTCACGCGGTCGTAGCGGCCCACATCGGCCGCGTCGTGACTGTCGGTGGACGCAACGATACGCGCTCCGGCGTCCCGGAGGGCCAACACGGCATCGGGTCCCGGGCACGCCCATTTCTCGTTCACCTCGACGATTGTGCCCGTCGCCGCAGCGGCGGACGCCCAGGCGGCGAGACGATCCGCTCCGAGCTGCTCCTCTGCGAGTCCCACCTTGGGGAGGATCGAGAACCAGTGCGCCAGCTGCGCGTGCCTGGTCCTCTCCATCGCCCGGATGCTCGCCTCGATCAGCAGATCCAGCGCGTCGTCGGCCGCAAGACCGTCGGCGATCCGGCGACGCGTCTCCTCGGGCGACCACGGCCCGTCGGTGCCGGGGAACTGATGGTCGCCGATGACGACGGCGTCGACACCGCCCGCGCCGACACGGAGGCCGGGCGGAGTATCGACCGCGCCGGACGCGTCCAGCAGCTTCGCCTCCACACCGGTGAGCACGGTGAGTCCGTCGGGCACGGGCTCGGCCGCGACCGCCGCGAGGAACTCGGGCACCCAGGTGGTGGACGCGCGCACATGGTCGGTCAGGCGCACGCGGGCGAGGGTCGCCGCCGACGCGGCCGCGATGTTCTCCGCGAGCGTGCTCCTGGCGTCGTCCGAGAAGGTCGAGTGCACATGGAAGTCGCCGCGCAGCAGCGCGTGCAGACGATCGGTCACTCCTCCGGTCCCTCCGAGTGGGCCGCATTCTCGGAGACGAGCACGTCGGCCGGGTCGAGGAAGACGTCTTCGAGGAAGCGCACGTTGGCGAGCTCCGCGAAGTCGACGGAGGAGGGCACGGGGCGCCCGAGCACGAGGTCGAGGAGCAGCGAGGGCATGTCGACACCGGCGGCGATCGTCAACGGCATCGCGCCGGGAAAACGCGGGTTGACCTCCAGCAGCGCAGGCACGCCATCGCTGCTGTAGCGGAGCTGGACGTTGGCGACGCCGGTCAGACCGATGGCCCGGGCGACGTCGGCGGCGGTCTGCGACAGCTCCTCTCTGCGCACCGTGCGACCCGCGATCGAGACACCGGAATCGACGCGCTCGCGGGAGCGCGGCACGGCCGCGATCACGGCGCCGTCGAGGCCCGCGAGCACGTCGACCGAGAACTCCTCGCCCGGCAGGTTCTCCTGGATGAGGATGCTCCGGTCCTCCCCCAGCGCCTCCAGGGCGGCACGGTCGGCGATCAAGCGCACACCTCGCGACCCCGCGCCGCTGCGCGGCTTGATGATCACCGGGAAGACCCACTCGGCGCCGACGCCGTCGCGGTCGAGCAGGCGCGTCTCGGGGATGCGCGCCTTGCCGTCGACGGCCTGCGCCAGGCGGTACTTGTCGAGGCAGGTCACCAGAGTCTCGTGGCTGGGCGCCGCCAGCGCCGTGCCCGCGGCGGAGAGCTCGTCGCGCCGGGCGGCGAGGCCGGGCAGCTCCACGTCGACCGTGGAGAACAGCACGTCGATGCCGTCGGCCGCGCACATCGCGATCACATCGTCGACGAACGTCGGCGCGCGCCCGGGCGGGACGATCCGCCTGGCCGACTCCGGCACCAGGTACAGGCCGCTCGCCCAACCGTCCATGTCGGCGGCGAACACCTCCACGTCGTCGCGGTCGAGCAGCGAGCGGATGACGGCGATGCCGGCCGGGCCTCCTGCGCCCGTGACGAGCACGCGGGTGAGGGATGCGGTCATTCCTGGTTCCTTCGGATTCGGGCGTCGGTCTGGATGGCGGAGGCGGGAACGGAGATGTCCGCGGTGTCGCGCATCACCTCCAGCGGCTCGCAGTTGGTGCCGCCCCCGAACCGCGACCAGTAGCGCGCGGTGGCGAGCACGAAGTCGTGGTCGAGATACGCGCGCAGCTCGGTCTGCGAACGGAAGCAGTCGATGAGGCGCAGCTTGGCCTCGGTGAAGCCGTCGATCGGCACGAACCGGGTAGGGCGGAAGTCGATCGTCGCCGACGGACTCTGGAAGCAGCACACCGTGCGGACATTGCGCGTGGCGACATTGACGGCCGCGTGCACCGCCCGGTGGTCCTGGTGCCGGTCGTGCGCCGAGTGCGTGTAGACGATGTCCGGTCGCACCTCGGCGACGACGCGCTCGATGATGCTCACGGTCGGGTCGGCGGCCGAGATGCGGGTGTCTTCGAGGTCTTCGAGGAAGAGCCGGGCGCCGAGCAGCTCGGCCGCGGCGAGGGACTCGTGCTGACGGTCGTCGGCGTCGCCTCCGCGCGCCCCGCGCGAGAGCGTCAGGATGACGACCTGGTTGCCGGCGTCGCGGTGCGCGGAGAGGATGCCGCCGACGCCGATCTCGACGTCGTCGGGATGCGCGCCGATCGCGAGGACCACCTGCTGCTGGTTCGCGGCCCGCTTGGTGCGCCCCTCCTCCGCGAGCCGGTTCACGATGGCGACGAGCTCGGAGGAAGCGATCGGCTTGGTGAGGAACTCGTCGGCCTGCGCGCGCAGCGCGGAGACCGCGTAGTCGACCGACACGTGCGCCGTCATGACCACGACGGGCAGGCCTGGGTGGCGGCTGCGCACCTCCCGCAGGAGGTCGATGCCGGAGATCCCCGGCATCTCGATGTCGGTGATGACGACGTCCGGGTCGAACGAGGCGATCGTGTCGAGTGCGATGGAGGGATCGGTGACGGCGACGACCTGCGCGTCCGCACGCTTCTCGAGCACGGTCTTCATGTAGAAGGCCACGTCGGGATCGTCCTCGATCACGCACACGCGGTACTTCTGGGCCGAATTCGCCATACGCATCTCCTGGGTCCTGCGTCGACTCTAGTGGGACGAGCGGTCTAGGTACCCCGGACGCGCCCGGGCCGACAGCGGATTTCACACCGCCCTCGGGCCGTGCTAGAGTCATTTCTTGTGCCGCGGGGTGGAGCAGCTCGGTAGCTCGCTGGGCTCATAACCCAGAGGTCGTAGGTTCAAATCCTGCCCCCGCAACCAGATGGCCCGGACTTGAGGAGAAATCCCCAGGTCCGGGCCGATTTTTGTTCAGGCTGGCTTTTGGCCTCTTTCCGGATCATGGCAGCGGAGGATGATGGACGAGGCCCTCGACGGCGCACGCATCGCCGCAGTCTGGGAGGAGCATCCCACCTGGGCCCTGCTGCGCAGTTACAACGGTCGCTGGGTCCTCCCCCTCTTCTCACGCCATCTCGAGTACGCGGACGGGACGGTCTCGGCCGACTGGTTCCACCAGAAGGTCGCCGACGCGCTCGAGGAGCTCGACGACGATCGCGAGCCGGCCGAACCGGAGACGACGCGCACCTCCCCCGCCGAGTACTGCCGCAGCTGGGTCGACAGCCGCTGGCTGGTCCGAACCCGGGCGGGCGCCGGTGAAGGTCGCGCACGCTATCGCCTCTCGCAGTACTCGCTGCAGGCGCTGCGGATCGTCCGCGAGCTGGCCGAGCCCGACAGCGCGGTCTCGGAGGCGCGGTTCGCGAGCATCGCTCACGCCGTCCACCAGTTGGCGGCGCTGACCGATCCCACTCCCGAGTCGCAGCTCGACCGCCTCGACCGGGAAATCGCCGAGCTGCAGCGACGCAGGGACGAGATCGCGCGGCACGGCGCGTCGGTGGCGGCACCGGAGGCCGTCTCGCGCCAGGTGCGCGAGGTGCTGCGGCTGACGGCGACACTGCCGGAGGACTTCCGCCAGCTCGGCGCGATGGTGGAGCAGCGTCACCGCGACGTCGCCAGGGCGGCATCATCGCAGACCGTCGGAAAGGGCGCGCTCGTCGACCGGTTCCTGCGTGACAACGACCTGCTCGAGCAGACGCCGGAGGGGCGCGCCTACCGCGGGTTCGCCGCCATGCTGTCCTCCCGCGAGCTGGAGGGGATGCGCTCCGACATCGAGCGCGTCCTCGCGCGGCCCGGCGAGATCACCGACCTGACCGAGCGCCAGCGCGCACAGCTGGAGACGTTGATAACCTCCCTGCTCGCCGAGGAGCAGAGCGTGCAGGAGACCTACGTCCGCTGGACGTCGTCGTTGCGACGTTTCCTCAGCCGCAGCGGCTCGGACCGGCACGCGCGCCTGCTCGCGCTCGCGGCCCGAGCGATGGACGCCGGAGCGCTCTGGACGGAGCGTCGCCCGGGGCCCGCGCTGGTCGACGGCGATCTGCTCGGCATCGGCGGCTGGGACCTCGTGGACGTGACTCAGGCACAGCTCTGGCGCGACCGCGGGCGTCCGGAGGTCGGCGTCGCGATCACCGAGAACGACGATCCGCTGCCCGACGACGAACGCGAGGCGCTCCGGCTCGCCGTAGCGACCAGCACGGCCGCAGTGCGCGAGACCATCGATTCCCTGCTCGCCGAGGCGGAGACGGTGACCGGCGCCGACGTCTACTCGGCGACGCCCGCGGAGTACCGCCGGCTCGGTCTCGCGGTCAGCCTGATCGAGCTCGGCGCCGAGAACGGAGCCGTGGCGGAGGGCGTACAGACCGTGCCGCTCGACATCACGGCCGGCGCACGCGAAGTGACCATGCCGCTCCTCGTCTTCGGACGGGACGCGGCCGACCAGGAGGCGGACGGACGATGAGCGCCACGGAGACGACGACGGCGAGCCGAGACGAGGCGCAGACCACCGGTTCTGACGCCTTCGGGGACGGGCTGGCGGGCGACGCACTCCCCCGCGAGGCACGCATCGCGCTCATCACGCTGCTGACCAGCCGGTTCATCACGCGGGCCAAGCATCCCGAAGCGTGGCGCGGTCTGCTCGACCACGAGGAGGACGTCCGCGCACGGCTCGACGAGCTGTTCCTGACGCTGCACCTCGACCTCGCGCACGAGGTGGCCTTCAAGCGTCAGAACGGCGAGGACGGCGTCCCCGTGCTGCTGCGCCGCGAGAAGCCGCTGTCTCGCGACGCGTCCCTCCTGCTTGTGCTGCTCCGCCAGGAGCACGCCTACGCCGACGCGCAGGACGAGCCCGTCACGGTGACCCGCGACCACGTGGCCGAGTTCCTCAGCCGCTTCCAGGGAGACTCCTCGCACGACGAGGTGCGGGTCGACCGCAGGATCCGTGCCGCGATCGCGGCGCTCGACCGGCTCGAGCTGCTGACCCCCACCCCGGAGGATCCCGACGTGTACGTGGTCTCCCCCGCGGTGGTGCCGCTGATCGGCGCCGACGAGCTGCTGCACCTGGAGCGGACGTTCCTCACCGCCGCCGGTGAGGACGCGCCCGACGACGACGCGTCCGCTGAGCACGACGACACCACCCCCGAGGAGGCCGGCGAGTGAACGATCTGCCCGAAGACGACGGCCTGCTCCGCCGCGGCCAGTTCCGCATCGAGCTCGTCCAGCTGCTGAACTGGGGAGGCTACGACGGCCTCCACCGGATGCCCGTCGGCCGCGGAGGCATCGCCATCCTCGGTCCGACCGGTCGCGGCAAGTCGACAGTGCTCGACGCCATGTCGGCGGTCATCATGCCCAACCCGCAGGAGTTCAACCGCGCGGCACGCGACGACTCCCGGCAGCGCTCGGAGCGCACGGTGTACAGCTACGCGCGCGGCAAGACCGACGAGGTGAAGGACGCCGGTTCCGACACGACGACGACCCACTTCCTCCGGCCCCTCGGCACCGCCTTCCCGAGCGGGGCCGCGATCACCTGGCGCACCGAGCTCGGCGAGACCGTCACCGCCGCACGGCTCGCCTGGATCGGACCGGACACCTCGACGCAGGACGAGGTCACGACCGCGACGGTCTACCTCCTGGCGCACGGGGAGTTCCCGCTCGGCCGCCTCAACGAGCTCGTGCAGGAGCCGGGCAGCTCCTCGCCGCTGACGCGCGCGTCGCTCGGCCGGCTGGTGCATCCCGAGCGCGACCTGGTGACCTCATCGCAGCCGGAGCTGCGGGTGCGGCTCTGCGAGGAGCTCGGCATCGGCGGCAGCGACGAGTCGCAGCTGAAGGCGCTCACCCTGTTGCGCCGCGCCCAGGCATCGAAGGGTGTCTTCTCGATCGACGAGCTGTTCAAGTCCTTCGTTCTCACCGAGCCGCGCGCCCTGTCGCGCTGGGAGACGACCCTCAGCAGCTACCGGGAGGCCTCCGCCCTCTACGACGTCTTCGAGACCACGCGTCGCAAGCTGGAGGTCCTGGCCGACGTCCCGGCCCGTGCCGAGCAGCTCACCGCCGCCGCCGACGACGCCACCGGCAAGCGGAGGCTGTTGACCCCGGCCGACGGCGAGAGCGACCCGCGCCTGCGCGTCTGGCTGGCGGAGCACGTCCGCGACTGGGTCTCGGGGCAGGTGGACGCCGTCCGCGAGCGCAAGCGCGAGCAGGAATCGCTGCGCCGCGCGGCCGAATCAGACGAGCGGGCGGCGCATCGCGCCCAGCAGGACGCCCAGTCGCGGCTGGCCGCGCTCGGCGGGGACCCGTCCGTCGCTCTGCGGCGCGAGCTCGAGCTGGCCGAACGGATCCTCGGAGCTCAGGCGCGGGAGCGGGCGTCGGCCGACGCCCTCTTCGGCCGGGCCGGGCTGGAGGCTCCGGACTCCGCCGAGCAGCTTGCCCTGGCGCAGGCGCAGGCCGAGGCCGCGCTGGCGGCCCTCGTGGCCGACGACGAGCAGAAGGCCGAGCGCTACGAGCTCGCCGGCCGCGTCGACGCGGCCAAGAAGGCGATCGCCGCCGTCTCGGCCGAGAAGCGGTCGTACGAGCAGCGCCGGAGCAACGTGCCTGCCGATGCGGACGAACGCCGCCGCCGGATCGCGGCGGGTGCCGGGCTCCCCGCCGAGAGCCTCCCGTATGCGGGCGAGCTGTTCGAGGTCGCGCCAGGCCGTCGCGACTGGAGCCGCGCCGTCGAGACAGTGCTCGGCGAGACCGCCACCCACTTGATCGTGGACGAGCGCAGCTTCGCGGCCGTCCGCCGGTTCGTCAACGACGGCGACATGCGCGGCCGGGTGGTCCTGGTCCCCGCGACCGCCGAGCGCGCGCCCGAGCTCGACCCGATCGACCGGACCGTTCCCGCCCTGCTGCACTTCGACGAGGCCAGCCCGTACTGGGGCTGGCTGCACGACGAGCTGGTGCGCGACCGCAGCGTCCTGTGCGTCGAGTCGCCGGAGGATCTCGACGCACCCCGTCCGGCCGGCGCCTCCGGCGCGGTGACCCGGGCGGGGATGCGGTCCGCCGCGCGCGGCCGCGTCATCAAGGACGACCGCCGCAGCGCCTCCTGGATCGGGCTCGACAACACGCCGCGCATCGAGGAGCTGGCGGCCCGGCTCGCCGAGCTGGAGGCCGAGCTCAGCGCCGCCCGCGCCGCGTCGGACAGCGCGGAGGCCGCGCACAGCGAAGCGCGGACGCGCGCCGAGGCGCTCGGCGCCGTGCGGGCGATCCAGTGGGAGGCGATCGAGCTCGCACCCCACGAGTCGCGCGTCGCGCAGCTCACCGAGCAGCTCGACCGGGTCTCCGTCGAGCACCCGGAGGCGACGGCGCTGCAGGACGAAGCCGACCGCCACGACCGGGAGCGCCTCGACGCCGCCAAGCGCGGAGCAGCGCTGCAGGCGCGGCTGGAGGAGCTCGAGTCCGAGCACGCCGACCTCAACGACATCGAGGACAGCGTGGCCGATGCGCTGGAGCGGAACAGTCCGCTGACTCCGGAGGAGCGATTCCTGCTCGGCACCCTCCCGTTCGCCGCGCCGAAGCAGTCCTCCGACGTCGACCGCCGCTACGCGGAGGCGCACGCCGTGCTGCGCGACCAGATCGAGACGCACCAGCAGAACGTCGAGCACCTCGCGGAGCTGCTGGTGGTCACCTTCGAACGCTATCGCGATCTGGACCCGTCGACCGAGATCGACGCCACCATCGAGAGTCTGCCCGCGGTGCTCGCCATCCACCGGGTGCTCGTCGACGACGACCTGCCGCGGTCGAAGGCCGATTGGCTCGTCAAGGCGGGCGCGAGCATGGGCGACAGCCTCCGCGCCCTGCTCACCCAGATCGAGGAGGACGGCCACGCCATCCGGCGGGGCGTGCGGCCGATCTCGAACGCGCTGCGCGGCATCGAGTTCCGGGAGGGGTCGACGCTCGACATCGAGCCGCGTCCCGTCTCGAACAGCGACCTCCACGAATTCACGCGCACTCTGCGCAAGCACACCGCTGGTGCGGCCGGCGCAGCGGGCGCCGACCGTCGGGACGCCGCCGCGATCGAGCGCGACTTCCTCGAGCTCCGCCGCGACCTGGCCCGGCTGGAGGAGCGCTCCCGCGCCGGTGAGGCCTGGCGCCGGCGCGTGCTGGATGCGCGCGAGCACTACCAGTTCCGGGCCATCGAGACGCGCGCCGACGGCACGCAGATCGTCCACGAGGGCGTCGCGGGCAAGTCGGGAGGCGAAGGGCAGGAGCTCATCGCGTTCGTGCTCGGCGCGGCGCTGCGCTACCGCCTCGGAGACGGCACCGACGCCACCCCGACCTACGCCCCCATCGTGCTCGACGAAGGCTTCGTGAAGGCCGACAACGAATACACGGGCCGCGCTCTGGCGGCGTTCCGCGGCCTGGGATTCCAGCTCATCGTCGGCGCGCCGCGCGACAAGGTCAATGCGTTCGAGGAGCACGTCGAGTCGGTCGCCTACATCACCGGCGACCCCGCCCGGCCCGGCTTCTCGCGCATCTACTCGCTGAGCATCCGGGAGGCGCTGGAGGGCGAACGCCTGGGTGCCCTGGTCGACTGAGCGTCAGTCGAAGGTCACCTCGTCGAGTTCCGGCACCTCCACGCCGGCGGCGACGAGCTCGAGCGTGACGCGCTCGACGATGTCGGCCGCCGGCTCGCCGTCGTCGTAGGTCGTGTGGGCGCCGGCGGGCACGACCACGTCGAAACCGCGCTCGAGCGCTCCGACCGCGGTGGCCTGCACGCAGTACTCGCTCTGCAGCCCGGCGACGACGACCGTGTCGACGCCCATCGCCCGCAGCACGTCGGCGAGGGCGGGGTTGGACTCGAACGCATTCGGCGCGTCCTTGCGCACGATGGGCTCGCCCGGCAGCGGCGTGAAGACGAGCTCCCAGCCGGGAGTGCCCGGCTCGTCCGGGTCGCCGACGGTTCCGTCGTTCTTGACGTGGATGATCGCCGCGTCGGCGTCCCGGGCGGCATCGAGCAGCCCCGAGAGCAGGTCGCGGAACTCCGCGGCCCCCGAGACCGCGCCCGGACCTTCCAGCATGTTCCGCTGCACATCGACGAGGATGAGGCCATATCCCATGCGGTCCATCATGCGCCGCATTCGCTAGGGTCGTAAACCGGGGGTCTCGAGGAGGACTGTGGCAGACGAACACGGCAAGGCGACGCAGTCCGCCGTGCGCGAGCGCAACCTCACCACAGCGCTCCAGCTGGTGCTCTCCGGCGATGGCCTCGCCACGCGCGCGGCCATCGCGCGCCGGACCGGCCTGACCTCCGCCACCGTGTCCTCCCTGCTCGCCGGGCTCATCGCCGACGGCCTCGTCATCGAGGGCCGGCTGGCCGAGAGCACCGGCGGCAAGCGAGCGACGACACTGCGCGTCGACGCGGAGCACAACGTCCTCCTGTCGGTGATCGTGCAGCCGGGACTGGTCCGTGGAGCGGTCGTGGATCTTCTCGGCGACGTCGTCACGACAGTGGCGCATCGCACGACGGCCACCGCGACACTCGATGACGTCCGCACCGTCGTCCGCAGGCTGGCCGGGGTCACGACCGCCCGGGTCGCGGCCGTCGGCATCCAGGTGCCCGGCATCGCCGACGGCGACCTGATCCGCGAGAGCGTCCAGCTCGGCTGGATCGACGTCGACCTGGGACGGGAGCTCGCCGGCATCGTGTCCGCGCCGGTGCGGCTCGTCAACGATGCCGACGCCGAGGCGATCGCCGACTACTCGCTGTCCGACGAGTTCGGAGCCAACCAGCTGTTCGTCTCGCTCAGCACCGGCGTGGGCGCCGCGGTGATCGTTGACGGCGTCGTGCTGACCGGCGCCTCGCACCGCGCCGGTGAGATCGGGCACGTGCCCGTGCTGTTCGGCGACGACGCACCCGTGTGCGCGTGCGGCAACCGCGGCTGCCTCGAGGAGGTCGTCTCGGTCACCAGCCTCCTCGGCCTGCCGCACGGCGCCGACCTGGAGGCCGTCGATGTCACCGCGCTCGCGGCGCTCCCCGAGTCGCGTGAGCGTGTCGCCACCGGGGCGAGGGCGCTCGCGCGCGCCCTGCTCATGGTCGGCGCGGCCCTCGACGTTCCGAACATCGTGCTCGGCGGCGCCGCGCCGAAGCTCGGGGCCGACTTCATCGGGCATGTGCGGGCGGAGGCCGCTCGGCACCCGGTCAGGGCGGCGATGCCGCTCAGCTTCCGCTACGCCAAGACCGCTTTGGAGCAGCCGTTCCGCGGCGCCGCGCAGTACGCCCTCCAGTCCACGCTCGGCGTCAGCTGGGCGCGCTGAGCAGCGCGAGCAGTTCCGACCCGCGCTGCCGGTCGTGGCCGAACGTCTCGAGGTCGGCGTAGCCGTCGCGGGCAACATGGACGGTGACCGGCGACGGCGCGACCTCCACCACCAGCACCTGCGCGCACGCCGCCCGCACCGCGTCGACGACGGCACGCTGCCAGGGCGCGATCACGATGTCCGCGCCGATGACGACGACCGGGGTCCCCGTCGCGAGCACCAGATCGGGGGCGTCAGACGGGGCCACGTCGATCACGGGGTTGCGCGACCAGTGGGCGGCCACCGCCGACCCGGTCTCGCTCCAGGCCTCCGCGAGCGTATACCAGCGCGGCACACCCAGGCGTTCATTGCTCGCGCTCGCGAGCCGGACCACCGTGCACCGACCGCGGAAGTCGCTCAGGCGGGCGAGCACCCCGGGCCCGAAGCGGAACGGCTTCGCCACGATCTGCTCGCGGACGACGGGTTCGACGACCAGAGTCATCAGGACACCCCGAGCTGGGCGGAGAGCACCATGATGACGCACCCGCGCAGCACGATGTCCCTGCCCTGGCTGGTCATGCGGAGAGTGACGTCCGAGTGGAATCCAGCCATCGTGCGGTTGCGGAGCGTCGCGCCCAAGGCGTCGATCAGTACACCGGCGAGGAGCTCCTCCGGGCCGCTCAGCACGACCTCCGAAAGGTTCAGAGCACCGACGATGGGCGCGAGGGCGACCCCGAGCCGCTGTCCCGCCTCGCGGAGCACCGGTTCAACGGGACGGCCGGCGAGGGCCTCGGCCGCGACCTTCGACTCGAGACGCGGGACCGCGAGCCACGCCTCCAGGCACTTCTCGCGATCGTAGGGCCCCTCTGAGCCGTCGTCGGTTCCGACCATCACCTGGCCGATCTCCCCCGCGGCGAATCGGCTGCCGAAGACCAGAGCGCCGGCGACGAGCAATCCGGAACCGACGCCGTGGCCGACCTTGACGAGCATCATGTCGCCGTGCGCGTCGGCGAAGCCGTGCTCCGCCAGCACGGCGACATTGGCGTCGTTCGCGACGAATACGGGAAGGCCGGTGCGCTCGGCGAGCCTGCGTTGCAGCGGCTCGTCCGTCCAGCCCAGGTTCGGAGCAGCGACGACTGTGCCCGACGCATCCACGATGCCGGGAGACCCGATGCCGATGCCGAGGATCGGCGCCGTCGCGGCCTCCACGAGCTCGTCGACCAGTGCGAGCACTTTCGCAGTGGCGTCCTCGCCGCGGCTTCCGGCGAGGGTCAGCTCGGTGGACCGCAGAACCTGGCCGTCCATGTCGAGGACGGCGCCGCGGAACACGGCGTGCTCACTGAGGTCCACACCGATGATCTGGCTGGCCGACCGATCGACGTCCAGGAGAACGGCGGGCTTGCCCGGTCGGGCATCGTCGCGCTGTCCGAGCTCGATCACGAGACCTTCGGCGATCAGCTCGCCGACGAGGTCGGAGATGGTGACCCGCGTGAGCCCGGTCTCCCTGGCCAGGTCGGCCCTACTCGCCTGCCCGTCGCGGTAGAGCGACTGCAGCACGAGCGACCGGTTGTGGTTGCGGGCGTGCTCGGGGAGCACCTTCGTGCGCGGGCGTAGGGCGCGGCCAGGGACCAGGGGGCCATCCGTCCGGGCGGGACGGGGGTCCGTGGAACCGGAGCGATGCGCTTCGTCGACGAGCATGTTTGTTAGTAAAGTAGACAATCAAAGTTCGCGCAAGAGCTTTCGCGCTGAATATGCCCTCGATTGGAGAAACCGCAGACTCCCACGCCCTGACTTTGTACGATGCCTGAACATACGCAGAGCGGCCCGCACCCGATCGGTGCAGGCCGCTCAGCCGGATTCGGCGGTGGCTCCCGACAGCTACTTCGAGCCGGAGCTCGTGCCGGTCCCCTCCGCTGCGATCGCGTTCTGGAGCGCCTGCTGCAGGCGGGCGTCCGCGGCGCCGTACGCCGCCCAGTCACCGGCCTTCAGCGCGGCCTCGCGATCCGACAACGCCTGCTTGGCCTGCTGGAGGGCCTGCTGCAGCGCCGGGTTGTTCTGGCCGGAGGTCGACCCCGAACCGGAGCCGGTGCCGCTGCCTGTTCCGGTGCCGTTGCCCGTTCCGGTTCCACCTGTTCCGCCGGTTCCGCCTCCCCCGGTCGTCGGGACGTTGTTGTCACCGGCACTCGCTCCGGAATCGCCGCCGAACAGCGAATCCAGCGCCTGATCGAGCGTGTCTTCGAAGGCGATCTTGTCACCGAACGCGACCAGCACCTTCTGCAGAATCGGATAGCTCGTCTCACCGGTCGACTTCACATAGACGGGCTGCACGTAGAGCAGGCCGCCTCCGACCGGCAGTGTCAGCAGGTTGCCGTTGATGACGTCGGTCTTGCCCTGTCTCAGCAGGTTCAGCTCCTGGGACACGGTCGGGTCGGAGTTGAAGTTGTTCTGCACCTGTCCGGGCCCGGGGATGGTGTCGCTCGACGGCAGAGACAGGAGTCTGAGTTTGCCGTAGCCCGACGCGACCTTGCCCTTCGACGAACCGGCATCCGCGTCCACCGCCAAGTAGCCCTTGAGCACCGACCTGCTCGACTCGCTGGACGCTTGCGGTATGAACGTCGAGTACAGCGAGAACGACGGCTTCTCCTGTCCCGGCATCTGCATCGTCAGGTAGTACGGCGGCTGCAGAGTCGGATCCGACGGCGACGAGGTCGGATCGTTCGGTGTCGTCCACGCGTCGTCGCGGGAATAGAACGACCCGGCGTCGGTGACGTGGTACTGGCCGAGCACCGCGCGCTGCACCTTGAACAGGTCGGACGGGTAGCGCACGTGGCTCAGCAGCTGCGCGCTCATGTCGCTGATCGGCTTGACCGTGGTCGGGAAGATCTTCTGCCAGGTCTGCAGCACCGGGTCCTTGGCGTCCCACGCGTAGAGCTTCACTGAACCGTCGTAGGCGTCGACGGTGGCCTTGACCGAATTGCGGATGTAGTTGATGTTGTCGAAGGCGTAGGCCGGCTTCGGCGTCTCGGTGTCCGCGATCGAGTCGCTCAGGCTCCCGACATGCGAGTACGGGTACTGGTCACTCGTCGTGTAACCGTCGATGACCCACTTGATGCGGCCGTCGATCACCGCCGGGTAGGCCTGCGAGTCGAGGGTCAGGTAAGGCGCCACCTTCTGGACGCGCTTGATCGGGTCGCGGTCGTAGAGGATCTGCGAGTCGCTGTTGACCGCGTCGGACAGGACGATCTGCTCGTCCTGGAACTTCAAGGCGTAGACCAGGCGCTTGAAGATGTTGTCGAGCTTCGGTCCGCCGTTGCCCGAGAACGTGGTGTAGGTCTGTTGCGCGTTGTCGCTGCCCCCGGGGTAGTCGAGCTCGACGGACTTGGTACCCTTCGGCGCACCGACGATCGAGTAGGTCGGCGATTGCTGGCCGAAGTAGACCCGCGGCTCGTAGGTGCCTAGGGTGCCGGTGGTGGGGATGCCCGACTCGAGGAACACGGGCTGGCCGTCGCTGGAGCGCTGGTTGCCGTACGCGGCGACCATGCCGTAGCCGTGGGTGTACACGATGGTGTCGTTGAACCAACTCCTGCTCGTGAGGCCCGACTGGTTGAGCTCGCGCACGGAGACCACCGCGTCCTGCTCGTTGCCGTTGATCCTGTAGCGGTCGACGTTGAGGTTGCGCGGGAACGAGTAGTACTGGCGGAACTGCTGCAGCTGCTGGAAGGAAGGGCTGATCACCGCCGGGTCCATGATGCGGATCTGCGCGGTGGTCTGGGCATCCTGACGCAGCGCCCCGGCCTGAGCGTTCGTCGTCGCGTCGTACGGGATCACCTGGATGTCGCTGAGCGCGTACGCATCTCGCGTGGCATCGATGGAGTCTTGGATGTATGGCGTCTCGAGGGTCTTCTGACTCGGGTCGACCTGGAAGCGCTGGACGATCCAGGGGTAGATCGCACCGACGACCAGGGCCGCCACGATGAGCAGCGCGGTGCCAACCACGGGGAAGCGCCAGCGGCCGGTGAAGGCGGTGAGGACGAAGAGGATGGCGACGAAGATGGCCGCGCCTGCCAGCACCGCCCTGCCCGGGATGGACGCGTTCACGTCGGTGTACGCGGCACCGTTGATCATGTCGTTGACGTTGGAGTCGGTCACCGCCGCGTAGCGGTCGAGCCAGATGCTGACGCCCTGCAGCAGCAGGTAGAGAGCGGCGATGACCGCGATCTGGACGCGCGCGGCCCGGGAGATGCGCACCTCGCGGCCGCTGAAGCGGATGGAGCCGTAGAGGTAGCAGGTGGCGAGCGTCGCCAGCAGCGAGATGAGCACGACCGCCGACGCGAAGGCGACGGCGCTGCGGTAGAACGGCAGCGCGAACACGTAGAAGCCGATGTCGAGGTGGAACAGCGGGTCGGACTTGCCGAACGACGTGCCGTTCAGCCACATGGCGGCCGCCTGCCAGCGGCTCGCCGACGAGACGCCGGCGAAGATGCCGAACACGACAGGGATGCCGTACATCGCGAGCCGGCGCAGCGGCTCGATCACCTGCTGGTAGCGATCGAGCTGCGTGTTCAGCTTGGCGTACACGGGTCGCAGCCGGTAAGCGAGCTGGATGGACAGCCACAGCGGGAGGGCCATCGCGAAGAACCCGATGAAGAACATGGCGGCGCCGGCGAACCACTGGGTGGTGAGCACGTTGAGGAACCCGAGCTGCTGGTACCACAGCACGTCGGCGTAGAGGCCCGCGAAGACGAAGAACAGGATCACCAGCGCCACGATCACGCCCAGCGTGATCCAGATGGCCGCCCGGCGGCGCCCCGGGGGTCGAACTGCAGTGGTTGAACTCACGTGTGGCCCTCTTGCTCTCCGTGGGGTGACTCAGAGAACCATCCTAGGTGGCCGTCGCTTGGAGATTGCTGCGGCCCTGCGGTGAGGACGGCGAACGCCGGGTGAACGGCCCCGGACCGGAAAGCTGCCGGTCAGGACGCCGGGCAGGTCGGGAGGCCGGACGTGCCGGCCCCGCTGCTGACGGCCTTCAGCACGGCGAGCGAGTCGGCGAGCGTCTTCACGGCGAAGACGTGCAGACCCGACGGGATGTGGCCGGTGACCTCGTCGCAGTTCGAGGCGGGCGCGAGGAAGTAGCTCGCGCCCCCGGTGTCTCGCGCCGCGAACATCTTCTGGCGGATGCCGCCGATCGCGCCGATCGTCCCGGCGTTGTCGATGGTTCCGGTGCCGGCGACCTTCTTGCCGCCGTTGAGCTTGTCCGGGGTCAGCTTGTCGATGATCCCGAGGGCGAACATCTGGCCCGCGCTCGGACCTCCGACGTTGTTCAGCTGGATGTTCACGTCGAACGGGAACTTGTAGTCCATCCCCGCGCCGATGCCCAGGACGACCTGGCCCCGCGTCTCCTCCGGCGTGATCGCGACGGTCGAGGCGGCGCCGTCGCGCACGATACCGAGCTGGGCGGCGTTGCCCGTTCCGTTCGCCGACACCGCCCTGCGGAGCTCGGCGATGCTGGTGACTGCCTTGCCGTTCACACTCGCGATCTCGTCCCCGGTCTTCAGGACCTTCGCCGCCGGCGAGTTCGGGATGAGCTGCTTGACCTCGACGTTCTGCGGGAACTGATATCCCAGCTCGTTGAGCGCCGCGGCGATGGCGTCCTGCTGCGAGTCGACCATGAGGGCGGCGTTCGCGGCGTTGGACTGCTCGGTCGTCGTACCGGGAGGGAAGACGGCGTCGATCGGCTGCACCGCGCGGCTCGGGTCGAACCAGGCGCGGATGATGTCGAACCAGCTCGGGCGCTGGTCGGGATTGCCTACGACCGACACGGTCAGGAGGTCGAGCGACCCCGACGTGGGGTACGTGGTCTGGGCGGGGATGGTGATCAGCTGCTTGGCGTCGGCGGACGGCTCCGACCCGACCGCCTGATCTGTGCCCAGTGTGTTGTAAACGGGCCCCGGCTGCTCGATCACGAACGGTGCGGGAACGAGCGCGAGGACGAGCGCGAGCACCACGGCGACGCCGACCGCGACCCAGCCCGCGACGACCCGGCGGGAGGGAGCCACCCGCTCGCGTTCGGCCGGCGGCTCGGAGTGGTCGTCGGTGAACAGCGTCACGTGCAGTCCCTTCGGTCGTGTTCGCCACGGGCGCACAGCACACGGCGCAGCCCGAGCCGATTCTCACCCGGCTCACGACGATCACGGGCTAGCGTAGATCCCAAGCCTGGAAAGCCGTAATCAACGGCGGAAACCATTCGAGACGAGGGGCGCACCATGGCCGACGATCCGAACAAGGAACCGGACGACGAGTTCCGGGACATGCTCCGCGAGTTCCTGTCGGGCGACTCCTCGATCGACCCGAGCCAGCTCGCCGGTGCCGCGGGCCTCCCCAACGATCCGGCCGCCATCCAGCAGCTGCTCGGCCAGCTTCAGAACGCCCTCATGAACCCCGGAGGCGGCATCAACTGGGATCTGGCGTCGCAGCAGGCGCGCACGCTCGCCGGCGAGGGCGCGCACGCGGTCACCCCGGCCGAGCGCTCGGCGCTCGACCAGGCTTTCAATGTCGCGGCTCTCTGGCTCGACCAGGCGACGACCGTCGCCGGGCTGTCGACGCCGCCCGAACTGATCGGGCGCGCCGAATGGGCGCGTCAGACGATGCCGCTGTGGACCCAGCTGGCCGAGCCGGTCGCCCTCAGCATCTCCGACGCGCTCACCCGGGTGCTCACCGAGCAGGCGCCGGAAGAGATGCAGGGCATGATCCAGAACGCCGGCCAGGTCATGCGATCGGTCGGCGGCGCCCTGTTCGCCATGCAACTGGGCCAGGTCGTCGGGCAGCTGTCGAAGGAGGTCGTCTCGGGAGGCGACATCGGCATCCCGCTGCTCGCCGACGGCGCGGCGGCCCTCATCCCCCAGAACGTGGCCGAGTTCGGCGACGGGCTCGACATCCCACTCGACCAGGTGCAGCTGTACCTGGCCGTCCGGGAGCTCGCCCACGCGCGCCTGTTCCGGCACGCCAAGTGGCTGCGCCTGCAGCTCATCACGCAGATCACGGCGTTCGCCCGCGGCATCACGATCGACACCGACCGCCTGGAGTCGCTGGCGGAGAGCTTCGACCCGGCCAACCCGGAGGAGTTGCGCGAGGCGATGGTGTCCGGCGCGCTCATCCCGCCCAAGACGGAGGAGCAGCAGGAGGCCCTCGGGCGCTTGGAGACCGTGCTCGCGCTCGTCGAGGGTTGGGTAGACGTCGTCACCGCCGGCGCCACCCGGCTGCTCCCCAAGGCCGACGCGATCGCCGAGACCGTACGGCGGCGGCGTGCTGCGGGAGGCCCGGCCGAGTCGGCGTTCGCCACCCTCGTCGGACTCGAGCTGCGTCCGCGCCGGCTCCGCGACGCCGCCGCGATGTGGCAGGCCGTCACCGACGCCGTCGGCCAGGAGGCCCGCGATCACCTGTGGTCGCACCCCGACCTCCTCCCCCAGGCGGCGGATCTCGACGACCCGTCCGCGTTGGTGGCCCGGCTCACCGCCGCGGCCTCCGGGCAGGAGCCGGAGCGCGACGAGTTCGACCAGGCGCTCGAGGACCTGCTCCGGGGCGACGGGGAGCGACCGACCGAGGACTGAGCAGGGGCCGTCTCCTCGGTCGCCTGTGGACGAGGCGCCTTCATCGCCCTCGTCTGTGGATAACTCGGAACGGGTGCCCTGCTCCCGGCAGGATGGCCGGATGGTCTACCAGCTCGATCCCGCAGTCCCCCGCGTGTGGCGCTCGCCGCACGCCCTCCAGTTCGGCGTGGAGCGTCCGCGCCTCGTGCTGGATCCGCTCGACGCCGCCGGCGAACGGATGGTCTCCGCCCTGGCCGGAGGCGTCGCGCTCGGCGCCCTCCGGCTCATCGCGCGCAGCGCGGGCGCCGATCCCGGCAGAGCCGACGCCCTCCTCGAACAGCTGGCGCCGGTTCTGACGCAGGCCGCGGGCGATCGTGATGCCGCCGCTCGCGAGGCGATCGTCGTGCTCGACGGCGCCGGCCCGACGGCGGCGCGCATCCTCACCCTACTGCGGGAGGCTGGAATCGACGCCCGCAGCGGCCTCGCAGCAGACGACCCCGCGGTCGACAGCGCTGCGGCAGCGATCGTGGTCGCGTCGTTCGCGGTCGCGCCGCACCGCCATCAGCGGTGGCTGCGTCGCGACATCCCGCACCTCGCCGTCGTCTTCGGCGACGCGGGCGCCACCGTCGGCCCGCTGGTACGGCCCGGCGAGACGGCGTGCCTACGCTGCCTCGACCTGCACCGGCGCGATACCGACCCGGCGTGGCCGGCCCTCGCGGCGCAGCTGCACACGCGTCCGGCGCCCGGCGAGTCGGAGCTCGTGTGCGGGGCTGTGGCCTCCGTCGCGGCGTCCGCCGTGCTCTCCGCGCTCGTCGCCCGTCCGCGGACGCCTCAGAGTCTCTCGTCGAGCACCACGGCGACGGCCTCCCGCTATGACGCCGCCACCGCCCGGTGGACGGAGTTCGGCTACGACCCGCATCCCGAGTGCGGGTGCCTCACTCCCCTGACGCTGCCGCTCGCGTCGACGCACGCGGAGCCGCCAGCTCGGCGAGGAACCGCGACGGCTGACGCGACATCGGCCGGCCCGGCTGGTTGCCGCGCTGCGCCCAGCTCAGCCGAAGCCGATGACGCGCGCGCGTGATCCCCACGTAGAGCAACCGGCGCTCCTCGTCGACCTGCTCGAACGTCGTCGCGTAGCTGATCGGCACGAGGCCCTCCGAGAGACCCACGAGGTGAACCGAATCCCACTCCAGCCCCTTGGCCGCGTGCAGTGTCGCGAGCGTGACGGCCGACAGCGTCGGCTCATGCTGGCCGGCCTGCCGCGCAAGCAGCTCGTCGGTGAACCGCCGGAAGGTCGCGCCCTCGGGCATCTCGTCGACGAGGCCCATGATCGCGTTGAGCGACTCCCAGCGCTCGCGCACGGCGCCCCGTCCCTCAGGGGGCCGCACAGACCAACCGAGCGTGCGCAGCACGTCGCTCACCGACTTGAACAGCGGCTCGGCGGTCGCGGCCACGCTCGCGGCGCGCAGTGTCATGACCGCCTGGCGCACCTCCGGGAGGTCGAAGAAGCGCTTCGAGCCGCGCAGCTGATAGCTGATGCCGAGGTCGCCGAGCGCCTGCTCGAGGGCCGCGGCCTGCACATTGACGCGGTAGAGCACCGCGATGCTCTCCGGTTTGGCGCCGGCCGCAAGCTCTTGCGCGATCCGCTCGGCGACGGCGCGCGCCTCCGCGCGGTCGTCCTCGAAGGCCTGGGGAGGCGGCACCTCGTCACCCGGGCGCGTCTCGTGGACCGCGTGCAGGGTCAGTGCCCCCGACCGCCCCCGCATCAGGCGGTTCGCAGTGTCGATGACCGGCGGAGCCGAACGGTAGTTCTGTTCCAGCCGAACGACGGTCGAGCCGGGGTGCTCGCGTTCGAAATCGAGCAGATACTCGCTGCGCGCACCCGCGAAGGAGTAGATCGTCTGGCTCGCGTCGCCCACCACGCAGAGATCGCGGCGGGTGCCGAGCCAGAGCCCGAGCAGCTGATGCTGCAATGGCGAGACGTCCTGGTACTCGTCGACGACGAAGTAGCGGTACTGCTCGCGCACCTGCATCGCCACCGACGGCTCGGTCTCGATCATGCCGGCGCACACGAGCAGTACGTCCTCGAAGTCGATCTGCTTGCGTTCGTCCTTGAGCTCCTCGTAGGTGCGGTGGACGTCGACGAGCTTCTCCACAGTGAGCGCGCCCGGCAGCGGGCGGGAGGCCAGTGCGGCTGCGTACTCGTCCAGGCCGAGGCCGGAGACTTTACGCCACTCGATCTCGGCCGCGACGTCACGCAGGGTCGCGGTGTCCACCCGCAGTCCCAGCTTCTCGGCGGCGTGGCCGAGCACGCGGCCCTTGCCGTCGAGCACACTCGGGAGCTGGCCGCCGACGACGTGCGGCCAGAAGTAGTTGAGCTGCGCCAGCGCGGCCGAGTGGAACGTCCGGGCAGAGACGCCTCCCGCCCCGAGCTGCCGCAGGCGTCCGCGCAACTCCGCCGCCGCACGGTTGGTGAAGGTCAGCGCCATCACCCGGTTCGGCGTGAAGGCGCCGGAGGCGACGCCGTAGGCGATCCGGTGCGTGATCGCCCGCGTCTTGCCCGTGCCGGCGCCGGCGAGCACGCACACCGGGCCGAAGAGCGCCTCGGCGGCCACCCGCTGCTGCGCGTCGAGACCGGCCAGCAGCGCCTCGGGACCGGAACCGCCCGGCTCCGCGGTCGCGGAGCGGTCAGCGCTCACGGAGCGACCGGCGGCTCGTCGAGCGAACCGCCGTACCAGTCTTCGATGAGGGCGCGCGCGATCGACGACCGCCCGGGCAGGATGACCTGCTCGCGCGCCTCCCACAATTCGCCACGACTGAACCAGCGCAGGTCGAGGATCTCCTCGCCGTCGGGCGTCAACGCGGCCGCGGGCTGGTCATCGGCCAGTCGGGCGGACATCCCGACCATGACGGAGGCCGGGAACGGCCACGGTTGCGACCCCTTGTAACGGGCATCGACGACCCGCACACCTGCCTCCTCGAAGATCTCGCGCTCGACGGCGGACTCGAACGACTCTCCCGGCTCCACGAAACCCGCGAGCAGCGAGTAGCGGGAGTGCTCCCACATCGCGTTCGAACCGAGCAGCAGCCGGTCGTCGGCGTCGAGGACCGTGACGATGACTGCAGGATCGGTGCGCGGGAACACTTCGGAGCCGTCTTCGAAGCAGCGCCGCACCCATCCCGCCTGCTCGACGACCGTGGGAGTGCCGCAGCGCGGGCAGTGGGTGTGCGAGGCGTGCCAGTTCGCGATCGCGAGCGCCTCGGTGAAGAGACCGGCGTCGCGGTCGCTGAGGGCCGTGGCCACGGTGCGGAGGTTGCCCCAGCGCGCTTCGTCCGGCTCCAGTTCAGCCGCGGCGGCGTCGGTGAGCACTTCGAGCACGATGGCGGACCCGGCGGCCTCCCCCGGCGCGTCGACCAGCGTGCGACCGAGGTAGACGCGAAGGAGGGCAGCGGTCACCCGCTCGACCGGCAGGAGGTCGAGGGCGGCGGGGCCGGCGTCCGGGGCGCTCCAGCCGTCGGCCGAGGGAGTCGCGGCGGGAACGCTTTCGGGCGTCAGCAGGGCGCGGCCCTTCCACAGCGCGAGGATGCGCGTCGTCGGCTCCTGCCACAGCTCGTCGAACAGCGCGGGCCGGGAACGGGCGGCGTGATCGCGGTCGACCGCGTGGCGCGAGAGCGGGAGTGCGGCGAGCGGCAGCGCGGACGTCGGAGCGGGCGACATCGAGATCCCTTCGGGGACGGAGCGGAGGTGCAAGGCGTGGCGGAACTGCCCACGCGCGGAAGTCCATTTAGCCTAGGTCCATGGCCAGATCCCCTCTCACTCTAGCCGCGCTGGCCAGCTCGGCCGTGCCCGACCTCACCGTCACCGGAACCCGGCGCCACTCCGCAGACGGAGCGGGCGAGTTCGACTCCGCCGTGCTCACCGCCGCCGACGGAAGCGCCCGCATCGTGCGTGTCCCGCTCACGCAGGCTGCCGAGACGGAGCAGAGCTCCGACCTGGTCGCTCTGCGCGCGCTCACGACCGGCATCCGCAGCCGGCTGCCGTTCGACGTTCCCACCTACCTCGGCCAGACGCCGGTCGGCGGCACCCGCGCGATCGTCTACGACTTCCTCCCCGGCGAGCACATCGCGGTGGAGGACGTCCCACCCGGAGACGGACTGGCCGGGTCGATCGGCCACGCCATCGCGGCCATCCACACGCTCCCCACCAGCTTCGTGGGCGAGGCCGGCCTCCCTGTGCTCTCGGCCGCCGAGTGCCTGTCCTCGACCGCGGCGCTCATCGAGTCGGCCGCTTCGACCGGCAAGCTGCCGGCCGCTCTGCGCGAGCGCTGGCGCGACGCCGTCGCGGACCACTCGATCTGGCAGTTCCAGCCCACGGTCATCAACGGCGCTCTGTCGGCGGACTCGTTCCTCGTCGACGGCGAGACGGTCGGCGCCGTCCTCGGCTGGTCCGCGCTACGGGTCGGCGACCCGGCCCGTGACCTGCACTGGCTGCTGGCGATGAACCCCGAGGCCACCGACGGCGCGCTCATCGCGTACGCCTCCACTCGTCAGGTCGCCACCGACCGCCAGTTCACGCAACGCGCGATGCTGTATGCCGAGCTGGAGGTCGCCCGCTGGCTGCTGCACGGTCGCGAACTCCGCGATCAGAGCATCGTCGACGACGCGGTGCAGATGCTCGACGGGCTGGTGGACCGCGTCCACAGCAACGCGGTCACGCCGCTGTCGACCGCGACCGGCCCGATCATGGCGATCGACGACGTGGAGGCCATGCTCGACCGGACCCCCGGCGACCGCGCCTCCGTCCGTCCGGGAGGCATGCGCCCGGTCGACGACTCCCAGGCCGGCTGACTCCATCCCCTTCTCGCAGTCGAGGGGCGGCCGCGAGCGCGGGGCGCGTCAGCGGGTCGCGGACGACCACAGGTCCGCGAGCTCGGACTCCGAGTACAGGCGGCGCGGGCGGATGACGCGGTCGTCGGCCACGAAGTAGAAGACCGCGTCGATCCGGGCGGGATCGATGCCCGTGTGGCGGGCGTACGCGAGACGGTACAGCGCGAGCTGGAGCTGTTTGCGTTCCAGGTCGTCGTCGTCCCGCGGCGCCTTGCCGGTCTTCCAGTCCACGATCTGGACGTCGTGCTCGCCGTCGCCCTCCACCGCGTACACGGCGTCGAGCTTGCACACCACGACCTGTCCGGCCAGCGTCACATGAATCTCCAGCTCGACCTCCTGCGGCGCCTTGGAGGCCCACTCGCTCGACGCGAACGTCGCCTGCAGCTCCGTCAGCGCCTCGGCGCCGAGCAACTCGCCCGCCGGGTCGTCCAGCTCGGTCGCTGCCGAGTCGAGCTCATCAGACGCACCCCCGGGGACGCCATAGCGCTCCTCCACCCAGCGGTGGAACAGCGTGCCGAGCCGGGTCTGCCGATAGGGCCGCTCGGGCATCGGTCGCCGCAACTGCGCCGCCACACCGGCCGGATCGCTCACGAAGTCCTTGAACCGCGACGCCGGGATGCGCGTCGGCAGCTCGACGAGCCCGTCTTCGGCCTCGCGGCGGGCACGCTCGGCCAGCAGCAGGTCGACATCCAGGGCGTACACCCCTCCGTCGCCCGGGCCCCGCTCCCGGGCGGAGCGCACGGCCTCCGCCGCGGCCTCCACCCGGTTGCGTCGCGGGCCGAGCGGGTCGAGCGGCCACAGCACTGCGCGCGACTCAGGCGCGAGCGGGTTCTCGTCGGGCTCGTCGCAGGGCGGGAACGCGTCGGCGGGCAGGAGCCCCGCCTGCTGCAGTTCGAGCAGATACGCGCCAGGACCACGCGGGCGCGACTGCGTCGACCAGTACGAGCCGCTCAGCAGGAGGCTCTCGCGCGCCCGCGTCACGGCTACGTAGATCAGGCGCCGCTGCTCGTCGAGGTGACGGCTGACGTTGGCGGCCTCGAACGTGGAGATCGCCTCGTCGACCTGCTTCTGATCCTCCGCAGTGCGCCACGGCAGCACGGGCAGCTCAGCCGAGTCGCCACGGAACTCGTTGGGCAGCTGGCCGAACGTCAGCCAGCCGCGCTTGCTCTGCGGCGGCCCCGGCAGCTCGCCGTCGACCAGTCGCGGCACTGCGACGATGTCCCACTCGAGGCCCTTGGCACCGTGGATCGTGAGGATCTGCACCGTGCCCGGCTCGGCGTCGTCGCTGCGCGGCGCGAGGTTGTCGCGCTGTTCGGCCTCGGCCAGCCAGGCGAGAAAGGAGCCCAGCGTCGCGCGGTCGTCGCTGGCGAGGTAAGAGGCGACCTGCTCCGCGAAGGCGTCGAGGGAGGCCTGGCCGAGCTGCGCCGACTCGTTCGCCGCCACCTCGATGTCGAGCCGCAGCTCCTGCTGCACGAGCGTGACCAGGTCGAGGAGGTCGAGACCCGCCCGCGAACGCAGCTGGTCGAGCTGCCGCCCCGCCGCGCGCAGGCGCTCCAGCCCCACGGCGCTGAACGCCGACAGCTGACCGTGACCGTCCGGCGCCTCGACGACGAAATCGAGCGCGTCGACCAGGGAGGCCGATTCCTCCGCCACCACCGAGCCCCGCAGTCGTTCGCGGACCTCCGGGTCGAGGGTCTGGAAGCGATGGTCGCGGGCCGCGAGCCAGCTCGCGACCCGGCGCAGTGCAGCGATGTCGCGCGGGCCCACCCGCCAGCGCGCCCCGGTCAGCAGCCGGATCAGCTCGGAGCCGGCCGTCGGGTCGTGCATGACCCGCAGTGCGCTCACCAGGTCGGCGACCACCGGCTGCTCCAGGAGGCCGCCGAGACCGAGCACGTGGTACGGGACGCCCCGCTCGGCGAGCGCGCCGGTGAACGCGTCGATCTTCTTGATCGACCGGCAGAGAAGGGCGGCGGACGGCGGCAAACCGGTGCCATCGCGCTGGGTCAGCCCGGCGCGCAGCCATTCGGCGATCGCCGCGGCCTCGTCCTCGACGGTCTGCTCGAAGACGTGGTCGAGCTCTCCGGCGACCGCGCCCGGGCGCGGCTGCAGCAGTTCGACGTGCACCGGCGATCCGGCCGAGAGCGGCGCGACGAGCGCGTTCGCAGCGTCGAGCACGCGCGTCGGATTGCGCCAGCTGGTGCTCAGCGCGTAGGACGCCGCACCGTCTCTGCTGCCGGCGAAGTCAAGGGGGAACCGGCCGAGGTTGGCGGCGCTCGCACCGCGCCAGCCGTAGATCGACTGGTGCGGGTCGCCGACAGCCATCACGGCCTGCCCCGCGAACAGCGCGGCGAGGAGGCGGGTCTGCACGACCGAGGTGTCTTGGTACTCGTCGAGGAGCACGACGCGATATCGGCGGCGGTAGTCGTCGACAACGGACGGGATCCGCTCGCAGACCGACAGCGCGAGGGCGACCTGGTCGGAGTACTCGACGAACCCGCGGCGGCGCTTTTCGTCTGCGAACCGCTCGGCGAGGTCGAGCAGCGGAGGCAGGGAGCCCACCGCTGCGACGGCCGTCCGCACCGAGGCGTACGCGTCTTTCACCCGGCCGCTGCCGGTCGGGAGTTCGAGCAGCCGGCCGAAGCCCTCGACCATGCGGTGCACGTCGCGCGCGTCGGCCACGTTCTCGCTCAGTGCCCTGCTGAGCTCGAGCACTGCGGTGGTGACCGCGTCGACGCTCTTGTCGAGTTCGACCAGCCGGTCGTCCGAGCTCGCGACGACCGTGCGGCGTGCCAGCTGCCAGGCCGACGCCTCGCTCAGCACGGCCGACTCGGGCTCGCGCCCGATGAGCAGCGCGTTCTCGCGGAAGATGGCGTTGGCGAAGGCGTTGTAGGTGGCGATCTCAGGGGCGTCGAACGGATCGAAGACCACATCGGTGAGCCCTGAGGCGGCGAGCTGCTCGATGCGGCGCCGCACGCGCTCGGCGAGCTCTCCCGCCGCCTTGCGCGTGAACGTCAGCCCGAGGATCTCCGGCACCTGCACGAGCCCGTTGGCGAGCAGCCAGACCACCCGGTTCGCCATCGTCTCGGTCTTGCCGCTGCCGGCGCCTGCGACCACGATCGCGGGCGCGAGCGGAGCCTCGATCACCGCCTCCTGCTGCGGAGTGGGGCGCGGAAGGCCCAGCGCCTCGGCGATCTCCGCCGCACTCAGCCGTCGGGCCGGGCGGGCGGGCTCCGGCTCGGTGGAGGCCGCGGCGAACGCCAGCTCGACGAGGTCGAGGCCCGGCTGCTCGTCGGCGAGGTCGAGGAGTCCGTCGTCGTTCACTTCTGCCGCCCCTTCAGGCGCTGCCGCCCTTTCACGCGCTGACCGCCGGAACCAGGTGGATGCGATACCCGTACGCGGCGTGCGGGTCCCGGTCGCCGAGGTCGACCACGCCCGCGAAGGTCGCGCCGGCCATGCCCTCCGCGGCGGCGGCGACGCGCTCCTCCAACCGGCGCAGCGCCTCCTCGTCGACGCGTTCCTGCACGACCTCCCGGTAAGCCTTGCCGCGGACGCCTTTGGCGACGAAGAGCAGCTTGGCGCCTCCGGGAGGCCGCTCGCCGGCCTCGACGGCGCCGTGCTCCAATGCGAGCTGGTACGCGCCGAGCTGGGCGTGGGAGGCCGTCTCGGCGGCACTCGGAACGCTCCTGCCCGTCTTCAGGTCGACGATCACGACGGCGCCGTCGGGTGTCTCCTCGACCCGGTCGATCTTGCCGCTGATCCGCGCGCGCCCGAGGTCGAGCTCGAAGGCGCCCTCGGAGCCGAGCAGACGGCCTCCGGCGCGCCGGAAGTCACGCAGGTACTCCGAGACGCCCGCGACCAGTCCACGCGTGCGGCGGCGTTCGCGCTCCTCGATCCACGGCGACTCGAACTGCAGCTGGGTCCAGCGACGCTCGATGCCGGCCCACAGCGCGTCCACGTCGGTCTCGACGCTGTCGTCGCCCGCCGCGCTCGCCTCCTCCAGCACGGCGTGCACCACCGTTCCGATGCCGGCCGCAAGCCCGCTCGGCGACGCGGCCATCTCATCGACGAACCACACCAACGGCGACTTCTCGAACGTGCCGAGGCGCGACGGAGACACCTTCACCACGGCCTCGGCGTCGTCGAGGTCCACCAGCGGCTCGGTCGTCGACGGCTCCACGAGCCCGTACCAGTCTGCGGGATCCGCGCCCTCGACACCGGCGTCCGCCAGGCGCGCCAGGGCGTCGGCGGCGTCGGGCGACCCGGTCGTCACCAGCCGGCGGCGCAACCGGCCGACCATGCCGCGCAGCGAGAGCGGGTGGATGCCGGGGTCGTCGTCGTCGACGGCGAGCTCGGCGGCCAGCCGCAGGAACGGCGACGGCTGCTCGTCGTCGTTGGCGGTCGCGGTCAGCAGCACCTGCCTGCGCGCACGGGAGACGGCGAGGGCGAACATCCGCAGCTCGTCTCCGAGCACCTCCGCTCGCTCGTCGGCGCTCTCAGGGACGCGCCCGGCGAGGGCGTCGTCGAGCTCCTGCGGGTGCAGGAGCGAACCGCGCAGCCGCAGGTTGGGCCACACGCTCTCCTGGAGGCCGGCGACCGCGACCACCTCGAACTCGCGACCCACCGTGGCACTCGGCGTGCAGACGAGGACGGCGTCGCCGGTGGTGCGCGCTGCGAGCGTGTCCTCCGGCACCTCGGCGCCGAGCAGCTCGATGACGAAGTCGGCGGCGGGCCGCTCGGGCGACCGTTCGACGAAGCGCCGGGCGGCGGTGAACAGCGCCACGACGCCGTCGAGGTGCCGGTCGGCCTCGTCTGCGACGATGCCCGAGCGCTCCGACTGCTCCAGCCAGCGCGCGGAGAGGCCGCTGCGCTCCCAGGCGTGCCAGAGCAGCTCCTCGACCGTCGCCCCGGCCGCGGCCTTCTCTCGGCAGCCGCGCAGCGTCTCGGCGAGCCGCGTCGCGCGCCGGGCGGGCGACGAGTCGATGGTCGCGAAGTGGGCGGGAGTGGCGAGAGCCTCCACCAGGAGGTCGTCGCCCGGCCGGTTGCCATCGCCGGCGAGCTCCTCCTGGCGCAGCGCGAGGCGCAGCCGCCGCAGGCTGACCGCGTCGAGCCCGCCGAACGGACCGAGCAGCAGCTCGGTCGCGACCTCCGGAGTCAGCGGCTCGGCGCCCAGCGCGACACCCGCGATCGTGACGAGCTGGCGCGCCGCGTAATCGTCGCGCAGCGGCCGGCCCGCGATGCTGGTGGTCGTCGGGACCTCGGCGACGGCCAGCGATCGAGCGAGGCCGGGAATGTGCGCGCCCGACCGCACGACGACGGCCATGCTGCTCCACGGCACGCCGTCGATGAGCCGGCGCTCGCGCAGCAGACGGGCCAGGCGGGCCGCCTCGGCGGGCGCGGACGACGCGCGCACGACGACGACCTCGGGTCCGGCGTCCTCCGCCGGCTGCCGCGCAGGCGCCGCGACCCGGTGCACACCCGCCGCCGCGGCGCCGATGCGGTCGGTGACGCGGGAGGTCAGCTGGCGCAGCACGGGTGTCTGCCGATGGGCGGTGCCCAGCACGACGCGGGTGACGGGCACGCCGAGGCGTGTGCCGAGCTGGCCGAGGGCGGACACCTCCGCTCCGCGGAAAGTGGTGGAGGCGACGTCGGGGTCGCCGAACGCGATCACCGCGATGCCGCGAGCGGCGACGGCCCGCAGGAGCGCGATCGTGGCGACCGTGGCCTCCTGGAGATCGTCGACGAAAAGTGCACGCAACCCGTCGAGCGAGCTGCCCCCGCGCACGACCGGCACGGCGGAGGCGATCAGCTCCGCGGAGTCGACGTAGCCGCCCCGGAAGCTGTCGAGCACCGTCTGGTATTCGGCGATGAACCGGGAGGCCGCCCGCCACTCGTCTCGCCCGGTGATGGCGCCGAGCTCGGCCAGGCGCGCCGGCGACACGCCGCGCTCCGCGCAACGGCCGATGAGTTCGCGGAGCTCGGTTCGGAAGCCGCGCAGGATGCGCACCTCGGGGCCGAGCGAGGCCGGCCAGACCGGCCCTGTGCCGTCTTCGAGGTGCCCGCTCAGCAGCTCGGCGATGATCTGGTCCTGGTCGCCTCCGGTCAGCAGTCGCGGCGGCTCCCAGCCGTTCCGCTTCGCCTGCTCGCCCACCAGCTGGAACGCGAGCGACGTGACCGTGCGCGCCAGCGGGCCGGGCGTGGGCACGCCCAGCCGCAGCGCGATGCCGTCGCGCAGGGCCGTCGCCGAGGCCCGCGACGCGCTCAGCGCCAGCACCTCGGAAGCCTCGTAGCCGCGCTCGTGCACGCGCTCGGCCATCGCCTCCACGAGAACGGAGGTCTTGCCGGTGCCCGGCGCGCCGAGCACCGCAGCCGACACACCGTCGGGGAGCTCGAGGACCTCCTGCTGCGCCGGGTCGAGAGCGAGGACCCGGTCGGCATCGTCGATGCGCGGTCGGAAACCTCGGGCTGTCATGTCCTTCACGGTATCGGCGTCCGCCGACAGAGAACGCGACCGGGCCCCGCGAGCCGTGTGCCGTAGTCTGAACTCGCAACCGCCGGTCTGATTCGAAAGGCACAATCCCGTGGAGATCCGCATCGGAATCGTCAACGCCCCCCGAGAGCTCAGCTTCGAGTCGGCCCAGTCGGCCGAGGAGCTCACCGAGCAGATCCAGGCCGGCCTCACCAGCGGCACCGGCATCCTCAGGCTCGCTGACGACAAGGGCCGCGTCTACATCGTGCCCACCGCCGGCATCGCGTACGTGGAGGTCGGCACCGAGGAGTCGCGCCGCATCGGCTTCGTCGGCTAGATTCCCGACCGTGGAACTGCTCTTCGTCGCGCTCGCCGGCGCCATCCTCGGCCTCGGCGCCCGGTACCTCCTGCCCCACCGTCACACGCACGGCTCCGTGCTCATCCCGGCACTCGGGGTGAGCGCAACATGCGTCCTCTGGGTCGCCCTCACCTGGGCCGGCCTCAAGTGGAACGGCGGCTGGATCTGGTGGATCACCCTGCTCGGCACCGCGGCGATCGTCGTGGTGGCCGACCTCGTCATCGGGCGGGTGCGCACGAGCCACGACGAGAAGCTCCTGCACACGCTCGCCCGGGGCGCCGTCGCCCGCTGACCGCGCCGTAATGGCAACGGAGGAGATCCTCCGCGCCGTCAGGCCGTCAGGCCCAGCGCATCCATCCGGCGCGTGTGAGCTGCGATCAGCTCGGTGAAGATCGGCTCGATGCGCTCGTCGTCCGCCGCACGATTGCCCGACAGGTGGAGGGCCGAGCGAGCGACGAGCAGCGTGTCGCCCACCAGCCGGCGGCCCCACATGGCCAGTCGGGATCCGAGCTGCGGGTCGGCCTCGATCTCGCCGCGCAGCACCTGCAGCAGACCTTCCTGGCCGGAGTCCGAGCCGAGCAACTGGGCCACGCGCGGCCCGACATCGCCGGGCAGGCCGGCCGCCAGCCGGATGAAGAAGTCGTCGAGCAGGCCGCCCGTCATCAGCGCGGCGAGCAGGGTCTCCCGCCAGTCGGCGCCGATCAGCAGGGCACGGAAGCCCTCGATCTCGTCGGCGAACGGCCGCATGACCGCGGAGGGCTCGTCGCCGCGCCGGCGGATCTCGGCCACGATGCCCTGGTGCTTCGACAGCGCCAGGCCCGCGGCGACCGCGACGGCTTCCTTCGCGCGCAACGCGTCGACGCTCTTCGCCCCCGGCGCGTCGGTGTCGGCGGCGACCCTCGACAGGGTCTGGAACTGCTCCAGCTGCAGGTAGGCCGCCTGGCCCAGGTAGGGCAGGAGGTCGGGCATCACGTCGTGCAGGTCGACGCGCACTGACGGCTGCCGCGGAGCGCGCGGAGCGAGGCGGGGAAGCTCGACCGCGGGCCGGCGTCTGGTGAACCAGGTTGACACGTACAGCAGTGTAACGGGGAGGTCCACTAAGCTTGTGGTGCCGTCGGCGCAGGATCGACGGCCCTGCGCCTGCGAAGAGAGACAGGGCGTGGACTCACTTTTCGACCGACAGGCAACATTTACGTGACTTTCTCCGAACTCAATATCGACCAGGACATGGTGGACGCCCTAGCAAGCAAGGGCATCGTCGAGCCATTCCCCATCCAGTCGCAGACCATCCCGCTCGCCCTCGACGGCCAGGACATCATCGGCCAGGCCAAGACGGGCACCGGCAAGACCTTCGGCTTCGGCCTCCCGATCATCCAGCGGCTCGGCCTCGACCCCGCTCCCGGAGTTCAGGCACTCGTCGTGGTCCCCACCCGCGAGCTCGCCGTGCAGGTCTACGAAGACCTCGAGCAGGCCGCCTCCAACCGTCCCACCACCGTCACCGCCATCTACGGCGGCAAGGCGTACGAGGGGCAGATCGCCCAGCTCAAGGCGGGCGCGCAGATCGTCGTCGGCACCCCCGGCCGTCTGCTCGACCTCGCGGGCCAGCGCCTCCTCAACCTCTCGAACGTTCGTGAGATGGTGCTCGACGAGGCCGACAAGATGCTCGACCTCGGCTTCCTCTCCGACATCGAGAAGCTGTTCGCGCAGACCCCGGCGACCCGGCACACGATGCTCTTCTCGGCCACCATGCCCGGCCCGATCGTGGCCCTGGCGCGCCGGTTCATGACGCGTCCGATCCACATCCGGGCGACCGACCCCGACGAGGGCCAGGTGCAGGCCAACATCAAGCACCTCATCTACCGCGCCCACTCGCTCGACAAAGACGAGGTGGTCGCCCGCATCCTCCAGGCCGAGGGCCGTGGCAAGACCGTCATCTTCACGCGCACCAAGCGCGCGGCGGCCAAGCTCATGGAGGAGCTGGGCGACCGGGGCTTCAACACGGCCGCCGTTCACGGAGACCTCAACCAGGAGCAGCGCGAACGCGCCATGGCCGCGTTCAAGGCCGGCAAGAAGGACGTCCTGATCGCGACCGACGTGGCCGCGCGCGGCATCGACGTCGACGACGTGACCCACGTCATCAACCACACCATCCCCGACGACGAGAAGACCTATCTGCACCGCGCCGGCCGCACCGGGCGCGCGGGCAAGACCGGTGTCGCCGTCACGTTCGTGGACTGGGAGGACCTGCACAAGTGGGCCCTCATCAACCGCGCCCTCGAGTTCGGCCAGCCGGAGCCGACGGAGACCTACTCGTCGTCGCCGCACCTCTACAGCGACCTCAGCATCCCGGAGGGCGCGAAGGGCCGGCTCAAGTCGACCCCCGCGGTCAAGGCTCCCGAGAACCAGGACGGCGCCCGCCGTGACTCGACCGGGCCCGCCAACCAGGGCGAGGGCCGTTCGCGCAACCGTCGCCGCCGCACCCGCTCGGGCGCGGCCTCCGGCGGCGAGGGCTCGACGGCCACAGCCCCCGCGTCCGCCCCGAGCGACGGCGGTGAGCAGAAGGCGCCCGCCGCCGGCACGCACGACGGCGGCGGCTCGCAGCACCGCGACGGCAACAGCGCGCCGCGCCGGCGTCGCCGTCGCTCGCGCGGCGGCTCGCCCGCGACTCCCGCGAGCTGAGGTCCTCGCGAGCTCACGCAGCCGCACCGAACTGACACGACACGCCGCCTGCCGTCACCGGCAGGCGGCGTGTTCTGTCGACTGGAGGAGGTCAGCCCGTCGACAGCCGGATCAGTACCAGTTGGGGTCGTGGCTCATCTCGAAGTTCCACGCCGCGCACGGCGACCCGTAGGCGCGGTTGATGTAGTCCAGCCCCCAGTTCACCTGCGTGTTCTGGTTCGTCATCCAGTCGGAGCCGGCGGTGGCCATCTTGCTGGCCGGCAGCGACTGCGGGATGCCGTAGGCACCGCTCGAGCTGTTGTACGCGTCTGCGCGCCAGCCCGACTCGTGGTTCCAGAGCTTGATCAAGCAGCCCATCTGGTCCTGGCCCCAGCCGAACGCGCCCAGCCGGCTGGAGGCGTACGCCTGAGCCGCGGCCGGGTCGACGTTCATCCCGGGCGGAGGCGCGAAGCCGTCGGAGCCTCCCCCGCTGTTGGCCGCCTGCTTGGCGGCCTCGGCGGCGGCGACGCCCGCTGCGTACTGCTGCTCCACCGACGCCTCGGTGTTCTGCAACGATGCCAGCTGCGCGTACAGCGTGTTCGCGTGCTGCTTCTGGTCGGCCAGCTGCGCGTCGGCCGCCGCCTTGGCCGCTGTCGCCACCTGGAGCGCCTTCTGCGCGTCCTTGTCGAGCTGGTCGCGGATCTTCTGCGCCGCGTTCGCCTGCTCGCTGAGCGCCGCCGCGGCGTTCTTCTGCGCCGCCGCTTGGGCGAACAGGCTGGAGGCCTGGTCGGCCAGCTTGGACACCGCGCCGAGCTGATAGAGCAGGGAAGGATGGGAGCCGGTCGTCGCGGCGGAGCCGGGCGACCCTGCGCCACCGAGGAAGAGCCGGATCGACACGTCGGAAGTTCCAGAGCGCGTGAGCTGCGCGGCGAACTTTCCGCTCTGGGCGCGGAGTTCTTCGGCCTTCGCCGCGGCCGCCTGCGCCTGCTGGGCGATGTCCTGCGCCTTTGCCGTCGCCGACTTCAGGGCGGCCTCCGCCTGCCCGTACTCGCCGAGGCGCTTCACAGCCAGGTCGCCCGCGGCGTTCGCAGCGGTCTGCAGGGAGGCGAGCAGACCGTTGATGCGGTCCACCTCCGCCTGCGCCGCCGCGGCGTTCGCCTTGGCCGCCTGCACGTCGTCCCAGGAGGGGTAGTTGTCCGCGTTCGCGGGGGCCGCGCCTCCGGCCACCGTCAGCGCGCAGACGAGCGCCGCTACCGTGATCGAAGACGTCCAGACTCGCCGAGCCACTCGAACCTCGCTTCCCGATCCCCGCGGACCAGGCTAACGGCAGGTTCCGCTCAGACGTAGAAAGGGGCCGCGCCTGTCGCTTCTTCGATCATGCGGTCGACGACGGCCGGATCGGTCGTGTTCTCGCCAAGCCGGTTCGGCTTTCCGGCGCCGTGGTAGTCGCTGGAACCGGTGATCGCCAGGCCGTACTTCTCGGCGTAGCGGCGCAGCTCGGCCACTCCCTCCGGCCGGTTCTCGCGGTGGTCGAGCTCCAGCCCGAACAGGCCGGCGTCGACCAGCCTCCGGAGTCGCTGCTCGGGGATGACGCCCCTGCTGCTCGTCGCCGGGTGCGCCAGGACGGGCACGCCTCCCGCGCCGCGGATCAGGCGGACCCCGGTCATCGGATCGGGGGCGTAGTGCGGCTGGAAGTAGCCGCTGCGCCAGTGCAGGATACCCGCGAACGCCGCGCTGCGGTCTTCGGCGAGGCCCCGGGCGACGAGGGCGTCGGCGATGTGCGGCCGGCCGACCGTGGCGCCCTCTGTGGCCTGCGCGAGCACGTCGTCCCAGGTGACGTCGTAGTCTTCGGCGATGCGGCGCACCATGTCCTCCGCGCGGCGCATGCGGCCCTCGCGGATGCGCAGCGTCTCGGCGACGAGGGCGTCGTCCGCCGGGTCGAACAGGTAACCGAGCATGTGGACGCTGGCGAACTCGACGCGTGTCGACAATTCCATGCCCGGAATCACCGTCACGCCGACCCCCGCGCCGGCGGCGGCGGCAGCGGCCCACCCGGCTGTCGAGTCGTGGTCGGTGAGCGCGACCGTGCCCAGCCCCGCGACGGCCGCGGCGCGCACGAGCTCGGCGGGGGTCTCCGTGCCGTCCGACACGCTGGAGTGCGTGTGGAGGTCGACGGGCCCGCGGAACCGTCGCTCTGCAGCCATGCCCTCCATCCTAGGAGTTGACGGCCGACCGGCTTCGTCCATGCGCTACGCCGCCCGGCGCGCTCACAGCGGCGGCGGAGGTGCGGTAGCCAGTTGGGTGAAGAGGAACCACTGCAGGGGACTGTTGACGCACGGCGCCAGCGACAGTGTCGCGTCTGTCGTCGATGCGGTCAGGCAGAGCCCCGACTGGTCGGCGACGAGCTGGTACGTGTTCGTCCCCGTGATCTGCGACTCCCACACCTGGCCGGGATTCGACGGATCCCGTGTCTCGCTCGTGAGCGTCCCGTCGGTGTTCACCTGGAGCACACGGTCGGCCGCTGTGCCGCCCAGCCGCACGGCGACGCTGTGTGTGTCGATCTGGCTCATTGCGAGTCGTTGGCTCGCGTTGGCGTTCGATGCCGGCGGCGAAAGGCAGGGCTCAGTACCGACCACGCTGCCCGGTGGGGCGTCGATGCCGCCATTCACGCCGATGCAGGTGGCGGTCTGGCCCGTCGGACTGACACTGAACCAGAAATTGCTCGTCATCCGGAAGAGCCCGATGCTGAGCGACCGGTACGTCGCGGTCCGAGTCGTCGCGATCGCTGAGTAGGCACCGGCGGTGAGCGTCGCGTCGACCGAAATCGCGAAGGGGCCCGTGAGGGTGTTCGTGGCAGCCTGCTGCCTGTCGACGAAGGAGGTCCTCAGGCAGATCTGCTGCGTGGTCGCCGGCATCACCGTGACGGCGGGCATCGTCAGCCCGGGAACCCACCCACCGACGACGGCATCGGGTGGCGCGACAGCGGCCGTGTCACACGTCGTGCCCCCTGCGACGGGCCAGGCGACGAGAACGGCGTTGTTCCGGATCGCATTGCCCGACGCCGAACGGAACTGCACCACGATCTGACCCGGGACGGGCGAGCTGGCGGGCATCCCGTTCGTCACACTCGCGGCATAGGTCACCGAGATCGCGTCGTTGGTGAAGGTCTGGTCGCTGACCGGAGCAATGCTGATCGAGACCCCGACGGTCACTCTGCCCGTAGCCGTGACGTGCGCGGTCCACGTCGCGAATGCGGCGCCTCCTCCCGACGCACCGAGCAGAAAGGCCACCAGAGCCACGATCGAGACCAGCGCGCCCTTTCGCGAAGACGTACTCATCATGCGACTCGCGCTCCTCTCTGCGCCGCGGCCGTCAGATCGATATCCGTTATCGTGACACCCCGCCCACCGTCGCCCTCCGGCACCGACGTCGTCGTGCGTGGCGGGACGGCGGTGCGCGCGCAGTAGATCCACCCGCGATTCACCCGCTCACCCTCGCGGTCGCCCGGAGGCGGCGGGTGTCACGCTCGCCCGGGTGGGGAAGAATAGTGCGCATGTCGTCCGAGAATCCCACAGCACCTGCCACGACCGACCCGAATGCCCCGAGCGAGACGGAACCCCCGCGCGCGACCGCGAACCGGTCCACGACGCCCGGATCCGACGCGTTCCGCGACTACATCGCGGGCAACTGGGCGGAGCGTCCGGAGGTCGTCCCCAGCCCTCGCGAGCAGGCGGCCTACGCCGCGGCACGCCGCGCGCGCGTGTCGGAGCTGTACCCGGGGCGCCGACTGATCATCCCCGCCGGGCGGCTCAAGCAGCGCTCCAACGACACCGATTTCCCCTTCCGGGCGCACTCCGCCTTCACGCACCTCACCGGCTGGGGCTCCGACGCCGAGCCGGGCAGCGTCCTCGTGCTGGAGCCGACGCGCTCCGGCCACGAGGCGACCCTCTATTTCCGCGAGCGGGCGGGCCGCGACTCGGACGAGTTCTACGCCAACCCCGAGATCGGCGAGTTCTGGATCGGGCCACGCCCGTCGCTCGCGCAGGTCGCCGGCGACCTCGACCTCCCGACCCGCGGCATCGCCGACGTGGAAGCCGTTCTCGACGCGGTCGACGCCTCCACTCTCGTGCTGCGCGAGGCCGACCCCGAGCTGACCGACCGCGTCGACGCCACGCGCCTGGTCCTCGCCGCCGAGGCGGGGTCCGATCTCGACCCGGAAGACCACGGCGACGACGACGCGCTCGCTCGCGACCTGTCCGAGTTGCGCCTGGTCAAGGACGCCTTCGAGGTCGCGGAGCTGCGTGCGGCCATCGCGGCGACCGCGGCCGGTTTCGACGACGTGATCGGCGACCTCGCCCGCATCGTCGCGCACCCCCGCGGCGAGCGCCTCGTGGAGGGGGTCTTCAACGGCCGCGCCCGCGCGGACGGCAACGCGGTCGGCTACGACACCATCGCCGCCAGCGGCCCGCACGCCTGCATCCTGCACTGGACCCGCAACGACGGCCCCGTGGTGCCGGGTGACCTCATCCTGCTCGACGCGGGCGTGGAGGTCGACAGCTACTACACGGCCGATATCACCCGGACGTTCCCCATCGACGGAACCTTCACCGAGACCCAGCGACTGGTCTACGAGACGGTGAGGGAGGCCGCGGACGCCGCGTTCGCGATCGTGCGCCCCGGCATCCGATTCCGCGAGATCCACGCGACCGCGATGGCCGTGATCGCCCGACGCACCGCCGAGTGGGGACTGCTCCCGGTGACCGCCGAGGAGGCGCTGCAGGCCGACAACCAGCACCACCGGCGGTACATGGTGCACGGCACCAGCCACCACCTCGGGCTCGACGTGCACGACTGCGCGCAGGCCCGGCGCGAGATGTACCTCGACGGCGTGCTGGAGCCCGGCATGGTCTTCACGATCGAGCCGGGGCTCTACTTCCAGCCCGACGACCTGACGGTGCCGGAGCCGTTCCGCGGCATCGGCGTGCGCATCGAAGACAACATCCTCGTCACGGCCGACGGCGCCGAGAACCTCTCGATCGCCCTCCCCCGCACCGCCGACGACGTGGAGGCCTGGGTCCGGCGCCTGAGCTGATGCCGAAGGGCACGCAAACGCCCCTAAAACGAGTTTCAGGGCGTTTACGTGCCCTTCGAGCCGCTTAGAAGATGCGCAGCGCGATCTCGGCGGGGGCGGCGAGGAGGCTCTCGATCTCGTCGTCGAGGCGGACGAGCGTGATCGACGCACCGGCCATGTCGAGTGAGGTGCAGTACTCCCCCACGTAGCTGCGGCCGACGGTGATGCCCTTCGCGGCGAGCTGCTCGTGCGCGTGCCCGTACGCGATGTAGAGCTCGCTGATCGGGGTGCCACCGAGACCGTTCACCATGAGCGCGACCCGATCACCGCGCTCGAACGGCAGGTCGGCGACCACCGGGTCGAGCAGGATGTCGACGAGGGCGTCCGACGGCTCGATCTTCGCGCGCCTCCGCCCGGGCTCGCCGTGGATGCCGACGCCGATCTCGATCTCGTCGTCGCCGAGCTCGAACAGCGGCGATCCCTTCGCCGGCGGTGTGCAGGCCGTGAGCGCAAGGCCCATCGTACGGGTGACGGAGTTGACCTTCTCGCCGATCCTGACCACCTCGTCGAGGTCGGCGCCGGCCTCGGACGCCGCGCCGACGGCTTTCATGACGAAGAAGTTGCCGGCGACGCCGCGGCGGCCCACCGTATACGTGGAGTCCTGCACGGCGACGTCGTCGTCGATGAACAGCGTCCGGACGTTCACGCCGTCTGCAAGGCTCATCTCCTGCGCCATGTCGAACGCCATCTTGTCGCCGGTGTAGTTGTTCACCAGCAGCAGGACGCCCTTCGGCGACGCGAGCAGCTTGGTCGTCTCGTAGACGTAGTCCATAGGCGGCGCCGCGAACACGTCGCCAGGGCAGGCGCCGTCGAGCATCCCCTTGCCGACGGTCATCACGTGAGCCGGCTCGTGCCCGGAGCCGGAGCCCTGGATGATCGAGACCTTGTCGTCGCGCGGGGCGTCCGCACGCATGATGAGGTTGTACTCCGGCACGTAGCGCAGGGTGTCCGGGTTGGCGAGGGCGATGCCCTTCAGCATGTCGGGGACGTACTTCAGGGGATCGTTGACGAACTTCTTCATGGGGACTGCTCCTTCGGGTGTGGGGTTCGTGGAACGTGTGTGCCGGCTCCGGTCGGTCAGGCGCGCGGGCGGTCGGGCCACGCGGGTGCGAGTCGTTCGAGGATGACCGCCACTGCGACGGCGCCCGGATCAGGCGAGCCGATGCTGCGCTCGCCCGTGTAGGCGGCGCGGCCGCGCATGGCCTGCATGGTGACGGTCGCGTCGGCGGCCTCGCGCGCAGACACGGCGGCCGCCGCGACGATGTCGTCGCTGCCGGTGCCGGCCCGCACCCCTGACTCGATGGTGTCGGTCATCGGCACGAGCGCGTCGAGGAGGGTCTTGTCCCCGACGTCCGCGTTGCCGCGGGCTTTGATGCCGTCGATGGCCGAACGCAGCATCGCGACCGCGTCCTCCCCGCTCAGCGTGTCCTTGCCTTTGGAGACCGTCGCCGCGCGGAGGAACGCCGTGCCCCAGATCGGCCCGGATGTTCCGCCGATGCGGCTGGTGATCGCCACGGCGACCTTCTGCAGGAAGGTGCCGATGTCGCTCCGGTCGTAGCCGTCCCAGTCCGCCAGGACGATCTCGAAGCCCCGGGCGAGCGAGAAACCGAAGTCGCCGTCGCCGACGACCGAGTCGAGGTCGCCGAACGCCTTCTCGTTGTCGACGGCCGTCTGCGCGATCGTGCGCACCACGAACTCCACGTCGTCGAAGCTCTGGGTCATGTCCACTCCTTGCCTGCTCGCCTGCCTGCGTCGTGCTTTCAGGGCCGAGGACGGTGCAGGACCGCCACGAAGTCCTGGAGTTCCACCAGCGGTCCGGGCTCCACGCCGGCCGGTGCGGCCAGCACCTCGGCGGGGTCGCCGGCATCGCCGAGCGAGGTCACCACGAGGGAGGCTCCCCCGAAGTCCTCGTCGGCGGTGTAGGCGCTCACCGTGACGAGAGTCCGCAGGCCCGCGTCGACGGCCGCCCGAACTCCGTTGCCGCTGTCTTCCACCACGACCGCGTCGTCCGCCCCGATGCCGAGGTGGTCGAGCGCCAGAAGGTAGATGTCGGGCGCGGGTTTCTTGTGGGCGACGATATCGCCAGCGAACACCGCGAACCGTTCCGCCAGCGCCTCTCCGACCGCGTGCACGAGGACGGCGCGCACGGACGGCTCGGCCGAGGTGGAGGCCACCGCCAGCGTCCAGTCGGCGTCCGCGGCCTCCTGGGCGATCCGCGCGATCCCCGGCCGCGGCGGCAGCGCCCCCGATGCCACCAGCTCCGTGTAGATGGCCGTCTTGCGCTTGTGCCACTCGGCCAGCAGCGCACGCTGCCCCTCTTCGTCGGCCGGGAGGCCGTTCGCGGCGACGAACTCGGGCGTGAGGATGCTGGCCATCCGCTCCTTGCCTCCGCCGATCAGCACTTTCTGCCGGTAGTCGTCGTCGCTCCAGTGCACCGGCACCCCGAACTCGGCGAAGGTCTGGTTGAACGCCGGAAGGTGCCCGTTGCGCTCGGTGTCGGCCAGCACGCCGTCGCAGTCGAAGATCAGCGCGGGCATCCGGTCACCACGCCTTGCCTGCGCTGCCGAACGTCGCGGCGAGTCCGGTCGTCAGGTCGACGATGTGCTGCCGCACGTCACGGAACAGGGACGGCGGGTCCCATTTGTCCGCGGCTTCCGCGCCTTTCAGGAAGGCGAGGCTCGATTTCATGAACTCGATCTTGAGGGCTGTCGAGATGTTCACCTTGGCGCAGCCGCGCGCGATCAGGTCGTGGAATTGCGCGTCCGTCATCCCGCTGCCGCCGTGCAACGCGATCGGCACGCCGGTCGCCTCCACCAACTCGGTGACTCGCTCGAAATCGAGCTCGGGCGTCGCCGAGTAGACACCGTGGGCGTTGCCGATCGACGGTGCGAAGACGTCGACGCCGGTCTCCCGGATGAAGGTCACGGCCGTCTCCAGGCTCTGTCTGCGCGGTTCGGTGTCGGCGCCGATGCCGTCCTCGACGCCCTTGATCGCCTCGATCTCGCCCTCGACGTGCGCGTCGTGCCGACGGGCCTCGGCGACCACCTCGACCGTCTGCCGCTGGTTCTCCTCGACCGTGAGGGTAGAGGCGTCGAACAGCACCGAGTTCCAGCCTCGGTCGAGGCACTCGGTGATGACCGCCCGCTCCGGGCAGTGGTCGAGGTGCAGCGTCACGGGCACCTCGATGCCGGCCGTCATCGCCTCCCACATCGTGAACAGCACGTCCGAGCCGATCGACTTGACCGTCTTGACCGAAGTCTGCACGATCACCGGCGACCGCGCCTCGACCGCGCCGGCCAGCACGGCCTCCAGCGTGAGATCGTTGACGATGTTGATCGCGGGGACGCCGTAGCGGCCCTCGAACGCCCTGTCGACGATCTCCTTCAGCGATACCACGGGCATGACCGACCTCCTCGTCCACCGGCAGGCTAAGGTGCCGCGGTCCAGCAGCGACACGGGAGGATCCCCCATCCGCCGGGTAGGGATTCCCCGCCCCGGGCTGCCAGGCCGCCCCGGCTGCTGCTCAGCGCCGGCCTGAGGCGAGGCCGGCCAGCGCCGTGCGGTTCGCCGCACCCGTCTTGCGCAGCAGCGCCCCGACATGCTTCTCGACCGTCTTCACCGAGATGTGCAGCTCGGCCGCGATGGCCTTGTCCGTCATCCCCTGCTCCACAAGGGTGCGCACCTCCCGCTCGCGGGCGGTGAGCGGCTCGGGGCCACCGGTGAGCGAGACCGAGAACCGGCTCAGGATCTCGGGGCTGAGCAGGAGGTCGCCCCGCGCGGCCGCGACCACGGCCCGGGCGATCGACGCGGGCTCCGCGCTGAGCTCGACGAAGCCGGCGGCTCCGACCCCCGTCGCGCCGAGCAGCCGATCGTCGGCGATCGATCCGATCAGCAGCACCACTCGCGCCTCGTCGTCCACTGCCCGGAGATGAGAGGTCAGCTGAGTGCCGTCGATGTGCGGCAGGTCGAGATCGGAGAGCACGACATCGGGGCGCAACAGATCGAACGCCTCCATCGCCGCCTCGGCGTCGCCGACCTCCGCGACGACCTGGATGTCGGGCTCCGCCAGTGCCAGTGAGCGCACGAGTCCCGAACGGATCAGCGGGCTGGCGTGCACGATCAGCAGCCGCCACCGCGAACGGTCGGGCCCTGGTGCCGTCGCGGCGACGGGCAGTTCGGCGCGCACCCGCGTGCCCCACTGCGGCGTGGACTCCACGTGCACGCTGCCGCCGAGATGCTCCGCGCGGGCGGCGAGCCCCTGCAGGCCCAGGCCGCGCAGCGGGCGGTTCGGCGGCCGGCTGAGGCCGGTCACGTCGAAGCCGCGCCCGTCGTCCTCGATCAGCGCCGTGACCTCGTGTTCGCCGTAGACGATCCCCACCCGTACCCGATGCGCCGACGCATGCTCGACGGCGTTCGTGAGCGACTCCTGCACGATCCGGAACAGCTGCCGGACCGTCTCCGGCGCAAGCGTGCCGGGCTCGCCGACGATCACCAGCCGGGTGCTGAGCCCAGCGGCCGACTCCGCCCAGGCGAGCTCAAGGGAGATCGCCTCGCTGAGCGATCGGCCGTCCAGCTGCTCAGGGCCGAGACCAAGCACCGTGCGCTGCGTCTCGCTCAGCGCCGAGCGGGCGGCGTGACGCGCTTGTGCGAGCGCCTCCCCGGCCGGCTCTCCCGCCGCGAGACGACGTTCCGCCTCGTCGAGCCGGAGGAGGATGTCGGCCAGCCCGCGTCCCACGGTGTCGTGCACGTCACGCACCACCCGATCGCGCTCGCCGGCGACCGCGGCCTCCCGCGACCGTTCGGCCGCCACGGCGTGCAGGCGGGCATTGGTGATGGCGATGGCCGCGTGCGCGGCGAAGCGCTCGACCAGGGAGGCCTCCTCCGGAGTGAAGCGCCGCCCTGCCTCCCGGCTGAAGACCACGACCGCACCGATGATGGCGTCGTTCCAGCGGATCGGCACCCCGATCGTCGCGTGCAGGAGGTCGCGATCGGCCCCCTGGATGTGGCCGCCGCGCACCTGCGCGTACTCGTCGAACAGGACGGTCGAGCGGGCGCGCACGACCTCCCCGGTCACGCCTTCGTCGAGCGGGAACGTCGTGCCCGACTGGCAGCCGACACCGAGGTCGACGTCTTTGCGGTACGACCCGGACGCCTCATCGACGGTGCAGATCGACCCGCTGTCGCAGTCGAGCAGCTCGAGCGTGTGGCGCAGGATGCGCTCCAGCAGAGGTCCGGGCGCGAAGTGGCCCGCCAAGTCCTCCGCCATCGCGGCGAGGGAGTCGAACTGCGCGCGTAGCGCCGCCTCCGAGGCGGGCGCTGCGGTTCTCGGGTTCTCGGGTTCCATGCTGTCCTCAGCGACATCTTGCGCCCGAGCGTCCCTGCTGCGCCACCCATCGGCTGGCGGCCCTTCGAATCGTCTCAGGCGGGCGGTGCCGGCGGGAGCCCGTCGTCGCCGGCGGGCGGAGCGGGCGGCGGGTCGGACGGATGCTGCGGCTGCGCCCAGCCTCCCGGCGCCGGGGCGATGTCGGGCTCCCCACCGAGGAGGTTGCGCGCACGGTTGACGAGATCGGGGTCGACCAGCACCGAGTAGCTCGTGGCGATCACCTGCATCACCGAGGTGTAATCGCGGCGCCGCCGGTTGATCGCGTAGGACACGACGCCGAACAGCATGCCGAATCCGGCGCCGATGAGCACCGCCGCGATCACGAAGGCGTAGCTCACGGTCGGCGAGAAGATGAGCAGCAGGAGCCCGAAGAAGATTCCGAGCCAGGCTCCGGAGGCCGCACCCGCCAGCGCGACGCGGCCCCAGGTCAGCTTTCCGGTGACCCGCTCGACGCTCTTGAGGTCGCTGCCGACGATCGACACCTTGTCGACGGGGAAGTCGGCGCGGGCCAGGACGTCCACGGCCTGCTGCGCGTCGAGGTAGGTCTCGTAGGTGGCCACGACCTCTCCCCGCGGCATCGTCGGGAAGAGCATCCGGTTTCGTCCGCCGAGCGGGCTGGGAGTGGTCATGCTCCATTGTCCCATCCTCACCGTCCGCCCGACCGGTAGGGCTTAAGTTATTAGTCGTGAGCACCCGCATCTTCGTCGCCCGACTGGCCGGCACCAGCGTGTTCGATCCGGTCGGCGACCGGGTCGGGCGCGTCCGCGACGTCCTGGTCGTGTACCGCAAGGACGATCCGCCCAGCGTCGTAGGTCTCATCGTGGAGATCCCGGGCAAGCGGCGTGTGTTCCTCTCGATCGGGCGCGTCACCAGCATCTCGAGCGGGCAGATCATCACCAACGGCCTGATCAACGTTCGCCGCTTCGAGCAGCGCGGCGGTGAGGTGCGGGTCATAGCCGAACTGCTGGGCCGCAAGGTGGTCTTCACCGACGGCACCGGTGAGGCGACCATCGAGGATGTCGCGATCGAGGAGTCCGACACCGGCGAGTGGGCGGTCAGCCAGCTCTTCGTGCGCCGGCCCAAGACCGGCTCCTCCCCGTTCGGCAAAGGCCCGACCACCTTCGCGACCTGGAACGAGGTGCGCGAGAAGCAGGCACGCGGTGAGGCGCAGTCGGCCGAGCAGCTGATCGCGACCTACTCGGAGCTCAAGCCCGCCGACCTCGCGAACACCCTGCTCGACCTCCCGCAGCAGCGCATGCTGGAGGTCGCCGAGGAGCTCCCCGACGACCGCCTGGCCGACGTGCTGGAGGAGATGCCCGAGAGCGAGCAGGTGCAGATCCTCTCCCAGCTCGACGACGATCGCGCCGCCGACGTGCTCGATCAGATGCAGCCCGACGATGCCGCCGACCTGATCGCTCAACTCTCGGACGAGCGCGGGGAGCACCTCCTGGAGCTCATGGAGCCGGAGGAGGCGGACGACGTCCGCATGCTCCTCACCTACGCGCCGGAGACCGCGGGCGGCCTGATGACGACCGAGCCGATCATCGTGTCCGCCGACGCCACCGTCGCGGAGGGCCTCGCTCTGATCCGCCGGCACGAGCTCGCCCCCGCGCTCGGGGCCGCGGTGTGCGTCACGCTGCCGCCGTACGAGGCGCCCACCGGGCGGTTCCTCGGCATCGTGCATTTCCAGCGGATGCTGCGCTACCCGCCGCACGTCCGCCTCGGCACGCTCCTCGACCCCAGCCTGGAGCCCGTGACCGCCGACACCTCGGCGGCCGAGGTGTCACGCATCCTCGCCAGCTACAACCTCGTCTCGGTCCCGGTCGTCGACGAGAAGCATCGGCTCGTCGGGGTGGTGACCATCGACGACATCCTCGACTACCTGCTCCCCGACGACTGGCGAAGTCAAGACGAGGACGAGCCCGTGAAGGCCCCGTCCGACGAGACCGGCAGTATCCGCATCGTGAACGGAAGGAGGGGCGGAAGTGGCACGAGGTAGGCAGGACGCGAGCCTGGACGCCCCGAAGGGTCTCCGCACGTCGGTGATCCCCCGGCGCGACCCGGTGGAGCAGAGCGACCGGTTCGGCCGGTTCACGGAGTGGATCGCCCGCGCGATGGGCACGCCCTGGTTCGTACTGGGGCTGACCGTGTTCGTCCTGGCGTGGATGCTCTGGAACACGCTCGCCCCGAATGCGTGGCGGTTCGACTCGGCCGCGCTCGGATTCATCGCACTGACGCTGGTGCTGTCGCTCCAGGCCTCGTACGCCGCTCCGCTGATCCTGCTCGCGCAGAACCGGCAGGACGACCGCGACCGCGTGCAGATCGAGCAGGACCGCCAGCGCGCGGAGCGCAACCTCGCAGACACCGAGTACCTGGCGAGGGAGGTCGTCGCGCTCCGCCTGGCGGTCAAGGACATGGCAACCAAGGACTTCATCCGCGCCGAGCTGCGCGCGCTGCTGGAGGATCTCGAGAAAGGCGACCCCGACCAGATCGGCACAGGCGAGGGCGGACGCGCGCGTGCCTGAGACCGATCCCGCCGGCTCCGACCTGGCACAGCTCGTCCGGCGCGCGCTGGGCGGCGTGCTCGATCCTGAGATCCGCAAACCGGTCACCGAGCTCGACATGATCGGCGGCGTGGAGGTCGATGCGGCCGGCCATGCGACCGTACGGGTCAAGCTCACGATCGTCGGCTGTCCCGCCGCCGACGCGATCGAGCGCGACGTGCGCGCCGCGACCTCCGCCGTGCCCGGCGTCACCGCCGTGACGGTGGACGTCTCTGTGATGTCGCCCGCCGAGCGCGCGGCGCTCACCGAGAAGCTGCGTGGCGGCCGCGCGGCCCGAGCACAGCAGTTCGGCCCGGATTCGCTGACCCGCATCTACGCCGTCACCAGCGGCAAAGGCGGAGTGGGCAAGTCCACGATCACCGCGAATCTCGCCGTCGCCCTCGCCGAGCGCGGCTTGCGGGTCGGTGTCGTGGACGCCGATGTGCACGGTTTCTCGGTGCCCGGCCTCCTCGGCCTGACCGACGACGACGGCGTCGCGGTGCGGCCCACCCGCGTGGACGACATGATCCTGCCTCCGGTGGCGTACGGCGTGAAGGTGATCTCGATCGGGATGTTCGTCGACTCGGCCTCCGCCGCCGTCGCCTGGCGCGGCCCGATGCTGCACCGGACCATCCAGCAGTTCCTCGGCGACGTGTTCTTCGGCGATCTCGACGTGCTGCTGCTCGACCTGCCGCCGGGGACGGGCGATGTGGCGATCTCGGTCGGGCAGCTGCTGCCGCAGGCCGAGGTGCTGGTGGTGACCACACCGCAGCCGGCGGCGGCCGACGTCGCGGAGCGCAGCGGTGTGGTCGCCCGACAGACGGGCCAGCGGATCGTCGGCGTCGTGGAGAACATGGCGGGACTCGCTCAGCCCGACGGCAGCGTGCTGGAGCTGTTCGGTTCCGGCGGCGGCGCGGAGGTAGCGCGTCGGCTCAGTGCGGGCCAGGAGGAGCCGGTGCCGCTGCTCGCGAGCGTGCCGCTCAGCGTGTCCCTGCGCGCGGGTGGCGACGCGGGGGCGCCCATCGTGGTCACCGACCCGCAGGACTCGGCTGCCGTCGCCATCCGCGCCGTGGCGGCCGGTCTCGCCGTGCGCCCGCGCGACCTCCCCGGCCGCAAGCTGCCGCTCTCGACCCGCTGAGCGGCAGCGTCGCCGCCCGACGCGGGTCAGGAGGGCTCGACGATTCGGGCGAGGAGCTCGATGAGCAGGCGCTCGGTGACCGGGCGCGGAAGCGCCTCGATCAGGGCGAGCAACGGAGCCTGGTCGTTCGGGAGGCCCGGAGCCTCGCCCGCGATCCCCACCGCCCGCAGGATGCCGGCGGCGGTGTCCGAGTCGAGCGGTCGGGCGGCGAGCGGCGGCAACGCGGCCAGCGCCGCCTCCGCGTCGACCGGCGGTGTGCCGCGCACCTCGTCGGCGGACGCGCGCAGGGCGGCTTCGAGCTCCTCGATCCTGCGTTTCGTGACCGGCGTGATCGTCAGGTGGGTCGTCGGGGCAAGTCGGGTGCCGTCCGGCTGGTCCAGCCCGGGCTGCAGCTGCAGGTGCCACCCGCGCAGGCGAGCGCGGTCGGCCCAGTGGTGCGGATCGACCCGGCGGTCGGCGGGCAGTGCGTCGTCCGTCGCCACTGCCAGCAGCGGCCCGGTGGGCGTGCCGACGACGCGCAGCCCCTCGATGTCGCCGACGATGTCGGCCAGCGCACGCGTCGCGTGCAGGCAGGCGTCGGCGAGCTCGGCGAAACCGCGGGCGCCGAGCGCTTGGATGATCGCCCACGAAGCCGCGAGAGCGCCGGCCGATTTCGACCCGAGCAGGGTCGGGTTCACGACCGGGTAGCCGGGCCAGCCGGTCGTGGCGAAGTACTGCAGTCGCTGCCGGTCGCGGCCGCGCTGCAGGAGCACGCTCGCCCCCTTGGGCGCGTAGCCGAACTTGTGGAGATCGGCGGAGACGCTGGTGACCCCGGCGACCCGGAAGTCCCACGCGGGCAGTGCCGACCCGTCGGCCTCCCGCCAGAACGGCAGGATCCACCCGCCGATGCAACCGTCGACGTGGAGGTCGACGCCCGCGTCGACGCAGGCCGTTGCCACCTCCTCCACCGGGTCGAGGGACCCGTACGGGTAGGACGGAGCGGAGACGACGGCCAGAGCGACGTCCGGCCCGAGGCGATCGATCAGCCGTCCGGCCTCCAGGCTGCCGGTGCGGGCGTCGACGGGCACGAGGTCCAGGTCGAGGCCGAAGTACTCGGCCGCCTTGTGGAAGGCGGCGTGCACGGTCACCGGAGCCACGATCCGTGGCCGGCCGGTGCCGCCCGCAGCACGCCACGCCTCCCGCGCGGTCTTGACGGCGAGGAGGCACGACTCGGTGCCGCCGGACGTCACCGTGCCGACGACCTCATCACCGCCGTGGAGGAGCTCCCTGGCGAAGCCGAGCACCTCGCGTTCCATGACGGCGACCGACGTGAAGGTGGTGGGATCGAGCCCGTTGACGGGCTGCACGAGGCGAACGGCCGCTGCAGCCAGCTCGTCGAGCTCGGCGATGCCGGAGTCGTACACATAGCTCAGCACGTGCCCGCCGTGCGTCGGCGCGTCGGCGGCGCGCAGTGCGGACAGCCGGGCGAGGATCGCGTTGCTGTCAAAGGACGTCATCGACGTCTCCCTTCCGGAGCCGGTAGCGGACGAGCGGCACGAGGCTGATCGCGACGATCGCCGCGGGGATGAGGCTGAAGGCCAGCACGATGCCTGCGACCGCGCTCGCCGGCTGGCTGACGCCCGCCGTCGCGGCCGAGGGATCCGCCGCGCCCGAGACGTAGCCGGCGATGCCGATGACGGTCGTGAACGCCGCCGCCCCGAGGGCCATCCCGGTCGTCTCCCCCGCCGTCCACATGCCGCCGAAGGTCCCGGCCCGGCCGGGCCCCTTGCTGCGGGCGTCGTGGGAGATCACATCCGGCAGCATCGACATCGGGAGGGACTGCATCCCGGCGTAGGCGGCGCCGGCGAGGGCCACCGATGCGTAGACCCACGCGCCGGGGTACCAGATCAGCAGGACCATGGACAATGCGGCGACGCCGAAGAGCACGCTCGCGATCCGGAACCCGCGCTCCTTGCCGATCCGGCGCGCCACGATCCCCCACACCGGCGTGATGACGAGCGCGGGACCGATCAGTGCGAGGAAGAGCAGCGTGACGGCGTCCTCGGAGTGCAGAACCCAGGTGGCGACATAGTTCGCCCCGGTCAGCATCATCCCCGTCGCGAGCCCCTGCAGGAGGAACGTCAGCAGGAGCGCCCGGAACGGCTGGCTGTCCCGGAGGGCGCCGATGCCGGCCGCGTAGTTGGTGCGCAGCGTCACCAGCACGCTCTCCCGCGGAGGCAGCACGGCGGCGGGTTGCTGGCGTGGCGCGACGAACGCGGAGACGAACATGCCCGCCCCGATCACGAGCCCGGCCACGAGCGCCATCACGAAGTACGCGGAGAACCCGGAGCCGCCGCCGAGCTGTCGGAGCGCCGGCCCGCCCGCTCCGAAGAGCAGGATCGCGAACGTGAGGACGACCACCCGCCAGGTGAGCAGTCGCGTGCGCTCGTCGTACCCGGCGGCCAGCTCGGCGGGGAGAGCGATGTACGGCACCTGGAACAGGCTGAACGCGGTCGCCGTGATGACGAAGGCCAGGAAGACCCACAGCGCGGACACCCCTGTCGGCGTACCGGGAGGGACCGCGAAGGTGAGCAGGAAGAACACCGGCAACGCGATGGCGCCGACCAGCATCATCCCGCGCCGGGATCCGCGTGCGGCCAGCATCCGGTCGCTGCGGGCGCCGATCACCGGATCGATGATGACGTCCCAGACTTTCGCGACCGTCACGACGGCACCCGCGACGAAGGCCGCCACACCGAGCGACTCGGTCAGGTAGTAGACGAGGACGAGCCCCGGGAGCGTCGCGAAGCCTCCTGTGCCGAGCGATCCGACGGCGTAACGGGCGACAGTCGACCGGGTCAGTGACTGCTGCGTTGCGATCATTCCCGCATCGTATTGGATGCATGGGCGTATCGGGGCGTCAGCCAGGCGACGACGCGCTGGCGACGGTGAGAGGGCTCCGTGCGACCGATCAGGTGGATTCGGCGTCGAAGGGCGGCACCGACCCGGCCGGGAGTGCGGCCTTGCGCTGCGCGTACGCCGACTGCGTCACCGGCTTGATCGCCGACGGGGCGGGGGTGTCGTCCAGGAGCGCCTCGCGGACGATCCGGCGCGGGTCGTACTGCCGCGGATCGAGCTTCTTCCAGTCGACGTCGTCGAACTCGGGGCCCATCTCTTCTTTCATGCGCGCCTTGGCGCCATTGGCGAAGTCGCGCATCGAGCGGATGAACTGGCTGAACTTGGCCGCATACTGCGGCAGGCGCTCGGGCCCGATCAGGAACGCGGCGATCACCGCGATGATGAGGAGTTTCTCCGGAGTCAGGCCGAACACACATAAAGAGTATCGCGCGCGGCTGCACGAATGCTGGATTCCGTGGGCCTATTCTGGATCGGAGCCACCCGACGGGAGAACAGTGTCAGACAAGGACTCGAACTGGAGATTCGCCGACGACGTCATCGTCGAGAGCGAGGTCATCGTACGGGCTCGCCAGCAGTCCCTCGAGCTGGGCGTCGAACCCATCGCCCCGAGCACGGGCGCGCAGGCAGCCGTCGTGGTCGCGGCGACGGCCGCCGAGAACATCGTCGAGATCGGCACCGGCGTCGGCGTCTCCGGTCTCTGGCTGCTCACCGGAGGCACGCAGGCCCAGCTGACCAGCATCGACGTCGAGGTCGACCACCAGCAGCACGCGCGCACGTTCTTCACGGAGGCCGGGATCGCCGCCAACCGGGTGCGGCTCATCACGGGACGCGCGCTCGACGTGCTCCCCCGGATGAACGAGAACTCGTACGACATCGTCTTCGTCGACGCCGACCCGCAGTCGGTGATCGAGTATGTCGAGCACGGCCTCCGGCTCGTCCGTCCGGGCGGCACCGTGCTCGTGGCCCACGCCCTCTGGCGCGGCCGGGTCGCCGACCCGGCCGCACGCGACCCGCTCGCGACCGGCTACCGCACGCTCATCACCGAGACGGCGGCCTCCGGCGCCGTCATCAGCGCACTGTCGCCCGCCGCGGACGGGCTGCTGCAGATCACCAAGCTCACGCCGTAGCGGTGCCCCGGAGACGGGATGGCTCAGACACGAAGAAGAGGCCCCGACCACGGGGCCTCTTCTTTTCGGGTCGATCCTCAGGAGGCGCTCACGACGCTCGCGAGAGCGTCGTGGAGCTCCTTGGCCTCCGCGTCATTGACGGAGACGACCAGACGTCCCCCACCTTCGAGCGGCACCCGCACGATGATGAGCCGTCCCTCCTTCACAGCCTCCATCGGCCCGTCCCCGGTCCTCGGCTTCATGGCCGCCATGCAGCTCCCCTTTCGTGGATGTCTCGTCCATTATCCGACATCCTGGGCAGACGGGGGAAATCGCCCGTCTACCCTGCGGCGCAATGGGCCGCCGGTGAGAGCGCGCAGCGTCGCATCACGGCGGCGACCAGTCGGCGCCGTCCACCCCCCAGCTGATCGCGATCCAGCCCACCTGCAGCAGCAGGCAGAGCACGACGAGCGCCACCCGGTACACGCGGCTCTTGGGAAGCGCGACGACTCCCAGCAGCGGGAACAGCGGCATCAGGATCCGGAAGGTGCTCGACTGCGGGAAGAACACCGCGAGCAGGTAGAGCGAGTAGGCGGCGATCCAGAAGCGCAGATCGACGCCGAGGCGGCGCACGGGAGGCGAGAACAGCAGCACGGCGAAGACCGCCACGATCAACAGCATTGCGACGACGCCGACCCAACCGGGGATGCCCAGCATCACGCTCGCCCACCAGTCGGCGCCCTGGAACCACGGCGTGAACGGCACGAGGTGCGTGTAGCCGATGTACGGTGCCCGCCAGGCCAGCTCGGTGTCGGTGTACGCGGTCACCGAACCGGTCGCGACCGCGGCGATCGCCGGCCAGGCCACTCCCGCTATCGCGCTGAACACGGCGAGCCCTGCGCTCAGCGCCCGCTCCCGGAGCGGGAACGGCTCGCGCCCCCTGCGCACCCACCGATAGATCACATGGAGGCCGACGGCCAGCGCGAACGCGAGCCCGCTCGGGCGTGTGAACGCCATCACCAGGACGACCGGGAACAACCAGCCGTACCGTCGTTCCACGAGCAGGAGCAGCGCCGTCGCCAGCAGCAGGAGGTAGAGCGACTCCGCGTAGGCCACCTGGAACAGCGGAGAGACCGGAGCGAAGCAGAACAGCACCACCGCGAACAGGCTGGTCGACGAGCTCAGCCCGACGCGCAGCATCAGCCGGTAGAACACCAGCGCCGCCCCGGCGGCGCACACGAGCGACACGAGGACCGCCGCCGGCGACCACGGCAGCCGGGTGACGAACATGACCGCGTCGACGAGCCACGGATAACCCGGCAGGAACGCCCAGGCGTTCTCGGTGACGTGGCCGTCGGCCACCGGCAGAGACGCGGGATACCCCCACCCGGCCACGATGTTGTACCAGAGGCCGTCCCAGATGGTCGCGTACGAGAAGTAGTCGGGGTGCGCGCCCGTCCACGGATTCTTGCCCTGGTTCGCCGCGAAGATCAGCAGGATGACGGTCGTGACGACGCGGCTGGCGAGGAAGATCGCGAGGACCCGCACCCACCACCGCGACCACCACGGCGCGGCAGGAGGGGCCGCGGCCTCCTCGGCCTCAGCGGGCGCCGGGACCGCTGAGCCAGGCACGGAGGCCCGCCTCCACCGAGACGATCTGCTCCACGTCGACGCGCTCGTCGTCGGCGTGCGCCTTGAGCGGGTCGCCCGGGCCGTAGTTGACCGCGGGGATGCCGAGCGCGCTGAACCGCGCCACGTCGGTCCAGCCGTATTTGGGCTTCGCGACGCCGCCGACCGCGGAGACGAACTCCTGCGCGAGCGGGGCGTCGAGCCCCGGGCGCGCGCCGTCCGCCCGGTCGACCACGGTGATCTCGTAGCCGTCGAACAGCTCGTGCATGTAGGCGATGGCCTCCTCCGAGCTGCGCGAGGGCGCGAACCGGTAGTTGATGTGCACCATCGCCTCGTCGGGGATGATGTTGCCCGCGACACCTCCGGAGATGCCGACGGCGTTGAGGCCCTCGCGGTACACCAGCCCGTCGACCTCCACCTCGCGGGCGGTGTAGCCGGCGAGGAGGTCGAGGACGGGCGCGATCTTGTGGATGGCGTTGTCGCCCACCCATCCGCGCGCGGAGTGCGCGCGCAGGCCGTAGGCCCGGACCTCCACGCGCAGGTTGCCGTTGCAGCCGCCCTCGACGACGCCGTTGCTGGGCTCGCCGAGGATGGCGAAGTCGCCGACGAAGAGATCAGGGCGGTTGCGGGCCAGCCGGCCGAGACCGTTCAGCTCGGCGTTGACCTCCTCATGGTCGTACCACATCCACGTCACGTCGATCGCAGGGTCGGTCAGCTCGGCCGCGAGTTTGAGCTGCACGGCGACGCCGGCCTTCATGTCGACGGTGCCGCGGCCCCACAGGTAGCGGACGCCCCCCTCGTCTTCGAAGCGGGTCGGCAGGTTGGCGTTGAGCGGGACGGTGTCGATGTGCCCCGCGATCACAGCGCGGCGCTCGCGACCGAGGTTCGTGCGCGCGACGACGGTGTCGCCGTCGCGGATGATCTCCAGGTGCGGCAGCGGCGACAGCGCCTCGACGATGGCGTCGGCGAGCGTCTGCTCGTCGCCCGAGACCGACTCGATGTCGCAGATCTGTCGCGTGAGGTCGATGGACGTGGCGGTGAGGTCGAGAGGCACCCTACTAATCTAGGGCTATGCCTTCCGACTTTCCTGACGAGTCCGTCGCGTCCCCCGACGAGGGCGGCGCCGACGCCCGCTCCGCGTGGGGCTACGGCCTGGCGACCATCGCCGCGGACGGGACGGTGCTCGACACCTGGTTCCCCGAGCCGAAGCTCGGGAGCATCCCTGCCGGGCGCGAGCGCTGGATCGCGCCCGCCGAGCTCGAGGAACTCGCGGGCGACGACGCGCGCCGCAATGTGCGCATCGACATCGTGACCGTGGAGATCGAGTTCGACGCGTCCCCGGCCTCCACCCCGGACGCGTACCTGCGACTCCATCTGCTGTCGCACCTCCTGGCTCGCCCGAACACGGTGAACCTCGACGGGATCTTCGCCCATCTGCCGATCGTGGCCTGGACCAACGCGGGACCAGTGCTCCCTGCCGATCTCGACCGGCTGCGACCGCGACTGCAGCGGGCGGGCATCCATGTGACCGGCATCGACAAGTTCCCGCGCCTGCTCGACTACGTGACGCCCGACCGGGTGCGCATCGCCGACGCCTCCCGCGTGCGACTCGGCGCGCACCTCGCCCCCGGTACCACCGTGATGCACGAGGGCTTCGTCAACTTCAACGCGGGAACGCTGGGCTCGTCGATGGTCGAGGGCCGCATCTCGCAGGGCGTCGTGGTCGGCGACGGCTCCGACATCGGCGGTGGCGCCTCCATCATGGGCACGCTCTCGGGCGGAGGCACGCAGCGCGTCGCGATCGGCGAGCGCGCCCTGCTCGGCGCGAACTCCGGCATCGGCATCTCGATCGGCGACGACACCGTCGTGGAGGCCGGCCTCTACGTGACGGCGGGCACCAAGGTGGTCGTGGTCGATTCCGCGCCGACCGCCGACGGACGCCCGCAGACGGTCAAGGCGGTCGAACTCTCCGGCGTGCCCGGTCTGCTGTTCCGCCGCAACTCCCTCACCGGCGCCGTGGAGGTCCTCCGCCGCTCCGGCACCGGAGTCGAGCTGAACTCCGCGCTGCACGCCTGACCCGATCGCCGAGGGGCACGTCGTTGTCGCTTTTCGGCGCGAAAAGTGACAACGACGTGCCCCTCGGCGGTGGTGCGGCGCTCAGACGAGGGTGAGGACGGACGCGGGGTCCGCGAGAATCCGGCCGATATCGGCCAGGAAGCGCGAGCCCTGCTCGCCGTCGACGATGCGATGGTCGAAGGTGACGGCGAGCGTCAGCACGTCGCGCAGGGCGATCCCGCCGTCGTGCTCCCACGGCTGACGGCGCACAGCGCCCACCGCGAGGATGGCGGCCTCCCCCGGCGTCAGGATCGGCGTGCCCGCATCGACGCCGAAAACGCCGACGTTCGTGATGGTGATCGACCCTCCGGTGAGCGCGGCCGGCGGCGTCTTCCCCGACCGGGCAGTGGTGGCCAGCTCGCGGATGGCGCCCGAGAGTTCGGCGAGCGAGAGCCCGTCGGCGTCGCGGATGACCGGCACCATCAAGCCGCGCGGCGTCGCTGCGGCGATCCCGAGGTGGATGGCCCGGGGCTGCACGATCTCCTGCGCCGCCTCGTCCCAGCGCGAGTTCACTTCGGGCGTCCGACGCGCGGCGAGGCACAGCGCCTTGGCGACCACCGCGAGCAGCCCGGGCCGGGTCTCCGCCAGGTCGGGACGCGCGCGCAGCCGCTCGACGAGCTCCATCGTCGGGGTCACGTCGACCGTCAGGAACACGGTGGCCTGCGGTGCGCCGAAGGCGCTGCGGACCATCGCCTCGGCCGTCGCCTTGCGCACGCCGCGGATCGGGATGCGGACCTCGTCCTGGGCCTCCCGGTTCGCTGCCGCGGTAAGGGGCGCAGCGGTCGTCGTCGACGTCTGATAGGCGTCGAGGTCGGCGCGCGTGACGATGCCGCGCTCGCCCGTCCCGGTGACCGCAGCGAGGTCGATGCCCCGCTCGCGGGCGAGCTTGCGCACCGGCGGAGTCGAACGCGGACGCTCGTGCACCTCGGTCGCCTGCACGACGGCGGGCGCGACCGGTTCAGCAACGGCGACAGTCTCCGTTGCGACGTTCGGGGCCATCCCCGGCCGTGCTCGGCGAGCCGGCCTCCCCTGAGCATCGGGACGCGCGCCGTAGCCGACGAGCATCGGCTCGCGAGCCTCCTCGGGCGCGGCGGCGGAGGCTGCTGCGGCCTCGGGAGCCGGCTCGCCGCCCGGGGCTCCCGCCACCTCGAACGCCAGCAACGGCTCCCCCACCGTGACAGTGACGCCCGGCTCCACGTACAGCCGCGACACCGTGCCCTCGTACGGCGCGGGCAGCTCCACGAGCGCCTTGGCGGTCTCCACCTCGGCGATGATCTGATTCAGCCGCACCGTGTCGCCCACGGCGACATGCCAGCTCACCAGCTCCGACTCGGTCAGTCCCTCGCCGAGATCCGGGAGGGCGAAGTCCTTGACCGCCATCAGTCCTCCACTCCGCTGAGCGAGTTCGGCCGGTCCATCGCGCGGTCGATGCCGTCGAGGATGCGGTCGAGGTCGGGCAGGTGCGCGGCCTCCAGCTTGGCGGCCGGGTACGGGATGTCGTGGCCGGTGATGCGCACGGGCGCGTGCTCGAGGTGGTAGAAGCAGCGCTCGGTGATCGACGCCGATATCTCGGCGCCCAGTCCCCCGGACAGCGCGGCCTCGTGGGTGACGACCAGACGGCCGGTCTTGCGCACGGAAGCGGCCACCGTGTCGAGGTCGAGCGGCGAGAGGGAGCGCAGGTCGATGACCTCCACCGACACGCCTTCGTCGGCCGCGGCCAGCGAGGCGTCGGTCGCGAGCTGCACCAGGCCGCCGTAGGTCACCAGGGTCACGTCGCTGCCGGGGGCGACGACGCGCGCCGTCCCCATCGGGCGGGCGTCCTGCAGCGCGGCCTCCTCGTCGACGTCGCCCTTCGCGTGGTAGCGGCGCTTGGGCTCGAAGAACAGCACGGGGTCGTCGGAGGCGATCGCCTGCTGGATGAGCGTGTACGCGTCCTGCGGGGTGGAGGGGCTCACGACCCGTAGACCCGCGGTGTGGGCGAAGTAGGCCTCCGGCGAGTCGGAGTGGTGCTCGGCCGCGCCGATGCCGCCCGCGAACGGCACCCGGATCGTGATGGGCATGCGGACGGCGCCCGCCGTGCGGTAGTGCATGCGCGCGACCTGGCTGACGATCTGGTCGAACGCCGGGTAGATGAAGCCGTCGAACTGGATCTCGACGACCGGCCGCAACCCGCGGTACGCCATCCCGACGGCTGTGCCGAGGATGCCCGACTCCGCGAGCGGCGAGTCCATGACCCGTCGCGGACCGAACTCGGTCTGGAGGCCGTCCGTCACGCGGAACACGCCGCCGAGGGTGCCGATGTCCTCCCCCATCAGCACGACGCGGTCGTCGTCGGCCAGCGAGCGGCGGAGGCCGGCGTTGATGGCCTTGACCATGGTGAGCGCGCTCATCGGTCACCGCCCACGAACGTGCGCAGGTAGCGCGAATAGTGGTCCCGCTCCCGGGCGAGCCCGGTATGCGGTTCTGCGTAGACGTTGTCGAAGACCGTCATCGGGTCGGGATCCTGGAGCGAGACGACGCCCTTGCGCATCTCGGAGGCGACCGCGTCGGCGTGCTCCTGGATCGCGGTGAGGCGTTCGGGGGTGAGCATCCCGGCGGAGGCGAGGTGCGCCTCCAGCCGGGCGATCGGGTCTTTGCCGCGCCAGTCGTCGAGCTCGGCCGGGTCGCGGTAGCGGCTCGGGTCGTCGGCGGTCGTGTGCGGACCCATCCGGTAGGTGACCGCCTCGATGAAGGTCGGGCCGCCTCCGCTGCGGGCGCGGTCGAGCGCGGATCGCGTCACGGCCATGACCGCGAGCACGTCGTTGCCGTCGACGCGCACGCTCGGGACGCCGAAGCCCGGGGCGCGCTCGGCGATCGGGCGCTGGGCCTGGAGGCCGACCGGCTCCGAGATCGCGTACTGGTTGTTCTGGCAGAAGAAGATGACCGGGGCGGCGTAGGTCGCGGCGAAGATCAGGGCCTCATTGACATCGCCCTCGGAGGTCGCACCGTCGCCGAAGTACGCGATCGAGGCCGCGTCGGTGCCGTCGGCCTGGATGCCGATGGCGTAGCCGGTGGCGTGCAGGGTCTGCGCGCCGATGATGACCTGCGGGGTCGCCATGTTGATGTCGTACGGGTTCCAGCCGCTCTGGGTGGTGCCGCGCCAGACGCGCAGGAGGTCGACGAGGCCGGCGCCGCGGCAGTACGCCACGCCGTGCTCGCGGTAGCTGGAGAAGACGAAGTCGTCGCGGCGGAGGGCGCGGCCCGAGCCGATCTGGGAGGCCTCCTGGCCGAGGAGCGGCGGCCACAGGCCCAGCTCGCCCTGACGCTGCAGGGCGGTCGCCTCGGCGTCGATGCGGCGGATGACGACCATGTCCTCGTAGAGGCCGAGGAGCTGCTCGGGTCCGATGTCGGAGACCCAGGCGTCGAAGCGGACGTCGCTGATGCGCTCGCCCTCAGGAGTCAGCAGCCGGACGGTGTCCGCGCCTGCCGGGAGGTGGACGTCGTCCAGTCTGGTGTCGGGCTGATTGTCGATCGTCACGGTTCACGCAACCTTCACTCTCGCGTCCGGCCCGCCCGCTTGTGGCGCGCACGACCGGCTTCCGGCCTCCTTGCCGGAATTGCTTGAAAGGCTACGCTCCCCGTTCAGCGCGCACAACCAACGGCGTGTCGACCGTGCACACTGCACTATCGGCGCGTGCGCGGAGGTGCTAGCTTTCACAGTATGCGCACGTTCGACAGCACCGACCGACGCATCCTCGTCGCCCTCGCCGACGACCCGCGGTCGACCAACGTCTCCCTCGCCGATCGCCTCGGTCTGAGCCGCAACACGGTGCAGGCGCGGGTGGCCGAGCTCGAGCGCAACGGCGCCTTCCTCTCGTTCGAGCGCCGCATCTCGGCGACGGCTGCCGGCTTCCCGCTCGCGGCATTCGTGACGGTGCACGTGCAGCAGCAGAAGCTCGCGGAGATCGTCGAGCACCTGGCCGGGATCCCCGAGATCGTGCAGGCGCACGGGCTCTCCGGGCCCTCCGATCTGCTGCTGCGGGTCGTCTGCACCGACGCGGAGGACTTGTTCCGGATCACCGGCGCCATCCAGTCGACCGACGGCGTCGTGCGCGCGGAGACCTCCCTCGACATGGGCGAGCTCATCCCCTACCGCCTGCGGCCGCTGCTCACCCGCGACTGAGCGGCGCCAGCCGGGGCAGGAACGGCGAAGGCCGCGCCGACTGTGTCGGCGCGGCCTTCGCGTGCGGGGCGGGAGCTCAGCTCTCCACGGGAGCCGGAGCGCCCTCGGCGGGCTCGCTCGGGCCCTCGGAGGCCGCGTCGCGGCCCTGGGTGTCCGCCTCTCCGGCGAGCACCGGCGCGAGCGACAGCTTTCCGCGGTCGTCGATCTTGGTGATCTCGACCAGGATCTTCTGGCCGACACCGAGCACGTCCTCCACGTTCTCGACGCGCTTGCCACCGGCGAGCTTGCGCACCTCGGAGATGTGCAGCAGGCCGTCCTTGCCGGGCAGCAGCGAGATGAACGCACCGAACGCGGCGATCTTGACGACGGTTCCGAGGAACTGCTCGCCCACCTCCGGGTTCGTCGGGTTCGCGATCGCGTTGACCTGGGCGCGGGCCGCCTCGGCCGACGGGCCGTCGGTGGCGCCGATGTAGACGGTGCCGTCCTCCTCGATGGAGATGTCGGCGCCGGTCTCGTCCTGGATGGCGTTGATCGTCTTGCCCTTCGGGCCGATCAGCTCGCCGATCTTGTCGACCGGGATCTGGACCGAGATCACGCGCGGCGCGGTCGGAGCCATCTCGTCGGGGGCGTCGATCGCGGCGTTCAGCACGCTGAGGATGGTCGTGCGAGCATCCTTGGCCTGCTTGAGCGCACCGGCCAGGACCGACGACGGGATGCCGTCGAGCTTGGTGTCGAGCTGGATCGCGGTGACGAACTCGCTGGTGCCGGCGACCTTGAAGTCCATGTCGCCGAGCGCGTCCTCTGCGCCCAGGATGTCGGTGAGGGCCGCGTAGCGGGCCTCACCGTCGATGACGTCGGAGATCAGACCCATCGCGATGCCGGCGACCGGGGCGCGCAGCGGCACACCGGCGTTCAGCAGCGACAGGGTGGAGGCGCAGACCGAGCCCATCGAGGTCGAGCCGTTCGAGCTCAGGGCCTCGGACACCTGCCGGATCGCGTACGGGAACTCCTCGCGGGTCGGCAGAACCGGCACGAGCGCGCGCTCGGCCAGGAAGCCGTGCCCGATCTCTCGACGCTTCGGCGAACCCACACGGCCGGTCTCACCGGTCGAGTAGGGCGGGAAGTTGTAGTGGTGCAGGTAGCGCTTCTTGGTGACCGGCGACAGCGAGTCGATCTGCTGCTCCATCTTGAGCATGTTCAGCGTGGTGACGCCCAGGATCTGGGTCTCGCCACGCTGGAAGATCGCCGAGCCGTGGACGCGCGGGATGACCTGCACCTCGGCGTCGAGCGGACGGATGTCGGTCAGGCCACGGCCGTCGATGCGGATGCCCTCGCGCAGCACACGGCCGCGCATGACCACCTTCGACACCGACTTGTACGCCGCGGAGAACTGCGTGAGCACCTCCGCGTCGAGCACACCGGCCTCCACCTTCTCGGTGAGGGCGACCTTGACGCGCTCCTTGAGGGCGTCGTCGGCGTTCTGGCGCTCGATCTTGTCGGCGATCTGGTAGACGTTCACGAGCTCGTCGTAGGCGAGGCCCGCGACGTTGTCGTAGGTGTCCTGCGAGTAGGGCAGGAACACCGGGTAGTCGGCGATCGCCTTCGCGGACTGCGAGGCGAGGACCGTCTGCGCACCCACCAGCTGGCGGATGAACGGCTTGGCGGCCTCCAGACCCTGGGCGACGACCTCCTCGTTCGGCTTGACAGCGCCGGCCTGGATCAGGTTCCAGCTGCCCTCGGTGGCCTCCGCCTCGACCATCATGATCGCGACGTCGCCCTCGGAGCCGTCTTCGTTGGTGAGGACGCGGCCTGCGACGACGAGGTCGAACACGGCCTCCTCGAGCTGCGAAGCCTTCGGGAACGCGATCCACTGGTCTTCGTGCTGGCCGTTGCCCGGGATGAGCGCGAGGCGCACACCGGCGATCGGGCCGGAGAAGGGCAGACCGGAGATCTGCGTGGAGGCGCTGGCCGCGTTGATGGCCAGAGCGTCGTAGAACTCGTCCGGCGCGATGCTGAGGACGGTGATGACGATCTGGACCTCGTTGCGGAGGCCGTCGACGAACGACGGACGCAGCGGGCGGTCGATCAGGCGGCAGACCAGGATCGCCTCGGTCGAAGGGCGGCCCTCACGACGGAAGAACGAACCGGGGATCTTGCCGGCGGCGTACGAGCGCTCCTCGACGTCGACGGTCAGCGGGAAGAAGTCGAAGTTGTCCTTCGGGTGCTTGCTGGCGCTCGTCGCGCTCAGCAGCATGGTCTCCTCGTCGAGGTAGGCGGCGACGGCGCCCTGCGCCTGCTGGGCGAGGCGTCCGGTCTCGAACCGGACGGTGCGGGTGCCGAAGCGTCCATTGTCGAGGACCGCTTCGGCGAACTTGATTTCGGGACCTTCCAAGAGGTCTTTCTCCTTTGTTTAACGTCGCAGCCCCGTCTGGGCGCGACTCCACAGTGCTCCCGTGAACAAGACGGACACGGTGAGCGAAGGAGCGAGCAGGCAGTTCGACACGGCTGTCCGTGTACGCGGCATCCCATGCGGGTGCGTGGGCTGAGCCCGTCTGGCCATCAGTAGAAATACACGGTTACGTCTGCGACGCATCCGGATACCACCACCGAGGACCAGCTCCTGCCAGCCTGCTCCACCAGTCGGCATTCCGCCGACCACCGGAATCCTATCAGTGATGCCGGTGGAGACGCTCGAATTCGCCGGATCAGAGGGCGAGCGTCGCGCGCGCCGCGTCGGCCAGCGCCGCGCCGTACGACGGGCCGTGGCCGGCGGCGTGAACGGCGAGCGGGTGCAACTGGTGCAGCGGGACGCGGTCTCGCCAGCCGGTGCGGAGCGGGTGCGCCTCGTCGTACGCGGCGACGATGTGATCGAGGTGGGGCGCACCGAACAGGCCGAGCATCGCGAGGTCGGTCTCGCGGTGTCCGCCGTGCGCCGCCGGGTCGATGAGGACCACGCCGTCCGGCGACCACAGCACGTTGCCGTTCCAGAGATCGCCGTGGAGGCGCGCGGGCGGCTCGCCGTCGTCGAAGTCGCCGGCCTCCACGCGGTCGAGCGCCTCCTCCACCAGGCGACGCTGGCGCGAGGCGAGGTTGCCGGCCGCCTCGGCGGGGTCGAGGTAGGGGCGGACGCGGTCGCGGGCGTAGAAGCGGCCCCAGGTCGATTCGTGCGCGACCGGCAGTGGGCGACGGCCGATGAAGAGCGGGCCGGCCCAGCCGTCGGGCGGGGCGCCGAAGGCGGCGGCTCCCGCCGCGTGGGTCGCGGCCAGCGCGGCGCCGAAGGCACGGGCAACGGCGGCGGTCGGGCGGCTGGCGTCGACGTGCTCGAGCTCGATGCGGCCGGGTCCGACATCCGCGACGTGGACGATGCGTGCGCCGCCGTGGCGCTCGGCCGCGGCGAGCCAGCGGAGCCCCGCGGCCTCCGCCTCGAAGAAGAGGGCGGGCGCGTCCGGGCGATTCTTCACGATCGTGCGCACGGGGTCCACGGTACTCAGGCGGCGCTCGACCGTGGGCGGGATGCCACCAGCACGATGCCGACACCGATGATCGCGCCCAGGCTGTTGGCGATGATGTCCCGGGCATCGCTGAACCGCGCCGGCTCGAAGAGCTGGATGAACTCGATCGTCAGCGACGCCCCGACGCCGAGCGAGAGGGCGAGCCAACGCCGGCCGCGGCCGAGCAGTAGGGCGAGGAGCACGCCCATCGGTACGAACATCAGGATGTTCGCCGTGAACTCGACGACGCCGAAGTCGATCCACGCGAGCGCCGGCGTGGCCGCGAACGCCGCGAACAGCCCCTCCAGGAAGGCATTGCGCTTCGGGTCGGCGGGGAACGGATTCAGCGTGATCCAGGCGACCGCCAGCAGGTAGAGCCCGGTGACGGCGAGGAGGAGACGATGGCGCATCCTCCTATGCTTGCGCACATGAGCATCGCCTTCCGTGTCCCGATGTCCGGTCGCTCGACCGATGAGGAGCACCGCGTCTCCAGCCCGCTGGAGCTGCTCTTCGATCTCACCTTCGTCGTCGCGATCGCCCAGGTGTCCGCGCAGCTCGCCCACGCGAGCGAGCAGGGACACGTTCTGGAGAAGCTCGGCCCCTTCCTGATGGTCTTCTTCGCCATCTGGTGGGCGTGGATGAACTTCACCTGGTTCGCCTCCGCGTACGACACCGACGACGTGCCGTACCGGCTCGTGACGCTCCTGCAGATGGGCGGCGTCCTGGTGCTCGCGGCGGGCGTCCCCGCCGCGTTCGAGCGGGCGGATTTCACCGCCATCATCATCGGCTACGTCATCATGCGGCTGGCGATGGTCGCTCAATGGGTGCGGGCGGCGATCGAACACCCGGACGGTCGCGCGACCGCGATCCGGTACGCGGTGGGGATCGCTGCGGTGCAGGTGCTCTGGATCGCGTGGGGGTTCCTCCCCGTCGAGTGGAAGCTGTGGACGTTCCTGCTCGCGGCCCTCCTGGAGCTGCTCGTGCCCATCTGGGCGGAGCGGCCGGGGATGACCTCCTGGCACCCGCACCACATCGCCGAACGCTATGGGCTGTTCACGATCATCGTGCTGGGCGAATCGGTCTCGGCGTCAGCGATCGGAGTACAGAGCGGTCTCGCGGCCCACGGCGTCTCGGCGGCGCTGGTCGTCATCGCCGCGGCGGGACTGGTGCTGCTGTTCGCACTGTGGTGGCTGTACTTCCTCGAGCCGGCGGCGGAAGGCCTCCAGACGAATCGCAACAGGTCGTTCTACTGGGGCTACGGCCACTACTTCGTGTTCGCGTCCCTGGCCGCGCTCGGCGCCGGGCTGGAGGTCGCGGTGCAGCGCGGCGCAGCGCACGCCCACGTCTCGGACATCGCCGTCGAATACGCCGTCGCCGTGCCCGTGGTGGTGTTCCTGATCATGCTGTACGTACTGCACATGCCGCTGGTCCCGGAGGTCGTCATCCGGCCGCTGAAGACGGGCATCGCGGTGCTGCTGGTGCTGGCCGCGCCACTGGCCTCCCCGGTGATCGGGCTGGCCGGCGTCACAGTGGTGATCGCTCTCGTCGCCGGCGCGCTCGTCGCAGCCACCCTGGTGGACCGCAGCGTGGCGGCGAAGCGGGCGACATCGACCGGGAACTGACTCCGGGCTGACCCTGGTCAGGCGAGCGACGGCACCGCCACCACCGCACGCGCGCGCCGCACGACGCCCCAGCAGATCAAGCCCTGCGCGGCGACGTAGGTGAGCATGATGGCGAAGTCGGCCTGCGGCAGCGCGAAGCCGGGGAGGAACCGATCGAGCCCCAGGAAGCTGTCGGAGACCACGAAGAGGGCCGCGCCCGTCGCGATCCACGGTGAGCACGCCGACCCGGTGATGCCGAGCGCGGCCAGCGCGGCGCCGTATAGGGCCAACGGGACGAGCAGGCCTCCCGCGTGCGGCGCCAGCGCGCCCAGGAGCCCGGCGAACCACAGCAGATAGGCGGCCGACCACCATCGCGGCAGTCGTCGCACGCGCATCCGCCGCGCGAACAGCACGATGTAGGCCACGTGGCCGAGCAGGAAGAACGCAAGCCCGACGACGAAGCCGGGTCCGGCATCCATCAACGAGAGGTCGCCCAGCCAGCCGAACAGGATGCCGAGTGACGCGAGGACCACGGTCTCCCCGCGACGGCTCGGCAGCGCGAGCAGGAGGGCGAGCAGCAGCGCAGGCATGAGCAGCGGTTTGGTGACGGTGACGAGCGCGTCAGCCCCGGCTACGACCGCGATGAGGTGGGTAATGCCGACGACGATGTACGGCAGGAACGGGAGTGCCACGGAGCGAGACTAGTGCCAGATTTGCGGCAAATGACGCGAAAGAGCGCCGCTGACGCCACATTTGCCGCAAATCTCGCGCGCGCCGGAGACGCGGAACGGGCCGCCACCCGGAGGTGACGGCCCGTTCGCAAGAAGATCGCGTTGTCGATCGACGCTGTCTTTATCGACGCAGCCCCAGGCGCTCGATGAGGGCGCGGTAGCGGTTGATGTCGATGTCCGACAGGTAGCCGAGCAGGCGGCGACGCTGACCGACCAGGAGAAGCAGGCCACGACGCGAGTGGTGGTCGTGCTTGTGCTCCTTGAGGTGCTCGGTGAGGTCCTTGATCCGCTTGGTCAGGATGGCGACCTGAACCTCGGGGGATCCGGTGTCACCGGGGTGGGTAGCGTACTCGTCGATGATCGCCTTCTTGGTCTCTGCATCCAGTGCCATAGAGGGGATCCCCTTTCTCTCGTTGCGCGGTGCCCGGGGCCGTATGCCTGGGCTCTCTTTATCCGCGGCCGTTTGACGGCAACCGGAATAGCTTACCAGAGAGACGGGCCTTCAACCGCGGGGCCGGGCTCGACGAAACCGGGGTCCCCGCTCAGTCGGGCAGCCCCCGCAGCACCTCGTCGAGCGCCGCGACCGCAGTCGCCGCCGGGTCGTCGTCGGCGCCGCGCACCGCCCACCACAGCAGCGCGGAGAAGTTCGCCGAGCTGATCGCGTCGGCGAGCACCTGGGCGCGGAGGCCGTCGGCCTCCACCCCGAGCCGGTGCGCGACGAACCGGGCCAGGATGTCGTGGTTCGCGCCGAGCCGGGTGACGCCGAACCCGATCAGGGCGGGGTCGGAGGCCATCAGCCGCAGCCGGAGCCTGGTCGCCTCGATGTGCTCGGCGTCGAGGTCGAGGGACTCGGTCATGGCGCGGGCGATCACGTCGCGCGCGGACTCGTCGGGGGTGGCGGCCTCCAGCACCGCGCGCATGCGCCCGACCACGGGCTCGAGGCCTCCCCAGACCAGGTCGGGCTTCGACGGGAAGTAGCGGAACAGCGTGCGTCGGCCGATTCCCGCGGCGGCCGCGATCTCGTCCATCGTGGTCGCGTCGTAGCCGTGCTCGGCGAAGTGGCGGAGCGCCAGCAGGGCGACCCGGTCGGGGTCGACGTCGGCGGGGCGGCCGCGTCGGCGCGGGGTGGTCTCAGCTTCCAGCGAACTCATGGTCTCCCATTGTGGCACTCAGTGCTATAAATACATCGACGCTTGATCGAGCGCCGACGACGACATCGACAGTCAAGGAGTACAGCAGTATGAGCAGCAATGGAACCGGCCGCTTCGCCGGCAAGACCGCGATCGTCACCGGAGCGGGCTCCGGCATCGGCAAGGCGACGGCGCTCCGCCTCGCCTCTGAGGGCGCGCGGGTGGTCGGCAGCGACATCTCCGCCGAGCGCCTCACCGCGCTCGTCGAGGAGAACCCGGCGCTCGACATCGTCACCGTCGCCGGAGACGTCTCCAGCGACGAGACCATCGCCGCGGTCCTGGAGGCCGCGGGAGGCCGCGTCGACGCGCTCGCGAATGTCGCCGGCATCATGGACGGCTTCCTCCCGGCCGCCGAGGTCGACGATGCCACCTGGGATCGGGTGTTCCTGGTCAACGTCACCGCGATCATGCGCCTGAGCCGCGCCGTGCTTCCGCTGATGGTGGAGGCCGGGAGCGGCTCGATCGTCAATGTGTCGTCCGAGGCCGGCCTCCGCGGCTCGGCGGCGGGCGCGGCGTACACGGCCTCCAAGCACGCCGTCATCGGGCTCACCAAGAGCACGAGCGTCTTCTACGCCCCCAACGGCGTCCGCACCAACGCGGTCGCGCCCGGTGGCGTCCTCACCAACGTCGATGGTGCGTTCAAGTCGCAGCTGGCCGGCGAGCGCCTCGGGCCGATCATGCAGACCAACGTGCCGCCGGTGGCGGAGCCGGAGAAGCTGGCCGCGGCGATCACCTGGCTGCTGAGCAACGACTCGGCCAACATCTCGGGTGTCGTCCTCGCGTCGGACGGCGGCTGGTCGGCGATCTGACCCGCCCGCCGAGGTGGACTGAGCAGCGGTCGGCCGCTACCCCGGATGGGTGCGGCCGATCGTCTCCGCCAGCAGGCGCATTCCGTCGGGGATGTCGGCGGCGGTGATCGAGCCGAACCCGAGCAGGAGGCCCTCGCTGCCGGCCGTGAGGCTGAACCGCGAAAGCGGCTGCACGGCGACCCCGGCGATGGCGGCCGCCTCCGCCGTTCGTTCGGAGTCGAACGCGACCCCGTCGGCCGCCACCAGCGCCAGGTGGAGGCCGGCCGCCGACGGCACGGCCTCGAGCCTTCCGGCCAGCAGCGCCGCGGCCTCCCGGCCGATCAAGGCGTGCCGCTCCTCGTAGACGCGGCTCGCCCTGCGCACGTGCGCGGCGAACGCCCCCGAGTCGAGCAGGCTCGCCATCGCCGTCTGCGTGACGACGTCGTTGTGCCAGTCGCTCAAGCGCTTCGCGCTCCGCAGCGCGGGGACGAGCGACGGCGGCGCGACGACGAACCCGAGCCGGAGGCCGGGCAGCATCGTCTTCGAGAAGGTCCCGACATAGACGACCCGGCCCTCGATGTCGAGGCGCTGCAGCGGGTCGAGGGCGCGGGCGCCGAAGCGGTACTCGCTGTCGTAGTCGTCCTCGATCACGACGGCGTCGTGCCGGCGCGCCCAGTCGAGCAGCGCGGTGCGACGCTCGAGCGACAGCACTCCCCCGAGCGGGAACTGATGCGACGGCGTCACGTAGACCATCCGCGCGGCCGGCAGGAGATCGACCCGGAGGCCGTGCTCGTCCACCGGCACGGGGACGACCCGCGCGCCGAGCTGCTCCAGCAGCTGCCGGACGGGCGGATAACCGGGGTCCTCCACAGCCACCGTGTCTCCCGGACGCAGCAGCGTGCGACCCAGCAGGTCGAACGCCTGCTGCGCCCCGCTGGTCACCACGACCTCCTCGGCGGATGCCGTCACCGACCGGGCGAGGCCGAGGTGGCGAGCGATGCCGACGCGGAGGCGCTCGAGTCCGGACGGGTCCGCATAGTGCGCGCGACGCAGCGCTGGTCCGCGGAGCGCGGCCGCCACACTGCGTCGCCACGCGTCATGCGGGAACAGCGCAGGATCAGGCGAGCCGACGCTGAAGTCGTAAGCGATGGGGCGCGGCTCGGCCCAGAGCGGATCGACGAGTCCGCGCCACGCGGCCGCGGGGAGTGCGGCACCGGATCCGGCCTGCGGGGCGCCGGCGCCGCGTGACGAGGCGGCCGCCGCAACGGACGCCGGGAGGGCGACGAAGGTGCCGGAGCCGACGCGTGCGCTGAGGTAGCCCTCCGCTGTCAGGCGCTCGTAGGCGGTCGAAACGGTACTCCGTGAGACGCCCAGCCGCGCGGCCAGCTCCCGCGTCGCAGGGAGCCGCTCGCCGCGCCGCAGCCGACCATCGAGAACGGCGTCGCGCAGGTGGCGGTAGACGCGTTCAGCGCGGTCGCCCCTGCCCGCGATCGGGACGTGAATGTCCGTAGTGACTCCTCGGTCGATGAATGGCCTGATCGAAATCGTGTGAATTGGAGCTTACAACGAACCAATCGCGCTCCTAGCGTGGAGCCATGACCGACACCATCGAACACACTCAGACCACCGACCAGACCCCGACCTCCCAACGCGTCCAGATCTCCTCCGCCGTCGCCGAGGGCTACCGCAAGGTCATCAACCTCGACGGCTACGTCGGGAACGTCGTCGAAGAACCCCTCGGCGACCTGATCAAACTCCGCGCCTCCCAGATCAACGGCTGCACCTACTGCGTCGACATGCACTCCGTCGACCTCACCGACGGCGGGTACCCACTCCGCAAGGTGTTCGCCGTCAGCGCGTGGCGCGAATCCCCGTGGTTCACCGACCGCGAGCGCACCGCCCTGGAGCTCACGGAGGCCGTCACGCTCATCCACCAGGGCGGCGTGAGTGACGAGCTCTACGCCCGCTCGGTCGCCGAGTTCGGCGAGGAAGGATTCGCGAACCTCATCCTCGCGATCGGCACGATCAACATCTGGAACCGGATCGCCATCCCGACCCACATGCGGCCGCCGGCGCTCTGACTGCGCCGAGAACGCCGAAGGGCACGCACCCGATCGGATGCGTGCCCTCCGTTGCGGAACGAGCTCAGCTGACGCCGAGCAGGTCGATCACGAAGATCAGGGTCTTGCCCGACAGCGGGTGCCCGCCGCCGGCCGGCCCGTAGGCGAGCGCCGGAGGAACGGTGAGCTTGCGACGGCCGCCGACCTTCATGCCGGGGATGCCGTCTTGCCAGCCCTTGATCAGATTGTTGAGCGGGAAGTTGATGGACTGCCCGCGGCTCCAGGAGGAGTCGAACTCCTCACCGGACTCGTACTCGACGCCCAGATAGTGCACGTCGACCTTGGAACCGGGGGTCGCCTCCGGGCCGGAGCCCTCGACGATGTCGACGATCTCGAGCGACGTGGGAGCCGGGCCCTCGGGGGCGTCGACTTCGGGCTTCTCGTTGGTGTTCTCTGCCATGAGACCATCCAACCGGTGCGGACGGCTTGCGTCAAAAGCCTTGCGTTACCGGCGTGCCTGAGGCAGGCTATATGCATAACTCGACGTCCCGGGAGCGTTGCAGGCATCGCCGCACCACCGGGCGTCGAGTCTTTTAAGCGCCTGTAGGGCGCTTCGTTTTGTTGTAGCCCTGCGGCGTTTATTGTCGGTTCTTCGTGAGGTGGAGACGCCCAGCCCCGCTTAGGCGCTTGTGGCTGGGTTGAGGCGGGCGACGGTCAGTGGTTGCGTCGGTCTCCCGTTCTGCGGTAGCTCGACCTCCGCAACTCTGTAGTTCGCGGGTATCTCGCTGCGGATGTCCGGAGATACGGGCTCGCGCGCCGTGTGTCGCCGGGAACCTCCGGATGAGCCGACCGGGCCGCCCCGGTGTCGACAATTCCGGAGATCGCGGGCGCCACGCCGGCGGATGAACCGGATGAACGGACTTCCGGGTCGCAGGGAGGCGAGCCTCCGGAGTCACCGACCGGGCAGCTACCCGAAGACCTTGCCGGGGTTGAGGATTCCGAGCGGGTCGAAGACCGACTTGAGCTTCACCTGCAGTTCGTAGGAGTCGGGGCCGAGCTCTTCGGCCAGCCAACGGCGCTTGAGGACACCGACGCCGTGCTCGCCCGTCAGCGTCCCGCCCAGGGCGACCGCGGTGCGGAAGAGGTCGCCCGCCGCCTCCCAGATCTCCGGGCCGATCTCGTCGCCCGGCGCGACGAAGTTGGGGTGGAGGTTGCCGTCGCCGGCGTGCGCGACCGTCGGGATGGGAATGCCGTGACGCTCCGAGATGCTCTCGATCGCCGCGAACATCTCGGGCATGCGCGAGCGCGGCACGGCGACGTCCTCGATCAGCACCGTCCCGGTCGCCGCGAGCGCGGGATGGAACGCGCGTCGGATCGCGAGCAGCCGCTCCCCCTCCACCGCGTCGGCGGCGATGCGAACGGTTCCGCCCGTCTCCGCGATGAGCGCGGCGGCCGAGGCGGCGTCGACCGCGGCAGTCGGACCGTCGAACTGCACCAGCAGATAGGCGGCGCCTCCCGCCGCGCCGAAGGCCTCCCGGATCGTCTGCTCGCCGAGGTAGGCCGAGATCCGCTCCAGCGCGGGAGCGTCGAGCAGCTCCATGACCGCCGGCCGCAGATGCGCGGCCGTCACGCGCGCGGCCGCATCGGCCCCGGCCTTCACATCCGCGAACAGGGCTCCGAGCGTGGTCGGCTCCCCCTGCGGACGCGGGAGGACGCGGACCGTCGCCCCGACGATGACACCCAAGGTGCCCTCGGAGCCCACGAACAGCGACGTCAGGTCGTACCCGGTCACACCCTTCACCGTGCGATGGCCCGTTCGGATGAACCGCCCGTCGGCGAGCACCACGTCGAGGCCGAGCACGGCCTCCCGGGTCACCCCGTACTTGGCGCACAGGAGGCCGCCCGCATTGGTGGCGATGTTGCCGCCGACCGTCGAGATCGCCTTGCTGGCGGGGTCGGGCGCGAAGAACAGCCCGAACGGCTCGAGTGCGGCATTGAGGTCGTCGTTGACCACGCCGGGCTCGAGCACGGCGAGCTGGTCCTCCGTCGAGATCTCGAGGATGCGGCGCATGCCCGCGACGCTCAGCACGATCGAGCCGGCCGAGCCGTTGGCTCCGCCGGCGAGCCCGGTGCCCGCACCGCGCGGGACGACGGGGACACGGAACTCGGAGGCCGCGCGCATCGTCGCCTGCACGTGCTCGACCGTGCGGGCGTTCACGATCGCGAGCGGCGTGCCGTCGGCCACCCACCCGGAGTGATCGCCGCGCGCGGCGTCGAGCAGTTCGGGGTCTGTCGAGAGCACGCCGTCGTCCGCGTCCGCGCCGAGCGCCGCCCTGAGCCAGTCGATGACATCCACGCTGTCATGCTAACGGCCGGGCACTCCCGCCTCCGATCGGTACCGTCGCGCTGATGTCCGATTTCCGCTATTGGATGTCGGTGGGCGGTGGCACGCTGGAGGAATGACGAACAGTACCGGTCGCACGCAGCACAGGTCGACGGACGCCCGGAGCCGACGGACGACCGAGCGCCGCCGCACCGCGGAGGAGCGCCTCTCCGACCCGGTCTTCGCCCAGCGCTACCGGGCGATGAGCGCCCGCGACTCCCGCTTCGACGGCCAGTTCATCACAGGCGTGCACTCGACCGGCATCTACTGCCGGCCCAGCTGCCCCGCAGTGACCCCGAAGGCGGACAACGTCACCTTCTACCTGACGGCCGCGGCCGCGCACGAGGCCGGCCTCCGCGCCTGCAAGCGCTGCCTCCCCGACGCCGTCCCCGGCTCGCCGGAATGGAACGTCCGCGACGACCTCGCCGCCCGCGCGATGCGACTCATCGCCGACGGCACGGTCGAGCGGGAGGGAGTGCCGGGCCTCGCGCACCGGCTCGGCTACACGCCTCGCCACCTCGGCCGGGTGCTCACGTCCGAGCTCGGCGCCGGCCCGCTCGCCCTCGCGCGCGCCCACCGGGCCCAGACCGCGCGGCTCCTCCTCGCCGGCACGGACATGCCGATCACCGACGTCGCCTTCGCCGCCGGCTTCTCGAGCGTGCGCCAGTTCAACGAGACGATGGCCGAGATCTACCACGTCGCGCCCGGTGCGATCCGCGCGGCCGCACGGCGGCGTCATGGCATCGCGCATGCGCCCGGCGCCGCGAGCGCGGCCTCCCTCAGCCTGCGCCTGCCGGCCCGCCCGCCCTTCGACGGCGGCCGGGTGCTCGCGTTCCTCGGGGCACGAGCCATCACGGGGATGGAGGCGGCGCTGAGCGGCGCTCCGGGCGCCGACGTCATTCTGCCGTCACACAGTCTCCCCTCCTACAGCCGGGCGCTGCGCCTCCCGCACGGGCCGGCCGCCCTCCGCCTGACCCTCTCGGGCGACGCCGACGCGCCCGCCATCGAATGCGAGGCCGACCTCGCCGACATGGCGGACCTCGCGCCGCTGGTCGCGCGCGTGCGGCGCCTGCTCGACCTCGACGCCGACGCGGAGGCGATCGACACAGCGCTCGCCGCCGACCCCGCGCTCGCGGCGTCCGTCGCGGCGGCCCCCGGCATCCGGGTGCCCGGTGCGGTCGACCCCGAAGAGATCCTGTTCCGCGCGCTCATCGGGCAGCAGATCTCGGTGCCCGCGGCGCGCACCGCACTCGCGCGACTCACGGAGGCGCTCGGCGAGCCGGTGGCGGTCGGCGGCTTCACCCGGCTCTTCCCGACCTCCGCAGCCATCGCCGAGCACGGTCGCGACGTGCTCCGAGGGCCGGGCAAGCGCATCGACGCGATCATCGGAGCGGCAGCGGCGCTGGCCGACGGCTCCCTCGTCATCGACGTCGGCGAGTCGCGCGCCGAGCTGGAGGCACGCCTGCTGGCGCTTCCGGGCATCGGCGCGTGGACGGCCGGCTACGTCGCGCTGCGCGTGCTCGGCAGCCCGGACGTGCTGCTGACCGGCGACCTCGCCCTCCGGCAGGGCGCCGCCCGTCTCGGGCTGCCTGACGACCCGAAGCTGCTGGCCGCGCGCGGCGCGAGCTGGTCGCCGTGGCGCAGCTACGCCGGGATGCACCTGTGGGAGAGCGCGCACACCGCACAGGAGGAGGCCAAAGCGGCACGCGCGGCCGGGCGCGTGCCTCCACCGCGCCCTGAAGCGTAGGATCACGAACGCAACACAATCGAAGAACCGGTCGCGGAGGGAGAGCGTTCTCGTGCCCTCGATCACCGTCGTGATCCCCGCACTCGACGATGCCGAGATGCTGCACCGATGCCTCGCCGACCTGGCGGCGCAGCTCCGGCCCGCCGACGAGATCATCGTCGTCGACAACGGCAGCGTCGACGACACGGCCGCCGTCGCCGTCGCGGGAGGCGCCCGGGTGCTGCAGCAGCCGGTCCGCGGGATCTTCCCCGCCTCCGCCACGGGGTACGACGCGGCCACCGGCGACATCATCGCGCGTCTCGACGCGGACTCGCGGCCGCCGGTCGACTGGCTGCTCCACATCGAGGCGGAGTTCGTCGACGCACCGGCGATCGGCGTGCTCACCGGACCGGGCGTCTTCTACGACGGCAACACCTTCGTAGCGGGCCTCGGGCAACTGCTCTACATCGGCGGCTACTTCTGGTCGATGGAGATCTGGCTGGGGCACCCGCCGATCTTCGGCTCCAACTTCGCGATGCGCCGGGAGGTCTGGCGCGACGTGCGCGGCCGCGTGCACAGCGGCCTGCGCGAGGTGCACGACGACCTCGACCTCGCCATCCACCTCGACCCCGGAGTGGTCGTGCGCTACGACGAGCGCCTCCTGGTGGGCATCTCGGCGCGACCGTTCTCGACCTGGCGCGGGTTCGGCCGTCGCATCCGCTGGGCGTTCGGAACGCTCAGGATGCACCTGCCCGAGGAGACGCCGTGGCGGCGGAAAGCCGCCCGCCGCCGCTGGCAGGAGGAGCACACGGAGGACGCCCCGGGCGCCATGGCGTAGCCGCGCCCGTTTTGCGCGTTTCGCCCGACCGCGCGGTTCGTGTCCTCACCCCTTCGACCGATAGGTTGGACAGTGTGAGATTCTCGCACCTCAGCACCACTTCGGACTCGCCGCCACGGCTGGCGGCCGTCATCGGAGACGGGGCCCTGTTCCTCGACGAGCTCCTGGCCGAACCTCCGCGCGACCTCCAAGATCTCATCGAGCGCGGCGACGACGCCCTCGCCGGGATCCGCGCCACCGTCGACGAAGCCGTGACGACCGGCATCCCCCTCGTGCCCGTGCACGAGCTGCGCCACGCGTCGGCCGTGCTGCGCCCTCCGCAGGTCATCGCGATCGGCGCGAACTACGCAGCGCACGCCTCCGAGCTCAAGCTGCGCAGCGAGAAGGCGGCCACGGTGTTCTCGCTGTGGCCGAACTCCCTCGCCGGGCACGGGGGCACCACCGCCTGGCCGGAGGACCTCACCACCCAGGTCGACTACGAGGCCGAACTCGGCGTCATCATCGGCAAGCCCGCGCGCAACGTGTCGGTGCGCGACGCCCTCGACTACGTGTGGGGCTACACGGTCGTCAACGACATCACCGCTCGTGACCTCCAGTTCTCGGAGGCCCAGTGGTCGCGATGCAAGTCGTTCGACGGCTTCACCCCCAACGGCCCGGTGGTCGTCACAGCCGACGAGATCGCCGACCCGCAAGATCTGTGGCTCACGACGAATGTCGACGGCGCCATCCTGCAGGATGCCTCCACCGCCGACATGGTGCGCTCGGTCGCCGAGATCATCGAGTTCCTGTCACGGTCGGCGACCATCCAGCCGGGAACTCTGATCTCCACCGGCAGCCCGGGAGGCGCCGGATACTCCCGCACTCCCCCGGTTTTCCTGCGCGATCGCTCCACGGTCACGGTGTCGATCGGCGGCATCGGGTACCTCACCACGTACTGCCGAGTGAACTGATCGGGTTCCGCCGCCCAGGCGGCACGGCCTGATCAATCCGCTCTCATTCCGTCGGATCGCCGACATCCGGCTGACTCGTCGGCTAGCGTGAATGCATGTCGATCGGCGAACGGCGACCCGGCGTCGCGGGCGGAGGCGACGAGGCGGCGCGCCTCGACGCGGTCCTCCCCGATATCGACTGGTCGATCGCACCCGTCGGAGCGACCTTCTCGCGTTTCCGGGCGCCCAGCGGCGAACTCGCGGTGGTCGCCCTCGGCGACCCGGCCGATCCGCGCGTCGTGCTCGTGCCGGGCGCGACCGGATCGAAGGAGGACTTCTACCTCCTGGCCCCGATCCTCGTGGCCGCGGGCTACTACGTGCAGAGCTACGACCTCGCAGGCCAGTACGAATCCGCGCACGCCGGCCCGCCAGCGGGAGGCCGCTACACATACGACCTGCTCGTCGCCGACTTCGTGGCCTTCCTCCGCGACGGTGCGCCTGCGCACGTGCTCGGCTACTCGTTCGCCGGCATCCTGGCCGAGCTCGCGCTCGTCGATCATCCCGAGCTGTTCCTCACGTTGACCCTGCTCACGTCGCCGCCGGAACCGGGGCAGGCGTTCCGCGGGGTGCGCGTCATCGGCTGGCTGAGCTGGTTCTTGAACGGGCGCCAGGGCGCCGGCCTGATGATCTGGGGCATCGTCACCAACAAGAACAAGGTCGGGCCGACCAGGCTGGCGTTCGTGCGGTCGCGGTTCGCGCTCACGCGGCGATCCAGCGTCGACGACATCGTCGGGCTGATGAAGCACGTGCCGGACGTGCGCGCCCGCGTCGCCGCCATCGGCCTCCCCGTGCTGGTGGCGACCGGCGACCACGATCTGTGGCCGACGCATCTGCACGCGGCGAACGCGACCGCGTTGGGCGCCCGGCTGGCGGTCTACCGAACCGGGCACAGCCCGTGCGAGACGGCGCCGAACCAGCTCGCACGCGACATGATCGCCCTCTTCCGCTCGTCCGACCCCCGCTGAGCGGCGCACTTCGAACGTCGAGGGGCAGTTCAGGGGGCGACGCGGCCTACTCGGGCTGCGCGGCGCGCTCCTTCTCGGCCTTCTCGATGGCCTCGGCCTCGACGATCGGGATGGAGGTGGTGATCGCCTCCAGGCCGCTGAGGCGCGCGGGCGACAGCAGACGGGTGACCTCGTCGCGGCTCATCAGCTTGGCCTCCACGACCAGGTCGGCGACGTTGTGCCCGGTCAGCAGCGCCGACTTCGCGAGCGCGGCCGCAGCGGCGTAGCCGATGTGCGGGGTGAGCGCGGTGATCACGCCGACCGACGATCCCACCATCGCGCCGAGGCGCTCCTCGTTGGCGGTGATGCCGTCGACGCAGTTGACCCGCAGCGTGTGGAACGCCTGCGCCATCCAGGTGATGCTCTGCAGCAGCGAGTGGGCGATCACCGGCTCGAACGCGTTCAGCTGCAGCTGGCCACCTTCGGCGGCCATCGTGACCGTGACGTCGGCGCCGGCGACCGAGAACGCGACCTGGTTCACGACCTCCGGGATGACGGGGTTGACCTTGCCCGGCATGATGCTCGACCCGGCCTGGCGCGGAGGGAGGTTGATCTCGCCGAGACCGGCCTGCGGACCGGACGACAGCAGGCGCAGGTCGTTGCAGATCTTCGACAGCTTGATAGCGCTGCGCTTGAGCGATCCCGAGAACGACATGAAGGCGCCCGCGTCGCTGGTCGACTCGATCAGATCGGGTGCGGTCTCCAGGTTGAGGCCGGTGATGAGGTTCAGGTGACGAACCGCTGAGGCGGAGTAGCCGGGGTCGGCCGTGATGCCCGTTCCGATCGCGGTCGCGCCGAGGTTGATCTCCGCCAGCAGCCACTTCGTCTCGGTGAGCCGGGCGTGGTCCTCGGTGAGGGTGGTGGCGAAGCCGTGGAACTCCTGGCCCAGCGTCATCGGCACCGCGTCCTGCAGCTGGGTGCGGCCGACCTTGAGGATGTGACGGAACTCGCGGCCCTTGGCCGCGAAGGAGTCGCGCAGCAGCGCCAGCTCGTCGAGCAGGTGGCCGAGCGCGAAGGTGAGACCGATCTTGATCGCGGTCGGATACGTGTCGTTGGTGCTCTGGCTGCGGTTGACGTCGTCGATCGGGCTCATGTGGGCGTAGTCGCCCTTGGGGCGGCCGTCGAGCTCGAGCGCGATGTTGGCGATGACCTCGTTCGCGTTCATGTTGGTCGAGGTGCCGGCGCCGCCCTGCATGACGCCCACCACGAACTGGTCGTGGAACTTGCCGTCGATGATGAGCTGGCAGGCGCGATCGATGAGGTCGGCCTTGTGCTCGTCGAGCACACCGATCTCGAGGTTGGCGCGCGCGGCCGCCTGCTTGACGGCGGCCAGGGCGACGATCAGGTCGGGGTAGACCGAGATGGGCCGCTTGGCGATGGGGAAGTTCTCGAGGGCGCGCGAGGTGTGGACTCCCCAGTACGCGTCGGCAGGGATCTCGCGGCTGCCGAGCGAGTCGGTCTCCACGCGGGTGGGTCGTCCCTCCGCGCTCGGGGTCGGGACGTCGGACACGTTCTCGGACGCGTCGACGACGCCGACGCCGGTGGAGGTGTCGATGACGGGGATCGGGTGAGTCTTCGGTTCGTCCATCGTTGCTGTGGAATCCACGCTTGGCTCCATTGCCTCTCGTTGTGCGTTGGCGATCGGGGGTTCGCCGGCCGTTCGTGGCGCCCGGCAGTGCCGAGCCTACCCCCGGTGCGTGCACGCGAGATGGACACATCGTCCGGGATCCCGGACGATGTTCGACACGCTGTCGAGAGCGGCTGCGCTCAGCCCAGTTTGCGCAGCAGACCGCGCGCGAAGCGGTCCTTCGCCCCGGTGTAGGGAGGATAGATCAGCTGCATGGTGTCGGGCGCGAGGGGCTTGGAGAGCACGGCCTTCTCGTGGCTGAAGGCCTCGAGCGAGCGGCGCCCGTGGTAGGCGCCCGAACCGCTCTCGCCGACCCCGCCGAACGGGAGGCCGCCGACGGCGAGGTGCGCAGCGGGAACGCCGAACCCGACCGCACCGGAGCTGGTGTCGGTGAGGAAGCGCCTGCGCACCTCCCGCCGCTCGGTGAACACGTAGAGCGCGAGCGGCTTGTCGCCGCTCCGGATGAACGCGATCGCGTCGTCGAGGCCGTCGACCGTGACGATCGGCAGCACCGGACCGAAGATCTCCTCGCCCATCACCGGCGCATTGCGCGGCACGTCCACGAGCACGGTCGGCGCGAGGTAGCGGGAGTTCGCGTCGGACTCTCCGCCGACAGCGGTGCGCCCCGCGCCCAGCAGGCCGGTCAGCCGATCGAACTGGCGCTCGTTGACGATCCTCCCGTAGTCGGGGCTCTGCGCGGGGTCGTCGCCGTAGAGCGCACGGAGCGCCGTCGAAAGCTCGTCGGCGAGCGGGCCGGCCACCGCGCGGGACGCCAGGATGTAGTCCGGCGCGACGCACGTCTGGCCGGCGTTCATGAACTTGCCCCAGGCGATCCGCCTGGCCGCGGCTGCGAGGTCGACGGAGTCGTCGACGTAGACGGGCGACTTGCCGCCCAGCTCCAGGGTGACCGGGGTGAGGTGTTCGGCGGCGGCGGCCGCGACGATGCGACCGACCCGGCCGTTGCCGGTGAAGAAGATGTGGTCCCAGCGCTCGGCGAGCAGCGCGGTGGTCTCCTCGACCGCGCCCTCCACGACGGCGACCGCCGCCGGGTCGAGGTACTGCGGCACGAGCCGCGCCATCGCAGCGGAGGTCGCGGGGGCCAGCTCGCTCGGCTTGAGCACGACCGCATTGCCTGCGGCCAGCGCGCCGACGAGCGGAGCGAGCAGCAGCTGCACGGGGTAGTTCCACGGCGCGATCACGAGCACGACGCCGACCGGCTCCAGCACGACCTTGGCCCGGGCCGGCAGGAGCGCCCCGGGCACGGATACGCGGCGCGGGCGCAGCCAGCGCCGCAGGTTGCGCCGCATGTGGTCGATCTCGCCCACCACGAAGCCCAGCTCGGCGATCTGCGACTCGGTCGGGTTCTTGGCGAGGTCCTCCAGAAGGGCGTCCTCGAACTCGGCGGCGCGCTCGGTGAGCATGCGACGCAGACCGTCGAGCTGCGCCAGCCTCCAGCGGAGCGGCTTGGTGCGGCCGGCGTCGAAGGCGGTGCGGAGGGCGGCGACGGTCTGCGGGACGGCGGCGACGGTGCCGACGGTGCCGACGGGGAGCGTGGACTCGGAGGTCATGCGCCCATCATCACACGGGAGCGACCCTCAACAGCGCGGGCGGTACTCGAGGTCGAAGATCGCGTGCCCGAGCCGCTCGCCGCGCCGCTCGAACTTGGTGACGGGTCGCTCGTCCGGCCGCGGGATGAAGCCGCCTGCGCCCGCGACGTTGACCAGGGCCGGCTCGGCGTCGAGGACGTCGATCATGTGCTCGGCGTACGGCTCCCAGTCGGTCGCGAGCCGCAGCACGCCTGTCGGCTTCAGCGCGCCGACGAGCAGCCGAACGACGTCCGGCTGCACCAGCCGCCTGCGGTGGTGACGCGCCTTCGGCCAGGGGTCGGGGAAGAAGATCAGGACCTCGTCGACGCTGCCGGCGCCCAGCCCCCGCTCGAAGACCTCCACCGCGTCGTGCCGCACCACCCGGATGTTCGTGAGCCCGTGTTCGTGCGCCACCGCGAGAACGCGGCCCACCCCTGCGCCATGGACCTCGATCCCGAGGAAGTCGCGTTCGGGGTGGCGCTCGGCGAGGGCGAGGAGGTTCTCGCCGTTGCCGAAGCCGATCTCGACCACGCGCGGCGCCGAACGCCCGAAGATCGTGTCGAGGTCGAGCGGCGAGCCGTCGAAGTCGATGCCGTACTCGCCCCAGTACTCGTCGATCGCGCGCTGCTGAGCCTCGGTCTTCCTGCCCCGGATGACGAAGCTGCGCGGGCGGACGAGTGGGGACGGTTCCATCCCTCCATTCTCGCAGGCCGCGCAGGAGCCTTCGGTCAGAGGTGTGCGATGCCCCAGTGGAACGGCAGGAATGCCAGCCCCAGGCCGAAGCCGACCACGGCGATCAGCAGGCCGATCAGGATGCCGGCGAGCATGACCGCGTTGAGCACGATCCCCCAGATGGCGAGCGTGCGGCCCTGCGGTTCGCGGCCGAGGGCGAGGATCCCGAGAACGAGACCGGCGATGGGTGCGAGGAAAGTCCAGCTGAAGACGATCGACGCCAGTCCGAGCGCGAAGCTGGTGATGCTGAGCGTGCGGGCCGGAGCCGTCGTGTAGGGGTTGGGACTGGTTGTCGTCATGCGTCCAGTCAAGCGATGCCGTGCCCCCGAGCACATCCGGGTAACCCCCGGTTGCGCTCAGGGGTTACCCCGGAATCCGTGTCAGTGCGGGAGGAGCGTCTCGATCGGACCGCGGGCGAAGTAGACCAGGAAGCCTGCGGCGACGATCCACAGCAGCGGGCTGATCTCGCGCGCCTTGCCGGACAGCGAGCGCACCAGCACCCACGAGATGAAGCCGACGCCGATGCCGTTGGCGATCGAGTAGGTCAACGGCATGACGATGATCGTCAGGAACACGGGCAGCGTGCTGGAGAACTCGTGGAAGTCGATGTGGCGGATCTGGACCACCATCAGTGCTCCGACGATGACCAGCGCCGCTGCGGCGACCTCGCTCGGGACGACGCTCGTGAGCGGTGTGAAGAACATGGCGAGCAGGAACAGCACACCGGTGATGACGCTCGCGAAGCCGGTCTTCGCGCCCTCCCCGATTCCGGAGGCCGACTCGACGAACACCGTATTGGACGAGGCCGAGGTGCCGCCGCCGACGACGGCGCCGACGCCCTCCACGATGAGCGCGGACTGGAGACGGGGGAACGTGCCGTCGTCATTCGCGAGGCCCGCGCTGCGCGCGAGGCCGGTCATCGAGCCCATGGCGTCGAAGAAGTTCGTGAACACGAGCGTGAAGACGAGCATGATCGCCGCGAGGCCGCCGATGCGGGCGAACGAGCCGAAGAGGTCGAACTGGCCGACCAGGCTGAGGTTCGGCACCGAAACGAAGGAGGTCGGCAGCTGCGGGACGGAGAGGTTCCACCCGTCCGGGTTCTTCGCCGACGAGCCGAGGTGGAAGATCGCCTCGATGATGATGGCGACGACGGTCGCCGCGACGATTCCGATGAGCAGCGCGCCCTTCACCTTGCGCGCCATCAGCACGCCCATGATCACCAGTGCGATGAGGAACACCAGCGTCGGAAGAGTGGCGATCGACCCGGCCTCCCCCAGCTGCACGGGAGGCGAGGCCGCCTTGGTGCTGCGCACGAAGCCGCTGTCGACGAAGCCGATGAAGGCGATGAAGAGGCCGATGCCGACGGTGATCGCCGTCTTCAGCTGCGGAGGCACCGCGTTGAAGATGAGGCGGCGGAGGCCGGTGGCGGCGAGCAGGACGATGATCAGGCCGTTGATGACGACGAGGCCCATCGCCTCCTGCCAGGTGAGCACCTTGACGACGTTCACCGCGAGGAACGAGTTGATGCCCAGGCCGGCCGCGAACGCGAACGGCAGCCGGGCGACGAGACCGAACAGCACGGTCATGACGCCCGCGCTCAGAGCCGTGACGGCGCCGACCTGCTCGAAGCCGAGCGAGTGGCCCGTCACGTCGGGCGTCGAGCTCAGGATGATCGGGTTGAGGATGACGATGTAGGCCATCGTCACGAACGTCAACAGACCGCCGCGGATCTCCGTCGCCCACGTGGTGCCGCGGGACGTGATCTCGAAGAACCGGTCCAGACGGCCCTTGGCCGTCGGCGTGGGTGTGGAAGTCGAAGCGGAAATGGTGGTCTCCCGTAGTATCGAAAAGGTTTGGCTCGTGGCGCATTCGAAGCTATGTCACAGCGCCGTACCAGCCTAATTCCCCTCCCGACACGATAAGGACACGCATGGCTCTGCCCTGGAAGCTGCATGGCGACGGCAAGAAGGTCGGGGCGCACGAGGTCGTGCTGCCCGGCGAGCGGCTCACGTGGCCGCGGACGATCGGGCTCGGCGCCCAGCACGTCGTCGCGATGTTCGGAGCGACCTTCCTGGTGCCGCTGCTCACCGGGTTCCCGCCGAGCACGACGCTGCTGTTCTCGGGCGTCGGCACCATGCTCTTCCTGCTGATCACACGCAACCGGCTCCCCAGCTACCTGGGCTCGTCGTTCGCGTTCATTGTTCCGATCGTGGCGGCGACGAAGGCGCACGGGATGCCGTCCGCGCTGTTCGGCATCGTCGTCACCGGCCTCCTGCTGGCGATCGTCGGCCTGATCGTGGTGGCCACCGGCACCAAGTGGATCGACGGCCTGATGCCGCCGATCGTCGCCGGTGCGATCGTCGCGCTGATCGGGTTCAACCTCGCTCCCGCCGCCAAGAACAACTTCATGCAGGCGCCGGTCACCGCGCTGGTGACGCTGGCGGCGGTCATCCTGTGCACCGTGCTGTTCCGCGGCATGCTCGGGAGGCTCTCGATCTTCTTGGGTGTCGTCGTCGGGTACGTGTTCGCGGTGATCGTCGGCCAGGTGGACTTCAGCAAGGTGGCGGCCGCTCCGTGGATCGGCCTCCCGCACTTCACGCTGCCGGCGAACCCGTTCACCGCGCCAGCCCAGACCTGGGGCATCCTGCCCGCGTTCCTGCCGGTCGTGCTCGTGCTGATCGCCGAGAACGTCGGCCACATCCGCGGCGTCGCCCAGCTGACCGACCCGTCGGTCAACAAGCTCACCGGCCGGGCGCTGTTCGCCGATGGTCTGGCGACGACGATCGCCGGCTTCTTCGGGGGCTCGGGAACGACCACGTACGGCGAGAACATCGGCGTGATGGCCGCGACGCGCGTCTACTCCACGGCCGCGTACTGGGTGGCCGGTATCGTCGCCGTGCTCCTCGGCCTCTCCCCCAAGGTCGGCGCGGTGATCAACACGATCCCGGCCGGCGTGCTCGGCGGGGTCACGACGGCGCTGTACGGCCTGATCGGCGTCATCGGCGTGAAGATCTGGCTCGACAACAAGGTCGACTTCTCGAAGCCGGTCAACCAGTTCACGGCGGCCACCGCGCTGATCATCGGCATCGGCGACTTCACGCTGAACTTCGGGCAGCTGACGTTCAACGGCATCGCGCTGGGCGCCATCGCCGCGATCGTCGTCTACCACGTGATGAACGGCATCGCGCGCGTCCGCGGCACGGACTGAGCGCTGCCCGCGCTTTCGAAGGGCACGTAAACGCCCCTAAAGCCGAGTTTTAGGGGCGTTTACGTGCCCTTCGGCGTCTGGTCAGCCGTGGAAGTACGGGATGATCAGGTACAGGCCGTAGAGGACGCCGGCGCCGCAGAGAGCGAAGCACGCGTACGCAGCGGCCAGTGCCGCGCGCTTCTGCCCGTCGCTGAGCGGGTTCTTGCGGCGCGCCTTGTCGGCCTTCTTCTGCGCCTTCGCGGCCTGCTCCGGCGTGATCACGGTGATCGCGTCGGTGAACTCGGCCGGCTCGACGAACAGCGCGCGACCGGCGACGGCCAGCATCCGGGTGCCGAGCGCATAGAAGCCCACGATGACGCCGGCGCCGATGAGCGAGGCCGCGAACACGACGACGAACGACAGGAACGCGCTCATGCGGACTCCCTCCGGCCGCGCTCCTTCTTGAGCGGCTTGACCTTCTTGATCTTCACGACCCGGCCGGAGGCGGCGACGTCGCTCTGGCCCTGCACCGGCGCGACCGCGTCGGCGCTGGACACCTGGTTGCGGCGCGACCGCCAGAAGATGAACGTGACGACCGCGATGCCGACGATCGTGTCGATCGCGATGCCCACCGGGCCGAGCGTCGCGATCAGGGCGGCGACGGCGCCGACGATCGCCGCCGACGGGAGCGTGAGAACCCACCCGATGGCGATGCGGCCCGCCGTGCCCCAGCGGACCGACGACCCGCGGCGACCGAGCCCAGAGCCGATCACCGAGCCGGAGGCGACCTGCGTGGTCGAGAGCGCGAAGCCGAGATGGCTGGAGGCCAGGATGGTGGCGGCGGTGCTGGTCTCGGCGGCGAAGCCCTGCGCCGGCTTCACCTCGGTGAGCCCCCGGCCGAGCGTGCGGATGATCCTCCAGCCGCCGGAGTAGGTGCCGATCGCGATCGCGAGCGCGCAGGAGACCACGACCCAGAAAGGCGGACCGCTGCCGGCAGGGAGCAGATTCGCGGAGATCAACAGCAGCGTGATGACGCCCATGGTCTTCTGCGCGTCGTTCGTGCCGTGCGCCAGCGCGACCAGCGACGACGAGAAGATCTGGCCGTAGCGGAAGCCTCCGCGTCCGTCGGGGCGGCCGTCGTATCGCCGTGTGATGGCGTAGGCGAGCTTGGTGGCCGCATAGGCCACGACTCCGGCCGTGAACGGCGCGATGACCGCCGGCAGCACGACCTTCTCGAGGACGACCAGGAAGTTCACCGAGCCGATCCCGGCCCCGACGATCGCGGCCCCGATGAGCCCGCCGAAGAGGGCGTGGCTCGACGACGACGGGAGGCCGTAGAGCCAGGTGACCATGTTCCAGACGATGGCGCCGACCAGGCCGGCGAAGATGAGCTGCGGCGAGATCAGAACACCGCCCGGGCCCTCATTGATGATGCCGCCGGAAATGGTCTTGGCCACCTCCGTGGAGAGGAACGCACCGACCAGGTTCAGCACCGCGGCCAGGGCGACGGCGACCTTCGGCCGCATGGCTCCGGTCGCGATCGGGGTCGCCATCGCGTTCGCGGTGTCGTGGAACCCGTTCGTGAAATCGAAGAAGAGGGCCAGCGCGATGACCAGCACGATGATGAGGGTGAGATCCACCGGTTTCTTTCTCGTGTGGAGACGGACCGCCGATAAGAGTTCACCGGAGGTTCATGCGGAGTGCCTGGTGCCGTGAGGCGACCGTGTAGATGCTCGCACGCGCGTCTCGCGTGCGTCAAACCGTCACAACCGGTCTACGCCCGTCACCCGGATGACCGCGGCGCCCGCCCGCGCGGAATCGGCTAGCAGCACCTCCGCGGCGATCCCCCAGTCGTGGTCGCCGGCCGGATCGGAGAGGATCTGACGCACCCTCCAGAGGCCCTCCGGCTCGGCGGGGCTCTCGTCGACGACGATCATCGCTGCCGAGCGCGCCGCGGCGTCGGTGAGGATCTCGTCGTGCTCGGCGTAGTAGGCCTCCAGCGCTTCGTCCCACTGCAGTTCGGTGAACGATGGCGCCGCCGCCTCGGCGAGCGCCGCCGCCTCGTTCTCGAGCGCGCCGAGCTCCTGCACGCGGTCGAGGGCCGCGAGCTGCACCCGGCGGAACAGCTCGTTGCGCACCAGCACGAAGAACGCGCGGCGGTTGGCGGTGACGGTTCGGGGTGCGGGAGGCGCGAGCTCTCCCGATCCGGCGGCGTGTTTCGCGGCGTCCGGGTGGACAAGCTCCTCCCATTCGTCGAGGAGGCTGGAGTCGACCTGCCGCACGAGCTCGCCGATCCACTCGACGATGTCGCGCAGCTCCTCCGTGCGAAGATCGAGCGGCACCGTCTGGTTGAGGGCGCGGTAGGCGTCGGACAGGTAGCGCAGCACGACGCCTTCCGACCGCGCGAGCTTGTAGAAGGCGATGAACTCACCGAACGTCATGGCGCGCTCGTACAGGTCGCGGACCACCGACTTGGGGCTGAGCTCGAAGTCTGCCACCCAGGGCTGGCTGGAGGCGTAGGTGGCGAACGCCTCGTCGAGCAGCTCCTCGTGGGGCTTGGGGTGGGTCACCGACTCGAGCGCCTCCATGCGCTCGTCGTACTCGATCCCCTCGGCCTTCATGGCTGCGACAGCCTCGCCGCGGGCCTGGAACTGCTGCGCGGAGAGAACGGGCCTCGGGTCGTCGAGAGTGGCCTCCACCACCGAGACGATGTCGAGCGCGTACGAGGGCGACTCGACGTCGAACAGTTCGAACGCGGCGAGCGCGAACGGCGAGAGCGGCTGGTTGAGGGCGAAGTTGGGCTGGAGGTCGACCGTCAGCCGGATCTCGCCGTCGACGACCTCCACGACGCCGGCGGTCACGAGCGAGCGGTAGAGGCCGAGCGCGCGGCGGGCGAGGGCGAGCTGCCGCTTCCACGGCTCGTGGTTGTCGAACACCAGGTCGCGGACGTGGCCGAACACGTCGCCGCCGCGGCCGATCACGTTGATCAGCATCGCGCTGGTGATCTGCATCGACGATGTCAAGGTCTCGGGCTCGGCCTCCACGAGCTTGCGGAAGGACGGCTCTCCCCAGGAGACGAAGCCCTCCGGAGCCTTCTTGCGCACGATCTTGCGGCGCTTCTTGGGGTCATCGCCCGCCTTCTCGAGCGCCTTGGCGTTCTCGCTCTCGTGCTCGGGCGCCTGCACGACGACCGTTCCCGCCGTGTCGTAGCCCGCACGCCCGGCGCGGCCGGCGATCTGGTGGAACTCGCGGGCGTTGAGCTGCCGCGTCCGGGTGCCGTCGAACTTGGTGAGCGCCGTCAGCAGCACGGTGCGGATCGGCACGTTGATGCCGACCCCGAGGGTGTCGGTGCCGCAGATCACGCGCAGCATCCCGCGCTGGGCCAGCTGCTCGACGAGCCGGCGGTACTTGGGCAGCATCCCCGCGTGGTGCACGCCGATGCCCTGCCGCAGCAGCCGGGAGAGCGTGCGGCCGAAGGAGGTCGTGAACCGGAACTCGCCGATGGCGTCGGCGATGGCGTCGCGCTGCTCACGGCTGGCGATCTTCGCACTGGACAGAGACTGCGCGCGCTCGAGGGCGGCGAGCTGCGAGAAATGCACGATGTAGATCGGCGCCTGCCCGGTGTGCAGGAGGTCCTCCACCGTGTCGTGGATGGGCGTCAGCTCGTAGTAGTAGTGCAGCGGCACCGGGCGCTCGACGCCGGTGACGGTCGCGGTCTCACGGCCGGTGCGGCGGCTCAGGTCGGCGGCGAGCGCCGTCACGTCGCCGAGCGTGGCCGACATGAGCACGAACTGCGCGCGCGACAGGATCAGCAGCGGCACCTGCCAGGCCCAGCCGCGGTCGGGGTCGGAGTAGAAGTGGAACTCGTCCATGACGATCTGCCCGACCGGGGTGTCCTCCCCTTGCCGCAGCGCGAGGTTGGCGAGGATCTCCGCCGTGCAGCAGATGATCGGGGCGTCGGCGTTGACCGACGAGTCGCCGGTCATCATGCCGACGTTCTCGGCACCGAACACGTCGACGAGGGCGAAGAACTTTTCGGAGACGAGCGCCTTGATCGGCGCCGTGTAGAAGCTGCGATCACCACGCGCCAGCGTGGCGAAGTGCGCCCCGACGGCGACGAGCGACTTTCCCGTGCCGGTGGGCGTGGAGAGGATCAGGTTCGAGCCTCCCGCGATCTCGATGAGCGACTCGTCCTGGGCGGGATAGAGGCTGATCCCCGTTCCCTCGGCCCAGGCCACGAAGGCTTCGTAGACGGCGTCCTCTCCGACCGAGCCGGGGCCGGTCCAGCCGGGGAGGTCGTCGACGCGCAGGGAGGCCATAGTGCCCAAGCCTGTCACAGGCTCCTCCGACACCCCGCAGGAACGCTCGGCGTATCCACCGGATCGCGTGCGTATCCTTCCCCCATGAGAGCGTTCTGGCGGGCCGCGGGAGCGGGTGTCGCGAGCGTGGCCGCGGGCGTCGGTGCGGCGGAGATCGTCAGCGCCGTCGGCGTGCAGGACGGCAGCCCGATCCTGGTCGTCGGCTCGCTGGTGATCGACCTCACGCCCGCGTGGCTCAAGAACGCCGTCATCGGGGTGTTCGGCACCGGGGACAAGGCCTTCCTCATCGTCTCGCTGGCCGTCGCGCTCGTGATCGGCGCCGGGCTGGCCGGGTGGGTCGAGCTGCGCCGGCCTCCGATCGGCCGCGTGCTGATCGGCGTCGGCGGGGCGCTCGGCGCTTTCGCCGCGATCACCCGCGCCGGAGGCGGGATCGTGGATGTGCTGCCGTCGGCCCTAGCCGCGCTGGTCGGCATCCTCTTCCTCGGCTGGCTGATCGGGCTCCTGCGCGGCACGGAGCCGACCAGGGTCGCGCCCGACGGCGCCGTCAGCCGGCGCCGGTTCGTCGCGGCGACCATCGGTACCGCGCTCGGCGGCATCCTCGCAGCGGTCGTGGGCCAGGTGATCGCGTCCGGCTACCGCGGCGCCGCCGCTGCGCGCGCCGCGTTCCATCTGCCGAAGGCGGCCGTCGTTGCGCCGCCGGTGCCGGCGGCCGCCTCGTTCGACATCGCAGGGCTGTCGCCGATCATCACGCCGAACGCCGACTTCTACCGCATCGACACGGCCCTGCAGATCCCCGGCATCCAGCCGCAGGACTGGAAGCTGAAGATCACCGGGATGGTCGAGGAGGAGGTGGAGCTGACCTTCGCCGAACTGCTCGCCCTGCCGCTCGAGGAGTCGATCACGACCCTCACCTGCGTCTCCAACGAGGTCGGCGGCGACCTGATCAGCAACGCGCTCTGGCTCGGCTACCCCATCCGGCACCTGCTCGCGCGGGCGAAGCCGTCGGCCGACGCCGACATGGTGCTCTCGCGCAGCCAGGACGGCTGGACCGCCGGCACGCCGCTGGAGGCGCTGACCGACGAGCGCAACGCGATCCTGGCGGTCGGGATGAACGGCCAGCCGCTGCCGCTCGAGCACGGCTATCCCGTGCGGATGGTCGTGCCCGGCCTGTACGGGTACGTCTCGGCGACCAAGTGGGTGGTCGAGCTGGAAGTCACCCGGTACGACAAGGCCACGTCGTACTGGACCGACCGCGGCTGGTCGGAGCGCGGGCCGGTCAAGCTGGAGTCGCGCATCGACGTGCCCGGCGACGGCCGGCAGGTGAAGGCGGGCACGGTCGCCGTGGCCGGCGTCGCATGGTCGCAGCACGTGGGCGTCGGCGCCGTGCAGGTGCAGATCGACGGAGGCTCGTGGCAGCCGGCGACGCTCGCGGACGCGATCTCGGCCGACACCTGGCGGCAGTGGAAGTACGCGTGGGACGCGACCCCCGGCTCGCACACGATCAAGGTCAGGGCCACCGACGCGCACGGGACGGTGCAGACCGCCAAGGTGGCGGACGTCGTGCCCGACGGCGCGACCGGGCTGCACACGATCAGCGTGAACGTCGCCTAGCCACCAGACGGTGCTTGACTAGCGTTATGGCCTCCCTCGATCGTCCGCCCGCCCTCGTGGCACCCGGCCCCGCGCTCCCGTCGGAGCTCCGCGCACGCTACGCCCGCACCGAGCAGCTGCCGGGCTTCGGCGAGACGGCACAGCGCCGCCTGCGCGCCGCCCGGGTGCTCGTCGTGGGAGCAGGCGGGCTCGGCTCGGCCGTGCTCCCACTGCTGGCGGGCGCGGGTTTCGGCACGATCGGGATCGTCGACGACGACAGCGTGGAGGCGAGCAACCTCCCCCGGCAGACGATCCACGGCGAGCGCGACCTCGGCCGGCAGAAGACGGCGTCGGCGGCCGACGCGATCCGGGCCATCGACTCCGGGATCGCCGTGCGGGTGTTCCCCGAGCGGCTCACGTCGGCGAACGCCGAGCGCATCCTGAGCGGTTTCGACCTCGTCGTCGACGGCAGCGACAACTTTCCCACGCGCTACCTGGTGGACGACGCGGCCCTGTTGGCCGCGCTTCCCGTGGTCTGGGGCGCCGTGCACCGGTTCGGAGGCCAGGTGGGCCTCAGCTGGGCCGGGCACGGACCGCATTACCGCGACCTCTTCCCGCAGCCCCCCGAGCCCGGCACGGTGCCGAGCTGCGCGGAGGCCGGCGTGCTGCCGAGCGTCTGCGGGGTGATCGGGTCGCTGATGGCGAGCGAGGCGATCAAGCTCGTGACCGGGGAGGGCGACCTCCTGCTCGGCCGCGTCATCGTGCACGACGCGCTGCGCGGCACGTTCCGCGAGCTCGCGTATGCCCCGGACCCGAGCGCGGAGCCGGTCACCGAGCTGATCGACTACGACCTGTTCTGCGGCGTCGCGCCCGAGCCCGCCGCCACGGCCTCGGCCGCCTCCAGTCCTGTCATCTCGATCTCGGTCGCCGAGCTCGCCACGCGCCTTGCGACCGGGCAGCCGCACACCCTGCTCGACGTGCGCGAGCCGTGGGAGGCCGACATCGCCGAATTGCCCGGCTCGCTGCTGGTACCGCTCGACGTCGTCGTGCGCGACGCCGCGGGCGTCGCCGATCGGCTGAGCGACGACCCGATCGTCATCATCTGCCACCACGGCGTGCGCGCCGAGACCGCCCGCCGCTCGCTCGACGCTGTCGGCGTGACCAGCGTCGTCCTCGCGGGCGGCCTCGACGCGTGGTCGCGCGAGATCGACCCCGCCCTCCCGCGCTATTGACCATCGCGGGATACTGAACGCATGACCCCACCGCGCAGCGTCGAGGAGCATGCCGACCACGTCACCCGCCTCCTGGCGCCGCTGACCGCCGAGCCCGATGTGGAGGCCGTGCCGCTCGCCGAGGCCGCAGGCCGTGTCGCAGCGACGGACGTGCGCTCCGAGGTCGACCTACCGCTGTTCCGCAATTCGCAGATGGACGGGTTCGCCGTCCGCGCCTCGGACGTCGCGCACGTCCCGGTCGCGCTGGAGGTCACCGGCGACGTGCCGGCCGGGCACGAGGTGCCGCTCGTCCTGGCCGCCGGCACGGCGATCCGCATCATGACCGGAGCGCCGGTGCCGAGCGGCGCCGACGCGATCGTCCCCGTGGAGGACACCGAGCTGGTACTCGGCAGGGACGACGACCTCGAGGGCGCCGTCGTCGAGATCCGCCGGCCGAGGAAACGTGGAGAGTTCGTGCGCGAGCGCGGCAGCGACCTCAGCCGCGGCGAAGTGCTCGTGCGCGCGGGCACGCGGCTCGCGCCGCGCCATCTGGCCGCGCTGGCGGCGGCGGGTGTCACCGCCGTCGATGTGCGGGCGCGCCTGCGCGTCGCCATCCTGACCACCGGCTCCGAGCTCGCCGCGCCGGGCGACAGCGTGCGCTTCGGTCAGGTGTTCGATGCGAACGGCGTGGCACTCGCAGCGCTCGTCGAGGAGGCCGGCGCGGTCGTGTCGCTTCGGGCGAGCAGCGACGACGACCCGGAGGCGTTCGCGCGGATCTTCGACGCCGCCGTCGCCGCCAGCGATCTCGTGGTGACCTCCGGAGGCATCTCGAAGGGCGCCTACGAGGTCGTCCGCGAAGTGCTCCTCCCCCGCGGCGCCGAGGTCACGACGGTCGCGATGCAACCGGGCGGACCGCAGGCGACTGCGGTCGTCGACGGCGTCCCCGTACTGTGCTTCCCGGGCAACCCGGTCAGCACCCAGGTGTCGTTCGCCGTCTTCCTGCGCGCGCCGCTGCGGCAAGCCGCCGGGCTGCCCGAGCTTCCGCTGCGCCACGCGCCATTGACGGAGGCGGTGCGCTCTGTGCCGGGCAAGCGCCAGTTCCTGCGCGGCCGCGCCGGCGCCGACGGGGTCGCCCCGGTGTCGGGCCCGAGCTCGCATCTGGTGGCCGCCATGGCGAACGCCGACGTGCTCATCGACCTGCCCGCCGACGCCGAGGCCGTGGAGGCCGGCACGGACGTGACAGTCTGGACCCTATGAGCGAGCTCACCCACCTGGACGCCGACGGCCGTGCCCGCATGGTCGACGTCGGGGCGAAACCGGAGACCGATCGAGAGGCCGTCGCCCGTGGCCGGCTCGTGACCACGCCCGAAGTGGTGCGGCTCGTCGCGGCCGACGGCCTGCCCAAAGCCGACGTGCTGCCCACGGCGCGCATCGCCGGGATCACCGGCGCCAAGCGCACGAGCGAGCTCATCCCGCTCTGCCACCCGCTGCCGCTCACCTCGGTGCGAGTGGACTTCGCCCTCGACGAGACGGCCGGCACGATCGAGGTGGAGGCCGTCGCCCGCACCCGCGGCCGCACCGGCGTCGAGATGGAGGCGCTGACCGCGGTCGCCGTCGCCGGGCTGACCCTGCACGACATGGTCAAAGCCGTCGACCCGGCGGCCAGCATGACCGACGTGCGGCTGGTCGCCAAGAGCGGCGGCAAGCGCGGCGACTGGCGACGCCCGGGCGAGGACATCGAGGCGGCGGCGCAGCCGGCCGCGCCGGCCGCGGCGCGACCCGACGCCGCTGTGGTCATCGTCGCCTCCACCCGCGCGGCCGCCGGAGAGGCGGCCGACACCACCGGCCCGCTGATCGCGGACTGGCTCGCCGGCCAGGGCCTCCGCCCCGAGGTGCGTGTCGTCGCTGACGCCGACATCGCCCCCGCGCTGCGGGCCGCGGTCGCCGAGCGGCCCGGCGTCGTTCTCACGACCGGCGGCACCGGGGTGTCTCCCGACGATCGCACGCCGGAGGCCACTGCCGCGGTGCTCGACCGCGAGCTCCCCGGGCTGGCGGATGCCTTGCGGGCGCGCGGTGCGGCCTCCACCCCGCTCGCCGCACTGAGTCGCGGCCGCGCCGGCGTCGCGGGGACGACCCTCGTCGTGAACCTCCCCGGTTCTCGCGGTGGCGTGGCCGATGGGCTGGCCGTGCTGGAGCCCGTGCTCGCGCACCTGCTCGACCAGCTGCGCGGCGGCGACCACGAGGGAGCGACGCGATGAACGATGTGTTCGCGGACGTCTCCGACCGCCCGCTCGACCCGACCACGCTGGACGAGTTCGTCTGGCGTCGCGAGGCCGGCGCCGTGGTCTCGTTCCAGGGCATCGTGCGCGATCACGACGGCGGCCGGTCCGTCGTCTCGCTCGACTACCGCGCTCATCCCGAGGCGGACGACTTCCTGCGCGCCTGCTGCGAGGAGGTCGCGTCGCGCACCGGCCTCCGCGTCGCCGCCGTGCACCGGGTCGGCTCGCTCACCATCGGCGACCTCGCCCTCATCGCCTCGGTCGCCGCGCCCCACCGTGCTGAGGCGTTCGCCGCGTGCGCGGAGCTCGTGGAACTCATCAAGTCGCGCGTGCCGATCTGGAAGCGGCAGCACTTCGCCGACGGAGAGTCGGAGTGGGTCGGGCTCTGAGCGATTCCGCTCGATTCGCCGCGTCTGCCGGTCTAGAGTTCTTGTCATGCCGCAGATACGGGTTAAGGACGCCGCCGCGTTTCTCGGGGTGAGCGACGACACCGTGCGCCGTTGGATCGACGCCGGGGTGCTGACGAGCGCGAAAGACGAAGGCGGGCGAACGGTCGTCGACGGTCTTGAGCTCGCCAGGATCGCCAAGCAGAACGCCGTGCTGCCGCCGGACCCGTCCAATGTCGGCCGCTCCGCACGCAACCGGTTCGTCGGGATCGTCACCGACATCGTCATGGACAAGGTCATGGCGCAGGTCGAGCTGCAGTGCGGGCCGCACCGCGTCGTGTCGCTGATCAGCAGCGAGGCCGTACGCGATCTGGGACTGGAGCTGGGCTCCGTCGCTGTCGCCGTCGTCAAAGCCACCAACGTCATCGTCGAGACCGCAGCGGTCAAGGAATGAGGAGCACCGGAATGAGCACCAGAACGAGGGCGCGCAGCAGACTCGCGATCGCTGGAGCAGCGCTCGCGGCCGTGCTGCTCGCCGCGACCGGCTGCTCGTCCACCGCGTCCGCGCCGGCGTCGCAGACACCCACGAAGCACGCGATCACGGGCACGATCACCGTCTTCGCCGCAGCCTCCCTCACCAAGACCTTCACCGAGCTCGGCCGGGAGTTCGAGAAGACGAACCCCGGCAGCACCGTCACGTTCAGCTTCGCCGGCTCCTCCGACCTGGTCACCCAGCTGAGCGGAGGCGCTCCCGCCGACGTCTTCGCCTCGGCGGACGAGAACAACATGAAGAAGGCCGTCAGCGCCGGAGTCACCAGCGGCGACCCCGTCGACTTCGCGACGAACGTGCTGGCGATCGCCGTGCCGCCGGGAAACCCGGCGCACATCACGTCGTGGGCCGACCTCGCCAAACCGGGCGTCAAGACGGTCGTCTGCGCGCCGCAGGTGCCGTGCGGCGCCGCGACCGTCAAGGTCGAGGCGAACACCGGCGTTACCCTGGCCCCGGTGAGCCAGGAGTCGTCGGTGACCGACGTGCTCGGCAAGGTGTCCTCCGGGGAGGCCGACGCCGGCGTCGTCTACGTCACCGACGTCAAGGGCGCGGGCAAGAGCGTCGACTCGGTTCCGTTCCCGGAGGCGAAGGCCGTCGTCAACACCTACCCGATCGTCGCGATCAAGCAGGGGCCGAACGCCACCGGCGGCGCCGCGTTCATCGCGTACGTGACCGGGCCCGAAGGAAAGAAGGTGCTCGAAGCCGCCGGTTTCGGCACGCCGTGACCCGGCGACGCCCGCCGGGCGGCACCACGACGGGCATCCCGGACTGGATCCTCGTCGTCGCCGCGCTCGGCGCACTTTTCGTGCTGCTGCCCGTGATCGCGATGGTGACGCGCGTGAACTGGGCGCAGTTCGGCGCCCTCATCACCTCGCAGGAGTCGATCGACGCGCTCCTGCTCAGTCTGCGCACGTCGGTGACCGCGACGGTGGCCTGTCTCGTGCTCGGCATCCCCATGGCCGTCGTACTCGCCCGTGTGCCGTTCCGCGGACGCGGGCTCGTGCGCGCCATCGTGCTGCTGCCGCTCGTGCTGCCGCCGGTGGTCGGCGGGATCGCGCTGCTGGCCCTCTACGGCCGGCGCGGCCTGCTCGACGGCGCGATCCCGATCGCGTTCTCGACGCCGGCCGTCATCATCGCGCAGACGTTCGTCGCACTGCCGTTCCTCGTGCTCAGCCTGGAGGGCGCGCTGCGGACGACCGGCGAGCGCTACGAGGCCGTCGCCGCGACCCTCGGCGCGGGGCCGTCATCGGTCCTGTTCCGGGTGACGCTCCCGCTGGTCACCCCGGCCATCGTCTCCGGCGCGATCCTGTCGTTCGCCCGCGCGCTCGGTGAGTTCGGCGCGACGCTGACCTTCGCCGGCAGCCTCCAGGGCACCACCCGCACCCTCCCCCTCGAGATCTACCTGCAGCGCGAGACCGACCCGGACGCCGCGATCGCCCTGTCGCTGGTGCTCATCGCCGTCGCGATCGCCGTCGTCGCGGTCGCGCACGGCGCGGGCGAGCCCCTGCGCCGGAGGACGACATGACGCTGCGCCTCTCGGCCCAGGTGGCCGAACGCGACGTCGACGTCGAACTGAGCCTGGCCTCCGGCGAGACACTCGCCCTGCTCGGCCCCAACGGCGCGGGCAAGTCGACCGTGCTCGGCGTGCTGGCCGGCCTGATCCGGCCCGACGGCGGCAAGGCGACGCTGGGCGAGGAGACCCTCTTCGACCTCCCCTCGACCTGGCTGCCGCCGCACAGGCGCGCCATCGCCCTGCTGGCTCAGGACGCCCTGCTGTTCCCGCATCTGACCGTGCGCAGGAACGTCGAGTTCGCCCCGCGGTCGTCCGGGGCTTCGCGCGCCGAGTCCCGCGCGAAGGCCGACGAGTGGCTGAGCCGCACCGGTGTCCATCCGTTGGCCGACCGCCGGCCGAGCGGGCTCTCCGGAGGCCAGGCCCAGCGGGTGGCGATCGCGCGTGCGCTGGCCGCCGAACCGGACCTCATCCTCCTGGACGAGCCGCTCGCCTCCCTCGACATCGCCGTCGCGGGAGAGCTCCGCGGAATGCTGGCGGAGGTGCTCGCCGGGCGCACCGCCATCGTCGTCACGCACGACGCGCTCGACGCCTATCTGCTTGCGGACCACGTCGCGGTGCTGCAGGGTGGGCGCGTCGTCGAGCAGGGCGCGGCGCGGGAGGTCCTGACCCAGCCTCGGCACCCGTTCACGGCCGAGCTCGCCGGACTCAGCCTCGTCACCGGGGCGCGGACGGCGAGCGGCCTGCTGACCGACGACGGCCTCGCGCTCGACGGTGCGCCGACAGCGCCGATCCCGGAGGGCCGTGCCGTCACCGCCGTGGTGCGGCCGTCGTCGGTGACCCTGCGGGCGGGCGCGCCCGTCGAGGGCGCGGCGGGCATCGCCGCCATCGTGACCGCCCTCGAGCCGCGCGACGACCTCGTGCGTGTGCGCACCGACCGCCTCACGGCTCTGGTGCCCGCCGCCGTCGTCGCCGAGTTGCGCCTCACGATCGGCGCGCGCGTCACGCTCACCGTCCCGCCCGCCGAGGTACGCATCTCCCCCGCCTGACGCCCTGAGTACCGAGTGATTTGCGCCGAATGTGGCGTTACGCAGCGCCCAACGGCACATTTGCCGCAAATCACGTCCTCGTCGTCAGTGGGAGCCGAGCTGCATGCCCGCTGTCGAGTAGCCGCCGACGGGGTTCTTCGACGGCTGCGGCTCGTCGAACGCCGGGTTCGCTTTGCCCGGGAGGCTCTGCAGGACCACCCGCGACCGCACCGCGCCGACGATCGCGACCGCGCACGCCGCGACCAGCACGACACCGGCGGCGACGAGCGCCCAGCCGGCCGCTTCGCCACGGGTCAGCAGCACGATCCCGAACGGCAGCACCGCCCACGCGGCGACACCCGCGAGGACCGCGGCCACGATCAGCAGCCGGACCCGTGCTCTCCGCCTGGCGACCCGATCGAACTCCTGCATGTGCGCGCTCATGGCGACCTCCCCCGGTCAGGCCGAAGCCTGTTGACCGGAGCATACTGCACGAGCACCGGAGGGATCAGCCTCCCGCGAATGGCGGCAGCACGTCCACCCGCTCGCCGATCACCGCGGCGGGGTCGCGCGAGACCACGCCGTCGACCAGGAACGACCCGTTCCGCAGCACGAGCCGCATCGCGTCGCCGTAGCGGTTCGCGAGCTCCTCGCGCAGCGCGGCCACCGTGGGCTCGCTCAACGCCAGGCGCTCCTCCTCGCGTCCCGCGGCCTCCTCGGCCGCCGCGAAGTATCGCACCAGCACAGCCGTCTCAGCCACCGATCGCTCCCATGCTCCGAACCGGAGGCACGAACCCGGCGCGCTCCATCCCGTGCCCGGACTGCTTGTTCCACATCGCGCCGCGCCACCAGCGGGCGATCTCGGCGTCGTCCGCGCCACCGCGCAGCAGCCTCCGGAGGTCCGTCTCGTCGTCGCCGAACAGGCACGAGCGCACGGTGCCCTCCGCCGTGATCCTGGTGCGGTCGCACGCCGCGCAGAACGACCGCGTCACCGACGCGATGATGCCGACGGTCTGCGGACCGCCGTCGACCAGCCACTCCTCCGCAGGCGCCGACGGATCGTCGCGGCCGACCTCCTGCAGCTCGAACCGGGTGCGGAGGACGCCGAGCAGCTCCTCCGCGGAGACCATGTTCTCGCGCATCCAGGTGTGGTCCGCGTCCAACGGCATCTGCTCGATGAACCGCAGCCGGCAGCCGTGGTCGAGCGCCCAGGCCAGGAGGTCGGGAGCGCCCGCGAGGGTCTGGCGCATCATCACGGCGTTGAGCTTGAGGGGGGTGAGCCCCGCAGCGTGCGCAGCGGCGATCCCGGCGAACACGGCGGGAAGCCGGTCCCGTCGGGTGAGCGCGGCGAAGTGCTCGCGATCGACCGTGTCGAGCGAGATGTTGACGCGGTTCAGTCCGGCGGCCACCAGTGCGGGCAGCCGATGGTCGAGCCCGATGCCGTTGGTGGTGATGCTGATGTCGAGGTCGGGGGCGGCCGCGTGCGACAGCCCGATGATCTCGGCCAGGTCGGCGCGCATGAGCGGCTCGCCTCCGGTGAAGCGCACCTCGCGGATGCCGAGGTCGTCTGCGCCGATGCCGACCAGCCGTGCGATCTCGGCGGGCGTGAGGAGGTCGTCGCGCGGGATGGCCGGAAGCCCCTCGGCCGGCATGCAGTACGTGCAGCGCAGCGAGCACTTCTCGGTGACGGAGACCCTCAGGTCACGCGCGACCCGGCCGAACTGGTCGACGAGTCCGGCCACGTCGGGTCGCCCGTCCACCCGCGGCTCCGCGCCGGCGCGGGTGCTGCGCGGGAGTCCGAGGTTGACGGCGGTCATGCCATCAGCGTAGACCGACGGAGGCTGTAGACCAGCGGTCGGTCCCCGGAATAAGCTGCGCGCATGGGAATCATCTCGTCCGGCTTCCTCGGCCGGCGACGCTCCGAGGACCCGCGTCTCCCACCCGGTCAGTACCTGACGGAAGGCTTCCCCGTGCTCTCCGCCGGGCCGACGCCGCGCATTGCGAAAGACGACTGGGCGTTCACGATCACGACCGAGAAGGGCGTGGTGCACCGCTGGAGCTGGGACGAATTCCTGGCTCTGCCGCAGGACGATGTCGGCACCGACATCCATTGCGTGACCAGCTGGTCGAAGCTCGGGACGTCGTGGCGCGGCGTCGCGCTCGACACGCTGTTCGAGAACGTCGACACCGACTACGAGTTCACGATGGCGCACTCGTACGGCGGCTACACGACGAACGTGCCGCTGAAGGACCTCCTCGACGGCAAGGCCTGGGTCGCCCACACCTTCGACGGCAGCGACCTCCCGCCCGAGCATGGCGGCCCTGCGCGCCTGCTGGTGCCGCACCTGTACTTCTGGAAGAGCGCCAAGTGGGTCAGCGGGCTCGAGATGCTCCCGAAGGACGAGCCCGGCTTCTGGGAGCAGAACGGCTACAACATGTACGGGGATCCCTGGAAAGAAGAGCGCTACTGGTGACGACGGCGTGGCGGGTGGCCGAGGTCGTGGCCGCGCACGAAGAGACGGCGACCGCGCGCACCATCCGGCTGCGCATCCCGGGGCTCGCGGGCCATCTGGCGGGCCAGCACGTGGACGTCCGCCTCACGGCGCCCGACGGCTACCAGGCGGTGCGCTCCTACTCGATCGCGTCGGCCTCCGGCGCGGGCGGCCTGGCGCCGGACGAGCTCGAGCTCACTGTGGAGGAGCTGCCCGACGGCGAGGTGTCGCCGTACCTCGTTCACGGGCTCGGGGTGGGCGACCAGCTGGAGGTCCGCGGCCCGGTCGGCGGCTGGTTCGTCTGGCGCACCGCCGACGACGGCCCCGTGCAGCTGATCGCGGGCGGCTCGGGTGTGGTGCCGTTGATGTCAATGGCCCGGGCGCACGCCGCCGCGGGAAGCGCGGCGCCGTTCCGGCTGCTCTACTCAGCGCGGACGCCGATGTCGGTCTACTACCGCGACGAGCTGATGGCGCTCGGCGAGGGTGCCGCTCCCCTGCACGTCGACTACGTGTACACGCGGGAGGCACCGCTAGACTGGCCGGTCGCCGCCGGCCGACTGACGGCCGAGGCGCTGGGCTCGCTCGTGCTCCCGGCCGCGGACTCCCCCGCGTTCTACCTCTGCGGGTCGACCCCGTTCGTGGAGGCCGTCTCCGGCTGGCTCGTCGACGCCGGGCACGACCCGGACCGCATCCGCACCGAACGCTACGGCGGGATCGGAGGGGCACAGTGAGCGACATGGACTACCTCGACGGCAACGCGGCCGCCGGGTTGCTCTCCGAGGTGTTCGCGGTCGACGTCACCTCCGCTCGGGCGAAGTGCGCCCACTGCGGCGACGTGGCGGTGATCGCGCAGGCGCACCTCTACACCGACGACCACGGGATGGTGCTGCGCTGCCGCGTCTGCGGCGATGTGGTGGCGATGGCGTCGGAGCGAGCCGGCCGGCTCTGCCTCGACCTGCGCGGCCTCAGCTGGCTCGAGCTGGAGGTCTGAGCCCTCAGCCGGCGGTCATCCGCTGCCCGTACAATCGTCCGGTGCCAGCCGAAACCTCCGCGAGCCTCGACCCCGACGATCTCGCGACGACCCTCCGCGTCCTCGCCCAGCTTCACGAGCTCGACCAGGAGCATCCCGACTTCGTCTCGGTGCGCCGGGCGACCGCGCACATGTTCAAGGCCGTCAAGCAGGCCAGGCGGCGTGAGCTGCGAGAGGCGGAGCTCGCCGCCGACCGCGCCGTGATCGCCGCGACCGCCACCGGCGCGCCCGACCGCATCGACGACGAGACGCGCGGCCGCGACCTGACCTCCCCGACCACCGGGGCGACGACGGCCGGCACCCTCCTCAACTCGCAGGCCTGCTACATCTGCAAGCAGCACTACATGCACGTCGACTGGTTCTACCACCAGCTCTGCCCGTCGTGCGCCGCCTTCAGCCACGCCAAGCGCACGGCGCGCACCGACCTGACCGGCAAGCGCGCCCTCCTCACCGGAGGCCGCGCCAAGATCGGCATGCACATCGCGCTGCGACTGCTCCGCGACGGCGCCGACCTCACCATCACCACGCGCTTCCCGCGCGACGCGGTGCGCCGGTTCTCGCAGCTGCCCGACGCCTCCGAATGGCTGCACCGGCTGCGCGTCGTCGGCATCGACCTCCGCGACCCCGCCCAGGTGATCGGCCTCGCCGACTCCGTCGCCTCGCGTGGCCCGCTGCACGTGCTCATCAACAACGCCGCGCAGACGGTCCGCCGCTCCCCCGGCTCGTACTCGCTGCTGGCGGAGGCCGAGTCGCACCCGCTGCCGGACGGCCCCCTGCCCGCGCTCGAGACCTTCGGTCACACCGCGGACCCGCACCCGCAGGCGCTGCAGGCGTCGGTCGCCGCGCACCCGCTGCTCTCGTCGGCGAACGTGCGCGGCACGGTCGCCGAGCTCGTCGGCGCCGCGGCGCTCACAGCCGACGACCTCGCCTCGGCCGCGATGGCGGCCGGCTCGTCGTCGCTGGAGCGCCACCACGACGGCACCGCGATCGACGCGGGCGGATTGGTGCCCGACATGCAGCGCGTCAACACCTGGACCCAGGCCGTCGGCGCCATCGACCCGCTCGAGCTGCTGGAGGTGCAGCTCTGCAACACGACCGCTCCGTTCATCCTGATCGACCGCCTCCGCCCGTCGCTCGCCGCCGCCGGCCGCTCGTACGTGGTGAACGTGTCGGCCATGGAGGGTGTCTTCGGCCGCCGTTACAAGGGGGCGGGGCACCCGCACACCAACATGGCCAAGGCGGCGCTCAACATGCTCACCCGCACGAGCGCCCAGGAGCTGTTCGACACCGACAACATCCTGATGACGAGCGTCGACACCGGCTGGATCACCGACGAGCGCCCGCACTACACGAAGGTCCGCCTGGCCGAGGAGGGCTTCCACGCCCCGCTCGATCTGGTCGACGGCGCCGCCCGCGTCTACGACCCGATCGTGCGCGGCGAGTCCGGCGAGGACCTCCAGGGCGTCTTCCTGAAGGACTACAAGCCCTCCGCGTGGTGAGGCCCCGGCCCCACTAGACTGGCGTGCGGCATCGCGGGGAGGCCGGAGCGACCTCCGCGAAGGTCCGTCTTCCAGGCGCCTGCGTGCAGAACGTACAGTGAGCACGAAGGCAAACGAAGGGCAGCCGATGTCGAGCAGTTCCCCCTCTGGCGACAAGGCGCAGGGCGTTCGGCCCCGGGAGGCCGTCCCCCTTCCCGGGCAGGCGTATCCCGTCGCGTCCCAGACGGTGCACGGCGGCCGGTTCAAGCACTGGCTGCTCCGCGGCATGGTCGACGAGAAGGGCACCCAGCAGGGGCCGCACGGCCAGAACCCGGAGCGCACGCACTCCTGGTGGCAGGTCATGTGCCTCACCGGCGTGGACTACTTCTCGACCCTCGGCTACCAGCCCGCCATCGCCGCTCTCGCGGCGGGTCTCATCTCGCCGTTCGCCACCCTGGTGCTCGTCGCTCTGACGCTGCTCGGCGCCCTCCCCGTCTACCGCAGGGTCGCCCGCGAGAGCTTCCGCGGGTCCGGCTCGATCGCGATGCTGGAACGGTTCCTCCCGTGGTGGGCCGGCAAGCTGTTCGTGCTCGTGCTGCTCGGGTTCGCCGCGACCGACTTCATGATCACGATCACGCTGTCGGCCGCCGACGCGTCGGCTCACGCCATCGAGAACCCGTTCGCCCCGTCCTGGTTCCACGGCAACAACGTCATCATCACTCTCGTGCTGCTCGCCCTGCTGGGCGCCGTCTTCCTCAAGGGGTTCCGCGAGGCCATCGGCATCGCCGTCGTCCTGGTCGCCGTCTACCTCGCGCTCAACGTCGTGGTGGTGTCCACCTCCATCGTCGAGGTGTTCCACCACCCGACGGCGGTCGACGACTGGTGGAGCGCTCTGTTCCAGCAGAACGGCAATCCGCTCGTCATCGTCGGCGTGGCCCTGCTGGTGTTCCCGAAGCTCGCGCTGGGCCTCTCCGGCTTCGAGACCGGAGTCGCCGTCATGCCGCAGATCAAAGGCAAGCCGGACGACGACCCCAACCACCCCGAAGGCCGGATCAAGGGGGCGCACAAGCTGCTCACCACGGCGGCCATCATCATGAGCGTCTTCCTCATCACGTCCAGCTTCACGACGACGCTGCTCATCCCGCAGAAGGAGTTCCAACCGGGAGGCGCCGCCAACGGCCGCGCGCTCGCGTATCTGGCGCACGAGTACCTCGGCAACGCCTTCGGAACGGTCTACGACATCAGCACCATCCTCATCCTGTGGTTCGCGGGCGCCTCGGCGATGGCCGGCCTCCTCAACCTGGTGCCGCGCTACCTGCCGCGGTACGGGATGGCGCCGCAGTGGGCACGCGCCGTGCGTCCGCTCGTGCTCGTCTTCACCGCGATCGCCTTCCTCATCACCCTGGTCTTCGACGCCAACGTCGACGCCCAGGGCGGCGCGTACGCGACCGGCGTCCTGGTGCTGATCACGTCGGCCTCCCTCGCCGTGAGCCTCTCCGCCTGGCGCAAGAAGCAGCCCAAGCGCACGGTGGTCTTCGCGATCATCACGGCGATCTTCGTCTACACGACGATCGACAACATCATCGAGCGGCCCGACGGCCTCCGCATCGCGACCCTGTTCATCCTGGCCATCCTCGTCGTCTCGATCGTGTCGCGCATCGGCCGGTCGTTCCAGCTGCGCGCCACCAGCGTCACCTTCGACGTGTCAGCACTCGACTACATCCTGGAGGACGCGGAGGAGGGCGAGATCCGCATCATCTCGCACGAGCCCGACGTCGACACCACCAAGGAGTACGAGGAGAAGAACAAGGACGAGCGCCGGTTCAGCCACATCCCGCAGCGCTCCCGCACGATCTTCCTCGAGGTGATGAAGTCCGACTCATCGGACTTCGAGGAGGACCTCGTCGTGCACGGCGTGGTCAAGTACGGGTACCGGGTGCTGCAGGTGACGAGCGGCAACGTGCCCAACACCATCGCCGCGGTCCTCCTCGAGATCCGCGACGTGACCGGGGTGGTGCCGACGATCTACTTCGAGTGGACGGAGGGCAACCCGATCTCGAACATGTTCCGCTATCTGATCACGGGCGGCGGGGAGGTCGCGCCGGTGACGCGCGAAGTGCTGCGGGAGGCCGAGAAGGACGTCAAGCGGCGCCCGGCCGTGCACGTGGCCTGAGCGGCACGCCTCTCACCGCGCAGCACACGCTGTGGCACGATGACCGCATGGACACCCACGCGTTCTTCGAGGCGGTTGGCGTCGCGTTCGAGTTCGCCGGCGTCGCGGCGCTGGCGGTCGGGTTCGTCGTCGCGCTCGCGATCTCGCTATCCGTCTGGGTGCGCCGGCGCAGCGGACGCGACGCGTTCCGCACGCTGCGCGAGAGCTTCGGCGGCGTGATCCTGCTCGGCCTGGAGCTGCTCGTCGCCGCCGACCTGGTCAAGACCGTCACGTCGAACCCCACCCTGACCGACGCGCTCGTGCTCGGGATCATCGTGCTCATCCGCACTATCCTGAGCTTCTCGCTGCAGGTCGAGATCGACGGCGTGGCCCCATGGCGACGTGCGTTCGTCACTGGTCCGGAGGTGCTGGCGCACGCGGTGAAGAAGGCTGGAGCCGGAGGGCAGGACGCGTCAGCCGCGACGAGCACGCCGCAGATCTGACCCTTCAGCCCCGCGGATTCAGCCGCGGGCGGCGCGCTCCGCGTTGCGCTGCTTGACGCGCGCGTTCTCGGCGCGCACCTGCGCCTGGGTCGCCCGCTCGGCCACCAGCCACGCGGGCGGGTCGGCGAGGAGTGCCTTGATCTCGGCCGTCGTCAATGGCTCGGTCACGCCTCCCCGGGCCAGGCCGGAGTTGCTCACGCCCAGCTTGCGCGAGACGACGTCGCGTGGGTGCGGCCCGTCGGCGCGCAAGGCGACCAGCCACTCCGGCGGGTTCGCGTTCAGCTCGTCGAACTCGCTGCGGCTGATCTCGCGGTCGCGGAACTCCTCCGGCGCCGCCGACAGGAGGATGCCGAGCTTCTTGGCCGCGGAGGCCGCCTTCATGGTCTGGTCCTTCATGGGTTCAAGGGTATCGTCCGCCGACCCCTCCGGCCGTTCGGTAGCCTGGCCTGCATGGCCTCCCGCTTCACCCTCGCGTTCCCGCTCGGCGTCACGATCGGCAAGTGGACGCGCCTCTTCGCCGAGCGGCAGCCGACCGTCGAACTGGTGGTGCGGCCGTCGGACGACCCGCTCGCGCTCCTGGAGGCCGGCGAGGCGGACATGGTGTTCGCGCGCGACGCCCGGGCGCAGGACGACCGGCATCTCATCCCGCTCTACTCCGAGGACGTCGTGGTGGTCATGAACCACGAGCACCTGCTGACCCTCGTGGAGAAGCTGCACCTGGCCGACCTGGAGGGCCAGCCTCGGGTGGAGGGCGAACCGTCCGAGGCGCTGATGCGCAGCGTCGCGGAGGGCGACGGCATCGCGCTGATGCCCGCCTCCGTGGCCAAGGCGCTGCGGCGCAAAGACGTGGAGGCGGTCCGGCTGCAAGACGGCCCGGTCTCGCATGTGGGCCTCACCTGGCCGCGCGACCATCAGCATCCCCTCGTCGACGAGTTCATCGGCATCGTGCGTGGCCGCAAGGCGCACAGCTCGCGCAACCCGGAGGTCGCGGCCACGCAGGCCGCCCAGTCGGTGCAGGACGCCAAAGCGGCCAAGGCGGCGAAGGTGGCGGCCACGCAGTCCGCACGGGCCGCGAAGCAGGCCAGGCGCGCGGCGGCGGCGAAGCGGTCTTCGGGCAAGCGCCCCCGGCCGAAGCGCTGATCGAATTGGCCGAAGCGCTGATCGAATTGATGGGGAGAATGGCTGCATGACGGGCAACGACGGCAGCGCGAACACGCTCACGACGAGCATCGGCACCAGCATCGGACGTGCAGCGCAGAGCGCCGTCTACCGCGCGGGCGTGGCCGGCAGGCGCCCCGCGATCCCCGTCGCGTTCCCCGAGCTGGAGCGGGCTGCGCGCCGACGTCTGTCGCGGGCCGCGTACGCGTACATCGCCGGCTCCGCCGGGCTCGAGCGCACCGACGCCGCCGACACCGCCGCTTTCGGCCGGCATCGCATCCTCCCGCGCGTGCTGCGCGACGTCGCGGAGCGCGACCTCTCGACCGAGCTGTTCGGCCGCACCCTGACCGCTCCCCTGCTGCTGGCGCCGATCGGCGTGCTCGAGCTCGCCCGCCGAGGCGGCGACACCGCTGCCGCCCGAGCCGCTGCGGCGGAGGGCGTGCCCTTCACGATCTCCAACCAGGCCTCGGCGCCGATGGAGGACGTCGCCGCCGCGATGGACGCGGTCCGTCCCGGCGCCCCACGCTGGTTCCAGCTCTACTGGAGCTCGTCGCGCGACCTGGTCGCCAGCCTCGTGGAGCGAGCGGAGGCCAGCGGTTGCGAGGCGATCGTGGTCACCCTCGACACCCACGTGCTCGGCTGGCGCCCCCGCGACCTCGCCCTCGGCTACCTCCCGTTCAGCCGCGGGCTCGGCATCGCCCAGTACACCAGCGACCCGGTGTTCCGCGGGCTCGTGCGCGAGCGGATGTCCACCGCGGGACCGCGCAAGCGCACACCGGTCACGCCCGCTGCGGTCGCGTCGTTCGCGAGCATCCTGCGCCACCACCCCGGCGAGTTGCGGCAGAACCTCCGCTCGGGTGAACCGCTCGCGGCGGTGGAGACCTTCCTCGACGTCTTCGCCGACCCCTCCCTCGACTGGCGCGACCTCGCCTTCCTGCGCGAGCGCACCCGCCTGCCGATCGTGCTGAAGGGCGTGCTGCACCCCGACGACGCCCGGCGCGCCATCGACGCGGGTGTGGACGCCGTGCAGGTCTCGACGCACGGCGGTCGCCAGATCGATGGGGAGGTCGCGGCGCTCGGCGCACTGCCCGGCGTCGTGGAGGCGGTCGCCGGTCGCCTCCCCGTGCTCTTCGACAGCGGGATCCGCGGCGGCGCCGACGCGGTCATCGCGCTCGCCCTCGGCGCGCGCGCCGTCGCGATCGGCAGGCCGTACGCGTACGCGCTAGCGGTCGCGGGCGAGCGAGGTGTGCGCGAACTGCTCAGGAACGTCCTCGCGGAGCTCGACATCACACTGGGCCTCGCCGGAGTGCGTCGCGTGGCCGAACTGGACGCGTCCGCGCTCGCGGGGCGACCGTAGCGCGTCCCGTCCGTGCCGCTACGCCGCTACGCCTTACGCCACTGCGGCCGCGATCAACGACAGCAGCGCCTGAGCATACGCCGTCGCCGCATCGTCCTCCTCGAAGAACCGCTCGGCGCCCTCGAGCTCCAGTGTCACCCGATAACCGTCCGGCGTGCGCGCGAGGTGGCGGAACGACCCGCCGAGCAGCTCGCGAAGCTGGTCCTCCCGCGGGATCCAGAGAGCGTCCTCGACCGCGAGCGAGTCGAGCGCCCACTCGGTCGTGCCGTTGAACCCCAGGATCGTGCCGGTGTCGAAGTGATGCGGCTCGATCGTCATCTCGCTGACGGTGAACCGCTCGCCTCCCATGCCCGGCCGGTCGATGGCGAAGGTGTCGCCCGACGCCGGCTGCCAGCGCAGGCCGGCCGCACGAAGCAGGCGTGCGATGTCCTCGTCGATCATGGTGGATCCTCTCAGTCGGTGACGATCACGATCTTGCCCCGCACATGCCCGGCCTCCAGACGCCCGTACGCCTCGGCGGTGCGCTCGATCGGGAAGATCGAGTCGATCGGCAGCATGATCTCGTTCTGGGCCAGGAGGTCGGCGAGCTCAGCGAGCTGCGCGTTGCCGGCCGTGCGGCCTCCCACGGTGCGGGCGCCGCGTGCGGACGGGCCGAACGCCGCGATCGTGTTGATCCGCTCGGGAGGCACACCCAGTTCGATCGCCGCATCGATCGTGTCGGCGCCGTGGTTGTCGAGCACGGCCGTCACGGTCTCGCCGTCGTCGAGGAGCTCCCTGACCCGCTCCGCGAGCCCGTCGCCGTAGGCCACCGGCGTGATGCCGAGCGTCTCGAGGAACTCGTGGTTGTCCTCGCTCGCGGTGCCGATCACGGTCGCGCCGCAGTGCACGGCCAGCTGTGCGGCCAGCACCCCGACACCGCCGGCGGCTGCGCTCACCAGCACCACGTCGTTCTCGTTCAGATCGAGGGAGGCGTCGCTGGCCATCGCCGTGCGCCCGACGACACCGAGCGAGCCGGCGACCTCGAAGGTCAACGGGTCGGGCTTCTCGATGATCTGGCCGTCCTCCGGAACCACGACGAAGTCGGCGATCGACGCGAACGGGGCTGTGCCGAGCACGGCCTGACCCGGCTGGAAGCGCGTAGCGCTCTCACCGACCTCCTCCACGAACCCGGCGAAGTCCTGCCCCATGCCGCTCGGCAGAGTGACGCCCATGCGCGCCGCAGCCTGCTCACTGCGGTAGGCCTTGTAGTCCATCGGGTTCAGACCGGCGGCCAGCACCCGCACGAGGACCTGACCGGGACCGGGCCACGGCCGCTCGCGCTCCACGAGGTGGAGGTAATCCCGGGATCCGAACTCCTCGAGCTGGATGAATCTGGGCACGGCCGCTCCCTTCCACTGGTACGCAGGAGCCTAGCCCTGCGTCGTCCGGGACGGCAGGGACCCTGGCGGACCTCTCAGCGAAGGGCCGCCGCGATGGCGGCGACCGTGTCCTCCGACGCGCCGTTCGCGTCGACCCACGTCGCGCCCGGCCGGGTCGACCGCAGTGCCTCCAGCGACCGGATCAGGTCGGGCACATCGGCCGGCCCGACCAACCCGTTGTTGACGGTGTGCTCCGGGCGCGTCGGCGACTGCGCGCGACCGTGCAGCCGTGCGGCCAGGTGCTCGGCGTCCACCTCGAGGACAAACTCGTGGAAGGGAACCGAGCGGCGCAGGGCCAGCCCCTCGAGCGCCTCCAGGAACTCCGGACGCGCGAGGTACTGCCCGACGAACACGCTCCTGCCGGAGCGGAGGTTCTCGTCTGCGAGGGCGATCGCCAGCCGGCGAGCATGGAGGCCGGACGCGGTCGGGTCCGACTCCCACCCGCCGAGCGCGTGCTTGAGCTGGTCGACGTCGAGCGCCAGCGCCAGCGGCTCGTGCTCGGCCAGGGCGCGCGCCACTGTCGACTTCCCCGAGCCCGGGGCGCCGTTGATCACGACGAGGCGCGCCACCACGGTCAGCCGAAGAGGAGCGCGGCCTCTTCGTAGCGCGCCGGAGGAACCGTCTTGAGGCCGCCGGTCGCGTCGGCGATCGACACGTTGACGACGTCGGTGCCGCGCAGCGACACCATCGAGCCCCAGCGGCCCTCGTACGCGGCGTCGACCGCGGCCATGCCGAGGCGCGTGGCGAGCACGCGGTCGTAAGCGCTCGGGACGCCGCCGCGCTGCATGTGGCCGAGGACGGACGCGCGCGACTCGATGCCGGTGCGCTCCTCGATCATCGGTGCCAGCAGGTCGCCGATGCCGCCGAGGCGCGGACGGTTGAAGGCGTCGAGTCCCTTGTGCGAGTGCGCCTCCTCCATCGTGTCGAGGTGGAAGCCCTCGGAGACGACGATGACGGGTGCGCGGCCGCGGTCGCGCACCGACTCGACCCACTCGCAGATCTGCTCGATCGACTGCGGCTGCTCCGGGATCAGGATGGCATGGGCGCCGCCGGCCATACCCGAGTGCAGCGCGATCCAGCCGACGTGGCGGCCCATGACCTCCACGACCATGCAGCGCTGGTGCGACTCCGCCGTGGTGCGCAGGCGGTCGATCGCCTCGGTGGCGATCTCGACGGCCGTGTCGAAGCCGAACGAGTAATCGGTCGCGGCGAGGTCGTTGTCGATGGTCTTGGGGACGCCGACGATCTTCAGACCCGCGTCGGTGAGCCGGCGCGCCGCGGTGAGCGTGCCCTCACCGCCGATCGCGATGATCGCGTCGATGCCGTGCTCGTCCATCATCCGCTGGATGTTCTCGGGGCCGCCCTTGTCGCCCTCGAACGGGTTGGTGCGGCTGGAGCCGAGGATCGTGCCGCCCTGACGCGAGAGCCCGCGGACACTGTGGCGGTCGAGCGGCATGATGTCGCCCTCGACGACGCCGCGCCAACCGTAGCGGAACCCGGCGAATTCCGAGCCGTACACGCGGTCGCCCTTGAGGACGGCCCCGCGGATGACCGCGTTCAGCCCGGGACAGTCGCCACCGCTCGTGAGGATGCCGATCTTCATGCTGCTCCGTTCCTCGGTGCGCTGCTGTGCGAGTCAGTGCGCGCCGTCTGCTCTGTTTGACGCCCCTGTGCTGCATTGCACCCCTGAGCATCATGCCCGACGCATACCGGAGCGCCAAAATCCGGTCGGGCGGCGCCCGTCAGAGGCCGAGGGCGCGCTGCAGCTTGGAAGCGCTCGCCGAGGGGCGCGCACCGGCGGCCAGCAGCTCGGCCTCGATGCCGTCGAGCAGTGCGGTGCGCCGCTCGCGCGAGTCGGGCGCCCCGCTCAACAGCTCGACCTCCCACTCGCGCCAGGCGTCGGTGGCGCCGGTGCGGAGGTTCTCGCTGCGGACGTGGTCGTCGCACAGCTCGGCCAGCTCGAAGCCGGCAGCGTCGGTGAGCACCCTCGTGTCGCGCACGTTCGTCACCCGGGCGACGGGCACCAGCCGGCCGTCGCCGAGCTCATCGGCGATGACCTCCAGCAGGTCGGAGGGCGGCTGCTCGCCGTCGCCGAGCGGCCAGTGCAGCTCGGGCCTGCCTTCGTCTCCCGGCGGCAGCTTGACGTGCCAGCCTTCGTCGGATCCCCCGCGCCGGGACCGCACGGCGATGCGCTGACGGGCGAGCACGAGGTCCTCCGTGTCGTAGTACGTCGCGACCAGCTCTGCGGTGTGGGGCTCGCCCTCGACGGCCACCGCCCCGACGCCGACGAGAGGGGGGGTGGGGAGGTCGGCGTCCACGTCGTACTTGCGCTCGATCTCGAGCTGGGAGCGGTGCTTCGCCATGTCCCCTGTTTAGTCCACTTCGGCCGAGTCACGAAATCACGCCGGCCGCGGACACCGTTCTCTATGCTCTCGACATGGAGAATCCGACGACCATCACCGCCCGTTTCGAGGTCACCGGCTGGGACCAGGAGGAATTGGCCGGCATCCCCGGCGACTGGCTCGGAGCCGTCGTCATGCGCAAGACCTACACCGAGGGCCTCGTGGGCGAGTCGATCGCGCACTTCGTCTCGTCGGGCACCGAGGAGTCGGGGCGCGGCTACCTGGCTGCCGAGCGCATCACGGCCGCCCTCCCGGACGGCGGCTCCGGCTCGTTCACGGTGCACCACGGCGCCCTCCAGCACCCCGACGACCCGTCGGCATTCGGCTACATCGTGCCCGGGACCGGAACCGGCGCCTTCGAAGGGTTCGCGGGCGCCGCGCGCATCCGGCACGACGACCGCGGCGCCTACTTCGTGTTCGAGCTCGACTGAGCTCTTCGATGGCGCAACCGGCTCTCCCGCGCTCGGGCGCGGCGAGGTACCCTCGTCGCATGAGCGACACCGAGCGCAACCAGGAGGACGACGACTTCCTCGAGGCGCAGGAGGGCGACTACGAGCCGGAGCCCGTCATCCACGACCCGGACGACCTCCCCGTCGACGACGACGAGGACGACGACCGCATCGTGCCCGACGACGACCGCCCGGTCCCGCTCGACCCCGACGACGCCGAGATCGCCTGACCCGTCAGCTCACGCTGCCAGCGCGTCCTCCAGCAGGTGGATGAGGGCGTCCAGCTGCACCGAGTCGGCCGAGCCGATCTCGACATCGCTGCCGTCGAGCGCGCGCGCCGCCAACCCCTGCTTGGAGTCGATCAGCTCGGCGATCTTCGAGTCGATCGTCTGCGCCGCGATGATCCGCCATGCCGTGACGGGCTCGTCCTGGCCGATGCGGTGCACGCGGTCGATCGCCTGCGTCTGCTCGGCGGCCGTCCACGAGAGCTCCGCCAGCACCACGTTCGAGGCCGCCTGGAGGTTGAGCCCGACGCCCGCCGCGGTGAGCGAGCAGACCGCGACCGCGACCTCCGGGTCGTTGTTGAACGCGTCGATCTCCTTCTGCCGCGCCAGCGCCGACTGGTCGCCGCGGATCGAGATCGTCTTGAGGTCGCGGGCGGCGAACGCCTCCTCCGCGGCGTCCATCACGTCGATGTGCTTCGCGAAGAAGACCACCTTGCCGACCGAGCGCGCCAGTTGGGCGGTGTAGTCGGAGGCGAGGCCGGCCTTCGCCTGACCGATCTTGCGGACCATGGTGAAGACGTTGTCGCCGGTCTTCGCCGACTTCGACTCCTCGAGCTCCGACTGGGCGACCAGGCGGATGAGGTGCTTGCGGTGGGCCTCGTCGTCACCGTCGAACGAGTCGGGCCGACCGGCGGCCGCCGCGCGGTGGAAGCGGGCCACCAGGCGCGCGGCGAGCTCCTTCTCGGCCTGCATGATCGAGCGGCCGAGGTCGTCGTCGAGCTCGACGGGGAGGTCGACGACACGCCGGCTCGGGAGGTCGGCGGCCACGTCGACCTTGCGCCGGCGGACGATGCCCAGGTCGATGACCGACTCACGTGCCGCGGCGTAGAAGCCGAAGTCGGCCGGGGTGAGCCCCGTCTCCTCCAGGCTCTCCATCAGCTCGGCGGTCGGCTTGTCGCCGTCGATCCAGCCGAGGAACTGCCAGATCGCCTTGAAGTCGTCGATGTCGTTGATGAGCGGCGTTCCGGTGAGCGCGATCAGCAGCGGGTCGGCCGCCTTCTCGCGGATCGCCTCCGCCAGCCCGAGCACGAGGCGGGAGCGCTGCGAGTGCAGGTTCTTGATGAAATGCGCCTCATCGACGACCATTCCCTGGAAGCCGAGAGTACGCAGCCACGAGAGGTGCCGGTCGAGCACCTCGTAGTTGACGATGACCACGTCGGCGAACGCGTCGAGACCTTCGCCGTCGCCGTGGATGACCGTGGCCCGGCGGTGCGGCGTCCAGCGCTCGACCTCCCGCACCCAGTTCATCTTGACGACGTTGGGCACGACGGCGAGCAGCGGGTAGGCGTTGGCCACGGACGCGCCGAGCACCGACTGCGCCGTCTTGCCGAGACCGGGCTCGTCGGCGAGGAGGAACCGGCGGTGCCCCTGCCGCACGCTCTCGATGAAGCGGGACTGGTGGTGCATGAGCTCCAGCCCGGGAGGCGAGTAGCGGTCGATCAGCGGCGCAGGCGGAAGCTCCATACTCGCGGCCTGGCCTCCCGCGCCGTACTCGAACGACTTGAACAGCGGACCGAGCAGCTCCCACGAGTCGAGGCGCCGGCGCGGGGCGGGTGCAGCCGTGGCGGCGCGGCTGAAGTCGGGGGCGAGGAACGGGTTGGAGAGCTGCCGGGCCTTCACCGAGGCGGGAACGACCTGCTTCTCGGCCAGCTCCGGCGGGATGACGCTGTCGGGAGCCACCGGTCGCTCCACCGTGATGATGAGATCGTCGGGGCTGAGCTCGGTGCCGGACTCCAGCAGCCAGTCGCGCCGGATCTTCTGCGCGGTGGCCGTGGGAGGCGCCTCGCTCTCGAGCAGCGAGATGAGGGAGGTGTCGCGCGCCGCGGTCTTGGCGAGGATCGTCGCGATGCCGTCGAGCCGCTTGAGCTGCTCGGCGCGGGAGGCGTCGCTCAGCTCCGGGTCGGCTTTGGCGCGGGCGCGCTCCTCACGCATGAGGAACGCGATCACCTGGAACTTGGTGCGGTTGGTCGGACCGAGCTTCTTGCCGTCCGCCGCCTTGGCCTCCACCTCGCGCACCTTGCGCGCGAGCACGGGGATGAGCCCGTCGTTGTTGGCGTGGCGGTTGCGCCGCTGCTGCTGCGGGCGACTCGCCGTGCGCTGATTCGACGTACGCTGACCCGATCGAGACATGGTCCTCCAGTGGAGGCGCCGCGCGCTGACAGAGGACGCGACGCCGTAGAGCGTGAGGGCCGGCGGTGCGGCAGGGAACGGAACCGAGTGGTCCGCACCGAGCATCGACGAACGCCGGGCGCACGGCAAAGGACCGCCGTGCAGGTTTCATTTTACCGTATGCGGACGCCTCAGCGACGTGTGTCGGCGGGAATCTTGATAGTGAGTCCCGCGATGACGAAGACCACCGCTGCCGCGAGACTGAGCACGGCGAGCGCCGGAGCGAGGCCGGGGATCGGCCAGATCGGGTTCCAGAGCACGGCGATCGGGATCAGCCCGACCAGCCACCACCTGCGCTTGGCCTGCCAGGCGAACACGCAGAGGATCAGCGCGAGCACGCAGACCGCGTACTGCACCCAGACGTACCAGGCCGCGAGTCCGAGGCCGAACAGCAGCGCGAGGGCGCCGATGAGCCCGGGCGCGAGAGCGGCGCGATTGTAGGCGGGCGGCTGCGGGGTGTATGGCACCTCACAACTCTAGGTGAACGGCCCGCGCCCCGGGACGAGACCTCTCCCGGGGGCGCGGACGGCTGTTCGTGCGATGCGCCTCAGAGGATTCCGCGGCGGAACAGGAACGCGCACGGCGGCGCGTCCGATCCCACGCGGACGATGACTGCGGAACGCGACGCGAGCTCGACGAACGGCTCGAGGTCGAGCCGGGCCATCGGGATGCGACGGAGCTCCGCGTCCGAGGCGATGCCGTTCACCGCGAAGGCGACGTCGGGAACGTCGTACGGCTCGCCGGCGAGGTCGAGGAAGACGATCGGCGACGGGTCTGCGGTGTCGAGCGGGAACACACTGAGGATGGCCTCTGCGGCGGCTTCAGTGGTGACGTCCTCCCCCAGGTGGACGATGGGCGCATTCAATGATTCTTCTGGATAGCCGCTGCCGACAAGGGTAAGTGTGTCGCCATCCTTCAAAGAGTCGAGCGCACTCAAGAGCGCACCAGACAGCAGCGGGCTGAGGTTCTTCAGCAAAGTCGGGCCTTTCCTGTAAAACGAATATTTCTCAACCCCTACAGGGAGGATAGACCAGGCGGTATGTCCTCCCACACCCCCCGTTAGGGGGTGTCTTGACGGCGCGCCGTTCCGCATCACGACGCGGATCCCTCCGATCTGATACGTCTGCATGAACTTCGCAGCATATGACGATCGCTCATCATGCATCATCGTGAATACGAGCGCGCCCTCCGATACCTGGCCGGGGTATCGTCGGACCGCGGTATCCTGGTGCCGTGATCGCAGACATCAAGAAGCGGGCCCTCCACCGCACGCGCATCCTCGAGGGGCAGCTCCGCGGCCTGGAGAAGATGATCGAGAACGAGGACTACTGCGTAGACATCATCACTCAGTCCCTCGCCATCCAGAAGTCGCTCGGCTCGCTCAACAAGCTCCTGGTCGAGAACCACCTCAAGACCCACGTCTCGGCGATGTTCGAAGAGGGCGGCGACCAGCGCGACGACGCCATCCTCGAACTCCTCAAGGTGTACGAGCTCTCGAACAACCGCGGCTGACGTGTCGGACCCCATCGAGATCGTCCGAGGCGACATCACCGAACAGGCCGTCGACGCCGTCGTCAACGCGGCCAACAGCTCGCTGCTCGGCGGTGGCGGCGTCGACGGCGCCATCCACCGCCGCGGCGGCCCCGCGATCCTCGCCGCCTGCCGCGACTTGCGCGCCACCACGCTGCCCGCCGGTCTCCCGACCGGCCAGGCCGTCGCAACCACCGCGGGCGATCTCCCCGCCCGGTGGGTCATCCACACCGTCGGGCCGGTCTGGGCGCGCAGTGAGGACCGCACGCCCGACCTCCAGAACGCCTATCGTTCGTCCCTGCGGGTCGCCCGTGAGCTCGGCGCCGTCACCGTCGCGTTCCCCGCTGTCTCGGCGGGCGTCTACGGCTGGCCGATGGACGACGCCGCCCGCATCGCCGTCAGCACCGTGCGTGCCGTGCTGTCCTCCGGCGTCGGCTCGGTCGAGCTCGTGCGGTTCGTGCTCTTCAACGACGACGCGCTGTCCGCGTTCCGCCGGGCGGCCGGCGAGTGACGGCTGCGAACGGGACGGCCGACGGCGCCGCCCTCGAGCGCTTCCGCGCGCTGCTGCGCATCCCCACCATGTCCCGCAATGCGGTCGACGAGACCGACTGGGCCGCGTTCGACGAGTTCGTCACCGCCCTGCCGACCCTGTACCCGTTACTGCACACCGCGCTCGAGCGCGAGCAGCTCGGCGACGGCGGCCACGCCCTCCTCTACCGCTGGCGCGGCCGCGACGCCGCCGCGGCCCCTGCCGTGCTCCTGGCCCACTACGACGTCGTGCCCGCCACCGCCGAGGGCTGGGCGCATCCTCCGTTCGCCGCCGACCTCACCGGGCAGGGCGACGAACGCCTGCTCTGGTCGCGCGGCACGCTCGACGACAAGGGGGCGGTCGTCGCCATACTGGAGGCCGTGGAGGCCCTCGTCGCCGACGGGTTCACTCCCGGGAGCGACGTCTACCTGTCTTTCGGGCACGACGAGGAGACCGTCGGCTCCGGGGCCCGCGCCATCGTCGCCGCTCTGCACGATCGGGGCGTGCGCCCAGCAGTCGTGGTCGACGAGGGCGGAGCGGTCGTCGAGAAGGTGTTCCCCGGCGTCCACAAGCCGATCGCGGTCGTGGGGGTGGGCGAGAAGGGCATCACCACCGTGCGGCTCACCGTCGAGCAGCAGGGCGGTCATGCGTCCACTCCCCCGCGGATGACGGCGACCGTCCGCCTGGCCAGGGCGGTCACTCGCGTGAACGCGCATCCATTCCCCTCCCGGCTGACCGAGACGAACCTGCGCATGGTCGAGACCCTGGGAGCGCACGCCAGCGGCCCACTGCGGTTCGTGTTCACGCGCGCGCGCCGCCTCCGACCGGTGCTGCGCGCCGTGTTCGCGCGCCTGAGCGACGAGACCCGCGCCATCGTGCGCACCACCACGGCCGTCACGCAGCTGCGCGGCAGCCTGGCGGCGAACGCGCTGCCCGAGACGGCGGAGGCGGTCGTCAACGTCCGGATCGCCGTCGGCTCGAGCGTGGCCGAGACCCTCGCGCATCTGAAGGACGCCGTCCACGACCCGCACGTGCGCATCGAAGCCGTCGACGCCAACGAGCCGTCGCCGGTGTCGCCGGTCTCCGGCCCGCAGTGGGAGCGCCTCGCTGCGGCGATCGGCGCAGTGCACCCGGACGCCGTCGTGACCCCGTACATCATGCTCGGCGCCAGCGACAGCCGGCACTTCACGACCATCAGCGACGCCGTCTACCGGTTCACTCCCTTCGAGATGAGCGCGGAGGAACGCGGCACCCTGCACGCCAGGAACGAACGCATCCGCGTCGCCACCTGGCTGCGCGGGATCACGTTCTACGAGACGCTGCTGCGGTCGCTCTGAGAGCGGCCCGGCGCTGGGAGGTCAGGCCGCCCCGCCGAGGTCGGGCAACTGGATGGCGCGACTGTTCGGCGGCAGCTGCCTGGCGCGCTCGAGACCGGGGACGAGCTCGTTGAGCCACGCCCGGTAGCCGTCGTCGTTCAGGTGCAGGCGGTCGTCGGTGAATGCGGGGTTCAGCTCGCCGTCCTCCAGAGCCATCGCCGGCCACAGGTCGAGCCACGCCGCGTGCACCGTCGGGGCGAACTGCCAGAGGTGGCGGTTGATGTCGCGGATCTGGTCGGCGAACTCGTGGCCGCGCGGCATCACCGACTGCACGAGGATGCGCGCCTCAGGCAGCTCCTTGCGCAGCGTCACCAGAATCGTCTCCACATTGCGGACGACGTGCTCGGCCGACCGCCGCCAAGCCAGATCGTTGGTGCCGATCAGCAGCGCGACCGTGCCGGGCTGCTCCTCGATCACGATACTCAGCCGGGCCACGACGTCGTCGGTCGTATCGCCGGCGACACCGTGGTTGCGGACATCCTCACCCGGCAGCCAGGCCACCCAGTCGCCGCCCTGCGTCAGACTGTCGCCCACGAGGGCGAGCGCTCCGTGTACCGATCCCCACCCGTCGCTCATCTTCCCATCCTCCCTCAGATGAGAGGGTGCGGGAAGGGAACCACAGGGGACTCTAAAGCAGCGACTTGGTGTGCCAGACGGTCTTCGTCTCGGTGAAGAATGCGATCCGGTCCAGCGACGGAGCCGCTGCGTCGGCTCCGTTCTCCGGGGCGAGCACGCGCTTGAGGGTGTCGGCCGCGGCGATCTGCAGGTCGACCCAATCGAGCGCTCCCGCGCCGACCAGATCCAGCGCGTTGACATCGGCGTGGGAGGCCAGCCACGGCGCGACCTCGGCAGGCGAACCGGTGAGGATGTTGACCACACCGCCGGGCACGTCGCTCGTCGCGAGCACCTCGCTCAGGCTGATCGCCGAGAGCGGGAAGCGCTCGCTCGCCACCACGACGACGGTATTTCCGGCGACCAGGGCCGGCGCGACCGCGCTGACGAAGCCGAGCAGGCTGGAGTCCTGCGGGGCGACGATCGCGACGACGCCCGTCGGCTCCGGCACCGAGATGTTGAAGTAGGGGCCGGCGACAGGGTTGGCGTTGCCCGCGACCTGCGCGAACTTGTCCGCCCAGCCCGCGTACCAGACCCAGCGATCGATCGCCTCGTCCACCTGCGCGCCGGCGGCAGCCGCCGATGCGCCCTCCGCCTTCTGGATCTCATCGACGAACTGCGCCCTGCGGCCCTCCATCAGCTCGGCGATGCGGTACAGCACCTGACCACGGTTGTACGCGGTCGCGCCGGCCCAGCCTGAGAGCGCGGCGCGCGCAGCGACGACCGCGTCGCGCGCATCCTTGCGGGAGGCCTTCGCGGCGTTCGCCAGGAAGGCGCCCTTCGTCGAGACGACCTCGTAGGTGCGCCCGGACTCCGAGCGGGGGAACTTGCCGCCGATGTAGAGCTTGTAGGTCTTCGGCACGGCCAGTCGGCTCATTTCGTGACTCCCTTGCGGGTGGAGGTGCGGGTGGAGGTGCGAGCGGCGGAGGTGCGTGCCGACGTGATGGCGGCGGGCAGCGACCGTCCCGGCACCAGGTAGGCTCCCAGACCGTGACGACCGCCCTCGCGGCCGTAGCCCGACTCCTTGTAGCCGCCGAAGGGGCTGGCCGGATCGAAGCGGTTGAACGTGTTGGCCCAGACGACGCCGGCGCGCAGCTTGTCGGCCACCGCGAGGATACGGCTGCCCTTGTCGGTCCAGATGCCGGCCGAGAGGCCGTACGGCGTGTTGTTCGCCTTCGCGATCGCCTCCGCCGGGGTGCGGAAGGTGAGCACCGACAGCACCGGCCCGAAGATCTCCTCGCGGGCGATCCGGTGGCTCGTCGACACGTTGTCGAAGATCGTCGGCGCGAACCAGAAGCCGTTCTCGGGGATCGCGCACTCGGCGGTCCAGCGCTCCGCGCCCTCCGCCTCTCCGATGTCGGAGAGCTCGCGGATGCGTTGCAGCTGCTCCGCGCTGTTGATCGCGCCGATGTCGGTGTTCTTGTCGAGCGGGTCGCCGAGGCGCAGCGTCGAGAGCCGGCGCTTGAGGCGGTCGACGACCTCGTCGTGGATGCTCTCCTGCACCAGCAGCCGGCTGCCTGCGCAGCACACGTGGCCCTGGTTGAAGAAGATGCCGTTGACGATGCCTTCGACGGCCTGGTCGATCGGGGCGTCGTCGAACACGATGTTCGCCGCCTTGCCGCCGAGCTCCAGCGTGAGCTTCTTCTCGGTTCCCGCCACCGAGCGCGCGATCTCGCGTCCCACTGCGGTCGACCCGGTGAAGGCGACCTTGTTCACGTCGGGGTGCGCGACCAGGTCGCGACCGGTCTCGCCCGCGCCCGTGACGATGTTGACGACACCGGCGGGGAGGTCGGCCTGCTGCACGATCTCCGCGAACAGCAGCGCGGTCAGCGGCGTGGTCTCGGCCGGCTTGAGCACGACGGTGTTGCCCGCCGCGAGCGCCGGGGCGATCTTCCACGCCAGCATCAGCAGCGGGAAGTTCCACGGGATGACCTGCGCTGCGACGCCGAGGGCGCGCGGCGCCGGGCCGAGTCCGGCGTGCTCGAGCTTGTCGGCCCAGCCGGCGTAGTAGAAGAACCAGGCGGCGACGAGCGGCACGTCGACGTCGCGGCTCTCCTTGATCGGCTTGCCGTTGTCGAGGCTCTCGGCCACTGCGAGCTCGCGGGCGCGCTCCTGGATGATGCGGGCGATGCGGAACAGGTACTTGCCGCGGTCGCTGCCGCTCATGCGCGACCAGACGCGGTCGTAGGCGCGGCGGGCAGCGGCGACGGCCCGGTCGACGTCGGCGGAGTCGGCCGTCGCGATCGTCGCGATGCGCTCCTCCGTCGCCGGGGAGATGGTCTGGAACGGCGTGCCGTGGCCGTCGACGAACTCGCCGTCGATGAAGAGGCCGTACTGGTCGCGCAGGTTCAGGATCGCGCGCGACTCGGGGGCCGGTGCGTACTCGAGGAAGCTCATGGTGTTGTCGTCCGTCTCAGTCGATCGTCACGTAGTCGGCGCCGGAGTAGTGGCCGGTGCGCAGCTTCTGGCGCTGCAGCAGCACATCGTTCAGGAGGCTGGACGCGCCGAACCGGAACAGGTGCGGCTGCAGCCAGCGCTCGCCGACCGTCTCGGCGACGGTGACGAGGTACTTGATGGCGTCCTTGGACGAGCGGATGCCGCCCGCGGGCTTCACGCCGATCTCCTCGCCGGTGAGGTGGTGCCAGTCGCGCACGACCTCCAGCATCAGGAGGGTGACCGGCAGCGTCGCGGCCGGCGAGACCTTGCCCGTCGACGTCTTGATGAAGTCGGCGCCGGCGAGGATGCTCAGCCAGGAGGCCCGGCGGACGTTGTCGTACGTGTTCAGCTCGCCGGTCTCGAGGATCACCTTGAGGTGGGCGTAGCTGCCGTCGTCGCGGCGGCAGGCCTCCTTGACGGCGACGATCTCGTCGAAGACGAGGCCGTAGCGGCCGGAGAGGAACGCGCCGCGGTCGATGACCATGTCGATCTCGTCCGCCCCGGCGGCGACCGCGTCGGCCGTGTCGGCGAGCTTGACCGGGAGGGAGGCGCGACCGCTCGGGAACGCGGTCGCGACGGCCGCGACGTTGATGCCGCCGGCCTGACCCGTCTCGCGGGCGACGCGTCCGGCGTGCGCGGCGCCGAGCGCCTCCACCGCGTACGGGACCATGTCTCCGTACACGCAGACCGCGGCAGGCCGCGGCGCGGTCAGATCGCTCGGGTCGGGCGTGAGCGCCTTCGCGACGAGCGAGCGCACCTTGCCCGGGGTGTCGGCGCCCTCGAGCGTCGTGAGGTCGATGAGCTCGATCACCTTGTCGAGCGCCCAGGCCTTGCTGGTGGTCTTGATGGAGCGGGTGCCGAGTCCGGCAGCGCGCTGCTCCAGCCCGACGGCATCGACGCCGGGGATGCCGCCGAGGTAGCGCCGGAGCGATCCCTCGGTGAGGTCGCCGCCCAGCACCTCCACGGCGCGGGCCGCCGGTGCGAGCGTGCGCACGGGCGGTGTGGTCTCGATGGTCATGTGAGTTCGTTCCTTTCACTCGGCACGGTGCGGCCGAGGAGGTCGTTCGCCGTCGACTCGTCGGTGATGATCGTGGTGCACAGCCCGCTGGCGACCACGGCGTGGGCCACGCGGTGCTTGGCCTCCCCCGCGATCACGGCGATGGAGGTGCGAGCGTTTCGCAGCTCGTCGAGGCTGATCCCGAGCGTGCGGCCGTCGAGCTCGGGATCGGCCACCTGCCCGTCGCCGTCGATGAAGCGACCGACGACATCGCCGACGGCGCCCCTGCCGGCCAGCGCCAGGACGTCGTCCGACGACAGGTAGCCCGAGTCGACGTGCACCGAGCTGGTGTCGACGACGCCCGCGCTGAAGAGGTAGGCGCTGGCGCTGCGGGCCAGCTCGAGCACCGACTGCACCGACCGGTCGGCCTCGATGGCACGGCGCGTCGCCGCGTGCTCGAAGATCGCCGGGCTCGGGAGGAGCGTCGCGGTGCCCTGCGCCTTACGGGCGATCACCACGGCGGTGTCGGCTGCGGCGGTCGCCTGGCGGGTGCTCGACACACTCCCGTTGATCTGCACCGGGTTGACGCCGACGGCCCAGCCCGGTCGCAATCGGGCGGCGACCGCGTGCAGCGTGCGGCCCCAGCTCACGCCGAGCGTGCGCGGCACCGGTCGGAGCGTGGTCAGGTAGTCGGCTGCGGCCTGGGCGACGCGCGCCTGCACGTCGGAGTCGGACTCGGCGGCGGGCACGACGACGGCGTCGTCGAGCCCGTAGAACCCGCACAGCTCACGCTCCAGCGAGAAGCGGCGCGCGCTGGGGTGCACGATCTCGATGCGTACGAAGCCGTGCTCGCGCGCCGCCACCAGCAACCGGCCGACCTTCCAGCGCGAGACGTTGAGGGCGACGCCGATCTCGTCCTGGGTCTTGCCGGCCTCGTAATAGAGTTCTGCGGCTTTGACGGCGAGGATCTCGTCGGTATCGTTCAGGGCCACCCGACCAGCTTAGGACGGCGTGCAACGCTTGCGCACGGCCCGCTCAAATGAGCAGTCGGGTCGCTTCAGCGGTCTTCGAGCGGCACCGGGCGCGCCACGACCGCCCCGGCCGCGGCGGCGGTGAGCGCGGTCGCGGTCAGCACCAGCAGCGGCACCGTCCAGCCCCCGGTCACCTCGTGCAGGACGCCCACGGCCAGTGGTCCGAGCGCTCCCAGGGTGTAGCCCAACCCCTGCGTGAAGCCGCTCAGCGCCACCGAGCCCGCGTGCGTGCGCGTGCGCACGTTGATCAGCACGAGCGACAGCGGGAAGAGCAGCGGCCCGAGGCCCGCGAACGACACCCACAGCCAGGTCGCCGTGCCCGGCGCCAGGATGAGTCCCGCGTAGCCGGCGAGGAAGAACGCGACGCCCGCGTAGACGAGCACGGCGACGTTGCGCATCCGAGCAGCGAGCAGCGGCACCAGCAGCCCCGCTGGGATCCCCATGCCCGCGTAGATCGACAGGAGGGCGCCCGCCTCCGCGGGCGGCGTCCCCGCGACGTCGTGAACGATCTGCGGCAGCCACGCGAACATCGCGTACGCGTTGAGACTCGACACGGCGAACACCACCGCCATCGCCCAGGCGAGGCCCGAGCGCCAGACACGCGCGACCAGCGAATGGTCGGCCTCCTCGACCTCCACGTCGTGCGAAGGATGCGCCGGCCGATGAGTGACGACGATGCGCAGCCAGGGAAGGATGGCGAGCACGCTCATCAGCGCCCACATCCCCACCGAGACATGCCAGCCCGCGGCATCGGCCACCGGCACGGCCACCAGCGGCGGGATCAGCGTGCTCAGCGACATCACGGTCGCATACAGCGCCGTCACGAGGCCGATGCGATCCGGGAAGTAGCGCTTCACCAGCGGGGGCAGGAGGACGTTGCCGACGCCCATGCCCGCGAACGTGACGGCCGAGCCGATCGCGAGCACGGCGAACGAGCCGGCCGTCGCCCGGAGGACGTGGCCGGCCAGCATCACGCCGAGCGCGATCAGCAGCACCGTCTCCAGCGAGAGTTGGCGTGTGAACACCGGCGCGAGGAGCCCGAACAGCGCGAAGCAGACCGGCGGAAGCATCCCGAGCAGGCCGACGCCGACGGCCGACACGGGGAACTCGGCCCGGATCTCCGAGAAGATCGGCGACAGCGCGGCGACCGCGGTGCGGAGGTTGGCCGCGACCAGCAGGATGCCCAGCAGCGCGATCGCACGCCCGTGCCAGAGCGGTCGGGGCGTCTGCCCTGCGGTCGCGGGCCGCTCCGACGTCACGCGCGCTCTGCGGTCAGAATTCGGCGCGCGTCCTCGACGTCGGCCGCGATCTGGGCGATCAACGGCTCGATGCCGGAGTAGGCCACCATGCCGCGGATCCGCTCGGCGAACGCGACATCGACGGTGTGCCCGTAGAGGTCGAGCTCGCGGTCGAGGACGTAGGCCTCCACCTGCTTCTGCGGAACGCCTTCGAAGGTGGGGTTGTTGCCGACCGAGATCGCCGCGGGGTACCGCGTGCCGTCGTCGTCGGTGAGCCAGCCGGCGTACACGCCGTCGGCGGGGATGAGACCTTCGTTCTCGGGAGACAGGTTGGCCGTGGGGAAGCCCAGCTCGCGGCCCCGCGCGGCACCGTGCACGACGACGCCGCGCACGGTCGGCACGGTGCCGAGCAATTCGGCCGCGTGCCCCACATCTCCGTCGGCCAGCAGGTCGCGGATCCAGGTGGACGAGACCCGGCGGCCGTGCTCCGGGCGAACGTCATCGATCAGCTCGACCATGAAGCCGTAACGCTCGCCCAGCGACCTCAGCATCGCGACGTCGCCCGCGCCCTTGGCGCCGAAGCGGAAGTCGCTCCCGACGAGGACCGCGGCCGCGTGCAGGCGGTCCACCAGGATGCGGTGCACGAACTCCTCGGGCGAGAGGTCGGCGAGCGCGCGGTCGAAGGTCACCATCAGCGTCGCGTCGACGCCGGTCTCGGCGAGAAGCTCGAGCTTCTGCCGGTTGCTCACCAGCGACGCCGGGCATTTCTCGGGCGCCAGGAGTTCCAACGGGTTGCGGTCGAAGGTGATGACCGTCGCGGTCAGACCGCGCTCTGCGGCGACGGCGCGCAGGCGCTCGATCACGGCACGGTGGCCGGTGTGCACGCCGTCGAACTTGCCGATCGTGACGGCGCTCGGCCCGAACCCGTCCGGCACTTCCGCGACGGAGTCGAAGACCTTCACGAACGCGGCCCGTCGTCGGTGGCGCCGGAGTGTTCGGAGCCGTCCGGTGCCGGATGGTGCTTCGACAGCCAGAACAGGCCGAGGATCGGCAGCGCGAGCGGGATGAACAGGTAGCCCATCCCGAAGACCGACCAGACCGTCGCGTCGCGCCCGAACGGGTCGATGTCGTGGAGGCCGAGGACCTCCGGCGCGAACAGGCTCAGTGCGCCGATGATGAGCACTCCGGCCAGCTCGAAGCTGATCGTGATCCATGCCACGCGGTACCAGACCGCGCCCGGAGCCACGAGCGCGATCGTAGCGACGATGTAGACCACCGCCGAGAGGGCGGACAGCGAGAACGCCACCGGCGCCTCGTGGAAGCGGTCGATGATCTGGAAGACGCTGCGACCGGTGGCTGCGAGTGCCAGCACGCCGTACACGAACACGAGGACGCGCCCGACGCCGGAGATGCGGCGCCGCGGTCGCTGGCCGTCGGTGCGCTCGCGCGCGGACATGGTGTGGTGTGACATCGCTACCGATTCTATTCGCGCCGTGTCGATGGCGTCGGCCGCCTCTGCCCCGCCCGTTCAGGCGCCCTGGACGAACCAGATCTGCCCCATCCGGTAGACCATGACCGCGATGGCCAGGCACACGCCGCCGAGGATGACGGTGCTCCAGCGATTGCGCTCGATCAAGGCCCAGAACCCTCCGGCAAGCGGGAGGAGCAGGGCTGAGACCAGATAGATGTAGAACTCGGCCAGGCTGCCGGTGGGAGGGTTGCCGGCGAGCGGCGCGATGATGGCCATCACCAGCTGGACGATCAGGAGCAGCTCGACCAGTGCCACTGCCCCCATCGTGAGGTCTCCCGGCACGCGCCCGGCGAGGCCGAGCACCAGGCAGAGCACGCCGGCGATCACGGCGACGCCGACCTGCAGCGCCACGAACCACTCGATCATGCGGAGGCGATCTCGTCGGTGGGGAAGTTCACGAGCGTCCTGGCTTCCTTTCCGCGGAACTCGACGAGTCCCACCAGGGCGCCGCCCGGGGCGATGGCCGCGACCGGTGCGCCCGAATCGCCCTCCCGATCCGCGACGTGGATGCGGCGACCGTGGGTGAGGTCGATCGCCTGCTGGTCGGTCAGCTCCAGCCTCTCGAACAGCTCGGTGGCCGCCTGGGCGGCGGGGATCAGTGCGGCACCGGGATCGAGGCTATCGAGTTCGCCGGCGTCCCGCACATCGAACGGGCCGACGCGCGTGCGCCGCAGGGCCGTCAGATGGCCGCCGACGCCCAGCCCGGCCCCGAGGTCGCGCGCAAGCGACCGGATGTAGGTGCCGGACGAGCAGACGACGCGCACGTCCAGCTCGATCGCGACCGGTGCGTCGTCGCCGGGCAGGCGGCGCGTCTCGAGGAGGTCGAACCGCTCGATCGTGACCGCCCGCGGCCGGAGGACGACCTCCTCCCCCGCCCGTACGCGCGCATACGCCCGCTTGCCGTCGACCTTGATCGCGCTGACCGAGCTCGGAATCTGCTCGATCTCTCCGGTGAGGGCGGCGACCCCGCTCGTGATCGCGTCGTCGGTCACCGCGGCGACCGTGGCCGCATCGGCCTCAGCCGTCACCTCGCCCTCCGCGTCGTCCGTGGTCGTCGTGGCGCCGAGCCGGATGGTCGCCAGGTACTCCTTGTCGGTGCCCACGATGTAGGTGAGCAACCGCGTCGACGAATTGAGGCCGAGGATGAGGAGCCCGGTGGCCATCGGGTCGAGCGTTCCGGCGTGGCCGACCTTGCGGGTGCCCGCCAGCCGGCGCACGCGCGCGACGACGTCGTGGCTCGTCCAGCCTCCCGGCTTGTCGACCAGGATGAGACCGCTGCCGGTCATGCGTTCTCGCCGGCGACGTCGAGGACCAGTTGCAGCTTGGTGCGGAACGTGGACTCGATGATCTCGGTGGCGCAGACATCCTTGCCGTACTCCGCGGGCAGCTTGAGGCCGAGGAGGGTGTTCAGGAGCATGCCCTCGGCGAGGAAGGTGCGCGCCTCGTCGGGCGAGAAGCCGACCTGGTCGCGGACCATCTTGTAGATGGCGAGGAAGCCCTCCCTGGCGCGCTCCCCGATGACGGCGTCGTTGCCCATCCCGAACGCCTGCATCAGCGACAGGAGGATGCCGCGGTCCTCGATGAGATTGACGTACGCGAGCCCGAGCCGGCGGCCGATCTCGTGGTGCTCGCCCACGGCTCCGTTCTCGCCGATCGGCGACCCGTCGGCCTTCCAGCCGTCGATCGTGCTCTGGAAGCTCGCCATCAGCTTGTCGAGCGCGCGCTGCAGCACCTCCACGAAGAGGTTCTCCTTGCTGCCGAACATGCGTACGACGTAGGGCTGGCTGATGCCGGCCGCTTTCGCGATCTGGTCGGTCGTGGCGCCGAAGTAGCCGCGCTCCCCGAAGACGAGGCTCGCCGCACCGAGGATCTGCTCGCGCCGCTCGGCCGAGGGGATCCGTTCACTGATCGCGGAACTCATGGTTGACAGGTTATCAGTCGATTACTAGAGTTCGATGTAATCATTCGATTACTACCGAATTCACCCGATCCTCCAGGAAGCGATGCGTCCCATGACCACTACCCGCTCCGGTACCGCAGGCGCTGCTCTTCGTCCTTTGCGCCGCATCCCCGTCTGGCTCGCGATCGTCGCGGCCTCCCTCCCCATGTTCATGGCGACGCTCGACAACCTCGTCGTCACCAGCGCACTGCCGGTCATCGCCCGCGATCTCAGCGCCTCCATCGAGGAACTGCAGTGGGTGGTCAACGCGTACACGCTCAGCTTCGCGACGCTCATGCTGATGGCCGTCGGCCTCGGCGACCGGCTCGGCCGGCGCTCGGTGTTCCTCGGCGGGATCATCGTGTTCACCCTGGCGAGCGCGGCCAGCGCCTTGGCGACCGAGCCGTGGATGCTCATCGCCGCCCGCGCCGTGCAGGGCGCGGGCGCCGCAGCGCTCCTCCCGCTGTCGCTCACGCTGCTGGCCGGCAGCGTCAGCCAGCGGCTGCGACCGGCCGCGATCGGCATCTGGGGAGGCATCTCGGGCCTCGGCGTCGCCCTCGGCCCGCTGATCGGCGGCGCCGTCGTGCAGGGCTGGAACTGGCAGGCGATCTTCTGGCTCAACGTGCCGCTCGGCGTGATCGCCGTGCCGCTCGTGCTGCTCGCGCTCCCGAACAGCTTCGGCGACCGGGTCCGCGCCGACGTCGTGGGCCTCCTGCTGGCCGCCCCCGGCGTGCTCGGGCTGGTCTACGGGATCGTCCGCGGCAACGACGCGGGCTGGGACAGCGCGGAGGTCCTGTTCTCCCTGATCGCCGGCGGCGCGCTCCTGATCGCGTTCGTGTTCTGGGAGTCGCGCACCTCCGCCCCACTGCTGCCGCTGCGGCTGTTCCGCGACCGGAGCTTCACAGTGGCCAACCTGGTCGGCATGACGTTCAGCTTCGGCATCTTCGGCGCGATCTTCATCCTCATCCAGTTCCTCCAGGTCGTGCAGGGGCACACCCCGCTGGAGGCCGGAGTGATGACGATGCCGTGGACGCTCGCGCCGATGGTCGTGGCGCCGCTCACCGGCCTGGTCTCCGGCCGCACGGGGACGCGCCTCCCGATCGTGATCGGGCTCGTGTTCCTGGCCGGCGCCATGGCCTGGATCGCGGGCACCCTCTCCGCCGACCTGCCGTACTCCCAGATGTGGCCGCCGTTCCTGCTCGCCGGGGTCGGGATGGGCCTGGTCTTCGCGCCGAGCTCGACCGCGGTGCTGGCGAACATGCGCACGGCCGACCACGCCAAGGCGTCGGGCGCCAACTCCACCCTGCGTGAGATCGGCGTCGCCCTCGGCGTGGCCGTGCTCACGGCCGTCTTCACCGGCGCGGGAGGCACGCTGACGCCGACCGGCTACGTCGACGCGGCCATCCCGGCGGTCTGGGTCGGGGCCGGCGCGCTCGCCATCGCCGCGGTGATCGCGCTCGCCCTGCCGAGCCGCCGCCGCGCGGCAGCCCTGGCCGCCGCCGTCACGCACGACGAGGCCGCGGCCGTCGACCTCCCGCCCGCCGCCGCGGCCGAGGCCACTGCCGAACCCACCCCCGTCCTCGCCGACTGACCTCCGCCCATCGGTCCCGACGCGCCGTCACAGCCCACACCGTGACGGCGCGTCCGGACGAACCGTCCCCTGCGACGCCACGGCATAGGCTGGAGCCCGTGCGTATCGGCGTGATCGGAGCAGGAGCCATCGGCGGGACGGTCGCGACGCTGCTCGACCGCGTCGGACATCTCGTGGAGGTCACCGCCCGCGGCGACCACCTCGCGGCGATCCGCGCCGACGGGCTGCGGCTCGACGGCGGCTGGGGCACGCACGCCGCGCGCGTCGCGGCGGCCGAGCGACTGCAGACCCGCCCCGAGCTCGCGTTCCTCTGCACCAAGGCGCAGGACGCCGAAGCAGCCATCCGAGAGAACGCCGAACTCCTCGACGGCATCACCGTCGTCGTCGTGCAGAACGGGCTCGCGGGCCTCCGGCTGGCGACCGAGCTGCTGCCCGGTTCCGACTGCGTCGGCGCGCTCGCGCTCTACGCCGCCAGCTACCTCTCCCCCGGCCGGGTCAGCGTGACGACCACGGCCAACACGTACCTCGGGGCGGGGGACGGCGAGCCGCCGCAGCCGGCCGTGGACGCCGCGCACATCCTCGACGCCGCCATGCCGAGCTTCGCCGTCGACAACTTCATCGGCTGCCAGTGGACGAAGCTCATGGTCAACCAGGTGAACGCGATGCCCGCCATCACCGGGCTGAGTGCGCAGGAGACCCTCGGTAGCGGCACGCTGCGTCCCATCATCACCGCGAGCCTCCAGGAGGCGGTGCGCGTCGGTATCGCCCGCGGCGTCCGGTTCGGCAGCATCCAGGGCCTCGACGACCGCATCCTGCGGTTCGTCGCCTCCGCGCCGCGCTGGATCGCGCAGGCCGTGCCGCTGCTGATGCGCCGACGGATGGGCGCCAGGCCGAACCCCGGCTCGACGCTGCAGAGCATCCGCCGCGGCCAGCCGAGCGAGATCGACTACCTCAACGGCGCGGTCGTCGCAGAGGCCAGGGCGAACGGCGGCGAGGCGCCCGTGAACGCCGCCCTCACTGCGCTCGTGCACGAAGTGGAGGCCACCCAGGCCTTCATCGCGCCAGCGGACGTCGCGCGCCGGCTGCAGCCGTTGCTCTGATCGACCCGCCGCCGGCGCCGCCGATCATGCCTCGTCGGCTCGCGACACGCGAACGGGCGTGAGAGGATCCGAGTCATCGACGAGGATGGTCGCGAAATCGCGCGGCCGCGCGTCCTCCTCGTAGATCGCGCGCTCGGGGGCGTTCACGAGGTGCACCGACGCGTTCCACTCCCGCCGCAGTTCCGGGCGCAGAAGGAACTCGCCGTCGATCACGAGCACCGCGTCAGGGCCGGCGGTCTCCCACCTGCTCCCTGCGGGGACGTCGCGCGCCTCGTCGAACGCCGCCGTCTGGAAACCGGTGCTGCCCGCCATCCGGAACGGGTCGATCAGCACGCGCCGCAGCGTGACGTAGTCGAAGGCGTCGCGGTAGTAGCCCGTCGGCGTCTCCGGGCCGAGCAGCGTGCGATCGGCACGCGAGCGATGGAAGTCGCCAACGGACGCACGATGCGTGTCGGAGCCGGCCTCCCGGAACACCGCGGCGAGGTCGTCGGCGAATGCGGCCGTGCCCCCGCCTCCGTCGACGGCGACGATCACGCGCCCCCGGGAGGCGAGCGAGCGCACCTCCCCGACGATCTCGCGCAGCGCGAGCACCCGCGGAGTCGGAGGCAGCATCATGCGATGAGCATAAGCCGTCAGCGGGCACGGGCGAGCCGGTAGCCTCGAAGCATGCCCGAGACGTTCGCCTCCACGGTGGTGGACTGGTACCGCGCCAATCGGCGCGACCTCCCGTGGCGACGCGACGGGTTCACCGCGTGGGGCACGCTCGTCAGCGAGTTCATGCTGCAGCAGACGCCGGTGTCCCGCGTGATCCCGCGCCTCGAGGAATGGCTGACCCGGTGGCCGACGCCCGCCGATCTGGCGGCCGTGCCGCCCGGAGAGGCGGTGCGCGCCTGGCAGTCGCTCGGCTACCCTCGCCGGGCGCTCTGGCTGCACGCCGCCGCCGTCGCGATCACCGAACGTCATGGCGGTGTCGTGCCCGACGACGTGGAGGCGCTGCTCGCCCTGCCGGGAATCGGCGATTACACCGCCCGAGCCGTGGCCGTCTTCGCCTACGGGGCCCGACATCCCGTCGTCGATACGAACGTCCGCCGCGTCATCGCCCGGGCCGTCGACGGTCAGGGCGAGCCGCCGCCACCGAGTGCCCGGCGTGATCTGGCGGCGATGTCGGCGCTCCTCCCCCACGACCTCCCCGCGGCGGCGGCGTTCAACGCCGGCATGATGGAACTCGGCGCGATCGTCTGCGTGGCCCGGTCGCCCCGCTGCCACGACTGCCCGTTGGCGCAGCGCTGCGCGTGGAGGACGGCGGGCTATCCGGCGTACGAGGGCCCGCGCAAGGCGGTGCAGAAGAAGTACGAGGGAAGCGACCGTCAGGTGCGCGGCCGCATCCTCGGCGAGCTGCGGGCGTCGCACATCCCGGTCACCCCGGCGGAGCTGGAAGCGGTGTGGCCCGACGCCCCGCAGCGGGAGCGCGCGCTGCGCGGGCTCGTGGAGGACGGCCTGGCCGTCGCCGAGGGCGACGGGTACACACTCCCCGGCTGACGCGCCGGAGTCACGCCTCCGCGAACACCGCGGGGTTCCAGTCGAGGATGCGCGAGCGGTACACGAGCCCCTCTGTCCAGAACGGGTCACCGGCGCGGAACCGCTCGGCGGCCTCCCTCGACCGGAAGATCGCCATCGACCCCTGGCTCGCGGGGTCGCCGAACGTGCCGATCATGAGCACGTCGCCGCCCTTCGCGAACTCGTCGAGGTAGGCCTTGTGGCGCGGGTAGGTGTCGACCAGCCGCTGGAAGTGCTCCGGCCCGGCATCGGGGTCGGCGTCGTAGAACGAGACGGCGTACATGACCTCAGCGTACGAAGGTCTCAGCGAACGACGCCAGCAGCTTCTTGCGCGCGGCCGCCGCTCGGGGCCGCTCGCGCAGCTCGCGCAGTTCGGCCCAACCCGGCCAGGCGATCAGCTCGCGGCCGTCGACGGCGTGGGAGCGCTCGATCACGTGGTCCGGGACGTCCTGCGGGTCGGCGGAGGTCAGTGCGGGGAGCAGTTTCTCGTATCGGTCCGCGAGCACCGTCGACGACGGGTCGAGGGAGAGCACGAGCACGACGCCTGTCGGGAAGGTGTTGACCGGAACCACGATCAGGTCGGGGCGCTCCGTTCGCAGCAACTCGACGACCTTGTAGACGTCGCCGGCCCAGGAGTCCGTGTAGCGGTCGCGGGCGGCCTCATGGATCGAGCGCGGCATCATGTCGTCGAGCACGATCGCGCTGAGCGGGCTGACCAGCTTCTCGACGTTGATGAAGTCGCGGTAGGCGAACTCCGCCCAGTGCATCCCGTCGATGAACGCAAGGTCCAGAGGCGTGCCGTCGAGGTGATTCTTGGCCTGCGCGGAGTCGAAGAAGTCGTCACTGGTCTGGCGTGCAAGAAGCAGATCGGAATGCAGCGGGCTCACGATGTGGAAGGCCGGGTCGATACCGATCGTCTTTGTGCGAGAGAGCGTCAGGGAGCGGCCGTCGTCGACACCGATCTCCAGGTATGCGCGCGGCTCGAGGACGCGGTGCAGTCCGGTCAGGAACTCATGGCGGGTGAGCGTCGGCTCCGGGAAACGCGACCCGTCGAACGGGTAGATCCGGTAGCCGTTCGGCGCGAGCGGAAACGGCGCGTCCTCGGTCTCGGCCGCGGCTGCAGGACGCTCGGACGGCGCGATCCAGGAGGCCAGGGAGGCCCGGGCCTTCGATTCGGCGTTCACAAGGCGGTCGACCCGCTCGGAACCGATCACGGGCGAAAGGCTCTTGCGCACACTGTTTCTCACACTCACGAAGCCAGACTAGCGGCACCGTCGAGGGTGCCCCGGCTTCGTTACCCCACCTCCCCGGGACATGAGAATGACCCGGGGGATCACCACCGGGTCATTCTCGTGTCTCGAATCGGGTCAGTCTTCGTCGTCGACGTCCCTCGGCTTGACGTACGGGTCCTCCTCGCCCGCGTAGCTCGCACCGGCGGCCAGACCGGCCACCTCGGTGTCGCGCGCGTGGGCTTGACGCAGGAGGTCCTCGATGTGCGCCGCGTTCTCGGGGATGGCGTCGAGCTGGAACTCCAGCGTCGGCGTCAGCCGGGCGGTGATGTTCTTGCCGACCTCACTGCGAAGCATGCCGGTGGCCGCCTGCAGTGCCGCGGCCGTGTCGGCACGCTCCTGGTCGGTGCCGTACACCGTGTAGAACACGGTGGCGTGCTGGAGGTCGCCCGTCACCTGAACATCGGTGATCGTCACGAAGCCCAGGCGCGGGTCGCGCAGACCGCGATCGAGCCTCTTCGCGATGATGACCTTGATTCTGTCGGCGAGCTTCCTCGCCCGTGCCGGATCGGCCATGTGGCTGTATCTCCTTTCGGGGCGAGGGGGGGGGGGGGGGGGGGGGGG
>NZ_JBVQSP010000005.1:320507-327871 GCF_055720965.1 Leifsonia sp. PARNA 1/14
CCCCCCCCCCCCCCCCCCCCCCGCTCCGATGATCAAACGCGGGGCTTCTCCCGCAGCTCGGTGGTCTCGATCTCGTCGCCGACCTGGATGTCGTTGTACTTGCCGAGGCCGATACCGGCTTCGAAGTCCGTGCGCACCTCGGTGACGTCGTCCTTGAACCGGCGCAGCGACTCGATGGCGAGGTTGTCTCCCACCACCACGCCGTCGCGGATGACGCGCGCCTTGGCGTTTCGCGTGATCGTGCCGGACCGGACGATGACACCGGCGATGTTTCCGAACTTGGAGGAGCGGAACACCTCGCGGATCTCGGCCACACCCGACTGGACCTCTTCGAACTCGGGCTTGAGCATGCCCTTCAGCGAGTTCTCGATGTCCTCGATGGCGTTGTAGATGACCGAGTAGAAGCGGACATCCACACCCTCGCGGGCTGCGCGCTCGCGCGCCTTCACGTCCGGGCGGACGTTGAAGCCGATCACGATCGCGTTGTCGATGGTCGCCAGGTCGATGTCCGACTCGGTGATCGCGCCGACACCGCGGTGCAGGATGCGCAGGCTGACCGAGTCGTCGACCTCGATCTTCATGAGCGACTCCTCCAGGGCCTCCACGGCACCGGACACGTCGCCCTTGATGATGAGGTTGAGCGCCTCGACCTTGCCCTCTTCCAGAGCGCGGGTGAAGTCCTCGAGCGAGATGCGCTTGCGGGCCTTCGCCAGCTGGGCGTTGCGCTCGGCGGCCTCACGCTTCTCGGCGATCTGCCGGGCGGTGCGGTCCTCCTCGGTGACGAGGAAGGTGTCGCCGGCGCGCGGGACGCTGGAGAGACCCTGGACCTGCACCGGACGGGCCGGCGCTGCCTCGAAGACCGGGTCGCCGTTCTCGTCGGCCATCGCACGGACACGGCCGTAGGCCGTACCCGCGACGATCGCGTCGCCGACGCGCAGCGTTCCGGACTGGATGAGCACGGTCGCGACGGCGCCGCGGCCCTTGTCGAGCTTCGCCTCGATGGCGACACCGCGCGCGTCCTTGTTCGGGTTGGCCCGCAGGTCGAGACCGGCGTCGGCGGTGAGCAGCACGGCGTCGAGCAGGTCGTCGATGCCGATGTTGTTGCGGGCCGACACGTCGACGAACATGACGTCGCCGCCGTACTCCTCGGCGACCAGGCCGAACTCGGTGAGCTGCTGACGCACCTTGGCCGGGTTGGCCTCCGGCTTGTCGATCTTGTTGACCGCCACCACGATCGGCACGTTGGCCGCCTGGGCGTGGTTCAGCGCCTCGATGGTCTGCGGCATGATGCCGTCGTCGGCCGCGACCACGAGGATCGCGATGTCGGTGACCTGCGCACCACGGGCACGCATGGCGGTGAACGCCTCGTGACCCGGGGTGTCGATGAAGGTGATGGCACGCTCGATGCCGTCGTGCTCCGTCCACACCTGGTACGCACCGATGTGCTGGGTGATGCCGCCGGCCTCGCCCGCGACGACGTTCGCGTTGCGGATGGCGTCGAGGAGGCGCGTCTTACCGTGGTCGACGTGACCCATGACCGTGACGACCGGGGGCCGGATCTCGAGATCCTCGTCGGACTCGCCTTCCAGCTCGGCGTCGAGGTCGATGTCGAAGCCCTCGAGCAGCTCGCGGTCCTCGTCCTCCGGCGAGACGACCTGGATCTTGTAACCCAGCTCCTCACCGAGGATCTGGAAGGTCGCCTCGTCGAGCGACTCGGTCGCAGTCGCCATCTCGCCCAGGTGGAAGAGAACGGTGACCAGCGAGGCCGGGTTCGCGTCGATCTTGTCGGCGAAGTCGGAGATGGAGGAACCGCGGCGCAGTCGCACGACGGTGCCGCCGTCGCCGCGAGGGACGCTCACGCCGCCCAGCGACGGGGCCTCCCGCATCTCGAATTCCTGACGCTTCGCGCGCTTCGACTTGCGAGCCTTGGACTTGCCGCCGCCACGACCGAACGCGCCGGCGGTGCCGCCGCCGGGGCCACGACCGCGGCCACCGCCACCGGCCGGACGCGGGGCGCCGAAGCCGCCACCAGTGCCACCGCCGGGGCGCTGGAAGCCGCCGCCCGCGGCGCCGCCCGCGCCACCTGGACGCTGCTGGAAGCCGGGACGGCCTCCGCCGCCGCCCTGACGCTGACCGGGACGATTGCTACCGCCCTGACCGGGTGCGCCGATGCGGGGCGAGCCGGGACGCGGCGGGGCCGGACGCGGGATGTTGCCCGGGCTCGGCCGCTGGCCCATGCCCTGCGAGCTGGAGTACGGGTTGTTGCCGGGACGCGGAGCGCTCGGACGCTGGCCCATGCCCTGGCTCGACGAGAACGGGTTGTTGCCAGGGCGCGGCGCGCCGGGGCGGGGGATGCTTCCCGCGCCGGGGGTCGCGCCGCCGGGGCGGGGAGCCGACGGGGCGGCCTTCTCGCTCGGGGCGGCTGCGGCCGCAGCTGCGGGCGCCGCCTTCTCGGCAGCGGCCTTCTCGGCGGCGGCCTTGTCGGCGGCAGCCTTCTCGGCGGCGGCCTGACGCTCGGCGACCGACATCGGCGCCTGCGGCTTGGGTGCGTCGGACTCGCTCGACGCCTGAGGGCGCGGAGCAGCGGGGCGCGGAGCCTCCGCCTTCGGTGCGGCGGCCGCCTTGTCGGCGGTGAAGCCTTCAGCCTCCAGAGCGGCACGCAGCTTGCGTGCTACCGGCGGCTCGATGCTGGAGGACGGTCCTTTGACGAACTCGCCCATCTCTTTGAGTTTCGCGAGCGCGACTTTACTGTCGACGCCGAGCTCGCTCGCGACCTCGTGTACGCGTGGTTTTGCAGCCACAATTCTCCTGTCTGGGGCCCACCCCGGACAGGGCAGGCGTTAGTTGCGGACGGAACTCATTTCGAGCCGCTCATCGGTTGTCACTCATGTGAAGTCACTGCTTCTTCAGCCTGTTCTCGTAAGTGGGCCCTCAGGGCATGTGCCCAGGGGGCCGTCGGGTCGAGGTTCTCGTTCGCTCTCAGCGCCCGCCCGAAGGCCTTGCGCGTGAGTGCGAGCTCGAGACACTCGTCGACCGGATGCAGCCACGCGCCCCTTCCGGGGAAAGTGGCGGACGGGTCCGCCACGATTTCCGAATTCCGGAGAACGACCCTCAGAAGAGAGGATCGGGGAGCGCGAGAACGGCATCCGACGCACGTTCTGACGGCTTCCATCTTACCCCTCACGCATCTCTGCGCCGAATCAGGACGGAGCGCCGCACACACTGCAACGCTCCATCCCGGGCGAGCATTCCCTGAACGCCCGCTTATTGCCGCCTACTTGTCGTACAGGATCGAATCGGGCTGGATGTCGCGCTCGTGTGCCTTCGGCAACCGTGTCGCCACGGCTTCGCCGCGTCGGCACGGCGCGAAGATCGACATCCAGCCCTCCATCACTTGTCGTCCAGGATCGAATCGGGCTGGATGTCGATCTTCGCGCCCGTCAGCTTCGCAGCCAGGCGGGCGTTCTGTCCCTCCTTGCCGATCGCGAGCGACAGCTGGTAGTCGGGGACGAGCGCGCGCACAGCCTTGAGCGACTCGTCGATCACGAAGGCGCTGGTCACCTTTGCCGGCGAGAGCGCGCTCGACACGAAGGTCGCGAGATCGGGCGAGTAGTCGACGATGTCGATCTTCTCGTTGTTGAGCTCGGCCGTCACCGCGCGCACGCGCTGGCCGAGTTCGCCGATGCAGGCGCCCTTGGCGTTCACGCCGGGCTCCGTAGCGCGCACGGCGATCTTGGTGCGGTGGCCGGCCTCCCGGGCGAGCGAGACGATCTCGACGATGCCGCTGGCGATCTCGGGGACCTCGAGCGCGAACAACTTGCGGACGAGCGCCGGGTGGGTGCGCGAGACGGTGATCGACGGCCCCTTGGCGCCTTTGGCGACGCTGGTGACGTACACGCGGATGCGCGAACCGTGGGTGTACTCCTCGCCGGGCACCTGCTCCTCGGGCGGCAGGATGGCCTCCACGCTGCCGAGGTCGATGTGCACCATGCGCGGGTTGGGGCCCTGCTGGATGACGCCGGCGACGATGTCGCCCTCGCGGCCGCGGAACTCGCCGAGCACCGCGTCGTCTGCGATGTCGCGGAGCCGCTGGTTGATCACCTGCTTGGCGGCGAACGCCGCGATGCGCCCGAAGTCGCTCGGGCTGTCCTCGGCCTCGCCGATGACGTTGCCCTCGTCGTCGTGTTCGGGAACGTAAACGGTGACATGCCCGGTCTTGCGGTCCAGGTGCACGCGCGCAGCGGGCGGCTGGTCGGAGTGCCCATGACGATGGTCGGCCTGGTTGGTGTGCTTGAGATACGCGGTCAGGATGGCCTGCTCGATGATCTGCACAAGCTCGTCGAACGGGATCTCCTTCTCGCGCTCCATGAGACGCAAGACGCTGAGGTCGATGTCCATGCCGGCCTCCTCTATTCAGATCTTCGCCGCCGCGCGACGGCGCGGCGGACTCAGCTCTCTACGGTACCCGAGATTCCGGTGAGCCGGGACCCCGGGTACCGTGCATGCCATGAGCGCACCTACCCGAGCCGCGTCTCGCCTCGAACGCAGCACGACCGTGCGGGTCCTGGCCCGTGTCGGCCTGGCCTCCATCGGCCTTCTCCACATCCTCATCGGCGTCATCGCGCTGGCCGTCGCGGCCGGAGCGGGCGGCCAGGCCGACCAGTCGGGTGCACTGCAGGCCGTCGCCTCGGTGCCCGGTGGCGTGTTCGTGCTGTGGCTGGTGATCATCGGGCTGATCGTGCTCGCGGTCTGGCAGGTGCTGGTGGCTGTGACGGCGCACGGCGTGGGCACCAAGCTGCTGGAGGTCGTCAAGGCCGTGGTGTACGCGGGACTGGCGGTCGTCACGATCTCGATCGCGATGGGCGGACACCACAACGCGTCGTCGACGGAGAAGAGCGCGAGCTCGCGCCTCCTCGCCCTTCCCGGCGGAGTGTTCGTGCTCGGCGCGATCGGGCTGGTCATCGTCGTCGTCGGCGTCGGCTTCATCCGCAACGGCGTGACGCACCGTTTCGAGCGCGACCTGAAACTGCCGCCGGACCGATGGGCGGGCGCGATCACCGTGCTCGGAAGGGTCGGCTACATCGCCAAGGGAGTGGCCCTGCTGCTCGTCGGCGGCCTCGTCATCGCCGGCGCGATCACCTTCGACCCTTCGAAGGCGGCAGGGCTCGACGGGAGTCTCAAAGCGCTGGTGAGCGTCCCGTTCGGCGTCTTCCTGCTCGTCGCGATCGCACTCGGGCTCCTCGCCTACGGCCTGTTCTGGTGCGTGCGCGCGGTGCGGGCACGGCTCTAACCGCCTAGGCCTCCTCCTCGGCGGGCGCCGCGAACTGCGCGTTGTAGAGCGTGTAGTACGCCCCGCCCCGGGCGAGCAGTTCGGAGTGCGTGCCCTGCTCGACGATCCGCCCCGCCTCCATCACGAGGATCAGGTCGGCGTCGCGGATGGTCGACAGCCGGTGGGCGATCACGAAGGACGTGCGATCCGCGCGCAGCGCGCTCATCGCCTTCTGCACCAGCAGCTCCGTGCGGGTGTCGACCGAGGACGTCGCCTCGTCGAGGATCAGCACGCTCGGCCGCGCGAGGAACGCCCTCGCGATCGTGAGCAGCTGCTTCTCTCCCGCGGAGACGTTGGAGCCCTCGTCGTCCAGCACGGTGTCATAGCCGTCCGGCAGCGAGCGCACGAAACGGTCGACGTAGGTCGCCCTGGCGGCGTCGACGATCTCGTCGTCGGTGGCGTCGGGACGGCCGTACGCGATGTTCTCCCGGATGGTGCCCTTGAACAGCCAGGTGTCTTGGAGGACCATCTCCATCCGCTCACGGAGATCGTGCCGCGTCATCGACGCGATATCGACTCCGTCGAGCGTGATCCGTCCGGAATCGAGGTCGTAGAAGCGCATCATCAGGTTGACCAGCGTGGTCTTGCCCGCACCCGTCGGGCCGACGATCGCGACGGTCTGACCGGGCTCGGCCACCAGGGAGAGGTCGTCGATGAGCGGCGTGTCGGGCTCGTACCGGAACGAGACGTCCTCGAAGGCGAGCCGCCCCCGTGTGCCCTCCGGGTTCACCGGCTCGCTCGGGTCGGCGCTCTGCTCGTCGGCGTCGAGGAGCTCGAACACGCGCTCGGCGCTGGCGACGCCGGACTGCAGCAGGTTGGCCATCGACCCCAGCTGCGTCAGCGGCTGGGTGAACTGGCGCGAGTACTGGATGAAGGCGGTGACGTCGCCGAGCTGCATGGCGCCGCTGGCGACCTGGAGGCCGCCGACCACGGCGATGGCGACGTACATCAGGTTCCCGACGAACATCATCGACGGCATGATCAGGCCGGAGATGAACTGCGCGCCGAAGCTCGCCTGGTACATCTCCTGGTTCTTCTCACGGAACCGCTCCTCGACTTCGCGGTGACGGCCGAACACCTTCACCAGCGAGTGGCCGGTGAAAGCCTCCTCGATCTGCCCGTTGAGCTCGCCCGTATTGCGCCACTGCGCCACGAACAGCTTCTGGGAGCGCTTGGCGATCAGCGTCGTGACCAGCAGTGTGAGAGGGATCGTGATCAACGCGATCACCGCCAGCAGCGGCGACACGACGAACATCATCACCGTCACGCCGATCACCGTCAGCAACGAGGTGAGCAGCTGGCTCAATGTCTGCTGGAGGGTCTGCGAGATGTTGTCGATGTCGTTCGTGACACGGCTCAGCAGCTCGCCTCGCTGCATCTTGTCGAAGTAGGTCAGCGGGAGGCGGTGGATCTTCGCCTCCACGTCCTGACGCAGCCGGTACACCGTGCGCTGCGTGATGCCGTTGAGCACGTAGCCCTGCAGGTAACTGAACACCGACGACGCGATGTAGAGCGCGAGGACCCACATCAGCACGTGACCGACCGCGGCGAAGTCGATGCCCGCGCCCGGCGTCAACGTCGTCCCGGAGACGAGGTCGGCCAGCTGCCCCTGGCCGCTAGCTCGGAGGCCGGCGACCGCCTGCGCCTGCGTGATGCCCTTCGGAAGCTGCGACGAGATCGCTCCGGCGAAGACCAGGTTGATCGCGTTGCCCAGCAGTTTCGGCCCGAGCACCGCGAAGAACACGCTGACGACGGCGAGGAGCGTCACGAAGACGATCCCGACCATCTCCGGCCGCAGCCGCCGGCCGAGACGCTTCGCCGACGGACCGAAGTCCATCGACTTGTCGCCCGGCATCGTCATCCCGCCGAACGGGCCGCCTCCCCCAGGGCCGCGCCGCACCGGGGTGCGGACCGGAGTCTGCGTCGTCGCGCCGCCACGGGCGCCGTCATCGCGGCTCATGCCGCCTCCTCCGCGGTCAGCTGCGACGAGACGATCTCGGCGTAGGTGGGATTGCTTTCGACGAGCTCTGCGTGG
>NZ_JBVQSP010000005.1:327969-365683 GCF_055720965.1 Leifsonia sp. PARNA 1/14
GGTTCCTCGACCGACGACCCTGCCGTCGTCGAGCACGATGATCTGGTCGGCATCGACGATGGTGGACACCCGCTGGGCCACGACGATCATGGTCGCGGCCGCCTCGTTGCGTGCCAGCGCCTGCCGCAGGCGCGCGTCCGTCGCGGTGTCGAGCGCCGAGAACGAGTCGTCGAAGATGAAGATCTCCGGGCGGCTGACGAGCGCCCGCGCGATGGCGAGACGCTGCCGCTGGCCTCCCGAGACATTCGTTCCGCCCTGGGCGATCGGGCCCTCCAGCTTCTCGGGCATCTCGTCGACGAAGCCCTTCGCCTGCGCGATCTCGAGCGCGCGCCAGAGCTCGTCGTCGGTGGCTTCGGGGTTGCCGTAGCGGAGGTTGCTCGCGACCGTTCCCGAGAACAGATACGGCTTCTGCGGCACCAGGCCGATCCGCGACCACAGCAGTTCGGGATCCAGCTCGGCGACGTCGACGCCGTCGACCAGGACGATCCCGCTCGTGGCGTCGAACAGCCGCGGGATGAGGTTGATCAGCGTGGTCTTGCCTGCGCCGGTGCTGCCGATGATCGCGGTGGTCTTTCCGGCCTCCGCGAAGAACGTCACGTCACCGAGCACCGGCTGTTCGGCGCCAGGATACGAGAAGCCGACGCCGACGAACTCGACTGTGCCCTTCGCCGACACCTCGGTGACCGGGTTCTCGGGGACGACGACCGACGGCTCGGTGCGCAGGACCTGCCCGATGCGGTCGGCGCAGACCGCCGCGCGCGGCACGAGGACGGCCATCATCGTGGACATCATCACGCCCATGAGGATCTGCATCAGGTACTGCAGGAAGGCCGTCAGGGTGCCGATCTGAATCGAGCCGTCGGCGACCCGGAACGCGCCGAACCAGATGACGGCGACGCTGGAGACGTTGAGCACCAGCATCACGATCGGGAACATCAGCGCGAACAGCCGGCCGGCCCGGATCGCGGTGTCGGTCACCTCGTCGTTCGCGACGGTGAAGCGGGAGGTCTCGACCTCCTCGCGCACGAACGCCCTGACCACCCGGATGCCGGTGAGCTGCTCGCGCAGCACGCGGTTGACCCGGTCGATCCGCTCCTGCATCTTGCGGAAGAGCGGGACCATCCTGACGATGATGATGCTCACCGCGATCAGCAGGACGGGCACGCTCACCGCGATCAGCCACGACAACTGGATGTCCTGGCGCATCGCCAGGATGATCCCGCCGATGGCCAGGATCGGCGCCGACACCAGCAGGGTGCAGGTCATCAGCACGAGCATCTGCACCTGCTGCACGTCGTTGGTGTTGCGGGTGATCAGCGACGGGGCGCCGAAGTGGGTGACCTCCCGCTCGGAGAACTCCCCCACCCGGTGGAAGATCGCGCCGCGGAGGTCGCGGCCGACCAGCATCGCCACCTTCGCGCCGAAGTAGACGGCGGTGATGGCGCACGCGATCTGGACGACCGTCACCCCGAGCATCTCCGCGCCGGTCGAGAGGATGTAGCCGGTGTCGCCCTTGGCGATGCCGTTGTCGACGATGTCGGCGTTCAGGGTCGGCAGCCACAGTGACAACAGCGACTGAGCGAGCTGGAAGACCACCACCCCGACGAGCAGCGGCCAGTGCGGCCGGAGGAACCGGCCGAGGAGTTTCAGGAGCATCGTGGCTCTCCCTGCTGTGCCGCATCCGCGGCGGTCGTGGGTGTGTAGATCGCGAACGGCCGGCCGGCGACACCCACGAGGGCGATCCGGGCGAGGTCGTCGACGCTGAACTCGATTCCGTCGTTCAAGGCGGGGAACGCGGACGAGAAGCTGATGAGACGGAGGATGTGCGCAACGCGCTCGGGAGGCCAATTGAGGTCGTCGGCCTCGGGCGCGAGGATCTGGGCGATGATGGCCGCGAACTCGGTGCGCTCCTGTGGCACGGGAGGTCGCTGGTGACCGACGACCGCCATGATGCGCATGACGTTGCTGAACCGCTCGCGCAGCAGGTAGACGATCGCGCGGACCTTGTTCTCGAGCGGCAGGGCGGAGTCGATCGAGCGGAGGGCTTCGCGCAGCGGCTCCGGGTCGAGGTACTTCTCGACGGCCGCCTGGACGAGGGTCTCCTTGTCACCGAATGCCCGGAAGATCGTGCCTTCGGCGATGCCGGCCGCGTCGGCGATCTGGCGCGACGTCACACCGCGACCGTGCTCGACGAGCAACGGGATGACAGCGTCGATGATCATCGCCTTGCGGTCCTCGGGCGCGAGCGGCTGCGCGCGCGTGCGCGCCGGCTGGTCGGTCTCCGATTGCGCCATGCCTGTTCCCGCAGTGGTCTCCACGAACGAAATAGTAGGCGGAGTGAGTACTCACTCACAACGCGGAGCCCGTTCGCCCTCAGCGAACGTCATTCCGGGCTCGTCAGCTCGGGCGCGGGAATAAGCCCGAGATGGTCTCCAGCTCGTCGGCCGTGGGCGACCAGGACGTGGCAGCCTCGGCGTTCGCGACGATCTGCTCAGGGCGAGTGGCACCCGCGATGACGCTCGTGAGGCCCGGCTGGGCGAGCAGCCACGCGAAGGTCGCGGCGAGCATCGTGACACCGCGCTCGTCGCAGAACTTCTGGTACTGCTCGATGGCATCCCACGGCGCTCCATCGAGCAGATGCTTGCGCTGCATCATGATGCGGCTGTCGGCCGGGCCGCCCGAACGGCTGAACTTGCCCGTGAACAGCCCGTTGTAGAGCGGGAAGAACGGCAGGAATCCGAGTCCATAGGCGTTCACCGCCGGCAGCACCTCGCGCTCGGCATCGCGCTCCAGGAGGCTGTACTCGTTCTGCGACGAGATGAACCGCGGATGCCCGGCGAGACGCGCTGTGAACTCCGCCTCGGCGATCTGCCAGCCGGCGAGGTTGGAGTGGCCGATGTAGCGGACCTTGCCCTCGGTGATGAGGTCGTCGAGGGTCGCGAGAGTCTCGTCGATGGGCGTCGACGGGTCCGGACGGTGCAGTTGGTACAGGTCGATCCAGTCGGTGCGCAGGCGACGCAATGAGGCCTCCACGGCGAGTCGGATGTACCGACGCGATCCGCGCACGCCCCAATCGGGGCCGTTGGCGCCGGCCATGTCCATTCCGAACTTGGTGGCCAGGACGATCCGGTCGCGCTTGCCCTCGAGCGATTTGCCCATCAGGGTCTCGGAGAGCCCGCGCTCCTTGCCGTAGATGTCGGCCGTGTCGAAGAACGTCACTCCGGCGTCGATCGCAGTGCCGATGACGGAATCGGTGCCCTCCTGCGTCTCAGTGGCCGTGCCCGCGCGGCCGAAATTGTTGCAGCCGAGACCGATCGTCGAGACGATCAGGCCCGAAGGTCCGAGTGTGCGGTATTCGATGTTCGCCATGCCGTCGAGTCTAGGCAGCGCGTCGCTCGTGATCGAATCCGAAACTCCTCCACAGAACGCGGTCGGGACGACTTATCCCCCATGTCCGATTTCCGCGAGTGACTGTCGGAGGGCGGCCCTAGAGTCGACTCATGAGCAGTTCCTTCTCGTACCTTCTCCGCATTCCGAGCCCGGTCGGGCGCATCGAGTTGACCGCAGACAGCGAAGCGGTCACCTCGCTCTCGATCGCACGCGACGACGTTCTCCCCTTCGACGACCACCCCGAGCGCAGCTCGGCCGTGCTCGACCACGCAGCCGCGCAGCTCGAGGAGTACTTCGCGGGCACGCGGCGCACCTTCGACGTCCCGGTGCATCTGGAGGGCACGCCCTTCCGTACGGCGGTGTGGGAGCGCCTGTCGGGGCTCGAGTACGGCACGCTCACCACCTACGGCGAGCTCGGTCTCGCGATCGGGCGCCCGGGTTACGGTCGAGCGATCGGAGGCGCCGTCGGAGCCAACCCCGTCCCCATCATCATCGGCTGCCATCGGGTGCTTTCGTCGTCGGGCAAGATCACCGGTTACAGCGGCGGTGAGGGCATCCCCACCAAGCTCTGGCTGCTGGAGCACGAGGGGATCACGCTGGCCGCATGACCTCGACCGATCAACTTCCGGAGTCCCCATCCGCAGCGTCCGTGCCCGCCCGGGCGGCTCTCGTCGTCGGCGACGACGGGGTGGCGCGCTGCTCGTGGTCGGCGAATGACGCGGAGTACCGCCGCTACCACGACGAGGAATGGGGCACGCCTCAGCACGATCCGCGCGCACTCTACGAGAAGCTCTGCCTCGAAGGGTTTCAGGCAGGGCTCTCCTGGATCACCATCCTGAGGCGCCGCCCCGCCTTCCGCGAGGTCTTCCACGGCTTCGACCCCGTGCAGGTTTCGGCGATGACGGAAGACGACGTGCAGCGTCTGCTGGGCGACGAGCGGATCATCCGTCATCGCGGCAAGATCGAGGCCACCATCTCGAACGCGAGGGCGACGCTCGCTCTCGACGTGCCCCTGCAAGAGCTCATGTGGGGCTTCGCCCCTGCGCACGCGCGGGAGCGGCCGCACGCCTGGGGCGACGTTCCCGCCGTGACCCCCGAATCGACGGCCCTCAGCAAGGAGCTCCGTCGCCGAGGTTTCCGCTTCGTCGGACCGACCACGATGTATGCGCTCATGCAGGCGACCGGCATGGTCGACGACCACTTCGAGGGCTGTTTCCGCGCCGGCGGCTGAGGGATACCACGCTGACCAAGAGCCCGGAAACAAGAGGAGTCGGGCCGGCGGTCGTGATCAATGGAACCGTTCTCGCTGGTGGCGGCGCGTCCGCTCGTGCCCGACCGCAGGCGGAATCACTGTGCAGCCGCCACACCGGCTCCGGCAACAGACACGTCCAAGGACGTGCCTGCGATCAACGCGCCGACCCGACTGGCAATGGGAGGTCGAAGCGCTTCACGGCGCGCGACCTCGGTGAGGTGTCCCCTCTCTCTATGAGTTGAGTTTATCTCACTTACACCCCGAGCACCACTGTCGGACACGCTGCGCAGCGCATTCTCAGCCGGCTGAGTGTCAGCGTACCGAAGCAAGGCTCCGGGTCGGGCTCAGCGAGTGACGCGGAGAACCGCGGTGAGGTTCCCGGGCGTCCCACCGACCTCCGGCACGACCAGGTCGAGCTCGCCTGCTCGGCCGGCGGAACGGGTGAGCTCGTAGCCCTCCCTCTCTGCCCACTCCAGCAGGTCGTCGGTCGACGCGAAGTGCTCACCGTGCTCGATGAGCGCGCGAGTGAACAGACCTTTTGCCTGCTTGTTGAAGTGGTTCAGGGCCCGGACGGTACCGCTCTCGTCTCGGGCGAGCACCCGGAGGTAGTGTGCGCCCTCGCGCACCGGCAGCGGGCCGAGGGCGGCGTAACCCTCGGAGCGAAGGTCGAGGATGACACCATCGACAGACGCGAGCTCCTCGGCGCACACCGCGCTCCACCGCTTCTTGAGCGATGTCGAGAGCCGGGAGTCGAACGACAGCCGATATGCCGGGATCGGGTCGGCGGCACGAACCAGCCCGAACATCGCTGACTGCACCGCGACGCTCTCCGCCGCGAAGCGCCACTGGTCATCAGTGAAGGACTCGGCGTCCAGAGCGTCGTAGAGGACTCCTGTATAGCGCAGCAGCGCCGGCATGGTCGGCGCCGACCGCAGGACTCGGTTGCGTTCCACCTCGGTGGCGGCATGCTTCGGCCCCAGCTTCAGGGCCCGCGCAGCAGCGCCCGGCGAGGCCGTCATCGCGACCGCTTCGTCGACGACGGCCGATCGCTTGGATGTCAGAGCCGGGAAACCCAGCGGCTCGAAGTCGAGCGGGATGTCCGCTCCCCCGTCGCGTTTGGTCTCCGACGGAGGAAGGAGTAGGAGCACTCAGCGCTCCAGGAACGCGAGCGCCGCGTCGACGTTCGCGCCGAGGGGTCGAGAGGTGTCGAGGGTGACACGGGGAAGCGACGCGGCAGCACCCTTCCATTCGGCGTAATCGTCGATGCTCTGCTCCACCGCGTAGGCGGCGGTCAGGCCGGTGCGCTTGGCGAGCCTCTCTTCGTGGAGCTCCGCGTCGGAGCAAACGGTCTCGATCACCCGCAGCTTCACCCCACAACGGTCCGCGAGGTCGCGCCACTGCAACCGTGCGGGCTCGACGGCGTTCACTGCGTCGACGATCACCGAATGACCGCTCACCAAGACCTGTTCGGCCATCCGCTCCGCCACCAGGTAGGCGGCGAGACCGGTCGGCTGGTCGGCGTCGATGCCGGCTTTGAGGATGGCGGCCTCGATCGGGTCCACCGAGATCGACGTGGCGCCGAGCCGGCCCGCGACGATCTCCGCGATGGTGGACTTGCCCGAACCAGGAAGCCCCGCCGTCACGACGAGGACGGGGACGCGGACGTCTCCGAACTGCCGATCGAGCGGGGCTGCCTTGTCGGTCATATCAGACGAGCTCGGCCTGGCGGGCGACGATGGTGACCGTGTTGTTCTCGACGGAGAGGAAGCCGTCGTCGGCCTGGGCCGCGATCGACTCGCCTCCGTTGAGGGTCACACGCACCTCGCCCTGGGCGAGGATGGCGAGCAGCGGCTCGTGGCCGGGCAGGATACCGATCTGCCCCTCCACGGTCCGCGCGACGACCATGCTCGCCTCGCCCGACCACACTTCGTGGTCGGCGGCGACGACGCTCACATTGAGGACAGCCATGCTCAGCCGTTCTCCTTCTGGATCTGCGCCCACTTCTCCTCGACGTCGGAGATCGCACCGACGTTGAAGAACGCCTGCTCGGCGACGTGGTCGAACTCGCCCTTGGCGATGGCGTCGAACGACTCGATGGTGTCCTTCAGCGGAACGGTCGAGCCCTCGACACCGGTGAACTTCTTCGCCATGTAGGTGTTCTGCGAGAGGAACTGCTGGATACGGCGCGCGCGCGACACGGTGATCTTGTCCTCTTCGGACAACTCGTCGACACCGAGGATCGCGATGATCTCCTGCAGTTCCTTGTTCTTCTGGAGGATCTGCTTGACGGTGATCGCGACGCGGTAGTGGTCGGCGCCCAGGTAGCGGGGGTCGAGGATGCGCGACGTCGAGGTCAGCGGGTCGACGGCCGGGTACAGACCCTTCGACGCGATCTCACGCGAGAGCTCGGTCGTGGCGTCGAGGTGGGCGAACGTGGTCGCCGGCGCCGGGTCGGTGTAGTCGTCGGCCGGCACGTAGATCGCCTGCAGCGAGGTGATCGAGTGACCGCGGGTCGAGGTGATGCGCTCCTGGAGGAGACCCATCTCGTCGGCCAGGTTGGGCTGGTAGCCCACCGCGGACGGCATGCGGCCGAGCAGCGTGGAGACCTCGGAACCGGCCTGCGTGAAGCGGAAGATGTTGTCGATGAAGAGCAGCACGTCCTGCTTCTGCACGTCGCGGAAGTACTCCGCCATGGTGAGCGCGGAGAGGGCGACGCGCAGACGCGTTCCCGGCGGCTCGTCCATCTGGCCGAAGACGAGGGCGGTCTTGTCGAACACGCCCGCCTCCTCCATCTCGTGGATGAGGTCGTTGCCCTCACGGGTGCGCTCGCCGACACCGGCGAACACGGACACACCACCGTGGTCCTGCGCCACGCGCTGGATCATCTCCTGGATGAGGACGGTCTTGCCGACGCCCGCACCACCGAAGAGGCCGATCTTGCCACCCTGCACGTACGGGGTGAGCAGGTCGATGACCTTGATGCCGGTCTCGAACAGCTGGGTCTTGGACTCGAGCTGGTCGAACGACGGCGGCTGACGGTGGATCGGCCAGCGCTCCGTGATCTCGATCTTCTCGCCCGGCTCGGCGTTGAGGATCTCACCGGTCACGTTGAAGACCTTGCCCTTGGTCACGTCGCCGACGGGCACCGAGATCGGGGCGCCGGTGTCGCGGACCTCGCCACCGCGGACGAGGCCGTCGGTGGGCTTCAGGGCGATGGCGCGCACGAGGTCGTCGCCGAGGTGCTGCGCGACCTCGAGCGTGATCTCGGTCGACTGCTCGCCGATGGTGATGGTGGTCTTGAGGGCGTTGTAGATGCCCGGGATCGAGTCGTGCGGGAACTCGATGTCGACGACCGGACCGGTGACGCGGGCGATGCGTCCCACGCCGGCCGGCTGCGCGGTCGAAGCCTGGGCTTCGGCGGTAGCGGTAGTCATGATTCGTTCTCTCTCGTTTGGACGATTATTTTGCCGAGCTCAGCGCGTCCGCGCCGCCCACGATCTCGGAGATCTGCTGGGTGATCTCCGCCTGGCGGGCGTTGTTGGCCAGTCGCGTGTAGTCGGTGATGAGCTTGTCGGCGTTGTCGCTCGCAGCCTTCATGGCCTTCTGCGTTGCCGCGTGCTTGGAGGCGGCGGACTGCAGCATCGCGTTGAAGATGCGGCTCTCGATGTAGACCGGCAGGAGCGAGTCGAGCACGGTGTTGACATCCGGCTCGAACTCGTAGAGCGGCAGCACCTGCGTGCGGTCCGGCTCTTCGACACCCTCGACGACCTCCAGCGGAAGCAGGCGCACGATCTGCGGCTCCTGCGTCAGCATGCTCACGAAGCGGTTGTAGATGACGTGGATCTCGTCGACACCACCGTCGGACGCGTCGCGCAGGAACGACTCGAGGATCGCGTCCGCGACCTCCTTGGCCTGCTCGAACTCGGGGTTGTCCGTGTTGCCGGTCCACACCCGCTCGAACGCGCGGCGGCGGAAGCTGAAGTAGCCCTGCGCCTTGCGTCCGATCAGGAAGTAGACGACCTCTTTGCCCTGGCTGCGCAGCAGTTCGGCGAGCTTCTCAGACTCTTTGAGCACGTTCGAGTTGAACGCACCGGCGAGACCCCGGTCGGACGAGAAGATGACGATCGCAGCGCGCTCGATCTTCTCGGGCTCCGTGGTGAGGACGTGCTCGACGTTCGAGTAAGTCGCCACCGCCGACACCGCGCGCGTGATCGCGCGGGCGTACGGCGAGGAGGCGGCCACCCGAGCCTGCGCCTTCTGGATGCGTGAGGCGGAGATCAGCTCCATGGCACGGGTGATCTTCTTGGTCGTCTGGGCAGACCTGATCTTCTGCCGGTAGACCCGAAGCTGTGCTCCCATGTGTCTTCCTCAGTACCTATCCGTGCTCAGCGCTTCGCCTTGACGATGCGCTCCTGGTTGACGTCCTCTTCGGCGCTGGCCTCGAACTCCTCGCGACCGACCGAGGCGAGCGGCTTGCCCTCGCCCGTCTGGAACTCCAGCTTGAACTTGTCGACCTCTTCGCCGAGCTTCGACACCGTGTCGTCGTCGAGGACGTTGGTCTCGCGCAGCGTGGTGAGGATATCGGTGTTGCGGCGCAGGTGGTCGAGCAGCTCGGCTTCGAAGCGGAGGATGTCCTCCACCGCGACCTCGTCGAGCTTGCCGTTGGTGCCGGCCCAGATCGAGACGACCTGCTCCTCGACGGGGAACGGCGAGTACTGCGGCTGCTTGAGCAGCTCGGTCAGTCGGGCACCGCGAGCGAGCTGGCGGCGGCTGGCCGCGTCGAGGTCGGAGGCGAACATGGCGAACGCCTCGAGCGAGCGGTACTGGGCGAGCTCGAGCTTGAGCGTGCCGGAGACCTTCTTGATCGACTTGACCTGCGCGTCGCCACCGACTCGGGAGACCGAGATTCCGACATCGACCGCCGGACGCTGGTTGGCGTTGAAGAGGTCGGACTGCAGGAAGATCTGGCCGTCGGTGATCGAGATCACGTTCGTCGGGATATAGGCCGAGACGTCGTTCGCCTTGGTCTCGATGATCGGCAGACCGGTCATCGAGCCGGCGCCCAGCTCGTCGGAGAGCTTGGCGCAACGCTCCAGCAGGCGGGAGTGCAGGTAGAACACGTCGCCCGGGTAGGCCTCGCGTCCCGGCGGACGACGGAGGAGGAGCGACACCGCACGGTAGGCCTCCGCCTGCTTCGACAGGTCGTCGAAGATGATGAGGACGTGCTTACCGCCGTACATCCAGTGCTGGCCGATGGCCGAGCCGGTGTAGGGGGCGAGGTACTTGAAGCCGGCCGGGTCGGAGGCCGGGGCCGCGACGATGGTGGTGTACTCCATCGCACCGGCGTCCTCGAGCGCGCCCTTCACCGAAGCGATGGTCGAGCCCTTCTGGCCGATGGCGACGTAGATGCAGCGGACCTGCTTGTTGACGTCGCCCGACTCCCAGTTGGCCTTCTGGTTGATGATCGTGTCGATCGCGATGGCCGTCTTGCCGGTCTGGCGGTCGCCGATGATCAGCTGGCGCTGGCCACGGCCGACGGGGATCATGGCGTCGATGGCCTTGATGCCGGTCTGCAGCGGCTCGTGCACCGACTTGCGCTGCATGACGCCGGGGGCCTGGAGCTCGAGCTCGCGGCGGCCCTCGGTGGCGATCTCGCCGAGACCGTCGATCGGGTTGCCGAGCGGGTCGACCACGCGGCCGAGGTAGCCGTCGCCGACCGGGACGGAGAGGACCTCGCCGGTGCGGGTCACCTCCATGCCCTCGACGATGTCGTCGAACTCGCCGAGGACCACGACGCCGATCTCGTTCTCGTCGAGGTTCTGCGCCAGGCCGAGCGTGCCGTCCGCGAAGCGGATGAGCTCGTTGGCCATCACGCCGGGGAGGCCCTCGACGTGCGCGATGCCGTCGGAGGCGTCGAGGACGTGTCCGACCTCGGTGGTCTCCGCGCTGGTCGGCTCGTACTTCGAGACGAAGTCCTTGAGCGCGTCCCGGATTTCATCGGGGCTGATCTTGATGTCTGCCATCGTATTCCCTGGTTTCTCTGTATAGAGGGCGGTCAGCCCGCCAGCTGAAGTCGAAGTTCGGTGAGGCGCGACGCGACGCTTCCGTCGATGACGTCGTCGCCGATCTGCACACGCAGGCCGCCGAGGATCGACGGATCGACGACCTCGTTGAGCTTGAGGTCGCCGTACGTGGCGGCGAGGGTCGCGCGCAGGCGCTCGGCCTGCTCGGCCGGGAGCGGCAGGGCCGAGACGACCGTGGCGATCGTCTGGCCGTACTGGGCGGCGACGACGCGCGCAGCGTCGCGCAACGATTCGCGGATGCTGCGGCCGCGCGGCTGGAGGACCAGCTGGCGCACGATCGCGACGGTCTGCTTCGAGGCCTTGCCCGCGAGCAGCCGCTCTGCGAGCTCGGCCTTGGCCTCAGGGGCCGCCAGCTTGCTGCGGAGAGCGAGCTCGAGCCCGGCATCGGAGGTCACGGCGCCTCCGAATGCGAAGAGCTCGCCCGGGATGTCCACATTGCGCGGCGACGACGCGGCGATCGAGCGGATGCCGAGCTGCTCGATGGCCGACAGGACGTCGTCCTGGTTCGACCAGCGCTCGCTCGACACGACGCTCAGCAGTTCGACCGCCGGCGCGGAGAGGGAGGCGAAGACGCGCTGGACCAGCGCGGCCTTGCCCTCCGCCGGAGCCGAGGGGTCGCTGAGGACCGAACGGAGCTGGGCGGAGTCGGCGACGACCCGTCCTGCGGCGAACAGGTCTTCAGCCGTCGCCAGATCGGCCTTGGACCCGAGCGCGGCGAGAGCCGAGACGGATCGGGCCAGTGCTTCTCTGGAGGCGCTTCCCATCAGTTGCTCGACCCTGCCTTCTCGGCCTTCTCGCTGGACTCGAGGTCGGCCAGGAAGCGATCGACGATCGCCTGAGCCTTCTTGTCGTCCGTGAGCACCTCGCCGACGACGCCGGAGGCGAGGTCGATCGCGAGGGAGCCCACCTCGCCGCGGAGCGAGACGAGCGCGCCCTGGCGCTCGGCTTCGATCTGCGCCTGGGCTGCAGCGGTCACACGAGCGGCCTCGGCCGTCGCGTTGTCCTTGGCCTCCGCGACGATCTTCTGACCGTCGGTTCGGGCGGTCTCGCGGATCTTGGCCGCCTCGGCACGGGCGTCGGCGAGTTGTGCGGTGTACTCCTCGAGCAGCGCCTCGGCCTTGTGCTGAGCCTCGTCCGCCTTCGCGATGTTGCCCTCAATCGCTTCGGCACGCTCATCCAGCAGCTTCCTCATGCGCGGGAGAACCAGCTTCCAGAAGAAGAACAGGATGATGATGAAGCAGATCAGCGACCCGATGATGTCCGGCCACTCGGGGATCAGCGGGTTATGCGTCTGCTCCGTCGCGGCGATCACGACACTCCTGAGCATCGTTCCTCCTTACGGGGTGGGATAAAGAGGATTTACTGGAAGATGAAGTAGGTCGCGATACCGATGAACGCGAGCGCCTCGGTGAATGCGATACCGATGTACATCAGGACCTGAAGACGGCCGGCCAGCTCGGGCTGACGGGCGACGCCCTCAATGGTCTTGCCGACGACGATGCCCACGCCGATGGCCGGGCCGATGGCGGCGAGACCGTATCCGACAGTGGCGATGTTGCCGTTGATAGCAGCGATGTCCACGTTATGTGTTTCCTTCCGTGATGGCGATCCGTGCGGGCGCGCGGATCGTTCTTAGTGTTCCTCGGCGACTGCGAGCTGGATGTAGACAGCCGTGAGCAGTGCGAAGACGTAGGCCTGGAGGACAGCCACCAGGATCTCGAACAGGGAGAATGCGAAGCCGAAGGCGAAGGTGCCGATTCCGAAGAGCGACCACCAGCCGCCGGCCTCGAAGAGGAACCATGCGGTGGCCGTGAAGAACAGGACGAGCAGCAGGTGCCCGACGACCATGTTCATCAGGAGTCGGAGGGTCAGAGTAATCGGCCGCAGAATGAAGGTCGAGATGAACTCGATCGGCGTCACGATGATGTACAGCGCCGGCGGTACTCCCGGCGGGAAGAGCGCGTTCTTGAAGAAGTTGCCCGGGCTCTTCTTGATGCCTGCGTAGATGAATGCGATGTATGCCGCGATCGCAAGGATCATCGGCAGAGCGATGACCGAGGTGCCCGCGATGTTCAGGAACGGGATGATGCCCGTCAGGTTGAAGAACAGCACCATGAAGAAGATCGTGGTGAGCAGTGGCAGGAACCGACGAGCGTCCTTGCGTCCGAGGAGGTCCTCCCCGATGTTGACGCGGACGAAGTCGAGACCCATCTCGACGATCGACTGGAACCGCCCCGGAACGATCTTCATCTTGCGGGTGCCGAGCCAGAACACGAGGATGAGCACGACCAGCGCGATGAGGCGCACGATGATGATGCGGTTGAACTCGAGCGGCCCGATGGTGAACAGGGTCGGTGGGAAGAACTCGTTGATCGACGGGCCTTGGAAGCTTCCATCATCGGAGCTTGCGGCCTGGACCAGCAGGTTCACAGCGTTAGCTAACAGCGCTATCTCCTGTTTCGGGGCGTCGAGCAAATGCTCTCGCGACGACGAACGGTGGACACCCGCGCTCGCGCGCCGGTGGTGCTTCGGGCGCGTACGGGTGGGGGATCACTGACAACTCTACAAGAGTTTTCAACCGGTAACGAATCGGATACAGGTCACCGCTTCTCCCCCGGCAGCGTGACGTCGCTGACGTACGGGATACGGGACCGGAAGACGACGATCATGTCGACGACGAGCGACCCGATCACGCCTGCGATGAGGCTCAGGAACAGCACGACCGGATTGATCCACGGCTGGTCGCGCAGCAGGATCGCGAGCACGATGAAGAGCACGAACTTGACGATCCAGCCGCCGAGGACGATGCCGAAGAAGAGGCCGACGAACAGGTCGGAGCCGATGAAGCGGTTGGCGATCAGGATGCTCAGAGCGGTGATCCCGAGGAAGACCGCCGCCATCAGAGTTCCGATCAACGCACTGGTCACCCCGATCCACCCGGCGAAGATGCCGCCGAGCACCATGCCGACGATGGCGATCGCCCCGGCGAGGATCAGCCCGTACTTGAGGACGTCCTTCAGGACGGGCGTCGAAGTCGGCTGCTGGGGGGTGGGGCGGTGCGCGGGCTCGTCCGGCCGCGGGGCGGGGGTGCCGTCCTGGTGGTCGGTCATCGGGTCTCCTCGGTGCTGGTGGCGTCGGTGGTGTGGTCGGTGGTGCCATCGGTGGTGGCGGGTGGCGCGGCCGGGACGCGGACGCTCTCGCTGGCGATGTCGAGCTGGTCGTAACGGGCCGTCTCCGCGGCCTCCCTGCTCCCGGCCGGAGCGAGCTCGGCCGCCGCTTCGTTCGCTTTGCGCCTGCTGAGCGGCGCCAGCGTGATCGCGGTGCAGATGACCAGGCCGATCGCGACGAAGACGATCGCCATCCAGTAAGGATCGAAGAAGAACAGCAGGCAGCCGATGGACAGGACTGCCGTCCAGGCGTAGAAGATCAACACGGCGTGCAGGTGCGTGTGCCCCATGTCGAGCAGCCGGTGGTGGAGGTGCTTGCGGTCGGCGCTGAACGGAGACTTGCCAGCCCGCAGGCGCCGTATGACGGCGAGACCGAAGTCGAGGAGCGGGATCACGAGCACGGCGAACGGGATGGTGACCGGGATAAACGCGGGCACCAGCGACGACTTGCCGAGCGTCTGCAACGCTTCCGGGTTGATGGTGCCGGTGACGGAGATCGCCGAGGTGGCCATGAGCAGTCCGATCAGGAGCGCACCCGCGTCGCCCATGAACATCTTGGCCGGGTGCCAATTGAGCGGCAGGAAGCCGGCGCAGGCGCCGACCAGGATCGCCGCGATGACGCCGGCGAGGCTGAAGTAGTTCTGAGGACTGATCTCGCGCTGCAGGAGGTAGGTGTAGACGAGGAAGGTGCCGTTGGCGATGAGCGCCACACCCGCGACGAGCCCGTCCAGGCCGTCGATGAAGTTGATCGCGTTCATGACCAGAACGATCGCGAAGAGGGTGATGATGATGCTCATCACCGGGGAGCCGACGGTGAGGCCGCCGATCGGGAGCGAGTAGATCTGCACCCCGAGCCACGCGACGAGCCCCGCCGCGACGAATTGACCGGCGAGTTTGGTCATCCAGTCGAGATCCCAGAGGTCGTCGGCCACTCCGAGCACGACGATGAGGAGCGAGGCGCCGAGGATCGCGACGATGGGCCCGGCGTCGGAGAAGATCAGCGTCAGCACGCCGAACTGGCTGGACAGCAGCCAGGAGACCCCGAACGCCACGAGGATGCCGAGGAACATCGCGACCCCGCCGAGCCGCGGGGTCGGCCGGGTGTGCACGTCGCGTTCCCGGATCTTCGGGTACAGCTTGAACCGCATCGCCAGACGGTAGACCACCAGCGACATCCCGAACGTGATCACGGCCGAGATGAACGCGAGTGCGAGGAAGAGGGTCACGGCTCAGGTGTCCGCGGGAGCGTCGACGCCGGTGCGCTCGGCGGAGTCGGACGCCTCGGTCGTGTCGGTCGCGTCGGTGGAGTCGGACGTGTCGTCGGCGAGGGCGTCGCCGACGACCTCGCGCAGCTGCGCGGCGGTGATCACGCCGTGGCGGAGGATGCGGAGCTTGCCTGCGCCGGATGCGAGCGCGGTGGCGTCGACGATCGTCGAGGAGGAGTCCTTGCCCTCGACGCGGTCGTAAGACGTCCCGGCCTCTCCCCCGTCGAGGTAGACGGCGATCGAGTCGCCGAGCATGGCCTCCGCCTCGGCCGCGGTGCGCGCGGCGGGACGCCCGGTCAGGTTGGCGGAGGAAACGGCCAGCGGCCCCGTCTCCGAAAGGATCTCGAGCGCGATACGGTCCTGCGGCATACGCAACGCGACGGTCCCGCGGGTCTCTCCGAGGTCCCAGACCAGCGAGGGAGCGGCGGGGAGGACGATGGTCAGGCCACCCGGCCAGAAGGCCGCGACGAGGGCCTCCACCTCGGCGGGCACGTGCTCGGCGAGGGCGGCCAGCGTCGGGATTCCGGGAACGAGCACGGGAGGCGGCGACTGCCGGCCGCGCCCCTTGGCGTCGAGGAGCCGCTGCACCGCAGCAGGGCTGAACGCGTCCGCGGCGACGCCGTAGACGGTGTCGGTGGGGATGACGACCAGCTCGCCACGGCCGATCGCCCCGCGGGCGAGGCGCATGCCGGTGAGCAGTTCGGAATCGACGGAGCAGTCGTAGATGGGAGCCATGACGGCACCCATGATAGTTGAGGGACCGCAAGGTTCTCTGCGACCGCGCGGCGGACTCCACGGGACGATACTGGTCACGATGGACGTCTACTTCTTCGACTGCGACAAGACCCTCTACGACTACGACTTCCACAAGCGACTCCCCCGTCTGGCCGAACTCGGAGGCGTCAGCCAGTATCGGCTGGCGTCGACCTGGTGGGCGGGCGGGCACGAGCGCGCGGCGGAGATCGGCGAGTACTCCACCAGCGAGGAGTACCTGGAGGCGTTCGCCGAGGTGACCGGCGCGCGCCTGACGCTGGCGCAGTGGCAGGACGCCCGCAAGGCCGCGATGACGAGGATCGACGGCTCGATCGCCGCCTTGCGGACGGCGGCCGGTCTGGGCACGGTGTCATTGCTGTCGAACAACCCGATCCCGTTCAAGGACTCGCTTCGCGTCCTCACGCCAGAGATCGTCGACGTGCTCCGCGACAATGACCTCGTCTCCGCCGTGCTGGGTGCGCGCAAGCCCGAGCGCCGCATCTACACCCGCGCGCTCGGTCGTTTCGGTGTCGAACCTGAGAACGCCATCCTCTTCGACGACTCGCTCGCGAACGTCGAGGGCGCCAGGGAGGCCGGGATGCACGCCCATCACTTCACCCGCAACGACGACGGAACCTTCGACACCGACGGGATGGTGACCGCGATCCACGCGTTCGCGGAGCGCGACCGCTGAGCTGCCCCGACTGTCGCCGCCTCGTCGGCCGGGACGATCGCTCCGGTCGGCGGAGGCGGTACGGGCCCCGGCCAGAGGCCGAGCTTGGACCGCACGGGCTCCCTCGACAGCTTGTTCACCATGAAGAATGGGCTGTCAGACCGCCCGAGGATGGGCGACCAGCCGTTCGCGATGGCGCCCGCAGAGATGTCGACGCGTGCGCCGTCGGCCGTCTCGATGAAAACCGCCAGCTCTGTCGGGGGGATGTCACCGATCGACCAGAGGGATGCGAGCAGGTAATCCGCCAGTGCTGCCGCGTCAGCGATCTGCGTGCTCGGATCCAGCCGGACGACGACGCAAGCGGAGACGACGACGGTGAACGTGCTACGCCGCCGGTCGACTGAAACCGAGGCGTCGGCGATTCCGTGGATCGCTTCGATGCTCGACTCGGCTGCCGCCACCGGCCGCCCCTGAGGCTTCTCGGCGGAACACCCCGCGAGGGCGACAAGAACCAGTGCCAGCACAGCACCGCACCAGTTGTTCACGCGCACGGACTCACCTCGCCCTCACCGCATCGAAGTCCTCGACGACGACCGACCCACCCTCGGGAACGCGCAGCGCGCCCACCTCGCGCAAGTCCGAGGTAGCTCCCATGACGGCGTACCGCCGAGCATCGTGAACGGTTCCCGGCAACATCGGAGGGCCGACGGTCTCGTTCATCGTCCGGACACCTGGTCCCCGAACCGTCAGCCAGTCGTCACGCACGGGATTCCTGCGGCCGTCCAGGGCCGCGACGACGTCCTGGTCGGCCTCGAGCGAGAACACGCGGACGCCTTCAGGGACGTTCACCGTTCCGACGGGCGATCCCGCCGTGTGGATCTCGGTGATGTTGAACCCGCGCGGGTCAGCCGCCACCGCCGCCGCGGTGATTCCGCCGAGGCTGAACCCGTCGAGCTCCACCGGCGGCGCGTCCGCACCTGTCGGGATGTCCGCTTGTCGCATCGCCTCGTAGACGGACGCGGCCAATGATGCCTCCGAGCCTTGCAGCATCGAGAAGACGTCCGAGGTCACGTCGCCGGGCGAGCCGTGGGATCGAGTAGTCGGATCCCAGCTGGCAGTCGAAGGGATCTGCACCCGATAACTCGCGACTTCGCCAGCCGGATCGAGGATCGTGAAGACCCGGATGATCGCCCGCTCACTGCCACCGAGGTCGTCGAGCTGGGCGAGTCCCGCCATGGTCGACGCGAAGCCATCGGGCACGATTCGTCCCTCGAGGAGTTCGAGATCGTCCAAGGCGACGCCCAGTGCATCCGCACTGCTCGACGCGCTCAGTTGTAGGACTGTCTGGTCGACTTCGCGCGCCCGGCCGACCGTCACGTCGCCGTCCTGGAAGAAGCCCACGACGACGCCCGCCGTGACGAGGCCCGAGAGGATGTCGTCGTAGAACGGCCCGGTCGCCCCGAGTAGCGCCTGAACGCCGCCGACGGAGCCGGCCAACGCGTCGTCGAGCGAGAACGCCTGGTCGAATCCGGCACCCAGGACCGCCCCGTAACGCACGAGGTCGGAGGCGACGAACGGGTTGAACGCGTCGTCGGCGCCGCCGAATGCGCGGTTCGCCTCGGCGAAGGCCGTGCCGAGCGAACGCAGCGCCTCGGTGCCGAATCCGGCAGCGAGGGCGGCGGCGCCTCCAGTTGCGAGAACCGGGACGGCCGCGACGGCGAGGCCCAGATCTGTGACCATGTCGGCCGTGGCGGCGGCCGTGGTCGCCTCCGCTCCGACGTGTGTCGCCGCCGCGCTCGCTGCGCCACCGGTCAGTGCGCCTACGAACGCCGCTCCCGCCGGGGCCAGTGCTCCCGCCGCCTCCGTCGACGCTCGCAGCGCGCCGGCCGCGGCGGCCAGCCAGGCGTCGGCCGCGGCATACGTCGAGGTCACGGCGCCGGTGGCCACGGAGAGGGCGTTCGCCCGGACCGCGCTTTCCGCGAGTCCGGTCGCAGCCACAGCGATGGCTGTCTCCGCCGCCATCCCGGTGATGGGCGACACCGACATCGATGCGAGCAGATCGCCATCGATTGCGATCCGCGCAGTGCTCGCTGCGAGCTCGGTCGCCTCACGGCTCAGTGCGGCGATCTCACTGGTCATGAGCTCGATGTCGCGGAAGGAGACCTGCAGCCGGCCGCCCGCCGCGGCGACCGACTCATCGACTCGTGACCGTGCCCGGGTGAGTGTCGCACCGGCGTCCTGACTCAGTCGATCGGCGGCACCGGCAGTGTCGGCGACGAAGTCGGCCGCAGCGGCCGCGCGGTCTGCGAGCGCTTCGGCACCGGCGTCGTGCAGGGGAATCCGTGCTCCCGAGACCGTCACCCCGTCGGCGTCCTCGTCGCCCGCCGTGCTCGGCGGATTCATCGGAACCCTGCTCATCGCGCGATCACCCGCAGCAATGTCGCGGCCAGCCACATGAGCGAGCGCCTGATCCCTTCGTCGGTGGCCTCAGCGACGGACAGCGTCGCCTCGTCCAGGAGGAGATGCGGCGTCGCCCCGGCGGGATCCGATGGCGGGAGGCTGAGCCGCAGCCGGCGCCAACCGTGCTCGGAGCCGAACCAATCGTCTCCGGCGACGCAGCGGCCCGAGCGTGCGTCGAAGAAGCGCACTCGCAGCCCGCTGGACTGTCTCGCGCGGAACGCCTGGAGGATCCCCGCCGTTTCCTCGTCCACCCGCAGGTCATCGGCTACCTCGTCCACGAGCGTCGGATCGCCGTGGCGGGGCGCCTCCACGATCGCTCGGGAGGCGACGAGCCCGACCTCGCGCGACATGCCGTCGCGTGCCGGACCGTCAGCCACGGCGGGCACTACAGCCTCCAGCTCGCCCAGGACCTCCGCGGTCGGAAGAAGAGCGACCTCGAACGACGAGGTCGCCTCCATCGACGTCTCGCTTGCGGTATCGCGACGGCTGATGGAACCGGCGACAGCGCCGCTGAAGGCGATGCTCCGACGGACGACCGCACCTGGCGACCAGGACACGATCTGCACGATGCCGTCGGCCACGCGTTGCAGGCCGAGCGCCACAAGCAGACGCGGATCGGAAGGGTCCGCCGCAAAGGGTACGGCGTCGTCCGCGCGTGACGACTCCGCGACAGCGAACGACGGGAGGACCAGCCCGGGATGGCTTCGGGCGATCGCCTGCAGTTCCTCTTTGCCGGTCGCGAACCGGACAGCGCCGGCGGGGCTCATCGCAGCGCTCCCAGCGCGGACGAGGCGCCGGCGATGGCCCGCCCGGCAGCCGCGATCCGGGCGACCGCGTCGTCGGCGGAGCGGACGTGCGCATCCAGCGCATCAGCAGCGGCGTCGAGATTGCCCGCATGGTGCATCAGCTCGGCGACCACCGTGCGCACTCTGGAACGCAGCACCTCCCCCGCCGCCGACGTCCACGCGCACGACTCCGCCCGCGCAGCCGCCCCAGCCGCCCGCGCCCAGAGGGTCTCCGACTCGGCACGGAGCGCTGCCGACCGCGCCCTGATCGTGCTGGTGTCTCCGTACATCACCGCCCCTCGCCCGCTCAGTGGCTCAGCCGGGCCGCCAGCTGAGCGTCGACGTCGCCCAGCGTTTGAGCGGTCGATCGCAGGAAATGCGCGAGGTCGTCCAGGCCGCCCACGGCGTTCTGGGCGCCGGTCGTGAACCGCGCGTACGCGTCCGCGAACGCGCCCGACGAACGATCGGTGATGAAGCCGGCGCTCACGAGCCCCTCGATCTGGGCGTGCAGCCGGCTGAGCGTCGCGCTGATCTCCTCGCGCCCTGCGCTGAGTCGGTCGGCGTTGCCGTGCAACTCCTGGAACGAGACGTTGATGTTGGTCATAGTGCTTCCCCCTTGTTCGCCTGCCGGCCATCGACCGTTCAGAGATTCAACATATGGCATTTCAGGTCGAGGCGAAACGTTTGCATTAGTTACTCCTCGAACCCTCTTGGTGAAGCGAAGGTATCTGCGCCACGGCACCGAAAAGCCGCCGCCGGCGCCTTCTGTGGAGAAGACGCCGGCGGCGACGTATGGGGAGGAATCAGCAGTGCGGAGTCACGGAGCGGATCAGCGCCGCCCGGCCTTGCGCCGGAACAGCCAAGCAGCCCAGACGTACGCGCCGACGATGATCACCACGCACCAACCGAGCGCCCACCACAGGTCGCTCCCTGGATCACGGCCGAACAGGAACGCCCGGATCGTCTCGATGATCGGGGTGATCGGCTGGTTCTCCGCGATCCACTGCAGCCAGCTCGGCATGGTGTCGGTGGGCACGAAGGCGCTCGACAGATAGGGCAGGAACAGCAGCGCGAAGCCGTAGCCGCTCGCCGCCGTCGGGTTGGCCGCGGCGATGCCGATAGCCGCGTAGAGCCACGTGATGGCGAGGATGAACAGGGCGACCATCGCGAGCGCGCCAAGCCACTCCAGCACGTTCGCCGTCGGCCGGAAGCCCACAGCGAGGGCGACGCCGATTACGACCCCGGTCGCCAGCAGGTTGCGCAGCAGGCTCGCCACGACGTGGCCGGTGACGACCCCGCCGGCACGCAGCGGCATGGTCCGGAATCGGTCGACGATGCCGTTGCTCATGTCCTCCGCGACGTCGACCGCGGTGCTGGAGGCGCCGAAACCGGCGCAGAGCAGGATGATGCCCGGCACCACATAGTCGACGTAGTCGCCTTCGGAGTCGATCGCTCCTCCGAAGACGAAGGTGAAGAGGAGCATCAGCATCACCGGCAGTGCGATGGCCATAGTGAGGGCTTCGACGTTGCGCAGCGAGTGACGCACGCTGCGGCCGATGAACACCACGGCGGCGGTGGCGCCCCCGACGCGCCGGGACGGGGCGGTGACGGCGAGGGTGCTCATCGGACGGCCTCCTTCTGGAGCTCGGAATGGGTGTCGGTCTGGGTGTCGCCCTGCGGGTCGGCGGGGCTCCCGGTGAGGATCAGGAACGCGTCGTCGAGGCTCGGCTTGCGGATGGCGATGGAGGCTCCGGGGACGCCGAGCGCATCCAGAGCGTCGATCGCATCGCGGAGCCCGTCGACCGTTCCGTCGGTGGGCAGCTCCCGGACGACGCCGTCGGACGCATCGCGCAGCTCCACGACCTCTCCGCCCACGCGCGCCTTCAGTTCGACCGCGGTGCCCTCGGCGACGACCCGACCGTGATCGAGGACGGCGATCCGGTCGGCGAGCTGGTCGGCCTCCTCGAGGTACTGGGTGGTGAGGAGGATCGTGGTTCCCCGTTCCGCGAGGTCGCGGATGATCGCCCACAGCGCCTGCCTGCTGCGGGTGTCGAGCCCGGTGGTCGGCTCGTCGAGGAAGATGACGGGCGGCGTCGCGACCAGGCTGAGCGCGAGGTCGAGTCGGCGCCGCATCCCGCCGGAGTAGGTCTTGACGCGCTTGCGGGCGGCGTCGCGCAGGTCGAAGCGGTCGATCAGCTCCCGCGAGCGCTCGGCGGCCCCTGCCCGGTCGAACCCGGAGAGCCTGGCCATCATGCGCAGGTTCTCCTCCGCCGTGAGGACTTCATCCACCGCTGCGGACTGCCCGGTGAGGCTGATGGACTCCTTGACGCCGTCCGGATCGTGGACGACGTCGTGCCCGCACACCGTCACCGTGCCCGCGTCCGGCGCCACGAGGGTGCTCAGGATGTTGATGACGGTCGTCTTGCCTGCCCCGTTCGGGCCGAGGAGCGCGAAGACGCTCCCCCGCTCGACGTGCAGGTCGACCCCGTCGAGGACGGTCTGCGTGCCGAAGGACTTACGCAGTCCCGCGACCGCGATCGCTGGTGCTGTCATGGTCCGGTTCCTTTCGAGTTCTGTGTAGGTAGCAAACTGTTTATGGCGCATACGCTTTCGTTTAAGTGATACACAGTTCTAGGATGGGTGTCAACACCGAACCGGAAAGGCGTGCGGAATGGCGGACGAAGTCGAAGAGGCGCTCCCCCGCGCCGTCGCGCTGAGCTGGGGCGTCGCGGAGCGCCCCCAGCGCGGCCCCAAGCGCGAGCTCAGCATCGAGCGGATCATCGACACAGCCGTCGCTGTGGCCGACGAGGAGGGCCTCGGCGCCGTCTCGATGAGCCGGATCGCCACCGAGCTCGGCTTCACGACGATGTCGCTCTACCGCTACGTGACGAGCAAGGACGACGTACTCGCGCTCATGCAGGACGCGGTGTGCGACGTTCCGATCCCGGCTGAGGACGACCGCGGGGCCGATTGGCGCAGCGGACTGCGCCGCTGGTCCATGGCGAGCATCGAGGTGATCCAGGCCCATCCCTGGTTCCCCGACATCCCGATCTCGGGCATCCCGCTCATGCCCAACAACCTCGCGGTGCTCGACTGGGGGCTGCGCGAGATGCGCGATCTGCCGCTGACCGACGCCGAGAAGATGGGCATCGCCCTGCTGTTGTCGTCGTACGCGCGCGCCGCCGGTATCGTCGAGCGCGACGTGCGACAGTCACGCGAGAAGGGCGCGCAGCCTCCACAGAGCGGAGAGGCGTTCGCCGCTGCTCTCGCCGAGCTGGTCACGCCGGAACGCTTCCCCGACCTCGCGCCACTGGTCGCGTCGGGAGGCTACACCGACGGGGAGGACGAGCAGGACGACTTCGCGTTCGGCCTCGAGCGCATCCTCGACGGGATCGAGCGGTACACCGCGGCACGGACCTCCGGTGAGCCGATCGTCGCTGCCGAGCCGCGGCCCGAGCCGATTCCCCACGACAAGGCGGTGCGTGAGGCCGCCAAGCAGCGCCGCGAAGCGGAGAAGGCGCTGCGGGAGGCACGCAAGCGCGAGCGCGAGGCGATCGCCCGCGCGCGCGAGCGGATCGCGCGCGACAAGGAGCGCGAGGAACGGGAGCGGGACCGCCGCTGACATCGTCAGGGGCGCAGCGCCGTCGTCGCCCGGTCGCGGGTGGTGAGGTCGGGGTGCGTCGCGGCGGCGCGCCAGCCGTCGGCGGTCAGGAGGTCGCGGATCTGGGCGCCCTGCAGCTCGCCGTGCTCGAGCACGAGCAGCCCGCCCGGCCGCAGCAGCCGGCGCGCCACCGACGAGATCACGCGGACGACGTCCAGGCCGTCCTCGCCGCCGTAGAGCGCGATCGGAGGGTCGAACAGCCGCACCTCCGGGTCGCGCGGAATCGCCGCATCCGGCACGTACGGCGGGTTCGAGATGACGACGTCGACCGTGCCGTCGAGTTCGGGGAACGCCTCCGCGAGGTCGCCCTGCACCAGCGCCAGGTTGGTCGCGCCGGACGCCTCCACGTTGCGCCGGGTCCACGGGAGCGCCTCCGGCGACTTCTCGATTGCGAAGACGCGCGCGTGCGGCACTTCGGTCGCCATCGCCAGAGCGATCGCGCCGCTGCCGGTCCCCAGATCGACGCCGAGCGGAGCAGCGGAGGGCACGGCGCGGAGCGCGTCGATGGCGAACTGCACCACCTGCTCCGTCTCGGGGCGCGGGACGAACACGCCGGGGCCGACCGCCAGTTCGAGCGAGCGGAACGGCGCCGTGCCCGTGATGTGCTGCAGCGGCTCCCGCGTGGCCCGGCGGGATGCGAGCGCGCGGACCCACTCGGCGTCGGCCTCCTCGACCGGCGACTCCATCACGACCAGCGCCTGCACACGGCCCCGCCCGACGCCCAACGCGAATCCGATCAGGAGGTCGGCGTCCACCTCCGGATCGGGAACCCCCGCCTGCGCGAGCGCGGCGACCGTCTCGTCGCGGAGGGAACGGACGGTGAACGCGGGGGAAGCATCGGACATGGCCCGACGAGCTTACCGTCACAGGAGGCACCGGGGCCCTTGCGCCGATTAGAGTGTGAACCATGCCAGCTCAGGTCTACGAGAACATCACCGAAGTGGTCGGACGCACGCCGCTCGTCAAGCTCAACAAGATCGCCGCCGATGTCGGCGCGACCGTGCTGGGGAAGCTGGAGTTCTACAACCCCGCCGGGAGCGTGAAGGACCGCATCGGTGTCGCGATCGTCGATGCCGCCGAGAAGTCCGGCGCCCTGCGACCGGGCGGCACCATCGTGGAGGGCACGAGCGGCAACACCGGCATCGCGCTCGCGATGGTCGGCGCGGCCCGCGGCTACAAGGTCATCCTCACGATGCCGGAGACCATGTCGAAGGAGCGCCGCGTGCTGCTGCGCGCGTTCGGCGCCGAGATCGTCCTCACGCCGGGTCCCGACGGCATGCGCGGCGCGGTGGAGACCGCGAAGAAGATCGTCGCGGAGAACGACAACGCCATCTGGGCGCAGCAGTTCGCCAACGAGGCCAACCCCGCCATCCACCGTGCCACGACCGCTGAGGAGATCTGGGCGGACACCGACGGCGGCGTGGACATCTTCGTCTGCGGCGTCGGGACCGGCGGCACCATCACCGGCGTCGGCCAGGTGCTCAAAGAGCGCAAGCCCGAGGTGAAGGTGATCGCGGTCGAGCCGCTGGACTCACCCATCCTCAACGGCGGCAAGCCCGGACCGCACAAGATCCAGGGCATGGGTGCCAACTTCGTGCCGGAGATCCTCGACACCAGCGTCTACGACGAGGTCATCGACGCGTCGTTCGACGACGCCATCGCCACCGCCAAGAAGCTCGCCAGCGAGGAGGGCATCCTCGCCGGGATCTCCTCCGGGGCGATCGTCTGGGCCGCTCTGGAACTCGCGAAGCGACCGGAGAACGCCGGCAAGACCATCGTCGCCGTCATCTGCGACACCGGGGAGCGGTACATCTCGACGGCCCTCTGGGCGGACCTCCTGGACTGAGTGGCGTGCCGCTCTTCCGTGCGCGCGAGGACATCCGCAACGCGCGAACGCACGACCCCGCGGCACGGGGCGGCGCAGAGGTCGCGATCGTCTACTCCGGCCTCCACGCCGTCTGGTCGTACCGCGTCGCCCACCGGCTCTGGAGGGCCGGGTTCCGGATGCCCGCGCGCATCCTGTCGCAGTTCACTCGTTTTCTGACCGGCATCGAGATCCATCCGGGCGCGCGCATCGGACGACGTTTCTTCATCGACCACGGGATGGGCGTCGTGATCGGCGAGACCACGTGGATCGGCGACGACGTGATGCTCTACCACGGCGTCACGCTGGGAGGCCGGGGCAGCGGCCACGGCAAGCGGCACCCGACCATCCGCGATCACGTCACGGTCGGAGCGGGCGCAAAGGTCCTCGGAGCCATCGAGATCGGTGAGCGCACGGTAGTCGGCGCCAACGCCGTCGTCGTGCACGACGCACCGCCGGACTCCGTGCTCACCGGCGTCCCCGCGCGTGCGCGCCCGCGCTCGGGCCATGAGCAGATCGCCGGAGACGACTGGCTCGACCCCGCCCTCTACATCTGAGGCCCGTCAGCCCTGGGCGAGGTCGGCCAGGCGCGCCTCCTCGTCGGCGAGGATGTTCGACTCGATGACGGGGTCGAGGGCGCCGTTCATGACGGTGTCGAGGTTGTATGCCTTGTAGCCCGTGCGGTGGTCAGCGATGCGGTTCTCGGGGAAGTTGTACGTGCGGATGCGCTCGGAGCGGTCCATCGTCCGGATCTGGCCCTTGCGGAACTCGGCGGCCTCTGCGTCCGCCTCCTCCTGCTGCTTGGCCAGCAGGCGCGCCCGCAGCACGCGCATCGCGGCCTCGCGGTTCTGCAGCTGGCTCTTCTCGTTCTGCATCGAGACGACGATCCCGGTCGGCACGTGGGTGATGCGCACAGCCGAGTCGGTCGTGTTCACCGACTGCCCGCCCGGTCCCGACGACCGGAAGACGTCGATCTTGAGGTCGTTGGGGTTGATGTCGACCTCTTCGGGCTCGTCGACCTCCGGGAAGACGAGCACGCCGGCGGCAGAGGTGTGGATGCGGCCCTGCGACTCGGTCGCCGGCACACGCTGCACGCGGTGCACGCCGCCCTCGTACTTGAGGTGCGCCCAGACGCCCTCCGCCGGGTCGCTCGACGTGCCCTTGAACGCCACCTGCACGTCCTTGATGCCGCCGAGGTCGCTGGAGGTCTGCTCGATGATCTCGGCTTTCCACCGCTTCGAGTCCGCGTAGTGCAGGTACATGCGCAGGAGGTCGCCGGCGAAGAGCGCGGACTCGGCGCCGCCCTCCCCCATCTTGATCTCCATGATCACGTCGCGGCTGTCGTTGGGGTCGCGCGGGATCAGGAGGCGCCGCAGCTTCTCGCCGGTCTCCTCGAGGCTCTGCTCGAGGCCGGGGATCTCATCGGCGAACGCCGCGTCCTCCGCGGCCAGCTCGCGCGCGGCCTCCAGGTCGTCCGAGAGCTGCTGCCACTGGTTGTACACCGCGACGATGCGCGAGAGCTCGGCGTATCGACGGTTCACCTTCTTGGAGCGGACCGGGTCGCTGTGCAGGTCGGGGTCGGAGAGCTGCTGCTGGAGGTCGTCGTGCTCGGCGATGAGGCCGGTGACCGACTCGAACATTCGTTGCTTCTTTCTGCCATGCGCTTGCGGAAACGGAAAAGTGCCCGCCCGGCACACCCTCAGGCATGCCGGACGGGCACTGACGTCAGCTAGCGGTGGTCGTTCTCGTGACCGTGCGAGTGCGCGTTGCCATGGCCGTTGGCCGGCTGCGGCATCGACTTCTGCACCTGCATCAGGAACTCGACGTTGCTCGAGGTCTCTTTGAGGCGGCCGAGAACGATCTCGAGCGCCTGCTGCTGGTCGACGCCTGCGAGGGCACGACGCAGCTTCCAGGTGATCTTGACCTCGTCCTGGCCCATGAGCATCTCTTCGCGGCGGGTGCCGGAGGCATTCACGTCGACGGCCGGGAAGATGCGCTTGTCGGCCAGCTGGCGCGACAGGCGGAGCTCCATGTTGCCGGTGCCCTTGAACTCCTCGAAGATCACCTCGTCCATCTTGGAACCGGTCTCGACCAGTGCCGAGGCGAGGATGGTCAGCGAGCCGCCGTGCTCGATGTTGCGCGCGGCGCCGAAGAAGCGCTTGGGCGGGTAGAGCGCCGACGCGTCGACACCACCGGACAGGATGCGGCCGGATGCCGGAGCCGTCAGGTTGTAGGCGCGGCCGAGGCGGGTGATCGAGTCGAGCAGCACGACGACGTCGTGGCCGAGCTCCACCAGGCGCTTGGCACGCTCGATCGCGAGCTCGGCGACGGTCGTGTGGTCTTCGGCAGGACGGTCGAAGGTGGAGGCGATGACCTCGCCCTTCACCGTGCGCTGCATGTCGGTGACCTCTTCGGGACGCTCGTCCACCAGCACGACCATGAGGTGGACCTCGGGGTTGTTGGTGGTGATCGCGTTGGCGATCTGCTGCATCACGATCGTCTTGCCGGCCTTGGGCGGCGCGACGATGAGGCCGCGCTGGCCCTTGCCGATCGGGGCGACCAGGTCGATGATCCGCTGGGTGACCTTGCCGGGCTCGGTCTCCAGTCGCAGGCGCTCCTGCGGGTAGAGCGGCGTCAGCTTGCCGAACTCGACGCGGGTGGCGGCCTCCTCGACGGTCTGGCCGTTGATGGAGTCGACCTTCACCAGCGCGTTGTACTTCTGGCGGCTGTTGCTGTCGCCCTCGCGCGGCTGACGGATCGCACCGACGACGGCGTCGCCCTTGCGGAGACTGTACTTCTTGACCTGGCCGAGCGAGACGTAGACGTCGCTGGCACCGGGGAGGTACCCCGTCGTGCGGACGAACGCGTAGTTGTCCAGCACGTCGAGGATGCCCGCGACGGGGATCAGCACGTCGTCGTCGGCGATCTCCGGCTCGAATTCGTCGCCGGGAGCGCCGCCGCGGCGCTTGCGGTTGCGGTCGCGGTAGCGGCCCTGACGGTCACCCTCGGCCTGCTGCTGCTGCGGGCCGCGGTTCTGCTGGGCGCCCTGCTTGTCGCCGTCGCCCAGGAGGTCCTTGGGCTGGCCCTGCTGGTTCTGCTGCCCCTGCTGGTTCTGGCCCTGGTTCTGGCCGCCCTGCTGATTCTGCTCGCCGTTCTGGCCGTTGCCCTTGTTGCGGTTGCGGTTACGGCGGTTGCGTCCGCTCTGCTGCTGCTCGCCACCCTGCTCGGCGGACTCGCCCTGCGTCGCCTCGGTCTCTTCGGCGGTGGCCTCGGTCGACTGCTCGTCGGCCTCCTGCGCAGCACCGTTCTGCTGACCCTGACCGTTCTGGCCCTGGCCGTTCTGACCGCGGCCACGGCGACGACGGCCGCCCTGGCCGTCGCGCTGAGCCTGCTCGCGGGATGCGAGCGCGGAGTCGAGCAGCGCGTCGACGTCGGGGATGAGGGACTCGACGCCGGTCTCACCCGTGTTCACGTGGGTGTCGGCAGCGACGCTGGTCGCGGCCGGGAGGGTCGTGCCGTCCGGGCTGGAGGCGCGGCGCGAGCCGCGGCGACGCGGCGCGGACGAGACCTCGGACTCGGCGAGGAGCGCGTCGCCCACCAGAGGCTCGGCGGTCGCGGCCGGCTCGGCGATGAGCGGCTCGACGAGAACCTGCGAGGCGGCGGACGCGTGGTCGGCCTGGTCGGCGCCGATCGCGACGGGCTCGCCCGCGACGGGCTCGGCGGCGACGGGCTCGGCGGCGACGGGCTCGGCGGCGACGGGCTCGGCGGCGGCCGGAGCGACGCTCTCGGCCGCGGTGTTCTCGAGGTCGCTCTGCGCGGGCGCCGCATCCGCGGTGCCGGCCGCGGCGGCACGGGCCGTCGCGATCGCCTCGACCAGCTCGCCCTTGCGGAGCCGGGTCGCGCCCTGGAGGCCGAGCTCGGCGGCGAGAGCCTGGAGCTCCGCCACCTTGAGCGAGGTCAGGTCGCTGTTGTCCACGCCCCCGGCGTGGAGTTCGACATCAGTCACTGAAGAGGATTCCTTTCCCCCGGCGCGCACTCTGCGCGCCGCTGTGGAGCACTCGTCACGTGAGCCTGCCTTGCCGCGCTGCGTTCGGATCCGCGCTACGGTGCGCTCGGGATACCCGGATGCTCCGGATTTCCGAAAAGCGCAGGCAGGAGTGACGGCATGATTGCTAAGAGATCACCCGGAAGCTTGATTCGCTCGTGACGCGGGTTCTTCACGGGTGCCCGAACAGTTTACCACCTCATACCGGGCGTTTCTGACGCTACGCGGCCGGTGTGTCCGCCTCGTCCGCGGGGACGACGGTCACCGTCGCGCCCTTGAAGTCGACCGCGAGCATGAGCGGCTGCCAGGGCGTCTGCGCCTCGCGGGCGACCAGCTCGGCGGCGGCGAGTCGCTGGCTCGGATCGCTGCAGAGCACGAGGATGGACGGCCCCGCCCCCGACACCACGGCGGCGAAGCCGTTGGAGCGCAGGAGGGTGATCAGTCGATCGGTCTCGGGCATGGCCGAGGCACGGTAGCTCTGGTGGAGCTTGTCCTCGGTGGCGGCGTGCAGCAGCTCAGGGCTCTGGATGAGAGCCGCGACCAGCAGCGCGGAGCGCGACACGTTGAAGACCGCGTCCTCGTGGGGCACGGACTGCGGCTGGAGGCTGCGCGCGAGCGCCGTCGACATGACGTGCTCGGGCACGAGCACCAAGGGCGAGACCCCGCGGTGCACGATCAGCTTCTTGAACCGAGGGCCCTCGGGGGTGACCCAGGCGATGGTGAGGCCGCCGAAGAGCGCGGGCGCCACGTTGTCGGGGTGCCCCTCCATGTCGTTGGCGAGCGCGAGGAGCGCCTGGGCGTCGAACTCGACGACGCCCTCCAGAAGCCCCTTCGCCGCCATGATCCCGGAGACGATCGCCGCGCCGGAGGAGCCCAGGCCTCGGCCGTGCGGGATGCTGTTGCGCGCGAAGAGGTTCAGCCCGGGCAGCGCGACGCCGACCGACTCGAACGTGTGGGCGATGGCGCGGACGACGAGGTTGCTCTCATCGGTCGGCACCTCCCCCGCACCCACGCCGGAGACCTGCACGGTCGCGCCGGGCTCGTCGCGCACAGAGACGCGCAGCTCGTCGTAGAGCGCGAGCGAGAGGCCGAGGGTGTCGAACCCGGGCCCGAGGTTGGCGCTCGTCGCCGGGACCTTCACCGCGACCGCGCGGCCGCGCAGATCGACGGTGCGTGGGCTCACGCCGACGCTCCCGCGTTGGCGGCGAGGCCGAGGACGTCCGCGATCGCCTGGGTGTCGACCGGCACGCTGGTCGGCTGCACGTCGGAGCCGTCTGCGGTGCGGAGGGCCCACTGCGGGTCCTTGAGGCCGTGGCCGGTCACAGTGAGGACGACCGTGGAGCCGGCGGGGATGACACCTGCGGCCGAACGCTCCAGGAGGCCGGCGACGCTGATCGCGCTGGCCGGCTCGACGAAGATGCCGACCTCGGCCGACAGGATGCGGTGCGCTTCGAGGATGCCCGCGTCGTCGATCGCGCCGAAGTAGCCCTCGCTGTCGTCGCGCGCGTTGAGCGCGAGCTCCCACGACGCCGGATTGCCGATGCGGATGGCGGTGGCGATGGTGTCGGGCTCCTTGACGGCGTGGCCGAGCACGATCGGCGCGCTGCCGGCGGCCTGGAATCCGAACATCCGCGGGAGCTTCGTGGACTCGCCGCGTTGCAGCTCCTCGGTGTAGCCGCGGTGGTAGGCGGTGTAGTTGCCCGCGTTGCCGACCGGGACGATGTGGAAGTCGGGAGCGTCGCCGAGCACCTCGACGACCTCGAACGCGGCGGTCTTCTGGCCCTCGATGCGGTCGGGGTTGACCGAGTTGACGAGGTGGACCGGGTAGTTGGTGGCCAGGTCGCGGGCGATGTCGAGACAGTCGTCGAAGTTGCCCTGCACCTGCAGCAGCTGAGCGTTGTGCGCGATGGCCTGACTGAGCTTGCCCATCGCGATCTTGCCCTCCGGCACCAGCACGACGGCCTGGATGCCCGCGTGGGTGGCGTATGCCGCGGCGGAGGCCGAAGTATTGCCGGTGGAGGCGCAGATGACGGCCTTCGCTCCGTGCTCGACGGCCTTCGAGATCGCCATCGTCATGCCGCGGTCTTTGAACGAGCCCGTGGGGTTCATGCCCTCGAACTTCACGAAGACGTTGGCGCCGGTGCGTGCGGAGAGCGCCGGAGCCGGCAGGAGCGGGGTGCCGCCTTCGCCGAGCGTCACGATCGGGGTGGCCTCGGAGATGTTCAGGCGGTCCGCGTACTCGCGCAGGACGCCACGCCACTGACGGCTGTAGGACTTCTCGGGCATTAAGATCCTTCGACTCGGAGAACGGAAGAGACGGCGGTGACCACGTCGCTGGCCGCGAGCGCCTCCACGGTGGCCGCGAGCGCGGCCTCCTCGGCTTCGTGGGTGCCGATCACCAGGGTAGCGGTGGGGGCGCCCGGGCCGTGAATCGGTCCATTACCTGATATGACGACCGCGCTGGTCGTGCTCGGCACCGACTGCTGCATCGTCTCGACGCTCACACCGCCGTCGCTCAGGATGCGGGCGACCGTCGCCAGCACACCCGGCTGGTCCTCCACCGAGAGGGTGATCTGGTAGCGGGTGACCACACGCCCGACGTCGAGCACCGGGAGGCCCGCGTGCGTCGACTCCGCGACACCCGGGCCGCCGACCACGTGCCGGCGGGCGGCGGAGACCACGTCGCCGAGCACGGCGGAAGCCGTCTCGACCCCGCCCGCTCCGGCGCCGTAGAACATCAGGTCACCGGCGGCGGCCGCCTGCACGAAGACTGCGTTGTGCGCTCCGCGCACGGCGGCGAGCGGGTGTTCGCGGCTGATCAGTGCCGGGTAGACGCGGGCGGACACGCCCTCCTCCCCCGTCTCCGGGTCGGTCAGCCGCTCGCAGATCGCCAGCAGCTTGATGACGGCTCCCATCTCGCGGGCGGCGTCGACCTGCTCGCGAGTGACCGAGGTGATGCCCTCGCGGTAGACGCGCTCGAGCGGCACGGTGGTGTGGAACGCGAGGCTCGCCAGGATCGCGGCCTTCTGCGCGGCGTCGTAGCCGCCGATGTCGGCGGTCGGGTCGGCCTCCGCGTAGCCGCGCGCGGTCGCCGTCGCGAGGGCGTCGGCGAGGGTCTCGCCGTGGGTGTCCATGCGGTCGAGGATGAAGTTGGTCGTCCCGTTGACGATGCCGAGGATCCGCGTGACGGTGTCGCCGGCGAGGCTGTCGCGCAGCGGGCGGATGATCGGGATGGCCCCGGCGACGGCGGCCTCGTAATAAAGCTGTGCGCCGACCTGCTCGGCCGCCTCGAACAGCTCGGGGCCATGGGTGGCCAGCAGCGCCTTGTTGGCGGTGATGACGTCGGCGCCCGAGTTGAGGGCCTCCAGCACGTAGCCGCGGGCCGGCTCGACGCCGCCCATGAGTTCGACGACGATATCGGCGCCCAGGATGAGCGAGCTGGCGTCGGTCGTGAACAGTTCGCGCGGGAGGTCGACGTCGCGCGGGGCGTCGACGTCGCGCACGGCGATGCCCACGAGCTCCAGGCGCGCCCCGACCCGGGAGGCGAACTCGTCGCCCTGCTCCAGCAGCAGCCGTGCCACCTGGGAGCCGACGGATCCGGCGCCCAGCAGGGCGACCCGGAGGTTGCGGTACTCGATCATCGCTCGGTGCTCCCGTCGTCGTAGGCGGCATCGCGCGCCAGCAGGTCGGCCTCGGTCTCTCCGCGCACGATGACGCGGGCCGCGCCGTCGCGCACCGCGACCACCGCGGGGCGGCCGAGGTAGTTGTAGTTGCTGGCCAGCGACCAGCAGTAGGCGCCGGTCGCCGGCACCGCGAGCAAGTCGCCCGGCGTCACGTCGCCCGGCAGGTACTCCGCGTCGACAACGATGTCGCCGCTCTCGCAGTGCTTGCCGGCGACCCGCACCAGGAGGGGCTGCGTGGCCGACTCGCGACCGGCGATGCGTGCCGAGTAGTCGGCGCCGTAGAGCGCGGGCCGGGCGTTGTCGCTCATGCCGCCGTCGACGCTCACGTAGCGCCGCACCGCGGTCTCGCCGTCGTCCTGCGCGGAGACGGTCACGTCTTTCGTCGTGCCGACCGTATAGAGGGTGAGGCCTGCGGTGCCGATGATCGAGCGGCCGGGCTCGAAGGCCACAGCCGGAATCGGGACCTCGAGCTCCTCGCAGGCCGCCGCGACCGTCTGAGCGATACTGCGGGCGAGCTCGTCGATCGGTGCGGGGTCGTCGACGCTCGTGTACGCGATGCCGAAGCCGCCGCCGAGGTTGAGCTCGGGCACATCGCCACCGGTCAGAAGCTGCTTGTGCACGGTGAGCAGGCGTGCGGCGGACTCCGCGAACCCGTCGGCGCCGAAGATCTGCGACCCTATGTGGCAGTGGAGGCCGAGGAAGTCGAGGCCGGCGTGCGAGCGGATGTGCGCCACCGCCTCTGCGGCGTCGTCGAGCGCGATGCCGAACTTCTGGTCTTCGTGTGCCGTCGCCAGGAAGGCGTGGGTGTGAGCGTGGACACCCGAGTTCACCCGCAGCCGCACCCGCTGAACGACGCCGTGCCGGGAGGCCGCCTCCGCCACCCGGTCTATCTCCTGGACGCTGTCGATGATGATCGCGCCGACGCCGACCGAGACCGCACGGTCGATCTCGGCGAGTGACTTGTTGTTGCCGTGGAAGCCCAGCCGCTCGGCGGGGACGCCGGCGGCGAGCGCGACCGCGAGCTCGCCTCCTGAGCAGACGTCGATGTTGAGGCCGGCCTCGGCCATCCACCGGGCGACCTCGATCGACAGGAACGCCTTGCCCGCGTAATAGACCTTCGCGGCGGAGCCCACCTCTGCGAACGCACGCTGCAAGGCCGAGCGCACCTCGACGGCGCGCTCCCGCGCCTCCTGCTCGTCGACCACGTACAGCGGGGTGCCGAAGCGCTCCGCGAGCGCGGCGACGGAGACGCCGCCCACCTCGATCGCACCGGCCTCGCGGCGCGCAGTGCGCGACCAGAGACCGGGGGCGAGCGCATTCGCGTCGTCGGGCACGCGCAGCCACGACGGCGCGAGGGGATTCGATGCCATGGGGACAACCTCACGAGTACAGACGGACACAAGTACAGTCGATGGGGTTCTCTCTGGCGAGCGGACCCGGATTGGCCCCTGAAGCCGGTGGAGAAGTGTAAGCAGTCTACCGAGGGCGCCCGGGCGGCTTCGCCGTGTTACGGGAGGCAGCGACGGGGTTCCTAGGAGCAGCTTCCCTTGCTGTGCAGGAACTTCTCGTCCATGACGAAGTCCGAGGCGTTCAGTGTGACCGTCGCGTGCCCCGGAGTGAGGGTGATGTCGGTGACCTTCACGCCGTCGGGGAGGTACTGGGCCGCGCACACCGGGAACGGCCCGTTCGCGGTCAGGGCCTGGAGGAGTCGGGTGATGTTGACATCGCCCGAGCCTGCCGAGACCGAGGCCTTGCCGGGGGTGAGGAGCACGGTGTCGCCGGCGGCCTCCGCTGTCGCCGTGACCGTGTAGTCGACGGGGAGGCCGAGCAGGTCGATCGTGCCGTCATAGCCGATGTGGCCCGCGCCCAAGGTGATGTCGCCCTTCGCGCCGGGGATGGTCACCAGCTTGTTGAGCGACGTCTGCGAAATGCTCAGGGTGCCGGTGGCCGACCGGATCGGCTTGCTGAAGTCGGCCGGCACCCCGGTCGCGTGGACGGAGGCGCTCAGCGGCGCACCGTTCACAATCGCTTTCGGGGCGTCGATGTCGACGCTCTCGAAGCTGCCCTCCACGAACTGCGCCAGCACCGAGAAACCGCCGATGTGCACCTTCACGTCGGCCTTCACCGAACTCGGGAGATTCTTCTCGATCTCGGCGGCGGCGCGCTGCTCGGCGACGGCGCGCGTCACGACGTCGGCGACGACGAGCAGCACGAGGACGACGACGATCGAGCCGACCGTCCACAGCACCGGCTTCAACCATCGCGGACGACCGCGCTCAGCGGTTCCACCGGCGGGCGACGACTCGTCGGGCAGGACCTCCGTGGGCTGGTCGCTCATCGCGTCACATCCGCTCCGGAGCGGACACCCCTACCAGCGCGAGGCCGTTGCGGACGACCTGCCCGGTGGCGTCGTTCAGCCAGAGGCGCGTTCGATGGGCGTCGGTGACGGGCTCTTCGCCATGCGGGAGCACGCGGGTCGAGCCGTCGCGCACGGCGTACCAGGCGTGATACAGGCCGGCGACCTCCTCGATGTACCGGGCGACCCGGTGCGGCTCGCGCAGCTCCGCCGCCTGGGCGATCACGCGCGGGAACTCCTGCAGGCCCCCGAGGAGCGCGCTCTCGGTCTCGTGCGTGAGCAGCTCGGGCTTGAACACGCTGCGGTCGACGCCGGACCTGGCCGCGTTGGCCGCGACGGAGCGGGTGCGCGCGTGCGCGTACTGCACGTAGTACACCGGGTTCTCGTTGCTGCGCTTGGTGAGCAGGTCGAGGTCGATGTCGAGCTGCGAGTCGGTGGACGAGCGCACCAGCGAATAGCGCGCGGCGTCCACGCCGACGGCGTCGACGAGGTCGTCGAGCGTGACGATGGTGCCCGCGCGCTTCGACATCTTGACGGGCGCGCCGTCTTTGACCAGGTTGACCATCTGACCGATGAGGATCTGGAGGTTCTCGTTCGGCACGTCGCCGAAGGCCTCCACCATCGCCATCAGGCGGCCGATGTAGCCGTGGTGGTCGGCGCCGAGCATGATGATGTTCTGCTCGAAGCCGCGCTCGCGCTTGTCGAGGTAGTAGCCGATGTCGCCCGAGATGTAGGCGGGCTCGCCGTTGGAGCGCACGACCACGCGGTCGCGGTCGTCGCCGAACGTCGTGGTGCGCAGCCAGATCGCACCGTCTTCTTCGAAGATGTGGCCCTGCTCGCGCAGGCGTTCGACGGCCCGCTCCACGGCGCCGGACTCGTGCAGCGAGTCCTCGTGGAAGTAGACGTCGAAGTCCACGCCGAACGCATGGAGGCGGTCTTTGATCTCCTGGAACATCAGGCCGGTGCCGAGGCTGCGGAAGACCTCCTGCTGCTGCTCGCGCGGCAGCGCCGCCAGGTCGCCGATCTGCGGGTCGGCCGCGGCGCGGTTCGCGACCTGGGCCGCGATCTCGGCGATGTAGTCGCCGCCGTAGCCGTCCTCCGGGGTCGCTTCACCGAGATACGCCGCCAGGAGGCTGCGGGCGAACCGGTCGATCTGCGATCCGTGGTCGTTGAAGTAGTACTCGCGTGTCACGTCGGCGCCCGCGGCCTGCAGGATGCGCGCGAGGCTGTCGCCGACGGCGGCCCAGCGCGCGCCACCCAGGTGGATCGGGCCGGTGGGGTTGGCCGAGACGAACTCGAGGTTGACGAGCAGCCCGTCGTAGAGGTCGGAGCGGCCGTAGGCGTCGCCGGCCTCCACGATCGTCCGGGCCAGCTGCCCGGCGGCCGCCGCGTCGAGCCGGAAGTTGATGAAGCCGGGGCCGGCGACCTCGGCGGAGGCGACCCCATCGATGCCGGCGGCGGCCTCGGCGATCTCGCCCGCGAGCTCCCGCGGGTTCGCGCCGACCCGCTTGGCGAGCCGCATCGCGACGTTCGACGACCAGTCGCCGTGCTCGCGGTTCTTCGGCCGCTCGAGGGGGATGTCATCGACCGTGATCGCGATCTGCGCGATGTCGTCGCGGCCCTCGCGTCGCCGGTCCACCACGGTCGTCACGATGGCGAGCAGGGAGGCGGAGAGGTCAGCGGGGGTCATGAGGAACGATTCTACTAAGGACTGGCGGGCAACCCGCCGCAACGCTTGATAGGGTGCGATTCGACACGCCCGCAGGACGATACGGAAGACGCACCCCAGCATGCAGCAGCACACCGCCCGGACCCTCGCCGCACTCGCGATCGTTGCCGCGGCCGCCACGCTCGTGGGCTGCACTCCGGCCGCCAAGCCCGACTCCACGCCCTCCGCCTCGGCGACCGCGGGCGGCAGCACGTCGACGAACGCACCGGTGGCGACGCCCTCCCCCACGCCGACGCTGCCGCCGACGCCGGTCACCCTCACCTGCGACCAGGTCATCACCGCCGACCAGCTGTACGCGTACAACCCCAACTTCGCGGCCGACCCGGGCTACGCGCCCAAGGCCGGCAGCCTCGAGAAGAAGGTCGCCGACTGGAAGGGCGTCACCTGCGCCTGGCAGAACCAGACCAGCGGCGACGTCGTGCAGATCGCGGTGGCTCAGCCTCCCGCCGACCAGCTGGAAAGCCTCAAGAACGCCGCCATCACCGCGGCCCAGCCGGTTCCGACCTACGGCACGCCGCCGCAGGTCGAGGGCTACTTCAAGGCCGGCG
>NZ_JBVQSP010000005.1:365778-370374 GCF_055720965.1 Leifsonia sp. PARNA 1/14
GGCGAAGCCGGCCAGGTGCAGATCTTCCGCGGCGCGTACTGGATCGTCGCCGAGTCGTCCGCCTTCTTCGAACCCGGCGATGCCGCGCCGCTCATGCAGAGCGTCCTCGGCAACCTCCCCGCGAACTGACCGCTCTCCAAAAGCTGCTAGCCTGGACGGGCACTCCTGGCCCCCATAGCTCAGGGGATAGAGCGTCTGCCTCCGGAGCAGAAGGCCGTAGGTTCAAATCCTACTGGGGGCACCGCAGCTCCGCTGGGGGCACCGTAGCTCCGCTGGGGGCACCGTAGCTCCGCTGGGGCACCGTAGCTCCGTTCGGACACCGAAAAAGCCCTCTCCATGACGGAGAGGGCTTCTTTCGTACTCGCGCGGCTACTCAGCGTCGAGGTCGGTCTCGAGCAGCGTCACCAGCTCGTCGAGGGCGGTGTCGGCGCCCGGCGCCTCCGAGCGGAGGGTCACGACGGTGCCCTTGCCGGCGGCCAGGCCCATCAGCGAAAGGATGCTGCCGGCGTTCAGCTGCGGGCCGTCGTCGACGGCGATCGTCACGGGAACGCCCTTCTGCTGCACGGCCTGCACGAAGAGCTTCGCGGGGCGGGCGTGGAGGCCGGAACTGCTGGCGACGGTCGCGGTGCGTTCGGTCATGGGTCTCTCCTGTTCAGACGGTGGCGGTCAGGCGACGACGGTCGCGGGGACGGGGTGGTCGGCCGGTTCGGCCACGGGTGTCGCGCGACGCGGCGCCGCGAACCGCTTCAGGCCGACGACCAGCAGGGCGGTGACGAGCGTTCCCGCCGCGAGAGCGACCACGAAGCCCCAGATCGGGTCGATGGCGAAGAAGACGAAGATGCCGCCGTGCGGAGCCCGCGAGCTCACCTCGAACGCCATCGCCAGGCCTCCCGCGACCGCACCGCCCACCAGGTTGGCCGGGATCACGCGCAGCGGATCGGCCGCGGCGAACGGGATCGCACCCTCCGAGATGAACGAGAGGCCCAGCAGCCAGGCGGCCGCGCCGTTCTCGCGTTCGACCTGGGTGAACCCGCGGCGGTAGAGCACAGTCGAGGCGAGCGCCATCCCCAGCGGGGGCACCATGCCCGCGACCATCACCGCGGCCATGATGTGGAAGCTCGCGTCGGTCTGCGCGGCGAGGCCCGCTACCGCGAAGGCGTACGCGACCTTGTTGATGGGGCCGCCGAGGTCGAAGCACATCATCAGGCCGAGGATGACGCCGAGGAAGATGGCGCCGGCGCCGGACAGGCCGTTCAGGAAGCTCGTCAGCTGGGTCATCAGCCACGCGATGGGCGCACCGAGGATGAGCAGCATCAGTCCGGAGGCGATGATCGACGCGCCAAGCGGGATGATCACGACGGGCATCAGTCCGCGCAGCCAGCGCGGCACGGCGGGCCGACCGATGAGCCAGGCCGCATAGCCCGCGAGCAGACCACCGATCAGACCGCCGAGGAAGCCGGCGTTCATGAACACCGCGATGGCTCCGGCGACGAATCCCGGGGCGATGCCCGGCCGGTCGGCGATCGCGAAGGCAATGTAGCCGGCCAGCGCCGGAACCAGGAAGCCGAGGCTCACGCTGCCGATCTCGAAGGCGATGGCGCCGAGGTAGTAGCCGAGGCCCTCGGGCGGCAGGTTCCAGATCGCGTAGTGGGTCAGCGTGTAGACGGCATTGTTCATTCCGGAGTCGCCGTGGGCGAGCGCGATGCCGTACCCGCCCAGGAACGGCAGGAAGCTGATCGCGATGAGCAGGCCGCCACCGGCGACGAACGGGATCATGTAGCTGACGCCGGTGAGCAGGATCCGCTTGAGGTTGGCGCCCCAGGAGAGCGTCTCGGCGGGAGCCGCCGCGGCGGACGCTCCGGAGGCGCTCACGCGTGCGCCGTGCGGGTCAGACGCGACGGCGATCGCCTCGGCGATGAGCTGGTCGGGCTGCTCGATGCCGCGCTTGACGGCGGAGCGCACCACGGGCTTGCCGGCGAAACGGGCCTCCTCGCGCACGTCGACGTCGTTGGCGAAGATCACCGCGTCTGCAGCGTCGATGACGCTCTGCGGCAGCGCCTGGTAGCCGCTCGAACCCTGAGGCTCGACGACCAGTTCGACGCCGTTCCTCGGCCCGGCGGCGGTGAGGGCGTCCGCGGCCATGAAGGTGTGGGCGATGCCGGTCGCGCACGAGGTGACCGCCACGATGCGTGCGGGTCGCCCGTCGATGTGCAAGCCGTCGGCTGCAGGTGCGGCGGGTGCGGCAGGTGCAGCGAGTGCGGGCTCGGTGGGAGCCGGAGTCGACGCGCCGGACGCGGCACTCGCGCCGTCGCCCTCCCCGATCGCCTCGTCGACGAGCGCGACGACGTCGTCCGGCGTCTTCGCCGCACGCAGGCCGGCGGTGAACTCCTCGGTCATCAGACTCCTGGCGAGCTTCGACAGCACGGCGAGGTGGGCCTCCGCCGCGTCGGCCGGCGCTGCGATCAAGAACACCAGGTCGGCGGGACCGTCCGGGGCGCCGAAGTCGACGCCCGGCTCCAGGCGCGCGAAAGCCAGCGTCGGGATGGTGACGGAGGCACTCTTGGCGTGTGGGATGGCGATCCCGCCCGGCAGGCCGGTCTCGTCCTTCTGCTCGCGCGCCCACGCGTCGGCGTAGAGCGCTTCAGCATCGGTGGCGCGCCCCTGCGCGACGACGCGGCCGGCGAGCTCGCGGATGACGGCGCTCTTGTCGCCGACGGAGCCGAGGTCGAGGCTCACGAGTTGGGGAGTGATGGTCTTCGGTGACACGGTTTCCTCCAGTGTGTCTGTGCGGAGTCGAGACGGAGCTCAGGGGTGGAGCGCGGCGACGGGGAGGTCGCCGGCGGACAGGTCGGCCGGTCGGGGCGCCTGGGTGCCGGGCAGTGCCGCGGCGGCGGAGCCGTAGCGGATCGCGTGCACGAGCCGCTCGGGCGGGGTGGCTCCCGCGAGGTCCGCGAGCAGGTAGCCGGCGAGCGCGCTGTCACCAGCGCCGACGGTGCTCTGCACTCGGATGCGGGGGGCGGCGGCGACGAAGCCGCCGTCGGGGATGACGAGCACGGAGCCGAGGGCTCCGAGCGTCACGAGGGCGGCGCCGACACGCTCCGGCACGAGCGACTCGGCCACGGCAAGCACCGCAGCCGGGAGGTCGTCAGTGCCGAGCGGGGCGCCGGTGAGCTCGGCGAGCTCGTCCTCGTTGGGCTTGATGAGATCGGGGTGCGCCTCGAAGACGGCCGCGCGCAGCGCCTCGCCCGACGTGTCGACCGCGATCTTCGGAGCGGCGTCGCCCCAGTGGCCGCGCACGGCGCGGATGACCGTCACGTAGAAGTCGTCGTCGACACCGGGGGGCAGCGAACCCGCCAGGACGAGCCAGCTCGCACCCGCGCACGCGTCGACGACGGCCTCCACGAGCAGCCGGGCGTCGGCTGTGCTCAGGGAGGCGCCGGGGAGGTTGAGCTTGGTCGTGACCCCGGACGGATCGTTGATCGTCAGATTCGCGCGGGCGTGGCCGTGGATGGGCACAGCGCGGGTCGGGAGTCGCGTCGAGCGGAGCACCACGCCGAACGGGTCGTCGGTGGCCAGCGGGAGGACGGCGAGTGCGGGCACGTCGGCCGCGGTGACGACACGTGCGACGTTGATGCCCTTGCCGCCGGCGTCCTCGCGGGAGGACGCGGCCGACTGGACCTCGCCGGGGCGGAGCGGCGCGCTCAGCGTGACGGCCCGGTCGAGGGACGGATTGGCGGTGAGGGTGACGATCATGCCGACCAGACCTCCACGCCCGCCGCCGCCAAGGCATCGGCGAGCTCGCCCTCCGGGGCGCGGTCGGTCACCAGCACGTCGACCGCGTCCAGCGCGGCGAACGAGACCAGCGACTCCTGCTGGAACTTGGACGCGTCGGCGAGGACGACCACCCGGCGCGCGGCGCGGACGATGGCCTCCTTGACCGCCGACTCCTCGGGGTCGGGGGTGCTCAGGCCGAAACCGGCGGAGACCCCGTTGACCCCGACGAAGACGATGTCGGGCCGCAGCGACTGGATCGCGCGGACCGTGGAGGCACCGACGGCCGCTGCGGTGACGCCGCGGATGCGGCCGCCGACGACCGTCAGCGACACGCGGTCGGCCGCGGCGAGCGCCGGCGCGAGGGTGAGCGAGTGGGTCACGACCTCCGCTTCTCCCCCGCTGGCCGAGAGCCGCGCCGGAAGGAGCTGGGCGACGGCGCCGGTCGTGGTGCCCGCGTCGAGGTAGAGGGAGCCGCGGAAGCCGTCGCCGAGGACGTCCAGGGCTCGGGCGGCGATGCGCAGCTTGGTGTCGGTGCGCAGGCCGCTGCGCTCGATCACGGAGGCCTCCGCGGTGCTGGCTCGATCGACGGCGACGGCGCCGCCGTGCACTCGCCGGAGGGCGCCGGTCAGCTCGAGCGCGTCGAGGTCGCGGCGCACGGTCTCGGTCGTGACGCCGAAACGCTCGGCGAGGTCGACCACGGCGACCCGGCCGTCTTCGAGGAGGAGCCGCTCGATCAGCTCCTGACGCTCCATTGCATACACCCGACGCCTCCTTTGGATTTCCAACACAGTACAACATGAATCAACAGAGAGCAATACTCAT
>NZ_JBVQSP010000005.1:370471-395317 GCF_055720965.1 Leifsonia sp. PARNA 1/14
ATGTGTGTGGTTCTCTGTGGTAAACGTCGCCGAAGTCATCGCGCCGGCTGGCCACGTACAATCGTTCGCGGAATGGACTGCTCCTACTTCGACGCCGGCGTGTGCCGGTCGTGCACGCTGATGGGCGTCCCCTACGCCGGCCAACTCGCCCGCAAGGACGCCCACGCGCGCGAACTCCTCGCCCCCTACGGGGACGCGGTCTGGCTGCCGCCCGTGGCGAGCGCGGAGTCGGGCTACCGCAACAAAGCGAAGATGGTCGTCTCGGGCACAGTGGACGCGCCCACGATCGGCATCCTCGACGAGGCGGGCCGCGGCGTCGACCTGCGCGAATGCGGCATCTGCGCCCCGGGCGTGCGCGCCGCGCTGCCGGTGCTGGCGGACTTCGTCACGCGCACCCGTCTCGCGCCGTACAGCGTTCCGGACCGCCGCGGCGAGCTCAAGTACGTGCTGGTGACACTCTCCCCCGACGACGAGCTGATGGTGCGGTTCGTCGTGCGGACCGAGGCCGCCGTCGACCGCATCCGCGCCCGGCTCGGCGAGCTGCTCGCCGCCCTGCCCGGGGCCGTCGTCGTGACGGCGAACCTCCAGCCCGAGCACAAGGCCGTGGTCGAAGGCGACACCGAGATCGTGCTGACCCCGCGGTCGTCGCTCGTCATGCGCGTCGGCGGCGTCCCGTTGCGGTTGCGGCCGCAGAGCTTCTTCCAGACGAACACGGCGGTCGCCGAGAGCCTCTACGCGCAGGTGACCGAGTGGGTGAATGAGGTCTCGCCGTCGAGCGTGTGGGACCTCTACTGCGGCGTCGGCGGCTTCGCGCTCAACGTCGCGGCGGCAGGGCGTCGCGTGGTCGGCGTGGAGACCAGCACGGAGGCGGTGCGCAGCGCCCGCGCGACTGCGGCGGCCGCCGGGCTTCCACAGGTGGCGTTCCGGGCGGCCGACGCCACGGCGTTCGCGCTCGGCGCCAAGACGGCCCCGGAGCTCGTGATAGTGAATCCGCCGCGCCGCGGGATCGGCGCGGACCTCTCCGGATGGCTCGAAGGCTCCGGCGTGCCGAGCGTCGTGTACTCCAGCTGCAATCCCAACAGCCTCGCGCACGACCTGGCCCGGATGCCGTCGTACCGCATCCGCACCGGCCGGGTGCTCGACATGTTCCCGCAGACCGGGCACCTGGAGGTCGCGGTGCTGCTCGACCGGGTGTGAGTCCGGTCGAGCCGTGAACGTGGCGAGGCCCACGCCGCGTGACGACGTGGGCCTCGGTGACGCGTGCGCGTCGGATTCGACAGGAGACTAGCTCGCCGCCGCCTCGCGGCGCGGGAGCTTCCAGTCGGGGCGCGCGAAGTGGCAGGTGTAACCCCAGGGGATGCGCTCCAGGTAGTCCTGGTGCTCGGGCTCGGCCTCCCAGAACGGGCCGGCGGCCTCCACCTCGGTGACGACCTTGCCCGGCCAGAGACCGGACGCGTCGACATCGGCGATGGTGTCCTCGGCCACGCGGCGCTGCTCGTCGTTCTCGTAGAAGATCGCCGACCGGTAGCTGGTGCCGACGTCGTTGCCTTGACGGTTCTTGGTCGACGGGTCGTGGATCTGGAAGAAGAACTCCAGCAGATCGCGGTAGCTGACGCGCTCGGGGTCGAACTCGATCTCGATCGCCTCGGCGTGGGTGCCATGGTTGCGGTAGGTGGCGTTGGGGACGTCGCCGCCGGAGTACCCGACGCGGGTGCTCACCACGCCCGGGCGCTTGCGGATGAGGTCCTGCATTCCCCAGAAACAGCCACCGGCCAGAATCGCCTTCTCAGTCGTCATCAGTGCTTCTCCTCGTTCTCGAAAAGGTGGGTGTAGTCGCTGTAGCCCTGCTCCTCCAGCTCGGCGAGCGGGATGAAGCGGAGCGCGGCGGAGTTGATGCAGTAGCGCAGGCCGCCGGCCTCGGCGGGGCCGTCGTCGAACAGGTGGCCGAGATGGCTGTCGCCGTGGGCGGAGCGCACCTCGGTGCGGATCATCCCATACGTGCGGTCGGTCTTCTCGACGACGTTCGCTGGGTCCACCGGCACGGTGAAGCTCGGCCAGCCGGAACGGCTGTCGTACTTGTTCACCGAGGCGAAGAGCGGCTCGCCCGACACGATGTCGACGTAGAGGCCCGCCTCGTGGTTGTTCCAGAACTCGTTGCGGAAGGCCGGCTCGGTAGCCGCCTCCTGGGTGACCGCGTACTGCGCGGCGGTGAGCCGCGCGACGGCGTCCTGGCTCTTGCGATAGTCCTGTGTCACGTTTCCTCCTGTGTGCGGCGAGCGCTGGCTGCGGCGCCGTCAGTAAGAAGAACAGCGAGGAGGGCCGAGTTGGTCCCGGCGTCGCTGTGAGTTCGCTGAGGGTGGTCGGGTCGGGAGCGCGGCATCGATGGTCGACTCGACGGCGGCCCAGTCGTGGAGGACCTGGCTGGCCGTGATGCGCAACCTCCGATCGCCGCGTATCTGCAGGACAGCGTCACGTCTACGGTCCCGCTCGAACGCGACCCTGTCGGAATGGAACGCGAATCCGTCTATCTCGAGGTAGAGCTCGCAGTCCACGCGCATGTCGACCCGGCCGACTCCGCGCACGTGCACTTGCTGCTCGACGTGACGACCAGTGCGCTCGAGGCGTTGTCGAACGATCGACTCGACGCCGGAGTCGGACCCCGCCCGCGCGAGCTCGGCCAGCGACCGCGCGGAACGCGGCTGGTCCTCGAGGACCTCGTGGAGTCCGACACGCGTCACCATCCCCGCTGTCAGAGCCGTGTCGAACACCGCCACCGCCGTCTCCTGGTCGCTGCAGCGGGCGACCGAGCGCAGACAGTCGGCCAGCGAGACCCGCCAGAGCTCGTCGTGCGGATCGGACCGCCGCCAATGACGCACGACACTCGACGGTGGCGCATGGCCGTTCGGCGGAAGCTGCAGATGAGTGCGACGGTCCGTTCCTGCCCACAGACCGTAGCTTTCGCACGCCGTGACGCAGGACAGGCGCCCTCCCGCGAGCACGGCCTCCAATGCCGCGCCACTCAGCAATGGCGAGACGTACACGCCGGGGCGCGGCCGCCTGATAACGCCCTCTCGCACCGCGTCGCGCAACGCGGCTGCCGTGGCGCCGGCCATCCGGAGCTGGCGGGTGGTCGCCGCGCCGCCTAATGCACGGAGCGTTTTCATCCAGGTCATGCGTCGATGCTGTCCTGGCCCTGGTGACGGCGCACCTGCGTCGGGCGAATCTGTGGACAATCCGCCACCGGGGTCGTGTGTATGGGAGAGGAAACACGCGCAGCGATCTCCTCCCTGAGCGTGCGAGAGAGGAGATCATCGGCGTGTCAGGGGCGATTCTCCTCATCGACGCGAGCACCGTCGGGGATGTCGGGGATGACGGGGATGGCGTCGGTGAACTGGGAGGCGCGCTGCTCTTTCTCGGGGGTGCCGCCGAAGAGGCGGCCCTCGGCCTCCGCGGCGCTGCGCGCGCGAGCGCTGGGCACTTGCTGCTCCGGAGCCTCCACCACCTCCACCCGCTGACGCGGGAGCGACGCCGAGGAGTACCGCTGCATCCAGTCGACGAGCCGTTCGCGCACATGGCAGCGGAGGTCGAACAGGGTCGGCGCGTCCTTGCCCGTGACGAGTACGCGGACGCGCACCCAGCCCTGCGTGGCGTCCGTGACCTGCAGCACGCCGGTGCGGCCGTCCCAGAGATCGGTGGCCGAGAGGATGCGGTTCAGCTCGGCGCGCATCCCCGAGGGCGACACCCGCCAGTCCAGGTCGAACTCCACCGAGCCGAGCAGCTCGCTGTGCTGGCGGGTCCAGTTCTCGAACGGCTTCGTCGTGAAGTAGGTGGAGGGCAGCACCAGGCGGCGGTCGTCCCAGATGTGCACCACGACGTAGGTGAGCGTGATCTCCTCGATCGTGCCCCACTGCTGCTCCACCACGACGACGTCGTCGATGCGGATCGCGTCGCTGAAGGCGAGCTGGATGCCCGCGAACAGGTTGGCCAGGCTCGATTGCGCCGCGACACCGGCGATCACGCCGATGATTCCTGCCGACGCCAGGAGGCTCGCACCGGCCGCCTGCAGCACAGGGAACGTCAGCAGGATCGCCGCCAGGCCGATCACGACCGCCGCGACGACGGTCAGCCTCCGGAGCACCAGCACCTGCGTGCGCACACGGCGGGCGTACCGGTTGTCCGGCACGTCCACGCGGTAGCGCACCAGCCCGAGGTCTTCGACGAAGACGAGCAGGGCCGCGAAGAACCAGGTTCCGGCAGCGATGGTCAGGATGAGGAACGTGTGGTGGATGACCTCCGCCCAGTCGGGCGTCACCTGCGGCGGCAGCGTCAGCGCGACGGCGATCCACAGCACGACGACTCCCAGGAAGAGCCGGAACGGCACCCGGGCGCGCCGCACCAGCAGCGCGGGCCACTCGCGATGCCGGCCCGTCGCACGCAGCACCAGGCCGACGATCGCGGTCACCACGATGGCGACGGCGACCGCGGCCAGACAGGCGATGACGAGGGCGGGCAGGCTGTGCGAGGACACGTCGAGGCGGCTCCTTACTCCGGTGGCGCGGATGGTCGTCCTGCACTGTACGCGGAGCCTCCACGGACCTTAACCTCGGGGGCCCCGTCCGCGTTAGTGTGAGTCTTCTGGGGCCAGGGGATTTCGGGCTCCGGCGGAAGCCGGCGAAGACGCGAGGAGCGAGGATGACAGCGACACGGACACTCTTCATCGGCGGCACGGGGGTCATCAGCTCCGCGTGCGTCGCCCGGGCCCTCGAAAAGGGCCACGAGGTCACGGTCGTCAATCGGGGGAACAGCGACCTGCGCCCGCTCCCCGACGGCGTGGAGGTGCTGCACGCGGACATCCGCGACCCCGAGAGCGTCCACGCGGTGCTCGGCGAGCGCAGCTTCGACGTCGCGGCGGAGTTCCTCGCGTTCACGCCCGAGCACATCCGCACCGACTTCGACCTGTTCGAGGGAAGGGTCGGGCAGTACGTCTTCATCTCCTCGGCTTCTGCTTACCAGACGCCGCCCGCGAGGATGCCGGTGACCGAGTCGACGCCGCTGCGCAACCCGTTCTGGCAGTACTCGCGCGACAAGATCGCGTGCGAGGACCTGTTGGTGGAGGCCTATCGCGAGCGCGACTTCCCGATCACGATCGTGCGACCGTCGCACACCTACGACCGCACGATGATCCCGACCAGCGGGCACTGGACCGACCTCGAGCGGATGCGCCGCGGAGCGCCCGTCGTGGTGCACGGCGACGGCACCAGCCGGTGGACGATCACCCACAACACCGACTTCGCCGTCGCTTTCGTCGGGCTGCTCGGCCGGCCGGAGGCCGTGGGCGACTCGTTCCACATCACCTCGGACGAAGCGCCGACCTGGGACCAGATCTATTGCTACCTCGCCGAGGCCTTGGGCGTCGAGGCGGAGCTCGTGCACGTGGCGAGCGAGACCATCGCTGTGGCCGTCCCCGATCTCGGCCCCGGCCTCCTGGGCGACAAGGCCCACTCGATGCACTTCGACAATGCCAAGGTGAAGGCGCTCGTGCCCGAGTACCAGGCTCGCGTCGCGTTCGCCCACGGCGCCGGCGAGATCGTCGACTGGTATCTCGCCGACGCCTCGCGGCAGCGGCTCGACCCGGACCTGGACGCCGCGTTCGACCGGCTCGTGGAGCACGCCCGCGCGGTCGTCTGAGCGGCTGATCGCGCTGCCGGGAAGGTCACTGTCCGGTCTCTTTTTCGTCGGCCTCTTTACTATAAAGAAACTTTCCTGATACATTCTGGCCACGACATCGTTCCGACGAGGGGATGAGCATGGCCGATCGACCCGTCCGAGGCACCCCCGGGTGGCTCCGCGAGACCAACGACCGCACCGCGCTCGCGCTGCTGCTCGAGCACGGCGTGCTCACGCGCACCCGTATCGGCGAGCTCTCCGGGCTCTCCAAGCCCACCGCGGCGCAGATGGTCTCGCGGCTCGAGACGGCCGGTCTCATCCACGTCGTGGGCGAAGTCTCCGCCGGCCGCGGCCCGAACGCGGCGGGCTATGCGGTGCGCACCGACCGGATGCTGGGCGTCGCGGTCGATATCGACGCGGTGTCGCTGCGCTCGACCGTCGTCGACGCCGGCGGAGCCGAGCACCCCATCGCCGTGACGCCGCTCGCCCTGCCTCCCCAGGCCGCCCGTACGCCGGAGGCCGACCTCCGCCTGGCGATCGAGGCCGCGTGCGCCGCCGCCGACGTCGACGCCGAGCGCGTCCGTGCGGTCTGCGTCGGCGTCCAGGGCGCCCTCGACCCGCGCACCGACGAGCTCACCTACATCGAGACGCTCCCCGGCTGGCCCAAGCGCGGTATCCGGCGGCGGCTGGAGGACGCCCTCGGCGTCGCGGTCCACATCGACAACGACGTGAACCTCGCCGCGGTCGCCGAGCGCACGGAGGGCGCAGGGACTGGAACGGCCGGTTTCGCGCTGCTCTGGATGGGCGACGGCCTCGGCCTCGCCGTCGACCAGTCCGGGGCGGTGCATCGCGGAGCCTCCGGCGGCGCGGGCGAGATCGGCTACCTGCCGATTCCCCGCTCGGCCGCGGATCTCGACCCGGAGGCCGCCGACCTCCAGGACCTCATCGGCGGACCCGCCGTCGCGGCCCTGGCCTCCATCCACGGGCTCACCGGCGACCTCGAGGGCGATGAGAACGCCGCCGAGGCGCTCGTCACCGAGCTCGCGCACCGGGTCGCGGTCGGCGTCGTGCCCGTGCTCGCCCTTCTGGACCCCGAGCTCGTCGTGCTCGGCGGACCCACCGGCGCCGCCTGCGGCCCCCGGCTCGCCGAGCTCGTCGCAGCCGAACTGCGCGCCGACTGGGGCGAACGCGCCGTCGTCGCCACCGGCGTCCCCACCCACCCCGTCCTCCGCGGCGCACGCGAACACCTCCTCGGCGAGGTGCGCGAGGCGCTCTTCGACGAAGTGTCGCGCATCGCCGTCTGACGCGCCGACACCTCTGCACCACACCGTCCATCCGAAAATCACGAGAAGGATCAGCGAGGAACCACCCGTGAAGCATCGTCATCTCATCGCCGCCGCCGCGGTCGCCGCGGCCGCAGCGCTCACCCTGGCCGGGTGTTCCGGCGGGACCGCCGGCACGTCCTTCCAGGACAGCGCGCCGTCCGACCTGTCGGGCACCGTGTCGTTCTGGCACTTCTTCTCCGACCGGGAGGCCAAAGTCATCCAGTCGGTCGTCGACGACTTCGAGAAGAAGTACCCCAAGATCAAGGTCGACGTGCACTCCGGCCAGGACGACGAGAAGCTGCAGAAGGCGATCGCCACCGGCAGCAAGGTCGACGTCGGCCTCTCCTACTCGACCGACATCGTCGGCAACTTCTGCTCGAACGGCGCGTTCCGGTCGCTCAACAAGGTGATCGAGCGCGACAAGGTCGACATGAGCCAGTTCAGCGACACCGTGAAGTCGTACACCGAGTTCAAGGGCAACCGCTGCGCGATGCCGATGCTCGCCGACGTCTACGGCCTTTACTACAACAAGAAGCTCCTCCAGGCCGCCGGCTTCACCGAGCCTCCCAAGACGCTGAGCGAGCTGCAGGCCATGGCCGACAAGCTCACCACGTTCAACCCGGACGGCTCGATCAAGACCCTCGGCTTCAACCCGACCATGGGCTGGTACGAGAACTCGGCCGCGCACTACGGGCCGGCCGCCGGCGCCGAGTGGCTGAAGGCAGACGGCACCAGCGCGATCTCCTCCTCCCCCGGCTGGAAGGAGCTGATCGAGTGGCAGAAGGCCTACGTCGACAAGATCGGCTGGGACAAGCTCAACGCCTTCACCTCCGGCCTCGGCCAGGAGTTCTCGGCGGACAACGCGTTCCAGACCGGCCAGGTCGCCATGAACATGGACGGCGAGTACCGCACCGCCTTCATCGACGACCAGGCGAAGGACCTCGACTACGGCACTGCGCCCTTCCCGACCGCCGACGACCACACCGACCTCTACGGCGGCGGTTACATCACCGGCAACATCATCGGCATCTCCAAGGGCTCCCAGCACCCCGAGCTGGCCTGGACGCTGCTGAAGTACCTCACCACCGACACCGGCGCGGTCGTCAAGCTCGCCAACGGCCTGAAGAACGTGCCGACCACGAAGGACGCGCTGGCCTCCCCCGACCTGGAGGTCTCGCCGCAGTTCAAGACGTTCCTCGACATCGCGTCGGACAAGAACGTCATGACCACTCCCGCGAGCCCGCTCGGCGCCGGCTACCAGAACACCTTCCAGGACTGGTGGAACAAGTACCAGAGCCAGGGCGGCGACATCGACGCCGGCCTGAAGTCGGTCGACAAGCAGATCAACGACGCCCTCGCTCTCTCGAAGGGCCCGTGAGCTCGTGACGTCAGCGACTCAGAGCGTGGGGCGGGCGACCGCCCGCCCCACGCGGCCCTCGCGCAACCGGCGGCGCCGCAACCTGGTGACGCTCGCGCTGCTGGCGCCGACACTGCTCGGACTGGCGATCTTCTTCGTCTACCCGCTCATCGCGTCCGTCTACTACTCGTTCACCCGGTTCGACCTGATCTCGCCGCCGCAGTGGATCGGCCTCCGCAACTACGAGTACCTGTTCACGCAGGACCCCAACGTCTGGACGGCGACCCTGAACACGCTGTGGTTCGTCGTGATCTGGGTGCCCGTGAAGACCGGGTTCGCGCTCATCGTCGCCGGGCTCCTCGCCCGCGCACGCCGCGCCTCCGGAGTCTGGCGGACGATCTTCTACCTGCCAGCGCTGGTGCCGCCGGTCGCGAGCGTCGTCGCGTTCGTCTTTTTGTTCAACCCGGGCACCGGGCCGGTGAACCAGGTGCTCGCCTGGTTCGGGATCAAGGGACCGCTGTGGTTCAACGACCCGGCGTGGTCCAAGCCCTCGCTCGTCCTGCTCGGCATCTGGGTGATGGGCGACATCATGATCATCCTGCTCGCCGCGCTGCTCGACGTTCCGCGCGAACAGTACGAGGCGGCCTCCCTCGACGGAGCCGGCGGCCTGCAGAAGGTGCGGTACGTCACCCTGCCGAGCATCTCGCCCGTGCTGCTCTTCGCGGCGGTCACCGGCGTCATCGCGGCCATCCAGTACTTCACGGAGGCGGCCGTCGCCTCCTCGGTCGCCAGCGGGAAGGCCGTGGTCGGCGAGGGGATCGGCAACACGCTCGGGTACCCCGACAACTCCCTGCTCACCTACACGCAGTGGCTGTACGTGCGCGGCTTCGGGACCTACCAGCTGGGCTACGCGTCCGCGCTCGCCGTGCTGCTGTTCGTCGTCGCCGCGGTGATCCTGCTCCTGCTCCTGCGCCGGTTCAAGGCGTTCACCCCGGAAGGCGCGCAATGACCTCCGCCACCCTCACTCCCGAAGCCCCGGCCTCCCCCGCCGCACCGCAGCGCAGGATCCGCACGCCGCGCTCGCTGCGCACCAGACGGATACTCGGCTGGATCGCCGAGCACGCCGTGCTCATCGTGCTGGCCGTGCTGTTCGTGTCGCCGGTCCTGTTCGTGTTTCTGACCTCGGTGATGTCGAGCTCGCAGACGCTCACAGCCTCCCTCTGGCCGCAGCCGTTCGTGTGGAGCAACTACCTGACGGTCTTCACCACCGTGCCCCTCGCCCAGTGGTTCGCCAACTCGGCGATGTACGCGATCCTGGCGACGGCGTTCATGCTCGTCTCCTCCGTGCCGGCCGCCTACGCGCTGGCCAAGATCCGGTTCCGCGGGTCCGGGATCCTCTTCACGGCGATCATCGTCGCGATGCTGCTGCCGCCGCAGGTGACGGCCATCCCGATCTACGTGATGTGGTCGCAGCTCGGCCTCACCGGCACGTTGTGGCCGCTGATCCTGCCCAACCTGCTCGGCGACGCCTTCTCGATCTTCCTGCTGCGCCAGTTCTTCCTGACGATCCCGTCGGAGTACTCGGACGCCGCACGGATCGACGGCAACGGCGAGTTCGGGGTGCTCTGGAGGGTCGTCCTCCCGATGGCGAAGCCCGGCATCGCCGCCACGGCGATCTTCATGTTCTTCAACTCGTGGAACGACTATTACGGGCCGCTGCTCTACACCTCGGAGAACCCGGCCGCGTGGCCGGTCGCCTACGGCCTCGCGTCGTTCCGCGGCGTGCACGGCACCGACTGGGGCCTGACGATGGCGATGACGATCCTCGTCACCGTGCCGGTCGTCATCATCTTCTTCTTCGCCCAACGCGTCTTCGTGGAGGGCATCACACTCACCGGCGTGAAGGGATAACGCGTGAAACTGGCTGTCGTGGGCGGAGGCTCCACCTACACCCCCGAGCTCGTGGACGGGTTCGCGCGGCTGCGCGACCTGCTGCCGATCGAGGAGCTCTGGCTCGTCGACACCGACCCCGAGCGGCTGCGACTCGTCGGCGGGATCAGCGAGCGCATGTTCCGCGCCGCGGGCCACCCCGGCCGGATCGTGCCGAGCTCCGACCTGGTCGCCGGCGTCGCCGACGCCGACGCGGTGCTCATCCAGCTGCGTGTGGGCGGCCAGGCCGCCCGGCACGGCGACGAGACGTTCCCGCACGAGTGCGGCTGCATCGGGCAGGAGACCACGGGGCCCGGCGGCTTCGCCAAGGCGCTGCGGACGGTTCCCGTCGTGCTCTCGGTCGCGGAGGTCGTGCGCAGGCACGCCAAGCCCGGCGCATGGATCGTCGACTTCACCAACCCGGTCGGCATCGTGACGCGCGCATTGCTGCAGGAAGGGCACAACGCCGTCGGACTCTGCAACGTGGCGATCGGCTTCCAGCGGCGGTTCGCCGCACTGCTCGACGTCGCGCCGGCGGAGGTCGGGCTCGGCCACGTCGGGCTCAACCACCTGACCTGGGAGCGGTCGGTCACGGTCGGCGGACGCGACGTCCTCCCCGACCTCCTGACGTCGCGACTGGAGCTGCTCGCCGAGGAGATCGAGCTGCCGGCCTCCCTGCTGCGCCTGCTCGGGAACGTGCCGAGCTACTACCTGCGCTACTACTACGCCCACGACGCGGTGCTGCGCGAACAGCTCGACGCGCCGACCAGGGCGGAGGCCGTGCAGCAGGTGGAGCGCGAGCTGCTGGCGTTGTACGCGGTCCCGAGCGTCGTCACCAAGCCCGAGCAGCTCGCCCAGCGCGGTGGCGCGTTCTACTCGGAGGCCGCGGTCGACCTGCTCGCGTCGCTGACGAGCGACCGCGGCGACGTGCAGGTGGTCAACCTCCGCAACGACGGCACGCTGCCGTTCCTGCCGGACGACCACGTGATCGAGGTGCCGGCGACCGTCGGCGCGTCGGGTGTGCACGCCCAACCGGTCGCCCCGCTGGCCGACGACCTCGCCGGCCTCATCGGGCACGTGGCGGGCTACGAGCGGCTCGCGCTCGACGCGGCCGTCCACGGCGGCCGCGACCGCGTCGTGCGGGCGATGCTCGCACACCCGCTCGTCGGGCAGTACGACCGCGCGGAGAAGCTGACCGACCTGCTCATCGCGCGCAACCACCAGCACCTGGCGTGGGCACGATGACCGACGGCGACGGTTCCGCACCCATCGTGATCGCGGTGGACGGCGGCGGCTCCAAGACCGACGCGGTGGCCCTCGAGCTCGACGGCACCCTCGTCGCCGCCGTCCGCGGCGCGACCTCCAGCCCGCACCTGATCGGGATGGCGGCGACCGCTGAGCTCGTCGACGAGCTCATCGAACGCCTGCTCGTCGAGACGGGACCGCGGCCGCTCGCGAGCGCCAACATCTACCTCTCCGGGCTCGACCTGCCGGCGGAGATCGCCGAATTCCGTGCGGGGATCGCGGGCTACGCCTGGGCGGACGCGGTCGTCGACAACGACCTCTTCGCGCTCCTCCGGGCCGGGACGAGCGAGCCGGATGCCGTGGCCGTCGTCTGCGGCACCGGCATCAACTGCATCGGCGTCCGCGCAGACGGCGCCGTCGTCCGCTACGCGTCGCTCGGGATGACCTCCGGCGACTGGGGTGGAGGCTGGCACCTGGGCGAGCAGGCGCTCTGGCACGCGGCCAGGGCGGTCGACGGCCGCGGGCCGGCCACGACGCTCGTGTCCGCGATCCCCGCGGCCTACGGGCTGGCCGGCATCCCCGAGGTCATCGAAGCCCTGCACTTCGAGCGCATCGCCAGCAGCGACCTGTCGCGCCTCGCGCCCGCCGTTCTCGCGGCGTCGCGCGCCGGCGACGCGATCGCGCAGGGCCTCGTGGACCGGCAGGCCGATGAGATCGTGACGCTCGCCGCCACCACGCTGCGCCGACTGGAACTGCTCGGCCGCGAGGTGCCGGTCGTGCTCGGCGGCGGGGTGATCGGCTCGCGCGACGAGCGCCTCCTGAGCGGAGTGGAGCGTGGCCTCGCCGAGCGTGCGCCATTGGCCAGGGTCACCGTCGTGACGGCGGCGCCGATCCTCGGTGCCGCGCTGCTGGCCCTGGAGGCCGGCGGGGCTTCCGCCGACGCCCTCGACGTCGCAGCATCGGGCCTTCAGGACCGCCAGGCAGCGGTGGTTCAATAGCCCTACGAACAGGGAATACGCCGCAGAACGCGAGCGGATGGTCGAGGAGCAGCTCGTCCGCCGCGGAATCGAGGACCAGCGGGTGCTCGATGCGATGAGACGCGTGCCCCGCCACGAGTTCGTGCCGGAGGGATCCGAGCGTTACGCCTACGAGGACCACCCGATGCCGATCGGCGACGGCCAGACGATCTCGCAGCCGTTCATCGTCGCGCTGATGCTCGAGGCGGCGCGGATCGGGCCGGAGGACAGCGTGCTCGACGTCGGCACCGGCTCGGGCTACGCCGCAGCCGTCGCGGCGGAGCTCGGCCACCGGGTGGTCAGCATCGAGCGCCATCCCGAGCTCGCGCTGACGGCGGCGGCGACACTGGAGGCGCTCGGCTACCGGGTGAACGTCGTGACCGGCGACGGCACCCTCGGCTGGCCGCAGGGCGCGCCCTACGACGTCATCGTCGCGGCGGCGACCGGACCGACGCTGCCGCGGGCGTGGCCGGACCAGCTGACGCGCGGCGGCCGAATCGTGATGCCGGTCGGCCGCCCGGGAGGCTCCCAGCACCTCACGGTGTTCGAGCGCGGTGCCGACGGCGACCTCCACGAGCGCAGCCTCGGCGCGGTCACGTTCGTGCCGCTCGTCGGCGACGACGGCTGGCGCGAGCCCGGCGCGTGACGGGATCGGGATTCGTCACGAATCCCGAGATTCGTGCCACGAATGTCGGGATTCGTGACGAATCTCCGGGTGCGGGAGGCGGCGGAGGTGCGCGTTACGCGGCGGCAGCCGCTGCGCGGGCGGGCGTCCGCAGCGCGCCGAGGAGGGCGGCGAGCTGGCCCGCGGGGGCGGCCGGGTCCTCCGGGTGCCACTGCACGGCCACGATCGGCGCGGACTCGTGCTCGATCGCCTCGACATGGCCGTCGGGGGCGCGACCGGTCACCCGGAGGCCCTCGCCGAGCACGTCGACCGCCTGATGGTGCGCGCTGCGGACCGAGACGACAGGGCCGCCGAGCAGCTCCTCCACTCTGCTTTCCGGCTCGAGCAGCACGGGGTGCGTGGTCAGCACCTCGGGGATCGGCACCCCGCGGCGCACGTGGTCGCTGTCACCGAGGTCTTGGACGAGAGTGCCGCCGAGCGCGACGTTGACGATCTGGAGGCCGCGGCAGATCCCGAGCAGCGGGAGGCTGCGCTCGATGGCCCGGTGCACCAGCGCCAGCTGGGCGGCGTCGGCGGTCTCGCGGTGCAGGCTCTCGTGCGGGTAGCCTCCCGACGCTCCGTAGAACCGCGGGGCGATGTCCTCGCCTCCCACGATCACCACGGCGTCGGCGCGGTCGGTCGCACCCAGGAGCGCTTCGGTGCCACCGTCGGCGGCGAGTCTCGCCACCGTCCAGCCGTCGGCCCGGGCCGCGCGGACGACTCCGCCGACCAGCACCTGCACGTAGGCGTGGTACTCCGGGTCGTTCCCGCGGAAGCGCGTCGCCTCGACGACGGCGAGGGTGCGGGCGGCCGGAGACATAGGAGCCATTCTGGGCGGAGGGCGCTCGGCCCGCACCCGTGGCTGTAACAGGCGGAAACAGTGACCGTCTCCCGAAACAGTGACACGCATCGGGGCCGTCAATAGACTCGGCTGGATGACAGGTGAGCTCGGGAGAGTGGGTGGATGTCTGTGCGTCGCGTTGTGACAGCGTTCCTGCTCGCCCTCGGCGTCTCCCTGGCACCCCTCGTGCTCGCCGCCCCCGCCGCGGAGGCCGCAGACCCGGTGGAGCTGGGCTCGGGTCACGTCGTCGACCAGGCCGGCGTACTGTCCGACGCCGACGTCGACACCATCGAGGCGGCGACGGCTGCGCTGAAGAAGAACCACCGTGTCACGCTCTACGTGGTGTTCGTCGATCGCTTCACCAACCCGGCCGACGCCGAGGACTGGGCGAACGAGACCGCCGCCCGCAACGACCTGGGGCCGACGGACTACCTCCTGGCGGTCGACACCACGGGCGGCGCTCTCTACCTCTCGGGCGACGACAGCGGACCGGTCAGCGACCGGGAGCTCACGACGATCGAGCAGAACCAGGTGGCGCCGAAGGTCCATACCCAGGACTGGACGCAGGCGGCCGTCGCCGCCGCGAACGGACTCGGCGACGCGGTCGGCGGAGGCCCGGGCCCGGCGTTCGTGTGGCTGCTCGTCGTCGCGCTGATCGTGATCGCGGTGGTCGCCTTCGTGCTGGTCCGCCGGCAACGGAGGTCACGGAGCACGAACGCATCCACACCATGACATCGAAACGGTGACACCGAAACGGAAGGAGAGAGGATGAGCCCCGCTTCATTCCTCGTCGTCCCGCAGTGGCAGGGCTCCGGCTCGTCGCGCGCCATGCGGCTCATCGACGGCGCAGACGCCATCCGCGGCGACCTGCCGACGACGGCGACGCACAGCGTCGCGGTGCCGGCGGCAGCGGGCGAGGCGCTCGGCACCGGTGTGCTGCGCTACTCGTCGCTCACGCTGGTGCGCGAGCTGGCGGAGGCCGAGCTGGCGGTTCTGGAGGCCCCGGTCGTCACGATCGGCGGCGACTGCGCCTCCGATCTGGCGAGCGTGCAGCACATCGTCGCCTCGCATCCTGCCGGCGCGGTCGCCGTGGTCTGGTTCGACGCGCACGGCGACATCAACAACGTCTCGACGTCGCCCTCCGGGGCCTTCCACGGCATGGTCGTGCGGGCGCTGCTCGGCGACGGTCCCGACGGCCTCGCGGCCACCGGCCCCGCGCGCCTCCATCACGAGCAGCTGGTGCTCGCCGGGACGCGCGCGCTCGACGACGGCGAGTCCGACTTCGTCGATCGGATGGGAATCCGGGTCATCGCCCCCGAAAGCCTTGCCGACCCGCAGACCCTCGTCGCCGCAGTGGAGGCCACGGGAGCGTCGGCCGTGTACCTCCACATCGATCTGGACGTGCTCGACCCGTCCGCCGTCGACGGCATCGGCTATCCAGAGCCGTTCGGCATCACTCCGGAACAGCTGTCCGACGCGATCCGGGCACTGCGCACGCGTTTCGAGCTCGCCGGCGCCGCGATCACCGAGTTCGCACCCGAGTCACCGGAGGCCGCGGGCCGCGATCTGCCGGTGATCCTCCGGGTGCTCGGCGCGCTCACCGGGCGCCTGAGTGACGCCGGCTGAGCGCGGCCGGTAGCGTTGGCGACATGAGCGAACCCAGGATCCTGACCGAGCGACGCGGGCACGTCCTGCTCATCGGTCTCAACCGGCCGGACAAGCGAAACGCGGCGGACTTCGAGCTCCTGACCGGGCTGGCCGACGCGTACGGCGAGCTCGAGCGCGACCCCGACCTCCGCGTCGGGATGGTCTACGCGGTCGGCGACCATTTCACCGGCGGTCTCGACCTGGCGGACGTCGGCCCGCGGATCGGCGCGGACGGCCTCTCGTTCGTCTCCGAGACAGGCGTCGACCCGTGGGGCGTCTCCGGCGCGCAGCGCACCAAGCCCGTGGTCGTCGCCGTTCAGGGCACGTGCCTCACTCTCGGCATCGAGCTCATGCTCGCCTCCGACGTCTCGGTCGCGGCGCGGTCGACGCGCTTCGGACAGATCGAGGTCGCCCGCGGCATCCTGCCGTTCGGCGGCGCCACCATCCGGTTCCCCCGGGCGGCGGGCTGGGGTAACGCCATGCGCTACATCCTCACGGGCGACATGTTCGACGCCGACGAGGCGTACCGCATGGGCCTGGTGCAGGAGATCGTGGACGACGGAGCGCAGTTCGACGCCGCACTCGCCATCGCCGAGCGGATCGCCGCGCAGGCACCGCTCGCCGTGCAGGCGACGCTCGCGAACGCGTTCACGGCGTTGCGGGAGGGCGAGGCCGCCGCCGAGGCGCAGCTGCAGCCGACGCTCGTCCGCCTGGCCGGGAGCGAGGACGCCCGGATCGGCATGCAGGCCTTCCTCACGCGCACCCCGGCCGAGTTCGTCGGCCGCTGACCGGCGTACGCTGCGCCTCACCGACGAACACCGCATCCCGAACCGCCCGACCGCCCGATCTTACGACCGCCCGATCCTACGACCGCCAGGAGGAACCATGCCCGCAACCGCCGAGTACGACGTCATCGTGATCGGAGCCGGCGCGGTCGGTGAGAACGTCGCCGATCGCGCGGCCCAGGGCGGCCTGCGCACCGTGATCGTCGAGGCCGAGCTCGTCGGCGGCGAGTGCTCGTACTGGGCGTGCATCCCGTCGAAGACCCTCCTCCGCTCCGCCGCAGCCCTGCGCGCGGCCCAGCGGGTCGGCGGGGCGCGGGAGGCCGTGACCGGCCCGCTCGACGTCGGCGCCGTGCTGCGCCGCCGCGACTACATGACCAGCGACTGGAAGGACGAGGGCCAGGTGAAGTGGCTCGAGGGCGCGGGCATCGACCTGGTGCGCGGGTGGGCCACGATCTCTGCGGCCAAGGAGGTCACGGTGACCGCCGACGACGGTGCCGTCACCGTGCTCAGAGCCCGGTACGCCGTCGCCGTCTGCACGGGTTCCGCCGCGCTGCTCCCCGACATCCCCGGCCTGCGCGAGAGCGAGCCGTGGACGAGTCGCGACGCGACGAGCGTGCAGCGCGTCCCGGTCTCGCTGGCTGTTCTGGGCGGCGGCACGGTTGGCACCGAGATGGCGACCGCCTACGCGGGCTTCGGCACCGAGGTGCATCTCATCGCTCGCAGCGGCCTGCTCGGAACGGAGGAGCCGTTCGCCGGCGAGCAGGTCGCCGCAGGCCTGAGGGAGCTCGGCGCCCACGTGCACCTGGACGTCACGACCGAGTCCGTCGAGAGGACGGACGACGATCGTTTCCGCATCCGCCTGGGCGACGGCAGTGTGGTCGAGACGGACGAGCTGCTGGTGGCGACCGGCCGCGTGCCGCGGTCGTCCGGCCTCGGCCTCGACGCGTTCGGCCTGGAGGACGGCGCGTGGCTGACCGTCGACGACAGCATGCGCGTGCTCGACGCGCATGGCGAGCCGGTGGACGACGGCTGGCTGTACGGCGTGGGCGACGTGAACCACCGCGCCCTGCTCACCCACCAGGGCAAGTACCAGGCGCGCGCGGCCGGCGACGCCATCGCCGCACGTGCGAAGGGCCACGAGGTGTCGCTCGCCCCGTGGGGCGCCTTCGTGGCGACCGCCGACCACCAGGCCGTTCCGCAGGTCACCTTCACCGAGCCGGAGGTCGCCTCCGTCGGGCTCACCGCGGCCAAGGCCGAGAAGGCGGGCTACCGCATCCGGGTGGTCGACTATCCGATCGGCTCGGTGAGCGGCGCGTACGTGGTGGCGGACGACTACGAAGGCACGGCCAGGATGGTCGTCGACGAGGACCGGAAGGTCGTGCTCGGCGCGACGTTCGTCGGCCAGGACGTCGGCGAGCTGCTGCACTCGGCCACGATCGCTGTTGTCGGGGAGGTGCCGCTCGACCGGCTCTGGCACGCCGTTCCGTCGTACCCGACGATCAGCGAGGTCTGGCTGCGCCTCCTCGAGGCGTACGGGCGCCCGGAGAAATGACCGCGACCCGCCCGCGCGGAGACGGCCCGCTCGCCTCCCTGTTCCTCGACTCGCCGATCAGCCGGCTCGGCTACCTCTATGCGACCACGGTCGGATTCCTCTGGGGCTTCGTCTGGAGCACCGGCCGCGTCGAACGGCGCGCCGGCCTCTTCGTCTTCCGCGGCATGCCGAAGCGCACCTTCGGACGCGGCGGCTCCTGCGTGGGAGGGTGCTACCTCACCGACCAGAACGTGACGGACGACGTGCTCGAGCACGAGGTCGTGCACAAGCGGCAGTGGCAGCGGTACGGGATGCTGTTCCCGTTCCTCTACCTCCTCTCCGGGCGCGACCCGCTGCGCAATCGCTTCGAGATCGAGGCGGGACTCGAGAAGGGCGGCTACCGATGACCGACACGGCTCGCACGATCGTCGTCACCGGAGCGAGCTCCGGGATCGGCGCCGTAGCGGCGGAGCGGCTGGTCGCCGGCGGCGATCGCGTCGCCGTGGTCGGCCGCGACCCGGAGCGGACGCGGGCGCTCGCCGACCGGATCGGGGCGACGGCGTTCGTCGCCGACTTCGAGCGGTTCGACGACGTGCGCGCGCTGGCGGCCTCCCTGCTCGAGCATTACGACGGCATCGACGTGCTCGCCAACAACGCGGGCGGGCTGTACCACGAGCGCCGGGTGACGGTGGACGGCCACGAGCGGACGATCCAGCTCAACCACCTGGCCCCGTTCCTGCTCACCCGTCTTCTGCGGCCCCGCCTCATCGAGACGGCGGCGAGCGGTCGGGAGGTGCGGGTCGTGTCGACCGCCAGCATGGCCAACCGGTTCGGGAGGCTGCGCCTCGACGATCTCGACTGGGAGCGGCGCCCCTGGCGCGGCGGTTGGCAGGCCTACGGCACGTCCAAGCTTGCGACCGTCCTGTTCGCCGTCGAGCTCGGAGAGCAGCTCACCGGCACCGGCGTCATCGCCTACTCGTTCCACCCCGGCACGGTGGCGACGCGGTTCGGAGCGAGCTCGCCGCTGATCCGGTTCGGCAACGCGGTGACCGGAGGGCGCTACGGCATCACGGCGGAGGCCGGCGCCGCACCGCTGGAGCGCCTGGCCGGGCCGATCACGGTCGGAGCGCCGACCGGCACCTACTTCGACCGGTTCACGGCCAACGGCCGCACGGCACGCCAGGCGAAGGACGCCCAGCTCGGCCGCGATCTGTGGACGATCAGCGAGAGCCTGACGGCCGGCTGACGGCGTCCGGCTCCATGCCGACGACCTCCACCAGGTGCTCGCCCACCTCGGTGGTGAGCGCCCAGGAGCCGGTCACGATGGCGCGGGTGCGGCCCGGCCCCTCGCACAGCATCTCCGCCGCCCAGGCCCGGACGGCGCGCGTCGCCGCCTCTCCGCGTCCGCAGCGCTGCGCGGTGCCGGGCCGGCCGGAGCGCTCCGCGCGCACCAGCCAGGAGACCGTCATCCGGATCGGCGCGGAGAGCGCGACGATCTCGGAAGGCTGGCCGACCTCCACGAAGACACGCCCGCGCGCGCAGAGCGGGAGGAGCGCGAGCTCGGCCTCCAGCTCGGTCAGCGAGGTCTCGTCGCCGACGACGAGGAACTGGACGCGGTCGTCGTTGTGCGCGGTGGAGGCGGTGTGCGCGGCGTGGTCGGGTCGGTACATTTCCCTTCGAGTATAGGTCAGGCTTACCTAACCTCTTCCCGCGGCCGGGGACGTGGCAGAAAGGTCCCAGCGCCGCCGCCCTTCCGATGCGTGGCGAGGCACGGCATGATCGAGACATGCTTCCGACCGCGGACTCCCCCGTCGCCCCGATGCTCGCCAAGGCCGTCCCCGCGGTGCCCGAACAGGACGCCGTGCCCGGCGGCCTGAGCTTCGAACCCAAGTGGGACGGCTTCCGCGCCATCGTCTACGCGGCCGACGCCGGCGACGGCACGATCGGCGACGTGCAGATCGGCAGCAGGGGCTCGAAGATGCTCACGCGCTACTTCCCGGAGCTGGTCACGGCGTTCCGCGAGCTCCTGCCCTCCCCCTGCGTGCTCGACGGCGAGATCGTCGTGCCCACGGGCGAGCCGGGCAGCCAGCGGCTGGACTGGGAGGCGCTCTCGCAGCGCATCCACCCCGCCGCGAGCCGGGTGAAGCTGCTCTCCGAGCAGACCCCGGCCAGCTTCGTCGCGTTCGACCTGCTCGGCCTCGGCGACGAGTCGTACCTCGACCGGCCGTTCTCCGAGCGGCGCGCGGCGCTGGAGGAGTTCGCGGGCGGCCTCCCCTCTCCCCTGCAGATCACGCGCACCACCACGGATGTCGATCTGGCGCGTACCTGGCTCGTCGAGTTCGAGGGCGCGGGGCTCGACGGGGTCGTCGCCAAACCGCTCGCGGGCGCGTACACGCCGAACAAGCGCACGATGCTCAAGATCAAGCACCACCGCACCGCAGACGTGGTCGTGCTCGGCTACCGCGTGCACACCAGCGGCCGAGGCGTCGGATCCCTGCTGGTCGGGCTGTACGGCGACGACGGAGTGCTGCGCAACGTCGGAGGCGTCTCCGCCTTCAGCGACAAGGTGCGGCTGCAGCTGGTGGACGAGCTGGAGCCGCTGGTCGAGCGAGACGAGAGCGGCGCCGCGGTGACGGGCGCGACCGACCGCAGCCGGTTCTCGGCCAGCAAAGACGTGTCGTTCGTGCGGCTGCGCCCCGAGCGCGTGCTGGAGGTGCGCTACGACCAGATGGAGGGCATGCGCTTCCGGCACACCGCCCAGTTCGAGCGCTGGCGCCCCGACCGCGACCCGGCCTCCTGCACGTACGACCAGCTCGACCGGCCCATCGCCTACGACCTCGCCGACGTCATGTCGTGACCGCGCCGGCCCACGGCGGCTACTCCGTCTTCTTGGCGCGGCTGGGCTGCACGCGCGGCGGCTCGCCGGGCATCTTCGGGTAGTCGGGAGGGAAGGGCAGCTCGCCGAGCCCGTTGTCGAGGTCGCGCTGCCACCACTCCAGCAGCGCGTCGATGCGCCCCGGGCGCTCGCCGAAGTCGTGCCATGGGTCGCCGACGCTGCGCAGCCGCTCCGGCACCGTGCGCACCGTGAAGTCGCGCGGATCGACCTCCGGGAGCTCATCCCACGTGACGGGCGTGGAGACCGGCGCATGCGCGAGCGCGCGCGGGCTGTAGGCGCCCGCCATCGTGCGGTCGCGATTGGCCTGATTGAAATCGACGAACACCTTCTCGCCGCGCTCCTCCTTCCACCACGCCGTCGTCACGGCGTCGGGCATCCGGCGCTCCAGCTCGCGCGCGGCGGCGATCACCGCGTGCCGCACGTCGAGGAACTCGCGCACGGGTTCGATCGGCGCGAACACGTGGAGGCCGCGGTTGCCGGAGGTCTTGATGTGCGCCTCCAGCCCGACCTCCGCGAGCACGGCGCGCAGTTCGATCGCAGCCGGCACCGCGTCGGCGAAGCCCGTGCCCGGCTGCGGGTCGAGGTCGATGCGCAGCTGGTCGGGGTTGTCGGAGTCCTCGGCGCGAGAGGGCCACGGGTGGAAGACGATCGTGTTCATCTGGACGGCCCACACGGCGGCCGCCGGCTCGTCGATCACGAGCTGCGGGTGCGAGCGCGCGCTCGGGTAGACGACCGGCACCGACCGCACGAAATCGGGCGTTCCGCGCGGCGGGTTCTTGGAGAAGAACTCCTCACCGTCGATCCCCTCCGGGAACCGCTGCAGTGAAAGCGGGCGGTCGCCGTTGGCACGGACGAACGCGTCGCCCACCTCCACGATGTAGTTCGCGAGGTCGAGCTTGGTGATGCCGAGCTCCGGATACAGCACCCGCCCCGGGCTCGAGATGCGGATCTCCCGATCGCCGTGCGGACCGGGGACGGTGAGTACGACTGCATCGCCTGCCATGCGACCACCGTACCGGTCCAACAGGTGATGACCAGGGTGTGAATTCCGTGTGGGATGCGGACGGTCTTCGTTCGACCGTCTGAGAAGTGGGCCAGAATGAGCGATGTCCGCCCCGACGACCCGAACTGTGCAAGGAGGTGAGTGGTCCTGAGGATCATCAGCTACAACCTGCGCGAGCACTCCGCCGCTCATGAGCTCGAGGACATCGCCAAGACGTACGACGCCGACGCCCTGTGCCTGCAGGAGTGCGACAGCGAGATGCTCGCGCCGCGTCTGCACGACCTCCAGCTCGCGGACGCGACGCGCGCCAACCGCCTCGGACTCGCGGTGTACGTGCGCGACGAGCGCTACGAGGTGCTGGACACGCAGGTGTTCGCGGTGCACAAGTCGATCCACGACCGCGTGCTCGCGCCGGCGAACGAGCGGCTGCTGGCCGCGCTGCTGCGCGACAGGGACTCCGGCGAGCGCGTGCTGGTCGGTTCGTTCCACGCGGCCCCGCTGACGGCCTCCAACTCGCTGCGCCGCAAGCAGATCGCGGCGGCCCACGAGGGCATGCGCTCGCTCGCACCCGACACGCCGGCGATCATGGTCGGCGACTTCAACTACCCGTGGTTCATCCGCGGGCTCGAGCGCCACTTGACCACAGCCGGGTACACCCTCAAGCGCAGCGATGAGCCGACCTACCTGCGCTACAAGTTCTTCACCGGCTACTTCGACTTCGTGACGTCGACCGGGTTCGAGGTCGAGCGGGTCGACGTGCTCCCCGCAGGCGCCTCCGACCACCGCGCCATCCGCTTCGACGCCGAACTCGCGGCGTAGCCTCGGGAGTCCGTCGCGGGCGTACGCTGTCCGGCGTACCGCGACCGTGTCGAGGTGATGACCGATGGATGCGCTGGGCTGGCTGGCCGGGACCGACTACACGATCGCGCGCGAGATCCTGCAGCGCGGTGTGGCGGCGCTCTACGTGGTCGCGTTCCTGTCGGCCGTCGCGCAGTTCCCCGCGCTGCTCGGCGAGCACGGCCTCCTGCCCGCGCCGCGCTACCTGCGCAACGCGTACGCCCGGCGCCAGCCGACGCTGTTCCGGCTGCGGTATTCGGACCGGCTGCTGCGCGTCGTCGCCTGGACGGGCGCGGTGCTCTCCGCGCTCGTCGTGATCGGCGTGCTGCAGCTGACTCCGTCGTACGTGTTCGTCCCGGTGTTCCTGATTGTGTGGTTCCTCTACCTGTCGATCGTGCACATCGGGCAGACCTTCTACGGCTTCGGCTGGGAGAGCCTGATCTGCGAGGCCGGGTTCACGGTGGCCTTCCTGGGCTCGTGGGACACCGCTCCCCCGATCACGATCATCGTCCTGGTGCGCTGGCTGGTCTTCCGGCTCGAGTTCGGCGCCGGGATGATCAAGATGCGCGGCGACCGCTCGTGGCGCGATCTCACCGCGCTCTACTACCACCACGAGACGCAGCCGATGCCGAACCCGCTGAGCCGCACGGCGCATCTGCTGCCGAAGTGGTGGCATCGCGTGGAGGTGCTCGGCAACCACTTCGCCCAGCTGATCGTGCCGTGGCTGCTCTTCCTGCCGCAGCCGGTCGCCAGCATCGCGGCGGCGGTCGTGATCCTGACGCAGCTCTGGCTGGTCGCGACGGGCAACTTCGCCTGGCTCAACTGGATCACGATCGTGCTGGCGTTCGCGGCCGTGAGCGACGGGGCCTGGCGGTGGGTCACGGGAGGCGGGTTGACCGGAGGGATCGGCTCCCCCGAGGTACCGGTCTGGTACGCCGTCGTCGCGCTGCTCGCGACCGCCCTGCTGGTGGCGCTGAGCTGGTGGCCGCTCCGCAACCTGTTCCGGAGGCGCCAGCTGATGAACGCGAGCTTCAACCGCTGGCACCTGGTGAACGCCTACGGCGCGTTCGGCAGCGTGACGAAGGAGCGCTTCGAGGTGGTCGTCGAGGGCACGGAGGACGACCCTCTCGATCCCGCCGCCCACTGGCTCGAGTACGGCTTCAAGGGCAAGCCCGGCGACGTGCGGAGGCTGCCGCGCCAATTCGCGCCGTACCACCTGCGGCTCGACTGGCTGATGTGGTTCCTCGCCCTCGGCTCCCGCGACTCGCCGTGGTTCCAGGTGTTCCTGCTGCGCCTGCTGGAGGCCGACCGGCCCACCCTGCGACTGCTGTGCCTCGACCCGTTCGACGGCCGGCCTCCGCGCTCGGTGCGGGCGCGGATGTACCTCTACCGCTTCGCGACTCGCGCCGAAAAGCGCACGACGGGCGACCGGTGGGTGCGCTCGGACGTCGGCACGCTCGTGCCGCCGGTGGGGTTGCGGGGCTGACCCCTCAGTACCCCGTTCGCTCCTCCTGCAGCCGCGCGAGGTCGCGCCAGATCAGCAGCTTGAGGCGCGCAGGCTTCTCGCGCTCGTAGTCGGCGCGCAGCGCCTCCACTCCCGAGAACGCGTCGAGCCCGGCCTCGATGGCGCGGCCGACCTCGTCCCACGCGTCGACGCGGCCGCGCTCCACGAGGGTGAGGAGCGCGTCCTCCGAATCGGCCTTCGACCGCAGCTCACTCGCGAGCGCGATCGCGGCGTCGCGGCGCAAGCGCAGGTTCGCGACGTCGATGTCGCGGTAGTCGTGCGGGTGCATCGCGTCGCCGCGGAGGCCCTGCGCGGCCTCCAGCTCCTCCTCGATGCGGCCGGCGGCCTCGCCCTGCTCGGAGGCGAGCTCGCGCAGCATGTGCGCGGCCTCGCCGGTGTGGCGGGCCGGATCGAAGTCGTTGCCGTACTGGAGGGTGTCGACCACGATGTGGTTCTTGACCGCCATCCGCGTAGCGTATTCCGCGAGCAGCATGCCTTCTTCGACCGTCTGCTCGAGGGTGGGCGCGGCGGGCTCCGGGAGGGCGTCCTCGTCGAACGGACGCGTGCGCACCGTCTTGACGGTGCGCTTCTTGAGCCAG
>NZ_JBVQSP010000005.1:395416-398616 GCF_055720965.1 Leifsonia sp. PARNA 1/14
GGCGCGGCGGGCTCCGGGAGGGCGTCCTCGTCGAACGGACGCGTGCGCACCGTCTTGACGGTGCGCTTCTTGAGCCAGTCGGGCCAGCGCATGGCCAGAGCCTTTCGGTCGGTCGTGGGAGACGCCGGCGTCGGCGCCTCCTCCATTCTCACCGATCGAGGCTAACCGGATGCACGCGCGGCGAAGAACGCGTTGGCGCGCCGCGTGTAGAGCAGCGACAGCATGACCACCGCCCACAGGATCTCGAGGATGCCGCTGAAGAACTGGAGGCTGAACAGCAGGAGGACGCCGCTGATGGCGTTCAGGATCATGACGACGGTCACGAGCCCGCGCGCGAACCGGCTGCCGTTCAGCAGGCCGCGCGCGACGATCAGGATCACGATGCCGAGGATGATCGACACGATCGCCGCGGTGGTGATGGCGGCCAGCGCCCCGGCGTCGGACGCCCGCACCATCGAGTTGCGGGTGAACAGCGTCACCACTCCGCCGATGATGTTCAGGACGCCGTTGATGTAGGCCAGCACGGCCACGAAGGTGACGGAACCGGGGCGATCGGGCATGGGGCCTCCTGACGTTGCTGCGAGGATAGCGTGCGCGTGCGGCTGCGGGGCAGGGCCGGCGTTCGGCTCACGTGTCGATGTCGGTGGGCCGTGGGAGGCTGGAGGCATGGCCGGCGTGCGCTACGAGTTCGAGACGGAGCTGTTCCGGTGGGAGGCGCGGCGCGACCTCTGGGTGTTCGCCCGGCTGCCCGACGACGTGTCGGAGGAGATCCGCCTGCAGCCGCACCCGCCCGCGGGATTCGGCTCGGTCAAGGTCATGGTGACGCTCGGCCGCTCGCGGTGGTCGACGTCGGTGTTCCCGGAGAGCGCCGAGGGCGCATACGTGCTCGCGATCAAGGGCGACGTGCGGCGCAAGGAGGGCGTCGGGCTGGGCGACCGGGTGACGCTCGGCGTCGAGACGATGCTGTAGGCCCGGTCGGCCAGGGCGCGCTCAGATCGTGCGCCGCCGGGCGACGAGTTCGCGATGCTGGGCGGTCTGGCGCAGTGCCGACAACAGGGTGAAGCCGCTGAGCGCGTCCCAACCGCCTGTCCAGGTCAACCCGGACGCGACCTCCCACACCGTGGTGCCGGTGCTGGCGGCGACCTCCTCGGTGCGGCGCAGGTGGTGCGCGGCGAGGGCGGCGCCGCGCTCCCGCACACCGGTGAACGGGTCCTCGTGGCCGGGGAGCGCCCGCAGCGCACCGGTGTCGAGCACCGCCGTGCGGTCGAGGGAGACCAGGTAGTCGGCGATCGGGTTGGTGTCGGTGGGACCGCCGAGTCCCAGCCCGGAGTTGATGGTCGGCAGCACGTGATCGCCGGTGAACAGCAGGTCGGCCTCCTCGTCGTGCAGGCAGAGGTGGCCGTCGGTGTGGCCCGGCGTGCCGATCACCCGGAGGCGGCGGCCGGGGATGTCGAGGAGCTGCGCGTCGGTCAGGACACCGTCGACCACCTCGTCGACGAGCTCTGCGGCGGGCGCGGTCGGCACGGCGGCTGCGGCGAGCAGCTCGGGCCGACGGTCCTCCGGCACACCCCAGGCCTCCAGATCGGGCGCGGGAACGCCGATGGCGATCCGGCCGAGCGCCGCGCGCTCGCGCTCGTGCAACAGCACGCGGGCGCCGGTGCTCTCGCGCAGGGCTCCCGCGCCGCCGGCGTGATCGGCGTGGAGGTGCGTGAGGACGATCGAGCCGACCTCCGCGTCGCCGATGGCGGCCTCCAAGAGGGCGCGGGCGTCGGCCGTCGGCGAGCCCGGGTCGATCACGTGGACCCGCCCGTCGGCGTCGTCGATGAGGTAGGCGTTGCTGAACGCCGGGCCGGTGCCGGGCGGTAGCGGGACCTGCAGCCGACGCACCCCGCGGGCGATCGTCTCGGGGGCCGGTGTCGTCATGCCCTCACGCTAGCGGACGGCCGCAGACGCGGACGGGCCGCGCATCCGGAGATGCGCGGCCCGTCGTTGCGATCGCCTCAGCCCGCCAGGAGGCCGAGCGTGTCGACCACGCGGTTCGAGAAGCCCCACTCGTTGTCGTACCAGGCGACCACCTTGACGTGGCGGCCGTCGACCCGGGTGAGCTCGGAGTCGAAGATCGACGACGCCGGGTTGCCGGTGATGTCGGACGACACCAGGGCGTCCTCGGAGTACTCGAGGATGCCGGCCAGCTTGCCCTCGGCCGCGGCGCGGTAGGCGGCGAGGACGTCGTCGCGCGTCACGTCGCGCGACACCACGGTGTTCAGCTCGACGATCGAGCCGACAGGGACGGGCACGCGGATCGAGTCGCCGGACAGCTTGCCGTCGAGGTTCGGCAGCACCAGGCCGATCGCCTTCGCGGCGCCCGTCGTGGTGGGCACGATGTTGACCGCGGCGGCGCGGGCGCGACGCGGGTCGCGGTGCGGGCCGTCCTGGAGGTTCTGCTCCTGCGTGTAGGCGTGCACGGTCGTCATGAAGCCGTGCTCGATGCCGGCGAGCTCGTCCAGCACCGCCGCGAGCGGGGCGAGGGCGTTCGTCGTGCAGGAGGCGTTGGAGACGATCGTGTGCACGTCCGGGTCGTAGGCGTCGGTGTTCACTCCGAAGGCGAGGGTCACGTCGGCGCCGTCGGCGGGGGCGCTCACGAGCACCTTCCTGGCCCCGGCCTCCAGGTGGGCGCGGGCGGCGGTGGCGGAGGTGAAGCGGCCGGTCGACTCGAGGACGATGTCGACGCCGAGCTCGCCCCACGGCAGCTGCGCCGGCTCGCGCTCCGCGAGCACGCGGATGCGGCGGCCGTCGACGACGAGCACGTCGCCGTCGACCGAGACCGGGCGGCCGAGGCGGCCTCCGGTGGAGTCGAACGCGAGCAGCTTGGCGAGGGCGGAGGGCTCGGTCAGGTCGTTGACGGCGACGACCTCGAGGTCGCTGTCGCGCTCCAGGAGGGCGCGGAGCACGTTGCGGCCGATGCGGCCGAATCCGTTGATGGCGATGCGGGTCATGCGGGGGAATCCTTTCGATCCCCATCAGCCTCCGTCCGGCCGCGCCCGCTCACCAGCGGCGCGAACGCCACGGTTCGCAAGATTCTCGCCAGGGCGTCGGATTTGCGCCGAATGTCGCGAATCAGCGCGGTGGATTCATATGGTCAACGCATCGCTCTGGGGAGAGGTGGCGGGTTGGCTGGTGCGAAGTGGTCGTCGTTTGAG
>NZ_JBVQSP010000006.1:0-137857 GCF_055720965.1 Leifsonia sp. PARNA 1/14
CTCAAACGACGACCACTTCGCACCAGCCAACCCGCCACCTCTCCCCAGAGCGATGCGTTGACCATATGAATCCACCGTCGCCGATCGGCACATTCGGCGCAAATCCGACTCGACTCACACCACGACGACGACCTTGCCCCGCGCTCGGCCCTCCCCGATGTGGTCGATCGCCTCGGCGGCGCGGTCGAGCGGGTAGACGCGGTCGATGACCGGGCGCACGGCGCCGGCCTCGATCAGGTCGGAGAGCGTCTCGAGGTCCTCCGTGCGCTCGCGGGCCATGAGTCCGAGCAGGCGCTGCCGCGTGGTGACGTTCTGGAGGCCGGCCGCCGCGATCCGCTCGGTGCCGCCGAGCACGCTGCCGGCCGACTCGCCGCCGACCAGGACGAGCGCGCCCTGCGGGGCGAGGCTGCGGCGCAGGAGGCCCAGTGAGCGGTTGCCCGCGGTGTCGATGATGGCGTCCCAGATGCGGCCGAGCCCGAGCGCGTCGGTCGTGGTGTAGTCGATCGTCTCGGTCGCGCCCAGCTCGCGGACCAGGTCGGCCTTCGGACCGCTGCACACGCCGGTGACGATCGCGCCGCGCGCGGTCGCCAGCTGCACGACGTAGTGTCCGACGCCTCCCGCCGCTCCGAGCACGAGGACGCGGTCGCCCGGGTCGATCCGTGCTGCGTCGACCGCCTGGAGGGCCGTCACGGCTGAGATCGGTACGGCCGCGGCCTCCTCGAAGCCGAGGCTGCTCGGGATGCGCGAAACGGCTGCACGCGGCGCACGGGCGAACTCGGCGAGCGCGCCGGCCGCCACGCCGTACACGCGGTCGCCCGGCTGGAGGTCGTCCACGTTCGCGCCGACGGCCTCCACCTCGCCCGCGAACGCCAGGCCACGCACCCGCGGCTTGGGGCCGCGCAGCCCGAAGCCCATCGCCCGCATCACGTACGGGCGCCCGGTGGTGAGGTGCCAGGTCCCCGCGTCGATCCCGGCGGCGCGCACCCGCACCAGCACGTCCGCCGCCCCGATCTCGGGGACGGGGATCTCCTCCACCCGGAGCGCGTCAGTGGTCCCGTACGCGTCCTGCACGACTGCTCTCATGATCGTCGACCCTCACTCCTCGGGATACTGGAACACGTCGTCGAGCGGGACCCCGAACGCCCGCGCGAGCTGGAAGGCCGTCTCCAGCGACGGCGAATACCGTCCCTGCTCGATGGCGATGATGGTCTGGCGGGTGACGCCGACGCGCTCCGCCAGCTCGGCCTGGGTCATCTCGCCTGCGCTGAACCGCAGCGCCCGGATGCTGTTGGTGACTCGCGTCGGCTTCACCATGCCGGCAGCCCCCTGCGGTAGGCGACCAGGGCCGCGATCGAGCCGACGACGGCGGACAGGACGAAAGCCAGGTAGACCGCGTTCGCGATCCAGAACCACGGCGCTTCGAACAGGGCGAGCACCAGTGCGGCGACCGCGCCGATGATGACGAACGCCTGGCCGACGCGCTCGCCGAACACCTTGATCTCGCGGTCGCGCTGGTCGCGCTTGTCGGCCTCCCGGGGGTTCGAGATCGAGATGCCGATGCGGGCGAGGATGTTGGCCACGATGGACCCGACGACCGCGCCGATCAACAGCGGCACGTAGGCGCCGGGGCCGTTGACGCCCAGCAGGATCAGATAGACGGCGTAGCCGAGGACGGCCACGACCAGATACGCCCAGGCGACCTTCTCGTCGAAGGAGACGGACATCGCACACCTCACATGTCAAGAATTGTAGACATGTCGAGTGTAAAGCGCGACTGACCCGAAGTCAATTATTCTTTACACAGGCGGGCAGCGATTCGTGACGAATAGTGAGATTCGTGCCACGAATGTCGAGATTCGTGACGAATCTCGCGGTCAGGAGACGTCTGCGGGGAGGGCGTACTCGGAGCCCGAGCGCGTGCGCTCCAGGAGGCCGGCGTCGACGAGGTAGCGCCGCAGGGCGGCGGGATCGCCGCTGAAGCGGGACAACCGGTCGGTGACCTCCCGCTCGCTGACCACCTCGCCGGCGCGCAGCACACGCGCGGCCACCCAGCGCAGCAGTTCCTCCCGCTCGGCCCGCCCCGACGGATACCGATCGATGCGCCCGTCGGCGCCGAGGAAGCGCTCGACGCCGGTCGGCCGGGCACGGCCTCCCGCGGCGAGCGCGGAGCGGATGCCCTCCTCGGACACGGCGGTGGCGCCGTCGATGTCGACGACCAGCCCGGCGGCGCTGAGCGCGGCCAACGCCCGGGCCTCCCGCGCGCCGGACTCGGGAGGCAGCCCGAGCGTCACGCGCGCGAAAGCGGCGCGGGCGTCGGCGTTGGCGAGCGCGGCGAGCATCCGCCGCCAGTCGGTGTCGGCCATGCCGTCACGCTACCGCGTCGACAACGGAGGAGTTGCGGAGCCCGGCACGCCCGAGCAGCTGTGAACGGAGGAGGCCGGCCCGATATCAGGGCGGATCTCCTCCGTTCACGACGCCGGCGGAACGACGACGGCCGCCGGGCACTCGATGCGCCCGGCGGCCGTGATCAACTGCTACCCGCTACTGCTGCTGCCAGCCCCAGAGCCAGCCCGTGAGCCAGTTCCAGATGAGCGTCCAGATCCAGTGACCGACCGCGTTGCCGTTGGAGACCTTGAGGTCGTCCCAGCCGATCACCGTGTTGCTGCTGTCCTGCACGGACAGCTTGTGGTCGCCCTTGGCGAGCGGCTTCGGGAGGGTCAGGTGCAGGATGCCGTCCGCCGGCACCTTCACCCACCCTGCGCCGACGCTCACCGGCTGCGAGTACACCCACACCGAGACCCACTGGCCCGCGCGCGCCTTGCCGACCGTGACGTCGATCGGGTCGCCCGCGTGGTAGGCCTTGTCCTTGAACGAGACCTTTCCGTTCAGGGCCTTGGTGAGCTTCGACTCGGCGGCTGCCACGGGGTCGGAGGTGGGCTTGCCGTCGGTCGGGGCGTCGGCGACGGTGAGCGGGATGCGCACCGTCGTGCCGGACTCCTTGGCCGTGAGCAGCAGGGTGCTCGGGCCCGCCGCGCTCGCCGGAACGGTGAAGGTCACCGTCGCGTTGCCCGCGGCGTCCACCGGCACGGTGCCGATGACGGCCGAGCCTCCCCAGCTCAGCTCGAGCGAGGTGTTGGCAGGGCTGCCGAGGCTGGTCAGGTTGAGCTTCTGCACTCCGAAGGTCACCTGCTGGCCGCGCTGCAGCGTCGTCGTGGGCACGTCCGTGACGGACACGCCGCGACGGGCGAAGCTCGGCGACAGCGGGCTGTGGGCGGTGATGTAGCCGATCCAGGCGTCCCGGTCGATGAGCCCCGAGTCACGGGTGTCGGTTCCGGCCGCGAACGCCCGGAAGTTGTCGCCGCCCTGAGCCAGGAACGAGAACGTGCCGATCCGGTACGACTTCGCCGCGTCGATGGGTGCGCCGTTCACGATGATGCTCGTGATGCGGTCGCCCTCCGGCCGGGTGGCGTCGTAGGTGTAGCTGACGTTCTTCGACAGGCCCAGGTTGAGGAACGGCCGGCTCGGCACGGTGCCGTCGGCGTTCCGCTGCCACTGCTGCTCGAGCGCCTGCTTGAACTGCGCCCCGGTGAGGGAGGTCGTCCACAGGTTGTTCACGAACGGCAGCACGGCGTTCGCCTGTGCGTAGGTGACCGTGCCGTCGGTGCCGTAGAGCAGCTCCGCGCGGAGGCCTCCCGGGTTCACCACGCCGATCTCGGCGCCGCCCAGCTGGGCCGGCGACAGGGTCGAGAGCAGCGAGTCGGCGACCAGGTTGCCGAGCGTGGACTCGCTCATCCGGTCGTCGCGCGCGCCGTTGAGGTACGCGGTGGTGATGTCGGAGGTGACCGAGCCGACCTTCTGGTCGCCGATGACCGCCGCGTCGGCGAGCGCCTTGTCGACGATCGTCTTCACCTTCGCGAGGCGCGGGTAGGCGGCCACCAGGCTGGCGTCGCTGTCCGTGGTGCGCGCCACGTTGCGGTCGGTGTGGCCGGTGACCTGCTTGCTGTCGCCGTCCACGGTCAGCGTGATCTGGCCAATGTTCTCGCCGTAGCTGCCGGTCTGCACGATCGGACGCGTCGCACCGTCGACACCCGGGACCGGGCCCTCCCACGCGTACTGCTTGTGGGTGTGGCCGGTGAAGATCGCGGAGACCTTCGCGCTGGTCTTGGTGACGATGTCGGCGAACGCTCCGCCGGCCGCGACCTCCTGGTCGAGCGTCGCGCCCTCGGGCTGACCGAAGCCGGCACCCTCGTGGTACTCGGCCACGATCACGTCGGCCTCGCCGTTGCTCGGGTCGCCGTCGGTGAGCTCGCCAGCCACGCGGTTGACGGCCTCCACCGGGTCGCCGAAGTCGAGCGACGCGATGCCGCCCGGCGTCACCAGGGTCGGGGTCTCCTGCGTTACGGCGCCGATGACGCCGACCTTCAGGCCGTCGACCGTGAACACGGCGTACTCGGGCAGCGCGGGGTTCTTCGTGCCCTTGTCGTAGACGTTCGCGCCGAGATAGCTGAAGTCGGCCGCGTCCTTCACCCGGCCGGTCAGGTCGCTGAAGCCCTTGTCGAACTCGTGGTTGCCCACGGCGCTCGTCTTCAGGTCGAGCGCGTTCAGCACGTCGAGGGTCGGGACGTCGCCAGCCGAGGCCGAGGCGAACAGGGAGGCGCCGATGTTGTCGCCCGCGGAGAGGAAGAGGGTGTTGCCCTCGCCGCCCTCGGCGCGCAGCTTCTCGACGGTGCCGGCGAACTTGACGGTGTTGCTGTCGATCCGGCCGTGGAAATCGTTGATGTTGAGCAGGTTGAGCGTCACCGGCGCGGCCTTCAGGCCCAGGCCGATGATGACCGGGTCGTGGTCGCTGGAGCGGTACGGGCCCGCCTCGTAGAAATTGGTGACGTTGTAGTTGTAGCGGCTGTACTCCAGGGCCACCGACTCCACCGAGTTGATGTTCCAGACGTCGGCGCCGGTGATCGCCGCATCGGCGGCCTGCGACGCGAGCACGTGGTCGAGCGAGCCGACCGTGCCGCCGAAGGAGTAGGTCGCCTTGGCGGTGCGAGTGCTGACCTGGTCGACGTACCCGGCGTCGGTGAGGACCTTGATCGGGTCTTCGTGGAGGTACGAGTTGAAGTCGCCGATCAGCAGCACCTTGTCGGTGCCCAGCGAGCTCTTGCGCTCGTTCGCGAACGTGACGAGGGCGTCGGCCTGCTTGACGCGGGAGGCGTTGGACGCGCCCTGCCCGTCGCCCTGGTCGGCGTCGGCGCCCGTTCCCGAACCCTTCGACTTGAAGTGGTTCACGATCGCGATGAACGCCGACGAGTCCTGCGCACCGACCTTCTTGAAGGCCTGCGCGAGCGGCTGGCGCGCGTTCGAGAACGCGGGGTCGTCGAAGATCTTCGACTCGCCGACCGGAGCAGCCGCCGCCTTCTTGTAGATGAAGGCGGTGCGGATGACGTCTTCGCTCGCGGGAACCGCTGCGGGAGACGGCACGTAGGCCCAGACATCACTGCCGGCCGCGGCGTTGAGCGCGGCGACCAGGGTCTTCAGCGCGTCGTCGCGGTCGAGTCCGAAGCGGGCCGAGTTCTCGATCTCCTCGAGCGACACGACGTCGGCCGTCAGGGCGTTGATCGCCGCGACGATCTTGTCCTGCTGGCGCTTGAGGTTGGTCGCGTCGGCGGCGCCGCGGGCGTCGCAGCCGGAGTTGACCGTGATCTTGTTGCCGTCGCGGTCGGTGTAGAAGGTGCAGCCGCTGAGCTGGTCGCCCGTCGTGGTGAAGTAGTTCAGCACGTTGAAGGTGGCCAGTCGCAGGTCGCCTCCGACGTTCGCCGGGGCCGCGGTGCGGGTGTTGCCGAACGTGACGGGCTGGACGCTCGCGGCGTTCGCGGGCGTGAGCTCGGCGGTCGGCTGGAACTTCCAGGCGTCGTTGCGGTAGTCGAGGATGACCGGCTTCGTGAAGGTGACCGGGGCGCCGACGCGGACCGGGCTGGTCAGCGACAGGTACGGCAGCGGCTTCGACTTGTTGGCCGCGCTCAGGAAGTTGGTCGAGGCGCCGTCGTCGAGGGTGACGGAGCGGGCCGTGTTGTCGGCGACGGCGGCGGTGTACTCCGCGGTGCCGGGGCGTGCGGTCTCCGTCGGCTGCACGAGCGGCTTGTCGCCGGCCGCGAGCGCGATCTCGCCGTACTGGTTGGCCGAGTAGACATCGGTGACGGTGAAGGCGCCCTGCGGTGAGACGAGCATCCCCTCGAGGCTCTCGCGCTGCGAAGCGGTGGTCGGGAGGGCCACGGTCGCCGGAGCCGGCGCGGTGACGGTGCTCGCGTCGAGCTTGTCGACCTTCGTCGGGGTGATCTCGGTCAGGCCGTTGTACTCGCTGACGGCGCCGGTCACCTGCACATAGTCGCCGACGGCGACGGTGGAGGCGAAGGTCGAACCGAACGCGAAGATCGCGTCGGACGCGGTGTGGGTGGCGAGATCGACAGCGCCGCCCGTGCCCGGGGTCTGCAGGTAGAAGCCGCTGAAGCCTCCGGTCGGGTAGGCCGCGGTGACGACGCCGACGGTGGCGACGGTCTGGCCCGCCTTCGGGCTGGTGTCACCGGTGCCCTGGATGTCGGCGATGGTCACCGTGCCGGGCGGACCGGGGTCGGTTCCCGTGCCGGGGTCGGAGCCGCCTCCGCCGCCCGGGTTGCCGGGGTCGGTCGCCGATGCGGTGTTCTGCGGCGTGATGGTGCTGCTGAGTGCGAGGTCGGCGCTGTTGTCGTCGGTGTCCTTGAACGCCGAGCGGTTCAGCGACTTGACGTCGGTGTTCCCGGAGGGCGCGGTGGCCGGCTTGGCGCCCTCGAACGTGTTCGAGGTGCCGTAGCCGACGAGGTCGGCGACGCTCGCGTTGCCCGTGACCGAGCCGGTCGGGAGGGTCAGCGCGGTGGCCGACTTCGCGAGGACGAGGGTGCCGGTGGTGCCGCTCGGGTTGAGTGCGTTGCTGGCGGCGTCGGGAGTCGGGAGAGCGGTGCCGTTGGTGCCGTTGGAGGCGCCGGCGACCAGGTAGTAGCCCTTGGCGGCGATGCTGCCGCTCAGCGGAACGACGCCGTTCGCGGCGGCCGTGCCTGTCGCGGAGCGGTACTGCACGCTCCAGCCGGTGAGTGCGACGGGCTGGTCGCCCGGGTTGTAGAGCTCGACGAACTTGTTCGTGTACGCGGCTCCGGCGCTTCCGCCGGACAGGTACGCTTCGTTGATGACGACACCGGTGCCGTCGGTGCTCGCGAAAGCGGGGCTCGCGACGAGTGAGCCGGCGGCGAGCCCGGCTCCGACGGCCACGGCGGTGGCGGCGCGCAGCAGTGTGCGCAGTCTGATTGACATCTCTCTCCTCGGTCGGAAGGGGGGAACTCGTGCGAGCCCGCCGCAACCCTAGGAATCGCGGAGAACCGCACGCTGTCTCGTGAGTGAACGTACAGAAAACTCATACAGGGGTAGACCGCTCATTTGAGCAGACTCCGCCTCCTCCCCCTGTTCACGGGACCGCATCGCCTCCCCGCGCCCCTGTCGCGGCTGCGCCATGATGGTCTTCATGCGGATCGACGAGATCGCCCACTTCCGGGCGCTGGCGGCGGAGGGTCATTTGGCGCTCGCGGCCGAGTCGCTGGGCGTCTCGCAGTCGACGCTGTCGCGCTCGCTGGCACGGTTGGAGGCCGAGGCGGGAGTCGAGCTTTTCGACCGGCGCCGCGGGCACCTCGAGCTCAACCGCTACGGCGAGATCCTGCTGGCCCACGCCCTCCGCGCCGAGGCCGAGCTGGAGACGGGACGGGCGCGCATCGATGCGCTGCGCGACCCCGCCGCCGGGATCGTGTCTCTCGCCTACGTCTCGTCGTTCGGCAGCTGGCTGCTGCCCAGAGTCGTGAGCGAGTACCGCAGCCTGTTCCCCGACATCCGGTTCGCGCTGCGCGGCGGCACGGCCGACACTGTGCTGGACGCACTGCGCGAGGGCTCCGCAGACCTGGCGTTCCTGAGCCCCGACCCGCGCGATCCCGACATCGAGTGGGTGCCGCTCACCGCCGAGCGGCTGGTGCTCGGCGTCCCCCTGGGCCACCCGCTGGCGTCGCGCACAGAGGCAGCGTTCGCAGATCTGGTGGAGGCCGAGCTGGTCGCCCTGCGGCCGGGGTCGGGCCTCCGGACGATCGCCGACGCCTACTTCGCGGCGCACGGGGACGTGATGACGCCGGTGATCGAGGTGACGGAGCTGTCGACGCTGCGGGCGCTCGTGCGCGACGGCGTCGGAGCGGCGCTCATCCCGGACACGCCCGCGGAGCCGGGCATCGTGGCCGTGCCGCTCGCCGACGAGGCCGAGCGCGTGATCGGGCTGGCCCGCAACCGCCTCCGCTCGCAGTCGGCGGCCGCCGAGCAGTTCGCGCGCTTCGTGCGCGAGGAGCTCACGGCGCTCTGAGCGCGCCTCCCGCCGGCGCCAGCGAGCTCCACAGCCGCGTGATGTCGTCGCGGAGGTCGCCCAGCCTCCCCCGCTCGGCAGCGATCATGTACGCGCCGAAGAACCCCTGCACTGCCACCACCGCGACGTCGTGGGGCGAGCGGCCACCTGCGAGGCCGTCCTCCTGGGCGAGGTAGCGCTCGACCACGCCCACCCAGTGCTCGTAGGGATCGGCCTCCGGGCCAGGGGGGAGGACGGTCTGCGAGAGCGCCATCGCGGCGCGCACGCGCACGTCGGACGCGAAGACGGCGCCGACCCGCTGCGTCAGCTCCACCGCCGCAGCGGCGCCCCGGAGGCTGCTGGCGTCGATCTCGGCGACGATCGCGGGCCAGTTGGCGTACTTCTCCTCGAGCAGCGCCTTGGCCAGGTCGAGTTTCGACCGGAAGTGGAAGTACACCGCGCCCTTGGTGAGCCCGGTGCGTTCGACGATCCGCTCGAGCCGGGCTCCGGCGTAGCCGTGCTGGTCGAACTCGTCGGCGGCCGCCTCGAGAATGGCGGCGCGACTGCGCTCGGCGCGCTCCTGGCGTGGCATGCTGGGTCCTCGATCCGTCCGAACCGGTGGTCCCCCAGCGGGTAACTCTAGCCGGGCTCGGGAGCCCACCGGCGGCGACCGGCCGCCGCCCGCGTGTCCCGCCTGCCCTGGGCGGTCAGCAGGAGTCGGCGAACAGGCGGCGTGGACGCTTCGGGTCCGCGTCGTCGAACAGCACGGAGGCGACCTCGCGGGGCGCCCCGAGCGGGTCCTTACGACCGGTCGCGACGAACGACCAGTCCGCGTCGCGCTCGGGGTCGTGCTCGACCCAGACCGAGAAGTTCCAGAAGCCGCGCAGCTCGTCAGTCAGGAGGCCGGGGCCGTCGACGACGAGCACGCCCTCGGGCGACGCCGACCGGAACGGCGTCACGACCTGCGCCCGCACCGCGTCCGCCACCGCGCCCTCGGCGCTGTGCGCGCGCTCGACCTCCTGGCCCGCGGAACGCAGCGCGTCGGCGAGCGCGTCGGCCGCTGCGGGCAGGTCGGCGCCCGGGACCCCGGTCACCGCGACGAACCGCGGCCCGCGGCGGTAGTGCTGGAGGAACTCCGCGGCGAGGCCGTCGAAGAAGGTCACGCGGTCCGTGGTTGTGCTGCCCATGCCGCGAGTATCCCACCGCTGCGGAGAGGCCGCCAGGCGACGACCGTTAGCGCGCTCCCAGCAGTGAGGCCTAGCCTGGGGGCACATGTCGGCCGGGGCGGGAGGAGCAGCGCATGAACGCCGATCCGAGTGACGGCCTGCAGCCTCCGGAGGCGCCCGGCGAGATCACCGGGGCCCGGGCCGCCGGCATGGTGCCGATCCCGCCCGGCCGGGCCGCAGAGCTCGAGGAGCAGGCGCGCGCCTGGATCGCGAACCTGGCCGCCGCCGACCCCGACAGCGAGGCGTTCCGCCGCAAGATCGCCGGATTCTCGCGACTGGGCGACAAGGAGATGCAGCAGTCCGGCGAGGCCTCCCGCCAGATGCTCAGCCGCCCCTCCACGTCGCTGGCGGCAGCACGCGGCAAGAAGGCCGGACGCGCCGACCCCCAGTACGGCGTGCTGCGCACCCTGCAGGAGCTGCGCTCGACCGTGAGCGGCTTCGACCCGCAGCATCTCGCCGTCCGCTACCGCTCGCTGTCCGCACTGCCGGGCGGGCGCAGGCTCCGGCGCTACATCCAGCGCTTCGAGTCGGCGCAGCGGCAGCTCGACGACATCGTGGCCGCCCTCGACCACGGCCAGGACGCGCTGCGGCGCGACAACGCGACGATCGCCGAGGAGCGCGCCTCCCTGTGGAAGACGACCGAACGGCTCGACGAGTACGCGCTGCTCGCCGGCGCGCTCGATCGGGCGACCGTGGAGCACGCCGCGCGGCTGCGTGCGACCGACCCGGCCCGTGCGCGCGCTCTGGAGGAGGAGGCGCTGTTCCCGATCCGCCAGCGTCGCCAGGACCTGACCACGCAGATCGCCGTCTCGGTGCAGGCGTACCTCGCGCTCGACGTCATCGCCCGGAACAACGTCCAGCTGATCAAGGGCGTCGAACGCGCCAAGACGACCACCGTCTCCGCTCTGCGCACGGCCGTCGTGGTCGCCCAGGCGCTCGACAACCAGCGTCTCGTCGTCGACCAGCTGGCCTCCCTCCACCAGAGCACCAGCACGCTCATCGGGCGCACCGGCGACGCGCTGCGCGACCAGACCGAGCAGATCCAGAAGGAGCAGACAGCGCCCGCGATCGACGTGGAGACGCTGCAGCGGGCGTTCGACAACGTCTTCGCCACGATGGACAGCATCGAGGCCTACCGCGGGCAGGCCATCGACAGCATGGCCTCCACCGTGGACGCGCTCGAGAGCCAGGTGGCCCGCTCGCGCGCCTACGTGCGCTCGTCGCGCTCGGAGCGCAGCCAGGCGAATCCGTAGGGTCCGAGCGCCCGGCCATTCCAGCCCTCGGCGAGCGCCGCGTCGCGGTGATCGTGCGTGTTCACGGTCGCGCGCCTGCCCGCCAGGTTGTGGAGGGTGAGGAGACCGTCGCGCTGGAGGGCGACCACCGCGGGATCCCCGCTGTCGACGACCGTCCAGCCGCCGGCATCGGCGTCGGTCTCGCGTCGCACCCGGGCGATCTCGCGCGCGAGCGTCAGCATCGAGCCCTGGTCACCGTCCTGCTCGCGGGCGTTCACCGTGCGGAACCCGAACGGGCCGTCGACCTGCGTCTTGAGCGTCAGCGGTGATCGAGCCGCCGTCGTGAAGCCTCCCCACTCGGTGTCGTCCCACTGCATCGTCGTGCGGGCGGCCCCTCGACCCTCCACCGACAGGTCGTCGCCGACACCGAGCTCCTGGCCGGCCTGCAGCAACGGCACGCCGGGGAGGGCGTGCACGAGGCTCAGCGCCATGCGGACGCGTTGCGCCGGTTGGAGCATGGGCGCCCAGCCCCTCCGGATGCCCCGTCCGTAGATGATCGCGCTCGGGTCGACGGCGAATGTGTCGAAGACTTCCTTCCGCTCCTCGTCGCTCAGCTGCGACAGGTCGAGCTCATCGGCGTTGCGGATGAAGTTCAGCCGCGACTCCGGGGGGATGTTCTCGTCGAGCCGGGCGAGCGCGTCGACGATGGGCTGCGCGTCCTCGCGCGACAGGGCCAGGAAGGTCGCGTTGTTGAGGCTGAAGTCGATGACGGCGTCGAACCGGTCGTTCTCGATCAGCTTGGCCATGAGCTCGGGCGGCTCCGAGGCCTCCGCGACGAGCGCCACGTCCGGGCGGATCTCGCGCAGACGCGCACGCAGCCGGTCGAAGAAGACGTCGTCGTCGACGTCGGTGTCGGGCCTCCCCTTGCCCTGCACGAGGAGCAGCGCGGCGTCGATGCGGAAACCGTCGACGCCGACGCCCAGCCAGAAGGTGAGCAGCTGCACGAGCTCCTCGAAGACGTCGGGGTCGGTCGCATTGATGTCGGGCTGGAACGAATAGAACTGATGGTGGTAATAGCGGCCCGCCCGTTCGTCGTAGGTCCAGACGCCTTCCTCCTCGCCGGGGAACATGGGATGGTCGCCGGGCTCGGTGGAGTCGTCGTCGCTCCACACGAAGAACTTGCCGGCCGAGCCCTCGGTGTCCTCCCGCGCGGCGAGGAACCACGGGTGCCGGTCGGAGGTGTGGTGCGGCACGGCGTCGATGAGCACCCTCATCCCGAGGTCGTGCGCGCGGGAGAGCAGTTCGCGGACGTCGTCCAGGTCGCCGAAGCGCGGGTCGACCGCCAGGTGATCGTCGACGTCGTAGCCGTTGTCCCGCCGTTCGCTCACGTAGAAGGGGAGCAACCAGATCCAGGTGACCCCGAGCGACGCGACGTACTCGAGGTGGTCCATCGCGCCGCGGAGGTCGCCGAAGCCGTCGCCGTCGCTGTCGGCGAAGCGGGAGAGGTCGAGGCCGTAGACGAGGGCGCCGGGGTCGGTCGCCCAGCCGGCGGGGTTGTCGGGTGTGTGTTCTCGGGTACTCGGCATGCACCACACATACGCCTGTTTCCTGCGCCGGGCACGGGTGGACGCGGCGGTCGGTCGGCCGAGGGGCACGTAAGCGCCCCTCAAACCGCGTCTGAGGGGCGTTTACGTGCCCCTCGGCAGTCACTCGCGCGGCACGAGGCGCACGATCACCGCCTTCGAGACCGGAGTGTTGCTGCCGGTGGCCGCGCTCTGCAGCGGCACGAGGACGTTCGCCTCCGGATAGTAGGCGGCCGCACAGCCCCGCGCGGTCGGGTACGACACCACGCGGTAGTTCTCGAGCACCCGGTCGGGCTCGTCGCGCCACTCGCTGCGGATGTCGACCCGCTGGCCGTCGGTCAGGCCGAGTTCGGCGAGGTCGAACGGGTTCACGAAGACGACGTCACGGCCGTTCTTGATACCGCGATAGCGGTCGTTCAGGCTGTAGATGGTCGTGTTGAACTGGTCGTGCGAGCGCAGCGTCTGCAAGATGAGCCGGCCCTCCGGGCGCTCCAGGTGCTCCAACTCGTTGACGGTGATCATCGCCTTGCCGGTCGCGGTGTCGAAGCGGCGCTCGTCGCGCGGGCCGTTCGGGAGGACGAAGCCGCCCTTGCGACGGATGTCGTCGTTGAAGGTCTCGAAGCCGGGGACGACGCGGCTGATGTGCTCGCGGATGACGTCGTACTCGGCCTCGAAGCCGTCCCAGTCGATTCCGAGCGCAGGGTCGAGGGTCGCCTGCGCCAGCCGGCATACGATCGCGACTTCCGACAGCAGCCCGGGCGCGACCGGCGGGACCTTGCCGTGCGTCGCGTGCACGGCGCAGACGCTGTCCTCCACCGACAGGAACTGCGGCCCTCCCGCCTGGAGGTCCACCTCGGTGCGGCCGAGCGTCGGCAGGATCAATGCCTCGTCGCCGGTGACCACGTGCGAGCGGTTCAGCTTGGTCGACACCTGCACGGTCAGCCCGGCGCCGCGCATCGCGGCCTCCGCCGCAGCCGTGTCGGAGATCGCCCCGACGAAGTTGCCGCCCATCGCGAAGAAGACGTCGATCTCGCCACGTTGGAGGCCCTCGATGGTCTGGAGGGCGTCGAAGCCGTGCGCACGCGGCGGGTCGAAGCCGAACTCGCGCTGCAACGCGTCGAGGAAGCGCTCGGGCATCTGCTCCCAGATCCCCATCGTCCGGTCGCCCTGCACGTTGCTGTGACCCCGGATCGGGGAGGCGCCCGCGCCCGGCTTGCCGATGTTGCCGCGCAGCAGCAGGAGGGTGATCAGCTCTTTGAGGGTGGCGACCGCGTTCTTCTGCTGCGTGAGCCCCATCGCCCAGGTGATGATCGTGCGGTCGGAGCGCACGTAGAGGTCGGCGAGGAGGTCGATGTCGGCCAGACTCAGCCCGGTGGCCTCCAGCACGGTGGCGTCGTCGAGGGTCGCGATGTGCGCGCGGAACTCCTCCAGCCCGAGCGTGTGCTCTGCGAGGAACTCGTGGTCGAGCACGGTTCCCGGCGCGGCGTCCTCGGCCTCCAGCACCCGCTTCGACACCGCCTGCAGCAGCGCCATGTCGCCGCCGGAGCGGATCTGCAGGAAGTGGTCGGCGATCTGCGTGCCCTTGCCGATGATGCCGCGCGGCTTCTGCGGGTTCTTGTAGCGGATGAGCCCGGCCTCCGGAAGGGGGTTCACGGCGACGATGGTGGCGCCGTTGCGCTTCGCCTCCTCCAGCGCGGTGAGCATGCGCGGGTGGTTCGTGCCCGGGTTCTGGCCCATCACGATGATCAGCTCGGCCTTGCCGAAGTCATCGTAGGCGATCGTCGACTTGCCGATGCCGATCGTCTCGCTCAGCGCGGTGCCCGTCGACTCGTGGCACATGTTCGAGCAGTCCGGGAGGTTGTTGGTGCCGAACGCGCGTACGAACAGCTGATAGGCGAACGCCGTCTCGTTGGCGGTGCGGCCGCTCGTGTAGAACGCGGCGCGATCGGGCGAGTCGAGGGCGTTCAGGCGGTCGGCGATCAGCGCGAACGCAGCCTCCCAGCCGATCGGCTCGTAGTGGTCGGAACCGGCGGGCTTGTAGACGGGCTCGACGAGGCGGCCCTGCATCCCGAGCCAGTATTCTGACTTGTCGAGCAGGCTGGTCAGCGAGTTCTCCGACCAGAAGCTCGTCGGCACCGTGATCGGCGTCGCCTCCCAGGTGACCGCCTTGGCGCCGTTCTCGCAGAACTCCAGGAGGTTGCGCTCGCCCGGGTCGGGCCACGCGCAGCTCATGCAGTCGAAGCCGTTCTTCTGATTGATCGCCGTCATCAGCTTCGCGGTGCGCGCCGGACCCATCTCACGGATCGCCGGCTCCATCGAGTGCAGGATGGCGGGCACGCCGACGGCCCACTCCTTCTTGTGGCCCACCTCGAGGTCGGGGTACTCGGCGCCCGGGTTCACATCGGTCTCATGCATCAGACGAGGGACTCCTGGCTCTGCGGCGCGGGCGCCGTCGTTCGTGCGTGCGCTTCTGCGACCTCCGCCGCCACGATGCGCTCGCCTCCGGAATAGACCACCATCGAGGACCCGCGCAGGAACCCGACCACAGTGAGGCCCAGCTCCGTGCCGAGGTCGACGGCGAGCGACGACGGCGCCGAGACCGCGGCGAGCACCGGGATGCCGGCCATCGACGCCTTCTGGACGAGCTCGAACGAGGCACGGCCCGACACCATCAGCACGGTCCCGCCGAGCGGGAGGCGACCCTCCTTGAGCGCCCAGCCGACGACCTTGTCGACGGCGTTGTGACGGCCGACGTCCTCACGGAGCACCAGCAGCGCGCCGGTCGACGCGTCGAAGAGCGCGGCGGCGTGGAGGCCTCCGGTCTTCTCGAACATGGCCTGCCCTTCCCGCAGCCGGTCCGGGAGGGTGGTCAGCAGCTCGTCGGTCACGCGGACGGCGTCCGCGGCGACCGGGTACGCGGAGCGTGTGCGCACGGCGTCGATGCTGGCCTTGCCGCAGAGGCCGCACGAACTGGTCATGTAGAAGTTGCGGTCGAGGCTCACGTCGGGACGCGGAACGCCGGGCGCCAGCGTGACATCGAGGACGTTGTAGGTGTTCTCGCCGTCGACCGTGCCGCCGGCGCAGTACCGGATGGCGTTCAGCTGGTCGGCGTGGGCGATCACACCCTCCGACACCAGGAAGCCCGCGGCGAGGTCGAAGTCGTTGCCGGGAGTGCGCATGGTGATCGAGAGCGGCGCGCCCCCCACCCGGATCTCGAGCGGCTCCTCGACGGCGAGCACGTCCTCCCGGCGGCTGCGCGATTCACCGACGACGATGCGCGTGATCTGTTTTCGCGATGTCGTTCGACTCATGTTCCAGGCTTACCACGGGCGGAGCCGGCCCCATACTCGAATGATGTGTGGAACAGCATCGCGGATGGACATGACTCGGTGACGGCGCGGCCGAGCTGGCTGGAGGCGCGTGCGATCGCGGCCTCCGCGGGCGCCGACGCGGTACTCGCCCCGGAGTCGGTCGCGCTCGATCAGGCCGTCGGGCGTCGCCTCGTCGACGACCTGGTGACGCCGATCGACCTCCCGCACTTCGCCTCCGCAGCGATGGACGGCTGGTTCGTCGTCGGAGAGGGGCCGTGGGAGCTCGTGCCTGCCGATGGCGCCGCGCCGGCACCGGGACAGGCGCGGGCGATCGTCACGGGTGCGCTGGTGGCGGAGGCGCCGGCGCCGGGCGTGCCGGTCGCCGTGCTGCGCAGCGAGAGCGGCGTCGTGGAGGGCGGCCTCCTGCGCTCGACGGTCGCCGGTGAGCCCCGGCCCGGCCACCACATCCGCCGTCCGGCGACGGAGGCCGGGCGCGGCGAGCTGCTCATCGCCGCGGGTACCCTCCTCAACCCCGCGCACGTCGCCCTCGCAGCCGCCACCGGCGCCGACTCACTGACGGTCGAGCCCGTGCCGTCAGTGGCGCTGGTGTTCACCGGCGACGAGGTCGTGACCCATGGCGTGCCGCCCGCCGGGCGTGTGCGCGACAGCTTCGGCGTCCAGTTCCCGGCGCTCGTGGGGATGCTCGGCGGCCGCGTCACGGGCGCAGTGCGGGTGCCCGACCATCACGACGAGACCGTTGCGGCGGTGCGCGACTCCCGCGCCGACGTCGTCGTCACGACCGGCGGCACCGGAGGCTCGTCGGCGGACCACGTCCGGGCCGCGCTCCTCGCCCTCGATGCGCGCCTCCTCGTCGACGGCGTGGCGATGCGCCCGGGAGGCCCGACGCGCATCGCCCGGCTGCCGGACGGCCGGCTCGTGGTCGCCCTCCCCGGCAACCCGCTCGCGGCGATGGTGGCGGCGATCACTCTCGTGGAGCCGCTGCTCGCCGGCCTTGCGGGCCGCGAGCCGGTGCCGACGCGGGTCGTTCGCGACGCTGATGTGGAGGGCCGCACGGGGACGACCGTCCTGGTTCCGTACACCGACGTCGATGGGCGCGCGGTCGTCGCGACCTGGCGCGGCGCGGCGATGCTGCGCGGCCTCGCCGGCGCGACCGGCCTCCTGATCGTGCCGCCGGAGGGCGACCCCGCGTCGCTGCCGCTGCCCTGGGCGAACTCCGCCGGGTCGCCTGTGGAGAACTAGTTATCCACGGGTTCACGGAGCCGGGGGTTCGCCAGCTCGGGAGCTGGGATAGCGTGGCAGGCGTGCCGGGAGGAGAGCAGATGGACGAGTCGGTAGAGACCGAGACGCAGGCCAGCGAGGTGACGGCCGAAGTGGAGGTCACCGAGCCCGACGCCGGGGTCACCGAGGCCGAGGCCGGGGTCACCGAGGCCGAGGCCACCGAGTCCGAAGCCAGCGAGATCACCTACGACGAACAGCTGTACCCTGCGCGCCCGCGCCGGCTGCGGCCCCGCGCGAACCTGCGTGGCGGCAGCATCCGCCGCACGGTGTCCGACCCGCGCGCGGCCAACGGCCTCAACCCCGCCTATGTCCAGTGGCTGGTCCGGCAGTCGATGCTGAAAGACGCCGACGTGCTGAGCCGACAGCTCTCGGGGTCGCCGAGCATGTGGCGCAACCCGTACGCCCGCCCGGACGCACGGCGGGCGGTCGCGACCTCCGACGTCTGGTTCACCGCCTACCCGATCTCGCTGATCACCCGCAGGGATCAGAGCTTCCTCGCCGCGCTGGCCGACCCCGAGCTGTGGGCGGCATTCCAGCGCATCGGCATCAACGGCGTGCACACCGGGCCCGTGAAGCGCGCCGGCGGCATCCGCGGGTGGCAGGAGACCCCGAGCGTCGACGGCCACTTCGACCGGATCGGCACCCAGATCGACCCGATCTTCGGCGACGAGGAGACCTTCCAGCGGATGACGGACGTCGCCGAGGAGCATGGCGGCGTCGTCATCGACGACATCGTGCCGGGCCACACCGGCAAGGGCGCCGACTTCCGGCTCGCCGAGATGGCGTACAAGGACTACCCCGGCATCTACCACATGGTCGAGATCCCGCCGGAGGAATGGCACCTCCTCCCCGAAGTGCCCGAACACCGCGACTCGGTCAACCTCGACTCGGCGACCGAGGCCTCGCTTGCGGAACGCGGTTACATCATCGGCGAGCTGCAGCGCGTCATCTTCTACGCTCCGGGCATCAAAGAGACGAACTGGAGCGTGACGGCGCCCGTGGTGGGCGTCGATGGAGTGACCCGGCGCTGGGTGTATCTGCACTACTTCAAGGAGGGGCAGCCCTCGGTCAACTGGCTCGACCCGACGTTCTCGGGCATGCGGCTCGTGATCGGCGACGCCCTCCACTCGCTCGGCGACCTCGGCACGAGCGCGCTGCGGCTCGACGCCAACGGCTTCCTCGGCGTCGAGAAGAGCGCGGAGGGTCTGCCGGCCTGGTCGGAGGGCCACCCGCTGTCGCACGCCGCCAACCACGTCATCGCGGGCATGGTGCGCAAGGTCGGCGGCTTCACGTTCCAGGAGCTCAACCTGACCGTGGAGGACATCCGCGACACCGGCGCGGTCGGCGCCGACCTCTCCTACGACTTCATCAACCGCCCCGCGTACCACCACGCGCTCGCCACCGGCGATACCGAGTTCCTTCGGCTCACCCTGCGCACCTCGCTGGAGCTCGGGGTCGAGCCGGTCAGCCTGGTGCACGGCCTCCAGAACCACGACGAGCTCACCTACGAGCTGGTGCACTGGGCGACACTGCACAAGAACGACCTGTACCCGTTCCGGTACCAGGAACTGACCGGAGGCGAACTCGCCGAACTGATCCGGTCGGAGCTGGTCGATAAGCTGACCGCGCCGTCCGCCGACTACAACCTGGTGTTCACGACGAACGGGATCGCCTGCACCACGGCCTCCCTCATCGCGGCCACGCAGGGTCACCCCACGCTCGACTCGATCGCCGAGTCCGACGTGCCGGCGATCCGCGACGCGCACCTGCTGCTCGCGGCGTTCAATGCGTGGCAGCCGGGCGTGTTCGCGTTGTCGGGTTGGGATCTGCTCGGGTCGCTGACGCTCCCCCGCACCGAAGTCGCCGACCTGATCGCCGACGGGGACACACGCTGGGTGGAGCGCGGCGCGCACGACCTGCTGGGCGTCGCCCCCGATGAGGAGCGCTCGGCATCCGGTATGCCGCGCGCCCGCTCGCTCTACGGCACACTGACCGAGCAACTGAAGCGCCGCGACTCGTTCGCGAGCGGGCTGCGCGACCTGCTGCGCATCCGCTCGAAGTACGGCATCGCGTCCGCCCGCCAGGTCGACGTGCCCGACGTCGCGCATCCCGGGATGCTTGTCTTGGTGCACGAACTCGAGACGCTCGACGAGCAGGGCCTCCCGATCGTGCAGCTGACGGTGCTCAACATGAGCGCGGAGGCGGTGGACGGCACCGTGCGCTCCGACGCCATGCCCCTGGGCGCAGCCGTTGTCGACGCGGGCGACGACACCGAGATCGCGACCGTCGACAACCTGAGCAGCTTCCCGCTGAGCATCGGTCCGTACGGCGTGCGCTTCCTGGTGCTGCGGCGCCCGGCGCCGGTGGAGGCCGCCTGACGCGCGCGACGCACGCGGCGCTCCTGTCGCGCAACTTTCGTCACGAATCCGCACATTCGTGCCACGAATGTCGGGATTCGTCACGAATCTTGCGGGCTTGCCGATGCCACACCGGAGCGGTGCAATGGAGGCATGAGAGAGAACTTCGATGCACCGCGCAGCTTCCGCGACATGCCGCCGGCGGGCCGCGGCCTCATCGTCGCGATCGTCGCCTGGAGTCTCGCCTGGAAGGGCGCCTCGCTCTGGCGCGCAGCGAGGAACGACAGCAAGCCGTGGTTCGTGACCCTGCTGCTGACGAACACACTGGGCGTCCTCGACATGGTCTACCTGTTCGGCGTCGGGCGGCGCGCCCGGTGGGAGCGACTGGACGAGGACGCCATCCGGGAGCTGACCGGCGAACCCGAGCAGGGAGCGCGCCCGCTGGACATGTGAGGACCGCACGCGGTCTCCGCGGTACAGCGCCACGACACCCGACGCCGCCGACGCCGGCGCCGACGCCGGTACGCGGCCGACTCCATAGCCGCTTCTTAGGCCGTTCTCAGCCCACGTAAGAATGCACAAAGATTCGCCCGCCATCGTTGGAGTCATGGCAGAGACCTGGGCCACCACGACGGCCCCCACGACGAACCCCGCGAGGCGACCGCGCCGCGGCACCGCGACGCGGCACCGACGCAGTGCGCGCACCGTGCGCGTCGCGCTCGTCGCGAGCGTCGTCGTGGTGCTCGGGATGTGGTGGTTCAGCGTTCCGGCGAGCTTCGCCTCCACCCCGGCGAACGCGATCACCTCCATCGGCGAGCTGAGCGGGATGGTCGGCGCGCTGCTGGTCTGCTATCAGGTGCTGCTGATCGCCCGGATCCCCTGGTTCGAGAACGCGGTCGGGCTCGACAAGCTCGTCTCGTGGCACCGGTCGCTCGGGGCCTCGGTGATCTTCCTCATCGTCGTGCACGTCGTCTTCATCGTGCTGGGCACGGAGGTGGTCGACAAGGCCACGCCGTGGGACGAGTTCTGGAACGTCTACTACTCCTACCCGGACATGTTCACCGCGCTGGTCGGCACCATCGCCTTCCTCGCGGTCGGGCTGAGCAGCGCGCGCCTGATCCGCACGAAGCTGTCGTACGAGGTCTGGTACTGGCTGCACGTCACCACCTATGTCGCGATCTTCCTCACCTTTCTGCACCAGCTGAGCGGCGGTGCGCATTTCGTCTCGAACCCGCTGAACCGGGTGCTCTGGATTGCGCTCTACCTCGGCACCGCCTCCGCCGTGCTGACCTGGCGCTTCATCCTGCCGACGATGGATGCCTGGCACCGGCGGATGCGCGTCGCCGCCGTCGTGCCGGAGGGCCACGGGCTCAACAGCGTCTGGCTCACCGGCCCGCACATCGACCGGCTGGGCGTGCGAGCGGGCAACTTCTTGCTGTTCCGGTTCGTCGCGTGGGGGCACCTCGGCACTGCCCATCCGTACTCGGTCTCGGCCGTGCCGTCGAACGACCACCTCCGGATCACCGTCGGCACACTCGGCGACCATTCCAGCCGGCTGGCCGCCCTCAAGCCCGGCACCCTGGTCTTCGCCGAAGGTCCATTCGGCCACTTCACCGCCGATCGGGCGAGCCGGGGCAAGATCCTCCTCATCGCCGGCGGCGCCGGCATCGGCCCGATCCGGGCCCTCGCCGAAGACCTGGTCGTCCGCGGCGCCCAGCCCGTCGTGCTCTACCGGGTCAGCCGCCCCGAACAGCTCGCGCTGCTGAACGAGCTCACCGCGATGCCGGGCGTCACCGTCTACCCGCTGGTCGGCCGCCGCGCCGAGCTCGGCTACGACCCGCTCGGCCCCGGCTACCTGAAGCGCATCATCCCGGACGCCCACAACTGGGAGGCCTTCATCTGCGGGCCGGAGGGCATGGCCGAGAACGTGGAGGCAAGCCTGAAGGAGCTGCGGATGCCCAAGCGTTTCATCCACCGAGAAGAACTGAGCATGTCATGAACAAATCGGAGCCCTCATGAATAACAAGGCCTGGAGGGGGACCATCCTGTTCGCCGTGATCCTCGTGACCATGGGTGCGACCGTGGGCCTCAAGCTGTACGGGGTGGGCGAGCAGGCCTCCAGCGCCCAGACCTCGGTGCACGTCTCGACCTCCGCGTCGGGCACGACGACCTCCAGCACGCCGAGCACGACCAGCACCCCGAGCGCGAGCGCGACGCCGTCGCCGAGCGCGACCGCTTCAGCGCCCGCCGCGTCGTCCGCGTCGGCCACCAAGACCGTCACCGGCACCGCCGTCGACACGCGCTACGGGCCGGTGCAGGTGAAGGTCACCTTCAGCGGCACCACGATCACCGCCGTCGACACCGTGCAGTACCCCAGCGAGAGCGGGCGCGACGTCGAGATCAACTCGCAGGCGCTGCCCATCCTGCAGCAGGAGACGCTGTCGAAGCAGTCGGCCCAGATCGACACGGTTTCGGGCGCGACCTACACGTCGGAGGGTTACATCCAGTCGCTGCAGTCGGCGATCGACCAGCGATGAGGTTCCTCGAGACCGTCATGGGCATCCCCATGTCGATCGACGTGCGCGACGTGCGCGACTCCACCGCAGCGGCCGAGCGCGCCTTCGCTGTGCTGCGGGAGGCGGACGAGCGCTTCAGCGCCTACCGGGCGGACAGCGAGCTCAGCCGTGTCAACGCGCGCGGTGGCTCGCTCGATGGCGTGAGCGACGACTTCCGGCAGGTCGTCGCGCTCGGGTCGGCGCTGGCCGACGCGTCGGGCGGCGCGTTCCGCATCCGCCGTCCGGATGGGAGCTGGGACCTCGACGGCGTCGTGAAGGGCTGGGCGGCCGACCGTGCCGCGCGCGTGCTCGCCGAGCAGGACTTCCGGAACCACTGCCTGAACGCAGGCGGCGACGTGGCCGTCGCGGGCAGCCCGGGCGACGGGAGGCCGTGGCACGTCGCCGTGCGCTCCCCCGACAGTGCGACCGAGCTGCTCGCGGTGCTGGAGGTCACCGACGGCGGCGTCGCGACCTCCGGCGCGTACGAGCGCGGCGCACACATCGTCGACGGTCGCACGGATGCGGCCGCGACCGGGCTGCGCAGCGCGACCGTCGTCGCCGACGACCTGACGACCGCAGATCTGCTCGCGACCGCCGTGTTCGCGCTCGGGCCGCACGGGGTGCGCTGGGCGCTCGGTCAGGGTGCGCGCGCCGTGCTGGCGGTGGCGACCGACGGAACCCTGCTGGGCGTCGGCGACCTGGCCTTCGCGCGGGCGGAGGACGACGGGTGAGCCCGTCTGGTCCGGAGGGCCCGGTGGGGGCCTCCTATGCTGTGGGCATGAGCGCCGCGTCACGCACCGAGGGCCCCCGCGTGCTCGTCGCCGAGGACGACAGCCGTCTCGCGGGCATGCTCGAGACACTGCTGCGCTCCGACGGCTACGACGTCGCGATCGCCCGCGACGGGCAGCGGGCGCTGCACCTCGGCCTCACCGAGACGTTCGACGCCGTCGTGCTCGACCGCGGCCTCCCTGCTGTCGACGGGCTCGGCGTGCTCGCCGGGCTGCGCAACAGCGGCGTGACCACTCCCGTCCTGATCCTCTCGGCGCTCGGCACAGCGCCCGACCGCGTCGACGGGCTCAACGCCGGCGCCGAGGACTACCTGGCGAAGCCGTTCGACATCGACGAGCTGCTGGCCCGGGTCCGCGCGCTCATCCGGCGCGCGTCGTCGAACGTGCCGACCGTGCGGTTCCCCGGTGGGAGGCTCGACGTCGGCAGTCGCACCGTGACGCTCGCCGACGGCGGGCGCACCGTGCTGTCCGACCGGGAGGCCGGCCTCCTCGAGCTGCTGGCCCGCCGTCCCGAGCAGGTCTTCTCGCGCGGCGTGCTGCTCGACGAGGTGTTCGCCGACGCCGACGACCCCGGCGTGGTCGACACCTACGTGCACCACCTCCGCAAGAAGTTCGGCCGCACCCTCATCGAGACCGTGCGCGGCGTGGGCTACCGGCTGGGCGGCCTGGAATGAGGGCGGACCAGCGCGAGCTGCGCGCGGCCTCCACCCGGCTGGCGGTGCAGTTCGCCCTCCTCATCGTGGCCCTGTTCGTGCTGCTGGGGGGCGTCGTCTACGTCGTCGTCTCGACCGGTCAGAACGAGGCCGCGCACCGTGCCCTCCAGGACGCCTCGATGGTCGACTCTGTGCACGACGCACCGCGGAACCTGTTGATCACGGTCGTGATGCCGGACGGCGGCAGGGACAGCTCGCCGCACCTCCCGAGCGGGCTGCCCGACGAGCAGGCGCTGCAGGACGTCGCCCAGAATGGCGGTTCGCGGCTCGCGACCGTCGTCGCCGGCGGCCAGAGCTACCTCACGCAGACCGATGTGCGGCGCGGCAAGGTCGTACAGGTCTCGTACGGGCTCGGCGAACAGGAGGAGGAGCTGGACCGGCTGTTGGTCGCCCTCGTGATCTCGGGCGTCATCGCGACCCTCGCGGCGGCAGGCATCGGCCTTCTGCTCGCCCGCCGCTCGATGCGCCCGATGTCGGAGGCGCTGGCGCTGCAGCGACGGTTCGTCGCCGACGCCGGGCACGAGCTGCGCACCCCGCTCACGCTGCTGAGCACGCGCGCGCAACTGCTGCGGCGGCGGCTGGCCTCCGGCGACGCCTCCGGGTCGGACGGCGACGTGCGCGAGGGGCTCGACGAGATCGTCGACGACAGCCGTGCGCTGACCGAGATCGTGGAGGACCTCCTCACCGCGGCCGATCCGCGCCAGAGCGCGGAGGCCGAGGGTGTCGACATCGGCGCGCTCGCGGCCGTCGTGGCGCGTTCGGCCGAGGGGCGGGCGCACGATCGCGGCCTGACGATCTCGACGGACGCAGTGGACGACGCCGTGGTCACCGGCGCGCCGGTCTCGCTGCGGCGGCTCATCGTCGCCCTGGTCGACAACGCGCTGGATCACGCGGTAACCCGCGTCGGCATCGCGGTGACGACGTCGCGTGACGAGGTGGTGCTCACGGTGTCGGACGACGGGCCGGGGTTCGCCGATGAGGAGCGCGCGTTCGACCGGTTCGCCTCCACGCGGGCGCCGGGCGCGGGCGACGGTGACGGCGCCGGTCACGAGCGGCACTACGGGCTCGGGCTGGCGCTCGTCGCGGAAGTGGTCGACCGGCACGGCGGTACCGTGTCGGCGGGCGGCGCTGCGGGCGGCGGCGCGGAGGTCGTGGTGCGGCTGCCGCGGGCCCGCGCGTGAGCGGGCTCGCGCGCCCCCAGAATGAAGGAGTGGTCAGCAGCGGATCGGGAGAACGGGCGTGACGGCGAGCATCCTGAGCCTGCGGCTGCTGGTGCAGGCGATCGAGCGGGGCAGCGTCTCGCAGGCGGCACGCGCGGTCGGCCTGACGCAGCAGGCGGCCTCCGCCCGGCTCGCCGCCCTGGAGCGCGAACTCGGCGTCGCCCTGATGGTGCGCAGTACGCACGGCACGCGGCCCACCGAGGCGGGCGCGCTGATCGCCGAATGGGCGGCGGAGGTGCTGGACGCCGCCGAACGATTCGACGCGAGCGTGCTGTCGCTGCGGGAGTCGTCGCAGGGCAGCCTCCGGATCGCGGCCAGCATGACCATCGCCGAGAACCTGGCGCCGCGCTGGCTGACGGCCATGCACGGCGAGTCGCCCGACCTGCGCATCGAGCTGACCGCCGCCAACAGCGAGGCGGTCGCGGCGGCCGTGCGCGGCGGCGCCGCCGCGATCGGCTTCATCGAGACGCCCGAGCTCCCCTCCGACCTGGAGGCCGCGACCATCGGCTCGGACGAACTCGTGGTCGTCGTCGGGCGCGGGCACCCGTGGGCGCGCCGCACGCGTGGTGTCTCGGTGGAGGAGCTCGCCCGCACACCCATCGTGGCGCGGGAGAGCGGCTCCGGCACCCGGCTCGCCTACGAGCGCGCCGCCGCCGACGCCGGCCACCCTCCCGTGCGGCCCGCGCTGGAGCTCTCGTCGACGAGCGCCATCCGTGCCACGACCGCGGCCGGCGACCACCCGGCCGTGCTCAGCATCCTCGCCGTACGCGAGCAGCTCGCGGCCGGGACGCTCGTGAAGGTGCCGGTGCGGCAGCTGCGGATCGTACGGCCTCTCACAGCGGTGTGGCGGCGCAGCAACGCGGGGCTGCCGAGTGCGGTGCGGCGGCTGCTGGAGGTCGTAGGAGCCGCGCGGGCAACGGAGGAGACGCGGCGCGCAGAGCAGCCGGAAAGCAGCTGACGGAGGAGAACGGCCGGGTTCGAGGGCGCAGGTCCTCCGTTCACGACGGCTGGAGCGCGCCGCTCAGAGCTGACCGGTCAGCGCCAGCACCGCCAGGCTGGTGACGGCGACCAGGGTCGAGAGGATCCCGCCCAGGAGCAACGGCCTCCACCCCGCGCGCCGGATGGCGCCGATGTCGGTCGAGAGGCCGATGCCGGCGAGCGCGACCGACACCAGGAACACGCTGACCGTCACGAGCGCGTCGTGCACGCCGCCCGGGATGGGCACCACCGAGTTCGCCGCCGCGACCACGAGGAAACCGACCAGGAACCACGGCACGAGCCCCACGATCCGCCGGGCGGTGAGCGGCGCCCCGGCGTTGCGCCTCCGGTGCTCGACGACGGCGAGGGTGACGCTGATCGGGATGATCATGAGCGTGCGCACCAGCTTGACGACGACCGCGAAGCCCAGGGCGGAGGTCGCGAACAGGCTCGCCGCCGCCACCACCGAGCTCGTGTCGTTGACCGCCGTTCCGGCGAAGAGGCCGAACGCGTGCGGCGTCATCCCGAGCGCGTGGCCGATCAGGGGGAAGACGAGCACAGCGACGGCGTTGAACAGGAAGATCGTCGACACGGCGTACGCGATCTCCGCGCTGGCCGCCCCGATGATCGGCGAGACCGCGGCGATGGCGGACGCGCCGCAGATCCCCGTGCCGACCCCGATGAGCGTGCGCTCGCGGCTCGGGATGCGCAGCGCCTTGCCGATGAGCCAGGCTGCCAGCAGACACACGGCGAGCGTCGTCAGCATGACCGGCAGCGACTGCACGCCGACGACGAGGATGCTCGACAGCGACAGCTGCACCCCGAGCAGCACGACCGCGAGCTGGAGCACGAACTTGCCCGAGTAGGCGACGCCTGGCGCGAAGCGACCGGCCGGCCGGCGGACGACACCCACGATCACACCGATGATCAGCGCTGGCAGTGCGCTGCCGAGCGCCGGCACGAACCGGGAGACCACCGTTGCGAGGAGGGCGATCACGACGGTGATCGCGACGCCGGGGGCGACCTCCACCGCGCGCGTCGTCAGTCGGGTCGGGAGGGTGCGGGCGGGGGCGAACTGCATGTGTTCGAGCCTGGTGGATCGAGGGGGTCGACCGCTACTCGCAGTGAGTTGTGAGGCTACAACGGCTGTTTGTGACTAGCGTCGCCTGCCGCCCACCCCGGGAACCGACGCGACCTGCCGCATCCACTCGCCCACCTGGCGTTCGTCGAGTTCGTCGATCGAGCGCAGTTCGACGCCCCGGGTCGCCTTCCCCATGCCGATCGGTGTCACCGGCGGCACAGGATCCAGCGTCACGCCGTTGATGAACATGACTTTGACATGGTCATCGAAGCCGCCGCAGCAGAAACACCAGCCGTCCCCGACGCCGTAGTACGACATCCCCCACTTGATGGACCGTTGCAGGTTCGGGAGCGTCCGCGCCGCCAGCGCGTCGACCGCTTCGGCGATGCCGCGCTGCGGCTGCGGGAGGCTCGCGATGTAGGCGAAGACCGGCTTGTCGCCGACGGCCGCTTTGGCAGGGCTGGCGCGGCCGGTCATGGCGTGCGGGAGGTCGTCGGGGCTCATGCAAGGATCGTAGGTCCTCGCCTCAGCCGAAGGGTACCGCCAGCCTCTTCCTCTGCAGCGCCCCTACCGGGAGGTCCGCGCACCTCCACGATTCGAACAGCGGACCGCGCCGAACGGGTCGACCGTGAGCACGATGGTGTAGCGCGTGCGGTTGACCAGGCGGTAGATGACGACGATGAGCCAGAGACCGGCGGTGAGCAGGGTGAGCACCGTGTTCCAGAACCAGCCGATCCGCGTGTTCTTGGTCAGAGTCGCCGTCGAGGCGAACACGGACTCGGCGGTGTAGCCCTGGGCGACGTAGCGGGCGACCTCTGCGCTGAGGGCGAGCCGCTGCTGGTCGGTGCTGATCGGCGTGGCGACGCTGCCGGCCGAGAGGGATGGGGACACTCGGGCTCCTTTCTGTGAGCGCTCACATCCTAGCCAGAGGGGTCGGTGGCGCGCCCAGCCGTGTTCAGGTGGTAGAACGAGCGGTCGGGGGGCGACGCGGTTCTGATGCCGCCGACGCCTACCGTGAGGTGCGAGCGCCGCCGCGATTCGAGCGGCGCACGCGCCCGGACGGGTCGACGGTGAGAACGATCGTGTAGCGCTTGCGGTTGACCACGCGATAGATGACGACGATGAGCCACAGGCCTGCGGTGAGCAGGGTGAGGATCGTGTTCCAGAACCAGCCGATCCGCTTGTTCTTGGTGAGGGTAGCCGTCGCGCCGACCACGGACTCGACCGCCCAGCCGTCGGAGACGTAGCGGGCGACCTCCGCGCCGAGGATCGCCTGCTGCTGGTCGGTGCTGATCGGGTCGGACACGGACGCTCCTTCTGGTCGGTCCCGTCAGCCTAGTGGGCCATCATTTGCCGCAAATGTTGCGTCTGGGACCGCCTAACGCCACATTTGGCGCAAATCCGGGCTCCGCTATGCGTCGGCGAGCTCGGTGGGCTCCACGATCGCGTCGACGAGGGCGCCGTTGCGCCACACGGTGAGCTCGAGGCGGCGGCCGATCGTGCTGGCGATCATGAGGCGCTGGAGGTCGGCGACCGCGTGGATGCGCATGCGGTCGAGCGAGATCAGCACGTCGCCCGGGCGGATGCCAGCGAGGTCGGCCGGGCTGTCCGGAACCACCGACATCACCTGGATCCCAGTGCGGGCTCCCGCCTTGCGGGCGACGTCCGGCTGGAGGGCGATCTCGGCTCCCGCGATGCCGAGCCAACCGCGGCGCACGCGGCCCTCGCGCATCAGCGTGTCCATGATCTGCCTGCTGGTGGCGTTGATCGGCACAGCGAGGCCGAGGCCGGTTCCGGCGACGGCGGTGTTCACCCCGATCATGCGCGCGGAGCTGTCGGCGAGCGCTCCCCCGCTGTTGCCGGGGTTGAGGGCGGCGTCCGTCTGGATCACCTCGTCCACCACGCGGCCCGCCCGGGTGGGCAGCGAGCGGCCGAGTGCCGAGACGATGCCGGCGGTCACGCTTCCCGCCAGGCCCAGAGGGTTACCGACCGCCACCACGAGCTGGCCGACCTGGAGCGCAGCGGCGTCCCCGAGTTCGACGGCCGCGGGGGTCGCGGCGTCAGCCTCCAAGATGGCCAGGTCGGAGAGAGGGTCGCGCCCGACGACACGAGCGTGCACGCGGGTGCCGTCGCCGAAGGCGAGATCGACTCGGGTCGCGCCCTCCACGACGTGCGCGCTGGTGAGGAGATGGCCCTGCGCCGAGACGACGGTTGCGCTGCCGAGGCCGACACCGCGGGAGGTGCGCGCGGTCACCGCGGCGACGGCCGGCCCGACCGCGGCGGCGACGCGCACCACCACCGCCGAGTAGGCGTCGAGGGCGTCGGCATCCGTCATGAGTCGAGTGTGCGCCTCCCGCGCGACGTTGCTCCCGTCGTTCGCCCACGGCGCACCCGGCAGACATTCGTCACGAATGCGCACATTCGTGGCACGAATCTCGGGATTCGTGACGAATGTCCGGCTCCTCGCACCGAAGATTCCGATGGCGAGAGGGCACTCGCGCGGCGGGAATCGACATTCTGCATGAGAAATCGCTTCGGATCGCGTAGCGCAAGCGAACTCCACGTGCATAGGATTAGCCCCGCCCACCGTCGAAGGAGACTGGATGTGAGCGAGCAGCCCGCCATCAGGCTGACCGGTTTGACCAAGCGTTTCGGATCGGTCGCCGCCGTCGACCACCTCGACCTGGAGATCGCCGCAGGCGAGTTCTTCTCGATGCTCGGACCGTCGGGCTCGGGCAAGACCACCGTGCTGCGGTGCATCGCGGGCTTCGAGCAGCCGACCTCCGGCACGATCGAGCTGTTCGGCCAGGACGTGACGAGCAGGCCGGCCGCCGCCCGCGACGTCAACACCGTCTTCCAGGACTACGCGCTGTTTCCGCATATGTCTGTCGTGGACAACGTCGCCTACGGCTTGCGGGTCCGCGGCGTCAAGCGGTCCGAGCGGCGCAGGAGAGCGCTGGACGCCCTCGCCTCCGTGCGGCTGGAGGGGTTCGCCGACCGCAAGCCCGCCCAGCTCTCCGGCGGCCAGCGTCAGCGCGTGGCGCTCGCCCGCGCGACGGTCGTACAGCCCAAGGCGCTCCTGCTCGACGAGCCGCTCGGCGCCCTCGACCTCAAGCTCCGGCAGCAGATGCAGGTCGAGCTCAAGCAGCTCCAGCACGAGCTGGGCATCGCGTTCGTCTTCGTCACCCACGACCAGGACGAAGCGCTCACGCTCTCCGACCGCATCGCGGTCTTCAACAACGGCCGGATCGAACAGCTCGGCACCCCGCGCGAGCTTTACGAACACCCCGTCTCCCGGTTCGTCGCCGACTTCGTCGGCACCTCCAACCTGTTCGACCAGGAGCACGCGTGGAACATCCTCGCCCGGCGCGGCGAGTTCTCGATCCGGCCGGAGAAGCTGGCTCTGCACACGGTGCCCGACACCTCCGGCGCGCCCACCGCAGCCGGCACGCTCGTCGAGTCGGTGTACGCCGGCAACAGCACCCGGCGGGTGGTCGACCTCGACGCCGGCCTTCGGATCTCGGTGCTGGAGAGCAACGACCGCACCCACCGCACGGAGCTCGACCGCGACACCCGGGTGCACATCTCGTGGAATGACGACGACCTCCGGGAACTCACCCCGGCCTCCCCCGACTCCGAACCCGAACCCGAATCGGAGTCGAGGCAGACCGAGACCGAGCCCGAGACAGCAGACGTACCTCGCAGCAGAGGTGTAGAAGAGAGGCAAGACTCATGATTCGTGGAACGAAGCGCCTCGCGCGCTCGGCCGCCGCGGTTGCGGCCGTCTCCGCCGCCATCCTGGTGCTGGCCGGCTGCTCCGGCGGCGGCAACTCGGGAGGCTCTGCCGGCTCGGTTCCGAACGTCCCGATGGCGAAGAAGCTCGGGGCGAACGAGAGCCAGCTCAACCTCATCGTCTGGGCGGGTTATGCCGAAGACGGCACGAACGATCCGAGCGTCGACTGGGTCACTCCGTTCGAGAAGAACACCGGCTGCCAGGTCAACGCGAAAGTCGCCGGCACCTCCGACGAGATGGTGCAGCTCATGCGCACCGGTGACTACGACGGCGTCTCCGCCTCCGGCGACGCCACCCTGCGCCTGGTCTACGGCGGTCAGGCCGCGCCGGTGAACACCAAGCTCGTCCCCAACTACTCGACCGTCTCCAGCTTCCTGAAGGACAAGGCCTGGAACTCGGTCGACGGCCAGATGTACGGCATCCCGCACGGCTGGGGCGCGAACGTGCTCATGTACAACAAGGCGGACGTGACCCCGGCGCCCGACTCCTGGTCGGCCGTCTTCGACGACGCCTCGCAATACACCGGCAAGGTGACGGCCTACGACTCGCCGATCTACATCGCCGACGCCGCCCTCTACCTGCAAGCGCACGACAAGTCGCTCGGCATCAAGGACCCGTACTCGCTGACCGAGAAGCAGCTCGACGCCGCCGTCTCCCTGCTGAAGAAGCAGAAGGCCTCTGTGGGCGAATACTGGTCGGACTACACCAAGGCTGTGCAGTCGTTCGAGTCGGGCAGCAGCGTGGTCGGAACCTCCTGGCAGGTCATCGCCAATCTGATCCAGGGCGACGGCAAGGTGCAGGTCGGAACGACGGTCCCCAAGGAAGGCTCCACCGGCTGGTCGGACACCTGGATGATCTCCTCCAAGGCGAAGCACCCGAACTGCATGTACCAGTGGATGAACTGGATCACCTCTCCGAAGGTCAACGCCGAGGTCGCGGAATGGTTCGGTGAGGCTCCCGCCCAGACCAAGGCGTGCGAGCAGACTCAGGACCCGAACTTCTGCGCCACCTACCACGCCACCGACGCCGACTACGCGTCGAAGATCCACTACTGGACCACGCCGCAGACGAAATGCGTCGACGGCAGCGGGAACGACTGCACCGCGTACAGCGAGTGGGTGACCAAGTGGCAGGAGATCAAGGGGTGAGGGCGCGCCTGAGCCTCCTGCTCGGGCCTCCCCTGCTCTGGCTCGTCGTCATCTACCTCGGCTCGATCGCCGTCCTCCTGGTCTCGTCGTTCTGGGCGGTGAACGGCTTCACGGGGGCGGTGGAGCCGACCTTCACCCTCCAGAACTACGCGACGCTGGTCACCGACCCGCTCTACGGGACGGTCGCGCTGCGGACGCTGCTGGTGGCTCTCGGCGTGACGCTCATCGACGCCGTGGTCGCGTTCCCGATGGCTCTCTACATCGCGAAGGTGGCCCGGCCGAGCCGGCGCGCGATCTATCTCGTCGCGGTGACGACCCCCCTCTGGGCGAGCTACCTGGTCAAGGCGTACGCGTGGCGCATCCTGGTCGAACCGGGAGGCCCGATCGCGGTCGCGACGGGTGGCTACACGCCCGGGTTCGGCCTCCCGGCGACGATCATGACGCTGGCCTACCTCTGGCTGCCGTACATGATCATCCCGGTGTACGCCGGCTTCGACCGGGTTCCCGACTCGCTGTTCGAGGCGAGCTACGACCTGGGCGCGTCGACGTGGCGCACGATCCGCACGGTCGCGTTCCCGTTGGTGTTCCCGGCGATCGTGGCCGGCTCGATCTTCACCTTCGCGCTGAGCTTCGGCGACTACATCGCGGTCGGGATCGTGGGAGGCAAGACGCAGTTGCTCGCCAATCTGATCTACGGCCAGCTGGTCACGGCGAACAACCAGCCGCTCGCGGCCGCCCTGTCGGTCATCCCGCTCGTCGCGGTCGTGCTCTACCTGCTGGCGGTCCGGCGCACGGGGGCATTGGAGAACGTATGAAGCTGCTCTCGACGCCCGCGCGCATCGTCGTGGGACTCTGCATGGCCGTCGGCCTGGTCGTCCTCTACGTGCCGCTGCTGCTGATCGTGCTGAACTCGTTCAACAGCTCGCGCACGTTCTCGTTCCCGCCTCCCGGGTTCACGCTGCAGTGGTGGGTGGACGCATTCCACTCGCGCGGAGCGGCGGACGCGCTCGCGACCTCGGTGATCGCGGGACTGTGCGCGTCGGCGATCGCGCTGGTGCTCGGGACGATGGCCGCGTTCGCCGTGCAGCGGTTCCGGTTCTTCGGGCGCCAGAGCATCAACTTCCTGGTGGTGCTGCCGATCACCCTCCCCGGCATCGTGACCGGCATCGCGCTCGCGTCGACGTTCACGACTGTGCTCGGCCCGGTCGGCGTGACGCTCGGGCTGGCCACGGTCATCATCGGACACGCCACGTTCTGCATCGTCATCGTCTACAACAACGTGCAGGCCAGGTTGCGACGGATGGGGACCTCCCTCGAGGAGGCCTCCGGCGACCTCGGCGCGCGCGGCTGGCAGACGTTCCTCTGGGTGACGCTGCCGCAGGTGCGCGGTGCGCTTGCGGCCGGCGTGCTGCTGGCGTTCGCGCTGAGCTTCGACGAGATCGTCGTCACGACGTTCACCGCAGGACCGGCCGTGCAGACCCTCCCGATCTGGATCTTCCAGAACCTGTTCCGGCCGAACCAGGCGCCGGTCGTGAACGTGGTGGCGGCGGTCCTGACGATTCTCGCCATCATCCCCGTGTGGCTCTCGCAGCGCCTCGCCGGCGACTCCGTGTCGAGCCGCGTCTGACGCGGTCCTGGCCTCCGACATTCGTCACGAATACGCAGTTTCGTGGCACGAATGTCGACATTCGTGACGAATCTCCGAAGGCGCCCGCGAGCTACGGCAGTTCCTCGCCCGCTACCAGGAGGCGGTCGACCGGCTCGCGCAGAGCTACTAGCGAGCACGAAAGGGGGAGCGCGCAGACCCGCCCGGCCGACGTAGAGTGCCCGCATGTCAGCCACCTCCCTCCCCGCGTCGGGCGAACCTCCCCTCGACGGACCCAAGACCTGCGACGCGAGCGGAATGGCCGAGATCCACCGGCTGTTCCGCCACTCGTTCGGCGAAGCCCGCGGCCTGGTCGACGGCGTCGCGGACGGCGACACCGCTCATGCGGATGTCGTCGCGGCGCAGCTCTCGCTGATCTCGCTCTCGCTGCACGCCCACCACGAAGCGGAGGACGAACGCCTCTGGCCTGCGATCGACGAGCGCGCTCCCGCGTGCGCCGCCCACGTCGAACGGATGAAGCAGCAACACGCGGCGATGCTCGTGCAACTGAACGCGCTCGACGCTGCACTACCCGCCTGGCAGGCGGCCCCGGCCCCTACCACGGCCGCGCCCGTGCACAGTGCGCTCGACGGAATCAACAGCGCCCTCGGTGTGCACCTTCCCGACGAGGAGGCGAACATCGTCCCGGTCATGGAGCACACGATCACCGAGCGCGAGGTGGAGTGGTTCGCCAAGCACGGGCGAGCCAACACACCGAAAGGCCAGAACTGGAACATGCTTGGCGCCATCCTCGCCTCGCAGCCCGACGGCGGCGACGAGTGGATGAAGAAGCACCTCCCCGGTCCGGTCACGCTGATCTGGCGATGGGTCGGGGCGCCGAAGTATCGCAAGTATCGGGCCGAACTCGAAGGGAGTGCGGCGCCGCGAGCGTGAGCGGGGTGGGCCGCGGCCGCCGGAGCTACGGCACTCGCGCGCGTCTGCGCACGGCGACCACAGCGCCGCGCACGATCAGATATCCCGCGTAGGCGAGCAGGAGGACGCCGACGGCAGGGAGGATCCAGGAGCGCTGGCCCTGGTCGAGGGCGCTGTTCACGTAGCCGAGCAGCGGGATGCTGTACCAGACCTCACCGCGCACCTGGTCGGCGATCACGGGAGGGTCGGCCGCGGCATTGTTGTCGCCTTTCGTCGTGAAGGTGAGGCCGCCGGTGGTGGAGTGCGTGATCGCGATGACGCGGTGCGAGATGACCTCGGGCTCCCCGGACTGGAGCTGGTAGGTCACGACGTCGCCGACACGGATGTCGGCCGCCGGCAACGGCTTCACTACGACAAGGGTCCCGGGAGGGAGGGTCGGCTCCATCGACGAAGTCAGAATCGTCAGGGGAACAGCGCCGGCGATCCGCGGCACGACGACGGCGACGATGGCGAGCAGCAGCACGAGGCCCAGGAGGCCCGCGCTCAGGCCGATGCCGACGTACTCGAGAAGGGTCTCCGGTCGCCGTCGGCGGGGGCGCACGACGCTGGCGCGAGTGATCGTCGTCACGGCGTCACCGCCACGAGCGTGAACCGCTGCGATGCGGCCGTCGCCGAGCAGGTGGCGGCCCGCAGCTGGCCTCCCGCGCCTGCGTCGAGGCAGACGGTGGTGCCGTTTCCGGAGGGCGTGGCCGCGAACTGGAAGAGCCCGTTCGAGAGCGCGGTGGTCGTCCACTGGGCCCGGGTCTGGCCCGCGTTGGTGCCCAGCTGCAGCACGGCGTTCGGCGGCGAGCCCGCGACGGTCCAGTAGTACTGGGGCGAGGTCGGGCTCGGCTTCGCCGACGTGACGGCGCCTGTGGTGTTCGCGGCGGGCAGCCTCCACGCCTGGCCGCCGGCGGCAGTCGTCGCCACGCACGCTGTCTGGGTCACGGCGGTCCCGCTGCCGAGTCCACCGGCCGGCACCGACGCGCACGACCCGGTCGCCGCGCTCACCACCTGGTACCAGGTGGTGGACGCGATCGGCGCCGAGACGGCGACGGCGGTGGAGGCCGCCGAGACGTTCCCTGCCGCGTCGGACGCCGTGACCGTGATGCTGTGGTTGCCCGGCGGCAGCGGGAGGGTCGCCGTCGTCGACGGCGCCGCCACGGTCGCGACCGCCGTGCCGTCGCGGACGATCCGGTAGCTCGTGACGCCGACGTTGTCGGTGGACGAGAACGCCAGCGTCGCCGAAGTGGCCGTCGACGAGGTCAGCGAGAGCGTCGGTGTCGACGGGGCGATGTCGTCGGCGAACGACTGCGTCGCGGCGACCGACGCACTGCTCGTCCAGGTGCCCGCCGTGACGACCGAGGTGATGGTGAGGGCCACGGCCGCGCCACTGGCTATCCCGGAGGCGGAGGCGACGTTCATCGCCGAGCGGATGCAGTACGCGCTCGTCCCGCCCGGGGCGATCGTGCCGGTGAGGGGGATGCCCGCGGCCGACGCCCACGTGGAGGTGTACGCGCCGACGGGGACCGTCGCAACCGCCGTGCAGGACGCGACGCTCGCGACCGGCCACACCGTGATCCCGATGGCGCGCGCGAGCGCGGACGAACTCCCGGAGCCGAGGGTCACGGCCGAGCTCAGCGCGCTGGTGACCGTGCCCGTGTTGGTCACGAGCACGCCTCCCGTCGTGGTGGTCTGGCCCGAGCGGAACGTGAACGCGAGCGTCGGCCCCATCGTCTCGGTGAGCGAGACCGTCCCTCCCGTGACCGTGCCGGCGTTGGAGGCGGCGGCGCCGTTCCAGAGGGCGTAACTGCCCGCGCCGGGGAGGGCGGCGAACGCGGTCGACCCGATCAGGGCGGCCACGCCCGCGAGCAGCAGCGGAATGCGCCGGCGCGCAGCGGAGGGCCGCGAGCCCGGGCGGCTGTGTGCCCGGTGCCTCGCGCCCCTCCGGCCGCCCGCCATGACTTCGCGCCTCCGCCGCGTCGCTCGCGCCGCCGGGTTACTGCTGCTGCAGCGAGATGGCCAGCTTGGTGAGATCGACCGTTCCGCCCTGCGCGGTGGTGCCCGAGGTGGTCGCGTCGAAGGGCAGTGTCACGACGACGGTGACCGTGGTGGTGGCGGCCAGGCCGGCGACCTTGTAGGTGTTCGGCGTCGCCGTCGCGGTGATGCCCGTGGGCAGCGCGCCCGGGATCGTGACGGTCAATCCGCTGGTCAGCGCGGCGGCGAGCTGGGCGCTCGCGGTGCCGGTGCCGGCCTTGATGGAGGTCGGGTCGACCGTGAGCAGCGCGCTCAGGTTGTCGCCGGTCGCCGACAAGTCGACCTTCTGCGTGAAGGTCAGCACGTCGCCGGGGACGGCGCGGAAGCTGGAGATGGTGATCGGGGAGGCCGCGCCGCTGCCGTGCGCGGCGGTCCAGGTGCCGGTGCCGTTCGGGACGATGGTCATCGTGCCGGACTGGACGGTTCCGGCGGCGGCCGTGGCCGAGCCGTTCCAGAGGGCGAAGGACCCGGCGCCGCTGAGGAGGAGGGCGATGCCCACGGCTCCGGCGATGGCGCCCTTGGTGAACCTGTTCATGGGGAGTGCTCACATTCTGTTCGGGTCGAGTCCCGGGCAGGCGCGAGCGCGCGCTCGACGATGAGCGCGTCACAGGCACGCCGTTCGGGTCGACGTCGGTGATGCGGAGTGCCCCGTCGGTCAGGGCCGCCCTCTAGGGTCGGGCGTGGTGCTGTGCTCCGGCGGGGAGGGTCGGATCCCCGTCGTCGAGCCACCTGCGACCGATTTTCGGGTGGGTCGCACCGGCTCGACGACGACACTAGCGTGTCGGTCAAATGGAGGACAACGGGTGGGGTACACCCAGAACGAGGGGGCCGGTCAGGGGCGCTGGTGCGTGCGCTTCATCCGGAGAATGGGAGCGACACGCCAGGGAGGACGCCGCAACTCCGGAGGATTGTGCCGCGGGAGGGCGGATCTCCGGAGTTGCTCGCCCCGCCGATCACGGTCGCTGTCCCGAGGTTCACATCCGGAGATTGCCGCAAGGGCGGCCCGGATCTCCGGAGTTACGGAGCGGGAGCCGGCGAGTCGCGCGGAATCTCCGGAGTTGCCGACCGCGTGCGGACGCGTCGTCGGCAGCCGGTCAGGGGCGCTGCCAGGCCGGCTTGTTCGCGTAGGCGTGCCGGTAGTACGCGGCGTTCGCCAGCCGGGAGGCCGCCTCTTCGTCGACGAGCACGGTGACCGTCGGGTGCAGCTGGATGGCGGAGGCCGGGTTCGCGGCGGTCACAGGACCCTCGACCGCCGCCGCCACGGCGGCCGCCTTCTCGGCGCCGAACGCCAGCAGCATCAGGTGACGGGCGCGCAGGATGGTGCCGACGCCCTGCGTGATGCAGTGCAGCGGGACGTCGTCGGGCGCGTCGAAGAACCGGGCGTTGTCCGCGCGAGTCTGCTCGGTCAGCGTCTTGACGCGCGTCAGCGACGCGAACGACGAGCCCGGCTCGTTGAAGCCGATGTGGCCGTCGGTGCCGATGCCGAGCAGTTGGAGGTCGATGCCGCCGGCCTCCCGGATCGCACACTCGTACTCGGCCCCGGCGTCGGCGATCGTCTCGGGCGACCCGTCTGGCACGCGCACGAGCGCCGGCGTGAGGCCGATCGGGTCGACGGCCTCCCGGCGGATCACCGAGCGGTACGACTCGGGATGCCCGGCCGGCAGACCGACGTACTCGTCGAGGGCGAAGGCGCGGACGTGCGACACGTCGACGCGGTCGGCCGCCGCCGCCGCGGCCAGTGCGCGGTAGGCGGGGAGCGGCGTGGAGCCCGTCGCGAGGCCCAGCACCGCGTCGGGCTTGCGGTCGATCAGGGCGACGATCGCGTCGGCGGCGAGCGCGCCGGCGGTCTCGCGGTCGGGGACGATGATCACTTCAGCCAACGAGGGCCTCCTTCTGCTGCGCATCGTTCGTCCGAGCGGCCCGAGCCACGGCCTCCGCCAGCAGCCGGGAGGCCGCGGCGATCATCGCCAAGCGCGGCGCGATCGGCGCGGCGGCGTCGGCCCAGCCGAACTTGACCCCGGTCCAGGCGGCCGGCCCGGCGGCCGTGACGGCGTCCTCCAGGTGCGCAGCGGTCAGCAGGGAGGTCGGCTCACCGTGCGGCCAGCCTGCGGCGGGAGCGAGCGGGTGGTGCGCGTCGGCCCACGGGCCGCCGAATACGGTGGCGGCGGGCGAGGCGCCCGAGAGCATCAGTCCGTGCAGGCGTCCGGCGGCGGCCACCTGCGCGATCTGACCGGCGACGCGGTCGGCGTCGCGCAGCTCGATCGCCGAGCGCCCCCAGTTGACGCTCATGCCGACCGAGCCCGGGAGGCCTTCGAGCGCGGCGAGCTCGTCCTCCACGGTCAGGAACCCCTTCTCGGGACGCCGGCCGAGGACGAAGGCGTCGCAGTGCTCGACGACGATCGCCGCGCCGTCCCAGCCGCCCGCGTCGAGCAGCTCGGTCAGCGAGGCGCGCAGGGCGTCGACCGATGCGGCGTCCGCCGGAGCGTGGAGCGTCGGCGCGCTGTGCAGCTCGACCGCGACCACGGCGGCACGTCCGCAGGCGTCGTCGAGGCGCCGGGCGCCGTCGCGCAGGGCGAGCGCTTCGCGCACGGCGGCACGCCGTCCCTCCGGGTCGGTGGAGGCCAGCCCGAACCCGGGCTCGGCCGCCAGCCGGCGCATCGTGCCCGGGATGCCGGTCAGCACGGCGTCGAACCGTCGCGGGAAGTGCTCCAGCAGCCAGTTGTCGTCGTGCGGGTGCAGGGAGCCCAGCCACGGCAGCTCGAGGCCGCCCACATCCGCGACGGCGTCGAGGCCGTGGAAGAACTCCCCCTCGGCCGCCGCATCCCAGTGCGCGTGCGCGGGAGATGCGGCGTACGCGCCGACCAGGACGCCGGACCGCACCCCGCTCATGCCCGCACCGCCTCGGCGAACCAGCGCGTGATCGACGCCGGGTGCGTGATCGCCGTGCCGACGACGACCGCGTAGGCGCCCGCCGCCACCGCCTCCGCCGCCTGGGCAGGTGTGTGGATGCGGCCCTCGGCGATCACGGGGAGCTCGACGGCCTCCGCGATCGCGGCGATCAGCTCGATGTCGGGGCCGGCCGGCTTCGGGCGGTCGGGGGTGTAGCCGGCGAGGGTCGTGCCGACGCAGTCCGCGCCCGCGTCCGCCGCCGCGACGGCGTCCTCCAGCGAACCCGTGTCGGCCATCACGAGGGCGCCGGTCTGGTCCTTCAGCCGCCGGATCGTCTCGGCGAGGGTGAGGCCGTCGGGGCGCGGCCTACGGGTGCCGTCGAGCGCGACGATGTCGGCTCCGGCCGCGTGCACGCCGATCGCGTGGCGCAGCGTCGGCGTGATGAAGACGTCGTCGTCGCCGGCCTTCCACAGCCCGATCAGCGGGAGGTCGACGCGCTCGGCGATGAGCGCGATGTCGCCGAGCCCCTGCGCGCGGATGCCGACCGCGCCGCCGGCCAGGGCGGAGGCCGCCACCTGCGCCATCGTCTCCGGGCTGCGCATCGGCTCCCCCGGGTAGGCCTGGCAGGAGACCACGAGCCCGCCGCGAAGCGCGCCAATCGGATCAGGACGTCCAGTCATATCTCTCTCTCCAGTAATTCTCGGCAGCCGAGACGTGAGTAATCGCGGGACTCGCGGCTCCCATTACCGCGATTACTCACGTCTCGAGTGCACGGCGTCGAAGGCCAGGGCGGCTGCGCCGACGATCGCGGCGTCGCCGCCCAGCGCGGCGGGCACGACCGGGCGGTCGCGCGTGAGGTCGATGGCCTCCGCCGCCACCCCGGCGCGCAGCGGTCCCCACCACAGCTCGGAGGTCTGCGCGAGACCGCCCGCGACGACCACGACGTCGGGATCGAGCGCATTGATCAGGCCGCCGATCGCACGGCCCAGCGCCCGGCCGGCCGTGTCGACGGCCGTGAGCGCGGTCGCGTCGCCCTCGGCCGCCAACGCGAAGACAGCGCGCGTGTCGGCCGGCGCACCCGTGCCTCCCGCGCGCCGATAGGCCGCGTGGACCGCTGGGCCGGCGGCGATCATCTCCAGGTGCCCGGACCGGCCGCACGTGCACGGCAGGCCCTGCGCCTCGACGCACGGGATGTGGCCGAAGTGGCCCGCCACGCTCGCGGCGCCGCTGAGCGGCCTCCCGTCGAGCACGAACGCGCCGCCCACACCGGTGCCCGCGGCGACGACCAGCACGGAGGCCCGTCCGCGGCCGGAGCCGAAACGGGCCTCGCCGACGGCATGGGCGCGCACGTCGTTGTCGACCGCGACCGGGAGGCCCAGCTCGGCCTCCACGAGCGCGCCGATCTCAGTGCCCGCCCAGCCCGGCAACGTGTCCGTGGCGAAGCGGACGACGCGGCGTTCGGGGTCGATCACCCCCGCCGCGCCGACGCCCACGGCGACGACCTCGTCAGCTGCCGAACCCGCGGCCGCGGCCTCTCGCGCCAGCCGCACCGCCGTCGCGAGCACCGCGCCCGGCCCGTCGCCGGCAGGGGTCGGCGCCTCCACCCGGTGGAGCACCTCCCCCGCGGTGGAGACGAGCCCCGCCGCGGTCTTGGTGCCCCCGATGTCGACGCCGACCGCCAGGCTCATCGGACCAGCGATCCCGCGGCCTCGACGATCGCGCGGATGCGCTCGACGGTCTCGCCCTCCAGCGGAGGCACCGGGAACGTCATCCGGTTGCTGTCGATCACACCGAGCACGGTCAGGGCGGTCTTGAACGCGCCCATCCCGGCGGCCTCGCCGCTCACGCCGTGCGCCTGGAAGACGATCTCGAACAGAGCGGCGAGCTCGTCCTGGAGCCGCTTCGCCTCGTCCCAGTCGCCCGCGCGCGCCGCCCGGTAGAGCCGCACGTAGGAGACCGGGTCGACGTTGCCGAGACCAGGGACCACCCCGTCCGCGCCCGCGAGCAGGGCGCCGTCGACGACGATCTCGTGGCCGGTGAACAGCACGAGCGGGCTGCCCGCCGCCCGGTTCGCCACCACGAGGCGGCGGAAGCCCACGTCGTCGCCGCTGGAGTCCTTGACGCCCGCGATCACGCCGTCCAGGCCGAGCCGCACCAGCAGCTCGTGCCCGAGCTTGACGTGCACGCGCACCGGCACGTCGTACGCGAACACCGGCAGGGAGGTCGCGGCAGCGACGGCGCGGAAGTGCGCCTCGATCTCGGCCTCGCTCGGCCGCACGTAGAACGGCACCGTGACGACCACGGCGTCCACGCCGGCGAACTCGGCGAGCCGTACCTGCTCCAGCACGCGAGCGGTCGACATGTCGTTCGCGCCGGCGAGCACCGGCACGCGCCCGGCGGCGATGCGCACAGCCTCGCGCAGCACCGCGCTGCGGACGGCGTCGGTCAGGAAGCCGACCTCGCCGGACGAGCCGAGCACGAACAGGCCGTCGACGCCGGCGGCGAGCTGCGACTCGATCAGGCGCTCGAAGGAGGCGACGTCGAGCGCGCCGTCGGCGGTGAGCGGGGTGACGAGCGGGGGGACGACGCCGGTGAGACGGGAAACGGACACGATTCTCTCCAAATCTGGTGGTGCGGTCGGTTCAGGTGGTGCGGGGCAGCTGGACCGGCCGGCGGGTCAGGCGCCGGCCGGTGGTTCGGACGGGTTCAGAGAAGCGACGGCGCAGCTCCGAGCAGGGTGCGCGTGTACGCGTCGGTCGGGTGGTCGAACACCTCGGCGGCGGTCCCCTCCTCGACGATGCGGCCGTAGTACATGACGACGATCCGGTCGGACACGTAGCGCACCGTCTGGATGTCGTGCGAGATGAAGACCATCGCCAGGTTCAGGTGCTGCTTCAGGTCGCCGAGGAGGTTGAGGATCTGGGCGCGCACCGAGACGTCGAGCGCGCTCGTCGGCTCGTCGGCCACGATCAGCTCGGGATCGAGCGCGAGCGCCCGGGCGATGGCGACGCGCTGACGCTGGCCTCCGGAGACATGGCTCGGGAGGACCTCCGCGGCCGAGCGCGGCAGGCCGACCAGGTCGAGCAGCTCCAGGATGCGGCGTTCGCGCTGCGCGGCCGACCCGACGCCGTGCACGTCGAGCGGATCGCGCAGGATGTCGTGGATGGTCATGCGGGCGTTGAGCGCGGTCGACGGGTCCTGGAACACGATCGAGACGGCCTTGCCGAGCTCGCGCCGCGTCGCGGCGTCCCGGTTCAGGACGCTGCGCCCCTGGTAGAGCACGTCGCCCGTGGTCGGCTGCTGCAGCCCCACGATCACGCGGGCGAGCGTCGACTTGCCGCAGCCCGACTCGCCGACGACGCCGATGGTCTCGCCGCGCCGGATGCTCAGGCTCACGTCGTTCACGGCGTGCACCTTGTCGGGACGGAACAGCGTTCCAGTGCGGGCCGTGTGGATCACGTTCACGCGGTCGAGCGTGAGGATGTCGTCGCGGTTCACGAGACCGCTCCCTTCTCGGCGAGTTCGCGCGGGGCGGTCGTCGCCACGTAGTGGTCGTCCGTGCCGTCGACCGGCCGGAGCTCGGGGCGCACATCGGCGCCGACGCCGGGTCTCTCGACCGAGCGGGCCGCGAACCGGTCGCCCGGTGCGAAGTCGCGGGGGGTCGGCACGGTGCCCGGGATCTGGTGGAGGCGCGACGCGCCGGACTCGATGGAGAGCACCGAGCCCAGCAGGCCGCGGGTGTACTCGTGCTGCGGGTTGCTCAGCAGCTCGGCGGTGGGCGCGCTCTCGACGACCTGGCCCGCGTACATCACCGTGATGCGGTGGGCGACTTCGGCGACCAGCGCGAGGTCGTGGCTGACGAAGACGAGCGCGAAACCGAGCTGGGCGCGCAGGTCGTTGAGCAGGTCGATGATCTGCTTCTGCACCGTCACGTCGAGCGCGGTGGTGGGCTCGTCGGCGACGACCAGCTTGGGGCTGCGGGTGAGCGCCATGGCGATCAGCACGCGCTGGCGCTGGCCTCCCGACAGCTCGTGCGGGTAGCTCTTGAGCGTGCGCGCCGGGTCGAGCCCGACCAGCTCGAGCAGCTCCTCCGCGGTGCGGGTGCCGCCGCGCCGCAGCAGCTGCTTGAGCTGCGCACGGATCAGCATGGACGGATTGATGGAGCTCAGGGCGTCCTGGTAGACCATCGACATCTGGTGGCCGCGCAGGGTGTTGCGCTGCGCCTCCGTCATCGTCAGCAGGTCGCGGCCCTCGAAGAGCACCTGCCCCGACACCCGGGCGTTCGCCGGGAGCAGTCCCATGATCGCGAGGCTGGAGAGGCTCTTGCCCGAGCCGGACTCGCCGACCAAGGCCATGGTCTCCCCCGGCCGCACTGCGAAACCGAGCCGGTCGACCACGGCCACGTCGCCGTGCCGTTCGGGGAAGCGGATGCTGAGGTCGCGGACCTCCAGCAGCGGAGCGTCGTCGGCGTCGTAGACGAGCCGGTCGGTGCGGACGCTCTCGGCGGAGACCAGGGCGCGGAGGTGGCCGGTCAGGGCGGGGTCGCGCTGGGGTTCCTCGAGCCGGTCGAGGGTGTCGGGGAGCTCTCCGTCGAGCAGCGCCTCGTACTCCGCCTCCTGGACCTCGGCCGCATCCAGGGCGTCAGCGGTCGCGACGGAGGCCGTGCCCGCGTCATTCGGCAGTTCCTCGGCGACCGCCGCGCGGCGGCGGACGCTCGGGCGCACCATGGCGTCCGTGAGCCCCTCGGCCAGCACGTTGAGCGCCAGCACGGTGATCAGGATGAGAAGGCCGGGGAACAGCGTCGCCCACCAGCCGCCGGCGAGCAGGAGGTTCTTGCCGCTGGAGATCACGTTGCCCCAGGAGGGCGCCGGCTCCTGCACACCCGCGCCGATGAACGACAGGCTCGCCTCGAACACGATGGCGTCGGCGACGAGGATCGTGGTGAAGACCAGGATCGGCGCCGCGCAGTTGCGGAACACGTGCTTGATCAGCACGTATGTCGTCCGAGCCCCGAGCACCCGTTCGGCGGCGACGTAGTCCTCGCCGAACTGGCTGAGCACGTTGGCCCGCACGATGCGGGCGAGCTGCGGCACGTAGAGGAACGCGATGATCGCGATCAGCACCGGCAGGCTCTTGCCGAACACGGCGACGAAGACGATGGCGAGCGCGATGCCCGGGAACGACATGATGACGTCGAGGACCCGCATGATCCCTTCGTTCACCCAGCGGTGGGAGGTCGCGGCGACAGCCCCGATCGCGCCGCCGACGATGAGCGCGAGCGCCGTGGCGCCGAGGCCGATCGCGAGGGAGGAGCGGGCGCCGTAGACCAGGCGCGAGAAGATGTCGCGGCCGCTGCGGTCGGTGCCGAACCAGTTCTCCCACGAGGGCGGCTGGGCGGGCATGCCCGTCTTCAGCGGGTCGTGCGGGGCGACCAACGGGGCGAAGATCGCGGCGAGCACCACGATGAGGAAGAAGACCAGGGCGATCTTCGACGAGAGCGGGAGCGCCTTGAAGCGCAGCCCGGGAGCGGAGAGCCGGTCGGCGAGCGAGCGACGCATGTTCACACCGTCCTGATTCGAGGATTGACCACCAGATAGAGGAGGTCGACGATCGTGTTGACGATCACGAAGGTGAACGCGATCGTGATGGTGACGCCCTGGACGAGGTTGGTGTCGCCCGCTGTCACGCCGTTGAGGATGAGTTGGCCCATGCCCGGCAGGTCGAAGATGACCTCGATGACGATGGCGCCGCCGAGCAGGTAGCCGACGCGGAGGCCGAGCACGGTGATGGGCGTGATGAGCGCGTTGCGGAAGACGTTCCGGCCGATCACCACAGCGCGCGGCAGGCCGCTGCCGATGGCGGTGCGCACGTAGTCGCGGTCGAGCTCCTCCACCATGGAGGTGCGCACCACGCGGGTGAGCTGCGCGGCGACGGGAACGGCGAGGGCGAGCGCCGGGAGGAACATCGACTGCAGCCACCCGGTCAGGGAGTCCTGCGGCGCGACGTACCCTCCCGTCGGGAAGATCGGCCAGGTGAGCGCGAACTGCTGGATGAGCAGGATCGCGAGCCAGAACGAGGGCACCGCGATGCCGGCGATCGAGACGAAGCGGATGACCTGGTCGGGCCAGCGGTCGCGGTAGAGCGCCGCGGTCACGCCGAGGATGCCGGCGAGGACGATCGCGATGATGAGGCCGAGGAAGGTCAGCTGGAGGGTGAGCGGGAAGGCTGTGGCGATCAGGCTGCCCACCGACTGCGCCGGCGGCACGGTGTTGCCGAGGTTTCCCTGCAGCAGGTGGCCGAGGAACGCGAAGTAGCGGACGATCAGCGGATCGTCATACCCGTTCTGCTCGCGCCACACCGACTTGGCCGCGTCGCTGGCACTCTCGCCGAGAGCGTTGGTCGCGGGATCCGTGGGGGCGAACTGCAGCACGATGAAGACCAGCAGCGTGATGCCGAGGATCATGAACGGCAGCGCGATGAGGCGCCGGCCGGCGAGGCGCACGAGTTGCACGATGCGGAACTCCTAAGGGGATGTCGGTGGAACGGCGAGGCCGGCCGGTGGGGGGACGGCCGGCCCTGCCGCGGTGGCTACTTCGTCGGACCGACGCCGAGGAAGGAGAGGCCGGTCATCGAGATCGGCTGGAAGCCGTCGAGCGCGTTCGAGTCCCACGCGGTCGGCAGCTTGCGGTGCACGAGGGGGTACAGCGGCACCTCGTCGGCGACCAGGTCGTAGATCTGGCTCCAGGTGGCCTTCTGCTTCTTCGCGTCGGTCTCCTTGGCGCCCTGGTCGAGGAGGCTCTGCAGCTTCTCGAAGTCGGCGCCGGAGTTCCAGCGGTAGCGCTTCTGCGCCCACAGGTTGTCCGAGTAGAACCAGCGCAGCAGGAGGTCGGCGTCGTTGCCGAAGACCGAGGGGTCTCCGGGGGCGACCATGACCTGGAACTGGTTGTTGTCGACCTTCTTGTACTGGCCGGCCGACTGCCCGATGTCGAGCGTGGTGGCGACCCCGATGGCGTCGAGGTCCTCCTTGATCAGCGGCGCGACGTCCTTCACCCAGCCGGTGTCGGTGGTGAGGAGGGTGATGGCGAGACCGGAGACGCCGGCCTCCTTCAGCAGCGCCTTGGCCTTGGCCGGGTCGTGCTTGTAGACCGTCTTGGCCTTGGTGTAGTCGGGGTGGCCCTTCTGCACGTAGCTGCTGGCCGCCTCCGCGTTGCCGAGCATGCCGTTGGCGATCAGCTTGTCCTGGTCGATCGCGTAGAAGAACGCCTGGCGGACGCGCTTGTCGTCGAACGGCTTCTGCGACGTGTTGAACATCATGAAGAGCAGGCCGAAGGACTGCACCGACTGCGTCTTGACGACGCGGCCGAGACCGTCGACGTTCAGGTAGGGCACGTCCTCGATCGCGTTGACGCGCTTGGACTGCATCGCGCTGACGCGGGCGGACGGGTCGGAGAGCAGGTTCCAGGTCATCGCGGCGGCGAGCGCCGGGCGCGACCCGGTGTAGCCGTCGAAGCGCTCGAAGCTGAGCTTGTCGTTGGCGGTCGCCGAGGTGATCTTGTATGGTCCGGTGCCGGTGGGGAGGGCGTCGAACTTCTTCGGGTCGGCCTCCACGACGGCCTTCGGCACGATCTTGACGACGGAGATGCGCTCGGCGAAGAGCGGGAACGGGTAGGCGGTCGTGAACTTCACCGTCGAGTCGTCGACCTTGGTGACGCCGTCGGCGGTGAGGAAGGGCAGGAAGCCGGCGTAGATGGAGGCGTTGGCCGGGTCGAGCACGCGCTGGAACGAGAACAGCACGTCGTCGACGGTCACGGGCGAGCCGTCGTGGAACTTCGCGTCCTTTCGCAGTTGCACGGTGTACGTGGTGTCGTTCACCTGCTTGGGCATCCCCGAGCCGAGGGCGGCGTACGCCTTGCGGGTGACGGGGTCGAGCTCGACCAGGCCCTCGAGGGTGTGCCAGTTGGCGGCCATCGTGAGTGCGCCGGTCGTGGTCATCGGGTCGAAGCCGGTGCCGAGGGCGTAGGACATGCCGGCGGTGATGGTGCCGTTCTTGTCGACCGTGCCCGCGGCCGCGGTGCTCTTACCCGTGCCGATCGTGGATGCCGGGCCGCTGCAGGCGGCGAGGGCCGCCACGATCCCGGCCGCGCCGGTCGCAGCGAGGAAGGTGCGCCGTGTCGCCTGGGTCTGGAGCGTTTCTTTCAACATTGAAGACTGCCTCTCGTGATGTCGGACGTCTGATGTCCTACTTGGGTATAGTGAAGCTAATACACGCTCCACGGAAAGGTCAAGTCGACGATGGCGACAGATCCCGCAGCGGCCGGAGTCTTCTCCGGTCAGGCCCGCGCCCGCCGCACCTCGGTGACGGACCAGATCAAGGACTACATCCTCATCCACCGCATGAAGCCGGGCGACCTCCTGCCCACCGAGGCGGAACTGTGCGCCGAGCTCGAGGTGAGCCGCTCCAGCGTGCGCGAGGCGATGCGCACGCTCGCCGCGCTCGACATCGTCGAGGTGCGCCACGGCTACGGCACGTACGTGGGCCAGCTGTCGCTCGCGCCGCTCGTCGAGGGCCTGGTGTTCCGCGGCGTGCTGCGGCCCGAGGACGACTTCGCCGCGCTGCGGGAGGTCGTCGAGGTGCGCGAGGCGCTCGACCTCGCCATGGCCGAGCAGATCTGCGAAGCGATGGAGGGCACCAGCAACCCGTCGCTGCACGACCTCGTCGCCGCGATGGAGGCCAAGTCGGCCGAGGACGAGCCGTTCGCCGAGGAGGACCGCGCCTTCCACTCCGAGATGCTCGCGCACCTCGACAACGCGCTCGTCGGCCAGCTGGTGACGGCCTTCTGGGAGGTCAACACCGTCGTGTACCCGCGCCTCGGCCTCCCGCCGGCGCAAGACCTCGACGAGACGGCCCGGGCGCACGGCGACATGCTGCGCGCCGCGGAGGCCGGCGATGTGGAGGGGTACCGCGAGGCGGTCGTCAAGCACTACATCCCGCTGCGGCGGGGGCTGGGGCGGGCGCTGTAGCGCGCTCGCCGCGCGCAACCCGTCGGCAGCTCCGTCGGCGTCACCCGACGGGCGCGACCTCCACAGCCTGGCGAATCGCCGTCAGCGTCAGGAGGTCGTCGTCGATGCCTCCGCCCTCGTGCGCGTTGTACCGCCAGGTATGCAGCGACGTGGGGCCGCGGTACTCGTTGTACGCCGCGTAGACGGTGGACGGCGGGCAGATCGGGTCCATGAGCGCGACCGTGAACGTGGCCGGCGCGTGGGCGCGCCGGCTGAAGTTCACGCCGTCGAAGTACGACAGGGTGTGCAGCACCTGGTCCTCCCGGTCGCGGTAGTGCGCCAGGTGGTCGGTGATCTCGCGGAACGGGGTGCGGTCGGTCGCCACGATGCCGTGCGGGATGTCGCAGAGGAACGGCACGCGCGCGACGACGTGCGCGAGACCGGGCACGAGGCCCGCGACCGCCAGGGAGATGCCGCCGCCCTGGCTGACGCCGAACACCGACACCCGCAGCGGGTCGATCTGCTCCAGCGAACGCACGGCCTCCACCGCACGCACCGCGTCGGTGAAGAGGCGCCGGTAGTAGTACGTCTCAGGGCTGTCGATGCCGCGGGTGAGGAATCCGGGCACCTGCCCCGCCCCCGGCCCGGAGTCGGGCGTGACGCCGCGCGAACCGCTCCAGCCCTGGCCGCGCGTGTCCACCTCGAAGTGCGCGAACCCGGAGGACGCCCAGAGCAGGTTCTCGACGGCGTCGCCGCGGCCGCGGCCGTAGCCGTGGAACTGGACGATCGCGGGCAGCGGCCCACGTTCCTCCGGGCTGTGCGACCCACGCGGGAGGCGCAGCCACGCGGCGATCTGCTCGCCGCCGAAGCCGCCGAACCGCACGTCGTAGACGTCGATCGTCGTCAGCCTGGTCTCCACCGGCTCCAGCCGGGTGACCAGCGGGTGCACGCGGCTCTCGGCGAGGGTCCGCTCCCAGAACGCATCGAAATCGGCGGGCGTGGTCAGCGCGCTGCGGTAGCCGCGCAACTCCGATTCGGGCAGGTCGAGGTACACGGCTCTCCTTCGATACGGATTCGAGGTGGTGCGGTCAGCGTGGCCGCACGGCAGCGCGCTCGGCGACCGAGCGGTACGCGGCGTCGATGACGGCGAGGGAGGCGCGCGCCTCGGCCAAGCCGTAGTCGGGCGCCGCGCCGGCGAGCAGCCGGTCGACCACGTGGGTCAGCCAGGCTCGCAGGGGTGCGACTCCCCCGCCTCCGCCGACCGGATGGGCGTCCGCGCCACGCGGCCCGAACTGCAGCACCGCCGGTTGGTCGTCGTCGGCGGTGGCGTGGCCGTGCGAGCCGAGCACGCGCACCGAGCTGATGGTCGGTCCGAAGCCCGGCGCGAACGGCACCCGGCCGACCGTGATGGAGGCCGTGACCCCATTCTCGAGGCGGAGCGAGACGACCGCGGTGTCCTCCACCCCGTGCTCGGCGTGACCGGCCGCGAACAGCGAGCCCGACATCGCGTAGACGCTCTGCACGGCGAGGCCGGTGAGGTGCAGGACGGCGTCGGCGCAGTAGCCGAGGAAGTTCAGCATCTCGCCTCCACCGCTCAGAGCAGGGTCGACGACCAGCTCCGGCCGCTCCACGGAGGTCGCGAAGAACGCTCCGCTCGCGAGGAACTCGGCGTCGACGTGGCGCGGGAGGCCGAGATGGCCGGCGTCGATCCAGGCGCGCGTGCGCCGCAGGGCCGGGGCGTGGGTGCGGTTGACGACCGAGACCGTGCCCGGGGTGGAGCGGCCGAGGTCGAGCAGCGCGTCGGCGTCGGCGAGCGTCGTGGCGACCGGCTTGTCCACGAGCACGTGCACGCCCGCCGCCATCGCGTCCCGCGCCAGCCGCGCGTGCCGGGTGGGCTCGCTGCACACGATCGTGAGATCCACCCGGTCGGGGTCGGAGGCCGCACGGATGTCGTCGAGCCAGGGAACGCCGGCGCCGTGGGCGGCCCGCCGGCTGTCGGCGTGCATCCACTCGGGGGCGTCGGCCTCCTCGGCGACGCCGACGACCTCCACGCGCGGGTCGCGGCGCAGCTCGTCGAGATAGGAGTTCGCGTGGCGGATGCCGCTGGCGAAGGCGACGCGGAGGGGCGCGGTCATCGTGCGCCTCCCGCGAGTGCTGCGCCACGATCGATGCGTCCGGCGTGGTCGATGCGGACGGGCTGGCCGCTGCGCAGCGACCGCTGCCCCGCAACGGCCGCGCCGAGTGCGGCGCGCGCCTGGGCGGTGGTGACGATCATGGGCTCCCTCCCCCGGGCGGCGTCGACCCAGTGCCGCAGCTGCCGGAACAGGGCGTCGTCGAGCGACGAGGGCGGCGCCGCGTGGCGCGGGGAGGCGAGCCCCGGCTCGGCGTCGGTGTCGTGCAGGAGGGTCCCTTCGGTGCCGGTGAGCAGCACGCGGCGCAGGAAGCGCCCGGGCTGGGCGAGCGCGTAGCAGAGCTCGATCGTGGCGAGCGCCCCGCTGGCGAAGCGGACGAGCAGGTGGAAGCTGTCGGGCATCGGCATCTCGGCGGCGAAGGTCGGGAAGTCCCGGCCGAAGACCTCCACCGGTTCGGAGCCCATCAGCCAGACGGCCAGGTCGAGCGCGTGGGTGCCGTTGTGCACCGGGTGGCCTCCCGACTTCGCCGTGTCGAGCTGCCAGCCGCGCCAGCCTCCCGGCCAGACGTGCCCGGTGTACCAGGTGATGTGGAGCAGGCGCGGGTCGCCGATCGCACCGGCGGCGACCCGGGCCTGCAGCTCGGAGACCGCCGGCTGGAAGCGGACGGTCTGGCCGACCATGAGGGTGCGGCCGCGGCCCTCCGTCGCGTCGACCATCGCGTCGAAGGAGGCGACGTCGAGCGTGGCGGGCTTGTCGACGTGGACGTGCTTGCCGGCCTCGCCCGCGGCGATGGTCCAGGGGGCGTGGTCGGGCGTCGCGTTGCAGATGTCCACGCCGTCGACGTCGGGATGGCCGACCGCGGCGGCGAGGTCGGTGGTCGGGAGCGCGCCGGGGAATAGCGCGGCGAGCTCGGTCGCGCGCTCGAGGCTGGAGCCGGCGATGTGGCTCACGCGCACCTCCGGGAGGCGGCGGAGGGCGAGCAGGTGCTCGCGGGCGAAGGCGCCGGTGCCGAGGACGGCGACGGTGAAGGTCATCGCCGGGCCTCCCGGATGTCGGCGCCGGTGTTCTGCGCGCTCGTGCCCGCGACGGTGTCGGCGAGCGCGTTGCGGACGATGGCCCGGGGGTCGTAGCGGCGCGGATCGAGCCGCTTCCAGTCGATGTCCTCGCCCACTTCTTCGGAGACGCGGGCCTTGAGGCCGTCGGCGGTGGCGCGCATCCGGCGCACGAAACCGCCGAGTGCGGCAGCGTATCCGGGCAGGCGGGACGGACCGACGAGGAAGGCGGCGACGACGCCGACGACCAGGATCTTGTCGAAGGTCAGACCGAACATGGATGCGACCGTAGCACAGATTCGATTGGACATCAGACGTCTGATGTGCTCCAATGGCTCATCGGCTCCCTGCCGATTCGTCGATCTGCGCTGTTGCAGAGAAAGGGCCTCTTCCGATGTTCTCCAACCTGACCGGCTGGCACGCCCTCATCATCGTCGCCGTCATCCTGCTGTTCTTCGGCGCTCCCAAGATCCCCGCCTTGGCGAGAAGCCTCGGCCAGTCCATGCGCATCTTCAAGACGGAGGTGCGGCCCGAGTTCGGCGGCGCCGAGCGCCCCGCCGAGCGCCAGGACTCCGCGGAGTCCTGACATGCGCAGCAGCCGCCGCGGTCGCACAGCGGACGGCCGCATGCCCATCGCCGAGCACCTCGGCGAGCTGCGCCGCCGGCTGTTCCGCTCGGCGGCAGCGCTCCTGCTCGGCGCGGTGGCCGGCTGGTTCCTCTCCGCCCCCGTGCTCGACGCCCTCCGTGTCCCCATCTCCACCATCGCGACCACCCAAGGCCGCGTGGCGGAGCTGAACTACGACACCATCACCGGCGCGTTCGACCTCCGCATGCAGGTCGCGATCACCGTCGGCATCGTGGTGTCGAGCCCGGTCTGGCTGTTCCAGATCTGGGCCTACCTCGTGCCCGCGCTGACGCGCCGCGAGAAGGCCTACGGCTTCGGCTTCTTCTTCACCGCCGTGCCGCTCTTCCTCGCCGGCTGCGCCGCCGGATGGTACGTCCTCCCGCACATGGTCGGCGTGCTGACGGGCTTCGCACCGCAGCAGGACGCCGCGATCGTTCAGGCCAAGAGCTACTTCGACTTCGTCCTCAAGCTGCTCGTCGCGGTCGGCATCGCCTTCGTGCTGCCGGTGGCCGTCGTGCTGCTCAATTTCGTGGGAGTGCTGCGCGCCTCCACGATCCTGCGGTCGTGGCGGGTGGCGATCATCGCGATCGCGCTGTTCACGGCCATCGCGACGCCGGCGGCCGACGTGCTGTCGATGCTGCTGCTCGCCCTGCCGATGATCGTGCTGTACTTCGCGGCGGGAGGGATCGCGATGTTGCGGGATCGGCGCGTGGACAAGCGGATGGCGATGCTGGTCGAGGCGTCGGCCGCTCTCTCGCCATAGGGTCAGGCGTCGCCTGGTCCCGCCTCCAGCTCGATTGCTGAGGCGAGACCGCGCGTCTCGTCACCCGCCCCCGCGTCTCCCGCACCGCTGGCCTCCCGCAACCGCCGGACCGGCACCACCGCGCCGAGCGCCGCGGCCACCATCCCGACCACGAGGAGCGCGATCCCCGTTCCCGCCGCATCGATCACGGCTCCCGCGACGGCGGAGGCCAGTGACGCCCCGAGGTTGACGGCGGTGTTGATCCACGCCGACGCCTCGGTGCGGCCGTCGGGGTCGACGACCGTGTCGGCGACGAGGTAGCCGGTGATCAGCGACGGCGCGAGGCACGCGCCCAGCAGGACGAGCCCTGCGGCGAAGAGTGGCAGCGACCCCAGGGCGGAGACGCCGATCGCCGTGAGGCCGATCGCCAGGCACAGCGCGAGGAGGCGCACGCCGAGCGACACTCGCCACCGCACGTGCCCGTAGAGGAGGCCGCCGGCGGCGCTCCCGGCCGCGAATGCGGCGAGCAACCAGCCCGCTGCAGCGACTGCACCCTGATCGGTCGCCAGTGCTGGCGCTCCGATCTCCACGACGCCGAGCACGGCGCCGACTCCGGCCAGCACGACGAGCACCCGCAGGAACCCCGGAGCGGCGAGAGGACGAGCCCGGTGCTCGCGAGCACGTGGCGGGTTGCCGGAGAGCGCCGCGGAGGCGCGGCTGGTGATCAAGCCGAGCGTCCCGACGAGACCCACTCCGGCCGTGACGAACAGGCCGACACTGGGCGAGGTCGCGACGATGATCCCGGTGATCGCCACCGGGCCTCCCACGAAGAGCAGCTCCTCCGCGACCGCGTCGAGGCTGAACGCCTTCTCGCGCTGCGGCCCGGCTTCGGTGAGCGTGCTCCACACGACGCGCATCGCCGCGCCGAGCGGTGGGGCCGAGAGGCCGATGACGACGGAGAAGGCGATGGACCAGGCGAGCGCCGTTCCGGGCGCCGCGTCGACGGCGGCGGCGATGCCGAACCCGACGAATGCGGCCGCCTGCACGATTCCGAGGAGTCCGAGAGCGCGCGGCTGGCCCCAGCGATCGACGGCGCGGGCGCGCCACGGTGCCGCGACGACATTGGCGAGGCCGAACGCGGCGGACGCGAGACCCGCGAGCGCGAACGAGCCGGTGCTGCGCTGCACGGTGAGCAGCACGGCGAGGCCCGCCATGGCGAGCGCCGAGCGGCCGACCAGCGCAGGGACGAAGGCGCGCAGCGCGCCGGGAAGACGAAGAGATGCGAACACGGGTGAGGCTCCAGAAGATTCTGACGGTGGGTGGGCCCGCGGGGTCGGAGAAGGGACCCTCTACGGATCGAGACCTGCGCGGGCGGGACGCAGGACCGTCAGATGAACATCACGATGTGAAGCACGGAGGTCACGCTAGCAGACGGGCGGACGTCGCCTCATCCGGAGGATGGCGGCGGCACGCCGACGCGGAACCCGTAACTCCGGAGATCGGGGCGCCGGGGCGGCGGATCTCCGGAGTTACGAGCGGGACTATGCCGCCGGGTCGGTGACGCGGGCGGCCTCCCGCCGGCCCTGGTCGAAGCCGGCGCGCGCCGACGGCGGGCGGGTCGCGGGGTCCATCTGGTTCGTGCCCATGGCCTCCAGAGAGGCCGCGTCGGGTGTGATCACGACGACCCGGCTGCCCTGGGCGCGCAGCGCCTCCACCTGGTCGTCGAGCTCGTAGCCCGGGAAGCGCCGGATGCCCTCGAACTGGCCGGGGCGCACCCAGTCCGCGCCGCCGAACGGCGACAATACGATCACGGTCGCGTAGCCGGCGGCGAGGTCGGCGTTCTCGGCCGAGCGGACGCCTCCGTTGATGTAGTGGACACCATCGACGATGTGGGTGGCGGTGCCGCCCGGGAGCGCGGTGCTCGCGGTGACGGCATCGGCCAGCTCCACGCCGGAGTCCCGGTCGAAGGTCACCAGCTCGCCCGTGTGCGCGTTGAGCGCGACCACGAGCATCGGGCGCTCCGGCCAGTCCTGGCTCGGGAGGCGGGAGGCGACGAGTGCCCGCCGCTGGTCGGCGCCCGGTCGCAGCACGGCGTCGCTCTCCAGGGCGAAGGCGCCGAGCGCCCTGTGCAGTTCCTCCGCCGAGCCGGCCGCGGCGCCGATCGTGCGCAGTCGTTCGAAGAGTTCCTGCTGCGAGAGGGACGGCGGGCGTTGCGGAGCGTTCTGTGGAGGGCCGGCCGGACGCGGTGGCGCCACGAGCGCGGCAGCGTACAGATCGGCGGCCGGCATCCCGCTGCGGACACCCGCGGCCGCGGTGGAGCCCGCGGAGGTGCCGATCACCAGGTCGGCGAGCTCGGTCAGGTCGTAGCCGGCGTCGGCCAGGCCGGCGACGACGCCCATCTGCCAGGCGTTGCCGGCCGCTCCCCCGCCGCCGAGGACGAGGGCGATGTCGTGCGAAGAGCTCAGGTCGTTTTTCTGGGTCATGTCGTGATCCTTTGAAGAGGTGCAGGGCACCCGCGGATCTGCGACGGAAGCGCTTAGAGGCTTCGACGCGAGAGGGCGAGCACCCGACTGTCGATGGAAATCGGACTCACCTCCTCAGCTGGCGCGCCCTGAGAGCGCGTACGAACGAACGCTTGAACGATAGTCGCGCGCGCGGCCCACCGCAAACGAACTCCTGCAGGCCGCGCCGGTCATGCAGGCAGCAGAGGGACCGCGTTCACCCGAACGCCAGGTACGTTCCCGGCTTTCCGGGTTCGTGCAGCTCGAAGCGGAGGGCGAGGTCGGTACGCGCCAGGAGGTCCGCCTGCTGCTCGAACTGCTCGTTGGTGACGAAGACCACCCGTTCGAAGCCCCAGTCGTCGCGCAACCACTCACGCAGCGCTCCAAGGAGGATCCCGTCGAGGCCGGCCTCCAGCTGCGACAGCCGTACCCAGAAGTAGGCGACGGCGTCGACGTCCTCCCACGCGTCGCCGGCCACCGGCGTGACAGCCGACCTCGCCAAGAACGTCGCGGTCGTCGGGAACAGGTACACGCAGCCGAGGCAGACGGAGTCCTCCGGGTCGCGCAGGGTGAACGTGAAGGCACGGCGCTCGGAGTGCCGCTGCTGGAGGCCGGCGAGATCCTCCCGGTTCGCCTCCACGGTGAAGTCGTCGGCGGGCCACTCCGACTGCTCCCACCGGCGGAGCAGCTCCCGGGTCTCCATCACCGCGGCGAAGTCGTCCGCGGCGTCGTCGGCGCGGATCGGGCGCAACTCGAAGCGCTCGTGCGTCAGCCCGACCGGGACGGCCGCGCCCGGATCACCGAAGGACACGGCGTCAGGAGTCCGCGGCGGCCGACGCGTGCGGGATCGACAGCTGGTCGAGTTGCCGTTCGTGCACGCTGCGCACGAACTCCCAGCCCTCGCGCGGCGACTCGACGCGCGGGTCGTGCGGCTCGTAGCCGTCGGCGAGCGCCTCGACGTAGGCGCGGTCGCGAGCGAGACGGTCGCGCAGCCCGGACGCGTCGCAGACCGACCCGTGGCCCGGGATGACGACGGTCGCGGCGCCCGCCTCGGCCTCCAGCAGGTGCAGGGCGGCGAGGTAGTCGCCGAGCGGGTCCGCGGCGCCGGCCAGGTCGAGCATCGGGACGAACACGTCCGACAGCATGTCGCCGGCCACCAGCACACCTGCGCTCTCGATCAGGAGGGCGGCGTGGCCGGGTGCGTGCGCGCGGTGCTCGAGGACGCGCACCGTCGGGCCGTCCCACGGGAGCCGGTCGGCGCCAGGGGCCAGCCCGGTGATGTCGTCGCCGAGGCCGGCGAGGCGCACGTCCTCCGGGATGCCGAACCGCTTCGCGTCGATCCCGTTCGCGAGTCGTCGGCGGGCGGTGTCCGCGGCGACCGCCGTGGCCCAGTGGTCGGGTTCGCCGAGCGCCGGATGCCACAGCAGGTGGTCCCAGTGCGGGTGCGTCGCGAACCCGGCGACGACCGTGCTGCCGGACCGCTGGAGGTCGTCGGCGAGCTCGAGGATCTCGCTCTCGTGGATGCCCGGGTCGACGACCAGCACCCCCGACGCCCCCGCGACGACCACCGCGTTGGTCTGACACCACGCGCTGGTATGGACGAACACCCCGTCGGCGACTTCGCTGAGCACGGGCCCAACCTACCCCGGGCCCACCCTCTTGCACACAGGAGATCCGGCCGCGGCACACCCGAACTCTCCTCCCACAGTCACTGCGAGAGGAGTTTCTCGCGCGTGTCTCCTCTCGACCACAAACGGCCCGATGCGCGATCTATCCACAGCTCCGGCAGGGCCTCCCGGGGCCGCGGCACGCGCTGCTACGGTGATCGCGTGACCGACGACGGCAGAGAGATGGTCCTGATCGAGGGCGGCACGTTCGCGATGGGGTCCGCCGAGTTCTACCCGGACGAGCAGCCCGTGGTCGAACGGGAGGTCGCCTCCTTCCGCCTCGACCGCTATCAGGTCACGAACGACGACTACGCGCGGTTCGTCGATGACACCGGGTACGTCACGGTCGCCGAGCGGCCGATGGCCGCCGCCGACTACCCCGGCGTCGCGCCCGAGGATCTCGTGCCCGGCGCGATGGTCTTCACCCCGACCTCCGGCCCGGTCGACCTGGGCGACTGGCGCAACTGGTGGAGGTGGCAACCCGGCGCCTTCTGGCGGGCGCCCTTCGGCCCCGGCTCGTCGATCGACGACCGGCTCGAGCATCCTGTCGTGCACATCGCGTTCGAGGACGCGCAGGCCTACGCGGCGTGGGCGGGCAAGCGGCTGCCGACGGAGGCCGAGCACGAGTTCGCCTCCCGTGGAGGCGTCGCCGGCGCCCGGTTCGCGTGGGGCGCGGACCCGTACCCCGGTGGAGTGCCGCAAGCCAACTCGTGGCTGGGCCGCTTTCCGTACGACAACCAGGGCGTCGGCGGCACCGCGCCGATCGGCTCGTACCCGGCGAACGGCTTCGGGGTGTTCGACTTGATCGGCAACGTCTGGGAGTGGACGACCGACTACTACACGCCACGGCACGTGCGTCTGAGCGACCATCCCGTCGATGCCGGCAAGCGGCAGAATCTGCTCGCGACCGCGAGCGCTCACGAGGGAGAGACCATCCCGCGGCGGGTTCTCAAGGGCGGCTCGTTCCTGTGCTCACCGGAGTACTGCCTGCGGTTCCGTCCGGCGGCGCGGTCGCCGCAGGCGGAGGACACGGGGATGTCGCACATCGGGTTCCGCTGCGCCGCCGACGCCTGAGCAGGACGACGCCTGAGCACGCCGACACCTGAGCACGCCGACACCTGAGCAGCCGGCCCGCCGTCAGAACACCGCTGCGATCCACCGCCCGACGAAGTCGACGCCGATCACCAGCAGCACCACGATCAGCAGGGTCGTGCCGTTCTGCGCGAGCCAGGTCTGCAGTCGCCGCAGCGGGGCCTCCGCCCGGTCGGGCGCGACGATCGCGGCGCCGACCGGGATGGTCACCGAGCTGGTGCTGAGCACCACGAAGACGATGACGACGACGAGCTCGGCGGCTGCCGCGAGCCCGCCGGTCGCGATGTCGACGCCGACCGCCGCGGCGACGGCGAGGTGCAGCGGGCTGACGATCGAGAGGACGAGTCCGAGACCCAGCGCCGACCACGGCGTCAACCGGCCGATCATCCGCGAGAGGCGCGGAGGCCGCGGCTCGATCCCGGGCCGCGGGCGCGCCCTCCACGCGAGGGCGGCCGACCCGAACATCACGAGCGCGACGATCGGGTCGAGGAACCACGCGTCGCCCTTCAGCGACGGCAGCTGGATCGCCCCGATGGCGGCGCCGAAGACGGTGAACAGCACGATGTAGAGGGCGATCCCCACCACCCAGCCGATGGCGTACGCGCCCGGCACCGCCCGGGCACGGCCCGACAGCAGCAGCGCGGTCGCCGCCATCACGCGCGTCGGGCTGAACCACACGACCAGTGCGAGCGGGAGGATGGCGCCGACGACCGCGAGCATCCCGTCCTCCGCCCGCGACCGCGCCGCCGCCTACGCGGAGGCGACGCGCAGCCCGTCCCCGCGCCGCGCGCGCTGCCCTTCGACGATGTAGAGCACGCCCGTCGCGACCTGGACCAGCTGCGAGAGGATCATCGCGCCGATCCAGACCGGGATGAGCCCCAGCGCCGGGATCTGACTCGCGAGGAGGGCGATGATGGTGGTGGCGGCGAGGGCGGCCAGTGCCCAGCGTGCCGGGCCCCGGACCACGCCGGCGCGGGAGACCACGACCGCGGCGACGACGAGCGCGACCAGCGACAGCAGAACGAGGCCCCAGGTCAGCGCGACCCAGATCGCCAGCGTCAGCTGCCCGGCGTCGGCGCCCGGCGCGGCCAGCGGGAGGTACCCCGTCGAGGTCACGTGCGCGACGGCGAACAGGATGAGCGCGGTCTTCCCCGCGATCGACGACCCCGCGATGCCCACCTCCCCGCGGAGGCCGACCGCCAGCACGATGAACGCCGCGATCAGCACCACGGCCGAGAGGCTCCCGATGAGGGGCTGGCCGGAGAACATCCAGGAGACGTCGACGGTCGGGAACACGAACCCGGTGTACCAGAGCAGCGGGAAGACCGCCGCGAGCGCGACCCCGGCACCGCCCCAGGTCAGCGTCCAGCGCGACGATCGATCGGGCGTGCTCGTGTTCTGTCCATCCCCCATGGGGACAGACTGGCCGGTCGGCGTGTGGATGCGCAAGCACCCGGTGCCGAATCCATGCCAGGATCGGAACCGACGCCGACACGAGGGGGACGACGTGATGCGGACGATGGGGACGTCGACGGTCGAGACCGGGGAGCTCTCACGGCTTCCCGCCGGCCCGATCCTGGTGCGGTTGCGCCGCGTGCTGATCACGGGAGCCGGCGCGGCGGTCGTGTACACGCTACTGAGCACCGGGAGCATCGGGACGTGCTCGGACGCGCCCGGCGCCGGTGACTCCGGCACCACGCAGGTCACCTGCGCCAACCTGGTCCTGCGCCCGAGCTGGATCGTCTACGCCGCACTCGCGGTCATCCTGTTCGTCGCGATCGGCCGGGTCGCCCGCCAGGCCTCCACGGTGGCGGAGGCGCTGCGGACGCTCGATCGTGCCGCCACCCTCACCATCGCCGTCGCCCTCGTCGCGGGATTCGTCGGGATGGCGTGGCTGTTCCTCATCCCGCACGAGGCCCTGACCAGCGGCGGCACGATCGTCTTCCCGTTCCCGTTCAGCGCCCCCGAGCTGACGATCACGCACAACCCGTGAGCGCGGGAGCGCACCCGCTCGCCCACCGGCGGCCGTGGCTGCTCGCGCTGCTGCTCGTGGGGGCGCACATCGCTGTCGCCGCCGTGATGGCGATGGTCGCCCTGACCGTGTCGCTCGCGGTCGGGGGCCCGGAGATCGGCCGCGACGAGCTGTACCGGCTGGGCGCGGCTCCCCGGTTGGCCGTCGCAGGCGCCGTCCTCCCCGTGCTGATCGCGACGACGGCCGCTTTCGTGCTCGCCCTGAGCGCGCGCCCGCAGCACGCCTGGAAGGCACCGGTCGCCGGCATGGTCGCGAGCGTCGTGCTGTGCGCGAGCGCGCTGACGCTCCTGCACGCGCCGGCGCCGGTCGTCGGAGGCTGAGCGGCGACCCGTCGGCACACCCCGGCATCCCCGCTCCCCGGCACTGAGTACCATGCACCCCATGGCCATCAGACTCGACAACGTCGGCATCGCGGTGCGCGACCTCGAAGCGACCATCGCCTTCTTCACCGATCTCGGTCTGGAGGTGGTCGGGCGCGACACCGTCAGCGGCGCGTGGACGGACACCGCCGTCGGGCTCGACGGAAACCACGCGAAGATCGCGCTGCTTCAGACGCCCGACGGCCACGGCAAGCTGGAGCTGTTCGAGTACCTCCACCCCGACGCCATCGAGACCGAGCCGACGCTCCCCAACGAGATCGGGATGCACCGGGTCGCGTTCGCCGTCGACGACATCGACGCGGCCTTGGAGGTCGCGGCCGCACACGGCTGCTATCCGCTGCGCGGCGTCGCGACCTACCAGGACATCTACAAGCTCACCTACCTCCGCGGCCCCAGCGGCATCCTGGTGATGCTCGCCGAGGAGCTGCAGAAGGGGTGACCCTTCACGGGCCGGTGGTCAGCGAGCCTCCGCCGCCGCGCGGATGAGCGCCGCCACGCGGTCGGGCTGCACGGTGAAGGCGGTGTGCGATCCGTCGATGTGCTCGGTGGTCGCGCCCATGCGCTTCGCCCAGGCCGCCTCGGCCTCCGGCGAGATGGCGTTGTCTTTGTCCGACACCAGGAACCAGCTCGGGATGTCGTGCCAGCCGGCCCCTGTCGCCTGCTCGGTGAGCGCGGCGACCGCGAGCGGGCGCTGCGTGGCGTACAGGACGGCGGCGACGGCGTCGGAGGAGTCACCGCAGAACACCTCCTTGAAGCGCTCCTTCTTCACGTAGAGCTCCGGGCCTCCCGGCGCCCCCACCGCGTCATACGGGGTGGGCTCGTTCTCGGTCGCCAGCAGCGGCGCGGGGTAGGGCTGCTGCGCGCTCACGGCGCTCTCACCGACCTCGAGGCCGAACGCGGCGAGGAACACGAGCGCCGTCACGTTGCTCAGCCCGGCGGAGGCCTGGCCGATGACCGCGCCGCCGTACGAGTGGCCGACGAGCACGACCGGACCGTCGATGGCGGAGACGACGCGTCTGACCGATTCACCGTCGTTGATCAGGCCCCGGAGCGGGTTCGGCGGCGCGACGACCGTGTAGCCGGACGCTTCGAGTTCGGTGATGACTCCGGCGTATCCGGAGGCGTCCGCGAAGGCGCCATGGACGAGCACGATGGTGGGCTGTTCAGGCATGAGTCTCTCCTCAGGTCGATGATGATTCGCGGAGGCTCCCGGCGGGCGGCCTCCACGGCGCCATCCTGAGGTCTTCTCATGCCCGGCGGCAAGAGAATTCGACGTGAACCTGCGATCAGCGCCCGACGGCCGAGCGCAGGATCGCGGCGATCCGCTCCTCGTCTGCGGCCGTCATGCTGGTGACGGCGAAACCGACCGGCCACAGGCCCCCGTCGTCGAGCTGGGCGGCCTGCTGGAACTCCAGCGTCGCGTACCGGATCTTGAACTTCGATCCCGGTTTGAACGCGACGACGACCTTGCCCGCGGCGTCGGCGTACGCCGGCATCCCGTACCAGGTCTTCGCGGCCAACGGCGTGTTCTCGGCGACCAGCCGGTGGAACGCCTGCGCGAACTCCTTGTCGGTGCCGGTCAGCGCGGCGATCGCCTCGTCGCACGCCGCTGCGGCGTCCGCACCCTCCTGGGCCGCCTTCTTCTCGGCGACGGCGGCTTTGATCGCGGCCTTCTCTTCTTTGCTGAACGTGGTGTCGGCCATGGTTTCGTTCCCCTCTCGTGACCTGACTCCAAAGATACGGATCGCGACGACTCGACGCTTCTCCGATCCTGCTCGATTCCGAACGGGTCACGGAGTGTCGAAAACCCTAGCCGACAGCGGTGCTCAGGGATCACACTGTGCACACCCGGCACATCCTTCGCCGTCAGCGAGGGATCGGTGCTCGGCGACAGGGAGGTATGCCGTGACCATGCACCCGTCCATCCACCACGCGCCGCATCTCGACGAGACCTCGCCGGTCCCGTACCTGCGGCACGGGCAGCTCATCTCGCTCATCCACTGGAACCGCGTCGCCGGCGACTGGAAGTACACGACCCTCCTGGCCGAGTACGCCGGGCGCGACGACAAGCACTGGCAGGTGATCGCCCACGGGCAGCCGATGAGCCTCGACCGGGCCGAGTGGGCGATCTTCAACTGAGCAGCGGCCGCACCGACGCGTAGGCGTCCTCCTCGTCGCGGGTCTCGGAGTCGTAGACGCGCACGGCGCGGGTGGAGGCGTCGTCGTATCGCGCCCAGCCCGGGTCGCCTCCGGAGACGAATGCGACCGCCGCGCCGTGCACCTCATCGGCGAGCGCCTGCGGCGGGTTCGGGCCGGCCAACGGCTCCATCGCGGGCCCGTCCAGGCAGTCGAAGAAGAACGGCACGTCGAGGCAGTGCTCCGCGAAGCCGAAGTGCCCGGACGGCCACGCGAACCGGTACACCCACGTGGGTGCGGCCCCGCGGTCGGCGACGACCTTCAGCACGGCGACCCGGAACATCCGGTCGGTGAGCACGCGGCCGGCCAGCCGCGCCTTGCCCTTCGCGACGACATCGGCGTTCGCCTCCAGGTACGCCTTCTGCGCGCTCTTCGGCACGCCGAGCTTGCCGAGCAGGATGCCCTTGGGCACCAGCGCCAGCTTCGCACCTGCGTCGCCCATCGCCATCGTGAACTCGTCGTCGGTGGCACCGAGCACGAGCGGCTTTCCTGCGCCCACCCCGCTCCGCAGCGACTCGGGCGTGGAGCGCACGATCAGGTCGCCGTCGATCGTCGGGCCGAGCGGGAGGCCGCCGTCGACGACCTCGTTCAGCGCGTCGGGACCGAGCTCGGTCGCCTTCTTCTGCAGTTCGAGGACGCGCTCCTCGTCGAGCGCCGACCAGCCGGCGCGGGTCGGCTCCACACCCGCCGTCGCCGCGAGCGCGCGTCCGAACGCCTCCGACTTCTCCGGGGTCACATCGGCGAGAGCGCCCGAGATCGCGTAGACGGCCCGGAACAGGTGCTGCGCCTTCTCCATGCCGAGCAGCGTCAGCACAGCCCCGCCGCCGGCGGACTGACCGGCGATCGTGACACGCGCCGGATCGCCGCCGAAAGCCGCGATGTTCTGCTGCACCCATTCCAGCGCCAGCAGCCAATCGCGCACGCCGCGGTTCGACGGAGCGTCCTCGATCCAGCCGAAACCGTCGAAGCCGAGCCGGTACGAGATCGTGACGGTCACGACGCCGTCGCGATTGAAGTTGCGCCCGTCGTACCAGGGGCTGGCCGGGGAGCCGGCGAAGTAGCCGCCGCCGTGGATGTACACGAGCACCGGGAGGCCGGTGCCCTCCTCCGCCCGCTCCGGGCTGGGGGTGTGCACGTTGACGTTGAGGGTGGCCTCCCCCGGCACGCTCGGCTCGGGGATGAGCGTCACGCCGGGGTCTCCACGCTGCGCGGTCGCCCCGAACTCGGCGGCGTCGAGCACACCCTCCCACGGGGCCTTGGGCACCGGCGCCGCGAAGCGCAGCGCGCCGACCGGCGCCTCGGCGAACGGGATGCCGAGGAACGCCGCCGAGCGCAGGGCGCCGCGGGCGCCCGATCCGGGCGCGGTGGTGTCCTTCCAGCGCCCGCGCACGGTCCCGGCGAGGGTCTGCACCTCGGGGTGCGCCGCCTCTTCGGCGGTAGCCTCCGAGTCGAGAGGTGTCTGTGTGTTCTCCATCACCATCATTCTGCCTTTCACTTGACGCTCTTGATCGGAACGGTCGCCACCGCGCCGAGCGCGGCGAAGACGATCGCGAAGACGAACAGCACGGGGTAGCCGCCGAGTGATCCGATGATGATCGCGGCGATCGGCGCACTGAGCGCCTGCGGGATGTTGGTCGCGACGTTGAGGATGCCGAGGTCTTTGCCTGCGGCGCCGCCCTCGTTCGGCAGCACCTCCGTCATGAGCGCCGCATCCACCGACATGTAGAGACCGAAGCCGATGCCGTTGATGACGCTCATCGCGATCATGCCGGTCAGGTTCGGCATCAGGAGCGGCATCGCGAGGCCGATCGCCATGACCACGGTCGCGACGTAGATGAACACCTTGCGGCGCCCGGCTCGGTCGCTCCACCATCCCGAGATCACGATCGCGATCAGGGTCGGCACGAACGCCACGAGCGTCAGGGTGATGACCGCTCCGGTCGCCGCCTCGAGCGAGAGCTTGATGTAGTCGGTGAGGATGTAGAGCTGGTAGGTCGAGACGACGAAGTAGCCGAGGATGAGCAGGAACCGCGCGGTGAACGCCCAGAAGAAGTCCGGGTGCCTGCGGGGGTCGATCCAGAAGCCGGAGAAGAACGCGCCCCAGCGGAACGGCTCGACCGTGGCATCCTTCGACGACCAGTCGCGGTTGATGAGCACGAACAGCACCGTCACGACGATGACCGCGCCTCCGAAGACCGCGTACCCGACGCCGACCTGCTTGGCGAAGGCGCCGGCGAGCATGACGCCGATCGTCATGCCGAGCTGGGTGCCGAGGCCGATCATCGCGCTCGCGCCTCCGCGCTTCGACCGCGGGAAGCGATCGGCCGTGATCGTGGTGAGCGGCGCCTGGAGGAAGTTCAGCGCGACCTGGATCACGACCCAGAACACGGTGATCCAGAGCAGGTCGCTGAGCGAGCCGAGCCCGAACAGGAAGATGCCGCCGACGATCGCGCCGACGACCATCCACGGGGCGCGGCGTCCGAAGCGGGATCGCGTGCGGTCGCTGAACGCGCCGGCCAGGGGCTGCGCGAACAGGGTGAAGACGAAGGAGGTCGTGGTCACGATCGCGAGGTTGCCCACCTTGTGCGCGGGGTCGAGCAGCGCGACCTGCACAGGCAGGAGGATCGCGATGAGGCCCCCGTAGGTGGCGAAGAGGGTCAGGGAGGCGGCGAGCAGGCTGGGCAGCAGCCGCTTGGTGGCGGGCGGGCTCGCCGCGGGCCGGCCGGCGGCGGGCTGCTGCGCGCTGATGAAACCGGTCGGCGCGATCTCCGCGGCCGGATCGGGCGGGGTCATGGTCATGGGGCTCCTCGTTGAGCGGGACGGGTGCTGATCCCAATACCAAACAACGTTTGGTTTCTGGATCGAGAAGATTGTGACATCCAAACCCGAACGACGCAAGGGTTTCAAACTTGAAACCCGCATACTGTTCGCGTTTGACCGCATATCCTGGATCCCATGGCCAAGAGGGGTGCGTACGCGAAAGGCGTCGTCAAGCGCGAGGAGATCCTCGAGGCCGCTCTCGAGATCATCGGAGACCGCGGCTACCGGAGCGCCTCCGTGCGCGAGATCGCAGACGCGGTCGGCCTCAGCCCAGCCGGCCTCCTGCACTACTTCGGCTCCAAGGAGCAGCTGTTCGTCGACATCCTCCGCGCACGCGACGAGCACGACTCACGGCAGCTGGCCGACGCTGCGTTCGAGGAGTCGCTGGTCGCGATCATCCGGCACAACGCACAGGTGCCCGGCCTCGTCGAGCTCTACACGCGGCTGGCTGCGGAGGCCGGCGACGCCGGGCACCCTGCGCGCGCGTTCTTCCTCGACCGCACCGCGACCGTGCACGCGGCCGCCCGCGACGCCTTCGTCGCCGAGCAGCGTGCCGGCCGCATCCGCGCCGACCTCGACCCGGAGTGGATCATCCGCGCGGGTCACGCCCTCGCCGACGGCCTCCAGAACGCGTGGATCCTGGACCCGACCATCGACATGGCCGCCGACGTCGAGCAGTTCTTCGCGCTGCTGCGCCCCTGACCCGCGAGATTTGCGCCGAATGCGGCGTCAGAACGCGCATAGCGCCGCATTTGCCGCAAATCTCCGCTCAGCGGTAGTCGTAGACGCGCTTGTATTTGCCCTCGCTGCGGGGGAGTTCTGCGGGCTCGGCGAGGACGACCGCGACGGTGGTGCCGATGTGGGTCTTGATCCGCTGCTGGAGCACCTTCGCGGCAGCCTCGCACACGTCGCGGTCGAGCGCGGGGTGGCGCTCGATGCGCACGGTGAGCGTGTCGAGCCTGCCCTCCTTTCGCAGCTCGAGCACGAAGTGCGGCGTGAGCGTCTCGATGCCGAGCACGAGCTCCTCGATCTGGGTGGGGAAGAGGTTCACGCCGCGGAGGATGATCATGTCGTCGTCGCGGCCGGTGATCTTCTCGATGCGGCGCAGGGCCGGGTAGGCGCTGCCGGGCAGCAGGCGCGTCAGGTCGCGGGTGCGATAGCGGATGACCGGGAACGCCTCCTTGGTCAGGGAGGTGAAGACCAGCTCGCCGTGCTCGCCGTCGGCGACCGGCTCCCCCGTCTCGCCGTCGATCGTCTCGGGGAGGAAGTGGTCCTCCCACACGTGCGGTCCGTCCTTCGTCACGACGGACTCGCTCGCGACTCCGGGGCCCATCACCTCGCTGAGACCGTAGATGTCGACAGCGTCGAGGCCGAGTCGGCGCTCGATCTCGGCCCGGAGCTCGTTCGTCCACGGCTCGGCGCCGAGGATCGCGACCTTGAGCGTCGTGCCGCGCGGGTCGAGCCCCGCCGCCTCGATGGCGTCCGCGATCGTCAGCAGGTAGCTGGGCGTGCACATGATCGCGTCGGGCTCGAAGTCGTGGATGAGCTGCACCTGCCGCGCGGTCTGGCCTCCCGACATCGGAATGACCGTCGCGCCGATGCGCTCGATCCCGGCGTGCGCGCCGAGGCCGCCGGTGAAGAGCCCGTAGCCGTAGGCGTTGTGCACCTTCCAGCCGGCCTCCACGCCGGCCGCGCGCAGCGACCGTCCGACGAGGTCGGCCCAGCGGTCGAGGTCGCCCTGCGTATAGCCGACCACCGTGGGGCGTCCGGTCGTGCCGGACGAGGCATGGATGCGTCGGACTTCCGCCATGGGCACCGCGAACATCCCGAACGGGTAGGTCGAGCGGAGGTCCTCCTTGGTGGTGAAGGGCAGGAGGCGGATGTCGTCGAGGGTGCGGATGTCGGTGGGCGCCACTCCCGCCTCGTCGAACTTCGCGCGGTAGAGGGGGACGTTCTCGTAGGCGTGGCGCACCGTCCATCGGAGGCGCCGCAGCTGGAGGTCGCGGAGCTCGTCGCCGGTGATGGTCGCCGGGTCGACCTCGGTGAGGTCGAGTGCGGCGGGGGCGGTGGTCGTCTTCGACACGGGTGCCTCCCTCGTCATTCTCCGCGGCTGTCGCCCGCGGCACGGTTGGTGGTGAGCGAGCGGCCGCGGAACTCCGCGACCGCGGCGCCGGTCTCGTCGGTCACCGTGACGTCGTAGACGCCGGTGCGCCCGACCAGGCTGCGGCGCACGGCGTGGGCGGTGAGCGTCTGCCCGGCCCGCGTCGACGTGAGGAACGTGATGTCGGCTCCGGCGGCCACGGTCACGCGCTCGTCCTCGTTGCATGCGATCGCGAAGGCGGTGTCGGCGAGCGCGAACACCAGACCGCCGTGCGTGATGGCGAAGCCGTTCGTCATGTCGTCGCGCACCAGCATGCTGACGATCGACTCGCCCGGCTCGTCCTTCTCGACGACCATCCCCAAGGCCGCGGAGGCCCGGTCGCGCTGCATCATCGGACGCACGGGACGCGCTGCTTCGGCGCTCACGCGCGCACCTCGCTCACCAGGAAAGCGTCGGACATCGTCATCCTCACCCGCCGGCGGATCGTGCGTCACCCGCGACGCCTCGAATTCCTTACCGATCGTTCGGTAATCGTGTCATCCGGAGCCCCCGCACGCAACCTCCACTCGCCGAGGGACGCGTTCGGCGCTCACAGCGCGTTGCGCCGGGCCACGGCCCCGAGCCAGCCGAGCGACGGTTTGGGCGTGCGCTCGAAGGTCTGGAGATCCACCCCGATGAGCCCGAAGGTCGGCCGGTAGCCGCTGGCCCACTCGTAGTTGTCGAGCGCGCTCCAGTGCAGGTAGCCGCGCACGTCGACGCCCTCCTCGATCGTCTGGTGGATGGCGCGCAGCGACTCCGCGGTGTAGTCGACGCGCCGGCCGTCGTCGGAGGTCGCGATGCCGTTCTCGGTCACCATCACGGGAGTGTGCCCGCTCTTCTCCCACGCCGAGCGGATGCCGTTCGCGGCGGCCGGCGGGTAGAACTCCCATCCGGTCAGCGTGGTCTCCGCGTCCTCGGCGACCGGCCGCGGGCCTTCGGGCCCGATGAACGTGCGGGTGTAGGCCTGCACGCCGACGAAGTCGTCGCCCTCCGCCTGCTCCAGGTACCAGTCGTCGCGCGGGTAGCCGTACTCGTGCAGCATCTCGACCGCCCCCGGTTCGTCCACCGCGCGGAAGTCCTGCGTGGCGATCGTCCACCCGCTCTGCAGACCGGGCACGGACGACAGCACCTCGCGGGCCCTCCTGTGCGACGCGAGCAGGGCGTCGGCGACCTGGAGGTCGGGGTTCGGGAGGCCGAACGCGACCAGGTTCCGGGCGTCCTCGCCTCCGGCCAGCATCGCGGCGATGTTCGGCTCGTTGATGGTGCAGACGTAGCGCACGCCGCCCTCCAGGATCGGCAGCACTGCCTCCGTGTAGCGCGCGAACAGGTCGGGCGCCTCCGGGTTGCGCCAGAAGCCGGCCTCGTCCATCCACCGCGGCACGGTGAAGTGCATGAGCGTCACGACCGGCTCGAGGCCGACGTCGAGGCAGGCGTCGATCATGCGCCGGTAGTGGTCGAGGGCGGCGCGCGAGACGAAGCCGCGCTCCGGCTCGACGCGTGCCCACTCGACCGAGAAGCGATAGCTGTTCAGGCCGGCGTCGGCGAGCAGCCGGAGGTCCTCCGGATACCGGTGGTAGTGGTCGGCGGCGTCGCCGCTCGGCTCCACGATCGCGGTGCCGGGGGCGTGCTCCATGACCCACCAGTTGCTGTTGACGTTGTTGCCCTCCACCTGGTGAGCCGCGGTCGCGGCGCCCCACAGGAAGCCGTCGGGAAAGGTGAGCACAGAGTTCTCCTCGGTTCGTGGATGAGAGCGACGTCAGCCGCGCGGGCTCGGCACGGCGTCGAGCAGCCTCACCGTGTAGTCGTCCTGAGGTCGCTGCAGCACCTCGGCCGTGTCGCCGCGCTCGACCACGACGCCCTTGTCGAGCACCATGATCCGGTCGGTGACGAGCCGCGCGCTGAGCAGGTCGTGGGTGATGTAGAGCATGCTGACCCCGCGCGTGCGCCTCAGCTCCTCGAGCAGGGCGAGCACGCCGGCGCGCAGCGACATGTCGAGCATCGACACCGGCTCGTCGGCGATGATCACCTGCGGGTCGCTCGCGAGGGCGCGCGCGATGACGACGCGCTGGCGCTGGCCTCCGGAGAGCTGGTGGGGCAGCCGGGAGGCGAACTTCTCGACCGGTGTCAGGCCGACCGTGTCGAGCAGTTCGAGCACGCGGGCGCGGGCCGCGCCGCCGCGCAGGCCGGTGAAGTTCTCGACCGGCCGGGTGAGGATGTACTCGACGGTGTGCAGCGGGTTCAGCGCCGCGTACGGGTCCTGGAACACCATCTGCACTTCCGAGTGCAACTGCTTGAGCGCGCGCCGGCCGCGCAGCGTGTCGATGCGCGTGTCGCCGAACGCGATGGTGCCGGAGGTCGGCCGCTCCACGCCGGTGATCATCTTGGCGATCGTCGACTTGCCGCTGCCGCTGGCGCCGACGAGCGCCATCGACATGCCGGGCTCGAGCGTGAACGACACGTCGTCGACGGCGCGCGTGGCGCTGCCCCGGCGGCCCTTCGGGTACACCTTGGTCAGGTTGGAGACGACGATCGGCTCGCGGGCGCCGACGCGCTGCCGGGCCGCGGCGGCGGTGGTCCGAGCGCCCGACACCGCGCCGGTGGCCGGCGCGGGCCGCGCCTCGCCGTCGCTGCGGCGGTCGAGGCCGGGCACGGTCACCTCGGCTGCCCGCGGGTCGCCGTAGTGGCTCAGCAGCATCTGCGTGTACGGGTGCTGCGGCGCGTTCAGGATGCGCTCGCTCGAGGCGTCCTCCACGATGACGCCGTCGTGCATGACGAGCACGCGCTGCGTCGCCTCCAGCACGACCCCGAGGTCGTGGCTGATGAGCACGGCGGTGAAGTTCTCGGACGCCTGCAGTTGCCGGATGGTGTTCATGACGGCGTGCTGCACGAGCACGTCGAGCGCGGTGGTCGGCTCGTCGAAGACCATCAGCCGCGGCTCGAGCGAAAGCGCGAGCGCGATCGAGACGCGCTGACGCATCCCGCCCGAGAGCTCGCCGGGATAGCGGTTCAGCGTCGCGGGAGGCAGCTCCACCTTGGCGATGAGCTCCTCCGCCCGGGCTGCACGGGCACGTGGCGGCACGTGACCGTGCGCCGCGAAGACGTCGAGGAAGTGGTTGCGGATCGTTCGCACCGGGTTGAGCGCGTTCATGCCCGACTGCAGCACCATGGCGAAGCCGCCCTGCCGCTGGGTGCGCACCTCCTCGGTGGAGAGCGCGGCGATGTCGGTGCCGTCGAACAGGATGCGGCCTCCCGCGATGCGCGCCGGCGGCTTCGACAGCCGGGTGAGTGCGAAGCCGAGCGTCGACTTGCCGGAGCCGGACTCGCCGACCAGACCGACGAACTCGCCCTGGTCGAGCTCGAAGCCGACCTTCTTGACCGCCTCGAACGCGTTGCCATGACCCTCGTCGTAGACGACGGACAGGTCTTCGACTCGCAGCAGGCTCATCGTGCCGCCTTCCTCTCACGCAGCCGGGGATTGCTCAGCCCGTCGACCCCGAAGTTGATGAACGTCATCGAGACGGCGAACAGCGCGATCATGAAGCCGGGCGCGAAGAGCTGCACCCACTGGCCGGTGAGCAGCACGTTGCTGTTCTGCGCCCAGAAGAGCATCGTTCCCCAGCTCACCGTGTTCGGGTCGCCGAGTCCCAGGAACTCCAGCCCCGCCTCCGCCAGGATCGCCGCGGTCGCCGCACCGAAGAAGCTCGCGACGATCAGCGAGGTCATGTTCGGAAGGATCTCTCGGAACACGATCCGGTTCGCGCTCTCTCCGCTGAACTTCGCCGCCGTCACGAAGTCGCGGGAGCGGAGGGTTTGCGTCTGCGAGCGCAGCACGCGTGCGCCCCACGCCCAGCCGGTCACCACGACCACGAACACGATGACGCCGATGCCTCCGTTGTGGAGGTACGCCGCGATCACGATCATGAGCGGCAGCGACGGGATGACCAGGAAGAGGTTGACGACGAAGCCGACTCCCTCCCCCCAGAAGGCGCGGACGTAGCCCCAGCTGAGGCCGACGGCGACCGCGACGATCGTGCTGAGCAGGCCGGCGACCAGGGCCACCGAGACCGAGATCCGGGAGCCCCAGATCAGCTGGGAGAGCACGTCCTGGCCGACCGCGGTCGTGCCCAGGAGGTGCGCCGCGCTGCCGTCCTGCCCGTGCGGGAAGGAGGTGTCGTGCGGGTCGTAGGGCGCGATCAGCGGAGCGAAGATCGCCATCAGGATGAAGAGCGCGAGCAGGATGATGCCGAACCGCGCCTTCGGCTCCGACCAGACGGTCCCGACCGCCCGCCCGACGACGCGCAGCGGGTTCCAGCCCTTCTGCGCGGGCGCGGCGGCGGCGACCTGGGTCGCACGCACGGAGGTCGTGCTCGGTGGCTGCGTCATCGTGGGTTCCTTCTGCGTCATCGTCTGGTCCTCGGGTCGAGCACGCCGTACAGGATGTCCACGAGGAAGTTCGCGATCAGGACGCTCACCGTGATGATGAGGAACAGCGCCTGCATCAGCGGGTAGTCCTGGTTGGTGACCGCGTGGAAGAGGAGGAGGCCGACGCCGGGATAGGCGAACACGGTCTCCACGAGGAGTGACCCGCCGACGACGCCGCCCAGCACCATGCCGAACGACGTGAACTGCGGCAGGAGCGCGTTGCGGGCCGCGTAGCGCAACGCGACCGTGCGCGTGCGCAGTCCGTTGGCCTCCGCGAAGGTCACGTAATCCTCTCCGAGCGTGTTCACCATGGTGTTGCGCATGCCGATGATCCAGCCGCCGAAGGCGGTGAGCAGGATCGTCAGCCCGGGCAGGATGCCGTGGTAGACGGCGTCGGAGAAGAAGCCCCAGCTCCAGTTCGGCGTCGCGGTCTGCGAGTACGCACCGCTGGTGGGGAACCAGCCGGCCACATAGCCGAAGAAGAACAGCAGGAGCAGCGCGATCCAGAAGTAGGGGAACGCGGAGAGGAACTGGCCTCCCACCGTCGGAACGGTGTCGAGCGCAGTGCCGCGCTTCCACGCCGCCAGCACGCCCAGCAGGGTGCCGAGCACGAAGGCGAGGATGGTCACTGTGCCGACGAGCACGAGCGTCCAGGGCAGCGCCGCCCCGATCAGACTCGAGACCGACTGCGGGAAGTAACTGAACGACGGCCCGAAGTCGAAGTGGACGATCTGACCGAGATACGTGACGTACTGGTCCCAGATGCTTCCGGTCGGCACGCCGAGCTGAGCCTCGATGGAGGCGCGCATCGCCGGTGACACCGGGCCGTTCTGGCTGAGCTTGGCGATCGCCGCGTCGGCGGGCGATCCCGGCATCAGGCGCGGGAGGATGAAGTTGACCGTGATGGCGGCCCAGAGCGTGAGGACGAAGAGTCCGAGCTTGCCCAGCAGATAGCGCACGACGCCTCCTTTCGGTGGATCAGTGGGGCGGAGGTGGCCGGTCGCGGGAGCCCTCCCGCGACCGGCCGGGGATCACTTCGCCTTCGTGAGGTGGGTGAGGATCAGCAGCGAGTTCTCCGTCCAGGTGGCCGGGGTCGCGTACGGGTCGCTCTCGCTCGGCCAGCCGGTGAAGCTCTTGTCGCTGAACAGACCCCAGAGGCCGCCGTAGAACAGGCTGATGACGGGCATCTTGGTGTACATGACCTCCTGCAGCTGACCGGCGATCTTCTTCTGCTCGCTGTCGGAGGTGGCGGATCGCATCTGCTCGAGCAGGGCGTCGGCCTGCGGGTCGCTGAACCGCTCGAAGTTGCCGGAGGCCGCCGTGCCGATCGGCTTGGCGAACTGGCTGCTCATCAGGGTGTTGAAGTCCTGGTAGACGCTGCCCGCGCCTCCGAACGCGCCCATCAGGAGCTGGAAGTCGCCGTTGTTCTGCGCCTGCGTGTAGGCGGCCGGCTGCGGCTGATCGATCGTCACCGCGATCCCGAGGGACTGCAGCTGCGACTGGATGGCCTGCACGCCGCGCAGCCAGTCGGTGTAGCCGTTGGGCGTGGTGATCGTGAGCTGGAGCTGCTGGCCGGAGGAGTCGACGAGTTTGCCGCCCTGCTGGGTGTAGCCGGCCTTGGCGAACGACTGCAGGGCCTTCTGGGTGTCCTGCTTGATCATCCCCTGGTTCGGCAACGAGGAGTTCAGCCACGACTGCGCGTTCGGCAGCAGCAGGCCGTTCTGGCCGGCCGCCTTGACATAGCCTTGCTCGGCGTCGTTCGCGATCTTGTCGCGGTCGAGCGCGGAGGCCAGGCCGGCACGGAAGTCCAGGTTGTTGAACGGCGCCTTGGTCAGGTTGGGGATCAGCGAGATGGTGCCGCCGGGCGGGAACCAGTACTTGTTGTGCTGCTTGTTCGCTCCGACCCAGGTCTTGTCGACGTTGTCGATGAACGAGTAGGCCCAGTCGTAGCCGCCCTTGACGATCTGGAGGCTGGTGTTGGAGGCCGGGAGCACCAGCTTCTCCGCCGCGACCTTGTCGGCCTGCCAGTACTTGGTGTTCTTGACCATCGTGTACTGGTTCGGCGCGAAGTCGCCGACAACGTACGGTCCGGTGGCGACCGGCTTCTCGTTCGCCCAGGTCACCGGATCCTTGACGGACTTCCAGATGTGCTCCGGCACGATGATCTGCTGATCGATGATGTTCGCCGCGGGGACGTTCGGGCCCTTGAGGTGGAACGTCACGGTGCTGCCCGACGAGCTGATCGTGTCGATGTTCTGCCACTGGCCGAGCAGGTCGAGTGCGGGCGTCTTCTTGAGGAGGTCGAACGTGTACACGACGTCGGCCGGGGTGAAGGGCTTGCCGTCGGACCAGTCGACGCCCGAGCGGATCGTGTACTCGATCGTCTTCGGGTCGACGATCTTGTCGCCGGTCGCGAGGAACGGTGTGGCCTTGCCGTCGATGGAGTTGACGACCTGGAGGGGCTCGTACATGTAGTGCGCGCCCGTGCGGGCGGTCGGCGCGAACGGGTTGAAGTTGCGCACGAACGTCGGGTTTCCGCCGTCCGCGCCGAAGAGCAGGGAGCCGCTGGCTCCCGAGTTGCCGGATCCATTGGAGCCGGAGGTCTGGATGCTGCACGCGCTCATCGCCAGCAGTGATGCGGCGGCGGCGAGGGCGACGAGTGAACGCCGGAGGCGCGTTCTTGGCTTGTTCATCGCAAGGGTCCCTTCAGTCGACGGTGACGAGGTGCTCCGCACTCGGGCGGCGAGCCTGTGCTCGGCTCGGCTCGGCGGACGGCCGAACGGTGAGCGGGACCCACTGTAAGCGCATACGAAACGTCTTTCAACCCCCGCCCCGAAAGATCGTTCCACATGCCAGAATGTGATCTAGTCCACCAATTCGCAGAGGAACTCGGGGGAAAAGTGGCGGGAAAACCCACGGTGTATGATGTCGCAGCGCACGCCGGCGTGTCGATCGCGACGGTCTCCCGCGTGCTCACTCGACCCGATGATGTACGCGCTTCCACTCAGGAACGCGTCCTCGCCGCGGTCCGTGAGCTGCGCTACGTGCCGAGCGGGAGTGCCCGTGGGCTGGCCTCCCGTCGCACCGGCGTCCTCGGGCTCTTCCTCCCCGGTGTGGACGCGGTCGAAGACCTGAGCGACCCTGCGATCGACGCCGACCGCCCGGTGGAGGTGCGTCTCGACCCGGCGCGACCCGGCCAGCGACTCGGCGCCGACCTGTATTTCGAGGCGGTGCTGCGCGGGTGCGAGCTCGAGGCGTGGCGCCAGGGCTTCTCGCTGATGATCAGCGTGGGGCGCGGCCGTTCCCCCGAATCCCTGGAGATGGCACTGAGCGATCTCGCAGGCAAAGTCGACGGCCTGGCGGTGATCGCGCAGAGCGCGCCGCACGACGTCCTCAAGCGGATCGGCGACAGCATCCCGGTCGTCTACCTGGCCGGACAGCGCCGCGGCGACGACTTCGACCACCTCACCGTCCGCAACCGCGAGGGCATGCGCGCCCTCACCGAGCACCTCATCGACCATCACGGCATCCGGGACCCGATGTACCTGACCGGCCCGTTCGACTCCCCCGACGACGCCGAGCGCTACGGCGGCTTCGCCGAGGCGCTGGAGGGCCGCGGCATCAACCCGACCGCTCTGCCGGTGCTGCACGGCGAGTTCTCGCGCGAGCGCGCCCGGGCCGTCGCCGCCGACCTGATCGACGGCGGCCGCCTCCCCCGCGCGCTGGTCTGCGCCAACGACCAGATGGCCCTCGGAGTCCTCGACGCGCTCGGCGCGGCCGGCCTCCGCGTGCCCGACGACGTCATCGTGACCGGCTTCGACGGCATCGACGACGGAGCGCGGTCGACCCCGCGCCTCACCACGGTGCGCCAGCCCATGCTCGAACTCGGCCGGGAGGCCGTGCGCGCGATGGTGGCGCGTCTGAACGCCCCCGAACGCGAACCGGTCAACGCGGAACTCCCCGTGACCGTCCTCCTCCGCGAAAGCTGCGAGGGCCCACTACTAGCCGCCGAGACGTGAGTAATCGCGGGAATCCCCGCGGTGATTCCCCCGATTACTCACGTCTCGTCGCCAACGGGACGACGTGCTCGACTCCTCCGGCGTACCAGACGAAGTCGACCGCCGTGATGCGCTCGGCCGGACCCTGCGGGATCGCACGCCGCACCGCGTCGGCGTGCTCGTGCCACTCCTCGTCGGTCAGAGCTGCGCAGTAGACCAGCGAAAGATGGAAGACCCAGTCGTCCAGGGACAGCTCACCGAGGCGCACGAAGTCGGACGCCGCGAGCGCGTCCATCAGTGACGCGTAGGCCGCCGTGAGCGATCGCGAACGTTCCAGGCGGGCGAACAGCACCGCGAACGGTGGCGGGAAGCCGTCGATCGCGTCCACTCGCAGCTCGATCGGGTCGAGAGCGGAGGCCCACCCGCGAAGCGTGTCGAGCAGGGCATCGACGCGGCCCGGTTCGGCGAAGCCCCGAAGAGTGACGTGACCCGCGTTCGGATGCGGCAGTCCGGGCGGCAGCCGCTCCAGGAGGGCACGCTGCTCCGTCGAGTAGAACGCGTCGACCTCGCCGACGGTCCTCAGCACGATATATTGTTGGCCCTCGAGCGACGCCACGGTCGCCGCGTCGCTCATGATCGGTCGCATCGCCTCCCCCTCGCCGAGGAGACCAGCTTGCCCTATACGTCCTCCGCGATGCTGCGGAGGATGTCCCAGCCGTCGTCGGGAAGGATCGTGAGCTCGCCGTCGCCGCCGCCTGCGGGCTCGTGCGCGAAGAACACCGCAGATCCTTCGGCCTCGCCGGGGCCGCCGTAGGTGGAGAGCAGCTCGTGACCCTGCGGGGAACGGAGGACGTAGGCGCGCTTCGGGACGAGCTCCGCCCAGTCGCAGACCGCGTCCTCCGCGTCGGTGGTCACGCCTTGACCGCCCGGCGCAGGATGCCCTGCGCCCAGCCGACGAGGCCGGGGGTCTCGCGGCGCCGGAACCAGCTGGCGTAGACCGCGACCCTGGCGTCGGCCTGCTTGGTGAAGTGACCGAGGTCGCGGCCGTCCGCGGCCGAGGCGACGAAACCGTCGTCGACGCGCTCGATCATGCCGAGGTAGGTCGATGGGGTCTCGGCGACCCAGAGCCCGTCGACCGGCTGACGCCAGGCGAGGTGCTCGCTGGGTGCTGGAGCCTGGCCACGGCGGCGACCGCGCTGGACTGCGATAGGCAGGCGGAGGGCCGGTCGGGCATCCTTGATCGCGAGCGTCATGACTACTCCTTGGAGACGAGCATTTCGTGAAGTAACTAGAGCTTCTAGCTAATTGATCGTCGTAGCAACTTTCGCCCAGGGGGTTGATTCTGCGCGGCGCATCTGCTAAATAGTTGCGGCAAGTGAGCATCTAGAAATTGATGTAGCTAGATTACCTAGCAATCAGCTAGGCTCATCGCGGCCCCACCAGAACGAAGGAGAAGAGCGATGGGAACGCTGACCTACGACCGCGAGAGTTTCACCTTCGATGACAGGACGCTGGCGCACCTGCAAGCCGCGCTGACCCTCAAACTGCGGCGCCGCGAGCCCTTCCTCCTCAGCTGGGTCCCGCAGGACGCCTCCGATTCGGCCCGCATCTCGCTGTGGATCGACAACGCCATCCCGATCCGTTACGACTTCGACCAGGCCGATCCCGGGCGGCTGAACGACGCCTGGCTCAACAGCATGGTCGAGATGGCCAGCCGAGCGAGCGGGATGCTCGTGACCGAGGAGCCGACCAACCTGGGCGCATACCGCGAGCGCCGAGGTCGGCCGATGGCCCGCCAGATGGCGACCGCCGGTCGCTAGAACCTCTAGCTTGTAGCTGGTCTATCATTTGATCCATGACGACGGACGACAAGCGTCCGGCGCCCCACTACTGGTACAGCGCCGAGACGGATCGCGAACGGGCGATCGATGTGCTGGAGCATATCCGCGCCTACGGGGCCGCGGACAGCGCCATGCAGCGTCGATCCGAGAAGACGATGCGCATGAACGAGAACGACATCTCGGCCCTGCGCTACCTCCTGCGTGCACACGAACACGGGATGACGGTCGGGCCGCGCGAGCTCGCCGAGTACCTCGGCATCCAGAGCTCGTCGATCACCGTGCTGCTCGACCGACTCGAGAAGGCCGGGCACATCCGGCGCGAGCCCAGCCCGTTCGACCGCCGGGCGCTGATCATCATCCCGACGGTGCCGACGAGCGAACTGCACAAGGCCATCCTCGGCGACGTGCGCGAAGAGCTCGTGGAGGTCGCCTCGAGCCTCACCCCGGAGGACGCGGAGACCGTCGTCGAGTTCATGGACCGGCTGCGCGACGCCGTCGACCACATCGACAACCCGGCCTCGAGAGTGGAACAGGCGAAGGCCCGCACAGCGGACTGACGCGCGCGTGCGATTATCATCGACCCGATGACCGACAAGCCCTGGTTCGACACTGCTCCCCCGCACGCGGTGCGCGTCATCGCGTCCCTGCGCGAGTACCGCACGGCCGAACAGGCGATGCGGCGGCGAACGCGCGAGTCGATGCGCATGGGCGAGGCCGACCTCCGCGCGTTGAAATTCCTGCTCAAGGCGCAGGAGGAGCAGCGGTACACGACGCCAGTTCAGCTCGGCGCCCATCTCGGGATGAAGTCGTCCTCGGTCACCGCCATGCTCGACCGGCTGACCGCCTCCGGGCACGTTTCGCGGCATCCGCACCCGAGCGATCGGCGCAGCATCACCATCCGGGCGACCCCGGGCGCCGACGAGGAGGTGCGGCACACGCTCACCGCGATGCACCGGCGGCTGCTCGACGTGGCCGCGGACCTCGGCCCGGAGCGGTCGCGGACCGTCGTCGCCTTCCTCTCCCGGCTCACCGCACTGGCCGACCGCGACTGAGTACTGTCGGCAACTCCGGAGATCCACCGGCCGCCCGGCGTGTCTGTTCATCAACTCCGGAGAATCAATCCGGATCGCGGTGTATCTCCGGAGTTGCAGAGGATGCAGCCGGCGTGAGCAACTCCGGAGGTCCTGCCGCCGCTGGCGACGATCTCCGGAGTAACGCGCCGTGCGGCGGCGGCTCGGCCCGCGCCTCCGGAATTGCCAACGCCACGCGCGGGCGTACTGTCACTGTCAGCATGTCGAGGGGAGTCGGATGAGCAGGGCCGCGATCGTGGTGAACCCGGTGAAGACGGACGCGGCCGCGTTGCGCGACGCGCTCGAGGCGGCCGAGCGGAGGCACGGCTGGGAGGCCACCCTCTGGCTGGAGACCACCGAGGACGATCCGGGAACGGGTCAGGCCCGGGAGGCCCTCGAGCAGGGCGTCGACGTCGTCATCGCCGCGGGCGGCGACGGCACGGTGCGCACCGTCGCGGAGGAGCTGAGCGGAACGGACACACCTCTGGCGCTGCTGCCGTCCGGCACGGGCAACCTCCTCGCCCGCAACCTCGACCTGACGCTGGACGACGTCGATCACGCGCTCGACACCGCTCTCGACGGTGAGGATCGGCCCATCGACGTGGGCATCGCCGAGCTCCGCGACGGCGAGCGCACCGAGAAGCGCGTGTTCCTGGTCATGGCCGGCCTCGGGATCGACGCGCAGATGATCGCAGCGACCGACGACGACCTCAAGGCCAAGGCGGGCTGGCTCGCCTACGTGAAGGCCATCGGCACCGTGCTGCGCGACAGGAACGAACTGCGGCTGCGCTTCCAGCTCGACGGAGGCCGGACGCACTCGATGCACGCCCACACCGTGCTCATCGGCAATTGCGGCTCGCTGCCGGCCAACATCCTGCTGCTGCCGGAGGCCGCGGTCGACGACGGCCTCCTCGACATCGTTGTCGTTCGCCCGGAGGGTTTCACCGGCTGGGTCCGGATCATCGTCAAGATCTTCTGGGAGAACGGCGTCCTCCGGCGCACCAGTGCGGGCCGACGCCTGATGGGAGCGGACAAGGAGGTGCGCGCCATGAACTACCTGAAGGGCCGTGAGCTCATCGTGAAGCTGAGCCGACCGGAGGACGTCGAGCTCGACGGCGACCTGTTCGGCCGCGTCTCGGCGCTGCGCACGCGGGTCGACCCCGGCGCACTGCGGGTGCGCGTCCCGCGCGCCGAATGAACCGTGCACGCCGCCACCTCGTGTAACCCACTGAGGAGGTCGGAGGCCGCACGCCCGGAGCTGGACGCCGCAGCCTCCGTCGGTCCATGAGCATCAGGCACAGCACCATAAAGCACGGCACCGACCAGAGCAGCACGACCGAGACCACCGGCTCGCGGCATCACACCATCCGGACCGAGAGCCGCATCATCATCGCCGCCGGCATCGACACGGTATGGGCGTACCTGTGCGACGTCGCGCGCTGGGCGGAGTGGGCACCCACGGTGCTCGAGTGCCGCATCCGCGGCGGTGGCTCCCTGCAGGCGGGCGCGTGGGTGGATCAGCGCGCCCACGACCTGGGGTTCGACCATCGTCGGACCGAACGCGTTACGGCCGTCGACGAGCCGAACGCGATGGCGTTCGCCGGCACGATGGGCACGTCCGTCGCGCGCTGGGGCATGGAGTTCGTCCCGGTGGGCGAGAGCGGCACGGCCGCGATGATGTGGGTGGAGGTCGACCTCGCGAACGTCATGCGCGTCTACCCCGCGCGTGCCCTCCAGGCGCAGATCCAGCGCGTGAGCGACCTCGAGATGACCGGCATCCGCGCGGCGGTCGAGGCCGACGTCCAGGCGGGAACGGGGTCGCCGTGACCGGCGCCGACCGCACGACCGATGCCGACCGCACCAGGGAGCGCCTGATCGCGACATACCGGAGGAAGGCCGCGCACTACGACGTGACCTCCCGGCTGTCGCCGGTGCCCGGCTATCCGCAGCACGGGCAGCGCCTGCTCGCCGTGCGCGCGCTGGGCCTGCACGTCGGCGCGACCGTGGTCGACCTCGCCTGCGGCACCGGCCTGAACTTTCCGCTGCTGGAGCGGGCGATCGGCCCGGAGGGGCGGATCATCGGCGTCGATCTGACCGACGCGATGCTCGCCCGCGCCCGCGCCCGCGTGGGGGCCAACGGCTGGGACAACGTCCGTCTCGTCCAGGCCGATGCGGCGGGGTTCGTGTTCCCCACGGGCGTGGACGCGGTGCTCTCCACCTACGCGCTGACCCAGGTTCCCGGGCGGGGACAGGCGGTCGCGCACGCCGCTGCCGCACTGGCCTCCGGTGGGCGCCTCGCCGTGCTCGACCTGAAGCTCCCCTCCGGCACGCCCGCGTGGATGTCCCGCCTCGGCGTCGCCGTCGTCGGCACGTCGGCCTCCCTCGACGAGTGGATCGCGCGCCGGCCGTGGGAGGGGATCCGCGCGGCGGTGCGGGACGGCCTGGCCGAGCCTGGGTGGAGGGAGCTGTGCTTCGGCACGGCGTTCCTGGCCACCGGGACGGCGCGGCAGTAGTCCGCGCGGCGGCGTGATGCGCCGCCGCGACGACCTCAGATCGTCCGCGGCGCCTTCGCCAGGTTGGCCTCGAGCTCCTCGCGGTTCTGCCGGACCACGTAGGCGGGGCGATCGCGCTCGACGCGCCAGCTCTCCGAGAGCGGGCCGATGTTCACGGTGTCGAAGCCGAACTCGTCGTAGATCGACGTCACTAGCGCGGCGGCGTCATCGAAGTCGCTCGCAGTGGCGAGGGCTCGGCGGTTCGGCGTCCCGGCGGGCGAGCCGGTGGTCGGGATGTCGCGGGCGCCGATGTGGTTGAAGCCCTTGACGACCTTCGACTCCGGCAGGTGCGCCTGCAGCAGCCCCGACACGGTCGCGGTCCCGTCGTCGAGCTCGGCGATGTGACCGTCGCGCTCGAAGTAGTAGTTGTTCGTGTCGATCACGATCTTGCCCGCCAGCGGCGCGACCGGGATGTCACGGTAGCTCTTCAGCGGCACCGTCACGACGACGAAGTCGCCGGCCGCGGCGGCTTCGGCGGCGGTCGCCGCGGTCGCGGACGGGCCGAGCTCTGCGACGAGGTCGGCGAGCGTCTCCGGACCCCGCGAGTTCGCGATGGTGACGGTGTAGCCGTGCTGGATGAAGGTGCGGGCGAGTGCGATGCCGATGTGGCCGGCTCCGATGATTCCTACGTTGGTCATGACGTCTTCAACCGGGAGGAGCCGTCGGAATTCCGCACCCGACGTGAGCTGCACGGATTCTCAGGCGCCTCCGGAGCGGCCGAGCACTGCCAGGATCGCGGCCGCCGCGGGCTCGGTCGCGACCACGGCCGTGTGCACGGGACGCTCGCTGCCCCCGCTTCCGCGGACCGTCCTCCCACGCCCCGCACCGGCCTCCGTCTCGACGGTGATCGGCCCGTCGAGCCGGCCGGTGACGGGGAGCAGCTCCAGCGCGACCAGCGCCGCGAGCGGGTCGTGGAGGGCCGCGCTCCGGCTCTCGAACACGCCGGCGTAGAAGTCGAGGTACAGCTCGAACGCCAGGGCGACCGCGTGCAGGAGGGGGTCGTCGCTCGCCGCGAGACCCTGCACCTCCTCCGCCGTGATGACGTGGTCCATGGTCACGTCCAGCGGCACGAGCGTGATCGTCCACGGAGCGGCGAAGACGATCTCGGCGGCCTCCGGGTCGTTGAAGATGTTGGCTTCGGCGATCGGAGTGATGTTCCCCGGCACCTCGACGGCGCCGCCCATGATGGTGACCCGGCGGATGCGCTCGGGGAGGGTCGGGTCGACGGCGAGCGCCTCCGCGAGGTTCGTCAGCGGACCGATGGCGAGGATGTCGAGCTCCCCCGCGTGACGGTGCGACAGGCCGAGCAACAGCTCCACCGCCGTCGCCGCGACCGGCTGTGCCAGCGGCTCCGGGACGACGAGTCCGCCCAGGCCTTCCGATCCGTGCACGTCTGCCGCGGCGCCGCCGAACCGCCCGTTCAGCGGGTCGTGCCGGCCGATCGCGACCGGGATGTCGGTCCTTTCGGCGAGCTCGAGCAGATGGAGGGTGTTGCGGGCAGCGACCGCAGCGGAGACGTTGCCGCTCACCGTGCCGATCCCGACGAGGTCGGCGCCGGCGCGGAGCAGCACGGCGATCGCCAGCGCGTCGTCGATCCCGGTGTCGCAGTCGAGGTAGAGCGGAGCTGTCATGTCATCGCCTCGTAGTCGTGGAGCGGGAGGAGAGCCGGTTGGGAGGCCGGGTCGGCGACCGCCGCCGCGCCGACCGCCGAGGCGGTCGCGAGCGCCGAGCGCGGGTCGGCGCCGGCCGCCAAGCCTAGTGCGACGGCCGCGCAGTAGGCGTCGCCCGCGCCGACCGAGTTGACGACCGTGGCGGGCATCGCGGGCACCGCGGCCGTGCGCTCGCCGTTCTCGAACAGCGCGGACCCTGCACTGCCGTACGTGACGACCACGCGGCGCGCGGCGCGCAGCGACTCCATCGCCGCGTACTCGTGCTCGTTGACCACGATCAGGTCGGCCCGCCGCACCAGCGCGTGAGGGAGGTCGCGTGCCGGGGAGGCGTTCAGCACGGTGAAGGCATCGGTCGCCAGGAACGCGGCCTCCACCACCTCCACCGGGATCTCGAGCTGCGCGACCAGCACCTCGAACGTGTGCTCACCGGCAGGCGCGACGACCTCCGCGTTCGCGCCCGCGCAGACGACGATCTGGTTCTCGCCCGCGTCGTCGGTCACGATCAGGGCGACGCCCGTGGGCTCCTCGACGCGCCGGACGTTCTCGACATCGACCCCGACCGCGCGGAGCGTGTCGAGCGCGAGGTCGCCATCGGCATCCGGACCGACCGCGCCGAACATCACGACGTCGGCGCCCAGCTGGGCCGCCGCCGACGCCTGGTTGGCGCCCTTGCCGCCCGCCTCGCGGCGGAACGCGCGACCGGAGACCGTCTCACCGGGGTTGGGGAGGCGCGGCGCCGAGGCCACCAGATCGATGTTGATGCTGCCCAGCACCGCTGCCCTCATCGCGTCACCCTTTCAGCACTCGCTCGTTCGCCGCGGCGACCACGATAGCGCGGAGAAGCCCGGCTGACCGGCGAGCGCACGGCTCCCGACGACGCGGCCCCGCCTCACGCCGAACCCAGGCCCCGCGCGAGGGAGCCCACGGCGTCGGTCCGCAACTCCCTCCTAGTCGTCACCCCGAGCTTGGTGAACACCTTTCCGAGGTGCCACTCGACAGTGCGCGGGCTGATGAAGAGCTGCGCTCCGATCTCCGGGTTGCTGCGGCCGTCCGCGGCGAGCCGGGCGATGAGCGCCTCCTGCTCCGTCAGGTCGTTCACCGTGTCGACCGTCCGGGCTCGGGCGGTCTCCCCCGTCGCCGCGAGCTCCCTGCGGGTGCGCTCGGCGAAACCCTCCATGTCGACCTCGCGGAAGAACTCGTGCGCGGCCCGCAACTGGTCGCGCGCGTCGACGCGGCGGCCCTGCCTGCGCAACCATTCGCCGTAGACGAGCTGCGTGCGCGCCAGCGCGACGCGGATGCGGGTGCGGGCGAGGCGGTCGATCGACTCGCGGTAGAGAGCCTCGGGGTCGCCGGCGTCGTCGGCGTCGCCGGCGAGGAGCGCTCGACACCGGGCCAGCACTCCGAGCGCCCAGTCGGTTCCGGAAGCCTCCGTGATCTCCGTGAGGCGCGCGAGTGCCTCCGCGCCTCTGCCGGTACGGTCGCTGCGGGCGGCCGCTTCGACCAGCTCCGGGTAGACCCACGTCGACAGTCCGAGCTCGAACGGATGGGCGGCGGCGCGCTCGGCGACCTCCAGTGCCTCGTCGTACCGGCCGAATGCGTTCAGGAAGACTGCGCTGGTCAGCTCGGTTCCCGCGAGCCAGAGTCCCTCCCCGCGAGCGGCAGCGTCGGAGCGGTTCGCGTCCAGGATCGCCCTGGCCTCGGCCTCGCCACCACCCCAGGCGGCACGGAGGAACGCGATGTGCGGGCTCATCCCGTGACCGGTCGCCGAGGTCACGGCGTCCGCCTCGGCGGCCACGGCGAGCGCGGCGGGGAGGTCGCCGATGAAGAGTTCGACGGTGAACCGCTCCGTGAGCGCGATCGACAGCATGCTCAGGGCGCCCGACCGGCGGGCGAGGTCCACATTCCGGGCGGTCAGCTCGATCCAGGCGATGTCGTCGCCGACGGCGCGCGCAGCGCGGGAGGCCGGCCACAGCCACCGCAACGCGTCCGCGTCCGGAAGCGGATCCGCGCGCATCGTGTCCAGCGCCTCGCGCAGCAGCGGCACGCCGGCGGCGTAGCCGTGCGTGACCAGCCGCGCGAAGCCGCCGAGCAGCAGCACGCACGCCGACGATGGCCCCTCTCCGGCGCCATTCCAGCGCGCCTCCGCGACCGCGGACGCCACCGCGTCGAGGGCGTGACCGCCGTCGGCGAGCCGCCCGGCGAAGAGCGCGGCCGTGAACGCCTCGAGATAGGTGTCGCGGGCCGTGCTCGCGTCCAGCGTCTCGAACCGCTGCGCGGCGCTCAGCAGCAGCGCGGGCGCCTCCCTCCCCCGGGTGGAGGCGAACGCCAGCCGGGCGCCCAGCAGCTGGGCCCGCGCCCGGTCTTGCTCGGACTGCGGCCCAGCGGCTGCGGCGGCGAGCATCGCGCGAGCCGCGTCGACGTCGCCCGCCTGCATCCCCGCGTCGGCGGCGGCGAGCGCCCGGCGTGCCCGGAGGGAGGGGTCGGGCGTGAGCTCCATCGCTCGTGTCAGAAAGGCGGCCGCCGCTGCCCACCCGCCGCGCGCGCACGCCCGGTCCGCCGACTCCTCGAGCTCGGTCGCGACCTCCTCGTCGAGGCCCGTCGTGGCCGCTGCGCGGTGCCAGGCCCGGTCGTCTTGGTCGGCCGGGTCGACGATGGCGTCCGCCAGCGCCCGGTGCGCCGCACGCCGTTCGCTCTCCGTCGCCGAATGCGAGACCGCCGACCGCATCAGCGGATGCCGGAACCGCACCTGTGCGCCGAGCTCCAGCAGCCCGGCCTCCCGGGCGGGCACGAGCGCGTCGGCCGGGATGCCGACCACCTCGGCGGCGCGCCAGAGAAGGGCCACGTCGCCGGACGGGTCCGAGGCTGCGATCAGCAGCAGCCGCCGTGTCTCCGGAGGCAGCGGGTCGAGCCGCCGGGCGAAACCGCGCTCGATCCGGTCGGTGAGGGCCTGGCCATCACCGGCGGACGCGTCCACGGCGTCCGGGTCGTGCGAGAGCTCGCGGAGGGCGAGCGGGTTGCCGCGGGCCTCCGCGAGGATCCGGCTGCGCACCCGTTCGTCGAACGGGCCGGCGACGACCGAGTCGAGGAGGGCCCGCGCATCGGCGTCGGCGAGGCCGCGCAGCTCGAGCGCGGGGAGGTCGTCGATCCCGGTCACAGCCGGCGCCGCACCACCGGATTCTTCCGCATCCCGCACCGCGAACAGCATCCCGATGCGCTCGGCGCCGAGCCGCCGGGCGACGAACGCCAGGGTCTGCAGCGACGCGGTGTCCACCCACTGGGCGTCGTCGACGACGCAGAGGAGCGGTGTCGACTCGGCGACCTCCGCAAGCACCCCCAGCACGGCCAGCCCGACCAGGAAACGGTCGGGCGCCTCCCCGCTCCTCGTGCCGAACACTGTGCCGAGCGCCTGCCACTGCGGCTCCGGCAACCCGGCGACACGGTCGGCGAACGGTGCGCACAGCTGTTGGAGCACCGCGTAGGCGAGCTCGGCCTCCGACTCGACGCCGCCCGCGCGCACGACCGTGAAACCGGCCGCACGCTGTGCGGTGTAGTCGAGCAGCGCGCTCTTACCGGCGCCCGCCTCGCCGCGCAGCACCAGCACGTCGCTCCGGCCGGAGGCGGCGAGCGCCAGAAGCCGGTCGAGCCGTGCGGTCTCGTCGCTCCTGCCCCGCAACGCACGGCGCTCTTCCTCGATCGTCATGACCCACCGCCGCTTCCGACCCTAGGGATCCGGCCTCCCGCTGGCAAGGGACCCGCACGGGCGCAGACCCGGGTGTCACCCGGGGGTCACCCGGGCGCGACGGGTCGAGCCGACGATCACGATGGGTGACATCGAAACGAGATCTCAGGAAAGGGGATCCATCATGAACACCACCGCAACCACCACCGCCCGCTCGGCCTTCGGCATCGGAGTCGACCTCCGTGACGGCTTCGCCGAGGTCGCCGACGGCGTGACACTGCACTACGTGGAGGCCGGCACCGGCCCGCTCGTCCTGCTGCTGCACGGCTTCCCGGAGTTCTGGTACGGCTGGCGCGACCAGATCGCGCCGCTCGTAGCGGCGGGCTACCGGGTCGTCGCACCCGACCTCCGCGGCTACAACCTGTCGTCGAAGCCGTCGGCGTTCGAGGACTACACGGCCGACAAGCCGGCCGCCGACATCGCGGCGCTGATCGGGGCACTCGGCAGCGAGACCGCGACCGTCGTGGGCCACGACTGGGGCGGCTCCATCGCCTGGACGCTGGCGATGAACTCGCCGGAGGTCGTCGAGCGGCTCGTCATCCTGAACGCGGCGCACCCGCGCAAGCTCAACGAGGGCCTGAAGAGCCCGCGTCAGCTCGAGCGCAGCTGGTACTTCTTCTACTTCCAGCTGATGGGCACGCCGGAACGGCACGCGGCCAAGGACGACTGGAAGTTCTTCGCCCGCTTCTTCCGCGACGCGCAGCCCGCGTACACCGAGGACGAGCTCGACCGGTACCGTGAGGCCTGGTCGCAGGACGGCGCCGCGACGGGCATGATCGACTACTACCGCGCGGCCGTGCGGCTGGGGTCGAAGCAGAAGGTCCTCACCGTCACCGCACCCACTCTCGTGATCTGGGGCCAGGAGGACCGCTTCCTGGGTGCCGGCCTGGCCGAGCCGCACGCGGAGGACGTACCGAACCTGGTCGCCGTCGAGCGCCTCGAGGGAGCATCCCACTGGGTGCACCACGACGAGGCCGAGCGGGTGAACGAGCTGCTCATCGAGTTCCTCGCCACCGGTCAGGTGGCCTGACCCGGACCGCGGCGTGCAGCCGTCGTCGAGCAGGAGAGCAGCGGGCGGGAGACCCTTCGGGGTCACCCGCCCGCTCCCGAAGCGCTCGCCGGACGTCCGTAGTATCGGCCGTACACCTGGGTCGCGTACACTCCCGGCTGCGAGGCCGGCAGGCGCGCACCGGGCCACGCGGCGATCAGGAGGACCGATGACGGGCGAGTTCCCCAACGACGACCTCCGCGAGTACATCGAGTACCTGCGGACGGCCGGTTACACCGTGCAGGGCGGGCACACTCCCGACCCCGACCTGATCGACCCCGAGGGCAACCCGGTCTACACCTGGCAGGAGGGCTACCCGTACTCCGAGCGGATGACGCGCGAGCAGTACGAGCTCGAGAAGTACCAGCTTCAGGTGGAGCTGCTGAAGTTCCAGTACTGGCTGGAGGACAACGACCGCCGCGCGGTCATCGTCTTCGAGGGACGCGACGCGGCGGGCAAAGGCGGCACGATCAAGCGGTTCACCGAGCACCTCAACCCCCGCACGTCACGGGTGGTCGCGCTGACCAAGCCCAACAGCCGTGAGCGCGGCCAGTGGTACTTCCAGCGCTACGTGCAGCACCTGCCCACGGCCGGCGAGATCGTGATGTTCGATCGTTCCTGGTACAACCGGGCGAACGTGGAGCGGGTGATGGGATTCTGCACCGACGAGGAGTACGAGTCGTTCATATCGCAGGCGCCCGCGTTCGAGAAGATGCTCGTCGACTCGGGCATCCACCTCACCAAGTTCTGGTTCTCGGTCTCGCGGACCGAGCAGCGCACCCGCTTCGCCATGCGTCAGCTCGACCCGGTGCGCCGCTGGAAGCTGTCGCCGATGGACATCGCCTCCCTCGACAAATGGGATGAGTACACGGCGGCCAAGGAGGAGATGTTCCGCCGCACGGACAAGCGGCACGCTCCGTGGACGATCGTCCGCTCCAACGACAAGAAGCGTGCGCGCGTTAACGCGATGCGATACTTCCTCGGCCAGTTCGACTACGACGGCAAGGACCCCGCCGTGGTCACGCGTCCTGACCCGCTGATCGTCATGCGCGGCAAGAGCCTCGACGCGGACGAATAGCGGAGGCCCGGGCCCGCACCGGGAGTTCATCCGCAGTTCATCTCGCCGCGGTGAGCTCCCGCAGCACCCGGTCTAGGTTTCGCCGCATGGACGTGCTCATCCCTGTTCTCCTCGTCGTCGCGATCGCGCTCGCCTTCGACTTCACGAACGGCTTCCACGACACGGCGAACGCCATGGCGACCTCCGTCGCGACCGGCGCCCTCAAACCGCGGGTCGCCGTCCTGATCTCGGCCATCCTCAACCTGGTCGGGGCACTGCTCTCCACCGCCGTGGCCCAGACGGTGTCCTCGGGAATCCTCAACGAGAACGCGAAGGGCGTCCCGCAGATCACGGTCGCGATGATCTTCGCCGGCCTGGTCGGCGCGGTGCTGTGGAACCTCGGCACCTGGTGGCTGGGCCTGCCGTCGAGCTCGACGCACGCCCTCTTCGGCGGTCTGATCGGCGCCGCGATCATCGGGTCGGGGCTGAGCGCCGTGAACTTCGGAGGCGTCCTCACCAAGATCGTCGTGCCCGCGCTGCTCTCTCCGTTCATCGCCGGCGGCGTCGCGCTGATCGCGACCTTCATCGCCTACCGGGTGACACGCATGGCGAGCGTACGGGGATCGCAGATCGGGTTCCGTCACGCGCAGACCGTCTCCGCTTCGCTGGTCTCCCTCGCACACGGCACCAACGACGCCCAGAAGACGATGGGAGTCATCACCCTCACCTTGATCGTGGCCGGGTACCAGTCGGCGAACACCCCGCCGCAGCTCTGGGTGATCATCAGCTGCGGTCTGGCGATCGCGATCGGCACCTACAGCGGCGGATGGCGCATCATGCGCACGGTCGGAAAGCGGATCACCGACATCCAGCCGGCCCAGGGTTTCGCCGCGGAGACCAGCTCGGCCTCCACCATCCTCATCTCGTCGTCGCTGGGGTTCCCGCTCTCCACCACGCAGGTCACGTCGGGCTCGGTCATCGGCGCCGGTCTGGGCAAGAGGCTGGCATCGATCCGCTGGGGGGTCGTCGGCCGGATCGCGTTCGCGTGGGTGATCACACTGCCTGCCGCTGCCGTCGTCGGCGGCCTCGCCGCCTGGCTGGCGAACAGCAGCCTCCTCGGGCTGCTCATCGTGGCGCTCCTGGGGCTCGTCGCCGGCGTCGGCTTCGTCCTCCTCGCGCGCCGATCGCCGGTGAACCGGCGCAACGTCACGGAGGAAGCGCCCGAACCCGAGCACGAGCTCGCCGATGCCACCACGGAGGCCTGAGAACGATGGACGCATTCAGCACGGCAGCGCAGCAATCGTCGAGCGCCGAGTTCCTCGGAGTCCACTGGGGCTCCCTCGCGCTCGTGACGGTCGTCGCCCTGACGGTCACGGTCGTCGTGGTGTTCTTCTACTCGCTCGGCCTGCGACTGCTCGCGGTGGGCGCGACGCCGGATGGCGGACCCGCGCCACGACGACCCGTCGTCGCGACGATCGGAGCCTGGGCGTGCATCGCGATCGGCGCCGCGGCGGTGCTCTACGGGATCTACCTGGTCATCCCCGCGTTCCACGCGTGAGGCTCGGTCGCGCGACCGAGCGCTCACAGACGCGGTTGACATGGTTGACACATCGGCGCTAATGTGAGTTGACGCAGTTGACGCGCCTGGAGGTCATCCATGAGTACCGTTTCTCCCGAGCGTCCGCCCAAGTCCGCGCGGGACGTAGAGCTGCATCGTGCAGACGAGATCTCGGACGCGGTTCGAGTCCGGCTCCTCGAGCTGGTCGACCAGGGCGCCGAGCTGATACAGCTCGGTGATGCGGATGACGTGGCGGCACAGCTGGTCAGTCGGCTGCCGGTCGCGAGCCCGTGGCCCCAGATCGTCGGCCCGTGTTACTCGAGCGGTTCGCTGCAGCGCGAACTCCGGATGAGTCGTGCCGCGCTGTCGAAGGCGGCCGGTGAGCGCCGCCTGCTTCGCCTGGAGACCTCGGACGGCCACTACGTCTATCCCGCCTTCCAGGTCGTCGACGGCGCACTGGTGCGAGGGCTCCGTGAGGTGCTCAATGCTCTCCGACTCGGCGCGCGGGACGATCCCTGGACGTGGGCGCAGTGGCTGAATACGCCCGTTCCGGACCGGACCGCCGTCGTCGTCGCTGAGGGTGCGGAGCCCCCGACGCGTCGGAACATCGAGCGGCTCGCCGACGGGGATATCGCGGGCGTGGTCCACGACGCCGAGCTCGCGGCAGTGAGTTGGGCCGCGTGACGGCGGTCCAAGGGCCGCCCGACCGCACTCGCGACTACCGAGCGTTCCCGGTCCGGCAGCTCCACGCGACGTCGAAGATCTTCCGCGCGCACGCGCCGCGCCGGAGCGCCTGGTGGTTCGACAGCAGTATGTACGGCAGGTTCAATCTGCACGTCGAGCGCGGCACCTGTTACGCCGCGACGAGGATGCGGACCGCGGTCCGCGAGAAGCTCCGCGACCAGATCATCACCAGTCGCGTGGTATCGCGGAAAATGGCGGATTCATTCATCGTCTCGGTCATCACCACGCCGTCCGATTATCGATGCGCCGCAGTGAGCAGTGCGCGGGCCGTCGACCACGGCGTCGTCAGAGAGCTGGTGACGCGGTCCGACTACGGCATCCCGCAGGAATGGGCCCAGGTTCTCGATGCCAACGGCTTCGACGGAATCTTCTACGGCTCCGCGTACACGACGGGAGCAGCTACGGCCATCGCGATCTTCGGCGACGCCGGGAGCGCTCCCGCCGGGTACGCCGAACGGCAGCACATGAGCGGTGCTGAGGCGTGTCGGGTATCCGGGATCTCGGTCGTCGGGCCACCCACGATGGACGCGCTCACGATCATCTGAGGCGCTCCGCCGCCTTCAGCTCCGCGATCTGCGCGCGGGCCGCGAGCACCAGCTCCTCGTTCGTGTCGGCGTGACCTCCCAGCCCCCAGCCGCCTTCGACGGCCTCGGTGAGCAGCACCCAGGTGCGGTCCGTGACCGAGGGGTCGCCCGCGGCCTCCGCGACGAGAGCCGTGAACTGTTCGACCACGGCGAGCTGCTTGGCGCGGTCGAGGGCGCCGGCATTGGTGAGCACCTGCACACGCACGTAGTTCGAGTCGCCGCCCACGTTCGAGAGCGCGCCGGCGGGAAGGTCGTGGACGAAGGCCGCGGTGTTCGTTCGGAACAGGGGGATGTCGGGCACCTGCTCGATCACCTTGAGGGTGTCGGCGAGGGCGCGGGCGAGCGCGTGCGTGTCGGAGAACGTTCCGGCGGTGGCGTAGACGTCGATCATGGGCATGGGAATCAACTCCTCGAATCCGGGTCAGCGCGACCAGTGTGGAGTATGATGACCGTCATAGTCAACACCTCCTGACACGAAAGGCCGATGGATGGGCTCGGACGCCAAGGCGCGGATGATCGAAGGCGCGGCCCGGCTGCTGGCCGAGAAGGGCCTCCAAGAGACCTCGTTCTCGGAGGTCGTCGCCCTCACCGGGGCCCCGCGCGGGTCGATCTACCATCACTTCCCGGACGGCAAGGCGAGCCTGGTCGCCCAGGCCCTCGAACTCCAGGGAGCGAAGTCGAACGCACTCATCGAATCCGCGCGCGGCAAGCCGGCCGTCGACGTCGCCTCCACGTTCATCGGCGGGTGGCGGAGCCTCCTGATCGTCTCGCAGTTCCGTGTCGGCTGCTCCGCCGTCGCTGTCACGGTCGCGGCGGACTCCGACGACTTGCTGCGGCGGGCCGGCGACGTGTTCCGCGGGTGGGCCGAGCTGCTGGCCGAGCTGCTGACTCTCGGCGGCGTGACGCCGGCCGCGGCGCCCGGAGCGGCCACGCTGCTGATCGCGGGGAGCGAGGGAGGCGTCATCCTCAGCCGCGCGCAGGCGAGCATCGAGCCGTTCGACACCGTCGCCGAGCAACTGCTCGCCCAGGTGCGGGCACTGAGCGACGGGACTTCGACCTGATGCTGCAGACCGGCGACCTCGAAACGGCGGCGGCGGAGCTCGGCGCGCGCGACCCGGTGATCGCCCGCCTGTACGAGCACCTGGGCATCCCGCACTTCCCCATCCCGTTCGAGAGCCCGTTCGCGTCGCTGGTCCGCGGCATCTGCTACCAGCAGATCGCCGGGGCTGCAGCGACGGCCATCCACGGCCGTCTCGTCGCCGCGCTCGGCGACGTGGTGCCCGAGCGCATGCTCGCCCTGACGGACGAGGACCTCCGCCGGGTCGGGCTCTCGAAGAACAAGGTGCTGTCGCTGCGGGATCTCGCGTCGCGGGTCGTCGACGGCGACGTCGTGCTCGACACCGCCGCCCTGGACGCGCTCAGCGACGACGAGGTGATCGCCCAGCTGTCGCGCGTCCGCGGGATCGGACCGTGGTCTGCGCAGATGTTCCTGATCTTCCACCTCCACCGTCTGGACGTGTGGCCGATCGGCGACCTGGCTGTCCGCAAGGGGTACGGCCGCGGATGGGGAGTGCCCACCCCGTCCCCGAAGGAGCTCCAGGCGGCGGGTGAGGTCTACCGCCCCTACCGGACGATCGTCGCGTGGTACTGCTGGGCGGTCGCGGCCGAGCCCGCCTCCGGCGACTCCCTCGCGGTTCACCCGGCCCCGTGAGTGCCGCCCGAGTGCGTCTATCGAATCAGCCGGGGATCCTCACGCTTCGGATCTGCGCAGACGACTGACTTCCGGCCGCAACGAGCCGATAGTGCGGGTATGCGCACACTCATCGCACTGCTGGGCACAGCTCTGGTTGCGACTGCGCTCCTGACGCCCCTGCCGCCTGCCGCCCCGGCCCCGGCCCCGGCCGGCGACCCGGCGTTCGGCAGCCGGCTCTACGTCGACCCCACCAGCGACGCCCGGCTGGAGGCCGACCGGCTGGCCGCCTCCGGCGACACCGCGAAAGCGGCGCTCATCGAGCAGATCGCGAGCCGTCCCACGGCCGTCTGGCTGGGCGACTGGTACGGTCCCGCCCTGCTGAGCAGCGTGATCCAGCGGCATCTGCGCGCCGCAGCCGCGCAGGGGGCGACACCGGTCTTCGTCACGTACGCGATCCCGGACCGCGACTGCGGAGGCTTCTCCGCCGGCGGCTTCACGCCCGACCAGTACCTCGACTGGACCCGTCGGATCGCCGCCGCCCTGACCGGTAGCCATGCCGTCGTCCTGATCGAGCCGGACTCCCTCTCCATGCTGCCGAGCTCGAAGTGCGCGGGAGTCGCGGACACCCGCCTCCCGCTGCTCCGCTCCGCGGTGAGCATACTGGCCACGGCCGGACTCACCACCTACCTCGACGGCGGCAACGCCCGCTGGCTCACCCCGGATGTGCAGGCGACGTACCTGAAGGCCGCAGGCATCGCCGACGCGCGCGGCTTCTTCACCAACGTCTCGAACTTCGACGCCACACCGGTCGAGCGCGACTACGCAGGCAAGGTGTCGTCGCGCGTCGGCTGGAAGCACTTCGTGATCGACGTCTCACGCAACGGCAACGGCTGGACGGGCGACTGGTGCAACCCGCCCGGCGCCGCGCTCGGCCAGAACCCGCAGATCACCGAGTCGCCTACGGCCAAGCTCGACGCGCTGCTCTGGGTGAAGCATCCGGGCGCGAGCGACGGCCCCTGCTACGGCGGGCCTGCGGCGGGGCGCTGGTTCGAGAGCGGGGCGGAGGCGCTGGTGCTCGGGCGCCGCAGCACGTGAATCCGCAGCGGCCCGCTCGGCGCCGGCGGGCTGACGATCGTCTTGCCGCCGGTCGCAGGTCGTGCCAGTATGCCGCCCAAGAGTTCGCGATCTCAGCGGGGTGAGGCCGCGCGTACACACGTGGCGAACGCGGGGTGGTCATGGGAGATCTGTCGGGCTGGATCGCCGGCCTCGTGAGTTCCTCCACGCAGCCTCCGCTCTGGCTGCGTTATCCGCAGCCACCGGACGGCGGAGAAGGAAGCGAACTCATCAAAGGCGTCGACTACTTCCGTGTACGCGTGCACCGCATCAACCTGGCTCGCGACAAGACCTGGTTCCAGAAGTACGCGCCTGTCCTGGTCGTCGCGACGCAGTACTCGTACGACGGACAGGAAGTGACGAAGCCCGCCGTGGTGGGGCCGTCGCTGATCGACGCCCTCGGCGTACCGGCTGACGCCAATCCCGAGATCGTCGGCCCTGTCGTCGCAGGGCCGCACCCGCTCGCCGACCCGAACCTCACCGTGACCATCTCGCTCCAGAAGGTGGCCAGGGAGGACCGGATCGGCCCCCTGCTGAACATCGTCGAAGGAGCGACCAAGGCCCTCGACCTGTTGAGCGGCCTGACACCGTTCGCATCGGTCGCGCGGGTGGTCGTCGACGGCGTCAACGCGCTGACCGGCGGCGACGGCCCTCTCTTCGCGCGTCAGGTCACCTTCTCGCCGGTGCGGACGTCGTACTACGCGGCCGTCGCAGCCGGCCCCACGGTGGACCGTCGCTCGTTGTTCGTCAAAGACGACGACCTCGTCCACCAGGTCGATGGCGCCTGGGTCCCGTTCCGTTCGGCCGACTTCGTGCTCTTCAGTGTCGACCGGGTGCCGGCTGCCGACATCGACGTCAGCCGGCTCTCGATCGAGCCCCTGTGGCGGACCGCGCGCGACAACGCCATGAACGCGATCGACGACCAACGCAACGCCGTCCTCCGGGCCAGTTATCTGGCGCTCCTCCAGGCAGCCGCGAAGAGCCCGGATCTCACCGCTCCGCACCGGGTGTCGCTGGAGGCGTATTGGCACGACAGACTCATCGAGCTCCGATCGAAAGCCCGCGGCGCGGCCGAACTGGGAGGCGCCTCGGCGGGGCCGGATCCGGCCCTCGGCCTCGCGCTTTCGGCGCTCGAGTTGTGAGGAGACGGGATGAAGGAGGTCACGACCTGCGTCCTCACCTTCGAGGATGAGAACACCACCGTCTTCACGGACGACCTCCACTTCAAGGACAAGCTCGCCGTGAGCGGCACGGTGTCGCGGGGCCTGGCCTACAGCGTCGTCAAACTGCTCCATCGGTGGGTCCGGGAGGACGTGGATCCGGGCGGAGGCCTGGACGGACGCCGTGACGTCCTCATTTTGCTCGGCAGCGCGCTCTACGAAGTCGCATTCAGCGAGGACAAGCCGCCGGGCGCTCCCTACTCGGTGCGCTCGGCCTTCGAGGAGACGCTGAACGAATGCAAGGAACAAGGCCGCGGCGTCCGGCTGCGGATCGTGTTCGAACAGAAGGTGGAGGGCCTGGCCGACTTCCCGTGGGAGTTCCTGTTCCACCCGCGGCCCGACGATCAAGGCAAGTTCTTGGCGGGCGAGGACACCACGTTGACTCTGACGCGCTATGTGCCCAACAGCGACCGTTGGGACGATCCGCGACCGGAGGATGACGATCACCTGCGGATCCTGGTGGTGCAGTCGACGCCATCGATCCCCGACCTGGCGAACCTCGACTCCGGGAAGATCGACGAATTCGTCGGGCGACTGGGCGCCCTCGACTCCAACCGGTTCTCGGTCGAGACGCTCTACTGCCCGAGCCCGGCCGAGTTGAAGGCGAGGATCGCGGTCGGACCGGGTCCGCACGTGATCCACTTCATCGGGCACGGACGCAACAGCACCCTCGCGTTGACGCGCGAGCGGGCGGAGATCGACGCGGAACGCGCAGCGTACGAGCAGGCGCTCGCCGTGGGCGACCTGACTGCGACGAAGCCGAAGGAGGAGGTCTGGATCGACCAGCGGACGGCGACGGGGATCTTCAGCACCGGGATGGACGATCCGCACGCCCCGCACCGTCTCGTCTTCCTCCACTCGTGCGAGAGCGCGAGATCGCCCGCCACCCCGTCCATCGTGAGCACGTTCACGAACCTCGCACGCGCACTCGCTGCGCGCGACCGGATCACAGGCGTCATCGCGATGCAGTACACCATCGGCATCGATGAGGCGGAACTGTTCGCGAACTCCTTCTACAGCGCCATCAGCGACCACAAGCCGATCGACGAGGCCGTGGCCTATGCGCGCAAGGAATGCGCGGAGACCCCCGGCGCCGGAGGCAACTGGTGGACCACCCCGACCTTCGGAACACCGGTCAGCTACCTTCGCCACGACGAGGCTCTGCTGGCAGGCGAACGACGACCTCCCGCCATGCCTGCTCCGACGCACGCCGCGACGAGCACGCGATCGTCTGCCTTCGACCCCACGCCGGCGCCCCCGCGCGCGCAGCGACCCTCCGAGAGCGCGCCGGCGGCGGCACCCACCTCCCTCCTGGGATCGAACACCTCGTCCGACTTCGCGGCGCCGACCGCGGCCGGTCGGCCTGCCTCGCCCGGTGGCCTCCGGGCTCCGCAACCTCCGCGCTTCGACGACGACGAGGATGAGCGATGACCACCGTGAGCGATAGCCGCAGGGCGTTGACGCCTGCGACGGAGGATCTCACCGAGCTGGTCGCCCAGGCCTACGCGTCCGCGGTCCGCGCGGGCGTCTCGATGCGGCACTTCCCCGAGATCGTCGAGCCCATCCGGGTCACGGCGCGCGAGGCGCAGGATGCGTTCGACGTGGCCGCCGCGATCGATGCGGCGACCTTGAAAGTCGTCGGCGACCCGCTTCAGCCCGTGCTGCAGCGTCTCCGCACCGATTACGGCGCCGCGATGGTCGCCCGCGCCACACACCTGCTCACGGGCCGGGACCCGGACCGCATGTGGTCGCGACTATTCGTAGCCTCGCTCACGGGGACAGATCTCCGGCTGTGCGCCGAGTTGGTCCGCATCGCCCCGGAGTCCACGCTCGCGCGACCTCAGCGGGAGAGGCTCGCCTCCGCGCTCAGCAACGCGCGGGACGACTGGTGGGCTCCCCTCGGCGAGGAACTCAGCCGGTTCCGGGACGACGATCGCCTGGGACCCGCAGAGCAAGGCGAGGTGCTCGGCGCGTCGTCGCTGATCGCACTGCGTCAGCTCGATGAGCCGGGTGCGGCGTCGAGGATCGCCGAGGACGCCGTGCGGACGTGGCCGGAGTCCGCGCTGGCAGCCGAGGCGCACGGCTGCACACTCGTCGCCCTCGGCGAGAACGAACGCGGCGAACGCGTTCTCAGCGACTACGTCCGCGAGCATCCCAAAGCCGCCAGTGTGCGAGCCGCGCTGGTCCGGTGCATCGCATTGCGATCGGCCGAGGAGGCGGAGCAGGTGCTGCAGACGCAGCTCGAGGAATCTCCGTTGTCGAGCGAGTTGATCGGAGCCGTACTGAGCGTCTACTGTCTGCCCGCGCTCTTCGCCGCGCGCAAGACGCGCATCCCGGTCGTACGCGCTCAAGCTCTGGCCGTCGATCCCTTGTCCGCTTACAGCACCGATCTCGGCATCGCCATCGCTCATCTCGATGCCGAGGAGTACGTCGACGCGCGCGCCCTCCTCCGACGGCTGGAGCAGGATCGACCGGACAGGCCCGACGCGTACATCACCGACGCGCGCTGCGCCCTCGGCGCCGGGGAACCGGACACGGCGACCGGGCTCCTTCTGCGTGCACTGGAGGCGCGCCCCGAATGGTCGGACGTCGCAGCATGGCTCGCTTACGCACGGTCGGAGGCGGGCGACGCAGAAGGCGCAGCCGAGTGGAGCAGGCGAGAAGTCGAGTGGAACCGGAAAGAGGTCCAGTGGGCCTCGGGCGGCAGCGGCCTCCCGTTAGCGAGATGTGCGACCTACCAGGATCGCCTCGCCGGGTCACCGGCCGATGGCCTCGCCGCCTGGGAGACGTGTCGGCAGGCGATCACCGCGGCGCCCGAGGACGACCGAGTGCTCGATCAGCTGAGGGATCTGCTGCAGCGTCGCTGGTCATCGGGCGGCCAGCAGGAGGTCACGGCCCTGCTCGACCTGGCGCTGGAACGGCGCGGGGAAGCGTTCCGCGCGAGCTATGAGACGCGGGTGGGCGATCTCCTGCTGAATGCCGGTGACGCGGAAGCGGCGCTCGATGCGTACGCGCGTGGGGCGGCCGCCGCGGAGTCACCGCAGGTCCGCGCGCAGCTCGAGCGCGCCCGTGCGACCGCGTTCAGGGCGCTGGAACGGTGGGACGAGGCTCTCATCGCGCTCGACACCGCGCTCGGGCTCGACGACGACACGACCGTCGATGCGACCGAGCGGTCGCGCACATTCAATCTGCGTGCCAACGACGAGGTCGGTCGAGGAGAGGTCGACGCCGCGGCCGCGGGATACTCCTCCGCGATCGCGATCGCGGAGGACGAGCCGGTCTTCCACAGCAATCTCGCGTACGCACTCGAGCAGGGCGCCCGCCTCATCGATTCCGAGCGGTTCGACACGGCCGAGGCGCTGGATCGTGCCGCCGCGGAACTGCGCCGCGCCGCCGAACTGGACCCGCAGGGAGGGTACGGCGACCGGCTCGAGGCCGTGATCGAGCGGCGGACCGCTGTCGACCGCTTCGGCGAACTCGTCGACGCACCGCTCTTCAAACCGTGGATCATCGTCGATCTCGGTCCGGGTCTCGTTCCGCTCTTCGACCCGGAGCAAGAGGGCAGCGAGGTCTTCGACGAGCTCCTGCCGGCCGTGCAGGAAGTCCTGAAGCTCCGGACGGGGTTCACCTTGCCGCGTCCTCAGCTCCGACCTGCGGAGCAGCCCGAGGACCAGTACCGCATCAGCCTGTTCGGCTGTCTGCGCGCGCTCGGCACCGCACGGGCCGGCGAGGAGTGCGTCGTGGCCACGGAGGAGCGGCTGATCCAGCTCGGCGCACCGGCCGACGCGCTCACGCCTGCTCGGTTGCCGCGCAACTCGGAGCCCTGCTGCTGGGCGCCCGTCGCCGTGCTCGACGAACTCGACCTCGGCGACACGGAGCGGATTCCGGTGGCCGAGTTCGTGATGGAGCATGTGCTGGTGGAGGTCCTGACCGACCCGGCGCCGTTCTTCACGCTCGATGTGGCGAGCCGCTGGGCCGCCACGCTGACCGTAGAGATCCCCGAATCAGAACTGCCGTTGGACGACGATTCGGAACTGGCCTTGGCACGAGCACTGCGCGGGATCGTGAAGTCGGGCAAAGCGATAGACGGCGATGTGGTCGTCGAGGTGTTGCAGCGGCTCCACGAGGCGGCCGGTCGCGACCCGCTCGTGCGTGCCGCCGAAGCGGTCGCGCACTACGGCGGCGAAGGATCATCGTCATGACCGGCGAGATCGGAGTCGCCGTGATCGCCGTCGAGATACGGCGTCGCGAGCCGATCACGACCGCGACGGAGGAGCGCATCGCCACCGCAGTCCTCGGCCGGGTCTCCGAGATCGTCACGCAGCTCGGCCTTCCCGCGCGAGCCGACGTCCGCATCGTGACGGAGACGACCGCCGACGATCGCCTGAGCGTGATCGTTCGCGTCAATGGCGCCCGGTGCCGATTCCCGGCTCGTACGATCGGGCTCGCGGCTCTCGCGGTCGACGGGTCGCTGCCGGAGTCGGTTATCGTCGGGCGCTCGGCCGGTGTTCCGCCGATCGCCGATGAGCATCTGCCGGAGATCGTCGCACTCACCTGCGCCGAGGCGATCCGGCAGAAGCCGTCGGTGCTCGTGAACGACCCGATGATGCTCGAGCTCGCCCGTTCCGTCGGATCCCGGCCCGAGGCGACCCCGCAGACCGCTGACCCCGCCCTGTTGCGACGCATCATCGGGCCCGTGCTCGATCTGGGCATCGGGATCGCGCCCGTCGCGCTTCTGGCGGAGGTCATCGCGTCCCACGCGGGCGAGCCTCCGGAGCGCGTGTCCGAAGAGCTCGTCGCGCGGCTGGCGCCGGGCAGGCTGGAGATCCTCGTCTCCGACCCGGTCCGGACGGAATTCGAGTCGGATGAGAACGTCGGAGCGGCGATCGAGGCGATGGCCGCCGCCATCTACGATCAGTTCGGGACCGTCCCCCCGCGGTTCGTCTTCGCTTCAGCCACGTTGCCGCCTGGCACGTTCGCGTTGCGTGTCAACAGCCTCGCCACAGTCCCGATCCGCCTCCTCCCCGAGGACCGCTGCTACGTCGACGCGACGGCGGACTCGATGCGCTTGTCGGGGTTCGTCGCAGAAGCGATCCTCAACCCGGCCAGCGACCTGGAGGCGGCGCTGTGCGATCTGGCCGACAGCGCACGGATCGACGAGTCCGGGCTCCTGAGGTTCGATCGCGTCGGCCATGTGATCTATCGCGCTGCGGTCTGCGCCTTCCACAACGCCGGGTTCTTCATCACCCGGGACAGCCTCCTCGCCCAGCTCGCGGCACTTCAGCGGTACGGCCCGTTCACCGTGAGCACCGCGCGCAGAACGCTTCCGGATCACGAGCTCACAGGGCTGATCCGCAGGCTGGCGCTCGATCGCGTGCCGCTGGGCGATCTGGTGCCCACGCTCGAACGCGTCGTCGATCTGCGCGCGCTGGCCGGAGGGACGGATGTCGACGTCGTCCTCACCGAGCCAGCAGATCCCGAGCCGGCGGATCCCGAGCCGGCCGTGGAGTCCGACTCGTGGACCGATCGCGCCGAGGACTTCCTCCGCACCGGTCTCCGCCATCAGATCGGCGAGCGCTTCTGCACCGGCCCGCTGAGCATGCTCTACTTCGTGATCGACGACGCCGACGGCCTGCTCGACGGTGTCGAAAGCAGCGAAGCGCGCGAAGACGCGCTGATCGGGGCCGTGGCGGAGGCGGTCTCCCGGCTTCCCGCTTCGTCGGCCCTTCCCGTGATCATCACGACCTCCGCTCGAAGACGCGTCCTGCGCGATCTCCTACGACCCACGTTCCCGCTGCTCGCGGTGCTCAGCATCGGCGACCTCCCGCCGACGCTGTCGTACGAGCAGGTCGAGACGATCGGGAGCCCGTGAGAGTCACCGCACCGCGAATCCCGCCACCAGCAGGTCGACCTCCCGCGACGACGCCCCGACCAGCAGCTCGAACTCCCCAGCCTCGACGTGGCGGACGCCCGCCGCGTCGACGATCGTGCAGTCCGAGACCGGCAGCCGCAGGCTCACCCGCGCGGTCTCCCGCGGGGCGAGGTCGACCTGGCGGAACGCCTTCAGCTCGGTGTCGGCCCAGCTGACGCTCGTGACCAGGTCGCGCACGTACACCTGCACCGTCTCGCGAACCGGGCGGTCGCCGGTGTTGCTCACGGTCACCTCGGCCACGATCTCGTCGTCGACGCCGAGCGTGTCGCTCGCGAGCGTCAGGTCGGAGTACTCGACGGTCGTGTACGAGCGGCCCTGGCCGAACGCCCACGCGGGCGCCTGGGTCAGGTCGGCGTAGCGGTCGCCGTGCTGGCCGCGGATCTGGTTGTAGTAGGTCGGCTGCTGGCCGACGTGGCGGGCGAACGAGATCGGCAGGCGTCCAGAGGGCTCCACCTGCCCGGCGATGATCTCGGCGATCGCCTGACCGCCGAGCATGCCCGGGTTCGCGGCCCACATCACGGCGGCGGCCTTCGCGGCCGACGGCGGCAGCACCAGCGGCTTGGAGGCGAGGAGCACCACCACGACGGGCTTGCCGGTGGCGATCACCGCGTCGAGCAGCGCGTTCTGGCCACCGATCAGCTCGAGCGTCGCCGTCGAACGGCCCTCGCCCACGAGCTCGATCCGGTCGCCGACGACGGCGACGACCACGTCGGACGCCTCGGCGGCGGAGACGGCCTCCGCGATGAGCTCGGCGGAGGGCGGCGTCGGCACGACCACGCGAGGCCGCGGCTGGCCGTCCTGGAAGGTCGCCCCGCGCGGGTCGTCCTCGAGGGTGAGGATGTCGGCGCCGCGCGCATACTCCACGCTCCAGCCGTCGATCGCCTGCAGGCCGTCGAGCACCGTCGTGATCATCTCCCGCGGCTGGCCGTCGAGCCAGCCGGCCTGGCCGGAGCCGCCGGCCCAGTCGCCGAGCTGGGTCTGGGCGTCGTCGGCGAGCGGGCCGACGAGCGCGACGCGCAGCGGAGCGGAGGGCGCGTCGGCGGTCGCCGGAACAGCCAGCGGCAGCGTCCCGTCGTTCTCGAGCAGCACGATCGAGCGGCGAGCGACCTCCAGGTTGAGCTCGGCGTGGGCCGCGCTGCCGACCACCTCGTCCAGGCGGGGCGACGGGAGGCGCGGGTCTTCGAACAGGCCGAGGTCGAACTTGAGCGTCAGGATGCGCGCGACGGCCGCGTCGAAGGCGTCCTCGGCGAGCATTCCCTTCTCGACGGCCTCCAGTGCGCCCTCGAAGAACAGGGGGGTCGTCATGACCATGTCGTTCCCCGCGGTCACGGCGGCAGTCGCGGCATGCGCGTGGTCGGGCTGGATCTTCTGCTCCCAGACCATGCGGCCCACGTTGTCCCAGTCGGTGATGAGGGTGCCGGTGTAGCCCCACTCGCCGCGGAGCACCTCGCTGAGCAGCCAGTCGTTGACCGTGATCGGCACACCGTCGGTGCTCTGGTAGCCGAGCATGAAGGTGCGGCAGCCTTCGCGTGCCACGCGCTCGAACGGCGGCAGGAACCAGCTCCGCAGCTTGCGCCGCGAGATGTCGGCCTCGCTCGCGTCCCGGCCGCCCTGCGTCTCCGAGTACCCGGCGAAGTGCTTCGCCGTCGCCAGGATCGCGGTCGGGTCGTCGAGCCCGTCGCCCTGGTAGCCGCGCACCATGGCGCTCGCGAGCTCGCCGATCAGGAACGGGTCCTCACCGAACGTCTCGCTGATGCGGCCCCAGCGCAGGTCGCGTGCGATGCACAGCACGGGCGAGAACGTCCAGTGCACACCGGTGACGGCGACCTCCTCGGCACTCGCGCGGGCCACGCGCTCGATGAGCTCGGCGTCCCAGGAGGCGGCCATGCCGAGCTGGGTCGGGTAGATCGTGGCGCCCGGCCAGAACGAGTGCCCGTGGATGCAGTCCTCGCCGACGAGCAGCGGGATCCGCAGCCGGCCCTCCCCGGTCAGCCGGTTGGCCTCCAGGATGCGCTCCGGCGAGGTGTGCAGGATCGAGCCGACGTGACGGCGCAGCACGTGGTCGCGGAGGTCGTCGCGCGCGTCGAGCTGGAGCATCTGCCCGACCTTCTCTTCGATCGTCATGCGGTCGAGGAGGTCGGCGACGCGTTCGGCGGTGGTCAGCGACGGGTCCTGGTACGGAAAGAGCGCCTCCTGTTCGGCTTCGGTGGTCGTGGACGGGAGGATCGAAGTCATGCGGTGTTGCTTTCGGGTGAGGCTGCGGCGGGCGTAGCGGTGTCCGTGCGCACCTGGGTGACGGCGGCGTTGACGTTCATGCCCTTGCGCTTCATCGCACGGGCGCGTTCGCCGGCCGAGCGGAGGCGCGGGTTGACGTACTCGTCGATGCCGAAGTTGATGAGGGCCAGGGACACCCCGAGGAGGGCGATGCACAGTCCGGCGGGGACGTACCACCACCAGTAGTCCGGGAAGGCGTTGTTCTGCTGCGCCCAGAACAGGATGGTTCCCCAGTTCAGGTTCGACACCGGGATGACGCCGATGAACGCGAGGGTGGTCAGGCCGAGCACGGCGGCCGTCATCGTGCCGACGAAGCTGGAGGCGATGATCGCCATCAGGTTCGGCAGCATCTCCACCAGGATGATGCGGTGCAGGGGCTCACCGTTGGCGCGCGCGGCCTGGATGAAGTCGCGGTTTCGCAGCGACATGGTCTGCGCGCGCAGCACGCGCGCACCCCACGCCCAGCCGGTCAGACCGAGCACCGCGGCGATCAGCGCGAGCGGCGGGTCCTGGAACTGGGAGGCGACGATGATCATCAGCGGCAGTCCGGGGATGACCAGGAACACGTTCGACAGCGCCGACAGCGACTCGCTCTTCCAGCCGCGGAGGTAACCCGCGGTCACACCGACGATGATCGCCACGACCGTGGCCATGATCGTCGCCAGGAACCCGACGACGAGCACGCCGCGGGTTCCGTAGATCAGCTGGCTGAAGACGTCCTGGCCGATGTGCGTCGTGCCGAGGAGGTGCGTGAACGACGGCGGCTGCAGGGTCTCGTCCAGGTGCTGGGCGTTCGGGTCGTACGGTGCGATCAGCGGGGCGAAGATCGCCACGAGCACGAAAACGCCCATGATGATGAGGCCGGCCGCCGACTTCGGGTTGCTGAACATCGCCAGCGAGACCTTCAGCTGCGACCAGAACGTGGTCTTCTTCTGGGGCTGGTGGGGCTGCTGCCGGTCGACGGCGCGAACGGCCACGGTCTCCGGGGTGCCCACACCGGTGGAGGTGGGGATGGTCATGGTCAGGCCTCCGTCTGACGAGTGCGCGGGTCGAGGATGGCGTAGGCGATGTCCGCGATGATGTTCGCGATCAGCACGGCCAGGACCAGGACGAGGAAGATGCCCTGCATCAGCGCGTAGTCTTTCGCGCTGGTCGCGTTGAGCAGGAGCAGGCCGATGCCGGGATACGAGAACACCATCTCCATCACGATCGTGCCGCTGACGATGAAGCCGATCGCGAGCGCGAAGCTCTGGATCTGCGGGAGCACCGCGTTGCGGGCGGCGTAGCGCCACAGCACGCGCCGGTTCGGCATGCCCTTCGCCTGCGCCACGGTGATGTAGTCCTCGTCGAGGACGGTGAGCATCATGTTGCGCATGCCGAGCACCCAGCCGCCGATCGAGACGATCACGATGGTCAGCATCGGGAGGGCGGCGTGCGAGATCACCTGGCCGATGAAGTCGGCGTTCCAGCCCGGGTCCACCCCCAGCTCGTAGGCGTGCCCGGCGGGGAACCAGCCGAGGGTGGTCGAGAAGATCGCGATGAAGATCAGGCCGACCCAGAAGTACGGCACGGTGCCCAGGAACGTCGTGATGGGGATGAAGACGTCGAGCCGTCCGCCGCGCCTCCAGCCGATCACGGCGCCGAGGCTCGTGCCGACGAGGAACGAGATCACCGTGGCGAAGCCGACCAGTCCCAGCGTCCACGGCAGGGCGGAGGCGATCGCGTCGCCCACCGGCGCCATGCCCGTGGAGATGGAGACGCCCAGGTTGCCGTGCAGCAGCATGTCCCAGTAGTTGACGTACTGCTGCCAGAGCGGCACCGACTGGTCGACGCCGAACATGATGCGCAGCGCCTTCTCGGCGTCGGGGGTCAGCTGGCCCTGGCTGCGGGCCATGTAGGCGCTGACCGCGTCGCCCTTCATCAGCCGGGGCACGAAGAAGTTGATGGTGATGGCGGCCCAGAGGGTGAACGCGTAGAAGGCCACGCGGCCTCCGATGAAGCGCCACGGGATGCGGCGGCCCTTGCGCTCGGCCCGGGTGGCCGTCGTGCCGACGAGGGTGGGGTCGACGCCCGCGGACGCTGTGGTCTCGGCGCTCACAGGGCACCTCCTGCAGTCTGTGCGGCCAGCGCCGCGAAGTGCTTCTCGGGGTCGGGGGACGCGGCGCGGAGCTCGCGCGTGTACGGGTCCTGCGGGCGCAGGATGACGTCGTCGGCAGGGCCGTGCTCGACGATCCTGCCCTGGTTGAGCACGATGATCTCGTCGCTGAAGTGGCGGGCGGTCGCCAGGTCGTGCGTGATGTAGAGCACGCCGAGGCCGTCTTCGCGCTGCAGGTCGGCGAGGAGGTTGAGGACTCCGAGCCGCAGCGACACGTCGAGCATCGAGACGGGCTCGTCGGCCACCAGCAGGGCGGGCCGCGACGCGAGGGCGCGTGCGATGGCCACGCGCTGGCGCTGGCCTCCGGAGAGCTCGTGCGGCCGCCGGTCGATCACGGCGTCCGCGTCGAGGCGCACACGGGTCAGGAGGCGCCGCACCTCGTCGTCGACCTCTTTGCCCGGGACGACCTTGTCGAGCCGGAGGGGACGTTCGATGTGGTGGCGGATCGTGTGCGAGGGGTTCAGCGAGGCGAACGGGTCCTGGAAGACCATCCGCAGCTGCTGGCGGTAGCGGCGCAGCCGCTTGCCGCTGCGCGGAATCGGCGCGCCGTCGAGCAGCACCTCCCCGCTGGTCGGGGTCTCCAGCTGCGTGAGGATCTTCGCGATCGTCGACTTGCCGCTGCCGGACTGGCCGACCAGTCCGATGGTCTGCCCGGATCCCAGCGCGAAGCTGACGTCGTCGAGGGCCTTGAGCTGCCCCGAGCCGCGGACGTTGTAGAGCTTGGTGATGTTCTTGAACTCGAGCGTCGTCATCGGACGACCACTCCTCTCTCGCCCGTGAGCCGCGGGAACGACTTCAGCAGCGTCCGCGTGTACTCGTGCTGCGGGTCGGTCCAGATCTGCTCGGCCGTGGCCAGCTCGACGATCTCGCCCTCGCGCATGATGGCGATCCGGTCGCTGATCTCCAGCAGCAGCGGGAGGTCGTGGGTGATGAAGACGACGGAGAAGCCGAAGTCGTGACGGAGCTGCGAGATCTGCTTGAGGATCTCGCGCTGCACGAGCACGTCGAGGGCGGTCGTCGGCTCGTCCATGACCATCAGCTGGGGGCGGAGCGCGAGGGCCATGGCGATCATGACCCGCTGGCGCATGCCGCCGGAGAGCTCGTGGGGGTACGAGCGGATGCGCTGGCCGCCGACCTTCACGATCTCGAGGAGCTCGATGACCGCGGCCTTGCGCTCCGCGCGGCTCATGCCGGGGCGGTGCACCAGGAAGACGTCGTCGAGCTGGGCACCGATGGTGGCGACCGGGTTGAGGGCGTTCATCGCGCCCTGGAAGACCATGGACGTCTTGTCCCAGCGGAAGCGGCGCATCTGCTCCGCGTCGAGGGTGTTGATGTCGATGTCCTCGCCGCTCTCGTCGTGGAAGACGACGCTGCCGGTCGTGATGACGGCCGGGGGCTTGAGGAGGCGCTGCACGCCGTAGGCGAGTGTGGTCTTGCCGCATCCGCTCTCGCCGGCGAGACCGACGATCTCGCCGCGCTTGATGTCGAGGGTCACGTTCTTCACCGCCGCGACGGGCGGATCGACGTCGTACACGACCGAGAAGTCGCGTATGGAGAGAAGGGAGTCTGTCATGGTGCGCTTTCCGTCCGCGGGTCGCCCGGGGCGGGGGCGGCCGATGGCCTTCCCCCGCCCCGGACGTGCTGGGTGATTACTTGCTCGCGGGCTTCAGCTTCATGAGCACCTGCACCGCCGACGGCTGCGTCGGGTCGGCGGTCGCGTACTGGTCGCTCTCGCTCGGCCAGCCGACGAACTTCCGGGTGTTGTACTCGGCCAGCTGCGGGTGGGTGCCGATCGCGATCGCCGGGACGTCGTCCACGAAGATCTTCTGCAGCTTGTTCAGCGCCTCGGTGCGGACGCTGTCGTCGGACGCCTGGGCGTACTCCTTGAGCAGCGCGGTCGCCTCCGGGTTGCTGTAGCGGCCGAAGTTGTCCGAGACCTTGCCGTCGGCCGCCTGGTCGATGTAGCTCGAGTTCATGACGTCGTCGTAGATGTGCCACGGGTTCGAGCCGGAGCCGGACCAGTGCAGAGCGGCCTCGAAGTCACCGGAGGCCATGTTGGCGAACCAGGTGTCGGCGTCGGGGGTGGCGACCTTCGCGTCGGCGCCCAGCGTGCTCTTGATCTGCGTCGCCGCCAGCTGGATGCCGGTGACGTAGTCGTTCCAGCCCTGCGGGTCCTGCAGGGTGAACGAGACCGGGTTGCCCGACGGGTCGATCAGCGCGCCGTCCTTCCAGGTGTAGCCCGCGTCGCTCAGCACCTTCTTGGCGCCGTCGACGTCGATCTTGAAGGTCTGGTCCTTGTACTCGGACGCGATGTACTGGTCACCGGTCGGCTGCGGGATTCCCGTCACGCTCTTCAGCTCGGGGCCGGCGTTGCTGCGGGCCTTCTCGGCGTGCGCCTTGCGGTCGATGACCATGTTGACGGCCTTGCGGAAGGCGACGTTGTTGAACGGGGCCTTGGTGGTGTTGACCACGATCATGTCCGGGCTCAGGACGTTGGCGCCCCAGAACACGTTGTGCTTCGGGTCCTTGTCCACGTAGTTCTTCTGGTAGTCCGTGATGAAGATCTGCGCCCAGTCGGTCTCGCCGCTCTGCAGTGCGCGGAGGAGGCCGGTGTTGTCGTTGTACTCGAGGTAGTTCAGCTTGGCCACCGGAACGGTGCCGCCCCAGTAGTCGGTGCGTGCGTTGAGCACGACGCCCTGCGACGAGAAGCTCTTGATCGTGTACGGGCCGGTGCCGACCGCGTTCTTGACCGCGTCCTTCGACGGGTCCGCGATGGACTTCCACTGGTGCTCGGGGACGATGGTGGTCCCCAGCACGTCGCCCTGCTTGACGTACTTGGACTCGCTGAAGTTCAGGACGACGTTGTCGCCGTCCTTCTTGGCGTCGGTCAGCTTGAGACCGGCGAGGTCGAGAGCCGGGGTGTTCTTGATCATGTTGAACGTGAAGACGATGTCGTCGGCGGTGAACGGCTTGCCGTCGCTCCACTTGACGCCCTTGCGCGGGGTGACCGTCAGCTGCGTGTAGTCCGAGTTCCACTCGACCTTCGACGCGAGCCACGGGGTGGTCTCGTTCTTGCCGACCGGGTTGACGATCGCGAGGGGCTCGTAGATCATCCGGTCGTAGCCGAGCGACATGCCCGAACCGGTGGTGATGAACGGGTTGTTGATCTGGGTGGCCAGGATGGCCGCGCCGTCCGGCTTCGCCACGGTGAGCGACCCACTGCTCGCGGCGCTCGACCCCGACTTGTTGTCGGACGAGCAGCCGGTCAGTGCGACCGCGCCGAGTGCGGCGACCGCCGTCGCCGTGATCAAGTACTTCCTAAGCCTCATTGCTTCTCCTTCGTGGCGGGCACATCCGTTGTGCCCTGGTGCTGCGGAATGTTGGCTGACCATAACTTGCTTACTGGTCAGAAAGCAAGTTGGCTGAGGCGAGGTTACTGGCTGGTAAGCTCGCTCGCAAGCAGCCCCCACGGGATGCGGCGAAGATGCGACACGGGAGGGGCGAATGAGCGGCGGCAGCACTAGTCCGCGCCCGGAAACCGAGCGCAAGCGCACGGAGATCCTCCGCGCCGCCATCGAGACCTTCGGCACCAAAGGGTCGACGAACGGAACTCTCGCCGACATCGCCGAGCAGGTCGGGATGACCCACGCGGGCGTCCTCCACCACTTCGGCTCGAAGAACAATCTGCTGCTCGAAGTGCTGGAGTTCCGCGACCGCGACGACGTCGCCCACCTCGCCGATCGCCACATCCCCGGCGGTCCGGCGCTGTTCGCGCACCTCGTCGCGACCGCGCAGCGCAACGCGCTGCGCCCGGGAATCGTGCAGGTGTTCACCGTGCTGTCCGCGGAGTCGGTCACCGAGGACCACCCCGCGACCGAATACTTCCAGGAGCGCTACCGCAACCTCCGGGTCGAGATCGACGCCGCGTTCCGTGCGCTCTGCGCCCAGGAGGGCGTCACCGAGCCCGCGACGATCGACAAGGGCGCGGCCTCCATCCTCGCCGTCATGGACGGCCTCCAGCTCCAGTGGCTCCTCGACCCCACCGCGGTCGATCTCGCCGGCGCGAGCGAGTTCGCCATCGAGGCGATCGTGAACGGCGTGCTGCGCGCCGGGCCAGAGCTGTCAACGTACGTGCGGGAGCGTCCGTAAACTAACGGCCGAATCTGCGCCGAAGGTATCGCCCGTGCGTTAAGAGGTTCAGACTGGGCGCCAGACGAAGCGTGGCGACACTCCGGAGGCGGCAGGCATGGCTCGAGCGACCTTCCACGAGACCGTAGAGGCGGCTGACGTGGGCACGGCCGAGGAGAGCCTGCGCAGAATCTCGCCGAACGTCGCGATCGCGAGTTCGTCCGACCTCCGGCACAGCGTGCGGATCGACGGCGACGAGCGCTTCTGCCTGGCGCGGATGCGATTCGCCGGCGCGCTCTGGGGCACGAAGGAGCCGACCGATATGGTCACCGTCGCCGTCGCGCTCCGTGGGCGACTCGACTGGGAGATCGGAGGTGAGACGGGGGGCGCCCCTGCCTCCTTCATCGAAGCGCCCGGCACCTCCACGTTCGCGCATTTCGGGCCGCTCCACGAGTTGGCGGCGTACCTGCCGGCCACCGCGCTGACCGACTTCGGTCGCGCGCTCTACGGAGATGAGGGCCTGGAGCTCGAGTTCGACGGCGCCCGCCCCATCGACGCGGCGCGCGGGCGCAGCATCACCGACACGATGCGGCTCGCACGCGAGTTCGCCGAAGCCGACTCCTTCGAGTTCGAACTCGTGCGCGCCTCCCTCTACCGGCTCCTCGCGACCAGCATCTTGGAGGGCTTCCGCCTGCGGGGCGACCGGGATGCCCGCTCGCTGACCGCCGAGGCGCGACTGCACCGGTTCCGCACCGCGATGCAGTTCATCGACGACTACGCGTCGCTGCCGATCACACCGGTGGATGTCGCCCGTGCGGCGGGGGTGAGCCTGACCGCCCTCGACCGCATCTTCGCCACCCACTCGCCGCACGAGTTCGGCGTCGCCGAGCACCTGCGGCGCACCCGTCTCGCGGCGGCGCACCGCGACCTCGTCCACGGCGACCCCGGGCGCGGGGACACCGTGAAAGCCATCGCGCACCGGTGGGGGTTCGCGAGCCCCTCGAGGTTCGCCGCTCTGTACCGCAGTGTGTACCAGGTCAACCCACGCTCGGTGCTGGACAGCTAGACCAACCGTCGAAAGGAACCGTCATGAAAGTCGCATACGCCTCCGCCGACACGACCGACGACACGATCGAGGCGCTCGCCCCGTTCTTCCCCGATGTGCGGTTCGGCGCGGTCGGGGACGAGCAGCTGCACTTCCAACTCGAAGCCCACACCGCGAGCGACGTCTTCCTCACGGAGTACACCATCGAGGGTCGCGAGCTGCAGATGACGACCGACATGCCCGGTTTCATGGTCGGCGAAAGCCCGATGGAGGGCCGCATGACCATCGGGCGCGAACCCATCGACTCCTCTCTCCCCGTGGCGATCCCGCACCACGGGCTGGACGCGGTGTTCAGCAGCGTCAACGCCCGCGCCATCCAGTTGGACACCGAAGCCGTCCAGCGCTTCGTCCGCGTCGACCTCGGCAGCGACGCCGTCGACCTGCACAACATCGGCACCGCTCCCCTGACCCCGGAGGCCGCCGAACGCTGGCACACCGTCGCCGATTTCGTGCATCACAGCATGCTCGACGGCACCGCCGACGAACCCATCATCGGGGCAACCCTCTCGGACATGCTGGTCACCGCCTACCTCACGTCGTTCGCCACCACCTGGCTCGACGCGCGCAAGCCCACCAACACCTCCGCCCACTCGAGCGCCGCCGTGCGCCGGGCCAAGGAGTTCGTCGACGACAACCGCCACCTCCCGATCCGCGTCGTCGACATCGCACAGGCGGCCCGGATGTCGGTCCGCGGGCTGCAGAACCTGTTCCGGCGGGAGACGGGGCTCACCCCGATGGAGTACCTGCGGCTCTCGCGGCTGGAGGCCGTGCACCAGGACCTCCTCGACAGCGACCCGACGCAGGGCCACACCGTCGCCGAGATCGCGCAGCGCTGGGGCTTCACCCATATCCCGCGGTTCGCCTCCTACTACCGCGACCAGTACGGACAGAACCCCAGCAACACGCTCCGCCAGTAGCCGTGGTCGCGGCCGCGCGCCGTGCTTGTGATTCCGGGCGCCGCCATGGAATGCTGTACCCCGTGATCCTGTAGCAGCGATTCCCTTCCTCCCCACGACCGTGGGTGAGTCGATCGATTCTGCCTGCAAAGAGGTCTCATGTCATCTTCAGATCACACCATCACGCTCACCGGCTTCACCATCGAGCCGCTCGTCGTCCCGGCCGGCATCGACGCCGCCGATGCGGCGGACTTCATCGCGTTCGCCGCGGTGCGCAGCGCCGTCGAGGCGGAACTGCGCGGTGACGACGGCGAGGTCATGACCGCCGCCGAACTGCTGCCCGATTGGAAGGACGAGTCGAGGCCGATGGCCGGGCTCGTCGCCAAGGTCGACGGCCGTGTCGTCGCGCGCGCCAACCTGGCGCTGCCCGCCGACGCGCGCGAATGCTGGGGCGCGGTCTCGGTGCTCGCCGGGTTCCGCGGCCGCGGCATCGGCTCCGCGCTCTACGAACGCCTCGAGCAGCTGGCCCGAGAGGCCGGTCGCACCACCATCCAGAACCAGACGACCTACCCGGCCGGTGTGGAGGGCGAGGCGATCCCCGCACCGACAGGGTTCGGGTCGGTGCCGATCGACCTCCCGTCGACCCGGTTCCTGCGCCGTCAGGGATTCTCGCTCGAACAGGTGGGGCGCATCAGCGCACTGTCGCTGCCGGTCGACGCGGACGTGTTCGCCGACCGGCTCGCCGAGGCGGTCGACGCGGCTGCGGGCTACCGAACCGTCAGCTGGCAGGGCCGCACGCCCGAGGAGTGGGTCGAGGCGATCGCGCTCCTGCGCACCCGGATGAGCGCCGACGCCCCCAACGCCGGCATCGAGCTGACCGACGTCTGGACGGCGGACCGCGTCCGGGCCGTCGACGACCTCTGGGCAGCGAGCCCTCGGATCGCGCTGACGTCGATCGTGGTCGAGGAGGCGACGGGCCGGGTCGCGGGCTTCACGGAACTCGACGTCTCCGCCGAATCCGACCGCCCGGCCGAGCAGATGGACACCCTGGTGCTGCGTGAGCACCGCGGGCACCGGCTCGGGATGCTGCTGAAGCTCGCCAACCTCCAGGCGCTTGCGGACCGCTTCCCTCGGTGCGACCGCGTGGAGACGGTCAACGCGGAGGAGAACCGCCCGATGCTCGACGTCAACGACGCGATCGGCTTCGCCCCCGCGAGCTTCTCGGCGCGGTGGCGGAAGAACCTCGGCGTCTGACGGCGGTGGTCCCCGCGTGGTGCACGGAGCGCGCGGGGACTACCGTTGAACGATGAGCACCCCCGGAGACTCGCACAGCGAGGCAGAGACCGACGACGCGATGACCTTCTCCGACCTGGGGCTCGACAGCTCCGTGGTCAGGGCTCTGAAAGACGTCGGCTACGAGACCCCGTCGGCGATCCAGGCCGCGACGATCCCCCTGCTGCTGGAGGGCCGTGACGTCGTCGGCCTCGCTCAGACCGGAACGGGCAAGACGGCCGCGTTCGCCCTCCCGATCCTGTCCCGGCTCGATCTGTCGCAGAAGACCCCGCAGGCGCTCGTCCTCGCCCCCACCCGCGAGCTGGCCCTGCAGGTGGCGGAGGCGTTCGAGAGCTACGCGGCGCACATGCGGGGCGTGCACCTGCTCCCGGTCTACGGCGGGCAAGGGTACGGCGTTCAGCTCTCGGCGCTGCGGCGCGGCGTGCACATCGTGGTCGGCACGCCCGGCCGCATCATGGACCATCTCGACAAGGGCACGCTCGACCTCTCCGAGCTCAAGTACCTCGTGCTCGACGAAGCCGACGAGATGCTGAAGATGGGGTTCGCGGAGGATGTGGAGACCATCCTCGCCGACACCCCGGACGACAAGCAGGTCGCACTGTTCTCGGCGACCATGCCGCCGCAGATCCGCCGCATCTCGAAGAAGTACCTGCACGACGCCGAAGAGGTCACCGTCAAGACGAAGACCACCACCTCGGCGAACACCACGCAGCGCTACCTCGTGGTGTCGTACCCGCAGAAGGTCGACGCCCTGACGCGCATCCTCGAGGTCGAGAACTTCGAGGGCATGATCATCTTCGTCCGCACCAAGAACGAGACCGAGACGCTCGCGGAGCGGCTGCGGGCCCGCGGCTACTCCGCGGCCGCGATCAACGGGGATGTCGCGCAGGCCCAGCGCGAGCGCACGGTCGACCAGCTGAAGTCCGCCAAGCTCGACATCCTGGTCGCCACCGATGTGGCCGCGCGCGGCCTCGATGTCGAACGCATCAGCCACGTGGTCAACTTCGACATCCCGATCGACACCGAATCGTATGTGCACCGGATCGGCCGCACCGGTCGTGCAGGACGGAGCGGCGCCGCGATCAGTTTCGTCACCCCGCGCGAACGCCGCCTGCTCACCGCCATCGAGAAGGCCACCCGGCAGCCGCTCACGCAGATGCAGCTGCCGAGCATCGAGGACGTCAACGTCACCCGGCTCGCCCGCTTCGACGACGCGATCACGGAGGCCCTCGCTCAGGACGACCGCATCGCACGGTTCCGCGACATCATCGCCCACTACGTCGAGCACCACGACGTGCCCGAAGCGGACGTCGCCGCGGCGCTCGCCGTCGTCGCCCAAGGCGACGAGCCTCTGCTCCTCAGTGAGGACGACGCCCTGTCGCAGCGCGTCGAGCGCGACTCCCGCTCCGAGGAGCGCCCCGGCCGCTCGGACCGGGCCGGCGGACGAAACGACCGATCGGCCCGACGCGAGCGGAACGACAAGCCCATGGCCCCTTACCGCATCGAGGTGGGCAAGCGGCACAAGGTCGAGCCGCGCCAGATCGTCGGGGCGCTGGCCAACGAAGGCGGCCTGAGCCGCGAAGACTTCGGGCACATCCGCATCATGCCCGAGTTCTCCATCGTCGAGCTGCCGGCCGACCTTCCAGCCGAGACACTCTCCCGCCTCTCGGGCACGCGGATCAGCGGCAAGCTGATCGAGCTTCGACCCGACCGCGGCGCCCGACCGCGCCGCGACGCCCCGGTGCGCGACGACCGACCGCCGCGTAAACCGCGGCGGCGGTGACGACTCGACCGCAACTCAGGCAGCTCCGAACAGTGCAAGCACCGTCACTCCGCTGCGATGGCGCTGAGGACGATGGACGCGTAGCGGTCGGGGGCCTCCTCCCAGATGAAGTGGCCGCCGTCGATCAGCTCGACCCGGCTGTTCGGAAGCCGCTCATCCAGGTAGTCGGCGTTGGAGACCGGAACGACGCGATCATGACTGCCGTTGATGATCGTCACGGGTGTCGCGATCACCGGCAGAAGGTCGGACAGTAGGGGCAGTTCCTGCGGATAGCGGCGGGCGTAGCGCATGGACTCGACGAACCTGTCGCCCTCGTAGCAGGCCAGATAGTCCGCGCGGATCTCGTCCGGTATCCCCCCGGCGATCGTGTCGACCGCCGCGTTGACGATGACGTGCGGGTCGATGGCACGGTAGCGGTCCAGGTCAGGATCGAGAACCCACGACCTCAGGGGCTCGCCGAGATCGATCGGCACGGCGGCGCCTCCGGTTCCGACCACGACGCTCGCGATCAGGTCCGGCCGGGACGCGGCCGCGAACAGGGCGGCGGAGGTTCCCACATCCGGAGCCACGATGTGCGGGGTGCCGAGCCCTGCCTCCTGGATCACTCGCGTGAGGAAGTCCCCCATCGCCCGCGGCGAAAGGAGTTCGTCGCGGCGCTCGGACGCTCCGAAGCCGGGCAGATCGATCGCGAAGAGCCGGGAGTGCTGCGCCAACTCCGCCCAGATGCGGCTGAATGCCAGGATGCTCTCCGGCCATGGCGACGTCAGCAGGACCGTCGAACCGTTCACCTTGCGCGATTCCGCGACTCGGATGCGCAGCCCGTCCAGAGTACGGAACCCGGCCTCGAGAGTGGTCGTCGTCGTCATTGCGCTGCACCTCCACTGCCCGCAGAGCCTGGCCGTGCCGGGGCCGCACGTCGCCAGTGGTCGTCCCTGGTCCCACCGCGGGCCGTGCTGCGTCGCCCCCCGTGGTGCGACCCGTGGCGGGAGCGGGCGGCCGCGCGCACTTCCGAATCCGGCTAGTGCCACAGCCCGGTCGTGAGGTCTAGCGTTCAGCCATGACCATCCCGGCTCGGCCGGTGGCACTCGTGGGACGCTCGGGGGAGCGTGCGCGGTTGACGGACATCATCGATCGTGTGCGCAACGGACGGAGCGCGGCGGTCCTCCTGCGGGGAGAAGCCGGCATAGGCAAGACGGCGCTGCTCGACTACTGCGCGAGCCACGCGTCGGGGTTCACGCTGGCCCGCATCACCGGAGTCCAATCGGAGCTGGAGATGCCCTATGCGGCGGTCCATCAACTGTGTCTGCCGATGCTGGATCACGTCGGCCTCCTGCCGGAGCCGCAGGAACACGCTCTCAAGGTCGCCTTCGGGCTCGAAGCCGGTCGGGCGCCCGAGAGCTTCGGGATGGGTGTCGCCGTGCTCGGGCTGCTCACCGCTGTCGCCTCGACGAATCCCCTGGTGTGCCTGATCGATGACGCCCAATGGCTGGACGCACCGTCGCGGCAAGTCCTGACTTTCGTCGGTCGCAGGCTGGGCACCGAGCGGATCCTCCTCGTGCTGTCCGAACGCACGGATCGCACCGGCGAGGAGTCGGCACTGCCCGTGCTCGACCTCGCCGGTCTCGATCCCGACGACGCGAGGATCCTGCTGAAAGCCAGCAACTCGGGCCATCTGGACGACGAGGTGTGCGACCGGCTCATCGCGGAGACCCGCGGCAACCCGCTTCAACTGCTCGAGTTGCCTCGCAGGATGACCCCGGCCGAGCTCGCAGGCGGGTTCCCATCCGGCGAGCAACGGGACGTGACGACCCGGATGGTCCAGCACTACTCCCGCGTGATCGCGGAGCTCCCGGAAGACTCGAGACGCCTGCTCCTGATCGCCGCGGCCGATCCGACGGGAAGCGCTCCCCTGCTCTGGCGCGCCGCGGCCCGCGCCGGAATCGAACAGTCCGGAGCCGACCCGATACTCGAGGCCCGACTTCTCAGCATCGGCGAACGCGTCAGCTTCCGGCATCCCCTCATCCGGTCGGCCGCTTACCTGGCCTGCTCCGCCGAGGCGCGACGCGCCGCTCACGCCGCACTGGCGGACTCGACCGACGGCGCGATCGATCCCGAGCGTCGCGTCTGGCATCGCGCCTCAGCGGCACCAGGCCCGGACGAGGCAGTGGCATCCGCATTGGTCGCGGCGGCGGATGCAGCAGAGGCCCGAGCGGGACTGGCGGCCTCAGCGGCCTTCCTGCAGCGCGCCGCGCAGCTGACGCCCGACGACTCGACCCGTGCGGAACGGGAACTCGACGCCGCGGAGGCGTATCTGCAGGCGGGCGATCGGGAAACGGCGCACGCACTGCTCGCTCGAGCCGAGGCGTCCGTCCTCAGCGAGCTGCAGCACGCCCGCATCGAGCAGCTCGCCGCGCAGCTGGACGCCGCCGAGTCATCGGACCGGCGTACGCCGCTCCAGTTGCTGAAAGCAGCTCGACGACTCGAGCGGCTCGACGACGCGCGGGCCAGAGACACCTATCTCGAGGCGTGGTGGGCGGCCGTGCTCACGGACGACCCCGCGACCTCGCGAGGAGGCGTCCGGAGCGTGGCTCAGACCATGCGGACTGCGCTTTCCGCCCCCTCCACCGACCCGGCCGAGCTCCTGCTGAACGGGTTGGCCGCTGCCACGTTGGACGCCCCGGCGGCTGCCGTCTCGGCTCTCCGTCTCGGGCTCGCGAGCTTCCGCAGCGCCGACCTGCCTCCGCGAGAGCGCGTCCGGCTGGCGGGAAGCGCGACGACCTGCGCATTCGCACTCATGGATGCGGACGCCTGGGTGGCGCTCAGCAGCCAGAATGTCGAACTGGCGCGGGAATCCGGGGCACTGGCTCCGCTCGTCCTTGCGCTGGAGTTCGAGATCACGGCGGCGACGCTCTGCGGCGAGTTCGACGTGGCGAACCGCCTCGCGCGTGAACTCCGGTCGGTCCAGGACGAGACGGGGATCGCGGAAGCACCGGTCGGCACGATCCTGCTCGCGGCATACCGCGGCAGGCCCATCGGAGCGCTCACCACCTCGGCGGAAGGCGGGACGGCCGGTCGGCGCGGCGAAGGCTATTCCCGGCGACTGGCAGCGTGGGGCGCTGCGATCTCGAACATCGGATCCGGACGGTACACGGCCGCGGTCGAACAGGGTCGATTCGCCGTCGAGCGCCTCTTGTTCCCCAGCCCCGTGGTTCTGGCCGAACTCGTCGAGGGCGCCACGCGCGACGGACGACACGGCCTGGCGGCTGAGACGTATCGCCAGCTCGCCCCGCGAGCGGCGACGGGCACCGATTGGGCGGCCGGCATCGAAGCCCGCGCACACGCTCTGATCATCGGCGCCGACGAGGCGGCCGAGCAGTTCTACGAAGGATCGATCGCTGCACTCGCCCGCACACCGTTGACGCCCGACCTGGCACGCAGCCGGCTGGTCTACGGCGAGTGGCTCCGTCGGCACAATCGCACGCTCGATGCCCGCGAGCAGCTCAGGATCGCCTACGACGCCTTCTGCGAGATGGGCGCCGAGGCCTTCGCGGAGAGGTCGCGACGGGAGCTCGCGGCCTCCGGCCTGAAGATCGCGCGGCAGCGATCCCCCGCCGAAGACTCGGCGCTTCTCACTCAGCAGGAGGACCAGATCGCCCGTCTGGCGAGGGAAGGCCGGACGAACGCCGACATCGCTGCCGAGCTCTTCCTCAGCGTGAGAACGGTCGAGTGGCACCTGCGGAAGGTGTTCATGAAGCTGAACATCCGGACGCGAGGCGATCTGAAGTCGGCGATGCCCGGCTCCTCAGGGGAGGCGACCGGCGCCGTCGTCGAATGACCGGTTCGATGCGATCACGATGTGCTTGGCCTCGGCCATGTAGGTGTCGGCCGCTGCCGCAGACTCGTCCGCGTCCTCTCCGCGCCGGCGGGCGTCGATGTAGGCCGCGTACCAATCCCACCAGTCGTGCGGCGGTGCCACGGCTTCGAAGGCGCCGTGACGCAGAGCGGTCTCCAGAAGAAGGTCGGCGAGCGTCTGCACGTCCGCGTGGGCGTCGCGACCAGCTTTCTCCGGAACCCCGGTCATGATCTTCCCCTCACCGGCAGCTCGATCAGGCGAGGAAGGCGCTGACGTCGGCCGCGTACTCCGCGTGATGCCGGAAGAGGAACCCGTGGGCGGCATCCGGATAGATCTTCAGCGTCGCATCCGGGATGAGACCGGCCAGCAGGTACGAGAACCTGGGCAGGATCATCGGATCGCTCTCCCCGTTGCCGATCAGGGTCGGCACGGCGATCGCGGAAAGGCGCTCCAGGGCACTGGTGTCCGGGATCCCCCACCTGGTGACCGCGTCGTACTGCGCCAGGCGCGTCGCCCACGTCGTCGTGGTGTCCCGGTCGACCGTCCGTTCCTGCATGCGCGCCGCCGCAGCCAGGCCCGCACTGCGATCGGCCTCGTCGCGCCCGAAGAAGACGTCGAGATACCCTCCCGGGTTCAGCTGGCGGCCTCCGACCGCCGCGATGACCTCTGGAGCCCACCCGTGCATCCCGGGCGCGCCCTTCGGCGCGGATGACGCGAGAACCAGCCGGCGCACGAGATCGGGACGGGTCAACGCGATCTCCTGCGCCACGAAGCTCCCGAGCGAGAACCCGAGCAGATCGATCCGCTCCACCTCCAGTGCATCGATGAATGCCATCGCGTCGTGCGCCATCCCCTCCACCGTGGGCGGGGTGCGGCCACCCGACGCTCCGACTCCTGCGTTGTCGAAGGCGACCACCCGGCGACCGACCGCCAGCGCGTCGAGCAGGGCGGGATCCCAGTTGTCGAGGTTGCCCCGGAAATGCTGGAGGACGACGAGGGCCGCCTCGCCCTCGCCGGTCTCGCGATAGGCGTAGTCGACGCCGTCAGCGGCACGGATGCGCCGCGTCGGCGAAGTTGCATAACCGCTCATGTCAGCTCTACTCCTCCGATAGCGTTTCCAGCCACCCGGCCAGGTCGAGCTCGGTCTCGCGCTGCTGGAAGCCGGATCGCAGTGCTGCGGCGAAGAGCCGCTGGGTCTCGGGAGTACGCGCGCTCTCGCCGAACCGATCCGAGTCGAACCGGAAGTCCTCCGCCGGTGCGAGGGAGATGACGTCGACGCGCTGCTTGATGGCGATGTGACCGGCCGCGGGGAAGGCTGCGATGCGGTGGGCCAGCCGCTGCACGAACTCGCCGATCTCGTCCTTCGGCAGCGACCGGTTGATCCAGCCGTACCGCTCCGCCAGGTCCGCGTCGTAGTCGTCCGCGCTGAGAAGGACCTCCAATGCGCGGCCACGACCGAGGAGCCTCGTCAGGTGCTGAGCTGCTCCGCCGCCCGGCAGCTGACCGAACGCCGCCTCGAACTGAGCGAAGACGGCGGTCTCGCGCGCCCCGAAGCGCATGTCGCAGCTGAGAACGAATTCGTCGCCGGCGCCACGCACGCGGCCCTCGACCTGCGCGATGGTGACCAACCGGCTGGCGCTCAGATACCGGAACATCGCTGCGATCGACGCCTCCCCGGTCAACCGCGCGGCCTCGGCCCGATACTCGGCGATCCGCCCGACGTCGACGTGTGCGATGAAGTAGTCGGGATCCGCGCTGGTGAACACGACGACCTGAATGCGCTCGTCGGACTCCGCCCATTCGATCAGGGACACGAGATCTCGCACCAGCGCGGGGCCGAGCAGGTTCATCGGCGGCGCCTGGATGACGACGTTCAGCACCCCCCGGTCGCGTTCGACCTGAAGGGTCTCGTAACGAGGCGGATCCACAACTGAAGTGTCCGACGTCGGGAGGCGAAGGTAACCCGTGTCGAGCACTGGTCGACTACGGGGCTGGAGCCGATCAGCGGAGCGGACCCGCCCGACCGGACGTTCCACGGGTTGTGCGACGACCCGGGTACGCGCTACCACAAGATCACACACACTCTCCGGCGCGTTCCGCGCGCCCCTGGGCGCCGTCACGGGTGCATGGCAGGGTGTCGACCTCCGCTGAGCATCCTCGAGAACGCCACTGAAATGCACACCAGATCCGAAGGAGGATGCATCATGACGACACCAGCCCAGCACGACCCCGACACGGTTGTTCTGATCCATGGCTTCTGGGTGACCCCGCGCAGTTGGGAGCACTGGAGAACGCATTACGAGGCGAAGGGCTTCACCGTCCTCACCCCTGCCTACCCCGGGCTGGAGGTCGAGGTGGAGGCGCTGCGGGCCGACCCCACCCCGATCGAGAAGCTCGAAGTGCCGCAGATCATCGCGAGCCTCGAGGCGCTGATCAGATCGCTCGACAGGCCGCCCATCATCATGGGGCACTCGGCGGGCGGCGCCTTCACCCAGATCCTGCTCGACCACGGATTCGGCGCCAGCGGAGTCGTCATCAACTCCGCACCCACTGAGGGGGTGAAAGTCATCCCGCTGTCCGAGGTGAAGTCGTCGTTCCCCGTTCTGAAGAATCCGGCGAACCGGCACAGGGCCGTCGACCTCACACCTGAGCAGTGGCACGAGATCTTCGCCAATACCGTCAGTGCCGAGGAGTCCCTGGCGCTCTACGAGAGGTATGACATCCCCGCGTCCGGTCACATCTTCTGGGGAAGCGCTCTCGCGAACATCCACCCGGGCAAAGACGACACCTACGTCGACTACGACAACGACGACCGGGCGCCGCTGCTGTTCATCTCCGGCAAGCAGGATCCGCTGTTCCCCCCGAAGGTCGGCCATTCGAACGCCAAGCACTACACGTCCGACACCGTCACCGAGATCGTCGAGTTCGACGGACCGCACTGGCTTCCCGGTGTGCCGGGATGGGAGCAGGTCGCCGACTACGCGCTCGACTGGGCCGTGCGACATGCGGCCCCCGCAATCGTCTGATCACACGACCAGATCGCCAGAAAGGATCACCAACTCATGGCACTCTCGAACCAGCTCCAGAGGCTATCCGAACAGGCCAAGTCGTTCGAAGACGCCGTAGCGGCGTTCAACTCGGACGCCCAGGACAAGATCGCGCAGAAGCGCGACGAGGCGAAGAAGTCCGTGGAGGACGCGAAAGCGCGAATCGACGGCCAGGTGGACGCCGACAAGGCGGACTTCGACGCGTCGTGGGCATCGCTGCAGAAGTCCGTCTCCGACAGCTTCGACGACCTCAACCAGAAGCTCGCCGACAAGCGCGCGGAGCGCGCGGAGAAGCGCGCCGACCGCAAGGCCGACGATGCCGAGGCCGACGCCGAGGACGCGATCGACTTCGCCGTCTATGCGCTGCAGGAAGCGGAATACGCTGTGCTCGACGCCGCCTACTACCGCGACGAGGCAGGCAAGCTGGCCACCGGCAACTGAGACCGTCCCGCATCCCAGGCTACGAAGACCCCCGTGAGACCCCTGAGAAGAGGGGATGGCCGGGGGTCTTCTCGTGGGCCCCGGGCCCTCCGCGTGTGACGATGGGTGTTGTGGAGACGACGAACGGACACCTGCCTCGATACCGCCTGCTGACGGGTGTGGACGACTCGGCCTTCTGCGAGCGCGTCAGTGAGGCGCTCGAACTCGGTTACGAGCTGCACGGCGGTCCGGCACTGACGTGGAACGGGTCGACCGGCTATGCCGCGCAGGCCGTGATCTGGCGCAACGAAGGGCCGACACCCCCGACGGCGGTCGACACCGGCGTCACCCACACGGTTCTCGTGCGGTGGAAGAGCGACGCCGAAGGTCACTCCCGGCGCGCCTCCGAGCTGACGGACGCACACCTGCCCGCGATCGACGGAGTGACCGCACTCGACCACGGTGTCGGCGTCAGCACCGAAGGGCTCGAGCACGGGTACGAATGGATGCTCGTCGTCCGGTTCCGCGATCGCGCTTCCGCCCTGGCCTACCTCCCGCATCCCGAGCACCTCGTCCTCGCCGAGTACCTGCGCGAGCACTCCGAGGACATCGTGGTGTTCGACATCGAGACCCCTCCGGCCGCGTAGGCGCGGGCTAGGGACGGTCCTCCTCCCTCATCAGGCCGACCAACCGGTCGAACTGCTCGGCATACGCCGCGCTCGACGGGTAGCCGAAGTGCGTCGCCGCGGCAAGGAGATAGCTCGTCCGGTCGAGTTCGTCGGCTCCGACGTCGATGTCGCTCCTCCCGTACGAGTCGACAGGGAAGCCGATGAAGTCGGTTCTTCGCCACAGACTGGTCCAGCGGACTCTGCCCGGCGAATTCGGCGTAATGCTCGTCAGGCACGATTTCACGGTGGCGACGTCCACATCGCTCGCGACGATGGGAGGTCGGTCTGCGCGGACCTCGACCCGGGCCTCGTCGGCTGCGGATCGATCCTCGTCGAACTGCTTCAACCACGGGTCCGGCTTGAAGGGTGAGGGCCCGCGGCACGGCCGGCCACCGGTGGCTCCTGCGCCCAGGAGTTCGGGGAAGAAGCGCCCGAAGTAGGGGCGGAGTTGTGCTCCGTAAGTCAGGAGTCCGACCCTGCCCAGGTCCTCCCTCCTGCAGGCCCACATGCTCAGCACGACGCCGACCGCAAGGACCGCACCCTGACTGTGCGCCGAGATGATGACCCGCCGGTCACCTCCCGGAGAACCGTCGGCGGGGTGGAGCCACTCTTCGATCCGTCCTTGCAGCTCAGGCACGGACCGGGCCGCGTAGCAGGGAGGTCCGAACGGGTGCCCCGCTCGCGGGAGGAACGAGATGAGATCCCACAGCAGGCCGAGCGGCCGGGTAGTGGCGGTGAAGGCCGCCGCCACGATCGCCGCGACGGCGACGAGAGCAGCGGTTCCCAGCGCCCACGCCGCTACGGTGTTCGCCGCATCGACGAAGTTCGTCGGCGTCTTGGTGAATGGAAGCGGCCGGCATCGCAGCGTGATCTTACAGAGGTTCGCGGAGACGGTCAGGAAGATGGTGAGCAGTATGCCGAGTGCTGTCGCCACTGCGGTGACCGTCAGCAGCGGGACTCCGACGTGAGCGAGCGCAGCCAGACGCCGCATGGTGAGCACCACTCGCGCGACGCGCGGAACCCGCACCCGCACGATCGGAGGGACACCGGTCAGGTTCTGGTGCCGGCCGCTGAATTTCGCGAGCGCCCATACGTTGTCGTAGTCATGTAGCCGGGCTTCGGGTACGCGGTGACCCGCACTCCGCGGCGCGGCGATCGCCCAGAGGTGCCGGAATCTCACGATCAGCACGGTCAGAATCGCGATGATGAGGACGGCCGCGATAAGGACGAGCGTTACACCGAACGTCACATATGCGCTCGGCGTCGCAATCGGAGAGGCCATGCCTCCGCTCCCGGAGGGCGTCACCCTCCAGAAGCCGTCGGACGTCTTCTCCTTCGCGCCAAAGGGCTGCGACAGGTAGGTGGATGTGCCGACCACGATGAGCCCGCCCATGATCATCGCCGCTCCCAACGCGAGGAACATGAAGACCCCGGGGCCGGCCCCACGCCACGCTTGATAGGCGAAGCCCTGACTCTCCGTCGAGGGTAGTGGGGTTCCCATCCGCGGACGGAGGCTCCAGACCGTGATCCACGCCGCCAGGGAGACGATGACGAGCGCCGCGCCGGTTCCGGCGAGCAGCACTCGGTCCGGGAGCAGCTGACCTGGAATGGCGAGCAGTACGCCTCCAGCGAGGAAAAACAGAGCGAGAAGCACGGAGATCCAGGATCGAACGCCTCGACGCCACCCCAGCCCGGCCACCGCCATGACGAATGCCGTGCCGACCAGCGCTGTCGGTGCGGCGATGAGCCCGAAGAATTGCCTCCCGTGTAAGAGTCCATCAGGGGCCACCGTCGCTTCGAAGTCACCGGCTTTGCCGGTGGTCGCCTCGAAGACCACAGCGAGCACGTAAACAGCAGCAGAAAGCACGAGCGCCGTCATCGTGTAGAAGTCTTTGTGCGACTCACGCTTGTGGAACCTGTCCGCGAGCCCGGCGGGGGTTCTGACATCGCTGGCCGCGGCCGATCGCACGACCACCAGGGTGACGATGATGGCGCCGACGACCGCGCTCGCGATCAACCCGATCGATGCACCGCTGCTCCATCGGATGACGCAGGTCGGCTGGAACGGGTGGGCGCCGCATGCGGAAAGCCCTGCGTACTGGCGATCCCAGAACAGCAGGACCGCGATGAAGGTGACCGCAGCGGCAAGGTGCAGCCGCTCGGTGCTCGTCGACAAAAACCGATGATTCCAGAAACGCGGCGTGCTCAGCACGGGCACCCGCGGGATGTCCCCGTTCCCTTCGAGAGTCGTGTCGGGGCCGCTGCGGGCCACGTTCGCCTCATATCTCACGCGGGCGCTGACGGACACAAGATAGAGGATCGCGATGGCGACGGTGGGGATAGCGGACAGAACGGCGAGTCGTTGACCGCGACTCCACGTCGCCATGACGTCGAAGAACGCCGGTAACTGTGCGCACACCTGCGATCCAGCTTTCGACGTGGTGAAGCATTGCACTCCGATCAAGTCCAGGGCGACGGACGCGAAGCTCGTCACATAGAGCAGCGTGAGCACGAGCGCGAAGAGACGGCTCGCAGCAGCTCCGTGGCCGGTTCGCCATCCGCCCTGGGGCTCCTCCTCGTCTGAACCGCCATCGCCTTTCCTCCGGCGACGAGACGGCGGCCCCAGGAGCTCATCCGCCTTCGCGTTGTGACCCGGCAACGGACGCGACCAGTAGGCGACGTTGCACAGACCGAACGGCACGAGCAGCAGCCACGCGATCTGAAGGAGCACCATCGCGATCTTGCCGAGAATGCTTCCCCCGAAGGTGGGCGTGAATCGGTTGAGCTGTCCCCAGGAATACGCTTCGCGCCGGACTCCCGGAGGCACCGTCGACCACGGTTTCAGCCTCGACGTCGCGGAGGCCTCGATCGTGTAAAAGCCCGCCCGTTTGTCTCCCGCGACCAGTTGCACACCGGCGTCATCGACGCCGAGGATGTGCGCGGGAGGGTCATTGCGCACTCCGTGGATCCGCACTTCCAGGATGTCGTGTTCCGCAAGGGGTGTCTCCTCCTGGGAATCGTTCGCACGTGCCATGACGCGGCCGCCTTAGATGTGAAATCTTCGGAACGTGCCGAGAATGGCAGACCAGACGGTCTATGGCAAGACTAAAGTGAATATTACTCACGTATTCGACCGTGGACTCCGTAGGAGCGCCGCCGGTCCCGTGCTGTCCCGCACTCTCAACTCGGGCTGGATCAGCGGGATGGTGGCAGGCGTCTCACCGCGGAGGGCGCCGAGCACACTTTCGACCGCGCGGCGGCCGACCTCGGTGAAGTCGAGGCGCACGGTCGTCAGGGCGGGCTGGAAGTAGGCCGACTCGTCGCGGTCGTCGAAACCGACCACGCTCACGTCGCCCGGAACGCTGACCCCGTTGTCGCGGAGCGCCTTCATGACGCCGAGCGCCATGACGTCATTGATCGCCAGCACCGCGGTGATCGAACGGTCGGCCGCGATCTCCAGCCCGGCACGATAGCCGGATTCCGCCGACCAGTCGTCGGACTCGAACACTGCGGGCACCGCCCGCCCCGCAAGAGCGAGCCCGGACTGCCAGCCGCGCCGGCGGGCCTCCGACGCCATCCATCCGGCCGGGCCGCCGACGAAATGGACCGTCCGGTGCCCGAGGTCGAGCAGATGCCGGGTGGCGAGCTGGGCGCCCAGCGTCTCGTCGATCGAGATCGTCGTCGGGCCGGCGGCCGCCCCCTGCTCGAATCGCACGACGGGCACATCCGTGTCCAGCCGTTGCAGGACCTCCGTCGCCGCGGTCATCGGTGCGAGGACCACGATGGCGTCCACTCCGCCGTCGACGAGCGAGTCCAGGCCGGCGCGGATGCTGGCCTGGTCGACCTCCGCGATGCTGACGAGGCTCGTGGAGTAACCGTTCCGCCGGGCCTCCTCCGCGATGCCGAACAGCGCCAGCGCCGGGCCGTGGACCGAAAGGGCATAGCTGAGCACCCCGAGGTTCATCGACCGGCTCGTCGCCAGCGCCCGCGCGGCGGAGTTGCGCCGGTAACGCAGCTGCGCCATGGCGGCCTCCACGCGGTCCCTGATGTCGGCGGAGACGTTGCTGTGGCCGTTGACGACGCGCGAAACGGTCTGCTGCGACACCCCGGCGAGCCGGGCGACATCGACCATCCGCGCTGCACGCGGCGAGCCGCTCTTCGTCTCGGTCATCCCCCAATTATGGCCGCGACCGGCCGGGCGCCGGGGAGCACCCGGCCGGTGCGGAGCAGGAGCGGGAGCTCAGCGGTTCCCGTAGCGCAGCACAGCGGGGTGCTGCTCGTACGGCCACTCGGCCTCCGGGATCATGTACTCGAGCGTCGTGTAGCTGCCATCCATCGTGGCGGCCAGCGACGGCGGCCCGGGGAAGCCGATCACGCGCCAGCCGACCCGGTTGTCGTTCCCGCCGTACACCGGGTCTCCGTAGAAGCCCTGCCGGGTGTTCAGCACGAGAAGCGGGAAGAACTCGAGGAAGTCCTCGTTGACCGGCTGATTGCCCGCCGGCGCTCCCCCGCTGCCCTGGCCGTCCGATTCGGCGAAGACGAACTTCGCCGGCTTCTCCTTCTTGGAGATGATCTCGAGCACTGTGTCCTGCTGGTCGTCGTCGAGGTCGACGAAGTCGGCGTCGTACTTCTCGGCGGCGATCCCGTCGAGCTCGACGATCCCTTCGCGGTAGAACTTCTGCCGGCTCTCGATGCGCTCCTGCCAGGCCTTCTCTTCGAGCCCCTCCATGCGGAGGAAGCCCTTGCCGTCAGCTGCGGGGAAGACGAACTGCGTCCCCGCCAGCATCCGGTCGATGAAGCGCACCACCCCCGCTTCCCTGGCTCCCGGATGGTGGTCCGTCGGAATGATGCGCGCAGTGGCGGCCTCGACAGTCGCCCACTCGTGCTCCGTGAAGAACAGCGGTCCATCCGTGTCTCGCGTCGAGATCGGTGCGGTGACCCATTCTGCCTGTCCCATTGTTTTCGTCGTCTCCTCTGAAGTCAGCGCCGATGTCAGTCGGTCCAGCCGTGGCGGTCCACGGCGATGATGCGGTCGGCGCAGCGCCAGGCGTTCGCCATGATCGTGAGCGCCGGGTTGATGCCCGTCGCGGTCGGGAAGAAGCTCGCGTCGAACACGTAGAGGTTCGGCACCTCGTGCGAGCGGCACCACTTGTCGACGACCGACGTGGCCGGGTCGTCACCCATACGGGCCGTGCCCAGCTCGTGCGAGGTGTTGCCGGTGATCCGCTCCATGTTGACCGGAACGACCTTCGACGCTCCCGCGGCCTCGAGGATCTCGCCGTTCTTCTTCACCTGCCACTTCTCCTGGGCGAAGTCGTTCGGGTGCGGGGTGTGGGTGATGCGCGCGACCGGGAGGCCCCAGGCGTCCTTCACGGTGGGATCGAGGTCGACGCGGTTCGACTCGACGGGCAGATCGTGGAGCAGGATCCCGATCTTCATGCTGTAGTTGAACAGGTCGCGGTCGGCGTCTTTGGCAGCCTGCCCCCAGGTCGGCCGGCCCGGGAAGCTCCAGTTGACGGGATGGCCGAGCATCGAGGGGAAGATCAGCGAGCCGAGGATGTGGCCGCGCGACTCGTCGGTCTCGTAGAAGTCGAACGAGCACAGGTTCATGTAGTGGCCCGACCACCCGTAGAGCGGGTCGTGGAGTTCCTTGTCGAAGAGCCCGACCGAGAACGAGTACTGGTGGAACGTGGCGTTCTTGCCCACCTGACCGCTCCCGTTCGCCAGCCCGTCGGGGAACAGGGCGGACTTCGACATCAGGAGAAGTCGCGGGGTCTCGATGCCACCGCCGCAGACGATGACGGCCTTGGCGTTCTGCACGAACTCGTTGCCGTTCTCGTCCTGGTAGCGCACGCCGGTGGCCTTGCCGGTCTTGTCCACGAGGATCTCGCTGACGTAGCAGTCGGAGCGCAAATCGTAGAGGCCGGTGTTGATGGCATCCGGGATGAAGCTGATCAGCGTCGACGACTTGCCGTTGCCCGGGTCGGGGTACTGCTGCCAGAAGCCGTTCTCGCTGAACGGCTTGCGACCCCGGTACGGCTCGGTCACCATGCCCTGGGGCATCGGGAACGTGCTGTGCCCCATCTTGTTCATGGCGGTCGCGAACTTGCGGCCGATCTGGCTGAGCGGCGCCGGCTTGGTCGGGTAGTCGCGGCTCCGGCGGCCCTCCCATCGGTTGGCGCCGCCCAGTCCGGACGTGCCGAACTCCCACTCCACCCGCGTGTAGTAGGGCTCCAGGTCGTCGTAAGTGATGGGCCAGTCGACGAGGCTCGCGCCCTCGACGTCGCCGTGCAGCGAACGGAGGCGGAAGTCGTTCTCCGTCATCCTGGGCACCATGCCGCCCCAGTGCGTGGTGCCGCCACCGACGACCTGCGGGGTCGCCGAGAAGTTGGTGATGACTGCTTCCTCGCTGTCGTTCTGACGGTAGGTGCGCGGCTTGAGCTTGGGGTCCTGCCAGATGAAGTTGCGGTTGAGGAACTTGAGTTCGTCACCGGACGCGTGCTCGGGCTTCAACCACGGGCCGCGCTCGAGGCCGACGACACGCAGGCCCGCCTCGGTCAGCACCTTCGCGGCGGTCGCCCCGCCGGCTCCGGCACCGACGATCACCACGTCGACCGGCTCGGGATTCTTGAGGGTGGTCATTGTCTGTCCTTCCTTGTGACGTTCTGTTATCGGGATGCGTCGCCTAGGCGAGCACCCCTGCACGACCCAGTCGGGCGATCGGCAGCAGCGCATCCCACAGCGCCTCGGGGATGTCGAACTCGGCCAGCTCGACGGTCTGAGCCACGCGCTTCGGCTCCGACATGCCGACGATCGTGGAGGTTACGCGCGGGTCGCGCAGCGAGAACTGCAGCGCAGCGGCGGCGAGGGGGACGCCGAACTCCGCGCACAGGGCCTCCATCCGGCGCACCCGGTCCAGCACCTCGTCGGCGACGGGGGCGTAGCAGTAGGTGGGGACGGCGTCGGGCCCCTTGACGAGCATCCCGCCGCCGAACGGCGCCGCGTTCACGAACGCGACCCCGCGCGCCTGCGCGTCGTCGAGGAGCGGCTCGGCCGACTGGTCGACGAGGGTGAAGCGGTTGTGGCTGATGACGGCGTCGAACGCCTCGGTCGCGAGGTACTGCAGTTCGAGGTCGATCGGGCCGCCGGCGACGCCGAGGTGGTCGATGACGCCCTGGTCGCGCAGCGCGATCAGCGCCTCGAGCGGGCCTCCGGGGGCGACGCCCTCCTCGAAGCTGATCTTCTCCGGGTCGTGGAGGTAGACGAGCGGGAGGGTGTCGAGGCCGAGCCGCTCCAGGCTCTCCTCGACCGAACGACGCACCCGGTCGCCCGAGAAGTCCGTGGTCCCGGGGATGGGATCGACTTTGGTCGCAACCACGAAGCCCTCGGGCACTCCCCCGTTCTCGCGGATGGCCTGGCCGATGCGCTTCTCGCTGTCGCCGCCGCCGTATTCATTGGAGGTGTCGATGAAGGTGAACGGCCCTTCGAAGACGCGCCGGATGGTCGCCACGGCGGTCTCGGTGTCGACTTCATAGCCGTACTGCGCGGGGAAGCTGCCGAGGGCGCTCGTCCCGACGCAGACGTCGGAGACGGTGAGTCCGGTGCGCCCGAGTTGTTTGGTGGTCATGCGCTTCGCTTTCTCTCAGGGATTCGATGGTTCAGGGGTTCGGGAGGGCGGCGCCGTGCTCTGCCGTACGACGAGCGTGGGTTCCACGCGCGGCAGCGGATCGGCGTCGCCTCCGCGCATCAGATGGAGGATGCGGTCGACGGTGAGCCGGCCCACCTCTTCGAAGTCGAGGCGGACGGTCGTGAGCGCGGGCTGGTAGTAGGCGGACTCCGGCACGTCGTCGAAGCCGACGACACTGACGTCCTCGGGAACCCGGAGGCCGGAGTCGGCGAGCGCCTTGATGACGCCGAGCGCCATCTGGTCGTTGGCGACGAACACCGCGGTGATCGCCGGGTTGCCTGCGATCTCCCGTCCGGCGGCATATCCCGAGCGGGTCGACCAGTCGCCCGGGATCACCCGGTTGGTGACCCGTCCCGCCGACGCCAGGGTACGCGCCCAGCCGCGGAGCCGGGCGTCGCTGCCCAGCCAGCCGCTCGGGCCGGCCACCTGCCAGACGGTCTCGTGACCGAGCTCCAGCAGGTGCCGGGTGGCGAGTTCCGCCCCCGCGACCTCGTCGGTCGCCACGCTCCCCGTACCCTCCGGGGCGCCCGGCTCGAAGACGACCAGAGGCACGCCGGCGTCGAGTCCGGAGATGGCCTCCAGCGCCGCCTCCACCGGAGCCAGCACGACGATGCCGTCGACCGAGTCCTCCACCAGGTGTTCGAGGGCCGCTTTCATGGCGGCACGGTCCACGTCGCCGAGGGTGACGAGATTCGTGGCGTAGCCGGACTTCCTGGCCTCGTCCGCGATGCCGCTGAGCGCCACGGACGGACCGTACTGGGCGAGGCCGAAGCTCACGATCCCGATGTTCATCGTCCGGCCGTTGGCCAGGGCGCGAGCCGCCGGGTTGCGTCGGTAGCGCAGCTGCTGGATGGCGGTCTCCACCCGCTCCCGGACGTCGGGTGCGACGTTGGGGCTGCCGTTGACCACGCGTGAGACCGTCTGCTGCGACACCCCGGCGAGCCGTGCGACGTCGATCATCCTGGCACCGCGGGTCGTCGACTGCTTCTCGGTGCTCGAGAGTGCCGGCACCGTCTCAGCTCGCTGCCCGTGCGGTCCGCCGTCCGAAGAGCGTTCGGAAGAACCCGGAGATCCGCTGAACACCTCCGGCGCTCGACAGGAAGACCGCGATCACGATGACAGCACCCTTGATCACGAGCTGCGGCTCGGAGGAGATACCGACCAGGTTCATGATGTTGATGATCGTGGCCAGGACGAAGACACCGATGACGGCGCTGATGGGGTCACCCTTGCCGCCCATCAGCGAGGCGCCGCCGACGACCACCGCCGCGATCGCATCAAGCTCGTAGCCGACGCCGATGAGGGAACTGCCCTGGCGCAGCTGAGCCGCGGCGATCAGGCCCGCCAGCCCTGCGAGGAGTCCCGACAGGGTGTACGTGATGATCAGGTTGCGCCCGACCGGGAGGCCGGAGAGCCTGGCGGCCTCGGGGTTGCCGCCGATCGCGTACAGCGACCGGCCGAAGGTGGTGAATTTCGCGACGAGCGCGGCGATGATCATGACGACCAGGAAGATCAGCGTCGGGTTCTGAAGGCCCAGCGTGGTGCCCCGGGCGAAGAGGTCGATGAAGGTGTTGTTCGTGATCTGGATCAGGCTCGTCGACTGGATGATGTAGCTGAAGCCCTTCACCGCGCTCATCATCGCGAGCGTCGCGATGAACGGCGGGATGCGCAGCCAGACCACCAACAGGCCGTTGATCAGGCCCGCGATCCCGCAGCAGAACAGGGTGAAGGCGATGGAGAGCCCTGCGGCCATGCCCGCCTGGAGGGTGAGCGCCGCGATCACGGTCGACATCGCGAGGATGGACCCGACGGAGAGGTCGATTCCTCCAGTGAGGATGACGAAGAACTGGCCGACCGCCAGCACCGCGACGATGGATGCCGCGGCGATCACATTCTCCGCGTTGCGCAGCGTGAGGAAGTCCGCCGAGGCGTAGTAGCCGACGATGATGATGGCGATGAGCACCAGAAGCAGGTAGCTCTTGGGGAGGATGCGGCGCACCGCGTCCCGCGCTGCCGAGCGCGGGGCCGGGGCCGATGCCGTGGGAGCGCCGGTGCTCTCCGGGCCGGTGAGTGTCTTGTTGCTCATGTCTCTTTTCCTGAATGTGTCGTTGTGGTCAGGCGAGTCGCTGGAGGATGGCTTGCCCGTGGGGGTCGATCTCGTCGTGGTCGAATTCGGCGACGACGCGGCCGCGCGCCATGACGAGCACGCGGTCGCACATCATCGCCTCGGAGATCTCCGAGCTCGCGATGATGACCGTTCCCCCACCGCGGGCGAAGTCGCGGAGGAGTTCGTACATGTCCTCCTTGGCCCCGACGTCGACGCCGCGGGTCGGCTCGTCGCAGATGAGGATGCGTGCGTCGCGCACCAGCCAGCGCGCGAGGATGCCCTTCTGCTGCGTGCCGCCGCTCAGCGTCTTCATCGGCTGGTTCACGCTGGAGACCTTCATGCCCATGCGCTGGACCATCTCCTGGGCGGCCTTCTTCTCCTTGCGCCCGTCGATCACGGAGAGCCGGCTGAACATGGGGAGGCTGGCGAGGCTGATGTTGGCCGCGACGCCGAGGTCGGGGATGAAGCCTTCGGCCTTCCGGTCCTGAGGCAGGAGCCCGATTCCGCGGCGGATCGCGTCGCGCGGGGTGGAGAACGCGACCGGCTTGTCATCGAGCCGGATGCGTCCGTCGGAGCTCCGGCGAGCGCCGGCCAGGAGCCCGGCGAGCTCCGACTGTCCGCTTCCGATCAGGCCGGTGATCCCGAGGACCTCTCCCCGATGCAGGTCGAAGTCCACATCGGCGACCTTGTCGTCGGCACTGAGGCCGCGGACCGACAGCAGGATCTCGTCGGTGCGCCCGGCGCCGAGTCGCGGGCTGCGCTCGCCTCGCAGCGCCGCGTCGGCGATCGAGCCCTCGAGGCTCTGGCCGACCATCGCGGTGACGACGTCGGACGGGTGCGAGTCGGCGGTGGTCATGTCTGCGGCGGCGATGCCGTCACGGAGCACGGTGACCGAGTCGCAGAGGCTGTAGAGCTCGTCCATCCTGTGCGAGATGTAGAGGAGCGCGACGCCTTCGGCCGCGACTCGGCGGAGGACGGCGAACAGCTTCTCGACGTCCGGGGCCGGCAGCGTCGATGTGGGCTCGTCGAGCAGCAGGACGCGGGCGTCTTTGTGCAGCGCCTTCGCCAGCTCCACGGCTTGCTGCTCGGCGACCGAGAAGCTCGCGACGGGCCTGCGGACGTCGAGGTCGAAACCCACGCGGGCCAGAGCGGTCCGCGCCTCCGAGTGCATGCGCCGCCAGTCGACCGCACCGTTCTTGCGCGGCAGCCGGCCGAGGAAGATGTTCTCGGCGACGGAGAGCGACGGCACCAGGCTCAGTTCCTGGTAGATCGTCTGGATGCCCGCCGCCTGCGCATCGTTGGGGTCTCGGAACCGCACGACCTCGCCGCCGAGCCGGATGGTTCCCCCGTCCGGCGCCTCGGCACCCGAGAGGATCTTCACCAGCGTCGATTTGCCTGCGCCGTTCTGCCCGGCCAGCGCGTGGATGCTTCCGCGCTTGACGGACAGACTCACTCCCTTGAGCGCTTGCACACCGAGGTATCCCTTGGTGATGCCCTCGAGTTGAAGCTCGTCCATGTTGCTCTGCACTTCCTCGTGACGTGTTCTGTGGAGGTTGCCGCTGCGCCCGGACCGATGACACCGGGCGCAGCGACGCGTGGTGGCGCTTGAGCGCGCCTAGCCGTTCGCGCGGACGTACGTGTCCGCTGGCTTGTAGTAGTCCTTGGCGTTGGCCGGTGTCACGACGGTCGTCTTGATGAAGGTCTCACCGCCGGGGCAGGCCTTGGCGTCGTGGTTGTAGGCGGCGACGGCCATCTTCACGGCGGCGACGCCCTGGTCCCACGGCTGATTCGATGCCGTGGCCTGCAGCGGGCCGTCGGGGTTCTGCACCATCTCCTTGACGGCGTTCATGCCGCCGTCGTAGCCGGCGACGATGACGCCCTTTCCCCAGATGCCCGCCTGCTGGAGGCCCTGCTCGATGCCGGCCTCCATCACGTCGCTCATGCTGAAGACGACCTTGAGATCCGGGTTCGCCGTGGCGACGTCCCGGATCGGCGCGAGCGCCTGGTCGGGCTTCCACGCGCCGTACTTCGTCTCGAGCTTCTTGGTGGTCACGCCGGTGTGGTCTTTCATGACCGAGTCCCAGCCCTTCATGAAGCCGTTGAAGCGCAGATCGCTCAGCACGTCGCCGGGGAAGCCGCCGATGCCGACGATCTTGATCTCACCCGTCTCGCCGAACCGCTCGAGCGCCTTCTTGGCCGCCGCCGCGCCGGCGAGCGACCCGGTGTAGCCCTGGTCCTCCGCGACGTAGCAGTACATGTTCTTGACGAGGGACTTGTCGAGGTTGGAGTTGACCGTGACGAGTGGGATCTTGGCGTCCTGCAGTGCCGACACCGACGGGCCGACGCCGATCGGGTCGTTGGGGTTCATGACCACGACGTCGACGTTCTTGGTGATGAGCGTCTGTACGTCGGAGTTCTGCCGGACGGTGTCGCCGTTGGCGTCGAGGAGCTGGATGGTCGCACCCAGCTTCTTCGCTTCGGACTTGCCGCCTTCGACGAGGGTCTTCCACCAGTCGCTGCCGCTGATGCCGCGCTGGCTCCAGCCGATGACGAGACCCTTGCCGGTCTTCTTGTCCTCGGCGTTGGCCGCGCCGTCGGTTCCGCCGCGTGCGCATCCGGTGAAGAGGAGGGCGGTGGCCGCCGCGAGGGCGGTGACGGTGAGGAGGGACCGGGTTCGGGTGCGGTTCGTGGTGCTGCGGGTGCTGATCATTGTTCCACTTCCTTGTGAGGTGATCGGTGCTGGGTACAGCCGGGGGGGTCACGCGGCGCAGCGGCGCCGCTGATCGGGGTGTCGTTGTCGAAGCGGGTGGGCCGTGCGGCGGACCCGGGCCGGGCACGTGGCCCGGGTCCGCCGCACGAGTGGAGGCTCAGTCGAGCGGGGTGAAGACTCCGCGCTCCTCGAGCAGCTTGATGTTGCGGGCGCGGGTGGCGCGCTCGCGGGCGAGCCAGTCCTCGCCGGGAGGGGCGTCGAGGTACTGGTTCTTCGGGTAGATCGGCTTCTCGTAGATCGCCGCGTACTGCTCGGTGCGGAGGTCCTTGAAGCCGTTGAAGACGCCGTTCGCCTGACGGTCGCGACGCAGGGCGTCGATGTCGATCGTGGTGCTGACGAAGGTGTCTCCGGCGGTGACGCCGGGCGTCTCGGTGATGATCTTGCCGCGCTGGTTGACGATCATCGAGCGGCCTCCGAAGAGGTCGTTGATGACGCCGTCCGGGCCGAGCTCCGGTCCGAGGTTCGGCGCGACCACGATCGCATTGTTGAACAGGGCGTGCGCCTTGTTCTGCACCTCCCACATGCCCTGCGACGTCTGCGGCTCGATGAGGGTCGCGCGGATGATGATCTCCGCGCCGTTCATCGCAAGTCCGCGGGCGATCTCGGGGTACGCACCCTCGTGGCAGATGACGTAGCCGATGTTGCCGATGTCCGGGGTCTTGGCGACGGGGTAGATCGCGTCCATCACGTTGCCGTTGCCCTTCTTGACGATCCACTCGTCCCACAGGTCGTGGGGGTTCGTGGTGCCGAGGGTGCCGCCCTCGAACCCGTCGGAGGTCGCCTTGGCGCGGCGGTAGATGACCTCGCCCTGCGGGTCGATCATGAACGCGCAGTTGAAGTAGCGGTCAGGGAAGTCGTCGTCGGCCACCAGGTACAGCTCGCCGGCGATGTAGGTGTCGAGCTCCTTCGCCGCCTTGGCGAGCTCGTCGGTCTCGGGGCCCGGGATCGTGCGGGCGAACTTCTTCTCCCACTCGCGGTCACCCGCGTGGAAGGCCATGTGCATGCCCTGGATCGCCATCTCGGGGATGACCACCAGCTTGACCGGGTAGCCCTCGGTCGCAGCGACGCCGACCGCGGTCTTCATGAACGAGATGATGCGCTTGGTGTTCTTCAGCGCGTCCTCGGGCTCGACGATCGGGATCTGCAGCGGCGACAACGCTACGACTGTGTACGGCTCAGTCACGTCCAACTCCTTCGTTGATTGGGGTTCGTGATGGCCATGTTAGCGCACTATCAAACGTTGTCAAACGCCGTGTGGTTCAGCGAACAGAGCGTGAGTGAGCGCACTCACAAGTAGTTGATCTCAGTGATGCTGCAGCAATCGTTGGACACGCCCGTGCACGTCGGAGGCGGTCGCCAGGTCCTCCAGGCCCAGCTCGACCAGCGCCAGCCGAGCGCACAGAACGGATCTGCGTGGCAGGCCGGTGAGCTCGGCCAGTCGTTCGTGGCTGAGCCTCGAGACCCCGCTGTCCGACGCGCCGGAGGCCTCGCAATGGGCGACCCGGCGCACGATCTCGCGGTCGATGCCTTTCGCAGCCAGCAGCTGACGGGCGTCCGGGCGCGCCAGAGCGTTGCCGACCGCGGCCATCCACGCTGCCGGGCCGTCGAAACGGGGGGGCTCCACGGCCTACCGTCTCCCGAATCGGATCAGGCGCGCGAGCCTTCCGACTGCTCGACGCCGAGGTGGTCGCCGACTCTGATCGACCGCGTCGCTCTCGTCGTCGGGCTTCCGGATGTTCAGGAACGCGACGAATTCGCAGCGCGTGCAACTCCAGAGGTGGCTGTGGACCGCCAGTCCCACACCGAAGTAGGGGTTGCCGACGACCCGCGCGCGAGCACCGCAGCGAGGACACGACCTCGGCCGCGTCCGGAAGTCCGAGCCGGTCATC
>NZ_JBVQSP010000006.1:137955-261513 GCF_055720965.1 Leifsonia sp. PARNA 1/14
GGGGTTGCCGACGACCCGCGCGCGAGCACCGCAGCGAGGACACGACCTCGGCCGCGTCCGGAAGTCCGAGCCGGTCATCAGACGCCGACCGCGCTTCTGTGCTTCATGCGCTCCTGCCTGACGTGCTCCGCACTTGCCGTCTCAGGGTGATCCGGCAAGGTGCGGTGGCCCTCCCCACCCGAAGAGGAGGGCCACCGGGTCGCCGAACGGGGGTCACGACGACTCCTCAACGCTATGAACCGAGTGGTGCGGCTGAAATCCGTCCAGCGCGGCTCACTGTCCGAAATGCGCGACCGTCGACGGGTGTCCTGCGGCTGCTCGCCGAGGTCAGTCGGCTTTTAGTTAGTGCACTTACAATCGCTGCATGCGGTCCAAGGCAATCGAGATGTTCGGGAGCCGCCGCATCGCATCCGGACGCGGTGTCGAGCACGCCCGCGAGGTGCTGTCCGACGTGTTCCTGCCGGTCGACTTCCCCTCCGTCAAGTCGAAGAGTGCGATCGACCTGACGTTGAACGCCGTGCGCGTGGGCAGGATCGTCTGCGGATTCATGCGGTTCGGCGACGCCGTGCGGATCGACACCGCCGAAGCGGAGAACTTCCACATCGACATCCCGACCAGCGGCGCGGCAGCGATGCAGGCCGCACTCGGCAGCCCGGTGCTTGGAACCACGAAGACAGCGGGGGTGTTCATGCCGGGGAGGCCGGTCGAGCTCGACTGCAGCGAGCGCTTCTCTCAGGTCGCTCTGATGATCCCCCGCGACGAACTGCTGCTCGAGCTGGAGAACCTGCTCGGCGAGCGCCCCACGTGCCCGCTCGAATTCGAAGCCGAGCTGAACCTCGCCGGGATCGGAGGACAGTCGATCGTTCACACCCTGCGGATGATCGACACCGCGGCGGCGCAGCAGGACGGTCCGCTCACCCATGTCCTGGCGGAGCAACGGCTTGAGCAGATCCTGATCCAGAGCCTGTTGTTCGCGCAGCCGCACAATTACTCCGACATGCTGACCTTGCCGTCACCCTCCGCCGGCACGCGGCCTGTCACCAGAGCGGTGGAACTGCTGCGCAGCGATCCCGGTCATCCCTGGACCGTCACCGAGCTGGCCGCAGGCGTGTCGCTCAGCGTGCGCAGCCTGCAAGAAGGCTTCCGCAGGTCGCTGGACACCACGCCGATGGCGTATCTGCGTCAGCTCAGGCTCGAGAAGGTGCACCACGAACTGTCCACGGCAGAGCCGGGAGCGGTCAGCGTGACGGAGGTCGCGACCCGGTGGGGGTTCGTGCACCTCGGCCGGTTCTCGGCGGCCTACTCGCGCGCTTTCGGTGAGCGCCCGTCGATCACCTTGCGGCGGTAGCCCGTTCCGGAACCGACTCAGCAAGGCCGGTGCCTTAATGTCCGTCCGATTTCCGCGTACCGTTGCCGGCGATCGAGGAACCGCACTGATCGACGAGGAGGACATCATGGGCATCGACGACAAGTTCGACGCGAAGGGCGACAAGCTGAAGGGCAAGGTCGACGAGGCCGTCGGCAAGCTCACCGACGACGAGTCGCGTGTGGTGAAAGGCAAGGCGGAGCAGGCCGAGGGCAGCATCAAGGACACGGTCGCCGACGTGAAAGCGCACCTGAAGGACAGCGCCGACAAGTCGCACGATGACCGCCGGGACGACGCGGACAGGCTCTGATCGGACCACGTTCGTCCTGGGCCAGCGCTCGCCAGACGGCCTCTGGCTGAAATCCGCTCACGTCGGGCCGAGGCGAGTTCCCGGCGCCTGGCGTTCCAGCCGCACCTCTTCGAGGTCGAGGCGGTCCTGCATCGTCATCAGAACGGTGTCGTCGATCTGCCCGGTGTCGCGTAGCTCCGACAGGCACTGACGGCGGCGGCGGAGCACCTTCAGCCGGAGCTGCGACTCCGCCTTCCGATAGCGCGCTCCCTCACCGCCGCTGCGAGTAGCGCTCTCGAGCTCGCCGTTCAGCTCGTCCCGGATCCGGTCCCGAACGTCGGCCGGAGTGTCCAGGGCGCGGGCGTCCTCGTCCAGGTGACTGAGCGCGAACCGGAGCGGCTCTGCCCGGGCCAGATCCCGCTCCTTCCCCTCCTGCGGGTCGTGCTCGAGGTGTGCACTGCGCACGATGGCGGGGAAGGTCAATCCCTGAAGGAACACGGTCAGGAGGATCACCACGAATGTGACAGCGACGATGTCGTCGCGGTCGGGGAAGCCGGATCCGTCGGCGATGAACCGCGGGATCGCCAGCGCGGCCGCGAGCGACACAGCACCACGGAACCCGCTCCACGCGATCACCAGGTGCACCCGGAAGGGCACCCTGCGCGAGCGCTGTTGCGGCCGGCGGTCGAACAGCCTGATCAACTGGGCGATGGCCGGCACCCAGGCCAGCCGCACCAGGATCACCACGAGGTAGGCGAGGACGCACAGCAGCGTCAGCCTCAGCCATCCGCCCGTGACGAAGGTCATCACCACCGACCGTGCTTGCAGCCCGATCAGCACGAACAGGACTCCGTTGATGACATGCGTCGCCGCCCGCCAGAACGAGTACGTCTCGGACCGCGACGACGCCTGCACGACGCGCGGCAGCGTGCGGGACAGGAAGAGCCCGCCGCAGACCACCGCGACGACACCGGACGCGCCGAGCGCCTGCGCGGGGAGGAACAGCGCGAAGGGTGTGAGCATCGAGATCGTGTCGTCGATGCCCGGCCGCCGCGAGAACCTCCGCAGCTCACGGATGACCACCGCGACCAGCAGGCCGAAAGCGGCGCCGACCACCACCGCGTACAGGAACCGCACACCGATCTCGGCGACCTGCACGCTCCTCCCGGCGACGACGGCTGCGACAGCGACCGAGTAGAGCGCGAGCGCGCTGCCATCGTTCACGAGGCTCTCGCCGCGCACGATCGCGGCGATCCGCCTGCTGAGCCCGGGCGCCAGCGCGGTGGTCGCGGTCGCGTCCGTCGGCGAGAGCACGGATCCCAGGACGAGGGCGACAGCCGGGGTGAGACCCAGCAGCACGCCGATGCCGGTCACGGCCGCAGCAGTCGTGAACACCAGCCCGACACTGAGGAGGATGATGACGCGCAGGTCGTAGCGGATCAGCCGAGGCGACGTGTTCAGGCACTCCCAGTACAGCAGGGCCGGGAGGAAGACGAAGAGGACGAGGTCCGGCGGCAATGAGGCATCCTGCAGCCACGGAACGAAGCTCAGGCCGGAGCCGATGAGGATCCAGGCGCACGGCGAGGGGACGCGCAGATACTTCTCGACCAGGTCTCCGGCGAGAACGGCGAAGCCCAGGACGACGGCGACCACCAGCACTTCCATGGCGTAACGCTAGCCCCGAGACGGCCTCGAGCACCCCACGAAGGGCCACCACGACGACTACATCTCCCACGACCGGTATCAAGGAGCTGAACTTTCCGGAGACACCGCGATCGGCACGCTGGTGATCACCTGGAGCGATCAAGGCAAGGTCTACGAGGGCAACCCGGTGGCGCTCCGAGCCTTCCGAAACGCGATCACCGATCAGCTGAATCCGTAGAGGTCCTGTCCGCACCTTCCCGCCGTAGCCAAATCATCCCCCATCGACGAAAATGAGAGTTTATACAGAAACAGGGTGAAAGGGGCAGGACGATGCCCACACGCAACTCAACAATCGCTCCACGCAAGCCGCTGCTGTGCCGACTCAACCTCAAACACCATTGGCATGTGGAAAGCACCCCTGACGGTGACCGCTACGTGCGCTGCGCCAAGTGCGGCAAGGACCGGGACGAGGACCTCAAGATCCCTGTCGACTTCTTCTAGCGTCGCGGGCGTCAGAGCCGGGACCCTCCGGTTGCGAGGTAGTCGTGGACCATCTTCACGACGCTCGCTCCTTCGCCCACAGCGGCGGACATCCGTTTGACCGATCCGCTGCGCACGTCGCCCACGGCGAACACGCCGGGTATCGAGGTCTCGAACGGCTGGGCGCGCGAGTCGGCCTCGCCCGACCGCGGTCCCGTGAGAAGGAAGCCGCGCTCGTCCCGGTGGATGTCTTGACCGAGCCATGCCGTCGCGGGGACCGCCCCGATGAAGACGAAGAGGTGGGCGGTTTCGACCTCCTCGCGTTCACCGGAGGACCGGTGCACGATGGTGACGGATTCGAGACGTGCGCGTCCCCTGGCCTCCACCACCTCGGATCGAGTATGGACGGTGATCCGCGGATGATCCAGGATCTGGACGATCAGGTACCGCGACATGTCACGAGCGAGGTCGGCCGCACGCACGATCAGGTGGACGTGGGACGCCGTTCGGGCGAGGAAGACCGCCGCCTGTCCGGCCGAATTGCCGCCGCCCACCACCACGACAGGGTCGGTGCCGCACTCACGCGCTTCGTTGACCGTCGCCGCGTAATAGACGCTGGTGTACTCGAAGAGTTCGAGGTTCCTCACCTCCAGGCGGCGGTACTCCATCCCGGACGCGACGACGACGGTGCCAGGAGTCACGGTCGTCCCGTCGGAGAAGCGCACGGTCAGCGTCGCGCCGGCGAAGTCGAGCCCCTCCGCGCCGGCCGGGGCGAAGACGGTGGCTCCGAACTTGCCGGCCTGGAGACGAGCGCGCTCGGCGAACTCGCCGCCGGATATCCCCGCAGGGAATCCGAGATAGTTCTCGATCCGGGCGGATTGCGCGGCCTGACCGCCGGTCGCGACGGAGTCGCAGAGAACGACCGACAGCCCGTCGGAGGCTGCGTACACCGTCGCTGCCAGACCCGCCGGTCCAGCGCCCACGACCAGCAGATCGCACGTCGGCAGCGGCCGCGTCCTCCGGATGCCGAGCGCCTCCGCGATGTCCGCGATGGAGGGATTGCGCATGATCCGCGCGCCGGCGACGATGACGACGGGGAGGTCGGCGACGTCCAGGCGCAGCCGCCGGACGATCATCTCGGCTGCCTGATCGTCGTCGAGGTCGAGGAGCCGGTGCGGCATCCGGTTGCGCGCGGCGAAGTCGAGCAAGCGGCGGGTGTCCGGTGAGAAACGCGAACCCACGATACGAAGCCCGGCCCCCGACCCGATGGCCATCGACCGGCGGATGAGATAGGCCCGCAGGATGATGTCGCCGAGCACCGGGTCGCTGGTGACGATCCGCTCCAGGGCCGGTATCGGAACGGCGAGCACCGTGCCGGCCTCGAGTGCGGTCACCACGGCGAACGAGGGCTGCGCCTCCAACAGCCCGATGTCGCCGACGAACCGGCCGGGCCCATGCACCTCGGTTCGCGCTCCCTGTCCGTCCGTACTCGTGTCCTCGACGACGACCCGGCCCTCGACAACCGCGAAGAACGAGCCGATCGGCTCCCCCGCCCGTGCAAGCACCTGGCCCTCCGAGACGGGTTCGGTGGTGCCGTGCTTGCTCAACGACTGCAGCTGCGGCGGCGTGAGCCGCGGGTAGGCACCGAACGCGTCCGCGGTCTCCGCCGCCGCCACCTCCGGGCGGCTACCGGTCATCAGACGTAGTCCTCGTCGATATAGCACCACCGCCAGCTCTCACCGGGCTCGTGCGAGCGGACGATGGGATGCCCTTCGTGCGCCGCATGCGCCCGCGCATGCCTCATCGGTGAGGCGTCGCAGCAGCCCACCTTGCCGCAGGTGAGGCACAACCGCAGATGCACCCACGGCGTGCCGAGCGCGAGGCAGTCCTCGCACGCACCCGGCGTGCGCGGAGTCACCGAGCGGATGTAGACGACATGAGGATCCCTACGGACGGTCACGGGGTGACCCTCCTTCCTCGCCGTCGCCCGCGCTCTTCCGAGCGTGCCGCTTCTGCACCATCGCGTCGTCGAACCAGCGGCGCAGAACGGCCACGGGCGCTGCCCCGGCCTGGCGGGCGATGACGTCCCCGTGGTCGAGGATCATCAGGGTCGGCACGGCCTGCACAGCGAAGCGGGACGAGAGCCGGGGCGCCCGGTCGACATCCACCTTCACGAGCTTGACCTCGCCTGCCCGCTCGGCGGCCAGTTCCTCCAGCACCGGGCTGACCATCCGGCACGGGCCGCACCAGGTCGCCCACATGTCGACGATCACGGGCAGGTCCGCCTTCTCGGCGATCTCCGCGAACGTGTCGTCGAGAGCGTCGGCGATCCACGGGAGGGGCTTGTGGCAGTTCCCGCAGCGCGGACGTCCGCTGGCCGCGGCGGGCACGCGGTTCTTGCGCCCGCAGTTCGGGCACCGGATGACCCTGGTCGGGTCGACGGTGCTCATGCCGTCGCCCGCGCTTCGGCGTCGGGCTCCGCCGGCGCCCCGACCGCATCGACGACGATGTCGCCGTCCCGGACGTCGATACGCACTGTCGAGCCATCCCGGACCGCTCCCGAGAGCAGCGCCCGGCCCAAGCGGGTCTCGATGTCGTGCGAGATGTACCGGCGCAGCGGCCTGGCGCCGTAGAGCGGGTCGTAGCCGCGCTCGGCGATCAGGCGCCGGGCCTCCGGCGTGACCTCGAGCTCGATCTGGCGTTCCGCGAGGCGGCGCGCCAGGTCGCCCATCAGCAGGTCGACGATCGACTCGATCTGCGCCAGGCCCAGCGGCGCGAAGACGATGATGTCGTCGACTCGGTTGAGGAACTCCGGCCGGAAGCGGTCCCGCAGTTCGGCCAGCACCAGATCCTTGACGTCTTGCGGGATGCCCCCGGCGGTGTCGCGGGCACCGGTGAGCAGATGCTCCGCCCCGATGTTGGAGGTCATGATCACGATGGTGTTGCGGAAGTCGACGGTGCGACCCTGGCTGTCCGTGATCCGTCCGTCGTCGAGCACCTGCAGCAGCGTGTTGAACACATCCGGGTGCGCCTTCTCGATCTCGTCGAAGAGGACGACGCAGTATGGCCGGCGGCGCACGGCTTCGGTCAGCTGGCCGCCCTCGTCGTATCCGACGTAGCCGGGAGGAGCTCCCACCAGCCGGCTGACGGTGTGCCGCTCCTGGTATTCGCTCATGTCGAGCCGGATCATCGCGGACTCGCTGTCGAACAGCGCACTCGCCAGGGCCTTCGCGAGCTCCGTCTTGCCGACGCCGGTCGGCCCCAGGAAGATGAACGAACCGATCGGCCGCCGCGGGTCGCGGATACCGGACCGCGCCCGGATGATCGCGTCGCTGACCAGCCGCACCGCCTCCTCCTGCCCGACCACGCGCTCGTGCAGGACCTCGTCGAGCTTGAGCACCTTCGCGCGCTCGCCCTCCTGCAGCCGCGCGACGGGGATGCCCGTCCAGGCTGCGACGATCTCGGCGATCTCCTCCTCGGTCACCACCTCGCGGAGGAGCCGCTGCCGGCCCTGCTTCTCCTGCAACCGCTGCTCCTCCGCGGAGAGTTGGCGCTCGAGTTCGGCGAGCCTGCCGTAGCGCAGCTCCGCGGCGCGGTTGAGGTCGTACCTGCGCTCGGCGTCTTCGGCCTCGCGTCGCACCTGCTCGAGTTCGCTCCGGAGTTCCTGGACCTTCCGGATGGCCTGGCGCTCCGCCTCCCATTGGGCACGTTTCGCGTTCGCCTCCGCCTGGAGGTCGGCGAGTTCGCGCCGCAGCTCGTCGAGGCGGAGGCGGCTGGGCTTGTCCTTCTCCTTCTCTAGCGCGGCCTCCTCGATCTCGAGCCTGGTGACGCGTCGCGTGAGCTCGTCGAGATCCGCCGGCATCGAGTCGATCTCCGTCCGCAGCCGGGCGCAGGCCTCATCGACCAGGTCGATGGCCTTGTCCGGCAGGAACCGGTCGGTGATGTAGCGATGCGAGAGCGTCACGGCCGCGACGAGGGCGTTGTCCTGGATGCGCACCCCGTGGAAGACCTCGAGCCGCTCGCGCAGCCCGCGGAGGATCGAGATCGCGTCTTCGACGTTCGGCTCATCCACCAGGACCGTCTGGAAGCGCCGTTCGAGGGCGGCATCCTTCTCGATGTGCTGCCGGTACTCGTCCAGCGTGGTCGCGCCGATCAGGTGCAGCTCCCCGCGGGCGAGCATCGGCTTCAGCATGTTCCCCGCGTCCATCGCGCCTTCTGTGGCTCCGGCTCCGACGAGTGTGTGGAGTTCGTCGATGAACAGCAGGATGCGTCCCTCGGCGGCCACGACCTCTGCGAGGACGGCTTTCATCCGCTCTTCGAACTCGCCACGGTACTTCGCACCGGCGACGAGTGCCGCGAGGTCGAGCTGGAAGACCGTCTTGTCGCGGAGCCCTTCAGGGACGTCGGTATTCACGATCCGCTGGGCCAGCCCCTCCACGATCGCCGTCTTGCCGACACCCGGCTCGCCGATCAGCACCGGGTTGTTCTTCGATTTGCGCGACAGGATCTGGATGACCCGCCTGATCTCGGTGTCGCGACCGATGACCGGGTCGAGACGACCGGCACGCGCGTCCGCGACCAGATCGCGGCCGTACTTCTCGAGCGCCTCGTAGGTCTGCTCGGGCGTCGCCGAGTTGACGTGCTGGTTGCCACGAACGGCGGTCAGCGCGCTGAGGAAGCTCTCCCGCGTCACCCCGTTGCTCTGCAGCAGACGTGCGGCCTGGCCGCCGGTGGGATCGTCGGCGAGCGCGAGGAGGAGATGCTCGACCGAGACATAGGAGTCCTTCAGCCGGTTGGCCTCCCGCTCGGCACGATCGAGGGTCGTCGAAAGAGTTCTCGAGAGGAACACCTGACCGGGAGTCGCTCCCGGGCCGGTCGTCCGCGGCTTCCGTTCGATCGCCTGCTGAACCTCGGCGAGGAGGCCGCCCACGTCGACCCCCGCCGCTTCGAGCAGCCGAGGGATCAGGCCCCCCTCCTGGCTGAGCAGGGCGAGGAGGAGGTGCTCGTTCTCGGTCTCCGTCTGACCGTTCCGGCTCGCGATGCTCTGGGCCTCCTGCAGGGCCTCCTGGGACTTCTGGGTCAGCTTGTTCATCTCCATGGCGGAGTCTCCCTTCCGGAGCGGATGACCGACCGCCTCGCTTCGAGGACATCGATTCGGGCGAGAAGGTCGATGACGAGTGCGACAGCGGCGTAGTTGAGGGACAGGTCGGCGTGCAGCCGCACGATCCGCCGGACGAGCTCGGGGGCGTCGGGAGTGAACCACGGCCGGCCCGACGCGTCGATCGTGACGGGGACGATCCCGAGTTCGACGAACCGGCGCACCAGTTCGGGATGCACGCCCGCGGCGACTGCGACCATTCCGAGATCAAGGCGAGGCGGCACCACCGGAAGCAGAGGGGAACTCATGACGACGACCTCGGATCGAAGGAGGATTCGCGCTGCAACTGCTCGAAGAGCTCGCGTTCGCGCTTGGTGGGGTGCGGCGGGACCATGATCTTCACCTTCGCGAACAAGTCGCCCGGCTTCCCTCCGGGCTGCGGCATCCCCTGGCCCTTCAGCCGCAGCCGGCGTCCGCTCGACGAGCCGGGAGGGACTCGCACGGTGATGGATCCGCCGGGAGCGCGCGTCGAGACGCTCGCGCCGAGAGCGGCCTCCCACGGCGAGATCGGCAGGTCCATCTCGATGTTCTTGCCGTCGAGACGGAGGCGGCGGTCCGGCTTGACCCGGAGCGTGACGACGAGGTCACCCGCCCCGCCATCCTGCCGTCCGGGTCGTCCTCCGCCGGAGACGCGGATGCGCTGCCCGTCGAGGGCGCCGGGCGGTATCTGCAACTCGAACGTCTGACGGTCGCCGTCGGGACCGGCGAGGACGACCGTCCGGGCGCCGCCGCGGAAGGCTTCCTCGACCGTCAGTTCGAGCTCGGCCTCGGAGTCCATCCCGCGCCGTGAACCGAAGACGTCGCCGAAGAGGTCATCCCAGTCGACCGACGCACCGCCCGGTCCCGCTCCCCCCTGCGCGCTCGACCAGGTGAACCCGGACCGTCCCGGCCGGGCGCGGGGGCGACCTCCCGCGCGTGCATCACCGGCCGACTGCGAGGCGTACTCGCGTTCGGCCTCTGCGTAGCGACGGAACTCGGGCCCGAACCGGTCGTACTGTGCGCGCGACTCGGGGTCGTTGAGCACGTGGTACGCCTCGCTGATCTTCTTGAAGGTGTCCTCCGCGCCGGGCTGCTTGTTGACATCCGGGTGGTACTTCCGGGCGAGAGCGCGGTACGCCCGCTGGATCTCGTTGGAGTCGGCCGAACGCGGGACGCCCAGCAGCTGGTAGTAGTCGTCTGCCACAGCTCACTCCCGCGCCGGGGTGACGACGACGCTCGCAGGCCGCAGCAGCCGCTCGGGGGTCCCGAAGCCCAACCTGGGGACCGCCACGACGGTCTGGGGCGGCAGGTCGTCGCTCGCGACGACCTGCACGACCTCGTGGATGCGCGGATCGAACGGCACGCCCACCGCGTCGATGCGCGGGTAGTCGAGGCGCTCGAGGGCGGCTACGGCCTGCTCGCGGATCGACTCCATGCCCGCGCCGAGAGGGTCGTTCACCTGCTTCGCATAGACGACGGCATCCGTCAGCCCGTCCACGACGGGAAGAAAGACGGACGCGGCGCGAGCGCGCTCCGCGTCGCGGACGAGGGAGAGTTCGCGGGCGGTCCGCTTCCGCACGTTGTCGAGATCCGCGGCCGCGCGGCGCCAGCGGTCGTCGAGTTCCGCGATCCGGGCGTCCCGTTCGTCCGGAGTCTCCGTCGTCGCGTCCGCGGGCGACGCTGCGGCCGGCTCTGTGGCCGGCTCTGCTGCCGGCTCGTCCGGGGTTTCCATGTCCCTGGACCCTTCAGTTCCGGTCGAAGTCGGCGTCGACCACATCGTCGTCGGCGTCGTCGTCCGCCTGGACGCCGCTCTCCGCAGAGGTCGCCCCTTGGGCCGGACGGGCGACCGAGAGGGCGGCGTCCACCTGGCGCAGTTCGCTCGTCAGCTCGCGGGCCTCCGACGCGGGGACCTGCCGGTCGACGGCCTCTCTCGCCTGCTGCACCAGCATTTCCGCCCGCGAGCGCTCGTGCGCCGGAGCCGAGTCGCCGCGCTCCGCGAGCGCCCGCTCGACCCGGTAGGCGGCAGCATCCAATTCGTTCCGGGCATCGATGTCCTCGCGGAGCCGCTGATCTTCAGCGCGGTTCTGCTCGGCCTCGCGCACCATCCGGTCGATCTCCGCCTGGTCGAGGGTGGTGGTGCCGCTGATGGTGATGCCCTGCTCCGCCCCGGTGTCCTTGTCCCGCGCGGTGACATTGAGGATCCCGTTGGCGTCGATGTCGAACGTGACCTCGATCTGCGGCTCTCCGCGCGGCGCCGGCCGGATCCCGGTCAGTGAGAACCGGCCCAGGACGCGGTTGTCGGCTGCGCGCTCGCGCTCGCCCTGGAGGACGACGATCTCGACCGAGTCCTGGTCGTCCTGCGCGGTGGAGAACACTTCGCTCCGGCGCGCGGGGATGGTCGTGTTGCGCTCGATGATGGGCGTCATCACGCCGCCGCGCGTCTCGACGCCCAGCGAGAGCGGAGTCACGTCGAGCAGGAGGACGTCGCTGACTTCGCCCTTCAGCACTCCGGCCTGGATGGCCGCGCCGATGGCGACCACTTCATCCGGATTCACGGTCATGTTCGGGTCTTTGCCACCGGTGAGTCGCTTCACGAGCTCCTGCACGGCAGGAATTCTCGTCGAGCCGCCGACGAGGATGACCTCGTCGATGTCGTTCTCGGTGACCTTCGCGTCCTCCATCGCCCGACGCACCGGGCCGAGGCAGCGCTCGACCAGATCAGCGGTGATGTTCTCGAAGGTGGCGCGCTTGAGCGTGGTCGTCAGGTGCTTCGGGCCTGCGGCGTCCGCGGTGATGAACGGCAGGCTCACTTGAGTCTGGCTCACCGAGCTGAGCTCGACCTTCGCCTTCTCCGCCGCCTCGAACAGCCGCTGGAGGGCCTGGGGATCGTTGCGGAGGTCGATGCCGTTCTCCTTCTGGAACTCGTCCGCGAGATAGTCCACGATGCGACGGTCGAAGTCGTCTCCGCCGAGGTGCGTGTCCCCTGCGGTCGAACGCACCTCCACGACGCCGTCCCCGACGTCGAGCAGGCTGACGTCGAAGGTGCCGCCGCCGAGGTCGAACACCAGAACGGTCTCGTGCTCCTTCTTGTCCAGCCCGTATGCCAGGGCCGCCGCGGTCGGCTCGTTGATGATGCGGAGCACCTCGAGGCCCGCGATCCGGCCGGCGTCTCTCGTCGCCGTGCGCTGGGCGTCGTTGAAGTACGCCGGAACGGTGATGACCGCCTCTGTGACCTTCTCGCCGAGGAACTTGGCCGCGTCGTCGGCCAGTTTCCGCAGCACGAGGGCGCTGATCTCCTCCGGTGCGTACAGCTTGCCCCGGACATCGAACCGGGCTTCGCCGTTCGGGCCGGCAACGACGTCGAAGCCGACAGCCTTCGCCTCCTCTCCGATCTCGTCGAAGGAGCGCCCGATGAACCGTTTGGCCGAAGAGATCGTCCCCTTCGGGTTCAGGATCGCCTGGCGCCGGGCGAGCTGACCCACGAGCCGCTCGCCGGTGTCGGTGAACGCGACGACGGACGGAGTGGTACGGGCGCCTTCGCTGTTCGGGATGACTCTCGCCTCACCGCCCTCCCACACCGCGATCACCGAGTTCGTGGTGCCGAGGTCGATTCCGACTGCCTTAGCCATGGGATGCTCCTCCTTCGTGATGATCTGTCGGGTCTATCGCGCGATCCTCCGCGCCCTCCGTCGGCGTGATGTCCACCTGCCACGATTCGCTGGATTCGTCGACAGGGACGAGCAAAGTCAGCACCCCGTTGCCCAGATGCGCCGTCAGCCTCGATTGGTCGAGGGTGTCACCGAGGAAGAGTTGACGGACGAATTCGCCGCGAGGGCGCTCGTCGATGAGGACGTGGTCGCCTTGCGCGAACTTCGCGCGGCGCTGGACAGTGATGGTGACGACGTTGCGTTCCACGCGCACATCGATGTCGCGGATGTCCACTCCCGGCGTATCCGCGATCACGATGTACTGACCGCCCCGCCGATAGGCCTCCAGCGGAACGGCGTAGGTGCGGCGGTTGACGCCGAGCGCCTGCTCGACCGCTCGATCCACATCGCGAAGGGTGTCGAACCGCATCAGAGCCATCAGGGCCACCTCCTCGATCGCTCGCGACCCACTCGACGCCGAGTGTCCGCCCTGAGTCGGGCGCGCCGCTTCGACCCCGCAGGACGAAAGAAGATCCGCACGTTGCACTGACGAGTCGAACCGACAAGGGCTACCGTGACCCCACGGGAGACGACCGATGAGCGTACCGAAGTATCCGGAATCCATCGCACAGCCCGCCCCCGGCCCGGAAGGTCCGCCGGGTCTGTACGACATCTTCAGGGTCGGCTCCCGAATGTTCGAGCACCCCTCCACCCGGGAGACATTGCGGCTCGCGGAAGAGTCCGTCACGGCAATCGCCGGGTGCGCGGTCGCAGCCGTCTACGTCGCCTCGGGTGGACGTCTCGTCCACCATTCGGGCAAAGCGGACCGTCGGCTCGACCTGCTCATGGAGGCGCGCGGCGGAACCAGCGGCGTCCTCGAGAGCGATGGGCAGTGGCGGTACGCCCTCTGCTTCCGCGGCGGCGGAAAACTGAAAGGGGCCTTCGCGCTCCGGGCAGCACAGGAGCCGTCGAGTGCGCAGATCTTCTTGCTGCTCGCGCTCACCGAGCCGACCGGAGCGGCTCTGGCTGCAGCCGAACTCATCGCCCGCGAGCGACGCCAGGCGCGCGAACTCCGCCGCCTCGGCGAAGCGCAAGTGGCCTCGAACCGCTCGATGGCCGCCACGATCGTGAAGCTGAACGCGCAACAGCGCATCCGCGACTCGGTCGTGGCGTCGGCCCGCTCGGGGAACGGAGAAGCGCAGATCGTCAAGACAGTGAGCGTCCTCACCGGGCGCTCCGTCGTGCTTCAAGACTCTTTCGGAAACGAGCTCGCCCGTGTCTCCACCGCGAGCGCCACCGCGCCCTCCGGGACGACGCCCGTCGAAAACCTCTCGACGGGGGGCCGGTCGAGCACCAGCTGGCGGTCGACGGCCATCCGGTCCGCCGGTGAGATGCTCGGCGTCCTCGGGATCTTCGATCCCGACGACAATCGGAGCGAAGACGACCGGTTCGCGGTCGAGTACGCGTGCGCGACCATAGCGGTGGAGCTCGCCCACCGACGGAATGTCGCCGAAGTCGAACTCCGCCTCGGTCGCGAGCTGGCAGACGACCTCGTCGCAGGAGGGGAGGTCGTGGACGGTCTGGCTCGCGCAGAGGCGCTCCACTTCGACCTCAGTGGCTTCCATCGCGTGGTGCTCGTCGACTGGGAGTCGCCCACCCCGAACGGAATCGACATCGGTGCCGCCGTCCGCAATCAGCTTGCGGCCATGCACGTACCTGCGCTGGTCTCCCGACGGCCGGAGGCGACGCTCGCGGTCGTCGCGGACGGCCGCGACCTCTCCAGACTGTACGACAAGGTGTCCGCTGCCGTGACCAGCGTGCGAGGCAGGATCGGCATCGGTGGACGGGGCACCACCCAGGAGCTTCCGCGGTCGTTCGCCGAGGCGAGCCGAGCACTGCGCATCCGAGCCGAATCGCGACAGCCGCTCGGCATCTCAAATCACGACGATCTCGGCCTCCTCCGCATCCTCGACACTTCGGACGAGGGGGCCATGCTGCAGCGGTACATCACCGAATGGCTGGGAGCCCTCGTCGACCATGACCGGCTGCATGCCACCGAACTCGTACGAACACTCGCGGCATACCTCGACTCCGGCGGGAACTACGACCGCACGTCGGCCGCACTGGTCATCCACCGGAGCACGCTGCGTTACCGGCTCGGCCGGATCCGCGAAGTCTGCGGTCTCGACCTGAACGACCCGGAGTCCCGCTTGAACCTGCACATCGCCATACGGGCACGCGCCTCGCTGACGGACTACTTCGGCTGACCGTCGCCCGACGAGCCGGCGAGCGCGGCGTCTTGCGCTCGATCGATGAAACCGGAGACCACCGAGCTCTGAACACGACCGACGGGCGTGCTGCTCGTCTCCCATCTGTCCCACCGGCTGAACGGCGTTCCCCCCTCCACGACCTCGCGTGCCGCCAGGATGTCGTCCCTCGATCCGTCCGAGACCAGCGCGGCCGCCAGGTCCGGGTCAGGTGCGTAACGCTGATCGCCCGCATCGGCCAGGTACGCGAGCCATCCGGAGAGGACCAGGAGCCCGGCCCGGACTTCGGAGCGGGCAGCGCCGTCCGGGTCCAGCTCGAAGAGCCGCCGGAGCGCTTCCGCTGCGAGTCTCGCGGTCTCCGGCCTCTGGGCGTCGAGAGCGAGCTTGACCAGCTCGACCATCGCCCAGGTGCCGCGCGACCGCAAGGCGTGAGGCTCGCTCGCGGAGGGATCCGAGTACAGGGCCAGGTTCTGAACGCACGCGATGATGCGATCGGGGAGGGCGTCGAACTCGGGGCCGCCCCGGTTCAGGATGTCCGACCACTGCCGCATGAAGCTCCGGAGGCATTCATCGATGTATTCGCCGGAGCCCGTCGCCGCGGCTTCGAGGGTTCGGCTCGTCGTGGCGGTGACGAAGACCTCCGCCACCTGCGGCGAGAGCAGGACGTCCTGCTCCACCTCGACGATGCTCTGGAGAAGTCCGCTCCCCCGTGTCAGGGATGCCCCTACAGCCGCGTCCGACCGGTCGAGCCCGGCCATCCACACGCCTTGCACGATCTGTCCGAGAAGTTCCAGCGCCCGTTCAGCGGTCGCCAGAGCACCGGACCGGAGGCTGGTGCCGATGGCGTCCATGAGTGTGGCGATCTCGTGCTCGGTCTCCTCGTACGCGGTGACCGCCTCCGGTGGCTCCAGCTCGATGCTCGACTGGAGGAGCTGAACCATCCGGCCGGCCGCGTCATCGTCGAGCCGGGTCGGCGTGACGATCCGGAACGCCGTGGCCCCGAGACGGGTGCGGTCCCCTGGGCGGATATCGAGCACGATCCGAGGCTCGTCATCCACATCCGAGGGGGCGGGATCCGATGGACCGCCGTCGGTCGCCGACGATCCGAGCGACGCGATCGCCTGGCGGACACCCTCGGGATCGATGGCCCGAACGACCCGCCCGGCTTGAGGCACCGGGACGTACAAGGTCGAGACAGAGCGAGTAGAAGTGCGCGACGAGTCGGATCTCAGGAGTTCTTCCAGTCCGTTCCTCGCGTCGGAATACCGGCGCGCCACCCGGTCGAAGCGATCGGACAGGGTCTCGATCAGTGAGGACCGCACGACTTCGTCCAGGCGCGACGGGTGCCCGAAGAGGTGCGTGAGCCTGGACGTCGACACCATCAGCAGGACGGCGGTCGCCGCGAGCCACGCGAACGCGATCAGCACACCCGTCGCGCTCGGCAGCCAGATGGATTCGAGAGCCATGACCGCGTTCCCGGCAAGCCCCACGGTCACGAACCAGCTCGCGCCGATGTACGCCAGCACGCGCTTGCGGGACGTGCCGATCGCGAGGGGAGCCTCGGCGAACAGCTGAGCCGCGATCGTCAGCCCGGCGAAACCCACGGACAGGAATGTCGTCTGCACCTGCCAGATCGCACTGTCGGAGCCCGGGACAGGCGACAGGTACCGGTGCACCCAGGCGGGATCGCCGGCGGCGTGGAAGACGACAAGGAGCACCACGCTGACGAGCAGCGCGCAGGCGACGATCGTGACCTCGCGCCACCACGCGCCACCACGCGAATCCGCCACTCCACGCTTGTCGCGCATAACGCGACACTACTCACATGTCGCCCGCCACGTCGCGGACGAGAGGATGCGTGGCTCAGCCACGCTGGCTCGGCCCGCCGTCGCGTCGCCCGCGCTTGAATTTCTCCGCCAGCCGCTTGGCCATGCCCTTCGTCTCCGCTTCCACTTGCTGCGCCAGTTGCTGGAGTCTGCGCAATGGTCGGATGGCACTCGCCTGCCGGTGGCTCGACTCCTCGCTCGTCTCCGCGAGCGGCACGACGAACTCCTCATCGGCGACCATGACGACATAGGCGGAATCGTCCTCGTTCAGAGCGATGCTCACCGGCACGGCCTCCCCCGTGTCCGGGTCGACAGCGACCGCGCTGACTGCGATGTCGACATGCGAGCCGTCGTCGGTCTCGACGATGTCGACCTCGGCGAGCGGACCGCTCTCGATCGCGAGGACGAAGTCGTCCTGGGTGGGCGTCCGGTCCTCCTCATCTCTTTCTCGGGCCATGATGGCTCCTTCGATCGGTGTGGGTGGTATCGCGGCACGCTACGCGAGGTTCCCCACCCGGGCTATGTCCTGTCGGGCCCAAAGATGTCTGTCTGCTTCATCTGCGGGAGCAGGTGCAGCGCCTTCTCGCACGCTCGATCACAGGTCGTCGATGTTGAACGAGCTGTCTTCCTCGATCGACGATGGCGCGCCCTCCGATTCGTCCTCGACGCTCTCAATGCGGATTGCCGTGCTGGCGGTGACCAAGACTTCCGTGATCCCGGTGCGGGACTGGAACGGGATGAACGCGCCGCCGAACCGCACTGCCTGTACGATCGCTGCTTTGACGCTTGGCAGGTCCTTGATCGGGCGGTAGAGGATCCCGTCGACCCGGATGAGCACCAACACCGTGCCGCCCTTTCTTCGTAGATGAGCGCGACGGTACCCGTACAGCGCCGGATTACTACTGCTTGCCTTCGCGGCCCGCGACCTCTGGGGGAATGGAGGGCACGAGAACGCACGAAAGGTGTTACCGGAACCGCTCTCCGCCCTTGATGCGATACACCCCTGCCACCAAGCCGAGCAGCTCCAGGCTGAGCATGATCGACGCGATCGCCGCTACCGCCACCCACAGCGCCGGGTGAGAGACCAGGGAGAAGAGCACGCTGAGCAGCCCCAGGCACAGGAGCACAACACCCGCGATCGCCGCCGGCCGGATCCATGACGGCATGCCGGCGCCGGTTGACGGCGTACGCAATGCCGCCAGCACGAGCAGGACGATGCCGACGGCGAGGAACCCGAGGCAGCACGCGAGCAGCAACCACCGGAACGTCGCCAGCGCTGTCGTATCGGGCCGGTAGATCGCGGCATACGCTGCGCCCGCAACCCCGATGACGCAGTAGGCGACGCCCATCGACCGTGCAGCACGCACACCGTCTGTCGACGACTCCTGTCGCATGAGGCGCACGGTACGCCAGTGGCAGTGCCCATTGGAGGACTCCGTCAGCGTCGAAAGCACGCTCGCCTCGGCGTCGCCCCGTCCTGAAGTGTGGGCAAATTGATTTGGCGTCCTTACGGAACAGCGCGGGCTATGTCGGCGAGTCGGAGCGGGCCCTGACCGATGTGCAGGTCTCTCGCGAGCTGAGCGGCCTCGGGTCGCTTGAGTCGGGCCTCCGTGAGGAGCGCGTCGTCTGCGAACACGTCGCTCGCCCGCCCGTCCCCGACGAGACGCTTGTTCGCCATGACCACGATTCGGTCGAATGATTCGACGACGAACCGCATGTCGTGGCTGATCGTGACGACGGCGACACCTTCGCTTTGCAGCACATCGATCAGGCCGTTGAGGAGGGTGATCCCTCGATGGTCGAGGCCGGCTGTCGGCTCGTCGAGAATGACGTACCGGCAGTGCCCGACGAGCAGCGACGCGATCGCTACGAACTTCTTCACCGCGAAGGGCAGGTCGTTCGGGTTCGTCTCCAGGTACTCCGTGATGCCGGTCAACTCCGCAGCACGTCTGGTCCGTCTCGCCGTCTCGGCGTCGTCCCACTTGTAGTAACGCGGCATGAACTCGAGCTCGTCGGCGACCGTACTGGCGACGATCTGATCGTCGGGGTTCTGGAAGACGTAGCCGACGTCCTTCGCCACGGTGGCGGTGGTGCGGCCGGCGGTACTCACGCCATCGACGGTGACGACTCCACTGGTCGGTTTCAGGAGGCCGTTCATCATCTTGACGGTGGTGGTCTTGCCGGCGCCGTTCTGGCCGAGGATGGCCACTCTTTCGCCGTCGTCGATCCTCAGGGAGACCGACTGCACGGCGGACGATCCATCCGGGTACGTGAACGACACGTCATCGAGGATGATGGGCATGGTCAGATCCCTCCGAGTCGGGCGGCGAGCAACGGCTCAGCCTCGAGGCGGGTCGTCGGGAGTTTAGGCAGCCCCCTCCCCTGCTCCTGCAGGAGCAACGCGAGTTCGGTGACGTCCGGCGGGCGCACGGACGCGTCGCGGAGCGTCGGGGAGGTGAGCACCTGACGGGTGTCGCCCTCCAACGCCACGCCGCCGTCGTGCATCACGATCAACCTGTCGGCGTACTCGGCGAGGAGGTCGATCTTGTGTTCGACGAGGACGATGGACTTGCCCGCATCCTTCAGCTGCCTGATGATGCTGACGACCTCCTCCGACGACTCCGGGTCGAGCTGCGACGTCGGTTCATCGAAGATGAGCACGTTCGGGTCCATCGCGATGATGGAGGCGAAGGCGACCTTCTGACTCTGGCCTCCGGAGAGCTCGTTGGGGTTCTTCTCGACGATGGACCATAGGCCGAGCTGTCCCACGACCTCGCTGACGCGCGCAAAGATGTCGCTGCGGTTCATGCCGAGGTTCTCGAGCCCGAAGGCGATCTCCTCGAACACGGTGCCCTTGATCCCACTGATCTGGGTGAAGGGATTCTGGAACACGTAGCCGATGCGGATCGCCAGCTCGGCGGGTTCCCACTCCAGGAGCGGCGCGCCCAGCACGTCGACCCTGCCGGTGAGCTCGCCCTTGTGGAAGTGCGGGCAGATTCCCCGCAGCACCGAGCACAGGGTCGTCTTGCCACTAGCGTTGAGGCCGACGATCCCGTACAACTGCCCCTCCTCGATCTGCAGGGTGATGTCGCGAAGTGCGGCCCCTTCGCTGTACTCGTACGTGAAGCCGAAGCCTTCGAACGTTGCTAGAACCACGATGTGACTGCTCCCATCACCGAGAGCGCCGCGATGGCGAGCGCTGCGACGAAGACGACGATCTCGATGGACCGGAGGGGACGGACCCTTACCAACTGCGTGTGGTGACTGCGTGAGTTGAAGGCCCGGGCGTCCAGGGCCAGTGCGCGCTCCTCCACCTCGTTCAGACCGGTGAGGAACACAGGCGAGATGATCGCGAAGAACGCCTTGATCCGCTTGCCGAACGAGCCCTTCAGCTCAATGCCGCGGGACTCCTGTGCGTCGGAGACGGCGCGTGTGTGCTTGCCGAGGTTCACGATGGACTGGGTGGAGGAGAGCATGATGAACGTCGCCTTCGGAGTGACGCCGGCCTGCTCGAGGCTCAGCATGATCTTCTTCATCGGCGCAATGGTGAAGAGCAGGATGACCGCTCCGCAGATCGTCAGGACGTTCAGCGTGAACTGGCCTGCGGCCAGCAGGCTCTCCGTGCTGATCTTGAGGCCGCCGAACCGGAAGAGGACGGTCTCGCCGGGCAGGACCGCGGCGCGAGCCACGAAGAGGATCGTTCCGGCGATCAAGGCCAGTCGGCCGTAGGTGAGCAGGAACGTCCGGCCGACGCCGGCGATGAACGCGATGACCACGTACGCGACGCACATGCTCGCCGGCCACAGCAGGCCCGATCGGGACAGCCCGACGACGACCACCGCGAGCAGGACCAATGCCAGTGTCGCCGGGTGCAGGTCCCGGACCCAGTTGCCATAGCTGATCGGAGCGCGAAGCGACTCGACGAAGGCTGTCTTGGACGCATCCATCGTCGGACCACCTGCCTGCTTTCGCTCGTTCACTGCAATTGTCGTCATGCGGGGCTTTCCTGTGTTGTTCGGGCGGCCTTGGCTTTAGCCTTCTTCGCTCGCGCCTCGAGGTAGACGTAGCCGAGGGGCAGCTTGGTATAGAGCCGCTTCGGGATGCGGTTGAGAACGAGGTAGACGATCAGCAGCTGGGGGATCTTGTCGAGCAGGTCGAGCGGGAACGACGCAATGAAGACCGCGGCGTTCACGGGAAGGCCCGCCGCGACCAGGCCGGCGGTGACGAAGTCCGAGCCGTAACCCGAGAAGCCGCCGTAGAGCGCGAGGGTGATGATCGCGCCTCCGAACCCTCCGATGATGGAGAACAGGGGGGCGCTGAGCATCGTCGTCCAAAGGCGGGTGAACACCCCGCGTCGCGAGAGCCACGCCGCGAGGATGGCGAACATGATGTTGAGGATGCCGTACGGCAGGTTGGTCGGCGAGGTGATCGAGTTGAGCGTGATCGAGATCGCGCCGACGATCGAGCCCGGCCACGCGCCGCAGGTCGCGGCGACGAGGATGGTGCCGATGCTGTCGAGATAGATCGGCAGCTTGAGGAGGATGGCGATCTGTCCGCCGACGAAGTTGATGGCGACACCGATCGGGATCATGAAGATGGTGAGGCGTCCGTACCATTTGATCCAGCGAACGAAGCGGCTTTCTGTGGCCACTGGTCTCTCCTTTGTTGGGGTTGGGGGCGGGGGCGGGCCCCGGTGCGCGAGCGTCAGCTCGCGGACACCGGAGGGATGGTCACGACCATGACGGTGTGGGGCGGCACGAGGACGGTGCCGCCGTCGAAGGCGACCTCGAGCTCCACCGGCACGACGGCGTCGGGGTGCTCGACGTCGTTGTATGAGTTGGCGTATTCGCCGGTAAGGACGACCCCCGGGTAGCGGCCGTGGATCGCGGAGCCTGCGACGTCGACGTTCACCGCGACCTCTCGGGTCTCGCTCTTGTTGACCAGCACGATGGCGAGCTCGCCGTCGTCGTGGACGGTGGAGACCGCGTCGACGACAGGCACGTTCCCCGCGCCCGTGACCAGGTCTTCGGAGGTCACGCGGGTGTTGGCGACCCGGGACCCGAGGAGGTTGGCGTACATGCTCATCACGTGGAAGGTGGTCCGCTTGACGATGCCGCCCGAGTGGGTGAAGAGCGGGCCGCGGGCGTTGACGCTGGGGGAGATGTTCGCCATGCCGACGACATCGGAGTTGCGCAGGCAGCTGTTGAGGAACGATGCCGAGAACACGGCGTCGGCCATCGTGTACGTGCTGTTGTCGTCGTTGAGGTCGCGCGCTGCAATCGCAGCCTCCGAAGTACCTTCGGGATGGTGCCAGCCGCGGAGGTTCCACTCGTCGAACGCGATCTTGATGTGCTTCTGGCCGGTCGCCTCCAGCAGCGAGCGCGCCAGGACGATCCGCTTCTCGGGGTCCATCGTGCGCGCCATCACCTGGAGGTAGGTCGAGGGCGCGTTCTCCTGAGCCAGGTCGTCCCAGTAGCCGTGGATGGACATGTAGCCGAGCTGGGCGCCGGCGGCCTCCATCATGGGGCCGACCCAGTCGATGCGCTCGATGGCCGCGGCGAGCAGCGAAACGCTCTCGTCGGTGCGGAGGATGATCTTGGCCGCCTCCTTCACGAAGGCGGGCCACTCCTCACTGGACTTCCGTGCGAGCTCCCACTTGGCGTAGTTCTCGTTGCCGATGCTCCAGAACTTCACGTTGTACGGCTCGGTGCGCCCGTTGGCCACGCGGAGGTCGGCCCACTTGGACCCGGCCGGCCGGTTGGTGTACTCGACCCAGTCGGCCATCTCCTCGATGCTCCCGGTGCCGGCGTTCGTGACGAGGTACGGCTCGGCGCCGAGGAGCTCGCACCAGCGCAGGAACTCGTCGGTGCCGAACGTGTTCGGGTCGGTCACCCGCCATGCGCGGTCGTAGACGGGCACCCGGTGTTCGCCGACCGCGTCGAGCCAGTGATAGGCCGAGACGAACGAGCCGCCAGGCCAGCGGACGACGGGCACCTTCAGTTCACGCAGCGCCTCGAGGACGTCGAGCCGGAAGCCGGACTCGTCCGAGAGCGGAGAGCCGGGCTCGAAGATGCCGCCGTAGACCTGCCGGTGGAAGTGCTCGATGAAGTGGCCGAAGATGTTCCGGCTGTACTCATGGCGGGATCCATTGAGGCTGATCTCGATCGTGGCGACGTGGTCGGACATTTGGATTTCGCTACCTAACTCCTGGCTGCTTCGACGGGGACGCCGAGGCCGGAGCGGGAGTGTGCGACCTCGAACTAGAAGCACGGTACCTCAGCTGTTCACGCAATTGCAAGAACAGAATCCGAGCTTGTTCATGAACATGTTCTTGTCTAGGATGGGAGAACAACGTGAGCAGGCGGGAGACCCCATGAGTTCCAGCGATCGCGCGAGCTCGAAGCCCGCGACCATGCGCGACGTCGCGCAGGCCGCCGGGGTGCCGCTGTCCGCAGTGGCACTCGCCCTCGGTGACAAGCCGGGTGTCTCCGCCCAGCGGCGGGCGGCCGTTCTGCAGGCCGCCGAAGAGCTCGGCTACGACCGCAGCAACCGTTCGAAGCGACTCCTCTACGGTCTCGTGATGGAGGAGGTCTCGGCGGAGGCCCGCGCGGAGGGTTTCGTCGACAGCCTGATCTCCGGCGTCTTCCGAGGAGCCCGCGACGTGGGTGCGCAGATCGCGCTCGGCCTCTTCCACCCCGGTGTCGATCCGCTGGAGGAGTTGCGCGACCTGGCCTCCCGCCCGTTGAACGGCCTGATCGTCGCCAATGGCGGCGACATGACCCTCGAGGTCATCGACCAGATGGCCGCGAGCGGGATCCCGCTCGTGCTGGTGGAGAACCGGGTCGACCGCCCGATCTCCTCGGTGAGCTCAGACAACATCACCGCCGGCCTCACCGCAACCCGGCACCTGCTCGACCTGGGCCACCGGCGGATCGCGGTGATCCAAGGTTCGGATCGCTACATCTCGCTCACCGACCGCTTCCGCGGCTACCTACTGGCGATGAACGAGGCGGGCGTCTCGCCCGACCCGGAGCTGATCGTCCCGCAGCAGCCGCACAGTCCGCACAAGGGATACGAGCAGGCCCACCATCTTCTGTCCCTCGACGAGCCGCCCACCGCGATCTACGCCGTGAGCGACCGCAGCGCGATGGGAGCGCTCGAGGCCATCGCGGAGCGCGGCCTCCGTGCGGGCGTCGACATCTCGGTGGTCGGCACCGACAACATCGCATCGAGCGCCGTCCACTCGCCCGCCCTGACCACGTTCGACACGGCCTCGGGCGACCTGGGCCCGGTCGCGGTGCAACGGCTCGCATCGATGTCGGCCGACTCCCGCATCGTCTCGCACACGGTCGTGGAGGGGCACCTGGTCGTCCGGGAGACGACCGGCGCTCTGCTCGCCGAGCGGATGCTGAGCACCTGACCCGATCTCTGCCACAAGTCTTCCTTGTTCTCCTTCCCACCAGAACAAGGTGAGGAGGCCGCCCGGCCGACTCACTCGGAACGCCGACATCGGCACTGCGGAAGGCACCTGTGAAGCACTTCGATCTCGTCATCGTCAACGCCACCATCCTCACGTCCGCCTGGAGCGCGGAGAGTCCCCTCCCGAACGCTTACCTGGCCGCACGGGGTGGAGTCATCGCCGAGATCGGCGCGATGGCCGACCTCGGCGAGCACGTCGCCGCTGAAACCCTGGACGCCGAGGGCCAGTGGCTCCTCCCCGGCCTGATCAACACGCACACGCACGCATTCCAGTCCTTCGCGAAGGGGCTGGGCGCCGACCACGAGCTGGTCGAATGGCTGGCGCTCGGTGCGCTCCCCTACGGCGAGCTGATGACCCCGCGGCACCAGGAGCTCTCCGCACGCCTCACGGCGATGGAGGCGTTGAAGAGCGGTTGCACCACACTCACCGAGTTCTTCTACACCGCGCAGGATCCTGCCCTGGCCGATGGCTGCATCCGGGGCCTCGAGAGCACCGGCATCCGCAGCGTCTTCATCCGCACGTTCCAGGACTGCGGCCAGGAGTACGGGATGCCGACCTCCTTCATCCAGCCGGCCGACCAGGCGATGGAGGAGGTCACCCGACTGCGCCGCGACTACGGGCATCGCGGCGACATGCTGTCGATCTGGACCGGCCCCGACGTGACGTGGTCGACTTCTCGGGACGGTTACCGGACGATGCTCGAGTACTGCCTCAGCGAGGACGTCCGCTACGCGACTCACATCGACGAGACCCTCGTCGACAACGAGATGACGAGAGCCAACTACGGGTCGGCCGTCATCCCGATGCTGGAGCAGCTCGGCTTTCTCACGGACAAGATGCTCGCGGTCCACTGCGTGAACCTCACTGCAGACGAGATTCGAGCCTTCCGCGATAACTCGGTCGCCGTCAGCTACAACCCCGTCTCCAACATGTACCTCGGCTCCGGCGTTGCACCCGTGCCCGCGTTGCTGGAGGCCGGTGTCACGGTCTCCCTCGGAACCGACGGAGCCGCCAGCAACAACGCCACCGATATGCTCGAATGCCTCAAGTTCGGCGCCCTGATCCAGAAGGGATTCAATCGCAAGGCCGCCGCTCTGAGCGCCTCGACGACGCTCGAGCTTGCGACGCTCGGCGGTGCAACAGCTCTCGGAATGAGCAACCGGCTCGGCACATTGGAGATCGGGAAGAAGGCCGACGCGTTCATCTTCGACACGCGGCACCTCAAATCGACTCCCGTGCACGATATCGCCGCGACCATCGTCTACTCCTCGTCGCCGGAGAACGTCGCCGCAACGATTGTCGACGGGAAGGTCGTCTACCGTGACGGTACATTCACGACAGGAGTGCACGAGGCAGAGCTCGTTGCTGAGATCGACTTCGAGGTCGCGGGGCTACGGGCGAGGGTTGAGGCTGCCGCCTGAACGCGTAGGACGCGCCGCGCTCTGAAGTGGCTTCGGCTAGGCCGGCTGCCCCTGCAAGACCCAGACAGTCATGGAAATTGCCACAGCGATAAGAGCGATCGCGAAACCCGAACCCAGCCCGGTGACAACGAGCTCCCATGGCGGATATGGGCGTTCATCTCGATGTCTCGCCCAATCCATCATGCGACCACGGCCTTTCACCGCTGCCCACACAGCCGCGACCCCCGCGGCGAAGCCGACCAGCGTCAAGCCGACAATCAGCGGCGCCAGAGTCCGACCCACACCCACGTGTTAAGCGTATTGGTACCCAATCGCGTGTCGTGGGACGCGCGGCCGAATGGCTGAGTCGCGCGATGCAGCGGTTCAAGTGTGGGCAAATTGTGGGTAAATCGCCTTTTCTGGGAAAGCGAAAACCCCCGGATCCCTTGTAAACACTGGGATCGCGGGGGTTTTCCGTGGCGGTACCGGTGGGATTTGAACCCACGGTGGGCTTTCACCCACACAACTTTTCGAGAGTTGCACCTTCGGCCGCTCGGACACGGTACCGCCGACGAGTTTACTGGAAGTGCGGCGCGGCCGCGAATCGACCGGGTGGCGCTCCTGGGTGATCCGCAGCCGGGCCGTGAAACCGCAGGGTACGCTGCGGGGATGGGGTTCCTGAAACCGGCGTTGTGGGTGGGCGGCGCCCTCGCGATCACGACGGCGACGACGGCGGCCGTCAGGGCTGGGCTCGCCCAGCATCAGGCACGGCTCGCGGCCGGGCGGGAGCGCATCAATCAGACGCTTCCGGTCCATTCGGCGTGGTGGCGGGAGCATGCGCAGACCGAAGGCGAGATCGTCTACGTCGCGATCGGCGACAGTGCGGCGCAGGGCATCGGCGCGTCCGTGCCGCGGAACAGCTACGTCGGCATCATCGCCGACCACATCCGCTCCGCGACCGGGCGTAGCGTGCGCGTCGTCAACCTGTCGGTGTCCGGCGCGACGGTCGCACTGGCGGTCGCTGACCAGCTCCCGCGGTTCTCCGGGTACGAACCCGACCTCGTGACGGTGTCCATCGGCGCCAACGACATCGCCGATTTCGACGCCGGCCGGTTCCGGGAGGGAATCCGGCGGGTGCTGGATGCCGTGCCCCCCGACGCGGTGGTGGCCGACCTCCCCTACTTCTACTTCCCCGCCAACGAGAAGAAGGTCGCCGTCGCCAACGCGATCCTCCGCGAGGAGGCCGGCGAGCGCGGGATGACAGTGGTTCCGCTGCACGAGGCCATGCGCAGGGAGGGGATCCGCGGGGCGATCACGCAGTTCGCCGAAGACTGGTTCCACCCCAACGACCACGGCTACCGGGTCTGGGCGTCGGCGTTCCTGCCGGCCGTCCTCGAGCAGGCGACGGCGAAGTTTCCGCGGCGGCCTCCGGTCGACGCCTGACCCCTCCTGTCAGGATTTCGTTCCGGGCGCGAGGTGCGACAGCACGCGACCCCAGGCCTGTGCGATGACCAGGTGGCCCACGCCGGGCACCATCTCCATCCGCGCATCCGGGATCGCCTTCTGATACCAGGCGGCGTGCGCGTTGCCCGCGATCGGGTCGGCCTGGCCGCCGATGATGAGCGTCTTGGCCTGCACGTCCTTCGGATCGAAGCCCCAGGGCTGCGCGGTGTAGCTGAGCACGTCGCCGGCGACCCCGCCCGGCCCCTGGCGGAACGCGTCGATCAGCATCCGGCCGAGCCGGTCATGGAGGCCGCGGCGCTGCAGTGCGCCGGCATCCGCCGGCCCGGCGCCGAGCAGGTCGAGCGGGACCGATCCCTCCCCGTCGGCGGCATGGACCGCGTCCGCCTGGCCCTGCATCATCCCGGACAGCCGGCTCAACGCGGTGTCCGGAGGCTGCTGGGCGAGCTCGTCGGAGAGCTTCTGAAGCTCGGGCGGGATCCACTGCACGTGCTCATTCGGCGCGGGGGTTGCCACCACCGCGACCCGGTCGACGAGATCGGGGTGGCGCGCTGCGAACGCAAGGGCCACTCGGCCGCCGGCCGACCAGCCGGCGATGCCGATCGTCGGCGGGCGATTGACGCCGAGCGGGCCCTCATACCGCTTCATGTCGCGGATGTATTCGGCGATGTCGTCCGCTGCGCGCACGATGCTGGGCCACGTCCCGAACGGCCACGGGTCGCTGGAGCCGTAGCCAGGACGGTCGAGCGAGACGATGTGCACGTCGCGGTTCGCCGACTCGTCCGGGTCGGGATCGAACGCCGACGATCCTGGCGCGGGATGACAGAACACGACGACGCGCTCCGCGATGGGGTCGCCGAGCGTCGTCACGCCGACGCGCCGGCCCGAACGGAGGGTGAAGGTCAGGTTGGCCATGCCGCCATTGTGCTCCGGAGGGCCGACACGCAGTACCCCAGGGCCCCGGTGGCGTCGGCAACGGAGGAGATCCAGTGCGGCACGCCGCGTGGCGGCTGCTCCGAGAAGAGACCGGACGCGGGAGATCGGACGCGTTCAGCGCGGTATCCCCTCCGTCGGCGACGAGCCGCGGCGCTTAGAACGCTGCGTCGAGTTCCCGCTCGCGCTGGGTGGCGGCCGACGAGAAGGCGACGCGGAGGGCCTCCCTCACGGTGGCGCTGCGCTCGTCGATGCGGGTGGCGAAACCGAGGCGGGCGGCCTCGGTGGCGCGCTGCTTGCCGCTGGTGACGGGACGGATCTCGCCCGCGAGGCTGATCTCGCCGAAGGCCACGAGCGTGTGCGCGATGGCGCGGTCGGTCGCCGCCGACGCGACGGCCAGGGCGATGGCGAGGTCGGCGCCGGGCTCGGCGAGCCGCACCCCGCCGACGGTCGACACGTAGACGTCTTTGTCGCCGAGGCGGATGCCGGCGCGGCGCTCCAGCACGGCCAGCAGCATGGCGACCCGCGACGAGTCGACGCCGTTGGTCACCCGCCGCGGGTTGGGCGCGGTGGTCGCGACGACCAGGGCCTGCACCTCCACCGGCAGCGGGCGCCTGCCCTCCATCGCGACGGTGACGCACGTGCCTGAGACCGGCGTGGTCGTGCGGCTGAGGAAGAGGCCGCTCGGATCGGGTACCTCGGCGATGCCGTCGCCGGCCATCTCGAAGCAGCCCACCTCGTCAGTCGGCCCGAACCGGTTCTTGAGCGCCCGCACGAAGCGCAGCGCCGTCTGCCGGTCGCCCTCGAACTGGCACACGACGTCGACCAGGTGCTCGAGCAGCCGCGGGCCGGCGATCGAGCCGTCTTTGGTGACGTGTCCGACGATCAGCACGGGGAGGTCGCGCTCCTTGGCCACACGGATGAGCGTGCTCGCCACCTCGCGCACCTGGCTCGGGCCTCCGGCGATGCCCTCGGCCGAGCCGCTCGAGACGGTCTGCACCGAGTCGACGATCACCAGCGACGGCTTCACGGCGTCGATCTGCCCGACGATGGTCGCCAGGTCGGTCTCGGAGGCGAGGAACAGTTGATCGTGGAGGGCACCCGTGCGCTCGGCGCGCATGCGCACCTGGCTGACCGACTCCTCCGCGCTCACGTACAGTACCGGCCGCCCCTCGCGCGCGGCCCGGGAGGCCACCTCGAGCAGCAGGGTCGACTTGCCGACCCCGGGCTCTCCGCTCAGGAGGATGGCCGCACCCGGCACGATTCCTCCCCCCAGCACGCGGTCGAACTCGCCGATTCCGCTCGGCCTCCGCTGCGTCGACTCGACGCCGATCGCGGTGATCGAACGGGCCGCGCGGTCGGCCCCGACCGTCACCGGCGTCAGCGTGCGCAGCACCCCCGTACGCGCCGCCGCCTCGGCCACCGTGCCCCACTCCTGACACTCGCCGCAGCGCCCGACCCACTTGACGGTCGTCCAGCCGCACTCGGTGCAGCGGTACGTCACAGCGGCTTTAGCCACGGCACCTCCTCGGTCGGGCCGGACGATCCGGCGCGTCCCACACTACGGGCGGCCACCGTCACTCGCCGGAGGATCGCGGAACTCGTGCAGAAGGCTCGCGCCGGCCGCTCTCTGGAGGAGCAGATGCTGTGGAGGAGAAGACGCCGTGGAGGAAAACAGTCACTGCAGGATGAACTGCTTGGTCGTCGGCGACGTGATCCCCGCGACAGACACCTGCAGGTGGTACGACGCCCCTCCGGCCGGCACCTGCTGCCGTTGCGCCTGGCAGGTCGACGGGTCGGATCGCGTGCGGTCCCACGTGATCGGCGTCTGCGACGAGATGGTCTTGCCGGGCTGGAGCAGCACCTGCGCGTCGACCTTGGAGGCCTGGCAATCCGTCGATTTCCAGTAGACCTCGGAGCCGCTCGTGATCGTGAACACCTGCTGCGACGTGCCTGCGTCGATGACGCACGCGGACGACCCGGTGTTGGTCAGCGCGACCGAGAGCTGCGGGAGCTGGCCGGTCGCGTACTGGGCGGCGTCGGTGACGGCCTCCACCTTGACGTCGGTCGGCTTGCACTCCTGGCCGCTCGCGGTCGCGCTGGAGGTCGGGATGCTGGTCGCGGCGTCCGGCGTGGGCGTGGAGGAGGAGGTGCTGACGGGAGCCTTCGCGGGCTCGCCGCTCGACGAACCGGGCCGCACGACGATGAGCACGATCACGACGACGACGGCGACGAGGCCGATCAGGACGATGAGCCTCCGGCGCCAGTAGACGCTGCTCGGCTGCGGGCCGACAGGGCGCTTGAACGTCGACATGCCCGAAGGTTAGCGCCGACGTGCGACACGCCGACGCAGGCGCGCTCAGAGGCGCTTCAACATGCGCGTGTTTCCCAGGGTGTTGGGCTTCACGCGAGCCAGGTCGAGGAACTCGGCGACTCCCTCGTCGGTCGACCGCACGAGCTCGGCGTACAGGGTCGGATCGACGGTCTCGCTGCCCATGTCTTCGAAGCCGTTGCGCTCGAAGAAGCCGACCTCGAACGTCAGGCAGAACAGCCGGTCGAGCCCGAGTTCGCGGGCGTCGCCCTCCAGCCGGGCGAGGAGGGCGCGGCCGACGCCGCGGCCGAGCCACGGGTCGGCGACGGCCAGCGTGCGCACCTCGGCGAGGTCGCTCCACATCACGTGGAGGGCGCCGCAGCCGATCAGGTCGCCCTCGGCGGTCTCGGCGACCCGGAACTCCTGCACCGACTCGTAGAAGGTCACGGCCTCCTTGCCGAGCAGGATGCGTCGCTGCACGAGCGGCTCGACGAGCTTCTGGATGCCGGGAACGTCACTCGTACGCGCCCTCCGAACCACATACGCGCTGCCGTCACCACTCACCCTCCAACCCTACCGACCCCGAGCACGACGAAGGGCCGGCCCCCGCGTGTGCGGAGACCGGCCCGGGTCGACTGCGTCAGTCGTTCGCGGCGAGGTCCGGCGTCGCCGGGCCGGTGCCGATCGCGGCGGTGGCGTTCACGCCCGCGCCGACCGACTCCTGACGGACCGTCGTGGTGAACACGAACTCGCCGTTCTGGAAGTCGACGTGCACGTGGTCGCCGGCGTTCAGCTCGCCGTGGAGGATCTTCTCGCTGAGACGGTCCTCGATCTCGTGCTGCACCGCGCGGCGCAACGGCCGGGCACCGAGCGTCGGGTCGAAGCCGACCTCGATCAGCCGCTCCTTGGCGGGCACCGCGAGCTCGATGGTCATGTCGCGGTCGAGCAGCCGGTCGGAGAGGCGCTTGATGAACAGATCCACGATCTGCAGAAGCTCCGCCTTGTTCAGCTGCGGGAACACGATGATCTCGTCGACGCGGTTGAGGAACTCCGGCTTGAAGTTCTTCTTGAGCTCCTCGTAGACCTTGCCGCGCATCCGGTCGTAGCCGGTGGTCGGGTCGCCCTCGATCTGGAAGCCGACGGGGCCTCCGGAGATGTCCTTCGTGCCGAGGTTCGTGGTCATGATGATCACGGTGTTCTTGAAGTCGACGACGCGGCCCTGGCCATCCGTCAGACGTCCCTCCTCCAGGATCTGGAGCAGCGAGTTGAAGATGTCGGGATGCGCCTTCTCGATCTCGTCGAACAGCACGACGCTGAACGGCTTGCGGCGCACCTTCTCGGTGAGCTGCCCGCCCTCCTCGAAGCCGACGAACCCGGGAGGGGCGCCGAACAGCCGGGAGACCGTGTGCTTCTCGCCGTACTCCGACATGTCGAGCGAGATCATCGCCGACTCGTCGTCGAACAGGAACTCGGCGAGCGCCTTGGCCAGCTCGGTCTTACCGACACCGGTGGGGCCGGCGAAGATGAAGGAGCCGGACGGACGCTTCGGGTCCTTGAGGCCGGCGCGCGTGCGACGGATGGTCTTCGAGAGGGCCGCGATAGCCTCCTCCTGACCGATGACGCGCTGGTGCAGCGCCTTCTCCATGTAGACCAGGCGGGCCGACTCCTCCTCGGTGAGCTTGAACACCGGGATGCCCGTGGCCTGCGCCAGCACCTCCGCGATCAGGCCCTCGTCGACCTCGGCCGTCGTCTTGACGTCGCCCGAGCGCCACTGCTTCTCGAGACGCAGCCGCTCGCCGAGGAGGTTCTTCTCCTCGTCGCGCAGACTCGCGGCCTTCTCGAAGTCCTGGTCTTCGATCGCGGCCTCCTTCTGGGAGCGCACGGCGGCGATCTTGTCGTCGAACTCGCGCAGCTCCGGCGGCGCCGACAGGATCGACAGGCGCAGACGGGCGCCGGCCTCGTCGATCAGGTCGATGGCCTTGTCGGGGAGGAAGCGGTCTTGGATGTAGCGGTCAGCCAGGTTGGCCGCCGCCACGATCGCACCGTCGGTGATGGACACCTTGTGGTGCGCCTCGTAGCGGTCGCGCAGGCCCTTCAGGATGTTGATCGCGTGGGGCAACGACGGCTCGGCGACCTGGATCGGCTGGAACCGGCGCTCGAGCGCGGCGTCCTTCTCGAAGTGCTTGCGGTACTCGTCGAGCGTCGTGGCGCCGATGGTCTGCAGTTCGCCGCGGGCGAGCAACGGCTTCAGGATGCTGGCGGCGTCGATCGCGCCCTCTGCGGCGCCCGCGCCGACGAGGGTGTGGATCTCGTCGATGAAGGTGATGATGTCGCCGCGGGTGCGGATCTCCTTGGTGACCTTCTTGAGGCGCTCCTCGAAGTCACCGCGATAGCGGGAGCCCGCGATCAGGGAGCCGAGGTCGAGCGTGTAGAGCTGCTTGTCCTTCAGTGTCTCCGGGACGTCGCCGCGCACGATCGCCTGGGCGAGGCCCTCCACGACGGCGGTCTTGCCGACGCCGGGCTCGCCGATCAGCACGGGGTTGTTCTTGGAGCGGCGCGACAGGATCTGCATGACGCGCTCGATCTCCTTCTCGCGCCCGATGACCGGGTCGAGCTTGTTGTCGCGCGCGGCCTGCGTCAGGTTGCGGCCGAACTGGTCGAGGATCTGGCTACCGGCCTGCGCGGTGGTCTGATCGTTGCCTCCGACCTGGACCTGCTCCTTGCCCTGGTAGCCGGAGAGGAGCTGGATGACCTGCTGGCGCACGCGGTTGAGGTCGGCGCCCAGCTTGACGAGCACCTGGGCGGCGACGCCCTCGCCCTCGCGGATCAGGCCGAGGAGGATGTGCTCGGTGCCGATGTAGTTGTGGCCGAGCTGCAGGGCCTCGCGCAGGCTGAGCTCGAGGACCTTCTTGGCGCGCGGCGTGAACGGGATGTGGCCGGTCGGCTGCTGCTGGCCCTGACCGATGATGTCCTGGACCTGCTCGCGGACCGCGTCCAGCGAGATCCCGAGCGACTCCAGCGCCTTGGCGGCAACGCCCTCACCCTCGTGGATCAGGCCGAGCAGGATGTGCTCCGTCCCGATGTAGTTGTGGTTGAGCATCTTGGCCTCTTCTTGGGCCAGGACGACGACGCGACGAGCGCGGTCGGTGAATCTCTCGAACATCTCTACTCCTCTCGCCACCGTTGCAGGGTCGGTGTCGATACATCGAGAGTAGCCGCGGGTCACCGGGCTGCGGAGGCATGTTCGCTGGAGGCGCACGTCCGCGCCGTGCAGAATGCGGGCCTCCCTGTCAGCCGCGCAGCGCCGGAATGGTGAGGGTGGTGTCGGGCAGCTTGACCGTCACGTCGGAGGTCGTGGTGACGCCGCTCGGCGTCGTGAACACGGTGGTGTGCGGCACCAGGTCGTGCGTGCAGACGCCGCCCGACGCGGGCGAGAGCGTGGCCTCCAATTGATTGGAGGCGACCACCTTGACGGACTGCACGGTAGGCGGGCACGTGGAGCTGCCGTAGAGCACGATCCCGAACTGTTTGCCGCTCTGCATCCAGGCCGCCCAGGAGGCGCCTCCCGCGCTGCTGGCCGGCGCTTCGACGCCCTTCGGTTCACCCGCGTAGTCACTGACCGGCTTCACCTGCGTGGTCGAGCAGCCCGCGAGCAACAGCGCTGCAGCGGCGACGGCGACGAAAGAGGTCAGAGGGCGTGCTGCTCGGTTCACGCGCTCATTCTAGGGGCGGCCGGCTGTGTTTCTCGGGGGCGAGCCCGGGCGCGCGGGAGCCTAGGATGCCGCTATGAGCAACCTCGAACGCGACCCGGTGGAGGTCCTGGTCGGCGACGACGCGGTGGTCGACGACGCCCGGGTCGAGATCCTCGAGCCGAGGGAGGTGCCCCTCGGCGGCCCGCGCGCGATGACCGTTCGGCGCACCCTCCCCCAACGCCGCCGCTCGCTGATCGGCGGCTGGTGCTTCGTCGACCATTACGGGCCCGACGACGTGGCGGCGACCGGTGGGATGCAGGTGCCGCCGCACCCGCACACCGGCCTCCAGACCGTGAGCTGGCTGTTCGAGGGCGAGATCGACCACCGTGACAGCGTCGGCAGCCACGCGCTCGTGCGGCCGGGCGAGCTCAACCTGATGACGGCCGGGCGCGGGATCAGCCACTCCGAGGTGTCGACGCCCGAGACGCGGCGCCTGCACGGCGTGCAGCTCTGGGTGGCGCTGCCGAGCGCCTCCCGCGACGTGGAGCCCTTCTTCGAGCACCATGTGCCGGTGCCGTCGACGCTCGGCGAGGCGTCGGTGCGGACTTTCGTGGGGGCGCTCGCCGGCAGCGGCACGGCCGCGACCGTGTTCTCGCCGCTGGTGGGCGCCGAGCTGGTCGTGCCGGCTGGGGCGCGTGTCATGGTGCCGCTCGACCCGTCGTTCGAGCACGGCGTGCTCGTCGACGCCGGGGACGTGACGGTCGACGGTTCGCCGGTGCCGCTCGCGCACCTCGCCTACCTGTGCCCCGGCCGCACAGCAGTGGAGGTGTCGGCCGGCCCGGACGGCGCGGCGCGCCTCCTGCTTCTCGGCGGCGAGCCGCTGGGCGAGGAGATCGTGATGTGGTGGAACTTCATCGGCCGCAGCCACGAGGACGTCGTCGCGGCGCGCGCCGAATGGCAGCGCGACGTGATCGACGGAGAGGACCCGGACGGCCGCTTCGGCACCGTGCGGGGCTTCGACGGCGGCGCCCTGCCGGCGCCGGCGCTCCCGACGGTGCGGCTGAAGCCGCGCGGCTGACTGCCGCCAACGGAGGAGATCCGTTCCGACACGCCACCCAGCCGCAGCCATCGGAGGATTTCGGGTCCGCCGCGGCGCGCATCTCCTCCGTTGCCGTCCCCTACTGCAGCGCCGACGTCAGCCGGGCCAGGTTGTCGAGCACGGTCGAGCGCAGCGGTTGCCGCATCCACTCCTCGAGGGTGAGCTCGCGGCTGTCGCGGCGGTAACCGTCCTCGACTTTGCGCATCTCGTCGACGAACGAGCGGCCGCGCACCATCAACGAGACCTCCATGTTGAGCAGGAACGAGCGCATGTCCATGTTGCTCGACCCGATCACCGCGACGTCGTCGTCGATCGTGAAGTGCTTGGCGTGGAGGATGTACGGGGCCTTGTACATCCAGATGCGCACGCCGGCACGCAGCAGCGCCTCGTAGTAGGAGCGCTGCGCGTGGTAGACGAGCGCCTGGTCGCCGATCTCGGAGACGAACAGCTCGACCGCGATGCCGCGCTGCGTCGCTGTCGTGATGGCCGTGAGCATCGCCTCGTCCGGCACGAAGTAGGGCGACGTGATGACGATGCGCTCCTGCGCGTAGTACAGCAGCGCGAGGAACAGCCGGAGGTTGTTCTCGCCTGCGAACCCGGGACCGGAGGGCACCACCTGGGCGTCCAGCTCGTCCCGCTCCTCGGCGTTCCGCACGTCTTCCTCGGTGATCGGCTCGGTCTCGCGGCGGAGCAGCTCGTCGGTCTCGCTGTACCAGTCGGTGATGAAGATCGCGTTGAGACCGGCGACGATCGGGCCCTCGAGCCGCACAATCAGCTCTTTCCACTTGAGGCCGCGCTTGATGTTCGACTTCTTGTTGTAGCTGCGGTCGATGACGTTCTGCGACCCCATGAACCCCACCCGGCCGTCCACGATGAGCAGCTTGCGGTGGTTGCGCAGGTCGGGGCGCTGATAGCGCCCCTTGAACGGCTGCACCGGCAGCATCAGGTGCCACTTGGCGCCCATGGCCGTGAGCCGTTCGATGGTGGCCTTGTAGTCGGGCGTGCGCCGCGACGCGATGTGGTCGAGCAGCACGCGCACGACGACGCCGCGCTTCACCGCGGCCTCCATCGCCTCGAAGAACGGGGTGGTGGTCTTGTCGAGCGTGAGGATGTAGAACTCGACATGCACGTAGCGCTTCGCGTTGTCGATGGCAGCCGTCATCGCCGCGAGCGACTCCTCGTAGTGGCCGTTGAGCCGGGCCCGGTTGCCGCCGACCAGCGGCATGGCGCCCAGGTTGCGGTTGAGCTCGACCACCGACTCCAGCCACGGAGGCCACGGGTGGTCGCGGCGCACCCGCTCGATGCCCTCGGTGCTGTCGATGATGAAGCGGTTGATCTCGTCCTGCTTCTCGCGCCGCCTCTTCGGAAGTTTGTAGCTGCCGATCAGCAGGAAGAACAGCACGCCGATGTACGGAATGAGGAAGATCGCGAGCAGCCAGGCGGTCGCCGACGTCGGCTTGCGGTTGCGCGGGACGACGATGATCGCGATGACGCGGATGACGAAGTCGACCAGCAGCAGCAGCACCACGATCGTCGTGGTCAGGAAACCCGCGTCCATTCAGGCCCCCTCCGGCGTTCGCGCGTCGAGGACCGGGATGAGTGCCCTCTCTCGCCTACCGTAGCGGGCGCTAGCTCTTCGGAGCGAGACCGCGCCGGGCGCGCTCTTCGGCCTCCATGCGGGAGTAGACCTTGCGCTCGGTGCGGTCGGCGCGCACGATCGCGCGCATGATCAGCCAGAACAGCAGGCCGACGAGCACGGTCGGGGCGAGCGCCCAGACGATTCCACCGATGATGTCTCCCATAGCGGGATAATGGTAACTCGCGTACATGTACGTTCTGCCCCGCCCCTGGCCGACCCTCCCCGGAGTTGCATCACGCCTCCCCTCCTCGTCTTCTTCACCACCTGGTCGTTCGACCCGGCGGCCGCTCTCGTGCTCGTCGCGGCGGCCGTGCTCTATCTCGGCGGAGTGAGGTCGCTGCGCCGCCGCGGCCACCACTGGCCCGCCCGCCTGACGGCGATGTACTTCCTGCTCGGCCTCGGTTCGTACACCGTGATCTCGTTCGGGTTCCTCGGGGCCGAGAGTCACGAGCTGCGCTGGGCGTTCACGACCCGGATCGCTCTGCTGCTCTTCGTCGTCCCGGGGCTCGTCAGCCTCGGGAGGCCGATCGCGCTCGCCCGCGCCGCCCTCGGCGCGCAGGGGCAGGGCCGCACCGACCGCTTCCTCCGGTCGCGCCCGGTGCGCCTGTTCGGCAACGCGATCTTCGCGACGGTGTTCGCCTGCGTGGCGTTCATGATCTTCCTGACGCCGATCGCGGCCGTGCTGCGCGACAACCCCTGGTCGGAGTGGACGATCTCGGTGCTCGTCCCGCTCGCCGGACTGCTGATGGTGCTGCCGATCGCGGCACACTCCGTGCTGCGCACGAGCTTCTTCATCACGGTGGAGTTCCTGCTCGCGTTCGTCGCGATGATCCTCGACGCGATCCCCGGCCTCCTGCTTCGGCTGAACGACGCCGTGCTCGATCACGCGCCCGCGGTCGCGGGAAACGTGCCGTTCTGGTTCCCGAACGCGCTGCACGACCAGCACCTGTCCGGCGACTTCCTGTGGTTCATCGCGGAAGTCGCGGACGTGCCGGTGCTGGTGCTGCTGTTCGTGCGCTGGATGCGGCTCGACCGCCGCGAGGGCAAGAAGCTCGACGAGCTGAGCGACGACGAGATGGAGGCGCTCACCCAGGCTCACCTCCGCCAGCACGGCTGAGCGGAGTCGCCCGAAGAGTTACTTCACGAGCGGGAAGAGGATGGTCTCGCGGATGCCGAGTCCGGTCAGGGCCATCAGGAGGCGGTCGATGCCCATGCCCATTCCGCCCGTCGGGGGCATGCCGAATTCGAGGGCGCGCAGGAACTCCTCGTCGAGACGCATCGCCTCGTCGTCACCGGCCGCCGCCAAGCGGGCCTGCTCGATGAAGCGCTCGCGCTGCACGACGGGGTCGACCAGCTCGGAGTAGCCGGTCGCCAGCTCGAAGCCGCGGGTGTAGAGGTCCCACTTCTCGACGACGCCGTCGCGCGACCGATGCGCGCGCACCAGCGGGCTGGTGTCGACCGGGAAGTCCATCACGAACGTCGGGCGTACGAGCCCGGACTTCACGTGGTGCTCCCACAGTTCCTCGACGTACTTGCCGGGCAGCGGGTGCGGCACCTCGATCTCGGCGTCAGCGGCGAGCTCGCGGAGGCGCGACATCGGCGTCTCGGGCGTGATCTCTTCACCGATGGCCTCCGAGAGGCTGTCGTACATGCGGATGCGGTCCCACTGGCCGCCGAGGTCGTACTCGGTGCCGTCGGCCCAGGTGACGACGTGCGAGCCGGAGATCGCGACGGCGGCGTCTTGGATGAGCTGCTGCGTGAGGTCGGCGATGGAGTTGTAGTCGCCGTAGGCCTGGTAGGCCTCCAGCATCGCGAACTCGGGCGAGTGCGTCGAGTCGGCGCCCTCGTTGCGGAAGTTGCGGTTGATCTCGAAGACCCGGTCGATGCCGCCGACGACGGCGCGCTTCAGGTACAGCTCGGGGGCGATGCGCAGGAAGAGGTCGGTGTCGAACGCGTTGGAGTGCGTGACGAACGGGCGGGCGGAGGCGCCGCCGTGCATCACCTGGAGCATCGGCGTCTCGACCTCCACGAAGCCCTGCCCGGCGAAGGTGCTGCGCAGGCTCGCGACGGCCGCCGCACGGTCGAGCACGTTGCGGCGCGCCTGGTCGCGGGCGATCAGGTCGAGGTAGCGCGAGCGCACGCGCGTCTCCTCGCTGAGCTCGTTGTGGAGGTTCGGCAGGGGCAGGATCGCCTTCGACGCGATCTCCCAGCCGCGGACCATGATCGACAGCTCGCCACGGCGGCTGGAGATCACCTCGCCCGAGACGAAGACGTGGTCGCCCAGGTCGACGAGCTCCTTCCAGCGTGCGAGCGACTCGTCGCCCACCTCGGCGAGCGAGATCATCGCCTGGATGCGGGAGCCGTCGCCCGACTGCAGCACGGCGAAGCACAGCTTGCCGGTGTTGCGCTGATGCACGACGCGGCCCGCGAGGCCGACGGTCTCGCCGGAGGCCTGGTCGGCCTCCAGGTGCCCCCACGCGGCACGCACTTCGGGGATGGTGGTCGTCACCGGCACCTGCACCGGGTACGCGCCGCCGCCCGCGTCGCCGGCCTCGGCGATCAGGCGCTCGCGCTTCGCCAGCCGGACCGACTTCTGCTCCGAGATCTCATCGGCGGTGAGTTCGCCGTCGCTGAGTTCGCCGTCGGGGGTGCTGGCGGTTGCGGGCGCTTCGGTCATCGTGTCTTTCCGTTCCGGCGGTTCGGTGCTGGCTGTGGTCTGCTGTGGCGGGTGGAGCGTGCGGTGTCGTGCGGTCTGGTTCGGGAGGCCGGGCTCAGCCGAGCGTGATCCTGGCGTTGTCGATCAGGCGGGTGGAGCCGACGCGCGCGGCGATCAGCAGCAGCGCCGGGCCGTGGAGGCCGGCGCCCGCCTCGAGGAACGTATCCTGATCGACGATCGCGAGATAGTCCAGTTTAACGACCGGCTCGGCCTCCACGCGCGCGGTCGCAGCGGCGAGCGCGGCCTCCACTCCGCCCGGCGCTGCCTCGGCGCCCGCGGCGAGCGCCTGGGACAGCGCGACGGCCGCGCGGCGCTGGTCGTCGTCGAGGTAACGGTTGCGGCTCGAGAGGGCGAGCCCGTCGTCTTCGCGCACGGTGTCGACCACGGCGATCGTGACGGGGAGGTCGAGCTCGTCGACCATGCGGCCCACCAGGTGCACCTGCTGGGCGTCCTTCTGTCCGAACACGGCGACGTCGGGCTGCACGATGTTGAGCAGCTTGGCGACCACCGTGAGCATGCCGTCGAAATGCCCTGGCCGCGAAGCGCCCTCGAACATCGTCCCGACGTCGCCGGCGGTCACCCGGGTGGAGGTCGGCCCCTGCGGGTACATCTCGGCGGCGGTCGGTGCGAACACCAGGTCGGCGAGGCCGTCGAGGGCCTCCACGTCGGCGTCGAGCGTCCGCGGGTAGCGGTCGAGGTCCTCACCCGGCCCGAACTGCAGCGGGTTGACGAAGATCGAGACGACGACCAGGCCGCCGAGGTCGCGCGCGCGGCTCACGAGCCGCAGGTGGCCGCGGTGCAGAGCACCCATCGTGGGTACGAGGACCACACGGCCGACCGGCGCGTCGGCAGGTCCGTCGAGGGCGGCCTCCCGCCGGGCGCTCGCGACGCGCTCGCGCAGTTCGGCGATGGTGGTCACGACGTCCGGCATGAACGGGTCTCCTCTGGGTGTGTCGCAGATCCTGGGTGGTGCGTTCGCGGGGCCTCGGTATCGGGAGGCCGCATCCAGGCTACTCGCCGCGCAGGAACCAGCCGCGCCCGTCGTCTTCGGCCGGGCCGTCGCCGGGCCGCGCGCCGCCGACGCCGCCTGCACTGCCGCCGAGCTCGTCGAGCAGTCGCGCCTCGAGCGAGCTCGGCGCACCCGCCCGCGTCAACGCGTTGTCGACGGCGGAGCGCAGCAGCGAGCTGAGGAACGAGCCGGGGTTCTCCACGCCGATCCCGGCGAGGATGCCGGTGGACTGCTCCACGATCGAGCGCGAGAAGGCCGTCGCGGTCGCGATGGCCTCCGCGTACGCGGGCCGGTCCTGCTCGGCGATCACCACGGGCTCGCCGCCCATCTCGACCACGAGGGCCTGCGCGATCGGCAGCACCGGAGCCGGAGCGGTGACGGCGAACCAGCTCTCCCCCAGGCGGGACAGGTCGAGGCTCGTGCCCGTGAACTCGAGGGCGGGATGTACGGCCAGCGGGATGGCACCGGCCTCCGCCGCCGGGCGCAGCACGCCGACGCCGTGACCGGGGGCGGTGTGGAGGACGAGCTGGCCGGGCTGCCAGGTGCCGGTCGCGGCGAGCCCGGCGACCAGCCCGGGGAGCTCGCGGTCGGGCACGGCGAGGATCACCAGCTCGCTGCGCTCGACCAGCGTCGGCACCTCCAGGATCGGCGCCTGCGGCAGCATGGCCTGCGCGCGCTCGCGGCTCTCGGCCGACACCGCCGAGATCCCGACGATCGCGTGGCCCGCGCCGGCCAGGGCGGCGCCGAGCACGGGCCCGACCCTCCCGGCTCCGACGATGCCGAGGCCCAGGCGCCCCGAGCGTGCTGCGGCGTTCATGCGTCCTCCTCAGGGGTGTCGTCTCGCGGAGCGGGCCGCGTGCGCTGGTCGGCGGCCGGCGCGGGTGCGACCGGCCGGTGCACCCCCCAGCGGTGGCTGCGGTCGCCGGCCGCGGCCTCCACCGCCCGTGCGGCGACGGTCTCGAACAGCTCGACGCCGGTGACGGAGTCCATTGCGCCGAGCCGCGGGCGCACCGGCCCCGAGACGGTGTGGAACCGCGTCTCGGCCAGCCCCAGCACGCGGTCGATCGGCCCCTGCTGCAGCTCGAGGCTCTGCAGCCGGGCCAGCGGCACGATCGCCAGGCTGCGCCAGACGAACCCTCGCCGCAGCAGCACGACACCGTCGACCATCCGGAACCCGGTGCGCTGCCACGACAGCGGCCGCAGCCACACGGCACGGCGCGGGCTGCCGGTGAAGGCGTCGTGACCGCGGGAGGTCATCCCCTGCAGGATCGCGTCGCTGTGCTCGGCGGTGAACGTCGGCAGCACGAGCGCGAGCACGCGCGCCACGTCGGCCTGGTCGCCGACCGGCAGCATAGTCGTGTTCGGCTGCCCGGCCGCGCCCTTCTCGCGCGAGTGCCCTGCGGTGTCGATGCGGATCTGCCACCAGCCGAACGGCCGCCACAGCAGCGGCTGCTGCACCTCCACTGCGTGCACACGGCCGGGAGGGAGGGTCTCGTTGCTCGTGCTCAGGAGGCCGAAGCCGACGCGGACGCCGTCAGGTGTGCCGGCGATCGAGTAGCGCAGCGACTTGGTGAAGCGGTTGATGTAGAAGCTGGCGGAGCCGATCAAGCCGGGGAGCACGACGATGAGCAGCCACGGCGCCCCTCCCGCCGAGCCGATCACCAGCAGCACGATCACGACGACCACGAAGATCGAGAAGCCGCTCAGCACCAGCGAGCCCGCGAGCCGCAACGGCGGGATCTTGACGACCGACTCGGGCGGGGCCGCGTTCGGGTCGAGCTCGGGGGCGAGGAAGTCGTTGACGCGCTGGCCGATGAAGTCGCCGACCTGAGCGGTGCGGGAGGGCGTGGGCGCCTGGGCGGGGGAGGCCGTGCCCGCCGCCTCTGCCGCCTCCGCGGCCCGCACACCGGAGGCGAGCCGCAGCACGTCCGACCGCAGACCATCGGCCAGCACCGAGCCGAGGTACGCCAGCTGCACGTTCGCGTCGTGTCCCGCCACCGTGATGTCGAGCTTCGCCGCGCCGAAGATCCGCGCCAGCACCGGTCGCACGATGTTGATGCCCTGGATGCGGTCGAGCCGTGCCTTGCGCTGCGTGCGGAACAGGATCCCGCTGCGCACCTCCACGGCGTCGTCGGTGATCCGGAAGCTGTGCATGCGCCACGACACGTAGAACGCCGCGAGGCAGCCGAGCAGCACGACGGCGATGCCCAGCAGCGCCCAGCCCTCCCAGCCGTGGTTGACGATCGCGTCGATCGGGTCGCCGCCGACATCGGGGGCGCCGACGAAGAAGCTCACGAGCCGCTCGCGCAGGTTCGACAGCACGAAGCCGAGCACGGCGATGAACACGATGCCGCCGCGCAGCAGCGGCGTGGCCGGGTGGAGGCGGTGCCACTCGCCGTCGGTGAGGTGCTCGGCGGCGCGTTCGGCCGCGTTCAGCGGGCCGCCGGGCAGGGGAGCCTCCGGCTGCGGGGCGCTGGGAACCGGACCACCCGTCGGCGGCCCCTGCAGGCTCACAGTCCCGCCCGGCGGCTCTCCGCCAGGTCCACGAGGCGGTCGCGCAACTCGGCCGCTTCGGCCTCGGGCAGGCCGGGAACGACGACGTTGGTCGACGCGGCCGCCGTCACGAACTTCAGGTCGGCCAGGCCCAGGATCCGCCCCACCGGCCCGCGCGTGATGTCGATGAGCTGCATGCGCCCGTACGGCACCGATACGAAGCGCTGGTACATGATGCCGCGGCGGAACAGCAGGTCGTCGTCGCGCAGGAGGTAGCCGATCGACCGGGTGCGGCGGTTGGCGACGAACAACGAGATCAGCGTGACGACCCCGACCACGATCAGCGCGATCCACGCCCACGACCAACCCGCCACGAGCCAGAGGACCACCGACGCAGCGCTCAGCACCAGCCCGCTGAGCAGGGTGCTGACGACCACCACCACGACGTACTTCGGAGAGACGCGGTTCCACTCCCCGACGGAGAGGTCAATGCGAGCGGGCACGGGCGGTCTCCGGGTCGTCGTCGTCATCAGGAGGCAAGGTGCAGAAGAACTCGGCGACCAGGCCCGCGACCAGCAGGATGATCGCGCCCGCCGTCCCCAGAGCCGTCAGCAGCACCGCGTTGGAGGCCGGGAGCACGTCTCTGGTCAGCAGGTACAGCAGGAGGCCGATGCCCACGCCGGTCAGCAGCGCCCCGCTCAGGCTGCACGCCTTGGCGAACACGACGATGCGCATCGCCTGGAACGGGTCGATGCGGCGGGAGCTGCGCCCCCGCACCGCCCGGCGGATCGGGATGGCGAAAGCCACGATGATGACCGCGATGGCCACGAGCGTGATCGGGAGCGTCAGCGGCGGAACGAACACGGCGATGCCGATGCCGGAGGCCGCGAGCTCGACCAAGAAGCCGACGACCACCCCGGCCACGCCGAGCCCGATGAGGGAGGTCGGACGCGTGCGCTTCACGAGCGGGGCCTCCCGCCGTCGTCGCTGTCGTCGTCGCCGGGCGCCTCGTCGTAGAGCACCACCGGATCGGTCGCTGCCCCAGCGAGCGCCGCCACCGGCCCGTACCCGGCGAGCACCGCGTCGGGATCGACCTCGAGCCACGGCACCAGCACGAACGCCCGCTCGTGCGCCCGCGGGTGCGGGAGGACGATGCGCGGGTCGTCGTCGGCGACGATCCCGCCGTAGTCCACGATGTCGATGTCGATGGTGCGGTCGCCCCAACGCTCCTCGCGCACGCGGCCGAGGGCGTCCTCCACCTGGTTGACTACGGCGAGCAGGGCCAGCGGGTCGAGGATCGTGTGTACGCGGGCGACCGCGTTGAGGTAGGCGGGCGCCTCCGCCGAGATGCCTTCGGGCTTCAGCGCGGGGGTCTCGTACAGGTGCGACACCGCCTCGATGCGGAGGCCGGCGTCTTCGCCGAGCATCCGCAGGGCCTCCCGGATCGTCGCGGCGCGGTCGCCCAGGTTGCTGCCGAACGCCAGCACGGCCGGCGACCCGACCCGGAGGCGCTCCGGGCGCGGGGCGTTCACGACCGGCCCCGGAGGATGCGCACGGCGACGTCGTCGAAGGGGACCTCGATGGGCGCGTCGGGCTTGTGGACGGTGACCCAGACCGAGTGCACCTGCTCGTGGGCGAGCACCACCTCGGCGACCCGCTCGGCGACGGTCTCGATCAGGTCGACCGGGTCGCGCCGAACAGCGTCGGCGATCTCGGTGGCGAGCTCGCCGTAGTGGACCGTGCGTCCCAGGTCGTCGGCGGCGGCCGACGGCGACAGATCGAGGTGGGCCTGCACGTCCACGACGAAGTCCTGGCCGTTCTCGCGCTCGAAGTCGTAGACGCCGTGGTGCGCACGCACGCGGAGCCCCTTCAGGAGGATCGCGTCCTGGGGCCTGACGCGGGCCGAGATGGCATCGGAATCAGTCATCGCGTCCAGCTTGCCACGCCCGAACCACATCCAGGGCGATCCGCGTCGACGCCACGTCGTGAACGCGAACGGCCCAGACGCCCGCCTGCGCGGCGAGGGCCGAGATGACCGCAGTGGGCGCGTCGCGATCCTCCACGGCAGCGTCGTCCGGCAGCAGCGCGCCGAGGAACCGCTTGCGGGATGCGCCGATGAGCACCGGGTAGCCGAGGGTCTCGAACTCGTGGAGGCCCGCCAGCACCTGCCAGTTGTGGGACGCGTTCTTGGAGAAGCCGAGACCGGGGTCGAGCACCAGCTTGGCCGGGTCGACGCCGCGGTCGAGGAGGTCGGTGACCCGGGCCGACAGCTCGTGGCGCACCTCCGCCACCGTGTCGGTGTAGACCGCGCGGGAGTCCGCGGCGTCGAGCCGCCCGCGCCAGTGCATGACCACGTACTGGAGGCCGGTGTCGAGCACCGCGTCGGGCATCCCCGGGTCGCCGAGGCCTCCCGAGACGTCGTTGATGATCGCGGCGCCGGCGTCGGCGGCCGCCCGGGCAGTGGAGGCGTTGAGCGTGTCGACGCTGACGTTCACCCCGAGGCCGGCGAGGGTACGGATGACCGGAACGACGCGCGCCTGCTCCTCCGCCGGGTCGACCCGCACGGCACCCGGGCGCGTGGACTCGCCGCCGACGTCGATCAGGTCGGCGCCCTGTGCGACCAGGTCGAGCGCGTGCGCGACGGCGGCGTCCGGCTCGAGCCAGCGGCCTCCGTCGCTGAAGGAGTCGGGCGTCACATTGAGCACACCCATGACGAGGGTCACGCCCGCGCACCCCTCGCGGACGCCGCGACACATTCGTCACGAATGTCACGATTCGTGCCACGAATGTCGAGATTCGTGACGAATCCCGTGGTCATGCGACGCCCCGGCCGATGAGGGCGATGAGCTCGGCGCGGGCGGCCGGCTCGGTGAACGCCCCGCGCGCGGCGATCGTCACGGTGGTGGCGGCCGTCTGCCGGGCGCCGCGAGTCGTCACGCACTCGTGGGAGGCATCGAGGACGACGAGCACACCGCGCGCCGCGGCGCCGCTCTCGATGGTGTCGGCGATCTGCTCGGTGAGCCGCTCCTGCAGCTGCGGTCGCGCCGACAGGGTCTCGATCACGCGCGGGATGCGGCCCAGGCCGATAACGGTCTCCCCCGGCAGGTACGCCACGTGGGCGACACCGAGGAACGGCAGCAGGTGGTGCTCGCACACCGAGCGGAACCGGATGTCGCGCAGGATCACCGTCTCGGCGTTCGCGCCCTCCAGCGGCACGGGCTCGCCGAGCTGCGAACGCGCGTCGACGCCGACTCCCGCGAAGAACTCCTCGTAGGCGTCGGCGACCCGGGAGGGTGTCTCACCCAGCCCCGGACGCGACGGATCCTCGCCGATTGCGGCGAGGATCTCGGCGACGGCCGCCTCGATGCGTGCGCGATCGAAACCGGTCATGCGGCGCGCGGCCTAGGCCGTCGCCGGCCGCGGCTTGATGGCGGGAGAGCGCTTGGGCTTCGACGACGGCGGCTCGGAGTCCACTCCACCGTCGACCGCACCGGCGTCGATCGGCGCCTTCGGGAACTCGATGGGCGGCAGGTCAGAGATCGGCCGCTTGTCGCTGGAGAGCCACTGCGGGCGCTCCGGCAGCTTCTTGACATCGGCGAAGATCTCGGCGATCTGGTTGTGATCGAGCGTCTCGTGCTCCAGCAGCGACGCCGCCAGCCGGTCGAGCACTGCGCGGTTGTCGTTGATGACCTCCCACGCCTCGTCGTGCGCCTTCTCGATGAGCGCGCGCACCTCGGAGTCGACGCGCTCGGCGATGCGCTCCGAGTAGTCGCGCTGATGGCCCATGTCGCGACCGAGGAACATCTCGCCGTTCGCCTGCCCCAGCTTGACCGAGCCGATGTCGGCGCTCATGCCGTATTCCGTGACCATCTTGCGGGCGATGGAGGTCGCCTTCTCGATGTCGTTGGAGGCGCCGGTGGTCGGGTCGTGGAACACGATCTCCTCTGCGACGCGGCCGCCCATGGCGTAGGCGAGCTGGTCGAGCAACTCGTTGCGGGTGACCGAGTACTTGTCCTCCAGCGGCATCACCATCGTGTAACCGAGGGCGCGACCGCGCGGGAGGATCGTGATCTTGGTCACCGGGTCGGTGTGGCGCATCGCCGCGGCGGCGAGGGCGTGGCCGCCCTCGTGGTACGCCGTGATCAGCTTCTCCTGGTCTTTCATGACCCGGGTGCGCTTCTGCGGACCCGCGATGACGCGGTCGACCGCCTCATCGAGCGCCCGGTTGTCGATCAGCTGCGCGTTGGACCGCGCCGTGAGCAGAGCGGCCTCGTTGAGGACGTTCGCGAGGTCGGCTCCGGTGAAGCCCGGCGTCTTGCGGGCGAGCACCTCGAGGTCGACGGAGGCCGCGAGCGGCTTGCCGCGCCCGTGCACCTCCAGGATCTTCTTGCGGCCGAGCAGGTCGGGGGCGTCGACACCGATCTGGCGGTCGAAGCGGCCGGGGCGCAGCAGCGCGGGATCGAGGATGTCGGGACGGTTGGTCGCCGCGATCAGGATGACGTTCGTCTTCGGGTCGAAGCCGTCCATCTCGACGAGCAACTGGTTGAGCGTCTGCTCGCGCTCGTCGTGCCCGCCGCCGAGGCCGGCGCCACGGTGACGGCCGACGGCGTCGATCTCGTCGATGAAGATGATCGCGGGCGAGTTCTCCTTGGCCTGCTGGAACAGGTCGCGCACGCGGCTCGCGCCGACGCCGACGAACATCTCGACGAAGTCGGAACCCGAGATCGAATAGAAGGGCACGCCCGCCTCTCCCGCGACGGCGCGGGCCAGCAGCGTCTTGCCGGTGCCGGGAGGGCCGTACAGCAGCACGCCCTTGGGGATGCGCGCGCCGACCGCCTGGAACTTGGCGGGCTCCTTGAGGAAGTCCTTGATCTCCTGCAGCTCCTCGATGGCCTCGTCGGACCCGGCGACGTCGTCGAAGGTGACCTTCGGCGTCTCCTTGGTGACGAGCTTCGCCCGCGACTTGCCGAACTGCATGACCTTGTTGCCGCCGCCCTGCATGCCCGAGATCATGATCCAGAAGAACACGCCGATGAGCAGCGCGGGGATGAGGAAGCCCAGGATGTTGACCAGCCAGTTCGGCTGGGGCACCTCGTCGTCGTAGCCCTTGGGCAGGTTGGCGTCGTCGATCGCCTTGACGACGTCCTGGCCGCGCGGGGTGACGTAGTAGAACTGCACCTGCGTGCCGAGCGAGCCGTCCGCCTGCTTGAGCGTCAGGTCGACGCGGTTCTCACCGTCGACGATCTTCGCGCTCGACACCTTGTCCTGCGAGAGGAGGTCGAGGCCCGCCTGCGTCGTGACGCTCTTGAAGCCCGACATCGTGATCAGGCTGGAGCCGATCCACACCGCGATGATCGCGAGCACGACGTACAGGATCGGGCCGCGGAAGATCTTCTTGACGTTCATGGTGCGACCACAGTACCGCCTGACCGCTGTGGGTCGGCTGCGTGTTCGCTCTGGGCGGCCTTGACGATCCGGGCGGTGCCGTTCAGCCGGTGGGCAGGATGGCGGGCCAGTACTCGACGATCATGCCGTCGTCCACGCGCACGAAGTCGTGCCCGGCGAAGGCCATCGTCTCGTCGCCGAGTCGGCAGCGCGCGATCCAGCGGGCCGCAACCACGCCGTCCCCGACGAGCGGCCCTGCCTGGACGTCGAACTCGACGCTGTCGAACTGGTCCACGGTCTCGGCGATCGCGCGGGCGAACCCGCGCGGCCCGACGACGTCGCCCTCCGGCCAGTGCCCGACGGCGTCCGCCGCGATGATCGGCTCGAGCGCGGCGTGCCGGTCGCTCCACGCGGCCAGCCAGCGCCGGTAGAGCTCGGTGGGTTCGTCAGGCATGCGGACATCGGACCACTCCTGCGGCACAGACGCAAGTGGAACGGGACGAATAGGTCTAAACGCCCCAAAAGACCCAATTGGCTTGATCGGCGGTAGACTCGTGCGCATGACTACCGCCATGCCCGTGTCCGAGGCCAAGCAGCACCTCGGAGCACTCGTCGACCGTGCGCACCTCCAACATGAGCTCATCTCGCTGAGCAAGCGGGGTCGCCGAGTCGCCGTGCTGGTGGACGCCGACGACTTCGACCGCATGGTCGAACGCCTCGAAGAACTCGACGATGCCCAGGCTGCGATCGCCGCCCGGCGCGAACTGCAGGAGACCGCCGCTGAACCGATCCCGTGGGACGAGGTGAAGTCGGAGCTCGGCCTGGCATGACCTACCGGATCGACATCGCTCCCTCCGCCGTGCGAGAGCTGCGCAAACTCGACCCGGCCGCGCGTCGACGCATCCAGGCGGCCATCGAACTTCTCGCCGATGTGCCGCGGCCTCCCGCGGCGAGACCGCTCGTCGACAGCGGCGGCGCCTTGCGCGTTCGGGTCGGCGACTACCGGATCGTCTACGACATCGAGGACGACCGGCTCGTCGTCCTGGTACTGAGGGTCGCGCACCGGCGCGAGGTCTACCGCACGCCGGGCTGAGCGCGAAGCCTCAGCCCGCGACGTCGTCCCCGCGTCCCCAGGCGATCGCGATCAGCTGTCGCAGTACCGTGAGGTCGATGTCGGCGAGGGTGCGCACATACACGCAGCCGGCGCCCTCCGTGTAGGTTCCGAGAGACGGGAGCAGGGCCGCACCGGCCGGGAGGTCCTTGATCCCGTAGAGCGACAGTTGCGCCTTGCGCGGCGAGAAGCCCGTCTTGGGCCAGTCGCCCTGACGGCGCGGGTCGGACGGCGAGACGTAGCGGTAGCTCCCGTAGCCCACGATCGACGGCCCCCACATCACGGGGTCCACGCCGGTCACCTCGCGGAAGAGCTCGGCGAGCGCGAGGCCGTCCTCTCTGCGGCGAGCCGGACTGGCGGCCTCCAGGAACCCGCGGACGTCCACGTCCGTCGGTTTCGTCTTCTGCTCGGCCATCAGCGGTGCGACGCGCGTCAGCTGTAGACGGCCGGCGCGAGGATGCCGACGCCGCGGAGGTTGCGGTAGCGCTCGGCGTAGTCGAGGCCGTAGCCGACGACGAACTGGTTCGGGATCTCGAAGCCGACGTACTTGACGTCGATCTCGACCCGGGCGGCGTCCGGCTTGCGGAGCAGGGTGAAGATCTCGATCGACTCCGGGCCGCGGCTGTGCAGGTTCGCGAGCAGCCACGAGAGCGTGAGCCCGGAGTCGATGATGTCCTCGACGATCAGCACGGTCTTGCCGCTGAGGTCGGTGTCCAGGTCTTTCAGGATGCGTACGACGCCGCTCGAGGCCGTGCCGCTGCCGTACGAGCTGACGGCCATCCAGTCCATCGTCACGGGGATGCGCAGCTCACGGGACAGGTCGGCCATGACCATGACCGCGCCCTTGAGCACGCCGACCAGGAGGACGTCCTTGCCGGCGTAGTCGGCCTCCACCTGCCGGGAGAGCTCGGCGATGCGGGAGCGGATCTGCTCCTCGGTGATGAGAATCTCGGTCAGGTCGTCGTGAACGTCCGTGAGTTCCATGGGGGAGGCGCTGTCCTTTAGCTGTCGGGGTGAAACGTGAGCAGGCCGTTCTGCCTGACAACTCTAACGCCTGGCAGGCTGAGCGGACCCTGGCCGTGCCAGGCCGTGATCAGCTCCGCGACGGCCAGCGTGTGCGCCCGGCTGAGGGACACTCCGAACTCGGCCGAGACGACCAGTCGGATGATGCGCTGGCGCAGCGCCGCCGGGTCTGCGGCGAGGCCCCGCACGTCGAGGGCGACGGCGCCGTCGTCGGTCTGACTCACCAGTTCCTGCGCCCACTCGAGGGCGAGGCCGTCGAGCGCCTCGTCGTCCTCCCGCAGCTGCTCGGCGGTGCGGGCGAGCGCCTCGGCGACGCCGGGACCGAGCTCGTCCTCCAGGGCGGGCAGGAGGCGGTTGCGCACCCGGACGCGCGTATAAGAGGGGTCGTCGTTGTGCGGGTCGTCCCACGCGGTCAGGCCGCTGTCGGCGCAGAACGCGCGCGTCACGCTTCGGCGCAGCCCGAGGAACGGGCGCAGCAGCCCACCGGTGTCGGGCCGCATGCCCTGCAGGCTCGACGGCCCGGAACCGCGGGCGAGCCCGAGCAACACCGTCTCCGCCTGGTCATCGAGTGTGTGCGCGAGCAGGATGCGCTCCGCGCCCGTCGCGCGCCTGGCGCGGTCGAACGCCGCGTGCCTCGCCGCGCGCGCCTCGCCCTCCGGTCCGCGCTCCCCCGCGCCGACCTCCACCCGTTCGACGAGCACCGGATCGAGGCCGAGAGAGCGCGCCCGCTCGGCGGCGGTCTCCGCGACGTCCGCCGACCCGGCCTGGAGGCCGTGGTCGACGACGACCGCGCCCGCGCGGTAACCCCGCCGCGGCGCCTCGAACGCGGTCGCGGCGGCGAGCGCCAGCGAATCGGCTCCCCCGCTCAGCCCGACGAGCACGAGTGCGCCCGGTGCGAGCGGAGCCGGCCGGACGGGGCCGTGGTCATCATGCGGGTCGGTCGCGGGGAGGCCGGCCGCGGCGGCCAGTGACGCACGCACGGCCCGGCGGGCGTCGGCGATCGGCGGGGTCAACCGGGGGCGCCGGGGAGCATCGCCGTCGGTCCCGCCGTTCATCCCATCCGACGCATCACCCGAGGAGCCGTTGAGGTGCATCCAGTAACGTTAGTGCAGATTTCCGACAGCTAAGGAGCAACGGCATGGCCGAATACGACGTCGTCATCGAGATCCCCAAGGGGAGCCGCAACAAATACGAGGTGGACCACGAGACCGGCCGCGTGTACCTCGACCGCGTGCTGTTCACCAGCTTCGTCTACCCGACCGACTACGGCTTCTTCGAGAACACCCTGGGCGACGACGGCGACCCGCTGGACGTCCTGGTGCTGCTCGAGTACCCGGTCTTCCCGGGTGTGGGCGTCAAGGTCCGTCCGGTCGGAGTGCTGAACATGTCCGACGAGGCCGGCGGCGACGCGAAGATCATCGCGGTGCCCTACAAGGACCCGCGCTGGCAGCACATCCAGGACATCACCGACGTGCCGGAGCAGACCCGCAAGGAGATCGAGCACTTCTTCGCCCGCTACAAGGACCTCGAACCGGGCAAGTTCGTCAACATCGAGGGCTGGGGCGACGCCGCCGAGGCCGAGGCCATCATCGAGAAGGGCTTCGCCAAGCTCGCCGCCGAGGGCCACTGACCTTTTCGCGCTCGAACAGAACCGCCGAGGCGGCAGATAATCTGCCGCCTCGGCGGTTTTTCGCGTAGTTCGCGCCGTTTCGGCGGCGCGAACGGGGTCAGGCGGAGGGCCGCGCGACCTGCGACCAGGGCGAGCCCCAGACGGACTGGATCTTGACGACGTCGCCCTCGGTCGGGGCCGCGATCATCATGCCGCCGCCGATGTAGATGCCCACGTGGTAGAAGTTGCCGGGACCGGAGCCCCAGAAGATCAGATCGCCGGCCTGGCGCTGGCTGTAGGGGACGATCTGCCCCCGGCCGCGCGCAGTGAAGTACTGGTCGTTGACGGAGTGCGAGCCGATATAGAGGCCGGCGTAGGCGTAGGCCTTCATCGTGAGACCGGAGCAGTCGTAGCCGGTCGGCCCCTCGCCGCCGAAGATGTACGGCTTGCCGAGCTGTGCGCGGGCGTAGGCGATGGCGGTCTGGACCACGTTGCCGTTCGGCGGTGCGACCGAGCCGCCGCCGGACGAGCCGCCGCTCGACGAGCCTCCACCGGAGGACCCGCCGCCCTGCTGCTGCTGCTGTTGTTGCTGCTGTTGTTGCTGCTGCTGTTGCTGTTGCAATGCCTGCTGCCGGCGCGCCTCCTCCTCCTGCGCCTTTCGCGCGGCCTCTTGAGCGGCCTTGACGGCCTCGCCCTGCAAATACGCGGCCTCGACCTGGGTGGAGGTGTTCTTGAGCGTCGCGAGCTGGGCGACCAGCTCGGTGGACTTGGTCTGCTGCTCGGCGAGCGCGCTCTGCGCTGCGGCCTGCGCGCTCTGGGCGGCGGCGAGCGCCTTGTCGGCCTCGGCCTTCAGCGACTGGCGCTCGGTCGTGGCGACCTTCGCCTGTGCGGTCAGGGCCTCCGCAGTGTTCTTGTCTTTGGTGGCCTGTTCGTAGACGGCCTTCGACTGCTCGGTCAGCTTGCTCATGGTGCCGAGCTGGAAGAGCAGCTTGTCGGCGCTCTCGCCCGAGCCTCCGCCCTTGAGCAGGAGCTCGGTGCTGACGTCGCCGCCGCCGCCCGCCTTGGCGAGATGCGAGGCCAGGAGGCCGGCACGCATCTGCGACGTCTTGGCCTTCGCCGCGGCCGACGACGCCTGGCCCTGGAGGTCGTTCTCCTTGGCCGTCGCCTTGTCCAGCGCGTCCTTGGCCTGGAAGTAGGCTTCCGCCGCCTTCTCGGACGCGATCCGCGCGGCGTCGACGGTGGACTGGAGGTTACCGATCAACGCGGTGATGTTGGCGACCATCGCCTGCTGGTTCGCGACGTTGGCCTTCGCCTGCTGCACGTCGTTCCACGACGGGTAGTCGACGGCCTGCGCCGGCGTGACGATGCCGATGGAGGCAGTGACCGCACCCATGACGCCGGCGCCGATCGCCAGCCCGGGGCGGATGCGCGAGTTCTTGGAGGAGTCGCTAGCCAAGGGGTGCCTGCCTATCTCTCATGAAGGGGATCCCGTCGATCTTCTGATCGTTCACCCGGACTTCGAAGTGCAAGTGGCAGCCGGTCGACGCGCCGGTGGTGCCGACGCGAGCGATCGGCTGGCCGGCGCCGACGCCCTGGCCGATTCCGACGAGGATGCCGCCGTTGCGGATGTGGGCGTAGCCGGTCTTGATGCCGCCGCCGTTGTCGATGAGGACGAAGTTGCCGTAACTGCCGTCGGGCCCCGCGTAGATGACCGTGCCGCTGTGGGCCGCGTAGATCGGGGCGTTGCACGAGGCGCCGATGTCGATGCCCATGTGGTAGGTGCTGCCCACGCCGCCGGGCGACGGCCGGGCGCCGAACCCGTCGGTGATCGGACCGGCCGCCGGGACCGCCCAGCCCTGCGGGCCGACGTATCCGCCGGGGAGGCCTCCCGACCCGCGCGCGGCGGCCGCAGCCGCGGCGGCGGCCACGCCCGCCTCGTAACCCGAGACCGTCTTGGCCGTGGCGTCCCGCAGTGCGGCGAGCTGCGCCTGCATGATCACGATCTGCTTCTGCTGCTCCGCGAGCTTGTCCTGCGCGGCCTTCGCGGCGGCGACGGCGGCCTGGAGGGCGCTCTCGGCCGCGATCCGCAGCTTCTCGCGTGCCGCCTTGGCGACCTCCGCCTGCGCGGAGAGCGACTTGGCGGTGTTCTGGGCGACCTTCGCGTCGGTGTAGATCTTGTCGGACTGCTCGGTCAGCTTGGACATGCTGCCGAGGTCGGAGAGCAGCTGCTCAGGGGTGGACCCGGTCGCGCCGTTGCCGCTCAGGAAGAGGTTGGCCGTGAGGTTGCGGCCGCCTGTGCGGTAGAGCTGGGCGGCGAGCTTGCCCGCCTGTGCGCCCGCGGCGTCGGCCTTCTGCTGGCTCGCCGCGGCCTGGGACTCGAGCTCTCTCGCCCTCATGTCCGCTTCGTCATAGGCGGCCTCCGCCGCCTGCAGCTCCTCGCCCCGCTTCTGCGCGGCCGCCTGCGTGTCGGAGACCTCTTGGTTCAGCTGCGCGATGAGGGTCGTGATGCGCGTGACCTGCGCTGCGGCCGCACCCTCGTTCGCCTTGGCGTTCTGGACGTCCTGCCAGCTGGGATAGTCGGCGTAGGCCGGCGCGGCGATGGAGCCGACCACTCCGGTGGCGACGATCGCGCCGACGGAGAGCAGACGGATCAGGGCTCGCCGGGAGCGTCCCCGCCTGGGCAGCTCGTCACTCGTCTCGCGTCTCATACGTCCGTCACCTCGTACCCGTCGCAGTCAGCATCATCAGTCACACGAATCACACGGGTCTCGTCATCACCAGATGCAACTTTAGCAACATCGGGGTGCCGTCGCCCGGGTCGGGAGGGCGTCGGTGCACGATCGGACCACGTGCGGGTCGCACGGACGACAGGGGGGCCGTCGCTCGCAATCTACCCGTGGAAAGACGGGGCTCCCGGGCATTTCGCCGGGGCGTGGCGGGAACCCGGCGACGTCGACCCGCCCGGGCTGCAGCCCCGATTCGCTTTCTGTCAGGGACTTCCGTATGCTTATGCGTCGGTGGTCATCGGAAAAAGAAAGTCTTCCGAGACGGTCCGGCCCCATCGTTTAGTGGCCTAGGACGCCGCCCTTTCACGGCGGTAGCACGGGTTCGAATCCCGTTGGGGTCACGATGGCATCCTCTACAATTGAACAGCAACACAGTTAGGCCCTGTAGCGCAGTTGGTTAGCGTGCCGCCCTGTCACGGCGGAGGTCGCGGGTTCAAGTCCCGTCAGGGTCGCCAAGGCGACAAGCCCTTCCAATTGGAAGGGCTTCCGTCTAGGTGGGCAGAATCAATTGCCTTCCGGCTCTGTAGCTCAGTTGGTAGAGCGTTCGACTGAAAATCGAAAGGTCACCGGATCGATGCCGGTCGGAGCCACCAAAGAAAACCCCCGGATTCCAGCGGAATCCGGGGGTTTTCGTTGACGGGGTGAAGTCGCCGAAGTGGTCTTCGACCACAACGGGTCCGGCTGGTTCGATCGTTTCGCTGACAAGGCGTCGAAGCTCGCCAGCAAGGCATGGTTCTTCGCCTTCTGCGTACTGCTGGTGGTGGTCTGGGCGCCGTCCATCTTCATCCTGAAGAGCGTCGACACCTGGCAGTTGATCATCAACACGGCGACGACCATCGTGACGTTCCTCTTGGTAGCGCTGCTGCAGAACAGTCAAGAACGCTCCGATCAGGCGATCCAACAGAAGCTCAACGCGATCGCCGACTCGTTGGCCGACATCATGGACGAACAGGGTCTGCCGAACAATGCTCGAGAGCTGCGCGAAGCGGTGGGTTTGGAGAACTACGAGAGCAGCGATAGCCACTAGCACAGGCCCTCGATGGAGCCCGTCCGCCGTCGCCCTATTCGTCTCCTGGAGACGGCGGATCCGTCCGGAAGCCGGTGAGTTTATGGCTTCCGTCGCAGTACGGCTTGATCGTGGAGACCCCGCAGCGGCACAGGGCGATCGTGCGGCGACGCTGCTCGATCGGTTCGCCTTCGGTGTCCACGATCGCGACCGGTCCGCGCACCAGCAGAGGGCCATCCGGGCAGGCGACGATCGTCACCTCGGCGTCAGCGTGCCCGCTCACGCTGCAGCGCCTGCCTCTTCGCGCAGCGAGCTGCGTCCCGCCTGCCAGCTGTCCAGCAGGTGCTCGCCGACGAGTCCATCCACAAGCAGGCAGCATCTCGCCCCGAACACGATGTCCTCCAGCAGCTCGGGATGCTCCTGGGCAAGGCCGCCAGCCAGGTCGCGCCCGGCGATCTGCTCGTGCACCGCGTCCGCTTCTACGTGCTCGTCGTAGTACTCGGTCACATCCTCGCCGAATCCCAATCGGCGGAAACCGTTGCCGTAGAGGCGATTCGGGACCGACGATGTCATCTCGAACGCCGCCAGGTGACCGACGATGGCGCCACGTAGGCGTCCGTTCAGCCCGAACATCGACATCATGTTGAACGACGCCAACGTGATGGCCGGCACCCGGTCCACGTAGACGCCGTACCGGTCGTCCAAGCCGACGCCGCGCATGGTCCGCGCGAAGATCGCCGCGTGGATGCGGTGGGGGTGACCGCCGCCGTACTCATCGGACTGGACCTCGACCAGTCCGGCCTTGGCTCGGCCGGTCAGCCGAGGAATGGCCCACGAGTGCGGGTCCGCCTCCTTCAGCGTGTAGATCGAGCGCTGGATCACGAACTCGATCGCCTGCTCCCGGGTCGCCTTCTTCGCCACATACCGGGAGAGGCTCGGGCCGGTGTCTTCGGCCGTCACGGCGAAGAGGTACGACGCCACCGCGTCGGCGTCCGGCTCCGGTAGCGCGCAGTCTCCGACGAGGTCGCGCAGGCGGCGCTCGAACCGCTCCTCGATCGTGGTGCGCACGGCGACCTGAAGCGGATTCCATTCCCACCGACCGTCGCTGTCTGTCACGCCGCCGTAGGACAGGCCGTAGCTCAACAGCAGAGTGACCTGGAGGTCGTCGTCGTAAAGGATGTCCGGCTCCGTTTCGAGCGCTCGCTCGGCGAGCTCGAGCGCTTTCGCCATCGCCGGCGCCTCGCGCTCGGCGGGTGTGCCCAGCGCTTCCAGGAATTGCGCGCTCACGGGTCCGCGCGCACTGATCGATACGGTCATGCATCGAAGGTCGGACGATTCGGGCGCGCCGTCAAGGCGTTGAACATCCGTCTCTACCCCGCTACGTTCGCGGCAGCAGAAGGGATGCGTGGGTGGCGACGACGATCGGGGCGGAAGAGGAGTTCATCCTGCTCGACCCGATCTCACTGACGCCGGTCGATCGGGCCGCCGAAGCGCGAACCGCCCTCAGCGACACCGATCGCGACGGCGAGTTGATGGCGGAGTTCTTCCCCTCGCAGCTCGAGTTCGCCTCCCCGGTCTGCTCGACGGCGGCCGAGCTGAGCAGCGCGCTGGCGGGCTTCCGGGATGAGCTCGGCCGGTGGGCGCGTGAGCACGGGGTGGTCGCCGCGGGGACCGGCGTCCCCTTCCATGTCACCGGTCGCGCGCAGGTCACCGACTCCGCGCGCTACCGAGACATCGCGGATGACTTCGGCCGCATCGTCGCCGACCACCAGATCAACGGTCTGCACGTACACGTCGGAATGCGCGATCGCGATGACGCCGTTCTCGCCCTCAACCGACTCCGGCCTTGGCTGCCGACCCTGCTCGCGCTCTCCGCCAACTCCCCGTTCTGGGAAGGCGCAGATACCGGGTTCGACAGCTGGCGCGCGATCCACAGCCGCCGCTGGACCACCCACGGGATCCCGCCCGCCTTCCGGGACGCCGAAGACTATGCGCGACGCACGGCAGCGCTCCGCGGGATCGGCGGCACGTCCGACGCGGGAACGCTCAACTGGGTCGTCCGCCCGTCCGAGAAGTACCCGACGCTCGAGGTGCGCGCCTTCGACGCCCAGCTCGATGATCGGACCAGCATCGCGCTCGCCCTCCTCGTGCGCGGGATCGTCGATGCAGAGCGAGACGAACGACCCCACGAGGCGGAACTCCTGGACGCCGCATACTGGCACGCGGCGCGATACGGGCTCGAGCACGATCTGTTCGATCCCCGAGCCGGGCGGATGCGCCCAGCCGACGAGGTCGTCGAGGCCCTCCTCGACGCCGCCGGCCCTGGACTCGAACAGCACGGCGACCGGGAACGCGTCCGATCGGTGGTCGGACGGATCCTCGAGCGCGGTAACGGGGCCACCCGGCAGAGACGGGCGTATGGCGAAGGCGGTCCGCCTGCCTTGGCGGAGCTACTCACCGGGTGAACGACGAAGCCGCGTGATCAGTCGCCCGGCGAGGACGACGGCCAGCACCCACGGGCCGACGACGAGTATCGGGTCGAGCCAGCTGTGCTTGACGTCCGCACGGCGCACGCCGTAGCGCGACGAAAGCGGCCGGTGGCCGAACTCGCTCCGCACGCCGGACTCGGTGATCGGATCGTCGGGCCTGCGCGAGGCGAGCGAACGGAGGTGCGCGGTGATCGCATCCACTCGGTCTCCGGCGACGAGGAGGAGCCAGTGCGCGGTCTGCCCCTCGCTGTACCGACGGTAGGCGAGAGCGCGAATCGCTCCGGCGACGCCGTGCAGCGGCTGGGCAGTGCCGAACACGGGCGGCAGCATCGTGTGCTCGATCGACCGCTCCCGGAGGCGCCCGGCCGAGTCCTGTCGCTGGGGGAAGGTCCAATGCGCACCCGTGCCCTCGGCGTCGTACCGCTCTCGGGGATACGAGGGCCGATCGGCCGGGTCGCTGTCGACGCCCCAGCCGGGGATCCGAGCGCGCAGCGCCTCCCGGTCGATGTGCTTCTCGTGGTCGCCTGCGATGTACGGCATGATCCTCCTTCTACGCCGCGCCCGGCACGACGAGCGGCTTGATGATTCCGTCGAGCTTGGCCGAGAACAGGTGATAGCCCTCGCCGATGTGCTCGAGCGGGATTCGGTGGGTGATCAGCTCGCTCGGCTTCAGGTAGCCGTTGCGGACATGCTCGAACAGCCGCGGCCACTGACGCTTCACCGGGCACTGGTTCGTGCGGATGGTGAGCCCTTTGTTCATGGCGTCGCCGAACTTGACCGCGCTGAACAGCGGCCCGTAGGCGCCCATGACCGAGATCGTCCCGCCTTTGCGAACCGAGTCGATCGCCCAGTTCAACGCGATGGGCGAGCCGCCTTGCAGCTTCAGCTTCGCCGCCGTGATGTGCTGCAGCACGGCGCCGTCGGCCTCCGCCCCGACTGCGTCGATCACCACGTCGGCGCCGAGCCCGTCGGTGGCGCGTTTCATCGCGAGGACGATGTCCCCGGCCTCCACGAAGTTGTAGGTCTCCGCCTGGGCGAATTCGCGCGCCTTCTGCAGCCGGTAATCGAGGTGATCCACGGAGATGACCCGGCCCGCGCCCATCAGCCACGCGGACTTCGCCGCGAACAACCCCACCGGGCCGGCGCCGAACACCACGACGGTGTCGCCCTCTGCGATGTCGCCGAGCTGGGCGCCGAAGTAGCCGGTCGGCAGGGCGTCGGTGAGCAGCACGGCGTCCTCATCCGACATCCACTCCGGGATGACGGACGGCCCGACGTCCGCGAACGGCACCCGCACGTACTCCGCCTGGCCGCCGTCGTAACCGCCGCACGTGTGCGAGTAGCCGTAGATGCCGCCGACGGCGGTCGCGTTGGGGTTGACGTTGTGGCAGTTGGAGAACAATCCGCGCACACAGAAGTAGCAACTGCCGCAGTACACGTTGAAGGGGACCATCACCCGGTCGCCGACCGAGAGACTCTGCACGTCGGAACCCACCTCGTCGACGACGCCGATGAACTCATGGCCGAACGTGTGCCCGATCCGGGTGTCGGGCATCATGCCGTGATAGAGGTGCAGGTCGGACCCGCAGATGGCCGCGAGAGTCACCCGGACGATCGCATCGCCCGGATGCTCGATCTTCGGCCGCTCCTTCTCCTCGACGCGGATCTTGTACGGACCGCGATAGGTCATCGCCAGCATCGGTCACCCTTCCTCCTGTGACCGCAACTCAACGCTGCAAAGTAAGGACCGCGACCGGTTGACAGGAGCTCATGTGAGGAGGATGCGAGGGTCGCGGCTCGCCGGCATGCTAGGCGCTACGGGCCAAGGCGGCCTGTTCACGGTCGCGACCGCGCCGGACCGACGGAGCGAAATCCGACCAGGTGAACCATCCGGGGAACGCCCGCACCAGGAGGCGGTCCCCAGTGAGCTCGATCAGGTCGGCGGACATCGCCGCCGCAAGCGTGCGCCGGCCGAGGTAGACGTCGTAGAGCGCCCCGATGTCGGCGTTGACGAAGACGCCGGTCGCGAAGCCGGGGTCGCTCAGACACACCGACACTTCCTCCCGCTCGAGCACCAGCCAGTACGTGCGGTTCCGGAGCTGCGGGAAGGCGAAGCGCACGACGACCCGGTGGGCAGGGAAGGTCGCAGGATCGACGTGCCTGCTGATCCAGCGGATGAGGAGATCGGGGTCGAGTTCGCGCGGGTCCGGGTCGCCGAAGGCCCAGCACGCCGCCCAGTCGCCGAGCGCCCTGATCACTGGCCTGAGGTCGTCACCGGCTGCGGTGAGCCGATACTCGTGCGTGCGGCCGTCGGAGATCAGAGACCGCGTGATCAGGCCGACATACTCGAGGTGGCGCAGCCGTTGGGCGAGGACGGAGCGGGAGATGCCCGGCAGGCATCGTTCCAGCTCGTTGAAACGGGTGACGCCGAAGCTCATTTCGCGGACGATCAGGACAGTCCACCGGTCGCCGAGCACCTCGGCCGCTCGGGCGACCGGGCAGTACTGGCCGTAGCTGCGCATTTCATCCTCCGTTCGGTCGAACGAGGTCGATGTTGTGGTTGTGGGAGAAGACGTTCTCAGGATCCCACTTGCGCTTGAGTTCGCGGAGCCTGGGCGCCGCGTCCCCGTAGGCTGCCGCCACCCGATCGGCTCCCTCGGCGTCGAGGAAGTTCAGATAGACACCTGTGGAATGCGGGTGCAGCGCCGCCCACGTCCCCTCGACCCAGGCGCGGTCGGGCTCCTGGCCGTCCGCCCAGACGGCGTTGACGTTGACGGCGAACCCGCGCCGCCCGGAGAAGGCCGCACTGTCCGGATCCACATCGGCGAGCGCTCCGCCGAGCTGGAAGAGGATCGTGTACGAGCGCAGCGAGGTCATCCGCCATGCGTTCTCCACAAGGGCAGCGCGGACACCTTCGTCGAAGGAGGCGACGTAATCGGAGCGCCAGTGATAGTGCAGCCCGTGGGGAACCGCCGCGTCGAAGAGCGCCTGGTGCGAGACATACGGAGTGAGCCGCACTGTGTCGACCAGCGGGTGAAGCTCGCGCAGCGGCGCGAGGATCGTGTCCACGGCCGCGGGCCGGCCGCACCAGCAGCAGGCGATCAGGATCACCGGCCGCCCATGCAACTCCGGCGGCAACCAGGGCAGCGGAGGCGCGTGACGCAGGTTCACGATCGTGGTGAGCTCAGCGGGTGCGTCCTCAGCGAAAACCGCGTAGGCCGAGAGCACCTCCTCGGCACGCTCGGCCGGGAAGACGAGCACGCCCGCTGGGAGCTCCGTCGCGACGGGATGCAGGCGCAGGTCGAAGCGGGTGACCACCCCGAAGTTCGCTCCGGCACCGCGGAGCCCCCAGAGCAGTTCGTCATCCGGGCCGACCTCCCGCGTCTCGCCGTCGGCGTCGACGAGCTGCGCCCCGACGAGGTTGTCGCAGGTCGCGCCATATCGTCGCATCAGCCAGCCGATGCCCCCGCCGAGTGTCAGGCCGCCGAGACCGGTGTGGGTGACGATGCCGCTGGTGGTCGCCAGGCCGAGCGGAGACGTGCAGGCGTCGAGGTCACGGTTCAGGGCACCGCCACCGACGTGAGCGACGTCGCCGGCGACACTGACACCACGGAGGCCGGAGAGATCCACGATCACTGCGCCGTCCGCCATCGAGAGACCCCCGACGCTGTGACCGCCTCCGCGGACGGCCAGCTCGAAGGCATTCTCGCGGGCGTATCGCACGCACGCCGCCACATCGTCCGCGCCGCTGCAGCGCACGATCAGAGCGGGACGCCGGTCGATCTCGGCGTTCCAGACCCTGCGGGCCTCGTCGTAGCCCGACGATCCGGGGGCGAGCACCCGGTCGCCGAGATGTGCGAGCGGAGCGCTCATCGGACTCCCACAGCCGGCGCTCCGACCCAGCGGCGCGCGAACAGCTCCGCAGCCGCGAGCGTGGGAAGGTTCGTGTTCGCCGAAGGGACCGCCGGGAGCACGGACGCGTCCATCACGCGCAGGCCTTCGATGCCGTCGACCCGGCAGTCGGCATCCACGACGCGTCCCAGCGCGCACGTGCCCACCGGGTGGTGATAGCTCCAGACCGTCGATCGGATCCATTCCTCGGTCTCGGAGCGTGTCGTCCTCGGCGGGCTGAACCGGCCTCCGCCGACGACCGCCTGGACCTCGGGACGAGCGACGACCTCCTCCGCGAGGTCGACGCCTTCGAGCAACCGGACGAGGTCCGCAGGATCGGTGAAGTAGCCGAGGTCGATCGTCTCCCCCACCTGGCCGCGGGAACGTGGGGTGAGCAGCGCGGCGCTGACGAAGCAGACCGGGCCGTCGTCGCCGGGCCACGGGCCGCCGGCGAGTATCTGGAGGTCCGGTGGGTCGACAGCAGGATCCGCGTACGACGAGTGCAGTGTGGCGACCACCTGGAATGCCGGCCGGTCCGTCGGCGGCCCGGCGTAGGGCAGGTCGATGCTGACCGCCGCGTGATCGGAGAGGTTGTCGCCGAGGCCCGGGCGGTCGATGCCGGAGCGACGGAGCAGTCGCGGCGTCTCGTAGGTTCCGCAGCAGACCACGACCTCCCCGGCCGCGATGAGCTCTCCTGCCGCGACACGGACCCCCGTCACGCGACCATCCTTCGTCTCGATCGCCGCGACCGCGGTGTCTCCGCGCACGGTGAGGTTGGGGCGCTCGCGCGCCGGCTCGAGGTGCGTGAGCGCCATGCTCATGCGGCGCCCGTCGAGCGTGTTGACCGGAAGTGCCGAGACGCCGACGGCATACGGCGCGTTGTGGTCCGGGACGACCGGGAGGCCCGCCGCCGCCAGCGCATCGGTCACCGCCACCGTGAGCGGCGAGCGCTCGTCGCCGAGATAGCGGCGGACCGGCACCGGGCCCTCGGACCCGTGATACGGCTCATCGCCGAAGTCGAGGTCGCGCTCGAGTCGCACGAACTCCGGCAGCAGATCGGCCCAGCGCCAGCCGGGAACCGCCCAGCGGTCGTAGTCGCACGGCGACCCGCGAAGCGCGAAGGTCGCGTTCACAGCGGACGATCCGCCGACCACGCGCCCGCGCGGCAAGCCGACCACACGACCGCACGCGTTTCCGACGATCCCCCAGTCGTAGCCCGCGACGCTCGCTCCTCGCGTTCCGTCGAGCAGTTCGGGAGGGAGCCGGTCGGCCGCAAAGTCCGGGCCGGCCTCCAGCAGCATGACGCGTCGACTCGGTTCCTGACTCAGCCGGGCCGCCAGCACGCACCCCGCCGTTCCCGCCCCGACGACGACGACGTCGTAGAAGTTCTCGTCCATGCGATCCACTGTGCGCGTGAGCCACGGCGGTGGGTAGTTCGGATCTCGAACTGCGGAGTTGGAGGGTTAGCTGCTTTCGATCAGCGGATCAGCGATTCAGAGTCCGTCGAACGTGTCGTCGTCGATGCTCGACTCCGACACCTCCGCGTCGTCCGCCTCCGCGCCCGGGTCGCCTCCCACGTCGATCTGGCTCCAGACCACCGGCATGCCCGGCGAGAACAGGATGTCGATCCCGGGGCCGGAGCGCAGCGGCGGGATGTTCACGTAGTCGCCGCCCGCCTGGATCGCGGCCCTGATCTTCTCGCGCAGCTCCGTCACTGAACCCGGCAGGAAGTAGTCCTTGCCGTCCACGGTAAGCCTGTTGACGATCACTGTTCATCCGTTCTGTCGTTCGTGTCCGGTGCACGCGTCTGCGCCTCTGCTCCGGCGTCGGGTTCGTCGATGACGCGGAGGCCCGAGACGCTGTTCGCCGTGCGGACGAGCGCCTCCACCCACGCGCGGTTGATCGTCTCGCGAGTACGCGACGGGTAGGTGAAGCGGAGGCCGACGGTCGGCGAGATCCAGATCGAGTTGGAGCCGCTTCCGCCCGCGACGGGGATGTCCCAGGAGAAGACAAAGCTCTCGTTGCGCCTCAGCTTCGTGACGATCGCGAGCTGCAGGTGCGCGAGCAGGCGATCGTCGAACTCCACCGAAGAGAGAGCATCGCCGTAGAAGAGCGTTCCCATCAGCGCGCCGCAGGCTCGGGGACCGCTCGAAGACCGCCGACGCTGTTGGCGGCGTCCATCAGCGCCTCCGTCCACGCACGGTTCAGCGCGGGCCGGCGGCTTCCGACGTACTGGAAGTGCACAGGGACGGACGGGTTGATCCAGATCGCGGTCCGGCCGCGCGAGTAGGCCTCGTCGTGGTCCCATTCGAAGAGGAACTGCTCGTTCCGTCGCAGCTTCGACGTGATGACCAGCTGAAGGTGGGCCAGCAGGCGATCGTCGATGTCGATCTTCGCGCCGGAACCGTAGATCAGAGTGCCCAACCGGTGCTCTCCTTCCGAGGGCGGCCGCCGCGCGCAGTCGCGCCGGCGTGACGATCATATGCTGCCTGAGCCGACGGTCGAGCGTCGCACGCGCTCACGCGAATTCGTGTTCCCGGTCGGCGCGCAGTGCCCCTCGCGCCGCGGTCGCGACGTCCGCAGCGGACGGCCTCCGCCACGCGTCGGAGTGCGTCATGGACCGGATGAGCTCCCGCCAGCGATCCGGGACGTCGTCGGGAGTCTCCGGATCGCGTTCCAGACGGGAGAGTGCGGATTCCACAGGCGACCCCGGGAACGCGACGGTCCGCGTGAAGCACTCCAGCAGGACCAGGCCGAGCGAATAGATGTCCGACGCGGGCGTCAGCGTCTCGCTCCGCACCTGCTCGGGGCTGAGATAAGCGGCGGTTCCGAACGTCGCCTCCGCGAGCTCCTGGGGGTGCGTCGCATGGATCGCGATACCGAAGTCCGTCAGCCTCGCCCGCGGACGCGAGAAGCGCGTGCCGTAATCGACGACCATGATGTTCGTCGGTGTCACGTCGCGATGGATGACACCGCGCGCATGGACGTACTCGAGCGTCTCGGCGACCTCGAACGCGATCTCACCGATCTGCCGCGTGGTCAGCGGATCCGCATTCAGGACCGCGCGGAGCGTGTCGCCCTCGACCAGCTCGATGACCAGGAAGGGGCGAGGGTCTTTGGGCGACGAGTCGTCGACGCCCGCATCGAGGATCGACACGACGCCGTGATGCCGGAGGCTCGCGAGTACGCCCACCTCCGCCCGGAACCGTGCGAGGTCGCTCTTGCTTCCCGAGGAGAACAGCTTGACGGCGACGTCGCGACCGAGGTTCTCATCGCGAGCACGGAAGACCATCGAGGAGCCGCCGCGAGCGAGCAGCCGTGTAGGCCGGTACCGTTCGAGTAGAAGCGGAACCGGGATGTCGGGGTTGTTCACGTACACATTTTCCGGCATTCCGGGCGTCGCCGTCTCCCCGTAGACGGCGACGCGCGCATGCGGTAATGAGGGCGACGGCCCCCCTCACAGCTGCGGTTACAGCACGGCTTCGTGGACGACCGCCTGATCGCCGCCGCCTCGCTTCGCGGCGTACATCGCCTGGTCGGCGAGGCGGATGAGGTGGTCGATGGACTGCTCGCCCACGTCGCCGCCGGCGACGGCGATCCCGACACTCGCGGTGATGCTGAGCTCGGCCGGGATGCCCGGGAACTCTTGGGCGATGGCCGCTCGGGCCCTGTCGGCCAATTCGAGCGCGTCCGACGTATCGGCGACCTGGAGGGCGGCGATGAACTCGTCGCCGCCGTAGCGGGCGATCATGTCGTCCTGGCGGAAGACGCTGCTCAGCCGCTCGGCCACCTCCTTGAGCACCGTGTCGCCCGCGGCGTGCCCGAGGGTGTCGTTGATGGCCTTGAACCCGTCGAGGTCGACGAAGAGCACCGCGACCTGGTCGGCGTGCGCCCGCTCGGTCTGGTGCAGGTTCTCGTCGAACAGGCGCCGGTTCGGCAGACCCGTGACCTCGTCGAGCATCGCCGCACGGCGCAGCTGCGCCTCCAGCCGCAAGCGGACGAGGACCTGCCCGGCGAGCTGGGCCAGCGCCTCGGCCAGCGGCACGGCCTGGTCGTCGAAGTTGCGGGGTTGGTCGAAGTAGCAGGCGAAGGCGCCGTAGAGGACGTCGTCTTCGATGATGGGCACGGCGATGAGCGCTGAGACCCCGGACCGTTCGAAGACGCCGCTCAATCCGATGCCAGGAGCGACGGCGTCGGCCTCCGCGGGCGTTTGTATCGTCACCACCCCGCCGAGCTGGACCGAGTTGCCTTGCGCATCTTTCGGCCACTCCGCCGCCAGCATGTTCTCGCCCGCAATCAGCGTGTAGCTTCCCGGCTCGCCGGTGTGCACACTGCACGCGGTCGCGTTGAACGCCCGGCGCGCCGTCTCGGACAGGAGCTCGCCGAGCTCCTCCTCGGTTCGCGTCTTCGCGAACGCGACGGAGGCCGAGAGCAGCAGCTGCAGGCGGTCGCTCTCGCGACGCCCGAGAGCAGCGGTGCGCTCGCCGACCGCGGCCAGCTCCGGGTCGAAAGCGACGATCGTGCGTCCGCCGGAGATCCGCACGGCTCGGATGACGAGCGAGCTCCGCGTCCCCTGGTAGCCGTGCGCGGTGGAGGCGAGGCGGATTCCGCCCGGGTTGCCTGTCGCCAGCGCGGCGTCCAGCTCCTCGGCGTCGACGCCGAGGACCTCGGCCAGCGGCATCCCGGCGAGCGCCCCGGAGGGTCTGCTCGCCCAGACCTCCAGCGCCAGGTTGGCGTCGATGATGACATGGGATCGGTCTACAAGGGCTCGGGGGAAGGGCTGCATACGCGCGACTTCGTCGCGCACGTCAGGCCTCACGGGCATGACCGGTCGAAATACATGTGTTGAGAGTGACGGTTTATGAGGCAATCGTCAAGTTCGCGCGCCCTTGCTCACCGGTGCGGCGGCCGCCCGGCGCCGACCAGGAGGTCGTCCACCTCCGCCTTGCTCGTCGGACGCGACAACAGATACCCCTGGCCACGATCGCAGTGGAGCTCGCGGACGCGCGCGAGCTGCGCCTCCGTCTCGATGCCCTCCGCGACCAGGCGCATCCCCTGTGCTTTGCCGAACTCGACCGCGCGCGCCAGATCCTCGGCGCGCGCGCCCTGGTTCACCTGCACGAGGGACTGGTCGACCTTCAACTCGATCGCCTGCAGCGCGATGACCTGCTCGCGCGACGCATACGCAGCGCCGAAGTCATCGACCGAGATGTTCACACCGAGCTTGCTCAGCCGGTGGACGACGTCGATCGCCTCCGGAACCTCGGTCACCGGGGTGGTCTCGGTCACTTCGAGCGTCAACAGATGCGGGGCGAGGGAGAACTCCTCGAGCAGCCCGGCGACCGCGTCCACGATCGCCGGCGTCCGAAGCTGAAGGATCGACACATTGACCGCGACCTCGATCGGGTGACCCTGGTCCTGCCAGTCCCGGGCGGCGTGGCAGCCGAGCCGCAGCATGACGTCCCCGATCCCGCCGACGAGTCCCAGGCGCTCGGCCATCGGGATGAACTCGCCCGGGGCGATCAGGCCGAGCTGCGGATGGATCCACCGGCTCAGCGCCTCCGCCCCGACGACCTCGCCGGTCTCCAACGAGAACTGCGGCTGGAAGTAGGCGACGATCTCACCTCGGCTCGCGGCGAGCGGAAGGTCGCGCTCCAGCAGCGCGCGGCGATCGTCAGAGCGCACTATTGACCTCCCAGCTTGCGTCGATCGTCCTAGTTTCCCGTATCCGCTCGAAAGGCCGGGGGCGTTGGCAAACCGTCCGCGATCACCTATACTGCCTCATTCACCGCCGACCCACGTGGCGAGCGACCTCGCGCGGGTGGCTCAGCATGACCACGTGCGGAGCCCTCTCCACCTCCGCCAGCAGGCCGCGGGGCGCCAGCGAGGCGATCGCGTGCGCCCAGCCGGCGCGTGCGATCGGATCGCGCTCTCCTCGCAGCACGGTGACGGGAACCCCGATCAGCGGGAGGTCGTCTTCGAGGCGGTAGTCGAGCATGGAGGGCAGAACAGCCAGGTACCACCGCGGTCCGCAGCGCAGGTAGTCGGTGAAGACGAGGGCGTTGCTGTGCGGACTTTCGCGCAGTATGTCGAGAGCCAGCCTGCCCGCGGCGCGCAGCGGGGTCCGGTCGGTCGGTGCCATGACCGGGCCGAGCAGCACGAGCTCGGCCACCAGGTCCGGCCGGCGCCGGGCGAGGCACACAGCGACCTGTGCGCCCATCGAGTGCCCGACGACCACGACGCCGCCGAGCGCGCGCCCATCGAGGAACGCCGCGACGAGGTCGGCGTAGTCCTCGACGGTCAGCCGACGCGCGGGTTTCGGCGCTCGACCGAAGCCCGGCAGGTCGACCGCGATCGTGCGGCCACGCTCGGCGAGCACGGAGGCCAGCCTGTGGAAGTACCGGGAACTGACACCGATCCCATGCAGGAGGAGCACGGTCGCCTCGTCGACATGCTCGCCCTCACGACCCTGGCCGCCCCGGTCCGATGTCACCACGATGGGCGGCTGCTCATCGTGCGTCCGGTCATCGGGCCGCCCTGCGCGCATCGGACTCCCTCCCGTCGTCGTCTTGGCAACGTCGGCCCGCACCTGCCGGCTGTCAAGCCCTCCGACTCGCGCCGCTGTGTCGCCGGCCTCGGTTCCGGCCCGAGTCCGGGGGCCGGAGTCCGGTAGTGTCGGTCCATGATCCAGTGGGGGGTGGGTCGCGTTGTCGCGACCGTGGTCGCAGCAGGTGTCGTCGGGCTCATGGCGGGGTGCGCCCTGGCCGTTCCTCCGACCCACTCGGTCTCGACCCAACCGGTCTCGGAACCGCGCGCCGGCGCCGCGGCGGATCCGGCAGCGCTCGAGCGGACCCTGCCGAACCTGCTGGTCGCCGGCCGGACCATCGGCACGGGTGAGCTTCGCGTCATCGACCACGAGCCGATCGCTGCTCCCGTCGCAGACCATCCACTGACCGGCGCCGTGCGCATCGTCGTCGGCGCGGACCGCGGCATAGAGATCCACATCCGGCCGGACGATCCCAGCGCCGTCGATCCCGCAGCGATGGACCTGATCGTCTCCGGCAAACGGTACGACGGCAAACCGGAGAACATCCAGAACGAGGCGCGCTTCGGCACGATACCCGCGCAGAAGGGCACCGACGCCGACGGCGAGCTGGTCCTGCTGCTCGCGCTCGACTCCCCCTTCGCCGGGGACCCGACGTTCCTGCACTCGATCGAAGAGAAGCCCTCCGGCGATGCACGCGCCGTCGCCGCGACCACGATCACCTGGACCCTGCCGTCCGCGTTCCCCGGCCTGAGCGCCGTCGACGGTGGCGCGGAGACGTACGCGCACGGTCGCACGGTCGTCGACGGAGGCACGCTCGCTTACTACGTCCCTGACCCCGACGACACGATCCATCAGGTGTCCCGCCGCTTCGGCTTGACCCCGACACAGCTCGTCTGGCTGAACCCGGGACTGTTCGTGCACTCGTCGGAGCCGCAACTGACGTCCGGCATCGGCGTCAATCTGGACCCCGCGCGGCGCTGACCGCCGCGTGGTGCTGACCGCCGCGCAGAGGAGTCCCACGAAGTGGGGGTCCTCAGAAGTGAGGACAGACTGCTTATACTGTCCGCACCAATAGAGAACTGAGGATTTCTCGACTGGTCTCAGGTGCCGGCACCCGACCCCCGGCACGAGGGGGCGAGCCGCATGGCCATCCACAGCGTGCGCAGACATCCGCACGGCCGCACCGGACGCCGGCTGCACATCGCGATCGTGCTCGCATCGATCGTCCTGCTCGTCGCGGGCACGGTCTTCGGCGCGGCGGCGTTCTACGCCGGCAGCGTCGCCAGCACCTTCGACTCGCACGTGACGCGAATACCGAACGCTCTGCCCACTGCCGTTCCGAGGCCTCCCGTCTCGTCCACCGGCGCGACGAACATCCTGCTGCTCGGCTCCGACTCCCGGGGCGACCCGACCGCCGTCGGCGACACCGCAGGGTCGAATCAGCGCTCCGACACGATGATGCTCGTGCACATCGACGCCGACCGCCGGAACGTCTACGTGATATCGATCATGCGCGACCTCTGGGTCCCCATCCCCGGGAACGGCACGGCGAAGATCAACGCGGCCCTCGCCTGGGGCGGCACACCGCTGACCGTGCAGACGGTCGAGCAACTGCTCCAGGTGCGCATCGACCACGTCGCGATCCTCGACTTCGCCGGGCTCAAGGACATCACGAACGCCATCGGCGGCGTGGACGTCGACAGCCCCGTCGCATTCACCACCGTCAAGGCGCCGCACTACACCTTCGTCAAGGGGATGAACCACCTCGACGGCGACGAGGCCCTCGCGTTCGCTCGCGAGCGCTACGCCTTTCCCACGGCCGACTATCAGCGCGTGGCCGATCAGCAGGCCCTCCTGGCCGGGTTCGCCACCACCTTGATCCACCGCTCGGTGCTCACCGACCCGTCCGCCCTGCTCGCCTTCGCGCGAACCACCGGATCCGCCATCAGCGTGGACTCGTCGTTCGATCTGCCGAGCATGCTCGCGCTCACGGCGAGCCTGCGCCTCTCCGGCGCGTCGAGCATCCACACCTTCACGCTGCCGACCGCCGGAACCGGCACCTCCGCCGACGGGCAGTCCATCGTGAACGTCGATCCGGCCGCGGTCGCGCACCTGCGCACGGCGCTCGCCACCGACACGCTCTCGCAGTTCGCTCCCGGTCCGTGATCCGGCCGTCTGCACGCCGCCGAATGCTTCGCGAATGTCAGGATCGACCCCACTTGCGCTATCGAATGTATGCGCATACGGTCCGCGGAGTGATCAACGACGACACGAAACGGAGACCGTCCATGACCAGACCCCGCCCCGCCCGGCGCTCCCGCCGGGCAACCGTCATCCTGCGACTGTCCGTCGCGCTCGGCCTCGCCGCCGGGTCCCTCATCACCGCCCAGACCGCGACCGCTGCGCCGGCCCCCGACGGCCACGGACCGACCGGCATGCAGGGGATGAGCGCCCAGCCGCCGCTCACCCGGGCCCAGAAGGCCGACCTCCTGCAGGTCGCCAAAGACACCTGGAACTTCTTCAAGAAGGACGTCGACCCCACCACCCATCTGCCGCTCGACAACCTCGGGCCGGGCGCCACCCGCGGCGGCTACACCTCAGCGGCCAACATCGGCGTCTATCTGGAGGCCGTCGTCTCGGCCGGCGACCTGGGCATCATCAAGCGGCCCGAGGAGAGGGCGTTGATCTCGTCGACTCTGACCGGCGTCGCCGCGCTGCACTCTTCGCACGGCTTCCTGTTCCAGTGGTACGACACCAGCACTGGGCACACCATCCTGAACCCCGGCGCCGCCGACTGCTCGACCGAGACGGCACCGCAGCAGGACAACTGCTCGTTCCTGTCGGCCGTCGACAACGGCTGGTACGCGTCCGGCCTGCTGGTCGCCCGGCAGGCGCTGCCCGAGCTGCGGAAGCAGATCGACGCGCTGATCGCGCCGATGGACTTCTCGATCTTCTACGACGACCGCGCGCAGACCGCGTGCAACACCAACCCCGACATCGCGGGCAATCAACCCACCGGCCAGATGTACGGCGGCTACTACGCCGACCAGGGGCCCGCCGGCTACCACAACGGCGCGATCTACAGCGACCCGCGCATCGCGATGTACATCGGCATGGGCCTCCACCAGATGCCGGGCGACGTCTGGTGGCGTACCTGGCGCACCCTTCCGCCGCAGCAGTGCAGCACCGATCCGGACTTCTCGTGGCAGGGCCAGTGGCCGGTCGCCGGCGACTGGCAGAAGTACACCGACCCGCAGAGCGGCAAGGTCTTCAACGTCTGGGAGGGTCACTACACCTATCCCGGCACGTCGCTGACGTTCCTGCCGACCTGGGGAGGCGGCATGTTCGAGGCGACGCTCGCCAACGAGATCGTGCCGGAGACCACGTGGGGTCAGAAGGGCTTCGGTCTGGCCGACGTGCGCACCGCCCAGGTGCAGGAGAAGTACGCGACTGAGACGCTCGGTTACCCGGTCTGGGGCATGTCGCCCTCCAGCACGGCCGATGACACGGGCGGCTACGGCGTGTACGGCGCCGCCGGCCAGAAGTTCCCGGCCGGCCAGGCTCTCGCGCAGTGCCCGACCTGCTCGGCGGAGGATGTGGTCACCCCGCACGCCTCCTTCACCACGCTCGGTGTGCTGCCGCAGGACTCGTACGCCAACATCGCGAAGCTGCGGTCGCTCTACCCGGGCATCTACAGCGCCGACGGCGGCTTCTTCGACGCCGTGAACCCGGCAACCGGATCGATCGGGCATCGCCGGCTCGTCCTCGATCAGTCGATGATCATGATGTCCATCGACAACGCCCTCCAGAACGGCGCCCTGCGCGGCCACTTCGCGGACGACCCGGCCTCCTGGGCGGCGAAGACCTACCTGTCGATGGAGACCATGACGCTGAAGTAGGCGGCGTCGCTCGACGACATGACCCCCGACTCCTCGCGGAGTCGGGGGTTATCGTCGTCATCACGGCGACACCGGCTCAGGAGGTGCGATGAAGGACCGGATACTCGATCTCGTCTTCCTCCTCGGCGTGCTCTTCAAGGGGCTGGACGGCCTGGTCGAGGTCGTGGGCGGCGTGCTGCTGTTCTTCGCCACCCCGGCGAAGCTGCAGCACGTGGCCCGCCGTGCGACATCGGGGGAGCTGGCCGAGGACCCGCACGACCTCATCGCCCACCTCATCCTGCACGGTGCGGCGCACCTGCAGCACGGCAGCATCGTCTTCGCCGCGATCTACCTGCTGGTGCACGGCATCGTGAAGCTCGCGATCGTGATCGCGCTGCTGGTCGGGTCGCGCCGCATCTACCCGTGGGCGATGGCGGCGCTCGGGGCGTTCCTCGTCTTCCAGGTCTACGAGCTGGTGACCGCTCCGTCGATCGGCGTCGCGGTGCTGACCGTCTTCGACGCGGTCATCATCTGGTTGACCTGGCGGGAGTGGCGCCGTGGACGCGAGCTGCGCGGGACCTGGCGCGGGACGGTGGCGTGGGTGCTCCGGAGGCCGGTGGCGGCATGACCGGCCCGGCTCACGGCGCGTACGACGTCGACACCTGGTGCTCCAGCTGCTTCAGGTGGGTGCCGAGGGTGCCGCCGACGGCGGGGTAGCTGCCGACCGGGTCGGGAGCCGGGTGGGAGGCGGCGCCGAGCGCTCCGATCGTCAGGATCACAGCGACCACGGCCGCGACGGCGTCGAGGGCCAGGATGACGGCGAGAGCCGTCCGGCGGCGGCCCGACTCCGGCCTCGCGGAGGTCGGCACCGCCTGCGTCGCCCGCGCGTCCGGCGTCGGGAGCAGCAGCGTCGGCGGAAGGGTCGTCGTCACGTCCCGTGCCGCTATGGGCGCCGTCGGCACCTCGTCCGGCCCGGGGAGCACCGCGGTCCTGGCCTCGTCGGCCAGAAGTGCGCTCACTCGCGAGGCGGCCTCCCCGGCGGTCAGACGGTCGCCGGGCTCGCGCGCCGTCATCCCGCGCAGAAGCTCCACCCACCCGGCGCCCAGCGACTCCGGGATCGCCGGGTCGCGGGAGAGCCGGGCCGTGGCGGATTCCACCGCGTTGCCGGGGAACTCCCGCCGGCCCGTCAGACACTCAAGCAGCACGAGCCCCAGCGAATAGACGTCGGTCGCCGCGGTCAGCGGCCGGCCGGCGGCCTGCTCGGGGCTCAGGTAGCTGGCCGTGCCGATGACCGTGCCGGTCGCCGTGACCTTCGCATCGTCCACCAGGCGGGCGATGCCCAGGTCGGTCAGCTTCGCTGCGACCCCGGAGGCGGTGGACTCCGGCAGCAGGATGTTCGCGGGCGAGACGTCCCTGTGCACGACACCCGCTCCGTGGAGGTACGCGAGCGCCCGCGCGATATCGGCGCCGATCGCGGCGACGGCCGGCGCGGCGAGCGCGCCGGAACGCAGGCGCTCCCGCACGTCGGTGCCCTTCACGTACTCCAGCACCAGCACACCACGGCCCTCGGCGTCCGAGATCGCGTCGAAGAGCGTGACAAGCGACGGATGCGACCGGGTCGCGAGGATGCGCACCTCGTCCTGCTGTCGCCGGAGGTCGGCCGCCGACGCGAACTCCGGGCGGAAGATCTTCAGCGCGACCTCCCGCCCGAGCGCCTCGTCGGTCGCGCTGTAGACGTCGGCCAGGCCTCCGCGGCCGATCCTGTCGAGGATGCGGTAGCGGTCGGCGATCAGCCTGCCGGTCTCGCCGGTCAGCTGCCGCGGGGTCTCGTTCGTCGTCGACATCACCCGTCACCGCCGTCGCCGCCGGTGCCGGTCTTGCCCTTGCCGTGGCCTTTGTCCTTCTGGTCCTGCTGTTGCTGCTGCTGCTGTTGCTGTTGCTGGAGCTGCTGGAGCTGCTGCTGCAGCCGAGCCTTCTCGGCCTGATCCTGCAGCTGCGTCAGGTCGGCGCGCACGGCCCCGATGGACGTGGCGATCGCGGCGTGCCGCGCGCTGCTGATCTCGCCCTTCGCCAGGGCGGCGTCGTTCAGTTTCGCCAGCGCGGCGAGCTTGGTCTGCGCGCCTGCGAGGTCGTTTGCGTGGGCTGCCGTCGCCACCTCGAGCACACCGTGCTGGAGGGTGCTCGCGGTCTCGGCGGAGTATCCCGCGGCGCAGCCGGTGAGGCCGAGCGCGAGCGCGAGGGCAGCGGCGACGACGGCACGCCGGACGGGTCCTCCGGCTGACCTCATACGCGCCACCTCCTCACGGCCTCAAGCACGGTAGCCGCAGATCGGAGCGGTGTCGAGGCGGATGCGCGGGCACACCGGGGATCCTCAGCGAACGAGCTGGAGCTCGTGGGTCAGGCCGTCGGGTGCGGGACGCCGAACACCCGCTTCGTGGCGATGACCGCCTCGCGGTCGTCTCCGCGGTCGAGAGCGTCCTTCAGCGCTTCGTACCCGCGCGCCAGGTCGTCCAGGTCTGTGCGCAGGCCCTGCGAGGCCACGCTCACGTGGTAGCCGAGCGAGGGGGCTGCACGCTCGATGAGCTCGACCAGGACCAGGTTCGGGCACGATCGCAGCACCGTCGTGAACAGCGACTCGGCCGAGCGGGTGATCGCGGGCACGTCGCCGGCCCCGAGCGCCGCGATGACGTCGTCGATCCCCGCGCCCATCGCGGCGCGCGCCTCCGCGTCGAGGTGGGGAAGGGCCAGGAGGGTCGCGCCCGCCAGCAGCACGCCGATCGTCTGCAGGGTCTCCTGGGCCTGCTCCGGCCGCGGGGCGATGACCGCCGAGTGCGATTGCGGGGCCGTCTGCACCAGGCCTTCCAGGCTGAGCGTGTGAAGCGCCTGACGGATCGGAGTGCCGGAGACCCCGAGCCAGGCGCGCAGTTCGGCCTCGTCGAGGCGCTCGCCGGGCAGGAGCACACCCGAGAGGATGGCATCCTTCAGCCGGCCGTAGACCCGATCGCGCACGAGCTCGCGGGGCGCACCGGAGACCCCTGCTGCCTCGGGGATCGGCGTCACGACTTCCTCCCCGGTGTCATGGACGTCCGCGGGGGCCGGAGGTCGGGCAGCTCGATGCGGAACACGGCTTTCGTCGCATCGGCGGCGCCCTGCGCGTCGCCGGTCTCGACGGCGTCGCGGAGCCTCCGGTACGCCGTCGCCGCCTCGTCCCACTGCACATCGAGGGCGCGGTACGCGGTGGTCACGTAGTACGCCCGCGCAGCGAGGGCGCGCGCCGAGAATTCGACCAGCACGCGGTTGCGGCAATACGTCATCAGGCGCGCGTAATACGCCGCCGACGCTGCGATGGAGCCGTCGATGTCCTCACGGTCCAACGCATCCACGAGTCGGTCGATGTCGCCGGCCACATCGCGCCGGCCTGTCTCGCCGAGTTCGTCGAAGACGAGGTCGAGGATGCCGAGGACGACCACCCCGATCGTCTGGAGGTTCGCCACCGCGTCCTCCAGTCGCGGCTCGACGACGCGCGTGTGCGACTGGGCGACCGTCTCGACGAAACCTTCGACGGTGAGGGCGTGGAGGGCCTGCCGGATGGGCGTCTTCGACATCCCGAGCCAGGCTTGCAGGCGGTCGTCGTCGAGACGCTCGCCCGGGAGGATGGTGCGGGTGAGGATGGCGTTCTTCAGGGCCTCGTAGGCGCGGTCGCGCGCGAGCAGGCGCACGGGCGCGCCGCTCGGTGAACCCGGAACCGGCATCCCCACCTCCTCGCGATCCGTGTAGCCCCCGAGTTCATCGTACTGACGGATGCCGGCGAACTGGAACTTCAATCTGGATTAAAGTTCCAGTTGGCGCGTACACTGCACTCACAGTGCGAATACCGCCTTGGAGAGCTTCGTTTCCCCCGACGCCGCTCTCCGCCCCTGAGCCGACCGAGTTCTGATCTCGAGGCTCAGTCGGGGTCCTGCGCTTCGGGTGCGCAGGACCCCGACCACCTTCTGACGAAGCACCTCCAGTGCGACGGGAGTCACCGCAGCGATGTACCTCGATCGAAGCACGGACCCCGGCGAGCTCACCGTCACCGTCGAGCACGACGCCTATCTTCGGCTGCTGCGCCGCGCCGCGGAGCACGGCTTGACGCCGGAGGCGTTCGTCGAGCGGCTCACGCGCGACGCCTACGGCTGCGCGATGCTCCTGCCCCGGTCGGAAGCCCCAGGGCAGGATCCGACCTCCTAGTCCCCTGGACCCGGTCTCCGACCGGGCCTAGCATTCTCACTGTCACCCCGGACCCCGGCGACACCGGATCGGAACTCCCGATCGCTGGGGGTGAGTGGCGATGCAGTACAGCCTGGCGTGGACGGCCACACGCCCGGACGACGCCGCCGAGGCGCTGGAGCCGGTCTACCCCGGCATCCGGATCGAGACGGACGACGCGCGCGGCTTCCACGTGTCCGCCGTCGAGTACGGCGACGCCTTCGTGTCGCTCATCTCCCTGGAGTGGGGAGCGAGCGGCCACGTCCGGATCCGCGACGCCGCCCCGGTCGTCGTCGCCGACGTCCACTCCGGCTCGGCGACCATCAGAGCGGGCGGCACGACGCTCGACACGTCGAGCCCTGTGCTGATCCCGCCGGGCGACTTCGAGGTCGACTGGTCGGCTCCGTATCGGCTGCGCGCCGTGCGGTTCGGGCGCTCGGCCATCGACGCGTATGTCCGCGACCACTTCGGCCCCTGGCGCGCCGTCACCGCCTTCCGGGCCGCCAACGCCCTCAGCCCGGTGCACGAGGCGCTGTGGAGGTCTGCGGAGCATCACGCGCGCACAGACGTGGCCGGGCATCCGGAACTGCTGCACAACGACCTGCTCTGGGAGGCCACTGCACGGCACCTCGTGGCGACCGTGCTGACCGCGTTCCCCAACTCGACGTCCGGATGGGACGACGCCGAACAGGGCGATGACGCGCTGCCCGGCTCGGTGCGCAGGGCGATCGCCTACATGGAGGGGCACCTGGCCGAGCCCGTCACCGTCGCCGACATCGCCGAGGCCGCCCGGCTCTCACCCCGCGGCCTCCAGGACGCGTTCCTGCGCCGGCTCGGTCGCAGCCCGACCCAGCAGCTCCGGCTGCTCCGGCTCGAGGCGGCCAGGGACGACCTCCGCGCGGCTGATCCGACCGACGGCGCGACCGTGGCGGAGATCGCGCAGCGCTGGGGGTTCGCGCACGTGCCCCGCTTTGCCGCCGCCTACCGGGAGCAGTACGGCGAGAACCCCAAGGAGACCCTCCATCGTTGGTGAGAGAGTCAGGCGCCCGGTTGTAATCCGGACGGGACAGGTGGACAGTCCGTGGTGGGCCCGAGCCCGGCCCGGAAGCGGAGACGGTCGATGCCGGAGTGGGAGGTGCGCGAGCCGGGACGCCGGAAAGCCGACGCGGCCGAGGGCGGCGATTCGGCCATAATTGAGGCGATGGCCAACGAAGACGAACGATTCTCGCGGGCGATTCGCGAGTTGCGCGACGAGCTGCCGTCGAACCGGGCGCTCGGCAGGCCTTTCGTCGACCTCTTCCCGGTCGAGGGCACCGCCATCTCGACGCTGGGCGACCTCCTCGGCTCCGAGACCGTCTTCGCCAGCGATGCCCAGGCGGCCCGGCTCGACGAGCTGCAGCTCGATCTGGGGATCGGCCCGTGCTGGGACGCCCTCAGCACCTCCCGGCCGGTGCTGGAGCCGGACCTGCGGCATGACCCGCGCACGAACTGGCCCGCGTTCAGCGAGGCCGCCGTCGCCGATGGGGTCGGTTCGCTGTTCGCCTTCCCGATGCTGGTCGGCTCTCTGCGGATCGGCGCGATCGACATGTACTCCCGCGCCGCGCTGACACTCGACCGGGTTCAGACCCGGCAGGCGGCCTCCCTCGCCGACGAGGTCGGGCGCCTGGTGCTGCGGCGAGCGCTCGTGCGGTCGAGCGAGGACGACCCGGACGAGCCGGAGAGCCCGTTCTCGCGGCGCCTCGTGCACCAGGCGACGGGCATGGTCCTCGCCCAGCTCGACATCAGCGCAGACGACGCGCGGCTCGTGATCCAGGGCCACGCGTTCGCGACGGGCCGCTCCATGATGGACGTCTCGCGCGACGTCGTCGCCGGGGAGCTCGACTTCGCAGAGGATGCTCCGGCCGACGAGGGTCCGCGATGACGGACAAGACGCGCGAGCTGGAACTCCTCCGTGCCTTTGTGGGACTCGCGGACACGCTGGTCGCGGATTATGACGTCGTCGACCTGATGCAGCGGCTCGTCGACACCTGCAGCGACCTCCTGGCGGTCACGGCCTCCGGCGTCCTCCTCGCCGACGACACCGGCGAGCTCGACCTCCTCGCCTCCACCAGCGAAGCCAGCCGCCTCGTGGAGGTGTTCCAGCTCAGCGCCTACTCGGGCCCGTGCATCGAGAGCTACACGACGGGCCGGATCGTGTCGCTGCCGGACATCGCCCTCGCTCCGGCGCGCTGGCAGCAATTCCGCGACAAGGCGCTCGGCCACGGCTTCGAGTCGATCCACGCCATCCCGCTGCGGCTGCGCGACACCACCATCGGCACACTCAACCTGCTCGGGGAGGCCGCCGGCGAGCTGGCCGAGGACGATCTCGTCGCCGCCCAGGCGTTCGCCGACGTCGCGACGATCGGCATCCTCCATCAGCGCACGCTGCACGAGAGCGAGATGATCCGCCTGCAGTTGCAGACCGCGCTCAACAGCCGGATCGTGATCGAGCAGGCGAAAGGCGTGGTCGCCCAGCTGCAGAAGATCAGCATCGACGAGGCTTTCGCCGTCATCCGCGGCTACGCCCGGAGCCACCAGCTGGGGCTGACGGCGGTCGCGACGGCGATCGTCGACCGGACGCTCGTCCCGCCGGGCGCTGAACCCGCTACGGCTTGATCGCCGGCGGCGCCTCCGGTGCCCCGAACTCCGCGATGTAGACCCTGCGGAAGCGGTCACCGGAGGCGAAGCCCCACCGGAAGGCGAGGTCGTCGTCGCTGGTCGCCGGGTCGCGCTCCCGATCCGAGCGCGCAGCCGAGAGCCGCGCAGCACGCAGATACCGCCCCGCGCTCGTCCCTGTGCGCGACCGGAACGCCAGATCGAGGTCGTAGCGGCTCGCACCCGCCGCCGACGCGATGTCGCCGACGGTGATCGGCAGCGAGAGGTGGTCGTCCACGAAGGCGGTCGCCCGCCGGAAGATCGTGCGCTCGGTGCGGTTCGTCGCCGGCCGGATGCGGCGATCTCCCACCAGCGGGAACGTCTCGAGGACGTCCACGGCGAGCTCGTGGAAGAGGCCGGCGCGGACCAGAGGGTTGTCGAACGTGCCCGATCGGAGGAACTCCGCGGCGAGCTGGATCGATTGGAGCATCCGATAGCTCCGGCGCAGGTCGACGGGTCGCGGCGAGGCGAACTCCGGCACGACGCGGTCGTCGGCGAAGACCACGCGTGAGACATCGCGGAGCAGGCCGGGTGCGATGTAGACGTTGACGATCGTCAGGTTCTCGCCGTGTCCGAACAGGTCGTGTCCCGGACGAGCCAGGAACGGCGCAGCGTACGACGAGTCGCGCTCTCCGTCGATCTCCCAGCGATAGTCGCCCGAGAAGACGCCGGAGACGCTGAACTGGTCGAACTCGCCGTCGGACTGCCACTCGCCGCCGATCCGGTAGAGGCCGACCGACAGGCCGTCGTCGCCGGCCTGCTCGACACGGAACGAGAAGTCGGCGCCGGGATCCCGCGAGAACGCGAACCGCCCGTCCGCCTCCCGCAACAGGACATCGGCCTCGGTCGGGTCCGCAGTGCTGCTCCGCACGCGCCTGAGGTCGCTCACAGACCGAACAGTACCCCCGGATGGTGTCGCCGCCCATATCCCGGGTTCCACTGCTGGAGGCGCGGCCCACGCGGAGGTACTGTGGTGGTCCCTGTAGCTACGGGTATGGGGAACAATGCCAGAGCCCGTCCGAGCGATCGGGCGGGCTCTGGTCTACTCGTCGCGTGCATCCGGCCGATCGAACTCCTCGAGCTGGTCGATGCCCTGCGGCTCCTCGACCTCCACCTCGACGCCTTCCACCTCGACGCCGCCCTGCGGCTCGGCCCCGCGCTCCTCGTCGTGGAACGCGCCCGTGCCCTCGTCGAGCGTCCCCTCCCCGTCGGGATAGCCGGCCTCGTCGGGGTATTCGGCTCCTCCGGTGTTCGACATGTCCATGGGTCTCCCTCCGTCTGCAGACGATCCTGCAACACGGGCGAGGCGACGCGCCAGAGCCACGATCGACCCGGCCAGGTCGTCCACCCCATTGACGAGCCCGCTTGAGTGGCGTTCCCTGGCGGCATGGTAGCTCTCATCATCATCCTGCTCGTGATCTGGCTCATCCTGGCGATCCTCGGGTTCGCCGTGAAGGGCCTGCTGTGGCTCGCGATCCTCGGCATCGTGTTCTTCGTCATCACGGCGATCGTGGGCTGGTTGCGCCGGGGCGCCTCCCGCAGCTGAGCGGGCACGACCCGCTCAGCGAATGGCCTCGACCGCGGCCATCACCGTTCCGGCGAGCGCGGTGAGAGCCATCGCGCAGAACAGCACGGCCATCGCGATCAGGCGCGCGCGGCGGGAGGGGACCGCCGCGCGCACGACTCCCATGGCGATGAGGCACAGCAGCACCAGCCCGGAGGCCGCCAGCGCGACGCCCACGTGCATCCCGCTGAGCGGGAGGAGGACGGCGAGCGCCACGACGGCGAGCAGAACTCCGAGCACCAGCCATTCTCGGCCCCGGGAGGTCGTCAAGGCGGGCTGGTCGCCGACCCGGGTGGAGTCGAGCCCGGTGGGATCGTCCAGGGTGGAGTCGGGGCGGCGGGTGCTGCTGCTGGTCTGCTGCATGTCCCCGACTGTCCGCGGCTGAGAAAGCCCTGCCAGGCCTTGACAACCGATTCATCCGTGCAGGGACACAATCGCATCGGCGAGCGCTGTTGGACGAACGCCCGCGCAGCGGGGAGGCTGGTGGCATGACCTACGTACCGAACCCCTCCCGCTACGACCGGATGCCGTATCGCCGCACCGGCCGCAGCGGTCTCGACCTCCCCGCGCTGTCGCTCGGCCTCTGGCACAACTTCGGCGACGACCGCCCCCTCGAGACCCAGCGCGCCATCGTCCGCCGCGCCTTCGACCTCGGCGTCACCCACTTCGATCTCGCCAACAACTACGGGCCCCCCTACGGCGCGGCCGAGATCAACTTCGGCCGCATCCTCCGCGAGGACCTGCGCCCCTTCCGCGACGAGCTGATCGTGTCGTCGAAGGCCGGTTGGGACATGTGGCCCGGGCCGTACGGGCAGGGTGGAGGCAGCCGCAAGTACCTGCTCGCCAGCCTCGACCAGTCGCTCGCCCGGCTCGGACTCGACTACGTCGACATCTTCTATTCGCACCGGCCCGACCCCAGCACCCCGCTGGAGGAGACGATGCAGGCGCTCGACACCGCCGTGCGCAGCGGCAAGGCGCTCTACGTGGGAATCTCGTCGTACGGTGCGGACGAGACCCGCCGGGCCGCGCAGATCCTGCGCGAGCTGGGCACCCCGCTCCTCATCCACCAGCCCTCGTACTCGATGCTCAACCGGTGGATCGAGACCGAGGGACTGCTGGAGGCGACGGGCGAGCTCGGCGTGGGCGTCATCGGGTTCACCGCGCTGGCGCAGGGCATGCTGACCGGCAAATACCTGAACGGCGTCCCGGAGGGCTCGCGTGCCGCCGCAGGGACATCGTTCGACGCCGGGTGGCTGACCGACGAGGCGGTCGAGCGCCTGCGCGGGCTCGACGCGATCGCCTCGGCTCGCGGGCAGACGCTGGCGCAGCTCGCGCTCGCGTGGGCGTTGCGCGATCCGCGTGTCACGTCGCTGGTGATGGGCGCCAGCAGCGTCGCCCAGCTGGAGCAGAACATCGGGGCGCTCGACGACCTCGAGTTCTCGGCCGAGGAGCTGGCGGCGATCGACGGGTTCGCCGTCGACGCCGGCGTCGACCTCTGGGCCGGCGCCCGTCGCGGCGAACTCTGACCAGCGGTTACCACCTCTCGAATCGCTCGTAAATCCCCTCCCCGGGGTTCGCGGGCGAACGTACCGTGGTGCCATCACGTCGGATGCGACGTCGCGTGGATCACGGACACGGCGTCTTCCCGATGTGTGTGGGGCGGATCCCGGGCGGCAGGGCTTCAGGCCGGCCTCCCGGGGTCCGAGCAATCGACGATGCGGTGAATCGCGGCCTACCGGCGGGTGAAATATCCGTAGATTGTGTGCTTCCGCAGTACTTCCTCAGGGACTCATCGGAGTCGTCTGATTGGCTGGACGCCGTTCGGGTATGCGAAGCGAGATCGGGGGATGCGACTTCGATGGCAGTGAGCACGCTGACCGGAAGCGATCGCCAGGTCGGCACCGAGCCGCTGAGGGCGGTCCGGCCGTGGACGCTCGCGATCACCTTCGGCCTGGTCGCGACGGTCGTGTGCGCCGCCGGCAGCTGGATCCCCTCGCTCTGGGGCGACGAGGCCACGACGCTGATGTCCGCCCGGCGCCCCGTCACCACGCTCCTGCCGATGCTCTTCCACGTCGACGCCGTGCACGGCCTCTACTACCTCGGCATGCACGGCTGGATCCGGCTGGCGGGTGAGAGCCCGTTCGCGCTGCGGTTCCCGAGCGCCGTCGCGATCGGCTTCGCGGTCGCGGCGGTCACCCTGCTCGCGGGCCGCCGGGGAGGCCCGAAGGCCGCCCTCGTCGCCGGCATCGTGGCGTGCGTCCTCCCCCGGATGACCTACGCCGGCGAGGAGGCGCGCTCGTTCGCCTTCACCGCGGCCGCCGCCGCCTGGCTGACGGTGCTGCTGCTCTGGCTGGTCGACGGCGGTGGACGATCGGCTCCGGCCTCCGTGCGCCGCAGCTGCTGGACCGTCTACGCCGCCGGGCTCGCGCTCACCTCGTACCTCTTTCTCTACACGGCCTCGATCGCGGTCGCCCACCTCGCCATCCTGCTGCTCTCGCGGGCCTCGCGCCCTGCCCTGCGCGCCTGGGCCGTGGCGACCGGATGCGCCCTCCTCGCTCTCACCCCACTCGTGCTGCTGGCTTACCTCGAGCGCAGCCAGATCGGCTACCTGGGCAACCAGACGCTCGACCCGTCGACCCTGCTGTGGATGCCGTGGTTCGGCAACGGCTGGGTCGCGCTCGCGGCCTGGGCGTGCATCGCGCTCGCGGTCGGCGCGGCGGCCTCCGCGCGCTGGGGCCGGTCCGGGCGGGAGGCGGCGCCGAAACAGGCTGCGGCGGCGCGGGCTCCGCTGCCGATCTCGGCCACGCTGGTCGGCGCATGCTGGCTGATCCTGCCGACCGGGACCCTGCTGCTGATCAACCTGGCCTTCCCGATGTACGCAGCGCGGTACTCCACGTTCGCCGCCCCCGCGGCCGCGCTTCTCGTCGCCGAGGGGCTGCTGGTGCTCGGCCGCCTGGTGTCGCGCCGCGCCGGCGTTCCCGCCATCGCCGTGACCGGGGCCGGCCTGCTCGCCTTCGTCGCCGTCTGCACCCCCGTGTACCTGTCGCAGCGCGGCCCGTACTCCAAGAACAACTCGGACTGGGCCGAGATCAGTGCGGCGATGGGCACCGCCGCGGCGCCCGGCGACGCGGTGGTCTTCGACGAGTCCACCAAGCCGTCGCAGCGCCCTCGGCTCGCGATGCACACCTACCCGGCCGGCTTCACCGCGGTCAGCGACCCCACCCTGCGCACGCCCTACGATCGCAACATCGGCTGGGCTGACCGCGTCTACTCGATTCCGAAGGCCGCGGAACTCGGCCGTTTCGACAGCGTCCAGCGGGTCTGGCTGGTCGAGAACGACGTGGACGGCAGCCTCGACCACTACGGGCTGGCAGAACTGCAGGCTCTCGGCTTCGAGGAGACCGGGCGCAGCATCCCGACCCACCGGACGATGCTGATCGAGCTCACCCGCTGACGCCCGCGCCGCCTAAGCTCGGAGCATGAACACGGCGGTGTCGGAGGACGGGGTCGGCGAACACCGGGGCGCCGAGCGGATCTCGCGCCGCCTGCAGGCCGCGTCCGTCGAGTCGCTCGCGCTCGGCATGGGGGCGCTCGCGTTCGTCGCCGTCGGGGTGGTGGCGTTCATCGTCTTCGCCGGTCACGACCTCTCGATCGCCGGCGCCGGCTCGGTCGGCCAGTTCGCGGCGATCGCGTGCTGCATCGTGGCCCTCGCCTCCTATGGCGGCGGGCGCGTGACGACCTGGAGCATCCCCTGGTTCAGCCGCCCGAAGGAGCACCGCTCGCGGCTCGGGGCAGCGGTCGAGGTGTTCGACTCGCTCGCGATCTCGGTCGCGCACGCCGTGGTCGTCCTCCTGCTCTGGACGGTGCTGAGCGACGTGCTCTCGCGCAGCTTCCAGGACGCGCAGGTGTTCGCCCTCCCGGCCACCCTTCTGGTGGGCACGGCGGCGGCCGTCACCGGGTACTACGTGTTCCTGTCGGCCGCGAACATGAACCCGCTGCTGCTGTCGGCCGTGGTCGCGATCTTCCTGGTCGTGGGAGCCCTGACCAGCATGCTCACCGCCTCCAACCCGCACTGGTGGAAGCAGAACCTCAGCGTGCTGGGCATCAGCGACGACTGGTCGGCCGCGACATTCAACATCACGGTGATCGTGGGAGGCGTCATCGTGACGGCCATCGCCCGGTACGCCACCGACAGCGGCAGCCTCGAGCGCCGCCCGACCCGCGGCGAGCTGCAGGTGCGCACCGGGCTCATCATCGTGGGCGCGATGCTCGCGTGCGTCGGGCTGTTCCCCGTCGACCGCTTCTTCCTGCTGCACAACACCGCCGCGACCGGGATGGCCGTCGTCTTCTGCATCCTCGCCATCGGCATCCGCTGGATGATGCCGCACCTCCCGCGAGCGTTCTACGTGCTCGGCTGGGTGTTCATCGCCGTCATCGTGCTGGTGGCGCTGTTCTTCGCGGTGGGTTACTACAACCTGACGGCGGTCGAGCTCGTGGCGGCCGTGCTCATCTTCAGCTGGATCATCGTGTTCCTGCGCATCACGGAGGCGGCCAGCGGAGACCGCTCAGCGTGAGCGACCGCCTCGCCGGGCTACTCAGACCGGCGTGATCAGCTCGGGCCCGTCGCCGACGACCGGGCCGACCCGGTCGAACACGAGCGCATCCGCCACCGGCAGCGCGGCGCGCACGGCCTCGTCGACGAGCGCCTGGTCGCCGACCACCGTCGGGTCGATCCAGTGGTCCCACAGCTCGCGCGGCAGCGGCACCGGGTTGCGGTCGTGGATGTCGGACAGGGTCTGCACGGCGTCCGACGTGAGGATGGTCGCCGTGAGGTGCCAGCGCTCGGGGTCGTCGCGCGAGAGCGCCGGGTCGGCCCACCAGGCGTACAGGCCGGCGAAGCCGAGCAGCTCGCCGTCGGCCGAGTGGATGAAGTACGGCGTCTTCTTCTTGGTCTCGGGGTCGGTCTGCCACTCGTAGTAGCCGCGAGCCGGAATGATCGCGCGCCGGGAGGCCACGGAGGCTTTGAACATCGGCTTCTCGGCCGCGGTCTCCGCACGCGCGTTGAACGTGGGCACCTTGGTCTTGAGCTCCTTCGACCACGACGGGACGAGCGACCAGCGCGCGAGCTCGAGCCGGCGCACACTCGGCTCCTCTCCCCTCTTGCTCTCCAGGAACACCGGGATGGGGTCGGTCGGCGCGATGTTCCAGCTCGGCCGCCAGTCGCGGAAGTCGCCGCCCTCGGCCACGAACTCCTGGATCATGTCGTCGGTCTCTTTGTCCAACGCGAAGCGTCCGCACATGCCGCCAGCTTAGGCCTGACCTCCGACGGCCACGGGAGACGCTGCTCGTTCGCGCACACCCCCCAAATGCGGGGAGCGCCGACCTGAGAAAACGATGTATTCTCACCTTTGTGAATTGGTGAGGAACAATCACTTTATAGCGGGAGAACGACCCGAACCCCGCTCGAAGCGACCGCACCGGAGCACACCAACCCGAGAACGCACCAACCCGAACCCCAGGGACGACCCGTGAACCCGACACGATCGCACCGAGCGCCTCACGCACTCGACCCCATCCGGGGTGCCCGGCGCGTGGCGGGCACCGGTCGTCCCTCGCGGAACGGAGCCGGCGGCGGTGAATCCGTTCGAGACCACGGTTTCCCCCAAGCCGCCGTCGGCTCTTCCACGCGGCGCGCGAGGACGGAGGCGCTGCGATGACCGTCCTGCGCCCCCGCCTCGCCACCCTCGGCCACGCGCACGCGCGCCCGCTCACCTCCGAGCGCAGCTGGGCCCGCCACTACCGCTTCCGTCTGATCGCGACCGACACGCTCATCATCCTGGTGAGCACCATCGGCGCGATCTTCGTGCGCTTCGGCTTCGATGACACCCAGACCACCACCGGCGACGGCCTCCGCGTCGACTACCTCACCGTCTCGCTGCTGATCGCCGTGACCTGGATGTTCACCCTCGCGGCCTATCACACCCGTGACGCCCGGGTCGTCGGAGTCGGCGTCGTCGAGTACCGGAGGGTCGTCGCCGCGACGGCCATCACCTTCGGCCTGCTCGCCATCTTCTTCCTCGTCGGCAAGGTCGACATCGCCCGCGGCTACTTCGTGCTCGCCCTCCCGCTCGGGATGGGCGGCGTGCTGTTCTCGCGCTGGCTGTGGCGGCACTGGCTGATCAGGCAGCGCTCGTTCGACCACTATCTCTCGCGGGCCCTCGTCGTCGGCCGGTACGACGACGTGGACACCGTGGTGCGCCAGATCCACCAGAAGTCGGGAGCGGCCTACAACGTCGTGGGTGCCGCTCTCGACACGGGGAAGCGGAAAGGCGCCAAGAAGGATGCGGAGCTGAGCCGCCGCATCGCCTCCCCGGAGCGGGAGGTGCCCGTCGTCTCGGACCTGTCGGGGGTCGCGGAGGCGGCCGCCCGGCTCGGCGCCGACACTGTGATCGTCGCCGGCCGGGCGCTCAGCGGGGGCGACTTCGTCCGCAGGCTGGCCTGGAAACTCGAAGGCACCGCGACCGAGCTCGTGCTCGCGGCGCCCCTCACCGACATCGCCGGCCCGCGCATCCACTTCCGCCCGGTCGAGGGCCTCCCGCTCATCCACGTGGAGATCCCGCAGTTCGAGGGCGGCAAGCACGTGCTCAAGCGCGCGTTCGACTTCTTCGCGTCCAGCTTCGCCCTGCTGTTCCTTGCTCCGGTGTTCCTTGCCGTCACCATCGCCATCAAGCTCGACGACGGCGGGCCGGTCATCTTCTCGCAGGAGCGCGTGGGCCGCGGAGGGGAGCGGTTCCGGATGCTGAAGTTCCGGTCGATGTGCGTCGACGCGGAGGCGCGGCTCGCCGAGCTCCAGGACAAGAACGAGGGCAACGGCCTCCTCTTCAAGCTCCACGACGACCCGCGGGTGACGCGCGTCGGCCGAGTGCTGCGCAAGTACTCGCTCGACGAGCTGCCGCAGATCCTCAACGTCTTCCTCGGCGAGATGAGTCTCGTCGGACCCCGGCCGCCCCTCCCCGCGGAGGTCGACGGCTACGAGAACCACGTGCACAGACGCCTCTACATCAAGCCGGGACTCACCGGGATGTGGCAGGTCAACGGACGATCGGACCTCTCCTGGCAGGAGAGCGTCCGCCTGGATCTCTACTACGTGGAGAACTGGTCGCTCACCGGCGACCTCGTCATCATGTGGCGCACCGTCAAGGTGCTGACACATCCCGTGGGGGCGTACTAAGTGCGCCCCCGGTATTCGCACCGCAATCCCGAGCACCTTCCCGACCGAACAGACACCGAGGTTGTCATGAGTACAGAGAAAGTCCCACGCGCTCGCTCGTTGGGCATACTGACCGCGATCCTGACGGCCGTCGGCCTCATCTTCGGAGGGCTCGCCATCGCGCAGCCCGCCGCGGCCGACAGCAATCCCCCCGATCCCACGAACCCCTCGACTCCGCCGACCGTCACCGCCGACGTGCTGCCCACCCCGCAGATCAACGGAGTCGTCTGGTCGCAGGTGGTCGTCGGCAACACGGTCTACGTCGCAGGCAAGTTCACGTCGGCGCGGCCGGCCGGCTCGCCCGCGGGGACCAACGAGACGCCGCGCAACAACCTGCTGGCGTACGACATCACGACGGGCACCCTGCTTCCGTTCGCACCGAACCTGAACGCGCAGGCGCTCTCCATAGCGGCGTCGCCGGACGGCACCCGCATCTACGTGGCGGGCGACTTCACCTCCATCGACGGCAAGGGCTACTACCGCCTCGCCGCGTTCTCCACCGCCACCAACACGATCGTCAGCACGTTCAAACCGATCCTGTCGACGACGGGACGCGCGGTCACGGCGTCGAACACCGCGGCCTACGTTGGCGGTGACTTCACGACCGTCAACGGCGTGGCCCGCAAGTACCTCGCCGCGGTGAGCTCGACCGACGGCTCGACGCTCAACTGGCAGGCGGACGCCGACGACTCGGTGTATGCCACCGCACTCACCAAGGACGGCTCCAAGGTGATCGCCGGCGGCCGGTTCCAGAACGTGGGAGGCCTCGCCAACTACGGTCTCGTCGCGGTCGACGCGAACACCGCGGCGATCCTGCCGTTCGCAGCCAACCAGACGGTGCGCGACGCCGGGTCGCAGGCGAGCATCTACTCGCTGGCGACGACCAACGACCGCGTGTACGGCTCCGGCTACGTGTTCGGCTCCGGAGGCAACCTCGAGGGCAGCTTCTCGGCCGACCCGAACACCGGCGCGATCAACTGGATCGAGGACTGCCACGGCGACACGTACTCCGTGTTCCCGCAGGCAGACAACGCGCTGTACATCGCAGGGCACATCCACTATTGCGGCAACATCGGCGGCTTCCCGCAGACCAGCCCGACGTGGACGTTCCACCACTCCCTCGCGTTCAGCAAGGCGGCGACCGGTACGATCACGAACGACCCGTACGGCTACTTCAACTGGGCGGGCAACCCCTCCCCGTCGCTGCTGGACTGGTTCCCCGACTGGACGACCGGCACCTTCACCGGCCAGGGCCAGGCGACCTGGAGCGTCAACGGCAACAGCAAGTACGTCGTCTACGGCGGCGAGTTCCCGTCGGTGAACGGCGTCGCGACGCAGGGCCTCGCCCGGTTCGCGCTGACGGCGTATGCGCCCAACAAGGTCGCCCCGCAGGGCATCCCGCTCACCCCGACGGCGGCGTCGTTCAACGCCGGCCAGGTGCGCGTCAGCTTCGCGGCCACGTACGACCGGGACAACGGCTACCTGACCTACAAGGTCTACCGCGACGCCGGCACCACGCCGATCTACCAGACCACCGTACGGTCGAACTTCTACACGCGGCCGATGATCGGGTTCGTGGACTCCGGGCTCACACCGGGAAGCCATCCGATCTACCACGTGAAGGTGTACGACCCGGTCGGCAACATGACCTCGCGTGATACGAACGCGGTGACGGTCGCGGCCACCAACAGCGGAGGCGCGTACTCCGACTCGGTGACGCAGGCGGGCGCCTCGTCGTACTGGCCGCTCGACGAGTCCAGCGGAACCGTCGCCTTCGACCACGTCGGGTTCACCGACCTGCAGGAGACCGCGACCACGCAGGGCGCGGCGGGACCGGTGGCCGGAGTCAACGCGACCACGTTCAACGGATCGACCAGCCTCGCGGTCACACCGACGGCGATCCAGGGCCCCGACACCTTCACGGTCTCGGCCTGGTTCCGTACCACGTCGACCTCGGGAGGCAAGATCCTCGGATTCGGTGCGGCCAACACCGGGCTCTCCGGCAGCTACGACCGGCACGTCTACATGGACAACTCCGGCCGTATCTACTTCGGCGTGTACCCGGGAGGCGTCGCCACCCTGAACACCGCCCCGGGCTACAACGACGGCAACTGGCACCAGGTCGTCGCGTCCCTCGGCGCGAACGGTATGCGGCTCTACCTCGACGGCAAGCCGGCCGGGGCCCGCACCGACGTCACCAGCGGTCAGAGTTACATGGGCTACTGGCGCATCGGCGGAGACAACCTGGGCGGCTGGCCGAACCAGCCGTCGAGCAACTACTTCGCCGGCGACATCGGCCAGGTGTCGATGTATCCGACGGTGCTCGACAAGACGACGGTGACGAACCAGTACATCGCGTCCGGTCGGCCGTCCCCGCTGAACCCGGCTCCGTCCGACGCTTACGGCCAGGCGGTCTACAACGACTCGCCCGACATCTACTGGCGGCTCGAGCAGACGTCCGGCACCACGGTGACCGGCTCCGACGCGTACAGCACCACCGGAACGGCCTCCGGGACGTCCACGACCAAGAACCAGCAGGGCGTGCTCCCGGGCACGACCGACAAGGCGTGGCTGTTCAACACCAACCTGTCCGGCTCGTCCGGCGGCATCGTGGTGAGCAACACCCCGGTCACCAACCCGAGTGTCTACTCCGAGGAGGTCTGGTTCAAGACGACCACCACGAGGGGCGGCAAGCTCATCGGGTTCGGCGACGCCCAGACCGGCCTGTCGGGCAACTACGACCGGCACGTCTACATGCAGGACGACGGACGCATCGTGTTCGGCACCTGGACCGGCCAGGCGAACACCATCACCTCGCCGAACCCGCTGAACAACAACCAGTGGCACCAGGTGGTGGCGACCCAAGGCCCGAACGGCATGCAGCTGTTCGTCGACGGCCAGCTGGTCGGCACGAACCCGCAGACCCAGGCTCAGTCCTACACGGGCTACTGGAGGATCGGCGGCGACAACACCTGGGGCTCCACCGGACCCTACTTCAGAGGGACGCTGGACGAGGCCGCGGTCTACCCGTCGGTGCTCTCGGCCCAGGACGTGATCAACCACTACAGCCTGGCGACCAGCGGCACGCTGCCGAACCAGACCCCGGTGGCCTCGTTCACGCAGTCCACGGCGCAGCTGACGGTCAACGTCGACGGATCGGGCTCCTCCGACCCCGACGGCACGATCGCCTCCTACGCGTGGGACTTCGGTGACGGATCGCTCGCGACCGGCCCGACGGCCAGCCACACCTATCTGCAGGGCGGCAGCTACAACGTCACCCTCACGGTGACCGACAACCAGGGCGCGACCAACACGACCAGCCAGGGCGTGAGCGTGGTCGCACCGCCGCCGAACCAGCCCCCGGTGGCCGCATTCACCTCGGGTGCGACGTATCTCGCGGCCTCGTTCGACGGAACCACGTCGTCCGATCCCGACGGAACGGTCGCCTCGTGGGCCTGGGACTTCGGGGACGGCTCGAACGGCACCGGTTCCACTGCCACCCACACCTACGCTGCGGCCGGCACCTACCAGGTCACGCTCACGGTGACGGATGACAAGGGCGCCCAGACCAGCGTGACCAACCCGATCACGGTGGTGGCGAATCAGCCCCCGGTGGCCGCGTTCACCTCGAACGCGACCAACCTGGCCGCGACGTTCGACGGCTCGACGTCGTCCGACCCGGACGGCACCGTGGCCTCCTACGCCTGGGACTTCGGAGACGGAGCGACGGGAACGGGAGCGACGGCGAGCCACACGTACGCCACGGCGGGAACGTTCACCGTGACGCTCACCGTGACGGACAACGCGGGCGCGACCAACCAGGTCCAGCACCAGGTCACCACGACCCTGCCGCCGAACCAGCCGCCGGTCGCCTCGTTCACGGCGACCCCGACGGGTCTCGGAGTCGCGGTCAACGGCTCGGCATCGTCCGACCCCGACGGCACCATCGCCTCCTACGCCTGGAACTTCGGTGACGGAGGAACGGCGACCGGAGCCACGGCGAACCACACCTACGCGACGTCCGGCACCTACACGGTCACCCTGACCGTGACGGACAACCAGGGCGCGACCGCGACGGCGACCAAGTCGGTCACCGTCACGACCGCCCTCGCGCAGGACGCGTTCGAACGGACGACGGCCAGCGGCTGGGGCAACGCCGACACCGGCGGGGCGTGGACGCTCTCGGGCGGCGCGGCCAGCTTCAGCACCGCCAACGGGTGGGGCCAGCAGACCGTCGCGGCCGGCACGACCAAGACGGCGACCCTGCCGTCCGTCACCTCCACACGCAGCGACCTGACGGTCACCCTCTCCGGTGACTCGGCAGCGAGCGGCGGCGGCCTCTACTACTCGGGCATCGGCCGCATGGTCGGCAGCGCCGACTATGAGGCCCGCGTCTGGGTGAAGGCGGGAGGCGCGGTGCAGCTGCAACTGCTGCAGGGCTCGACGACGCTCTCGGCGGCGAACATCACGGGTCTCACCGTGGTCAACGCCACCGACCAGCTGAAGCTGCGGGTCCAGGTGTTCGGCACCTCGCCGACCACCATCCGCGCGAAGGTCTGGTCGGCCACCGGCACCGAGCCGACCGCCTGGACGCTGAGCACGACCGACTCGACAGCGGCCCTCCAGGTCGCCGGCACGGTCGGCCTCCGCTCGTACCTGTCGGGCAGCGCGACCACCACCCCGGTGGTCACGCGCTGGGACAACTTCGCGGTGGTCCCGGTACCGTGACCCGGTCGCCTCGCGCGGCCATCCTCGTGGCGCACCCCGGTTCGGAGCTGTACGGCTCCGACCGGGTGCTCCTCGAGACGGTCAGCGGACTCCTCTCCGACGGCTGGGACGTGCTGGTCACCGTCCCGGCCGACGGCCCCCTGATCGCCGAGCTGCGGGGGCGGGGGGCCCGGGTGGAGCTGTGCCCCGCCCCGGTCGTCCGCAAGAGCGTCCTCCGCCCGCGGGGGTTCGTGCGCTTCGCCGCCACGACCCTCCGCGGGCTGCGGCGCGGCGGGGCGCTGCTCCGCCGGGAGCGGCCGGCGGCGGTGTTCGTGAACACCGTGACCATCCCGCTCTGGATCGGCCTGGCGCGGCTCGCCCGCATCCCCGTCGTCGTGCACGTGCACGAGGGCGAGGGCACGGCCTCCCCGATCGTCAAGAAGGTGCTCGCGGCGCCACTGCTGCTCGCGCAGACGGTGATCGCCAACAGCGCCTTCAGCATGGAGGTGCTCCGCAGCGCCTTCCCGTCCGTCGCCCGCCGCACGACCGTCGTCTACAACGCCGTGCCCGGCCCCGAGCATCGGCAGCCCGCCCGTGCCGCCATCGACGGCGACCTGCGGGTCACCTACATCGGGCGGCTCTCGCCGCGCAAGGGCGTCGACGTCGCGATCGACGCGATCGCCGAGCTCGAGCGCCGTGGCGTGCCGGCCCGGCTCGACCTGGTCGGCGCGGTGTTCCCCGGCTACGAGTGGTACGAGCGCGACCTCCGCCGCCAGGTCGACGAGAAGCGGTTGCGATCCCGGGTCTCGTTCCTCGGCTTCCAGCCGTCGGTGTGGGACTACCTGAGCGCCGGCGACGTCGTGCTGGTGCCGTCGGTCGCCGACGAGCCGTTCGGCAACACGGCGGTGGAGGGCATCCTGAGCGGCCGCCCGGTGATCGCCAGCGCGACCAGCGGCCTGCTGGAGGCCACTGACGGGTACCGCACGGCCGTCACCGTGCGCCCGGGCGACGCGGAGTCCATCGCGGACGCCCTCCAGGTGACGCTCGAGCACTGGGCCGACGCCTCCGCCCTGCTGGACGGCGATGTGCGGGCGGCCGAGGAACGGCACAGCCCGGAGTCGTACCAGAGACGCATCGCGGAGCTCGTCCGCGCGACGACCGCACGCGCGCCTAAACTGAGCCCACGCTCGCTGAGCCGTCTGAGGCTGAGCCCGCGCGAACGCTGACCGGGAGGGGGTGCGTCGTGCCCACACTCGCCAATGGCCTGCTCGCGAGCGGCCCGCTCGATGCTCCTTCGGTCGACAAGACGCTGCTGCTCGCCGTGGCGGTCGCGGTGGCGGCCCTCGGCTTCGTGGTGCTGCGCCGGTACCCCAAGCTGGCCGTGGCCTCCTGGATCGTCTCGATCTGCTTCGTGCCGATCTGGCTGGGCTTCGGGGTCGGCTTCAACGGCAACTACTACCTCCCGCCCGCGACGGCCGCCGCGTTCCTCGTCGTGGCCGCGCTGCTGCCGGTCCGCCGTTTCCGGCTGAGCTGGCTGGACGGCCTGATGACGCTGGTCGTCGTCTGCGCGATCTGCTCGCTGTTCACCGGAAACGCGGGTATCGCGCTGGGTGCCGCGATCATCGTGGTCACCTACTTCGTCGCCGGCTACATCGTCGGCCGGGTGGCGCCCCTGAAGGTGGACCCGCTCTGGATCCACGGCGCGATCGCGGTCTGCTTCACGCTCGTCGCGCTGCTGGCGATCGTGGAGGGCCTCACGCACTTCAACCCGTTCGTGCTGGTCAAGGCGCCGAACTCGCTCTACGCCGCCTGGGGCTCCATCCAGTCCCGGGGAGGCGTCCCCCGTGCCGAGGGCGCGTTCGGGCACTCGATCGCCCTGGGCGCGAGCCTCGCGATGGCGATCCCGATCACGCTGGCGTCGCCGTTCCGATTCTGGATCCGCGTCGGGATGACCCTGACGATGCTGGTCGCGACGGTCTTCACGTTCAGCCGCATCGGGATGGTGTGCGCACTGCTCGGTGTGATGCTCTCCATCCTGTTCATGCGCGATGCGATCTCCCGGCGCGCGCGGATCACGCTCGTCACGATCGTCGTCATCGCGTCCGCCGCGCTGTTCCCTCTGGTCATCTCGGTCTTCGACGACGCCGGCTCGGAGGCCACAGACAGCGCCGACTACCGCGGCGACCTCACCCAGCTCTTCGGCACGATGAACCCGATCGGGGTGGCGAGCTCGGCCGAGAAGAACTCGGCGGGCACGCTGTACTTCGGCAACTTCCGATCGATCGACAGCCAGCTCATCCTCACCGGGCTGACCAACGGCGTGATCGTGCTCGCCGCCGTCGTCGTGGCGCTGGTGTTCGGCGTGCTGCTGGTGCTGCGCGGCAAGGCGACGGCGGCGACCGTCGCTCTGGTCGCGCAGATCCCGGCCTTCGCCACGGTGGCGCTCATCACGCAGTACTCGATCTTCGTGTGGTTCGTCGCCGGCCTCGCCGCGACATCTCAGCTGATGCCCGAGGCGATGAAGATCGGCGTCATGGGCATCCCGAAGCGCGCCGACCAACCCACCGCGTCGCTCGCGCCGCTGCGCTGACCTCCACGCACATTCGTGACGAATGCGTAGGGTTCGCAGAAGCAAGATTCGTGACGAATGCCGACATTCGTGGCACGAATGTCGCGATTCGTGACGAATGTGTCGGCCTCAGGAGGTCGAGCGGGCGCGGTCCGAGGCAGGCTCGGGCTCGGGCGCCGTGTCGGAGGCGACCTCCACGACGTCGGGTTCGTCGACCGCGGCCGGCTCGAGCTGCTCGTCGTCCGGCTGCGTCGGCTTCGTACGCGAGTCCTTCGTCCGCTCCACCGGCGACTTGGCCGCCTCGTGCTCGCCGCTCTTGCGCGCGGGAAGGCCGATGCGCCGCGACGGCGTCTCGGTCACGTAGTACGCGCCGCGCTGCGCGCGCGTGTGGATGCGGTTGAGCACGATGCCGAGAACTGCGGCACCCGACTTCTCGAGCGAGTCCATCGTCTGGGCGAGTTGCTGCCTGCGCACCTGCGTGCGGTCGACCACGACCAGCGCTCCGTCGACCTGGCGCGCCAGGATGGAGGCGTCGGCGACGGAGCCGAGCGGCGCCGTGTCGATCACCACGGTGTCGTACTCGGTGCGCAGCCGGGCCACCAGGTCGGCCATCTTGCGCGACGAGAGCAGTTCGCTCGGGTTCGGGGGGATCGGCCCGGCCGCCAGCACGTGGAGGTCGCCCTCGCCCCAGTGCTGCACGACCTCGTCGAACTCCGCCCGGCCGGCCAGCACCGACGTCAGGCCGGCACCGCCGGCGAGCCCGCTGTACGACGCGATCGTCGGCCGGCGCAGGTCGGCATCGATCAGCAGCACGCGCTGTCCGGTCTCGGCGAGCGCCAGCGCGACGTTCGACGAGATCATCGACTTGCCCTCGCCCGGCACCGACGAGGTCACGACGATGGCACGGTTCGGGGAGCCCAGCGTGACGAACTCGAGGTTCGAGCGCAGTTGCCGGTACGCCTCCGCGCCGACCGAGAGCGGCGCTTCGACGAGCACGAGTCCTGGGTGGCTGCCGCGCTCCCGCGGGATGGAGCCGACGAGCGGGGCCTTGGCCACCTCCACGGCAGTCTCGGCGTTGTGGACGCGCGTGTCGAACGTCTCGCGCAGTACGACGATCAGGGCGCCGACGATGAGGCCGAGCAGGAGGCCGGAGAGCACGTTGAGCCGGGTGTTGGGCGCCGACGCGAACTGCGGAACGGCGGCGCGCGCGATGACGCGGACCGTCACGGTCGTCTTGCCCGTCGCGCCCTTCGGCGCGATCTGCTCGACTGTACTGCTGAGGTTCGCGGCGACGGCGTTCGCGATGGCGGCCGCCTGCTTCGGGCTGGTGTCCGCGACGGCGATCTGGAGGATCACCGTGTTCTGCGGGGTGCTCACCGTGATCGCGTTCGCGAGCTGGTTCGGCGTCTCGGCGAGGTTCAGGTCGTCGATCACCGGCTGGAGGACCGCCGGCGACTCGGCCAGCTGCGCGAACGAGAGCATCTGGTTCTGCGTGTAGGTGGCGCCCTGGCTCAGATCGGTCGCGGTGCCGGCGAAGCTCAGCGAGAAGTACAGCGAGGAGGTCGCGGTGTAGACCGGCGTGGCCAGCTGCGAGAGCCCGTACCCGGCGATGGCGCCGACGATCGTGGCGATCACCACGACGTACCAGAACCGCCGGAACGCCTGTCCGTACTTCTTGGAGTTCATCGGAACCCCTCCCGCTCGTTCCGTGGCACCGGCCCCCTGCAGCCGACACGCGGTGTCGAGGACATCCTAGGCTCGATCGCCGTCCCCTCTGCCAGTCGTTTCGCGCCCACAGGCGTCACTTGAAGACCACGAGCTGCGCACCCGCCTGGTCGCTGAGCGTGAGGGTGACGTCGCCGGAGTCGGCGGCGGGCACCGTGAAGACGTAGACCGCGGTCGCCGTCGCGCCGGGCTTCAGGGTGCCGGTGAACGGCTTCGCTGCGCTGTCGCCCTCGACCGAGGAGGCCGGGGTGGAGGCCGAGCCGTAGTACGCGTTGACCGTCGCTGTCGAGACCGGGACGTCCGCTCCGGTGTCGTTGACGAGCTTCAGCGTGACCTTGACGGCCGGCCCGCTGACCTCGCCCGGGCGCGTGGCGGTGGCGGTGTAGGCCTCCACCGACGTCACGTTGGCCGTCAGGCCGCCGGGGGTCTTGACGTTCTGCGACACCTCTGCGGTGCTCGCGACGACGCCGCCGTAACGGGAGTCGAGCTTGCCGCTGCCCGCTTTCGGCGCGGCGGTTTCCGGCGCGGGCGTGGACGGCGCGCCCGTCGCGCCGGGGGTCGGCGACGCGGCCGGGGCGTCCGTGGGCCGCGGCAGCTGCGACGCGGCCGGGTCGAGCGCGTTCGCGACGCCCTTGCCGGGCTGCGGGGTCGCGCCGTGGATCGCCGCGACGACGATCGCCGCGACGATGGCGGCGGCGACGACACTGCCGCCGGCGATGAGCCAGCCGCGCCGTCGCTTCGAGCCCGCTGCGTTCCGGGAGGAGGGCTCGGCGACGCCAGGCGTGTCCTCCGGCTCGTGTCCCTGCGTCATGATGGACTCCCTTCGGTGCGGAGCTCGCGGAACCACCTGACCGCGGCGGCCAGGAGGAAGAGTGCGGTGGCGATCACGATGAGCGTGTACACCACGAGGAAGCCGGGCAGCCAGCCCAGCAGGATGAACGAGACGCACAGCACCCCGTAGTCCATCGGCAGCACCAGCACGGCGCGCAGCCAGGACGGCCGTCCGGGGAGGTCCTCCGCCAGCGGCACCGCTCCGGAACGGCGTCGCAGCTGCTCGGTCAGGATCATCCCGAAGAACAGCACCGACGCCACCACGGCGGAGATCAGGGGCACCACGAGCCAGCCGACGGCGACCGTGCGGTGCAGGTAGAAGCCGACGAGCAGCGCGAGCGGCATGCTGACCACTTTGGTGGCGTCGACCATGTGGTCGAGCCACTCGCCCGCCGGGCTGCTGCTCCCGGTGAGCCGGGAGAGCTGCCCGTCCGCGCTGTCGAACGCGTAGCCGACGAGCAGGAGGACCGCGACGGCGATGCCGAGGCCCCACGACGCCGGCAGAACGATCAGGAGGACGATGGCGGCGAACGTCCACACCGCGCTGATCGCAGTGACCGCGTTCGGCGTCAAGCGGGCAAGGTACGCCCACGCCGTGATGTACCGCCCGAGGCGGCGGTTGACGTAACGGGAGTAGGCGGGCGCGCTGCGGGCGGCCGGCTTCTGCGCCGCGGACAGCCTCCGGAGCACCGAGCCGTACGACTCCCGCGGCGCGGGGGCCGGGCTGTCGATCGCGGAGCCGCTCATGGCCGCGCCGTCTCTGTAGGAGTGGTTGCGGCGCTCGCGGCTTTCGCCTTGCGCGTCCGCGACGGCTCCGCGCCGACGCGCTGCGTGGTGAAGGGCCGGTGCGTGCGCACCTGCACGTGGTCGGCCAGGTCGTGGCAGAGGGACTCGTAGCGGTCGGCGACGTCGTCCCAGTCGTAGGCGAGGGAGCGCGCCCGGGTCTCGTCGCGCAGCGCGGTGTCGTCAGCGACGGCCTCCGCGTCCTCCAGTCGCCGGGCGAGCTCGTCCTCCGTGTCGAAGTAGGCGCCGGCCTGCCCGAGCACCTCGCGGTTGAACACGACGTCGTAGGCGATCGTCGGCGTTCCGGCGCCGATCGCGCGCAGCAGCGACGGGTTGGTGCCGCCCACCGAGTGGCCGTGCAGGTAGGTGCGGGCGTTGGCGTAGAGCTGGTCGAGCAGCTGCTGGTCCCAGACGCCGCCGAGGAATCGCACGCGGTCGTCGGCGAGCGCGTGCACCCGCGCGGTGTACTCGTCGGCGTACGGTGCCGATCCGACCACCACGAGCGGGAGGATCGCCTTGCTGCGCCGGTAACCGTCGACGATGGTGTGCACGTGGTTCTCCGGCTCGAAGCGGGCGACCACGAGGTGGTAGCCGCGCGGGGCCAGGTCCGCCGTGGCGAGGAGGTCGTCGCCGCCGGCGACGTGCGGCGCCCCGTAGGCGATGAGCCGGGTGTCGGCGTGGAACTCGTCGCGGTAGTAGTCGGCGATGCCCTGCGCGTCGGCGATGAGGGCGTCCGACCAGCGGACGGCGGCCGACTCCGCCATCCGGTAGTACCGGCGGCCGGCGCCCTTCCACTTGTCGCGCCTCCACTCGAGGCCGTCGACGTGGGTGGCGACCGGGATGCGCGCCGCGCGGATCAGCGGGAGGTACGGGGAGTTCGCCGCATTGAAGACGATGGCGACGTCGGTGCGGTGGGTCATCAGGTGCGCGACGGAGAGCCCGCTGTGGCTGAGCGTCTCGAGGGAGCGGCGGTGCACGGCGCCGCGATGGACGAGCTCCATGCCGTGGTACGCCGCCTGGCGGTCGGCCTCCTGCGACCGGCAGTACACGCGGACGCGGTGGCCGCGTTCGGCGAGCCGGGTGCCGACCTCGTCGACGCAGGTCTCGAACCCGCCGTAGCGGGCCGGGACGCCGCGCGTGCCCACCAGCGCGATGCTGAGCTCAGTTCCCCCACTGTGCATCGGACTTCTCTCGTTCTCGTCGGTCGTCTCGGGTGGCCCGACGCGACGAGCGGGACAGCCGGTCGGACGGGGGCGAGTTCCTCGTCGGAGGGGCTGTCGGGAGCATCAGGGTCGGGTCTCTGTTGCCCGCCCAGTCTATGACGAGAAATCCTCAATTGTTGCTCCCCCGTTAGGGGGGCGTTCACGTTCGGCGCGACAGGCGCAGACCGTCGCGCACCCCGCGGAACGCGGCCCGCAGCGGCACGACCGGCCGCAGGAACTGGCGGCGGCCGCCCTGCAGCAGCACCTCGTAGGCGATCGGGAGGCTCGCCCGACGCCAGCGCCGCACGCTCGAAGAGTCGAGGTTGCGCGCGGCGAACACCAGCCGGTTGCGGATGTTGAAGTAGTAGTAGGTCTCCGACTTCGCCTCACCGCTGCGCTCGTGGCCCTCGCCTTGGGTGCCGCCCTCGGCGTGCACCGCAGTCGCCTCCGGGACCACGAGCACGCGCGCGCCCGCCCGCCGCGCCCGGTACGACAGCTCCACGTCCTCCCAGTACAGGAAGTACCCGTCGCCGAAGCCGCCGACGCGCTGCCAGAGCGCGCTCGACAGCAGCAGGCAGGCGCCGCTCAACCAGAGCTCGGCGTCGCGCACCCCCAGCTCGGCACGCTTGCGCGTCGCCGAGATCCGGCCGTCACCGAGGTGGAGGTCGGAGCCGTCGAACCAGACGCTGCCGTCGGGGCGCAGGATGCGCGGCGCGACGAGCGCCTCCGGGTCCGCCCGCACGACGGCGAGCAGCGTCGCCACCTCGTCGGGCTCGATGGTGGCGTCGGGGTTGAGCAGCAGCAGCGCGTCGGCGCCGGCCTCCAGTGCGGCTGCCGCGCCGGCGTTCATCCCCGGGCCGAAGCCGAGGTTGGCGTCGGGCTCGACCAGCAGCCAGTCTTCGGCCGCGGCGAGCGCCCGCATCCGGTCGCGCTCGTCATCGGTCGTGCGGTTGTCGACCACGACCGCGATCGCACCCGGGAGGGTGCGGGTCAGCGGCGCGAGGTTGGCGCTCAGGAGGCCGGACGAACCATAGCCGACGACCACGACCGCAAGCCCGGCGAAGCGCTCGCGCCCCTCCCCGTCGCCGGCCCCCGCCATCGAGTCTCCTCCCGCTCGCCACGCTGGCGTGAAGCCTATACCTGTGTGAGCATGGAGACCCACCGAAGCCCGTGAGGACCCTCCATGGCCGAGCAGCGCGTCCCCGTCACCATCGCCGTGCCGACGTTCCGCCGTCCCGAGAAGCTTTCGGCGCTCCTCCCCCTGCTCATCGAGCAGGCGCGAGAACTCGACGCGACGGAGGCGACGCGGACCGAGATCGTGGCGATCGACAACGACCCCGACGGCAGCGCCCGCGATGTCGTGGAGGCGGCGGCCGCGCAGGCCGCGGCCGGTGCCGTGCCCATCGTTCTCCGCTACGCCCACGAGCCGCAACCCGGAATCGCGGCCGCCCGCAACCGCGCTCTCGACGAGGCTGCCGGCGCGCGGCTGCTCGCATTCATCGACGACGACGAGCGGCCGCACCCCGGCTGGCTGCGCGAACTGGTGCGCGTGCAGCGCGAAACCGGCGCGGCGCTCGTCCAGGGCTGGGTCGACCCCGAGTACGAGGTGCAGCCCTCGTCGTGGATCCTGGCCGGACGCTTCTTTGTGCGCCGCAGCTGGCCGACCGGCACGTCGCTCACGGTGTCGGCGTCGAACAACGTGCTGCTCGACGTCGACCAGGTGCGCGAGAGCGGCCTCCGGTTCGCACTCGACCTGGGTCTCAGCGGCGGCGAGGACACCCTGTTCACCAGCCAGCTCGCCGCGCGCGGCTACCGGCTGGTCTGGTGCGCGGAGTCGGTGGTGACCGATCTGGTGCCGGCCTCCCGGATCAGCCGCCGGTGGGTGCTGCGGCGAGCGCTGAGCCACGGCAACTCGGCGGCCGTGGTGCGCATCCGGCTCGCGGGCAGCCCGCTGCGCGCGGTTGCTGCGCGGGCGGCGTCGGTGGTCGGCGGTGCCGTGCGGGTCGCGGGCGGTGTGCTGCGCTGTGCGCTCGGCGTCGTGACACGGTCGGAGGTGCACCAGGCCCGCGGGTCGCGTGCCGCATACCGCGGGGTCGGCATGATCCTGGCTGCGGTGGGAGGCGTGGTGCAGGAGTACGCGCGGCCGGCCTCAGCCGAGGGGCACGTAAACGCCCCTAAAACCGCGGAATAGGGGCGTTTACGTGCCCTTCGGGGGCCCTTATTGACGCAACGATCGAACTCGGCTCGGCTGCGTCTCCTGTGATGGGTCACTTGCACTGTTTCGTGGTGGGTCGGGAAGAAGCTCACGCTACTCCCAATTTGTTTGCGCCATCAGTTATCCCCAAGCTCGCGCAGGGGAACTCGGTCACGTGAGGACCCCGATGAGCCTCAACATGGCGTTGCCGCGGTCGGCTGCCCATTCTCTTCGTGCCGTATATATCGACGTCGGGTGCGGACCATTGACCCGAATGGGAAGCTCATACGTCGTCCCGGCCGCCCTGATACCGACGAAGAGCGTCGTGAATTCGGCCAATAGGAACGATGTGGTGCCTACTCGAACATCAGCAATCTGAGCTGTCTCAAAATCCGCGATGACCGTGGCGGCCCGTCCGCGAAAAACGCGAAGGTGCCCGGGCGACGCCGCGACGGAATAGGCAGGTCCAGGCGAGCCGATAGAGGCTCCTGCAGCTTTGCCAATCCGCTGCAGGGCCAGACGCGTGACGAATGCAGCGGAGCACGGAGTAATGATGGCGTCAGGAATCTGAGCGGAGATGACCGCATGCTGACCACGGAGCAGCCGCTTCAGAACCACGTAGTACGCCCATAAAGCCAACCCGAACACGACAAGAAAGCCACCACCGGCTGCAACAAGAGCAGCGTCCGTCATCGAGCTCTCTTTCGACTCGGTGGAAGGAAAGCCTCACCGGCCTCACGAACGACGCGTCCCGAACGGTGATCGAGCTGCGGTAGGTGACGCAACTGGTTCCGCAAGGTGGTGTAGCCGGCGCGAGCCTCGCGCCAAATGACGAAAACCCACGCACCGAGTGTTGCGAGCATTGCGAAGAAGCTCAGCAACATCACCCAGACGACCACGATCTTGAGTGTCTCGGAAGCGTGAGCAACCACAGCCACCACTCCGGGCACCAGGCCGAGGAGGCAAATGCATGAAGCGACTAGGCAATCAGACTGCAACCTCAGTGCACTAGGCCCTGACACCTGCTTCGGTGCGACGAGATGACTACCCCTGGAGTTCGAGATAGAGATCACCTCCGCCGACAACTAGGCCGAATGCATTTCCGGAGGCACCTAGCGCGTGGACCACAGCTTTCACGCCGTGCGACCGGTCGGGTCATACGCGAAGGAGGTGCCGACCCGCCCACGGACTGCGAGGTCCGCATCCCCGCGCCGTCATACGAGTAGTTCGCGACGCCTCCGCCGACCCCACGCCCAGACCCGGCCGCCTCCGAACGGAGGAGCTGGTTCGCATCCGAGAACGACGCCGACTGCGTGAAGTTCCCGTCCTTCGCGCCCGAACGCGTCCAGCCGGTACGGTTGCCCGCCCCGTCGCACGCGTACGAGTTCTCTTCTTTCCCAGGCCTCCTCACCCCAAACCCTGAGCTACGCTGAACGCGTCGCCAGAGATGCCGAGTGTGTGCGAAGCTCGTCGGATTGCTCGCATTTCGCTCAGCCTCGCCTCCGCCGGACAGGCGATCCGTATCGTGAATTGAGCTCGGCCACGCGTTCACGTAGATGAAAGGCGTCAACTACTAGCGTGGCAGCCAAGCCTCCCAAGGTCGCCCACGAAATGAGACCGCCCCACGCAATTGTTCCAAAGAGCAAAAGTCCAAGCTGGATCACGCCAGCCCAGGCGCGCTTGAGGTAATAGTTGTGGCCGCCAAGAAAGCCGAATCCGATCAACAACACCACAGCGCTGCCGAAATGCCGGGTACGAAGCCGCACGGGCGATGGCGAGGGCCGCACAAATCCCCGCGCCGAAGGGCTGAGAAGCAGGATTACGACCGCAATGCTGAGGATAGAACCCGGGACTACCCACAGTCCGAAGTACGGCCAACCACCAATCCAACTCAGCAGGATGAACGCACCCGCCGCCCATCCCCAACGTGCCCTATGGAGAGTTCGGAGGGCCGCATTAACCGGGAACGCCACCAACACGCCGACAGCCATCGCGCGAAAGCACACAGCCTGCATCAAAGCAAGACCGACAACGGCGTTCCAACTAGCGTCCCGGATCGCCGCTTCCCGACCTAGCGAGTGAACGTAACCAACCCAATCAAAGGTCACGGTTGTGACCGCAATGATGACTGCATTGACGGCAGCAAGGGTTATCAAGCCCAGCGCCGCCCAGACAACGGCGACTGGCGCCTCGGTCCTGCGCAAGAACAACCTCAACTCCACCCGTATCTCCGTGACCAGACTTCCCATTCCGCCCCTCCCACCGATGTCCTGCCTCTCTCGTCGCCGCCAATCTCGTGAAGAGGCGGACTAATGTCGGGGCCGTTACAACAACTTGCCCAGCTGGACACAGGCCGTTTTGCGGTTGGCGACAATCTGCGTGGGGCGGCCGTCAACGGGTGGAGTGCACCCACTCAGCCCGGCGGTGACGACGCCGGGCAGCATGGTGGCTGTTGCTGCCCAACGGAGATGGCGGGCGGGTCGCAGGGGCAGCATTGGTGGTCCTTGAGTTTGAGTTCGGCAGGGCGGGACAGCCTCTCGGGCGTTGGAGCAGCTGAGAGCTATCTGGGCGCCACGTCTTCTGCGCCTCACGGAGCGCTTACCTCTCGGACGTCCAGCCGCCGCCGAAGTCGCGTCAACAACAGGTCTCGATCTGTTGCTGAAGCGGCGTACCGGAACGGGGCATTCCATCGCACCGAGCGGGGCACGATCGGCACGCTCCAAGGCTCTGAACCGCCGACCTCGACGAGGATCGCTGGAAGGCGTCTGCCCCCGTAGCCGTCGCGAACCAGCGCGGACGTCGGCTTCACGCCCACGATGTCGCCCCCTGAGATGAACACGCAGTCAGAGAGTCCAGGATCGCCCAGGTACCAGTACAAACCGGTCGCATCCACGGCGATCACCGACCAGTAGGCCGGTCGAGCCCTGGAGGTGCTCAACCCGCGAACCACCGCATCGGCCTGCGGACAGCGTGTGGCCTCGAACACCAGCGCATCAGGCCGGAGCGTTCTGACGCGCCGGAAGCGTGCACCGATGAAGGCCCTATATACGACCAGACCACCGAACATCGTTGCAAATATCGCGGCAGAAACGAAGACCAGTGGCCAGAACGACCATTCCGGCACCCGAATACTCGTGACGGCCGCAACGATGACGGAAGCGGGAAACACTCCAGCCAGAACCGGCCACTCGCGCCACCACCGAGGGCGCGAGTCGAGCATCGACGACTCCCACGGGTCGTCCGTCGTCGCTGACTCAACAGTATTCACGAATGCTCTCGTCCGTTCTTCTGTGGTTTCGTCTGTCCAATGGAGGCTTCATACGCACGGACACGCGCCATTGCCGCCTCCCATTGCGGCTTGGTGAGGTTTGGCTCTCCCGCCTCCCGCATAACGACGCCGGTGGGGGAGTGCAGGCGGACGACCTCATTGTTGCCCTGTGCGGAAGTGGTGTACCCGGCGGCCAGCTCTGCGCGCTCCTTGCGATCGGACATCCAGCCGCAGAACCAGCCGCCGCCGACGCCGCCAACCACCAGTGCAAGGAAGGCTGCGGTAACTGGATCCAGAACTTGCGTTCTAGCCACGATTGTCAACGCGCAGGCGACACCGCCTACGGCACTGACACCGCTTACCCCAATGCTCCAGATGCCTACGCGCGCCCATTGTTTCGTGGTGGGTCCGGGGAGAAGCTCACGCTGCTCCCAATTTGTTTGCGCCATCAGTTATCCCCAGCCTCGCGCGACGCCAAACGCATCTCCCGATATGCCAAGAGCCTTGGACGCTTGAACGATTGCATCGGCAACCCAATCTTCCGCGTCCTTCCTAATGAGTTTGCCAACGATCTGGCCCCCGCCTGGTACTAGCGTCGTGATGATCCCGATTATGCAACTGGCCAGCCTCTCGCCTCCCTTGATGCAGTTGTAGATCGTGCTGGCCGAGCTGGCGACGAACGCAATGGGCGCTAGCCATGGAAAGAGAAGCGAGCCGATGCCCGCGACTGCACCGATGAAGCCAAGGAAATCGAAAAGACGGTCGAGCATCTCAGCCTCGTTTGCCAACGCGACGTCGGTCGAACACTGGATGCTTCTGAAGGCACTTGCATGGACACCCTGTCCGGCAGGACAATCGTGCCGCTCGGAACTCTTGTCCTGCGACGTCGGCCCGGTCGGCTTCGGCTTACTGGGTTTCGCGGGTACATACGGCGCGGCCGCCGGCGGCATGGTCACGTTCTCGTAGGCCTGGTGCGGTGGGGCACCGCAGCCCACCGGGAGGGCGTCGCCGGGGCCCCGCTTGGCGCACAGGTGACCGTCCGGGTCCAGGTAGGTGGCCGGGTTGTTCCACACGTACCCGTACCGGGCTAGGCTCTGCGGCTGCACCAGCAACCCCGCCCACGTGTCCGCCGCCGTCCACGAACCCGTCCCCGTGTCGTAGCTGCGCGCCTGGTTATGGATCAGCGCCTGCGTGGCATCCTGCGGCTGACCGGTGAACCCGGCCGGGGAACTCCACCCGTCAGTCTCCGGGTTCAGATCACCCCAATCCTCATACCGACCCAACTGCGTGATCGCAGACCCAACAGCACCAGCAACCGCCGACCCCAGACCATCCAGCAGATCCCACGTCGCCTCACCCGACGCGGCCACATGGGCGGCCAAGTTCCCCGCCGCATCGCGCAACAGACTCGTCGAACCGTGCAACTCGTCCGACTGCTGCACCGCAGCAGCACCGTCGAACGTTGCCGAGGTGGTCTGCGTCCCGAAGCGGGTCTGGTCCGTCACCGACGCCTGCCTACCGAGCCCGTCATAGGCATACGACGTCGAACGCCCATCGCGGGAGACCCGCGCGGTACGACCGGTCGGGTCATACGCGAAGGAGGTGCCGACCCCACCAACGGACTGCGAGGTCCGCATCCCCGCGCCGTCGTACGAGTAGTTCGCGACGCCTCCGCCGACCCCACGCCCAGACCCGGCCGTCTCCGAACGGAGGAGCTGGTTCGCATCCGAGAACGACGCCGACTGCGTGAAGTTCCCGTCCTTCGCGCCCGAACGCGTCCAGCCCGTACGGTTGCCGGCCGGGTCGTACGCGTACGCGTTCTTCTCGCCCGCCGAGGTCGTGGAGGACACCAACCGGTCCAACCCGTCATAGGTGTAACCGACCGAGCGAACACGAGAGCCCGCCTTCGAACCCTCACCGTCGCGGATCGACCTGGTCGCCTTCGTCACGTTCCCGTCCGCGTCGTACGCATACGAGTACGCCAGCGCACCGCCGTCCGCGACCGGATTCGCCGGCACCGGCAGCGCCCGACCCTTCAGGTAGGTGTTCGCGTGTTTGCACCGCTCGCTCTCGCCGGCAGCGGGAGCCGTCCGTGCGCCGAGGTACCCGGCCACCGTGGTGCATGCCTGCGCGACATCCGCCGCCGCGAACGGCACCGGTGTCGGGTTCTGCGACGCCACCGCAGGCTGAGCCGGCTCCGGGGTCTGATGAACGATGCCGGTCACACGATCGGCCGCATCATACGAGTACGACGTCACCACCCCGGTCGACCGGGACAGCCCGGTCAGATTCCCCACCGGATCCCATCGGTAAGCCAGATCCCCCCACGGGGAGGTCTGCGACGTCATCCGGCCGCCCTTGTCGTACGTGTAGCCGAGCTCCTCACCGGTCGGGAGGGTGAGGGAGGTCCGCTGGCCGGCCGCGTCGAACGCGGCTGCGAGCCGGCCGCCGCGCTGGTCGATCTGCGTGGTCGCCCGACCGTTGTCGTCGTAGATCCAGCCCGAGACACCCGTCGGGTCCGTCATCGCGATCAGACGCTGCTCGGCGTCGTACTCGAAGCTGGCGACCGCGCCCGCCTGATTCTGACGCTCGAGGTCACCGCGCTCGTCGTAGCTGTACCGGGTGGTCGCGCCGACGCCGTTGATCACGGCTGCGACGCGGCCCGCCGGGGTGTAGTCGGTGCGCGTGGTGTTCCCGACCGCGTTCACCTCCGCAGTCGTCCGGCCGACGGCGTCGACGGTGTACCGGGTGGTGTGGCCGTTCGGGTCCGTGACCGACGCGAGGTTGCCTTCCTCGTCGTAGGCGTACGTGGATCTCGTGTTCGCATCGGCAGCCGCTTTGCGCGCCGTGGTGACGTTCTCGACCACACTGGTGAGCTGCCCGGCCGGGTCGTAGCCGTAGCGGGTGAGATGGCCCTCGGGATCGGTCAGTGACGTCTGGTTGCCGGCCGGATCCCAGCCGTAGCGGGTCACGCCGCCGATCGGATCCCTCGACGACGTCTGTGCTCCGCCCGCATCGTAGGTGTACGCGGTCGTGTGGCCGTTCGCGTCCGTCACCGTCAGCGGACGCCCGTTCGCGTCATACGTGTAGGAGGTCGCGCCCCCGGCCGCATCCGTCACCGACGACACCCGTCCGAGCGGCGTGTACTCGTACGTGGTCGCGCGACCGAGCGGGTCCGTCACGCTGATCACCACGCCGGCGGCGTCGTATCCGTACGAGGTCCGTTCACCGAGCGGGGTCGTCACAGCGATCACCCGGCCGGCGGCGTCGTACTGATAAGCGGTGACAGCACCGGTTCGATCGGTCACCGCGATCAGGTTGCCGTCGATGTCGTACCCGAGCGTGGTCCGCTTTCCGAGACCGTCGGTGACGCTGGTGATCCGGTCGAGGAGATCGTAGCCGTACTTCGTCTTCACGCCGTCGGCGTCCGTGCGTGCGATCAGACGATCCACCGCGTCGTACGTGTAAGTGGTCGACGCTCCGGTCGCGTCGGTCTCCTTCACGAGGTTGCCGCGAGTGTCGTACCGATAGGCGGTCTTCGCACCGGAGGGCGACGTCGTGCTACGGAGGTTGCCGACCGCGTCGTAGGTCGACCTCCATACGCCGCCGTTCGGGTCGGTGGTGGCGACCACCCGGCCGCGCCCGTCGGTCCGGTAGGCGGTGGTGTTGCCGAGAGGATCCGTCACGGACTCCAGGGCGTCCTCCGCCGAATACGCGTAGGCCGTGAGTCCGCCCGTCGGGCTCGTGCTGCTCGTGAGGTGGAACATCGCGTCCCACGAGAAGGTCGACACCGCCCCGGTCGGGTCGGTGATCGACGCGACATGGTCGTTCGGCTCCCAGCCGTAGGAGGTAGCGCCTCCCGCTGGATCGGTCACGGTCACGAGCCGGTCGCCGGCGTCCCACGCGTAGGAGGCCGTACGACCGTTCGGGTCGGTCTGCGACACCATCCGTCCGGCCGCGTCGTACGCGTAGGTCGTCACACCCCCGAGCGGATCGGTACGGGTGGTCAGGTTGCCCGCAGCGTCGTACCCGTACGTCGTCGTAGCGCCAGAGGGTTGCTCCGTGGCGATGAGGTTCCCTGCGTCGTCGTACCGCTGCGCGATCGTCGTACCGTCGGGCTGGTGGATGCCCACGAGGCGGCCCGACGCGTCGTAGTCGTACGACCAGATGCGCTCGGCTCCCTTCGCCCCGCCCTGATCGGTCTTGGTCGCCACATCACCGGCTGCGGTGTACGTATAACGGGTGACCTGACCGCCTGGCGCCTCCTCGGTGACGAGATTGCCGGCGACGTCGTAGTCGTACCTGGTCTCCTCGCCGTTCTCGTCGGTCGCCGACGTGACGTTGTTCTGATCGTCGAAGGTGAACGACGCCGACGTGCCGTCCGGGTGGGTCACCTTCGTGATGCGGTTGCTGTCGTCGAACGCGAACACGCTCGCGCGGCCCAGGTTGTCGGTATACGTCGTCTGTCCGGCTGTCGAGTAGTCGAACGTGCGCTGGTTGCCCTCCACGTCCCACTGCTTGGCGACGCGTCCTGCACTGTCGTACTCGTTCTTCAGGTACACCGCTCCGGTGGGGTCCGTGGCAGTGAGCAGCCGGTGTTCGCCGTCGTAGGTGAACGACTTCGTGCGGTCGTCCGGCAGGGTGATCACGGTGAGATCGCCGGCATCGTCATAGGCGAGCTTCCACTGATCACCGCCAGGGCGGGTGAATCCCGTCACCCGTCCCAGCGCGTCCGATGACACGTCGATGGTCCGGCCGGAGGCGTCGGTGATCGAGGCGAGCGGGACGAACTGGTTCACGTCCGGGTTCGTGGGCCCGTAGCCGAAAGTGGTGATGTTGCCGAGTGCGTCCCGGTGCTCGATGAGCTCGCCGATGCCCTCGACGTCACCGGCGGCAAACGTCCACGACTCGCCAGAGGCTGCCGTCAGCGTCAGGCTGCCGTCGCCCGACTCGGCGAGCGACTGGTGCAGTCCTGCCTCGCCGACGTAGCCGCCGTGGCCGTCGGAGGCGAACACGTAACTCGCGCCATCGCCGCGGACGACGAGCACGCTGCCGTCGATGAACCGCTGCGCCCGCGCGCCCAGCGCGAACGACCAGCCGGCGCCGACCCGGGAGAGCCGGCCGTCCTGCGAGTTGTACGTCAGCGTGAGATCGGTGGACTGACCACCGCGGCCCGGGAGGGTGAAGAGCTTCTCGTCCTCCACCAGGTTGCCTGTCGAGAACGCGACGGGGTCGCCGCCGTAGGTGAGGTAGTTCTGGTGGCCGAGATCCCGCCAGCGCTGAAGCTCCGCCTGCGTGGGCGGGGTCGGCCAGCCGCCCGTCACCGGATCGGAGCAGTCGAAACCCTGGGACTCCAGATAGAGGCCGAGACCGGTGAGTACGCCATCGGCGATGTGCGTCATGCCGCCGTCGATGACCGGCCGATCGTAGTTGTGGTCCATGAACAGCGCTTCGAGGTGGGTGAAGGCGTTCGGGAGGCCGGCGAACTCGTCACCCGGAAAGTCGCCGTTGTTCCCCATGTTCTTGGCCGGGCGCCCCGTATATGACGGCATCACCCCGACCAGCGACCCGGACACAGCATCGTCGAGCGCACTGCCGCGGGAGTAGACCTGCGAGCCGCCGTTGGTCGGGTCGCCCCACGCCGTGCCCTGGTTGGTGTTGAAACCGATTCCGAGTGTCACATCGGGGTTGCGCGCCGCCGCGATGCCCGCGCGCAGTTCGCGGGAGACCATCGGGTTCGAGGCGTCGCGCGTGATGACGACATCGGCCCGGCAGTCGTTCTGGAGCAGCGTCTGCAGCCGCGTCGCGAGATCGAAGTTGTATCCGAGCTCGGTCACCGGCGGCGCCGGCGTCGAGACGTGACCTTCGTCGTTGTCCGGGTCGAGCACGACGACCGGCCCGCGCGGAACTGGGAACGGGATTCCGATGACGACGAACTGCGACAGATGGGACCACTCCGCCCGCACGACGCCGTCTTTCGCATCGAAGTACGACGGGAGCGCGGTCCACGGTTCACCGCTGCTCTCCCGCGTGTAGACCTGGAGGGTCGCCGGGTCGAGTCCGCCTGCCTCCACCAACGCCAGATCGGGCTCGAGCGCCAGCGTCACGCCCGGCACGACATCAGAGACGATCGGACCCTTGTCTCCACCGCCTCGGGTGTTGACGGCTTTCGCCGGAAACTGCGTGACGGGTCTCCCCTCCCCGTCTCTCGCGGTGATCTCCACAGGGTCGGAGACCACCGCGCCCTGTCCCGAGAATTCGGAACGGGCCGCACGGAGTGCCGTCGGGGCAGCCGCTCCTACCGTCACGCGGAGCTCGGACGTCACTTCGTTGCCCGAGAAGGTCACAGCGGCGCCGAGCTCCTCCGACGAGACCGAGGAGGACTTTTCCGGCCGTACGCGTCCTTCGACTTTCGGGCGAGGCGACTCTGTCTCGGTGCGCACTCGCGCGTCCTGGGCGGATGCGGCTGCCCGCACCTCTGCTAGCGTCGCCGCAGCGAGGCGGCGTGCCTTCTGCGCCGGCGACGCCTCCGCCGGAGTCACCGTGCCCATCAGCGACAGGCCGACGATCGCCGCAGACGCGACGACACCCTGCGCCACCCGCCGGTGGCGCGCGATCCAGCCCCGCATCAGGCGGCCGCGCTCGACTGCAGAGCCGCCTGGAACAGGCTGCGCTTGCGCGCCAGCACTGTACCGACCGCGAGTAAGCCGACGCTCAGTGCAACGAGGAGGCCCACGGCCAGCTGCTGGCCGGTGGCTGCGAGGTCGGCGTGCGGTTTCACGCATGCTGCCAGTTGGACGGCGTCGGACACACCATCCGCGTCGTAGTCTTCGTGGCCGGTGGCGCACGTCGTCGTCCCGCAGATGACGACGCTCGCCCATCGCGGAACGCCGTTGCCATTGGTGTCGGAATTGTCCGTGTAGCAGGTCGTCGATCCGCACGTCAGGATGCGCGCGTAGTCCGGGATGCCGTCGCCGACGGTGTCGGTTGTGGGTGACGCGCATCGAAGCGCTCCGCAGGCCATGACCTCGGTCCAGTCGGGGATGCCGTCCCGGTCGCTGTCCTCTCGACCCGTTGCGCCCGTCGCTGTGCCGGACACGACGCGCTCGACCGCATCCGGGATCGCGTCTCCGTCGGCGTCGCACGTGGTGACGTCGTCTCGGGCGGGGCACGGTGCAAATCCGGGCTCGGCGTCCGAGGCCGCGGTCAGCGCGGATGCCGCCGTTGCTGGGAGGACGACCATCGTGAGCGTCAGCGCCAACGCGGTCAGAGCACGAGAGAGGGTCGCCGAGTGGGAGGAAACATGGAACACAGCAGATAAATTTAGCGTGAAACATTCGCGCTGTGAAATTTATACTTCTAATACAAGCCTTACGTCGTGTGCATCAACGCGATCGCCCGACGGTACGCAGCCTGGTGCCGACCTCCCGCGTCGCCCCAGCTGCGCGCGCTGAGGTCGGGGCGGGCATCGTCGGCGAGCTCCGCGGCGCGCGCGAGCGCCGCGGCCAGTACCTGCGGCGTCAGTTCGTCGTAGCGCAGCACCCACTGCTCGCCGACCTCCCGGGCCAGCGCCTCGGTGGTCTCGTTGCCCGGCACCAGCACGGGCCGGTCGAGCGAGAGCGCGGCGAGCACGCCGCCCGAGTTGTGCATGTCGCGGTACGGCAGCGCGATCAGCTGCGACCGGCCGACGAGTTCTGCGATATCGGCGTCCTCCAGGTAGGCCAGCCGCACGGTGATCCGGGGGTCGGGTGCGGCGAGCGCCCGAACCGACTCCGCCAGCTCCTCGGTGGAGGGCCGGCCGCCCACGGTGAGCCGCAGGCCGTCGCCCGGCAGGGCGGCGAAGACCTCCAGCAGCTCCTCCACACCCTTGTAGCGGCGGATCAGCCCGAAGTAGCCGATGCGCGCCGGCTCGCGCTCGGGGTGCGGGTAGCCGGCGAACCACGCGCGGTAGTCGCCGTGCAGGATCGTCTCGTGCGCCGAGCCCGGGGGGAACGGCGTCGTCGGGTTGAGCCCGATGCGCAGCGCCGTGCGCCGGTCGAACCAGCGCAGCAGTGCGCGTTCCCTGCGCGAGATGCCCTGCGGCAGGTGGAGGTTGTGCATCGTCCGCACGATCGGGGTGCGGGTGATCGCCAGCCGGATGAGCAGCAGCGCGGTGAGCCCCTGGCGCACCAGCGCCTTGAGCGGGCTGTGCCCGGCGACGAGGATCTCGGGCCAGTGCGCGTGGAAGACGTCGTACCGTCCGAGCAGCGCCGACCTCCAGCTGAAGGTCCGCACGTCGAGCCCGGGTGTCGAGCGCAGACTGTCGAGGAGCATGACGATGTACGGGTTGGTCGTCGGCCGTGGAGCAGGGAACGATTGCTGCACCACGATGCGCTCGCGTCCGCTCATCGTGCGACCCACCCTAGCGCTACCCCCATTGTCGGGTGATTTTTGAGAATCCCTCGTTATTCGTGTCGCGACTCCCTAGAATCGCTGACCAGAGGCCGCGCCCGACCCGCGCGGCGAGCCCTTCGAGACGTGGAGCGAGGACCGTGGCCGGCGAAGCACCCATCCTGCACCACCAGCACGTACGACTCTACGAGCAGGTACGCAGCGCCCACCTCGAACGCGCCCACGAACTCGCCCCGGCCGCCATCGTCTACCGCGTCAAGCGCTACGACTTCGACCCCGCTCTCACCGACGGCGTCGAGCTCGCCCAGGCCGGCACGCTCGCCGCCGCGCGCCTGGCCATGCGCAGCCGCATCACCCGCGTGGAGGTCGACGAGCCGCTGTACCTCGCCTCCCTGCCGCGCACCGCCGCCGTGCTCGCGGTGCTCGGCATGAAGCGCCTCGGCGGCGCCCCGCGCGCAGAGATCGCCACCTACGCGATCGAAGACCTCGACCCCTTCGCGGCCCGGCCGCCACGGGTGCGCAGCCGGGTTCGGCGCTCGATCGAGCGGGTGCTCGCCGGCTACATCTGGCACCGGCTCGACACCGTCGTCTACGGCACCACGGAGGCCGACGCGCTCTACAGCACGACGTTCCGTCACATCCCCCGCCGCCAGCTCACCGTGGAGGCGCTGCCCAGCCCCTGCGCGTGCCTCGGGCTGGAGGCGGCCGGCGAGACGACCGCGGCGGCCGACGACGCCGCGGGCGCCGCACTGCCTGTCGAGCGCGACCCGGACGGCGTGCTCTTCCTCGGCGCGTTCTCGCCGCGGAAGGGCTTCGCCGATGTGCTCGAGGCGTGGCCGGCCATCGTGTCGCGGCACCCCGGAGCCCGGCTCACACTCGTCGGTTCGGGCGAGCTGCTCCCCCAGGCGAAGGCGGCGGCCGCCGCCGACCCGAGCATCCGGCTGATCGTCGATCCTCCCCGCTCGGTGGTGCACGCCGAACTCCGCAAGGCGCACGTGCTCGTGCTGCCCTCGCGACGGGTGGGGACGTGGCGGGAGCAGGTCGGCCTCCCCATCGTCGAGGGTCTCGCGCACGGCTGCGAGATCGTCACGACGAGCGAGACCGGAATCGCCGAATGGCTGATCGACGCCGGGCACGTCGTGCTGCCCGCCCAGGTGCTGTCGGCCGGGCTCGCCGACGGCGTCGTCGACGCACTCGTCAACCCGCGCACGTCCGGCGACATCCTCGCCGACCTCCCCGGTGTGGACGGCCGCATCGCGGCCGGCCGCGCGCTCTTCCGCGAAGCCGGCGCTCGCCCATGACGCACGTCCGCGTGCGACCGGAGCGGGGGCGGCGCGCAGGCGCCGGGTCCGACCCGAACGGACCCGGCGCCGGCAGCGGCCGAGGCGGCATGGTGCGCTCCGTCGGCTCGACAGCGCTCGCCAAGGTCGTCGTCATGGGCCTGTCCGGCATCATCGGCATCGTCAACAGCCGCCTCATCATCCAGCATTTCGGCACAGACGCCTACGCGCAGTACGGTCTGCTCGCCGCGCTCCCCGCGCTGCTGCCGTTCGCCGACCTCGGCATCGCCGCCGTCGTCATCAATGCGGTGGCCGGCTCGTCGTCGCCGGCCTCCGACCGCACGGTGCGCCGCACCATCGTGACGGCGTTCCGCATCCTGCTGCTGTCGGCCGCCGTCATCATCGCCGCCGGCATCGTGATCAGCGTACTGGGCTGGTGGCCGGCGATCCTCGGCGGGGGGCTCATGCCCGATGGGGGCAGTCTCGCAGCCTTCCTCTGCCTCTTCACCTTCGCGATCGTGCTGCCGCTCACCGTCGGCTCCCGCATCCTGGTCGGCCTCGGCCGCACCAGCACCCAGGTGGCCAGCCAGGCGGTGGTCGCGCCCGCCATGTTCCTGGGCCTCGCCACCCTCGTGGCGGTGTCGGCTCCCGCGGGCAGCTTCCTCGCCGTGCTCTCCTACATCGCGAACGCGCTGGCCTCCCTGATCTGCCTGATCATGGCTGCACGGCTCATCAAGCCGGCTGTCGGCAAGGCGATCCGGGAGGTGCCGTTCCCGCGGCGCTATCCGGGCGTCCCGGCGATCGGTGTCGCCTGGCCGATGCTCGTGCAGATGGTCGCCCTCCCGATCGCGATGCAGACCGACCGGCTGCTGCTGAGCCACCTGACGCACGGCGACGAGCTCGCGCAATACAACCTGGCCTCCCAGCTCTTCGGGCTGGTGCTTCAGACGATCGCGGCGGCGGGCGTGGCGCTGTGGCCGATCTACGCGAAGGCGCGATCGGAGGCGCGGATCGAGTCGCCGATGAAGCCGACGCTCTGGTTCCTCGCCGGTGGCCTGGGCATCGGGCTCGTGCTCGCCGCGCTCTCGCCGCTGCTGACGCACTTCATCGCCGGCGGGAGGTTCGCGCTGGACCCGTGGCTGGTCGGCGGTTTCGTCGTGTTCGTCGCCCTCCAGGCGGCCAAGTACCCGGCAGGCATGTACATGACCGACAAGCGCGGCCTGACCTTCCAGGTCTGGCCGATCCTCGTCAGCGTCCCGCTCAACCTGGGGCTGTCGTGGTGGCTGATCGGCGTCGTGGGCGCGGGCGGCCCGATCATCGGCTCGGCCATCAGCGTCCTGCTCTGCCAGGTGATCCCGAACCTCTGGTGGGTGACCCGCGACCTCGGGCGCCGCCGGGCCGAGAAGCCCGACGGCGCCGAGGTGGGGTGAGCGCGGTGCGCTCGACTACCGGCTCCGGGTCACCAGGCCCCGAGGTGCACCGTGCCCGCGGTGCGGCCGACGATCGAGGCGATGGAGGCCGGCAGGGCGGCTGCGGCGCCGGACACCGACGCGTTCAGCTGGGCAGTGGTCTGCGCGGGCGCGCTCTCGACGAGGGCGCTGTGCGCGTCCTTGCCGGTCGCGGCGGTGAACGCCGCGAGGGTGTTGTAGACGGCCGGGTCTCCCACGCCGCGGGACCAGACCCCGAACCAGGTCGGGGCGCTCGTCGACGGCCGCCGGTACAGGTTGTAGTCGGCGTCGATCCCCAGCTGCGCGGCCGAGTAGACGTGGTTGTAGTCCTCGACGCAGATCAGGCAGTTGCCCGAGCCTCCCGAGATTACGTTGTTGCGGATCGTGTCGGGACCGGTGATCCACGTCATCGTCGGGTCGGGGAACACCTGGCGCGGGTCGTGCCCGGCATCGCTCTTGTTGTTCCCGCGGCGGGCGTCCTGGGTGATGTCCAGGTTGCGTCTGGTGTTGTCGGTGAGCGTGTTGTTCCACACCTGCACGTTGCTGACGTCGTTGAGCTTGAGCCCGTCCGACGCGTTGCGCGACACCACGTTGTCGGCGATGGTCGCGGTCGCCGAGATCTCGATCACGATGCCGTTGCCGGCGTTCCTCAGCGAGTCGTTGTGGGCGATCGTCATCCCGTAGACGGACTCGTCGAACCAGAGGCCGTGCGACAGGTTGTTCACGAATGCGCTGTTCTCGACCGTGATCCCACGCGAGCGCGTGATCTTGACGCCGCCGGAGACCGGCGACGTGTTGAAGTGCTCCGCGTTGTTGCCCGAGGCGAGCACCCCGTCGAGGGTCAGGTTGTCCGAGTTGTTGGTCTGTACCCCCAGGAGGCCGTTGCGGGCGACGGTCACCTCGCGGAGGGTGTGGCCGGAGCCGCCCAGCGCGATGCCCGTCGTGGCGTTATCCGTGAAGGACACGTTCTCGAACGTGCCGGTGCCGGCGTAGTCCGTCACCGCACCCATGTCGGGCACCGAGGGAGCGTACCGCCGCACTCCGACGCCCTTCAGCGTGAAGCCGGCCGAGCCGACGGTGATCGCCTTCTGGAGGTCGCTCGCGCGCACCTGCTTGCCCGACGGGTTCGTGCCGAGCACCAGGGTCTGCGCGGCGGTGTCGTAGAAGAACGTCCCGGCGGTCACCTGCGCGGCGCTCGCCACCTGGCTCATCGCCGTGCCGCCGACCCAGAGCTGGTCGGGGTGAGAGGCCATCGGATAGGCCGGGTTGATCCACTGCCAGCCTGAGGCGGTGCCGTCGGGCGCGCCGCGGGTGAAGGTGGGACTGGCGTCGAACATGTGGTTCCAGCCGGTCGCCTTCCACACCGAGCCGCTCTGGACCCAGTTGGACACGACGGAGCTTCCGTCGAGGTAGACGGCCTCGTTCGGGTACGACTGGATGGTCAGCTTCTTGCCGGACGGGATCGTGAGCGACTCGTGGTAGCTGCCCTGGCGGAGCACGATGGTCGCGCCGCTCGCGGCGGCGTTGATCGCCTTCTGCACCGTGGCGAAGGGCGCCGTCGCGCTGCCGGCGCCGGAATCCGAACCGCTCGGCGAGACCACGATCGCCCCCACGGGGACGTCGTACGCCGTGCTCCCGATCGCGGCGGAGCCGGTCGTGAAGCGCGCACCCGAGGTGTCGATCGACGGGTCGGCCGACGGGGCCGGACCGGGCGCGGGAGCTCCCGGAGGCGTCGTGACGGGCGGCTGCACGACGATCGGTCCTGGCGAGGCCGTGATGGTCGGCGGCGGGGTCGGCAGGCCGCTTGGCGTCGGGGTGGGGGACGGCGTGACGGCCGGCGCCGAGGTCGGTGCCGGGGTGGAGGTCGGTGTCGGGGTGGAGGTCGGCTTCGGGGTCTCGGTCGGGGTCGGCGACGGCTTCGGGGTCGCCGTCGCGGTCACGGTGGGCTTCGGCGTCGCGGGCGGCGCAGGCGTCGACGCGACGGGCTTCAGGGCCGACGCCGTGAGAGAGTCGAACTGGACGGCCTGCACGGCCGACGCTCCCGAAAGGTACGACCACGCGGCGATCGAGCCCGCACCGCTCAGCCGGGTGGAGGCCGAGTCGTCGGCCGTGAGCTGCCACTCCGGTTGAGCGGCGCCGGCGACCCAGGCGCGGGCCTGGAGGTGCACCGGGTTCGAACCCGTGGCCTGGAACTGCAGCTGCACCGCGGAACCGGGCTTGAGGCCGCTGGCGATGCCGCGTTCCGCGGCGACGGTCGTCTGATTCGCGGTCGAGCCGTTGACGCGAACGATGGTGAGCGTCAGGATTCCGCCCATGCCGACGCGGATGTTGGCCCGGTAGTACGAGCCTCCCGCCGCCCGCACCTCGACGCCGGCGAAGACGCCGTTACCGCTGCTCGGGATCGCCGGGACATCGATCGTCGCGGCCGCTGTCACATCGGCGGCCGACACCGACGCCAGCGACGCGGTCAGTGACGCGCCCGGAGCAGGGAGTCTCATCGTGCCCACCCCGTTGCCGCTCGAGAACGACGACGCACTGTTGACCGTGTACGAGCCTCCGACCGGCGCCGTGCCCCAGCCGCCGGCCGTCGTGCGCGAGAACGCGTCCGACACCAGCTGCGAACCGGTCGTGTAGGTCGTCGTGGCGGTCGAGGAGGCGAGTGCGGGCAAGCCGCCGACGGCGAGCGCGGCCAGAGCCGCACCGGCCACACAGGTGACGATCGCTTTGCGCGATGCGAGGACTTTTCGGAAAAGGAGGGGGTTCGGTTGGGTCCGAGAGACGCGGGTAGTGCCGTGGGTCATCGAAATTGTTTCCAATGCTGCTCGTCGCGATCGATGGAGCTGGAAGGTGAGACCGGCCCTTCAGCGCGGAGTCCGGGGACCGTATCAGCACGAGAACTGCGGATCGGGCCGGCGATGTGAAGATGGGGCGGAATCGGCGCGGGAAACCAACCCGCCGAATCACCCGGAGCGGAATCTGCTCAGCCGAGCTGGGTCATCCCGCTCCTCCCCGAGCCGATCGGCGAAAGTCGGGTGGGACGGCGGGCACACGTGGGGCCGCGAGGCCACGAGCACGGCGCCTGGTCGTCATCTGTCGCTCCTTGGAGAGGTCGAATGCGATGAAACCTATCCGGGAACGTGTCTGCGGCTCTGCCTCCAGTACGAGGCACCCCAGTACGAGGCACCCCAGTACGAGGCACATACCGTTCTCCGCGCACGACAGAGCGACGCCGCCGGGTGGAAGGCCCGGCGGCGTCGCCTGCTCGTCAGAGCGGGTCAGGCGGCGTGGATCACCACGCGCCCATGTGGGCGGTGCCGGCGGGCTTGCCCACCAGCGCCGCGATCGCCGAGGTCAGACCCGCCGCCGTGCCCGTGGAGGTGGACGGCGCGGCGAGTTGCGCGGCCGACTTCGACGGCGCGTTCTCGACGAGCGTGTTGTGCCCGCCCTTGCCGGTGCCGGAGGTGAACGCCGACAGGGTGCTGTAGATGGCAGGGTTGCCCGCACCGGTCGACCAGACCGCGAACCAGCTCGGAGCGCTGGCCGAGGGGCGGCGGTACAGGTTGTAGTCCGCATCGATGCCCATCTGAGCGGCGGAGTACGTGTGCGAGTAGTCCTCGACGCACAGCAGGCAGTTGCCCGAGCCTCCCGAGATGATGTTGTTGCGGATCGTGTCGGGACCGGTGATCCACGTCATCGTCGGGTCGGGGAACGCCTGGCGCGGGTCGTGCCCGGCGTCGCTCTTGTTGTTCCCCCGTCGGGCGTCCTGGGTGATCTCCAGGTTGCGGTTGGTGTTGTCGGTGAGCGTGTTGTTCCAGACCTGCACGCCGCCGCCGATGTCGTTGAGCTTCAGCCCGTCCTTGGCGTTGTTCGACGACACGTTGTCGACGATGCTCGCCTTGGCGGAGATCTCGATGACGATGCCGTTGCCGGCGTTGCGGAGCGAGTCGTTGTGGACGACCGTCATGTTGTAGACGGACTCGTCGAACCACAGACCGTGCGACAGGTTGTCGACGAAGGCGCTGTTGTCGACCGTGATGTTGCGCGAGCGGGTGATCTTCACACCGCCGGAGACCGGCGAGGTGTTGAAGTGCTCCGCGTCGTTGCCCGAGGCGAGCACGCCGTCGAGGGTCAGGTTGTCCGAGTTGTTCGTCTGCACACCCAGGAGGCCGTTGCGGGCCACCGTGACGTTGCGCAGCGTGTGGCCGGAGCCGCCCAGAGCGATGCCGGTCGTGGCGTTGTCGGTGAACGAGACGTTCTCGAACGTGCCGGATCCCTGGTAGTCGGTCACCGCACCCATGTCGGGCACCGAAGGCGCATAGCGGCGGACGCCGACGCCCTTCAGCGTGAAGCCGGCCGAGCCGACGGTGATCGCCTTCTGGAGGTCGCTGGCGCGCACATCCTTGCCGGACGGGTCGGTGCCGAGCACGAGGGCCTTGGCCGCAGTGTCGTAGAAGAACGTTCCCGCGGTGACCTGGGATGCGCTGGCGACCTGCTTCATGGCGGTGCCGTTCACCCAGAGCTGGTCGGGGTGGGAGGCCATCGGGTAGCTCGGGTTGACGAACTGCCAGCCGGAGGACGTGCCGTCAGGGGCACCACGCGTGAACGTGGGGCTCGAGTCGAACACGTGGTTCCAGCCGGTGGCCCTCCACACGGACCCGCTCTTGGCCCAGCCGCCGACGGCCGTGCTGCCGTCGAGGTAGACGGCCTCCTTCGGGTACGACTGCACGGTGAGCTTCTTGCCGCCGGGCACCGTCAGGGACTCGTGGTACGTGCCGCCGCGCAGCACGATGGTCGCGCCGTTCGGAGCCGCGGTGAGCGCACGCTGCACCGTCTTGTACGGAGCGGCGAGGGTGCCCGCCGCGCTGTCCGAGCCGGACGGTGAGACCACGACCGCGCCGGACGGCACCGCGTAGGAGGCGCTGCCGATGGCTGCGGCGCCGGTCGCGAAACGGGTTCCGGCGGTGTTGACCGTCGGGTCGCCGGGCGACGTCGGACCCGTGGGGGTGGTCGGCGGCGTCGGGTTCTGCGTCGGCGTGGAGGTCGGCGTCGGAGTCGGCGTCGGCGTCGTGGTCGGCGGCGCCGACGGGGTCGACGTGGGGGTCGTGGGCGGCGTGGGCGTCGTGGTCGGGGTGCCCGTGGACGCCTTCAGGCTCGAGGCGGTGAGGGAGTCGAAAGCGACCCGCTGCACGGCGGAGGCACCGGACAGGTACGACCAGGCCGCGACGCTGCCCGCGCCGCTCAGCCGGGTGGAGGCGGAGTCGTCGGCCGTGAGCTGCCAGCCGGGCTGGGTGGCGCCGGCGACCCAGGCGCGGGCCTGGAGGTGCACCGGGTTCGAACCCGTGGCCTGGAACTGGAGCTGCACGGCGGAGCCGGCCTTCAGACCGGTCGCGATGCGGGTCTCCTTGCCGACCGTGGTCTGCTTGGCGGTGGAGCCGTTGACGCGCACGATGGTGAGCGTCACGGAGCCGCCCTTGGCCACGCGGATGTTGGCCTGGTAGTACGAGCCTCCGGCCGACCGCAGCTGAACGCCGGCGTAGACGCCGTTGCCCTTGGTCGGGATCGTCGGCACGTCGATCGTCGCGGCCGTCGTCACATCGGCGGCCGAGACCGTCGAGAGGTTCGCGGTCAGCGAGGAGCCGGCCTTCGGGAGGGCCATCGTGCCGACGCCGCCTGCGGTCGAGAACGACGCGGCGCTGTTGACCTTGTACGCGCCGCCGACGGGGGCTGAGCCCCAGCCGCCGGCGGCGGTACGGGAGAAGTCGTCGGACACCAGCTGCGAGGCCACCGTGTAGGTGGTCGCCGCGTTGGCCGTGAGAGCCGGGAGGCCGGCCGCGGCGAGGGCCGCGAGAGCGGTCCCTGCGACCGCGGTGATCACGGTCTTGCGGGTTCGGGGGGTGGGGGTATGGGTTTTCTTGGGGGCGGGGGTGCCGGTAAGGCGGTGTCTGGCAGCTGCCATGGAGCGTCTTCCAATGCTCGTCGCGATCAGGAAAGCATGAAGGTGAGACCAGGCCTTCTGCGCGTGAGATTTGTTGGAAAACCTATCAGACCGTGGCTGAGAGCGCACACAGGTCAGTTGATTTTACGTGGGCTATGCAATCTGAGCTAGACCGTTCTTACCCCCCAATTCGGGTGGTAAGAGGCGTCAGCGAGAATGGCACCATGCGGGCACTCACTCCTTTCGCCATCGTGACGATCTGCACCGGAAACATCTGCCGCTCCCCGGCAATGGACCTCCTGCTCGCGCGCGAGCTTGCAACGGCCGGCGGCCGGGAGGGGCCGCGATTCGTCGTGTCGTCGGCGGGCACGCACGCGATGACGGGCTGGCCGGTCAATCCGCCCATGGACAGCCTCCTCGAGGCGCGCGGGGTGGATGGCGCGATGGTGCGGAGCTTCGCCGCCCGGCAGGCCACGCGAAGCCTGCTCGCCGACGCCGGGCTGATCCTCACCGCGACCCGGGAGCACCGGGAGTGGGTCGTCGACCACGCGCCGTCGACCGTGCGGCGCGCGTTCACGCTCACCGAGTTCGCGGACGCCGCCGCCCGCGCGGACGCCGCCGCGCTGTCGGCTGCGGAGCTCGTCGCCTGGGCCGCGGCGCACCGCCCGTCGCCCGCTGTCGTCAGCCGCGACCGCGCCACCCGGCGCGGCTACGCGGAGGGCGACGTCCTCGATCCGTACGGCGAAGGTGACGCCGCCTACGAGGCGGCACTCGTGCAGATCGCCACGGCGACGGAGGTGATCGGCGCCGCGTTGCGCGCCACGACCGACTGACG
>NZ_JBVQSP010000006.1:261612-264714 GCF_055720965.1 Leifsonia sp. PARNA 1/14
AAACCTCCTTCGGATTTATAGGTGACAAATCCTCACTCATTCGCCAGAATAGGTGAGGATACCTCACCCGAAGGAGGCCACCCGTGACCGTGCGCGTCGGCTACGCAGCAGGAGCGTTCGACCTGTTCCACATCGGACACCTGAACATCCTCAAGCACGCCAAGAACGAGTGCGACTACCTGATCGCGGGTGTCGTCTCCGACGAGATGCTCCGTCTCACCAAAGGCGTCGACCCGGTGATCCCGCTCGCTGAGCGCATCGAGATCGTCCGCAACATCGGCTACGTCGACGAAGCGGTCGCCGAGACCGTGCCCGACAAGCTCGAGATGTGGAAGAAGCTGAAGTTCGACGTCTTCTTCAAGGGCGACGATTGGCGCGGCACCGAGAAGGGGCTGCGCCTCGAGCGCGAGTTCGGTGCCGTCGGCGTCGAGGTGGTCTACTTCCCGTACACCATGACGACGAGCTCGACACAGCTCCGCCGCGCCCTCGCCGCCCTGGCCGGCTGATCCCTCCCGACATTCGTCACGAATCTCGACATTCGTGCCACGAATGCGCTGATTCGTGACGAATGTGCGCGGCCTTCAGAGCGCGCGGACGCCGCCGACGAGCACCAGCTCGCGCGGCGGGGAGGCGACCAGCGCCTCCGGGACGTTCTGCGCGTCGACGAGCACGACGTCGGCGGGCGCTCCCACCACGAGGTCGTGCACCGGCCTCCCCACGAACCCGGCCGCGTCGCTCGTCGCGACGCGCACGGCGTCGGTCAGCTCCTCGTCGCGGCGCGCGCCCGCGAGCTGCGCGAGGCGGGTCGCCAGGCGCAGCAGGTCGCCGTCGCCGTACGGTCCCCACAGATCCCGGATGCCGTCCGTCCCGAGCCCGACCGGCACGCCGGCCGAACGAAGCAGCGCCAGCGGGAGGCGCGGCGCGTTGATCGGGGCGACCGTCGTGATCGAGACACCGGCCTCCCGCAACGCGTCGACCAGCGCCGCCTGCCGGGCCTCCGGAAGCTCGCCGATCGCGAACCCGTGCGCCACGTTCACGCGCCCGGCGAGCCCGAGGGCCCGGGTGCGCTCGATGATCAGCTCGTACTCGAACGCGCCGAGCTCCCCGCCGTCGTGCAGATGGATGTCGATGCCGACGCCGCGCCGGTCGGCTACCTCGAACAACGCGTCGAGCTGCCCGACCGGGTCACGGTCGATGGAGGCCGGGTCCAGCCCGCCGACGTGGTCGGCGCCCTCCGCGGCTGCGGCGTCCAGCAGCTCCAGCACGCCGGGCCGGCGCAGCACGCCGTCCTGCGGGAACGCCACGACCTCCAGCCCCACCGGCAGCCCCAGCGCGGCGACGGCCTCCCGCACCACCGCGATGCCGTGCAGCCCGACCCCGAGGTCGACGTCGATATGGGTGCGGAACGCGGTCGTCCCCTGCGCCACCAGAGCGCGCAGCAGCTCGAGCGTACTGGTCGGGCTCGGAAGGCCGAGCTCGTCACGGTGCGCCCGCTCGTGCTCGATGCGCCCCTGCGTCGTCGCCCGCCCGCCGTACGGGACCCACGGCATCCCCCACCAGCTCTTGTCGAGGTGCGCGTGCGCGTTGACGAGCCCGGGCAGCGCGAGCAGCCCGCGCCCGTCGATGACGTCGACGGCACCCTCCGGCGTCCGGTCGGGCCGGTCCGCCCGGTGCGGCTCGACGGCCGTGATGACACCGTGCTCGATCAGGAGGTCGGAGCGGTCGCCTCCCCAGGGCCGGACGTCACGGAGCAGCGTCATCGATCGGCGAACCGGTCGGTCGCGTCGATGAGGGCGTCGAGGATGCCGGGCTCGTCGTAGGCGTGGCCGGCGTCGGCGATGATCTGCAGGTCGGCCTGCGGCCACGCCGTGTGCAGATCCCACGCGGTCATCGCCGGCGTGCAGACGTCGTAGCGGCCCTGCACGATGACGCCGGGGATGTCCTGCAGCCGGTGGGCGTCGCGGATCAGCTGGTCCTCCTCGAACCAGCCGCCGTTCATGAAGTAGTGATTCTCGATGCGCGCGAAGGCGACCGCGTACTTCTGCTCGGTGAAGGTCTCGACGACCTCCGGGCGCGGCAGCAGCGTGATCGTGGAGGACTCCCAACGCGACCAGGCGACGGCGGCGGGCCCGTGCACGGCAGGGTCCTCGTCGGTGAGCAGTCGGCTGTAGGCACGGATGAGGTGGCCGCGCTCCTCCGCGGGGACGGGCTCTAGGAAGCCCTCCCACAGGTCGGGGAACAGCGCCGCGGCGCCGCCCTCGTAGAACCACTCGAGCTCTACGGGACGCAGCGTGAAGATGCCGCGCACGATCAGCTCCGACACCCGCTCGGGATGCGTCTCGGCGTACGCGAGCGCGAGGGCGCTCCCCCACGACCCGCCGAACACCTGCCAGCGCTCGACCTCGAGGTGCTCGCGCAGCTTCTCCATGTCGCCGACGAGGTTCCAGGTGGTGTTCGCGGAGAGGTCGGCATCGGGGTCGCTGGCGTGCGGCAGGCTCTTGCCGCAGTTGCGCTGGTCGAACAGGACGATCCGGTACCGCTCCGGGTCGAACAGCCGGCGGTGGGAGGGCGTGGTGCCGCCGCCGGGGCCGCCGTGCAGAAACACGACTGGCTTGCCGTCGGGGTTGCCGCTGGTCTCCCAATAGACCTGCTGGCCATCGCCGACGTCCAGCATCCCGCTGTCGTACGGCTCGATCTCGGGGTAGAGGCTGCGCATGGTGCGACTGTAGCGGTGCGCGACAACAACGGAGGAGATCCGGGCCGGGCCGCGCCGGAATCGCGGGTTACGGAGGATTTCTGTGCCTGCCGGCGGCCGATCTCCTCCGTTGGCAACGCCGCCGGACGTCCGCGGCCCAGCGGGCACGCGACAGCAACGGAGGGGATCTGCTCCGGCAGCGACACCGTCTCCTCCGCGACCCGCGATCACGGAGGCTGCACCGCCGGCACTCCTCCGTCAGCGACGCCGGGGCTAGGCTCGCAGCATGACCACCCCCGTGACCGTCGCCGTCACCGGCGCCGGTGGACAGATCGGCTACGCCCTCCTCTTCCGCATCGCCTCCGGCCAGCTGTTCGGGCCGGAGGTCCCCGTGCGGCTCCGGGTGC
>NZ_JBVQSP010000006.1:264809-340079 GCF_055720965.1 Leifsonia sp. PARNA 1/14
GGACAGATCGGCTACGCCCTCCTCTTCCGCATCGCCTCCGGCCAGCTGTTCGGGCCGGAGGTCCCCGTGCGGCTCCGGATGCTGGAGATCCCGGCCGGGCGCGCCGCGGCCGAGGGCACGGCCCTCGAATTGCTCGACGGCGCCTTCCCGCTGCTGCACTCGCTCGAGGTCACGGAGGACGCCGGCACGGCCTTCGATGGCGTGAGCGCCGCTCTGCTCGTCGGCGCGCGCCCGCGCACCGCCGGGATGGAGCGCGCCGACCTCTTGCAGGCCAACGGCGGCATCTTCGGGCCACAGGGCGCCGCGTTGAACGCGGGGGCGGCGGACGACGTGCGCGTGCTCGTCGTCGGCAACCCCGCCAACACCAACGCGCTGATCGCGAGCGCGCACGCGCCCGACATCCCGGCCGAGCGGTTCACCGCGATGACCCGGCTCGACCACAACCGTGCCGTCGCCCAGCTCGCCGCGAAGCTCGGCGTGCCGGTCTCGGCGATCGACGGAGTGATCGTCTGGGGCAACCACTCGGCGAGCCAGTACCCCGACCTCAGCCACGCCACGGTCGACGGGCGCCCCGCTACCGACCTCGTCGAAGAGGACTGGCTGGCCGACGAGTACATTCCGCGGGTGGCGAACCGCGGCGCCGAGATCATCGCCGTGCGCGGATCGTCCTCGGCGGCCTCCGCCGCGAGCGCCGCCATCGACCACATGCACGACTGGGTGCACGGCACCGGCGCCCGCTGGACCTCCGCCGCCGTGGTGTCCGACGGTTCCTACGGCGTGCCCGAGGGACTCATCTCGTCGTTCCCGGTGCGCGGCGTGGATGGCCGCTGGGAGGTCGTCCAGGGCCTGGAGATCGACGCCTTCTCACGCGAGCGCATCGACGCCTCCGTCGCCGAGCTCGTCGCCGAGCGCGAGGCCGTCCGCGCCCTCGGCCTCCTGTAGCGCCGCTCCCGCGCGAGGGCCCCGACATTCGTCACGAACCACGACATTCGTGGCACGAAACGCGACATTCGTCACGAATGTCGCAGCCCCCTCGGGGGGAGGCGGCGATATTCGTGACGAATGTGGGAGGCGCGGGTCAGCGGTGCTTCGAGGGCGCCTTCTCGGGCGTCGGCAGCGTGCCCGCGGCGCGGCGCTCGGCGTAGTAGGCGCGGGCCTCGGCCTGGCGCTCGCCCTCCGCGCCGCTCGCGATCTTCGCGCGGACGAGCTCTGGCCCGTAGCCGAACGCGTCGACGAGGTCGACCGCGTGCGGGCGCAGGCGCGACAGCAGCCGGTCGATGTACGCCGACACCGCCTGCGCGCGCTGCGGCGACAGCCGGCCGTGGATGAGGTACCACGACAGGTGCTTCTCGATCAGGCCGAAACCGAACAGGTCGCGCAGCCAGGTCAGCACCTGCTTGGTGCCGGCGTCGGGAGCCTGCTCCAGGGCCTCCGTGAACGCCTCCCACTGCAGCAGCTCGCCGTGCGCCCGCGCGGCCTCGATGAGCTCGTTCTGCTGCGAGTTGAACAGGTCGGCCGCCGCCTTCTTGCCGAGCCTGGAGGCCGGGCGGAGACGCCCGCCGATCTCCGAGATCATCGTCTCGACCCGATCGGTCAGCAGCTCGCGCTGCGTCGCCGACTCCTGCAGCCAGTTGACCGACCGTGCCGTCGAACCGAAGTCGCGCACGGTCTGGCCGACACTGCGCAGCCCGGTTCCGTGGTAGGCCTTGCCGGCCGCCTGGACGACGACGTAGCGGGCGAGCGCACCGGCGTCGGCCTTGGCGAACTTGCGGCTGAAGTCGGTCAGGAGTCGCTTGGCGACCAGCTGCAGGAGGACGTTGTTGTCGCCCTCGAACGTCACCCAGATGTCGAGGTCCTGCCGCAGCGAGGTGATGCGGTTCTCGGTGAGGAAGCCTGCGCCTCCGCAGGCCTCGCGGGCCTCCTGCAGCGTCTCGAGCGCGTGCCAGGTGCTCAGCGGCTTGAGGGCGGCCGCGATGGTCTCCAGGTCCTGGCGGTCGGCGTCGGTGTCCGCCTTGCCGCTGAACACGTCGTCGAACTTGCGCAGGAACACCTCGTGCGCGAACCCGGCCGCGTAGGTCGTGGCGAGCAGCGGCAGGAGCCGGCGCTGGTGGCGCTGGTAGTCGAGGATGACCTCTTCGTCGGTGTCGCTGCCCGCGGTGAACTGGCGGCGCTGGTCGGCGTAGGTGATCGCGATCTTCAGGCCGATCTTCGATGCGATGGTCGCGGACCCGTCGAGCGAGACGCGGCCCTGCACGAGGGTGCCGAGCATCGTGAAGAAGCGACGGCCGGGGCTGGCGATCGGCGAGGTGTAGGTGCCGTCCTCCGCGACGTCGCCGTAGCGGTTGAGGAGGTCGGTGCGCGGGATGCGCACACCGGTGAAGTGCAGCCTCCCGTTGTCGATGCCGTTGAGGCCGCCCTTCTGGCCGTCGTCCTCGCCGCCGATGCCCGGCAGGAAGTCGCCGTTCGCGTCACGGATCGGCACGTAGAACGCGTGCACGCCGTGGTTGACGCCCTGCGTGACGAGCTGGGCGAACACGACCGCGGCGGTCGCGTCGACGGCGGCGTTGCCGAGGTAGTCCTTCCACGCCCCGCGGAACGGGGTGTCGACGACGAACTCCTGCGTCTCGGGGTCGTAGGTCGCCGTGGTCGCGACAGCGGCGACGTCGGAGCCGTGGCCGGTCTCGGTCATGGCGAACGCGCCGGGCACGTCCAGCGACATGATCGCCGGCAGGTAGGTCTCGTGGTGGTGCTGCGTGCCGAGGTGCAGCACGGCGGCTCCGAAGAGCCCCCACTGCACGCCCGACTTGATCTGGAGGGACGGGTCGGCCGCGACGAGCTCCTCGAACGCCGCGATGTTGCCGCCGTGGTCGTCAGCGCCGCCGACCGACTTCGGGAAGGCGCGGTGCACCTGGCCGTGCTCGACCAGCAGCTTCAGCTGCTCGAAGACGCGCGACCGGTGGTCGGCGACGGACAGTCCCTCCACCTTCTGCAGGTCGGGACGCGCGGCCAGCTCGCGGGAGGCGAGCCGCGCCTCCGCCCACTGGCCCAGCAGCTGGCGGCCCAGCGCCTCCACATCGACGTGCGGTGCGGCGCCGGACGGCGCAGTGGCCGCGGCGGCTGCAGCCGCTTCGGACGCGGCGACGTCGGTGACGGACAGGGTGTTGTCAGGCTTCTGGGTGGCGCGCTCGGCAGTGTCAACCATGAGTTTCCTCTTCGATCTCTCTACGGTGCTCGCCACGCTACGGCTGCCGGGCCGCGGGCGGAAACCGTCGGTGCGGCGGCTACAAAAACGGCCCGCGGGGTCCGCGGGCCGTTTGTGGGAAGCTCCAAATCGACCTCCGCCTCCTCAGCGGATGTCGACAACGATCAGGCTGCTCGACGCGTCAGTCGCGCTCCGCGCGGCGGAGCCGAGAGCGCGGCCCTCGCCGCCGCGGCACCGCGCAGTTCGATCACGGTGCCGGCCGGCACCTGCTCGTCGCGGTCGACGCGCGCGCCGTTGCCGATCATCGAGTTCTCCCCGATCTTGACGTTGCTGCCGATGCGCACACCGCTGCCGACGACGCAGCCCTTGCCGACGTGGACGTTGGCGCCCACGAAGGTGCGGTCGCCGATCGTCACGCCGCTGTCGATCCAGCTGCCGGCGCCGATGTAGGCGTCGAGCCCGATGCGGGCGTCGGCCTCCACGTACGCGCTCGGCTCGATGTGGGCCGACTCGGCGACGCGCGCCGACGGCGACACGAGGCCCTTCCCGTTCGCGTGCCTTCTGTACTTGATGACTGCGCCGGTCTCGTCCTCGAGCTCTTCGATCCTCCGTGCCATTTCATCCCCTCCTTCGAGATCGTCGCGAAAACTATGTCACCTGACATAACCGCGGGCGGGAGGGAAAGATTCCCTGATCGCCCCACGGAACGGGCACAGTACGCCCAGTACCGCGGGACGACCAGGGGGAACGCTCGGAACCTGCTGAACGCCGGACCCTCGCAGGAGGCGCAGGCCCGATCGCGCTAGTAGCTCAGCCCGTGCCCGAAGCGGAACAGCGGATCGGCGGTGTCGAACGGCACGTCCGGGCGGTTCGCCTCCACGGCCTCCATCGACGACGGGAGGTCCATCGGCAACCGGCCCTGCGGCGCGGCCTCGCCGAACAGCACGTCGAGCAGGGCGACGGCGCTCGCGCCGTAGTCGACCGAGATCGCGGCCACCTCCTCCGCGATCGGGGTCAGGATGGCCGGCCGGTCGAGGAACACCTGCACGACCGTCGGAACAGCCCGCGCGACGGCGAGCACCTCATCCACCGTCTCCTGGGCGAAGTCGAGCGAGCCTGCGTGGAAGAAGTTCTCGAACATCGTCGAGCGCTGCTCGTACGGGGCGTGCAGACGCACCAGCGCGACATCGGCCTCCTCGACGGTGTCGACCACAGTCGCGTAGCCCGCGACGAGCGCAGGGTCGAAGCCGCGCACGAGCACCTTGGCGCCTCGGGCGAGCGGCAGGAGTCCCTCGTTCTTCAGCAGGGTGACGGAGGCGCGCTGCGCCGCCTCACCCGCCGCGACGAACTCGGCGTTGCCGACGACCGCGGTGGCCCGCGCGGGATCGACCGTCGGGGCGTCGAACAGGCCGAGGCGGAACTTCTCGCGCAGGAGGCGCCTCGCCGACACGTCGAGACGGTCCTCCGGCAGCTCGCCGCTGCGCACGAGGTCGATCAGCAACTCCGGGATGGACTCGCCCCCGAACTGGTCGGCCCCCGCGTCGAGGACCTTGCGCATCCGCTCGCGCGGCGACAGGTGCTCGACTCCCCAGGCACGCGCCGGGAAGGGCTCTCCGCCGATCTCGCCGTCGCTGATCAGTCCCCAGTCGGTGCAGACGATGCCGTCGAAGCCGTAGCGCTCGCGCAGCAGGCCGGTGATGACCGACTTGTTGAAGCCGAAGCCGACCTCCTCGTACTCGGTGCCGACCGGCATGCCGTAATACGGCATGATCTGGCTGGTGCCCGCCTCGAAGGCCGCCTCGAACGGCTTCAGGTGCGTCTCGAACCGGCCGCCGGGGTAGACCTGCTCGCGGCCGTAGGGGAAGTGCGGGTCCTCGCCGTCCTTCTGCGGGCCGCCTCCCGGGAAGTGCTTGGTCATGGTGGCGACGGAGTCCGGGCCGAGCTCGGAGCCCTGGAAGCCGCGGATGTAGGCGGCGCCGAGCCGGGAGGTCAGCTCCGGGTCTTCGCCGAAAGTGGCGGACTGACGCGCCCAGCGCGGTTCGGTGGCGAGGTCGATCTGCGGGTGCAGGGCCACGCGGATGCCGACTGCGGTGTACTCCTGGCGCGCGATGTCGGCGAAGCGCTCCACGAGTTCCTCGTCGCCGATCGCGGCGAGCCCCATGGTCTCCGGCCACTGCGAGAACGGTCCTGCCATCATCGCGGCGAGCGGGTTGTCGCTGAACGAGTGCCGCGGGTCGGTGGAGAAGGTGACCGGGATGCCGAGGCGCGTGCTCGCCGCGACCTCCTGCACGCGGTTGTGCCACTCGGCCATCTCGGCGGCCGAGCTCGCGGCGCCGAACACGTTGAAATGCGTCATGTGGCGGTCGCGGATCATCTCGGTGCTGTCGGCGATGCCGAACGCGGGGTCCGGGCCGGCGACAGTGCCGCCCTCGCCGATGGTCATCATCGTCTGGAAGAAGAGCCCGGCCTTCTCCTCCAGAGTCATCTGCGCGAGCAGGTTCTCGACGCGCTCGTCGATCGGGAGGCCGGCGTCGCGGTAGCGGGAGTCGACCTCCGGCGCGGTGTTCTCGGCGGCGGTCGTGGTCTGGTCGGTGTCGGTCATTCGCACTCCTTCGGGCGTCACGGGTTGACGTCCATCATCATAAACCGAGCAACACTTGGTTTTCGCCGTGAATCGCTCTCGAAGAATCGACGAAGGGCACGTTGTTGTCGCTTCCGGGCTCCGAAAGCGACAACAACGTGCCCTTCGAGTGGTGCTGGAGGATTACGCGACGGCGACGTGCAGGTCGTCGCGGGTGGCCTGGGCGGCGGTGCCGCCGCGGCCGCGCACCGAGAGCGAACCGGCGGTCGCCGCCCAGCGCAGCCGATCCTGCTCGTCGGGGACTCCGTCGAGCAGCGCGGCGAGGTAGCCCGCGTCGAAACTGTCGCCGGCGCCGGTGGTGTCGGCGACCTCCACGTGCAACCCACGGGCGGAGGCGACGCGCGCGCCGGCCTCGAAAGCGATGCCACCCTCGGCGCCCGCCTTCACGACCACGCGGCAGCCGAGCTCCGAGAGCACCGCCGCGGCCTCCTCGAGCCCTGCCGGGGCCGTGCCGGTGACGGAGGCGGCGATCGCCAGCGCCTCCTCACGGTTGGGGAGGAAGACCGCGACCCGCCGCAGCACCGCGTCGAGGCCGCTCCAGCGTTCGGACGGGTCCCAGTTGGTGTCGAGGCTGACCGTGACGCCGCGCTCGCCCAGCCAGGCGAGCAGCTCGGGCAGGGAGGCAGCCAGGCCGGGCTGCAAGAAGTACGACGCGACGTGCACGTGCCGCGGTCGCAGCCGCTCGACCGCCTCCCGCACCGATGCGGCGGTCAGGCTCGGGATGGTGCCGGGCAGGGTGAGGATGGCGCGGTCGTGCGGCTCCGAGAGCACGACGGAGAGCCCGGTGGGCACGGAGTCGTCGACGGACACGGCGGAGACGTCGACCCCTGCGGCACGCAGCTCGTCGAGCACGAACGAGCCGAACCGGTCGTCGCCGACCACCGCGGCGAGCGCCGTGCGCGCGCCGAGGCGGGCGAGCCCGCAGGCGACGATCGAGGCGCTGCCGCCGAGCAGCAGATCGGCGGTGTCGAGCAGCTGCTCGGCCTGGCCGAACCGCGGCACCGTGTCGCCGGTGAGCAGGAGGTCGGGGTTGGCGTCGCCGACCACGAGCACGTCCACGAGGCCGTCGTCCCCGCTCATCCCTTCAGCCCGGAGAACGTCATCGTCGCGATGAAGTGCCGCTGCGCGAACAGGAAGAACAGGATCAGAGGCAGCGTCGCGACGACGTTGCCCGCCATGATCAGGCTCCAGTCTGTCTGGTGGGCGCCCTGGAAGTTCGCGATGCCCAGCTGCAGCGTGAACGCCTGCTGGTTGTTGATCGCGATGAGCGGCCAGACCAGGTCGTTCCACGCGCCGAGCAGCGTGAAGATCGCGAGCGTCGCGAGCGCCGGGCGGGCCAGCGGCAGAACGATCCGGAAGAAGATCTGCCAGCGGTTGCAGCCGTCGATCGCTCCGGCCTCCTCCAGCTCAGCGGGAAGCGAGAGGAAGAACTGCCGCATCAGGAAGATGCCGAACGCCGTCGCCAGCCAGGGCACGATCGCCGCGCCCAGCCCGTTCAGGAGGCCGAGAGTCGCGAACAGGATGTACGTCGGGATCATCAGCAGCTGGGTCGGGATCATGATCGTCGCCAGGATCATCAGGAAGCCGAAGTTGCGCCCGGCGAACTTCAGCCGCGCGAAGCCGTAGCCGGCCAGCGAGCACAGCACCAGGTTGGAGACGATCGCCGCCGTCGACACGATCACGGTGTTGCCCAGCCACAGCATGATGTCCGTCGTGCCGAACAGCTTGGCGTAGCCGTCGAGCGTGAAGTGCGACGGGATGAACGGCGGCGGGAAGGCCACCAGCTCCTTCGCGGGCGAGAACGACGCGAGCGTCATCTGGAGGAACGGCACCAGGAAGAGGATCGCGATCGGGAACAGCACGAAGTGCCACCCGCTGAACTTCAGCCTTCGCTTGCCGCGGCCGCTGCCGCTCTGGGCGGCGACCCGTTCGGTCGCCGACGAGACCTGGTCGAGCACGCTGACCATCAGATCGCCTCCGATCCCCGGCGCCGCGAGTACAGCACGACGCCGATCGTGATGAGCAGCGTGACCGCGAACAGCACGTACGCCGCGGCGGAGCCGTAGCCGAACTGCAGCGCGTGGAACGCCTTGTCGTAGAGGAAGTACACGATCGTCGTGGTGGCGTCCAGCGGGCCGCCCTTGGTCGTCGTGTAGACGAGGTCGAAGAGCTGGATGGCCTCGATCGTCTGCCAGATCGTGACGAACACCGTCACCGGCGCCAGCTGCGGCCAGACGATCCGCCAGAACGTCTGCCAGCGGTTCGCGCCGTCGATGCGGGCCGCCTCGATGAGGTCGGCCGGCACGTCCTGGAGGGCGGCCAGGTAGATCACGGTGGTGAACGCGGCGGCGCCCCACAGCGACATGATCGCGATGACGATCATGGCCTGGTGCGGGTCGTCGAGCCAGCCCTGCTGCGGGAGGCCGAGCACCCGGAGCACGTTGTTGACGAGACCGAACTGCGGGCTGAACAGGTACGTCGACAGGATGCCGGTCGACGCCGCGGAGGCCACGAAGGGCACGAAGATCGCCGTGCGGTAGAAGCCCATCCAGCGGATGCGCCGGTTCAGCGCGACCGCGAGGAACAGCCCGAGCAGCACCGAGGCCGGCACGAACAGGAGGGTGAAGCCCACCGTGTTGAGCACCGCATTGCCGAAGTCGGCGTCGGACATCAGGTCGGCGTAGTTCTGGCCGCCCACCCAAGTGGCCTGGCTGAAGCCGTCCCACTTCTGGAACGAGAGCACGAACGCCCAGAGCGCCGGGAAGATCGACAGGCCCAGGATGATGATGGTCGCCGGGGCGACAAACCCCCAACCGGTGAGAGCCGAGGTCAGCCCCTGCTTGCGGCGGGCGCGGCGGCTGCTCTTCGCATCCGCCGGCACACCCTGCGCCGGCGACCCTGGGCGCGGCACGGTCATGTCTGCCATGTGGTGGTGCTCCGCGTTCCTACTTCTTCGCCTGGGCGTCGGCCGTCTTCGCGGCCTGGTCGAGCGCCGGACCGGGCTCGCCCTGGCCCTGCAGAACCTGCGAGATCGACTTGCCGATCGCGACCGACAGGGAGGCGTAGCTCTCGGTGGTCGGGCGCGTCTGCTTGACGTTCTTCGAGTTGGCGACGAAGACGTCGTAGCCCGGGTACTCAGCGGTCTGCTTGGCGACGGCGTCCGACGTCGCCTCCGACGACCGCAGCGGGAGGTTGCCTTGGTCCACGTTGAAGCGCTCGTCCTGCGCGGGCGAGGTCAGCCACTGCGCGAACTGGGTCGCCCAGTAGGCGCGGTTCTTGTCGTGGTGGTCGAACAGCGCCCAGATGTCGGGGCCCGACACCGTCTGGTGGTCGCCGTTCGTGCCCGGAAGCTGAACGACGCCGTACTTCGTGCCGCCGGTCTTCAGGTCCGACAGCTCCCACGGGCCGGAGGTGATCATTCCGATGCGGTTGCTGACGAACAGCTGGCCGAACTTCTCGTCGGTCTGGTCGAGGTAGACGCTCTTGTCATCGACCGCCATCGAGCGCAGGAAGGTGAGCGCGTCGTCGCCGGCGGTCGAGTTGAACGCGGCCTTGCCATCGCTGTTCAGGATGGACCCGCCGTTCTGCCACAGGTGCGGCCAGAACTGCCAGGTCGTCTCCTCACTGCCCGAGACGGAGTAGCCGTAGCCGTAGACGTGGTTCGCCGGGTCGGTCAGCTTCTTCGCCGCGGCGCGGAAGTCCTCCCAGGTCCAGTCGGCGGTCGGGTAGGCGAGGCCGGCCTTGTCGAACAGCGTCTTGTTGTAGAGGAGGCCGATGTTGTCGACGACCGCCGGGAAGCCGATGATCTTCGACCCGGAGGGCTGCGCGGTGCCGCGGGCGGCCGCGGTGAACTCGTCCCAGTTGACGCCGGGCTTCTTGACGTCGGCGGAGATGTCGAGCGTGCGGCCGGAGGATTCCAGCTGTCCCGCCCAGGAGCCGTACGAGTACGACATGTCGGGGTATTGGTTGCCGGCGAACCCGGCCGACAGCTTCTGCAACAGACCGTCGGTCGAGGAGGCGCCGGGCGAGATGTCGACGGTGACATTGGGGTGCGCCTTCTCGAACTCCTTGCCCAGTTGCTCGATCGACTTCTCGAAAGCGTCGGCCTGACCCGACCACACCTGGATCGTGACTTTGGCGGACTTGTCGAGGGTGGTCGCGCCCTGCGTCCCGCTGCAGCCGGCGAGCGCCACGAGGGCGGCGGTCGCGGTGAGGGCGGCGGCGGTGCGGAGGGCGTGGCGGCGGACAGCGCTGCGGGCGGGTCCGGTGTTCTTCGGGGGGCGAGGTAGCATCTTCGGTTCCTCTCGGGTGGTCTGCGTCGACGGTGGCTGGGGCTGCGCGGTGCGCCGGCAGGTCAGCCGAGAACGATCGACCGGGTCAGGTGACGGGGGTTGTCGGGGTCGAGGCCGCGGTGGGCGGCGATGGCGACCGCGAGCCGCTGCGCGTTGGCGAGCTCGACGAGCGGGTCGTGGCTGCTGGTGCGCACGGTCGCGCCGACACGCTCGATGTCCTCCACGAGGCTGGGCTCGCTGCGGCCGATGATCCAGACCAGCGACTTCTCGCCGGCGACCGCGAGCGGGCCGTGCCGGTAGTCGAGCAGCGGGTACGACTCAGCCCAGGCCTGCGCGGCCTCCCGGATCTTGAGCGCGGCCTCCTGGGCCAGGCCGTAGGTCCAGCCGCTGCCGAGGTAGACGAAGTGCTCGAGCGACGCGGTGTCGAGACCGAGCGGCTGGGCGAGCGCGGCCTCGGCCTCGTCGGGGAGGCCGCTCACGTCCTCGCCGAAGGCGGAGCGGGCGAGCACCAGGAAGGTCGTGGGGAAGCGCGTCTGCACGACCGACTCCTCGTCGGCGAAGTCGAGCAGAAGCACGTCGTCGGCGCGCTCGGCGACGGGCGAGTCGGCGACTCCGGTGACCGCGATCACGCGCACGCCCTCGGGCAGGCCCTCGATCGCCTCGATCGCCTCCGTCGTGGTGCCCGAGCGGCTGAGGACGACGACCGCGTCGTAGTCGCGCCACGGCCACGGCTCCGACGCGTAGGCGGCGTCGGTCATCCCGAAGCCGGCGCCCTCGCGCAGCGCGGCGAACGACTCGGCGACGTACGCCGAGGTGCCGCAACCGAGCACGAGCACGCGCGCACCCGGCAGGGTGAGCAGGTCGCGGGCGCGGTCGGCGTGGCGGTCGAGGGCTTCACGCCAGACGGCGGGCTGGCTGTCGATCTCGCGGGAGGTCAGTGTCACGGGGTGCTCCTTCGTGCGGTGCTGCGCGATCCGCGGATGTCGCGGCGTCGCGCCTTCTTCATCATTGGCTGGTGGTTGATCGTTTGACAACGAAACCGCTCGGTTCGCTCACTCGGAGTGATCGTTTGTAACAAACGTGTTTCGAACGGCTGTCAGTGCGCTGCCTGCGGGCTCGGTGACAGGCTCGCCGCCGGACTCGCCGACTCGAGCGTGCCGCCGAGCGCGACGGGCAGTCGTTCGGCGTGGCGGAGGGTCAGCTCGTCGCACAGCGCCCAGATCTGCTCGGGCGTCAGCGACGAGCTGGCGTTGGGGTCGGTCAGCACCGCGCGGCGCACGAGGGCCGGGTCGCCGGTGCGGGCGGCCTCCACCGCCAGCTCAGCCACCGAGAGGTAGGTGCGGTTGAGCGCGGCGCCCTGCGGCGGGATGTCACCGAACGGCAGCGGGTGCACGCCGTCCGCGTCGACGCGGCTCGGCACCTCCACCACGGCGCCCTCGGGCAGATTGGCGATCAGGCCGCGGTTGACGACGTTCGCGTGGATGATGCGCTCGGTGCCGGTCAGCATCGAGTGGATGACCTGCGGCGCGTACTCGGCGGCGCCCTCCTCCAGCTCCAGCGGCTCCCCCGCGGCGAGCGCGGCCTTGGCGTGCTCGAACTCGGCGACGTTCTCCTCCGAGATGCCGACGTACTCCAGAGGGCGCAGGCGGAAGCGTTCGATCTGCTCGGGCGAGCGCAGGAACCAGGACAGGTACTCGGAGGAGTGCTCGCTGGTCTCGGTCGGGTAGAAGCCGATGCGCTCGAAGACCTCGACGCGCACACGGCGGCGCAGCCCGGGGTCGCGCTCGATGGCCTCCCGGAGCAGCGGGTAGAGGTCTTGGCCGTCGCGCGACCACTCGACCAGCCAGGCCTGGTGGTTGACGCCGGCGGCGCGATAGTGGGTGCCCTCCATCGGCACGCCGATGAGCTCGCAGAGGTCGTGCACGGTCCAGTAGACGCTGTGGCAGAGGCCCACGGTCTTGATCGAGGGGGCGACGACCGACATCCACCAGACGTTCATCGCCATGGGGTTCGTGTAGTTGAGGAACCAGGCGTCCGGGCACAGGTCGAGCATGTCGGCGGCGATGCCCGACAGCACGGGGAACGTGCGCAGCCCGCGGAACACGCCGCCGACGCCGGTGGTGTCGCCGATGGTCTGCAGGAGGCCGGCGGCCGCGGGGACCTCCAGGTCGATGCGCGTGGCGTCGATGCCGCCGACCTGGATCATGTTGATCACGAAGTCGGCGCCGTCGAGGGCCTCGCGGCGGTCGAGGGTGGCGACGATTTCGGCCGTCCTCCCGAACCGCTCGACCAGCTGCTCGGCGGTCGCTGCGGCGACGGCGAGGCGCTCGGCGTCGATGTCGTGGAGGACGATCCTCAGCGTCGGAAGGTCGTCGAAACGGAACAGGTCGGCGAGCAGCTGACGGGTGAAGACGGCACTGCCGGCACCGAGGAAAACAATCTGAGGCATGGGGCGATCCTGCGGTATGGTGTTCACTCCGCGCAACATTATGATCGAATAGCGCCTAAAGTGATCACATCAGTTGATCGGTTGATCGCTTCGATGACGAGTCGCTCGAAAGGGACACTGCAATGGTCGCTCCGTCCGCCGAATCGGCGATCGCCCGCGTCAGCTCGGGTCGCCGCGCGCGACGCATGCTCGAGATCCTCGAGCTGGTGTCGGAGCGCGGCTCGATCAGCCTCGCCGAGCTCTCCGAGACGCTCGACATCTCGGCGCCCACCGCGCGGCGCGATCTTTCCGACCTCGCCGACCAGCAGCTGCTGCTGCGCACGCACGGCGGCGCCGCGGCGCTGGAGCGCGGCCAGGAACTCCCGGTCGCCCTGCGCGACACCCGGTTCCAGGAGGCCAAACGCGCCATCGCGAAGGCCATGGTCGCGCGCCTGCCCGCCGAGCGCCACGTCGTCGCGCTGAGCGGCGGCACCACCACGGCAAGCGTGGCGCGGGCGCTGGCGAACCACCGGGAGATCACGGTGGTCACCAACTCGCTGACGATCGCCAACCTCCTCTCGGGGTTCGCGGGTGTCCGGGTCGTGATGACGGGCGGCTTCCTGCGGCCGCAATCGCTCGAGCTGGTCGGGGCCATCGCCGAGAACACCTTCAACGCCGTCAACGTCGGCACGGCGATCCTCGGCGCCGACGGCATCAGCGTCGGGTCGGGCGTCACCACGCACGACGAGACCGAGGCCCGCACCAATCGGGCCATGGTGGCCAAGGCCCAGCGCACCGTCGTCGTCGCCGACGGCTCCAAGATCGGCAACGTAGCGCTGGCACCCATCGCCGACCTCCACCAGGTCGCCCTGATCATCACCGACAGCTCGGCGGACCCCGACGAACTCGACCGGCTGCGCGCAGCGGGCGTGGAGGTCGTGGTCGCGGACGCGTGAGGGTGTCGCGGAGTGGGCGTCGGGAGGCGTTGCGTAGTGGCGCCGAGCGCTGCGTCGTCAACGGAGGAGTTCCGCCGATTCCCGCCGCCGATCTCCTCCGTTGGCCGCCATCACGCGGCGCGGCGCCGCAAAACTCCTCCCTTGCCAACGGTTGACCGCGCGAACATCGGCTGCCTAGGGTGGCGGCGTCGGCAGATGCCGTCGTCGAAGGGGGACACCATGGCGAGGCTCATCGTGGAGCAGATCGTGTCGGCGGACGGTACCGCGGAGGACTCCGAGGGCGGCATGAGCTTTCTGATGCCGGAGTCGGCCGGCGGGGAGGCCGACCGCGAGCAGCTGCGGCGGCTGGCGGATCTCCAGGCGATCGTTCTCGGGGCGAACACCTATCGGATGTTCGCGTCGTACTGGCCGACGGCGTCGGAGGCGGACGACCCGATCGCGGGCCTGATCAACCGCCTCCCGAAGCATGTCCTGAGCAACACTCTCGATGCGGCGCCATGGGGCGATCTCGCGCCAGCGGTCGTCGAGCGCGGCGATGTCATCGAGTCGCTGCGGCGGCTCAAGGGCGAGTACCCCGGTGAGGTCATCCTGTGGGGCAGCCTGAGCCTCGCGGATGCGGCCTTCCTCGCGGGCGAGGTCGACGTGCTGCGGCTGCGGATCCTCCCGAGCCTGGTCGGCGGCGGGCGCAGTGTCGCCCCCACGGCTCTGCCGGTCACGCCGCTGCGGCTCGTCGCGTCGAACATCCACCCGGGCGGCCAGGTCGCGCTCGAATACGAGGTAGGGTCGCCGGACTGAGCGGCCGCCTTCCGCGGCGACGACCTTCGTCACGAATCACGACATTCGTGCCACGAATCCGCCGATTCGTCACGAACCTGGGGCACGCCTACTGGCTCGCCACCACCTGCAGGAGGGCCTCGCCGTAGGCGTCGCGCTTCTTGGCGCCGATGCCGCTGATGCCGTCGAGCTCGTCGAGGCTGGAGGGCCGCGCGGCCGCGACCGCGCGCAGGGTCGCATCGCCGAAGACGATGTACGCGGGGACGCCCTGCGTCTTCGCCTCGCCCGCCCGCCAGGCGCGCAACGCCTCGAACAGGCCGGCGTCGGCCGGAGCCAGGTCGGTCGAGGCGACCGAGCGCGCGCTGCGGGACGAACGGGTCGCGCGCTCCGGCTCGCGGCGCAGCACCACCTCGCGCGCGCCGGACAGCACCTCGCCTCCGGCGGAGGTGAGTGCGAGCACGCCGTACTCCCCCTCGGGCTTCAGCAGCTCCTGCGCGATCAGCTGGCGGACCACACCACGCCACTGGCTCTCGCCGAGGTCGTCGCCGATGCCCCAGGTCGCGAGCCCGTCGTGACCGTACTGGTCGACCCGCGGCGTGCGCTTGGCGCGCAGGATGTCGATGAGGTGGCCCGCGCCGAACCGCTGCCCGCGCTCGCGTTGGAGCCGCACGACGGTCGACAGCAGCTTCTGAGCCGGAACCGTGCCGTCCCACGTCTCCGGCGGGTTGAGGCAGGTGTCGCAGTTGCCGCACGGCGTCGAGCGCTGACCGAAGTAGTTCAGCAGGTTCACCCGGCGGCAGTGCACCGTCTCGCACAGCGCGAGCATGGCGTCGAGGTGCTGCGTGAGGCGACGCCGGTGCGCCAGGTCGCCCGGGGAGTCGTCGATCATGCGCCGCTGCTGCACGACGTCTTGAAGGCCGTAGGCGAGCCAGGCGGTCGACGGGAGGCCGTCGCGGCCGGCGCGACCGGTCTCCTGGTAGTAGCCCTCGACCGACTTGGGGAGGTCGATGTGCGCCACGAAGCGGACGTCGGGCTTGTCGATGCCCATACCGAACGCGATCGTCGCCACGACGATGACGCCGTCCTCCCGCAGGAACCGCGCCTGTGTGCGCGCACGCGTCTGGGCGTCGAGGCCGGCATGGTACGGAAGCGCCGTGAGGCCGCGGCCGGCGAGGAACTCCGCCGTGCGCTCGACGGAGTTGCGGGAGAGCGCGTAGACGATGCCCGCGTCGCCCGGATGCTCGACCGTGATGAAGTCGAGCAGCTGCTTGCGCACCTCCACCTTGGGCACGATGCGGTATTGGATGTTGGGGCGGTCGAAGTCGGCGACGAAGTGTTCCGCGTGCTCGAGGCGCAGCCGCTCTGTCAGCTCGCGGTGGGTCGCCTCGGTCGCGGTCGCCGTCAGGGCGATGCGCGGTACGTCGGGCCAGCGCTCCGCCAGCTCGGACAGGGCGAGGTAGTCGGGCCGGAAGTCGTGGCCCCACTGCGACACGCAGTGCGCCTCGTCGATGGCGAACAGCGCGACGCGGCCGCGCTCGAGGAAGCGCTTGGTCGCCTCGTTCGACAGCCGCTCGGGGGCCACGTACAGGATGTCGAGGTCGCCGGCGAGGTAGTCGCGCTCGACCGCTGCGCGCTGCCCCCCGTCTTGCGTCGAGTTGAGGAAGGCGGCACGAACGCCGACGGCGGTGAGGGCGTCCACCTGGTCTTGCATGAGCGCGATGAGCGGCGACACCACGATGCCCGTGCCCTCGCGGACGAGGGACGGGATCTGGTAGCAGAGCGACTTGCCGCCGCCGGTGGGCATCAGCACGACCGCGTCGCCGCCGGAGATCACGCGTTCGATGATGGCCGCCTGCTGGCCGCGGAATGCGTCGTAGCCGAACACCGTACGCAGGGCCTCGGCGGCGCTCGCGAACTTCGGCGGCGCCGGGCGGACCGCCGTGGGGGCACCGGCGCGACCTCCACCGGAACGCGCCTCATCGGCCGGGGGCTCGTCCATGAGGGGAACGCCGGCGTACGGGTCCTCCCCGAAGTCGGGCAGCGGCGGCTCGATGTCGAACGGCGCCTCGTCGAAGGGCGGCGCCTCGCGGCCGTCGGGCTCCCCGGTGTTCCAGCTCATTCCTCGATCGTAACGAGCGCCGCTGACCGCGACCGCCGGATGGCGGATCTGTGGAAAGTCCGCATCCTCCCTGCCCTGTGGAGGATCCGGCCGCTCCGCTACGATCGGGCGCATGCGGCAGCTCATCGTGTCCGAGTTCCTGACGCTCGACGGCGTCGTCGAGGCGCCGGGCGGCGAGACGAGTCATCGGCACGCGGGCTGGACGATGCCCTACTCCGCCGACGACCTGTACGCCTTCAAGCTGCAAGAGACCCGCGATGCCGACTCCCTGCTGCTCGGTCGGCGCACCTTCGAGCAGTTCGCGGAGGCGTGGCCTCCCCGTGAGGGCGAGTTCGCCGAGAAGATGAACGCGATGCCGAAGACCGTGGTCACGACGCGCACCGACGACCTCGGCTGGAACGCGACCCGCCTCGACACGGCGAACGGCGTCCGTGACGGCATCGCCGCGCTCAAGGAGGCCGAGGGCGGCCCGATCCTGGTCGCCGGCAGCGCCACGCTCGCCCGCTCGCTGCTCGTCTGGGGGCTGGTCGACGAGCTGCGCCTCCTCGTCTACCCGGTGCTGGTGGGCGGAGGCGCCCGCATCTTCCCGGACGACCGCAGCAAATGGGTCTACGAGCTCGCCGGGTTGCAGCGCTTCTCCAGCGACGCGGTGCTGCACGTCTACCGGCTGGCCCGGAGCTGATGCCGGCCGCGATCCTCGGCCTGGTCAGCGCTCTCGTCTACGGTTCCGCCGACTTCGTCGGCGGCGTCGCGTCGCGCGTGATCGGGCCTCTGCGAACGACGGCCATCGGGGCGGTCGGCGGCCTGGCGCTGCTGCTCGTCGCACTGCCGCTCGTCGGGGGCGTCTGGTCGGCCGCCGCGCTCGGCTGGGGTGCGGTCTCCGGGGCGATCGGCGCCGCGGCCGTGGCGCTGCTCTACGCCTGCCTCGCGATCGGACCCATGAGCATCCTTTCGCCGCTCACCGCACTCGTGTCCGCGCTCGTGCCGCTGGCCTGGGGACTGCTGGGAGGCGACCGCTTCGCGCCGATCGGCTATGTGGCGCTGGCGCTCGCGCTCGTCGCGGTCGTCCTCGTCGGCTTCGTGCCGGAGCGCGGCGCCGTGCGGCCCAGCGCCCGTGCGCTCGGGATGGCGGTCGCTGCCGGCACACTTATCGGCGTCTTCCTCATCGTGCTCGACCAGACCCCGGCCGACTCGGGACTGGTGCCGCTGGTCGCCAACCGCACGGTCAACGCTGTCATCATGTGGACGGTCATCGGCCTCCTCGCGCTCCGCGGCGTCACCAGGAGGTTCACCCGGCAGGGCGTGCTGCTCGCGATCGGCTCGGGCCTCCTGGACGCCTCGGCGAACACCCTCATCCTGATCGGGCTGCGCGCGGGTGACCTGGCCACGATGTCGGTGCTGGTAGCGCTCTACCCGGCGGGCACCATCGTGCTCGCCGCAGTGGTGCTGCGCGAGCACATCGCACCCGTGCAGTGGGTCGGCTTGGTGCTGGCGATCACGGCCGCCGGGATGCTCGCCGTCGCCTGATCCTCCGGAAGCCGTGGCGCCAGCGGGTACTGTGGGTCGCCGGAACAGGAAAGGCGCGATGAACCAAGAGCAGCCACAGCAGCACGACCCGGCCGACGACCTCGAGAACCGCCGCGAGCACCTGGGCGATGTGTCCCAGGCGGTGCAGGACTTCGCCAGCGAGCAGGAGGGGTACCACAAGGCGCTGTCGTCGCGGCAGCTGCAGATGATCGCGATCGGCGGCGCCATCGGCACCGGCCTCTTCCTCGGAGCGGGCGGGAGGCTCGAGCAGGGCGGGCCGCTGCTGGTGCTGGTCTACGCGGTCTGCGGCTTCTTCGCGTTCCTGGTGCTTCGCGCGCTCGGCGAGCTCGTCCTCCACCGGCCCTCGTCGGGATCGTTCGTTTCGTACGCCCGCGAGTTCTACGGCGAGAAGATGGCGTACGTCGCCGGGTGGATGTACTTCCTCAACTGGGCCATGACCGCGATCGTCGACTCCACGGCGGTCGCGCTCTACGTCAAGTACTGGACGCTCTTCACCGCCGTGCCGCAGTGGCTGCTCGCCCTCATCGCGCTGGTCGTCGTCGTCAGCCTCAACCTGATCTCGGTGAAGGTGTTCGGCGAGATGGAGTTCTGGTTCGCGATCATCAAGGTCGGCGCGCTGGTCGCCTTCCTGGTCGTGGGCATCGTCGTGCTCGCGGCCGGCTGGCCGACCGATGAGGGGCCGACCGGCCTCCCGATGCTCGCCGCCAACGGCTGGCTGCTGCCGCACGGGGTCGCGACCATTGCGATGGCGATCGTGCTCGTGCAGGGCGTCGTCTTCGCGTACGCGGGCGTGGAGCTGGTCGGCATCGCCGCCGGCGAGACCGAGAACCCGGAGAAGATCATGCCGCGGGCGATCAACAGCGTCGTCTTCCGCATCGCGGTCTTCTACTGCGGCTCGATCCTGCTGCTCGCCCTCCTGCTGCCCGCGAGCGTCTACAGCGGCAGCGAGAGCCCGTTCGTCACGTTCTTCAGCCACCTCGGCGGCCCGGAGCTGAGCGCGATCATCGGGTCGGTCATGAACTTCGTCGTGCTGACCGCGGCCCTGTCGAGCCTGAACGCCGGCATGTACTCCACCGGCCGCATCCTCCACTCGATGGCGCAGACCGGTGCTGCGCCGGCGTTCACCGCTCGGATGAACCCGCGCGGAGTCCCCTACGGCGGCATCCTGTTGACGGCGAGCATCGGCGTGCTGGGTGTGTTCCTCAACCTGATCGTCCCGGCGGAGGCTTTCAACATCGTGCTGAACGTGGCCTCGCTGGGCATCGTCACGAGCTGGGCGATGATCATCCTCTGCCAGATGCAGCTGCGCCGCTGGGCGTTGCAGGGCAGGCTCGCACGGCCGTCGTTCCGGCTGTTCGGCGCGCCGTTCACGGCCTATCTGACGCTGGCGTTCCTGGCGGCGGTGATCGTGCTGATGGCGTTCGACTATCCGACGGGGACGTTCACGGTCGCCTCACTGGTCGTCATCATCCCGCTGCTGATCCTCGGCTGGTACGCGCAGCGTTCGCGCATCCTCGCGATCGCACAGGCCCGCGAGGGTTACACCGGCGCGCACCCCGTCGTCGCCGCGCGCCCGCCGCGCCGCTCGCGCTCCCCGCGCTCCTGACGCCGAAGGGCACGTTGTTGTCACTTTCGGGCGCGAAAAGTGACAACTACGTGCCCCTCGGCGGCAGGGCGGGAGGTCAGGGGGCCGGGCGGGCGATGTGCGCCGCCTGCTCGAGGGCGGGGAGGGCGCGGCCGAGCGCCTCCACGTCGGCCGGCTCGAGCTCTGCGAGGATCGCGGCTACCGCGCGGGCGCGGTCGGAGCGCGCGGCCAGGAGCAGGTCGATGCCATCCTGCGTGCCCGACACGAAGAACGAGCGCCCGTCGTCGGGATCGGGCGTGCGCTCGACCAGCCCGCGGGCCTCCAGATCAGAGACGACCCGGGTGATCGTCGGAGCGGCGACGACCTCGATCGCCGCGATCTCGCTGGGGCGCAGCGGACCGTTGCGCACGATCGTCGAGAGCGCCGACAACTGACCGTGGCTGAGGCCTCCCGTGGCCGATCGGATACGGCGGTTCAGCCGCCCGACAGCCAGGGCCAGGCGGCCGGGGACATCGTCGTCACCGGTCGCCGGCCGCTCCGGATGCTCACGCTCGACCTGCACCGACTTCCTCGCCTTCCACCGTGGCCGGCCGCGCAGCTGCGACGGCCTCCTCATGAACATACTTGGATCCGCCCAAGAAGGAGGCGATCGCACCGATGAGGCTCATGACGGCGGCGGCGATGAAGACGACGACGAGGCCGTCGTGGAAGGGGCCGGAGATCAGCTGGGGGAAGAACTCCTTGCCCGTGAGTGTGGCCGCATCGACGTGCGGCGATTGCAGGAGGCCGGTGGGCCCGAGCAGGCTCGCGATCGGGTTGTAGCCGAGGAACGCCGCGAACAGGCTCCCGACGGGAGGCGTCGCGCCGATCTGCGCGGCGACGTTCTGCGGCACGCCGTGGGAGGTGAGCCCGGTGGTGAGCGCGGTCGGCAGGGCCACCGAGAGGCCGGCGATCATCAGCGAGAAGAAGATGCCGATGGAGAGCGAGCTTCCGGCGTTGAGGGCGACGCCCGCCATGCCGGAGGCCGCGCCGCGCTCGTTCGGCGGCACGCTGTTCATGATGGCCGTGCGGTTGGGCGACGAGAACAGACCGGAGCCGATGCCGTTGAGGCCCGTGAGCAGTGCGAACTGCCAGTACTCGAAGTTCACGGGGATCAGCAGGAGGCCGATGAAGGTGACCGCCACGAGCACGAGGCCGACCGTCGCGAACGCCCGCGACCCGAACCGGTCGGAGAGCGCACCCGAGATCGGGCCGGCGATGAGGAAGCCGATCGTGATCGGCAGCATGTAGATGCCGGCCCAGAGCGGCGTGGACTCGTAGCTGTAGCCGTGCAGCGGCAGCCAGATGCCCTGCAGCCAGATGATCAGCATGAACTGAAGGCCGCCTCGGCCGATCGCCGCGAGGAACCCGGCGAAGATGCCCGACGAGAAGGCGCGGATCTTGAACAGCCGCATGTCGAACATCGGCGACGGCACCTTGAGCTCGATGAGCACGAACGCGATCAGGAGCAGGATGCCGCCGATGATCGAGCCGAGCACCCACGGGTTGCCCCAGCCCTGCGAGCTGCCGCCGTAGGGCTGGATTCCGTAGGTGATGCCGGTGAGGAGGGCGATCAGGCCGATCGCGAACGTGACGTTGCCGAGCCAGTCGATCTTGCCCGGGTTCTTCTGGCCGACCTCGTGCAGCGACTTGATCGACCAGATCGTGCCGATGACGCCGAACGGCACCGAGACGAAGAAGACGGCCCGCCAGTCGATCTCGGCGAGCACGCCGCCGAGGATGAGGCCGATGAACGACCCGGCGATCGCGGCGACCTGGTTGAGGCCGAGCGCGAAGCCGCGCTTGTTGGCGGGGAACGCGTCGGTGAGGATGGCCGTCGAGTTGGCGAACAGCATGGCGCCGCCGATGCCCTGCACGAACCTCCACGCGATCAGCCACATCGCGCCGGGGCCGCCGGAGAACGGGTCGAGGCAGAGCGCGATCGCCGCGATGGTGAAGATCACGAAGCCGAGGTTGTAGATGCGCACGCGCCCGTACTGGTCGCCCATCCGGCCGAACATCACGACGAGCACGGCGGTGACGAGCATGTAGCCCATCAGCATCCAGAGCAGGTAGGAGACGTTGCCGGGCTCGAGCGGGTTCAGCTTGACGCCCGTGAAGATCGCGGGGAGCGAGATGATAACGATCGACGAGTTGATCGTCGCCATCAGCATGCCGAGGGTGGTGTTGGAGAGGGCCACCCAGCGGTAGTGGGGGTGGTCTTTGGTGAAGATGCCGGTGCGGGGCAAGGGAGTCCTTCGTGCGTTTCGTGTCGTGTGTCGTCGGTCGCCGGCCCCAGGCGCGGAGCGCACCGGAGCGGGAGCGCTGCGGTGCGCTGATGATTTATATGCGTTAACTATATAACCGGCCAGGAGATGAGGGAAGCATCGGGATGCGGATAACAGTTGGCGATTCAGGACACCAGGCGGACGTATCTGGAGGATGCCGGCTAGAGACCCAGGGTGAAGACGATCGCGAGGGGGAGGAACGCCGACACGATGTGGGCGATCAGCACGACAGCCGCCTGACGCGGTGCGCGCGGAAGCCATCGAATGGCGAAACCGGCGATGAGGACGAACTCGACGACCATGGCCATCTGAAAGACATGCGCAGCAGTGCCCTCGTCGCGGTTGCTCCCGACGTCCGTCGTGGTCACGCTCACGACGACGAATGCCGCGAGCAGGACGGGAAGGGCAAGCGGGAGCCACCCGCTCGGATGACGAACGAGGCTCAGTGCATCGACGACCGGCCGGGCGCCCATGTTCGTAGCTTGAACCCGATCCCGCGTATGGGCAAGACCTGGCCGTGGCCGTGGCGTTCGCCACGGCCACGGTCGTCGTCGCACTGAGGTCCGCCGCGGCTAGGGCTTGGGCGACGGCGGTGTCTCCGGAGCCTGCGTCTTCCACTGGCTCAGGTCCGCGTTGAGCTGGTCTGCCGAGATGCCGAGGCCGTGAGCGATCCGCGCGAGTCCCGCGCTACAGCAGATCGCAGGAAGCGTCGTGCGCTCGACCAGTGGAGGTCTGACTTCCACGCGACGCCTTGGGGGGCTACCGCAGTCGCCACACGCCCGGTCGCCGCGGACATGGAGGACTTCCGATGGACATTCGACGCTTCCCCTTCGCGGGATAGGTCACTCGACGCTGGCGTTGTCTTGCGGCTCGGATTCCCGCGAACGTGCTCGCCGGCGGCGGAGTGCGCTGATCACGATGGGCAGGATGGACACGACGACGATGACGATCATCAGCACGTCGATGTTGTTCGCCACCAGCGGGATGCCGCCGAGCAGCACTCCGAGAACCACCATGACGATCGTCCAGCTGATGCCGCCGAGCGCGTTCCATACCAGGAATCGCGGGTACCTCATGGCCGCGATGCCGGCGGCCAGGGGCACATAGGTGCGCACGAACGGCACGAAGCGGCCGAGCACCAGCGAGACGCCCCCGTATCGGGCGAAGAACGCGTCGGCCTGCTCCAGCCGCTCGGTCTTGAGGACGCGCGCGTCGGGCTTGAAGAGGCGCCTGCCGAACCGTTTGCCGAGCCAGTAGCCGACCTGGTCGCCCGCGAATGCGGCGACCGCGGCGACTAGAGCGACCTGCCACGCCAAGATGCCAAGGTGCGGTGCGAGGATGGCGGCCGTGATGAGCAGCGAGTCGCCGGGAAGGAACGGGAACAGGACCCCGGACTCGATGAACACGATGACGGCGATGCCGACGAGCACCCAGGGCCCGAACGCGTGCAGCCACGTCGAGGCGTCAAGAAGCGGAATCGCGGTGTGGAATGCCATAGCCCCGATGGTCGCGGGCCCGGCACAAGGAGCCTCTAAGAACTGATCGCGACGGCGAGAGCACGCCGCCCGCTGCGGCTCCAGCGGACATCGTGACCGGACGCGCGCAGCGACCACTCGAGAGATGAGCCGATCGACTCGTCGTCTTCGGCCACCAGCAGCCGTGCCATCAGGCCTCCACTCGTTGCTCCTGCTCTGCCGCCACGGCCTCGACGCGCGGGGGGCGGCCGCGCCCGGTCACCGTGAGGTAGACGACCAGCACGAGAATCGCTGCGAGGAAGATCACGCTGGTGACGATCGTCCCGAGCCCGAGACCACCGTCAGCGGTCGGCTGCGACAGGAAGTCGCCGAGCGACGCACCGAGAGGCCGCGTGAGCACGTAGGCGATCCAGAACGCTACGATCGCGTTCATCTTGAACCCGAAGTGGGCCAGGGCGACGATGCCGATCGCGGCCGCGAAGACGACCACCGAGAGAAGATAGCCCAGGTTCAGCTGCTCGGCTACGAGGTCGCCCGCTGCAGTGCCCAGCGCGAAGGTGAACAGCACGGCCAGCCAGTAGAACGCCTCCCGGCGGCGGGTCACGATGTCGTGGATCGAGAGCGTGCGCTCAAACCCGTACCAGACCGCGAACGTCGCGATCAACACGATCGCGAACACCACAGTGGACACGATCAACGGGACACCGAGACCGTCGGTGAGGTTGTCGGTGATGAGCGTGCCGACGATGCTGATCAGCACCACGGTCAGCCAGTAGACGCCCGGGATGTAACGCGCGCTGCGGAACTGCACCGCGAAGACGAGGAGGAAGACGACGGCCGTGACCAGGCTGGTGACCTGGGTGCCGAGATGGAGGCTGGAGGACAGCAGGTCGGCCGCCGTCTCTCCGACGGTGGTGGCCAGGATCTTGATCGCCCAGAACGATGCGGTGGGCTCGGGGACTTTGTTCTCGCGCAGGACGGTGCGGCTCGGCTCGGTCATGGGGCTCCCCTTCGAAGGATCGGATCGACTGATCGGGTCGGAACCCTTCGAACGCTACGGTCCGCGTCCCAAGGGGCCACTAAGAAAAAGGGGCCCGCCTCTTGGAGGTTCATGGGAGAGCGCGAACCAGAATGCGACCATGCGCATACTCGTCATCGTTCTGCTTGCGGCCGCTGCCGCGGCGGCGATGACCCTTGTGGCAGTACTGGCCTACGAGTCGGCGGAGGCGCGGCTCGAAGGCGACGGCGTACCCGACTGACCGCCGCAGCGACCCGTCAGCTGCCGCATAGAACGCACCCAGCTCGTCCCCATACGGTCTCCAGACGAACGACAACGCCGGGAGGTGAGGACGGTATGCGAAAACTGCTCGTCGGGATGATCGTCACCGCGGCGATCGTCGTCGGTGGCTGGTTCGCCGCGTCGTGCGTCGCACCCGCGTTGGTCTCCCGTGCGGCAGGAGCGAGGGCCTCAAGCGCGCCGACAACTCCGGTCTGCCCCGCCGCAGCTCCGGTCATGGTGGGCACCATCGTCGTCCCCGCCGGCCCGGTGGCCGGGTTCTGCCAGTCCGAGCTCGTCAGGGCCGCACACATCATGAACGCGGCCCACGACCAGGGCCTCGGCACGCACACCCAGGCCGTCGGCGTCATGACGGCGATCGGCGAGTCCGGGCTTCGCAACCTCGCCTACGGCGATACGGCCGGTCCGGACAGCCGTGGCCTTTTCCAGCAGCGCGACAACGGGGCGTGGGGCACTCTCGCCGACCGGATGGACCCCTACACCGCCGCGGCCAACTTCTTCGGCAAGCTCACGAGCATCGACGGTTGGCAGACGATGGCGCCATCGGCGCTCGCGCACGCTGTCCAGGTGAACACCGATCCCGGCTACTACGCCCAGTACTGGGACAAGGCGCAGACCATCGTCGCGGCGCTCAGCAGCCGGTCATGAGTCCTGCTCATTCATGGCGGCGACTCCACGCGTCCGGGCATTCACCGTCACGGGGCCTTCCTCACCCGTGTCGGCAAACACATCGTCGTCTCGACCAATTCGACAGCTGTCACGGACTCCCCGAACCCGCCCGTCTCCGGTATCGATGGGCGCATGATGAAACTTCTGCTCACCTCCGGAGGCGTCACCAACCCGAGCATCGCCGCCGCCCTGGTCGACCTCCTGGGCAGGCAAGTCGCCGAGTCCCGCGCCCTGTTCATCCCGACCGCGCAGTGGGGCCATCCCCTGTGCTCGCCCGAGTCGGTCTACGCGTCGATCGCAGGGGATGAACCGGATGCCGTCGGCCTCTGCGACCTGGGCTGGAAATCCGTCGGGGTTCTCGAGCTCACGGCCCTGCCGAGCATCGCGACGGAGCGGTGGACCCCATGGGTTCGCGACGCCGACGTCCTGCTGGTCGACGGCGGCGAGGCGATGTATCTCGCGCACTGGATGCGGGAGTCCGGCCTGGCCGAGCTGCTGCCGTCGCTGCAGGACACGGTGTGGGTCGGCGTGAGCGGGGGCAGCATGGTGATGACCCCGCGGATCGGCCGCGAGTTCGTCGACTGGCGCCCGGAGGGCGGCGACGAGACGCTGGGCCTGGTCGACTTCTCGATATTCCCCCACCTGGACCACCCGGACTGGTCGGCGAACACCCGTGCGAGCGCGCACGCCTGGGCGGAGAACATTCCCGGCCCGGCATATGCGATCGACGACCAGACAGCGATCTCCGTCGTCGACGACCAGGTGTCCGTCATCTCCGAAGGGCACTGGGAGCTGCTCGACGGGGGCGCCGTCTAGCGGCCCCCGCCTCGGGGTCGTGGAGGGCGCTCAGCGCATGGTCGCGGCGGGCCCCCTCCGGGGATCCGCACCCTGGCGCTGGCTGCAGCGCGGGCAGCGGGGCGGGAGCGTCGCGACCGTCCAGGTGCCGCCCGCGCGCGGCATCAGCCGGCGTTGCACCGTCAGGGGCGCGCCGCACACCGGACAGACCGCTGCTCCGGGGCTCGGTCTCCCACCGGCCTCCGACGTCATGAGAGCTTCTTGTCGATCGAGCGGCCGAGGTCTTTCGCCGCGTCCGCGGCCTTCTTCGCCATCCGCTTGCGCGACTTGCGCGCGTGCGGGTCCATCCACAGCCGCTCCATCTGGTGGCGGAGGTCTTCGTAGTGCCGCCCTCGGGCCTTGGCCGATTCGACGCCGACAAGGTATCCGGCGACAGCGACGATGGCGAGAATGAGGAGGTTTTTACGCATGCACCCACCATCCGCTCAAGAGAGAACGTGGATAGGGGATTGAGAAATCCCGGAACGAGGGATCGTCCCCCGGCAGACCGCCACCACCCGCGCGGGCCGCCGTCAACCGCCTACCACCGCTGACCTCCGGTACTACCGTCCCGGGCATGACGACCTACACCGCGACCAAGCCGATCGACGGCGACACCGACGCCTACTTCTCGTACATCGCCGACCCCGAGAACCTGCCGCAGTACTTCCCGCACATGGTGAGCGCCCACGAGCAGCCCGACGGCACCGTCGAGACGACCGCTCGCGTCGACACCGACCGCGATGGTGAAGAGGAGACCGTCACGGCGGACGCCCGCTTCGACGCCGACTTCGCCGCGAAGGAGATCCGCTGGTCGGCTCCCGGGCCCCACGACTACAGCGGGTCGCTGCGGATCGCCGACGGCGCGGCCGAGTTGACGATCGACACGACGGAGGACATCCCGGGGATCCAGCAGTCGCTGGAGCACGCGCTGGACGCGATCGCAGCGAACCTCCAGCGCACGGCCTAGAACCGTCACCGGCCCGGCGGAGGCCGCCGCCGGACTAGATTGTCGCTACCGGCTCGACCTCAGCCGGCTGAGCGACGGCGATGGCGGTGACCCGAGTGAGTTCTGAATCCCCTGCCGAGGTGGTGCAGGCCGCCGACGGCGACGACGACGAGCGCACCGTGATGATGCACCCCCGCCGCACCTTCCACGGGATCCTCCGGGCCGGCGCGCTCGCATCGATCCTCCTCGTGGTGGCTGTCCTCCTCGCGCTGATCTGGGCGAACATCGGCGGTTACGAGGCGTTCTGGACCCAGCGGGCCGGGGTCACGGTCGGCCCGTTCGCGCTCTCGTACGACCTCCGCACCTGGGTCAACAGCGGCCTGATGACCCTCTTCTTCCTGGCCGTCGGGCTGGAGGCCCGCCGGGAGCTGGACCTCGGCGACCTCCGCGAGCGCAGTCGCCTGATCCTCCCGATCACCGTCGGACTCGTCGGCATGGCTCTGCCGGTCGCCATCTACCTGCTGATCAACCAGGGACACGAGTCGGCCCGCGCGTGGGGTGTGGCGATGTCGACCGACACCGCTCTCGCGCTGGGCATCCTGACGCTCCTGGCCCGGCGGGCGCCGAAGCGCACCCGCACGTTCCTCCTGACCGCGTTCGTCGTCGACGACGTCGCCGCGCTGATCATCATCGCCGTGCTCTACAGCGGGCCGATCTCGCCGATCCCCCTGATCGCCGCGGTCGTCGCGTTCGCCGGCATCATCGTGGTGCGGAGGCTCAACCGGACCCTCGGACGCAACCTCGCCATCGTCCTGGGTGTGCTGATGTGGCTGGCACTGCTGCTGAGCGGGATCGACCCGGTGGTCTCCGGCCTGGCGATCGGGCTGGCGACGACGGCGTACGTCCCGGTCCGCGCCGATCTGGAACGCGCCACCGGGCTGGTGCGCGACTACCGTGTGAGCCCTAACGCCGAGCTGGCGCGGTCGGCCGCGGCCGGACTCGCGGACTCGCTGTCCGAGAACGAGCGCATCCTCTACCGGCTCAGCCCGTGGACGAGCTACGTGGTCGTGCCGCTCTTCGCGCTGGCGAACGCCGGCGTGGTCATCACTCCGGAACTGCTGGGCCGCTCCGCCACGAGCGCCGTCGCGATCGGCATCGTCGTCGGCTACGTGATCGGCAAGCCAGTCTCGGTCGTCGGCAGCTCGTGGCTGCTGAGCAGGTTCTCCCGGGGACGCATCCACCCGCAGGTGGGCTGGCTCTCCGTCCTGGGGAGCGGAACCGCGGCGGGCGTCGGCTTCACCGTCTCGCTCCTCATCGCCGGGATCGCCCTGGCCGGGCCAGAACTGGCGGAGGCGAAAATCGGCATCTTCTTCTCGGTGATCGGCTCGGCCGCGCTGACGTGGCTGGTCTTCGCCTGCGTGCGATTCATCCCGGCGAATCGACGGACTCTCGCCGTCAACGGGCGCCCCGACCCCACCCTCGACCTGCTCAGCCCCATCGATCCGGACGCCGACCACCTGCGCGGCGCAGAGGACCCGCGCGTCACCGTCGTCGAGTACGGCGACTTCGAGTGCGGCTTCTGCGGCCGCGGCGAACCGACGGTGCGGGAGCTCCTCCAACGCCACCCCGACGTGGCGCTCGCGTGGAGGCACCTGCCCCTCACCGACGTGCACCCCAACGCGCTGCGTGCGGCGGAAGCGGCCGAGGCCGCGGGCGCGCAGGGCGCCTTCTGGCCGATGCACGACCTCCTGTTGGCGAACCAGGAGCATCTCACCATCCGCGACCTCGAAGGCTACGCCCGGCGGCTCGGGATCGATCCGGAGCGCTTCCTGGACGACCTCCAGTCGCATGTGTTCGCCGACCGCATCCGCCAGGACATCGCCAGCGCCGAAGAGAGCGGTGCGGCAGGAACGCCCACCTACTTCATCAACGGCCAGCGCCACGAGGGCCCGGTCGACATCGACTCGCTCTCGAAGTCGATCGAGGCCGCCCGTGTCGGCGCGACCGCGCCGGCGTGATCGACGAATCCTCATGATCGTCTAGGCAACGCAGACGGCCGGGCGCTACGCTGAGCGCGTCGGGCCCCCGAGAACACCCACGAGCGCGCTGTTGCCGCCGTGGCGACCACGAGCGCGCCGCTGCGTGCCGCTCGCCTCCATCCGCGCCGCTCACACGTGCGCTCTTCCTTGCTCAGGGGACTTCTCATGACCGATACCTCCTCCAGTTCACCCACCGTCGTGCTCGTGCACGGCGCATTCGCCGACGCCTCGAGCTGGGCCGCCGTCACCGACATCCTGCTGAAGGCCGGTGTCGCGGTCCTCGCCCCCGGCGTGCCGCTTCGGGGGCTCGCCGGCGATTCGGCATACGTCGCCTCGGTGTTCGCGCAGATCGACGGGCCGGTCGTCGCGGTCGGCCACTCCTACGGTGGGGCGCTGATCAGCATCGCCGCCGCGGATGCCCGGAACGTGAAGGCCCTGGTCTTCGTCTCCGGGTTCTCACCGGAGGTCGGCGAGGCCCTGGGCGAAGTGGAGGGCACGTCGCGCGACAGCGCGCTCGCCCCGGCACTCGTGCAACGCACCTACCCCACCGGAGACGGCGGGACCGCGGTCGAGCTCTACGTCGACATCGAGCAGTTCCCGCGGGTCTTCGCGGGCGACCTGCCCGAAGACCAAGGGAGGGTCTTCGCCGCCACCCAGCGCCCCGTCGCGGCATCCGCGTTCGACGAGAAGGCCGGGGCCGCGGCGTGGAAGTCGCTGCCGTCGTGGGCCGTCGTCGCCCGTGGTGACAAGGCGGCGGGCTCCGACGTCCTCCTGTCGATGGCTCAGCGCGCCGGCGCGAAGATCCTCGAGCTCGAGGGCTCCCACCTGATCATGGTCTCGCAGCCGCAACGGGTCGCCGAGGTCATCATGACGGCGCTGAAGGCCGCGGCGGAATGACCGCGGACACGCCACACGACGCCGCGCCGCACGACGCCGCGCCGCACGACGCGCTGGCCGGCCGGCTGAGGCGGACCGAGCTGCAGCACCAGCCGTCGTCCATCCCCGGGCGGGACATCGTCCAGGTGCTCACCGAGATCCCCGCCGGCGTCGAGTCGGGCTGGCACACGCATCCTGGAGAAGAGGTCGGATACATCCTCGCCGGGCATGTCGAGATGAAGATCGCCGGCCGGGAGCCGCTGCTCCTGAACGCCGGCGACCCGTTCCTCATGCCGCCCGGCACTCCCCACAACGCCCTCGACCTCGGCCCCGAGACCGGGATGATGCTCTCCACCTACCTCGTGGGCCCGGCGGAGCCGCTGGCGAGTTTCGTGGAGGCGCCGTGACCGCGCGGCGGCCGGCTACCCCTCCCCGAAGAACTCCCCCAGGGCTACCGTCACGCCCCGGCGCGCCTCCACATCGCTGATCGTCGCGGTTCCATCCCCCGACTGCGGCCCGTAGTTCCCGAACTGCGCGTGGTTCATCCCGTGGACCTGCACCATCGTCGCGTTCTTCGGCAGCAGCCCGCGGGTGGCGTCGATCTTCGCGGGCGTGGACAGGCCGTCGCGGCTGCCCGAGATCGACAGCACGCGCAGGTCGGTGCCGGAGAGGTCGTTCGCGCAGTAGCTCCCGAACAGCACGAGCCCCTCAGCCTCGTCGGCGGCGGCGAGCTGGCAGGCGCGCACGCCACCCAGGGAGTGGCCTCCCACGTACCAGTGCTCGACCTCCGGAACGTGAGAGGTGAACGCGCTGAGCGGGCGGGTGTCGAAGAAGGCGAGATTCAGAGTCGGCTTCGTGATGAGCACCGTCAGACCGGTGTCGGCGACCGTCTCCGACAGCTTGTACAGGTACGCATACGGGTCGACGATCGCGCCGGGGATGAACACCAGCCCGGTGCCCGAGCGCCCGTCGACCGGCGCGAGCTCGACCGCGTCGCCGAGGTCGGTGACGGCGACGCGCGAGTCACGCCAGACCTGTAACGCGGCGGGACGTTCCCCCATCATGGGCGTGTTCGCCCACGCGAGGAAGCCGAGCACGACCAGCACCACCGCGCTCACGATCCAGGCGAGCACGCGGACGATGACGGGTCGATGTCCACCAGTGCGAGGGGGGCGACGATCCATGCTGCGACCGTATCGCGTCCGTATGACGAAACCCGTCGCACCCCTGGCGCAAATGGTTTTGTTCCCCGTACTATGTGGATAATCTTCCCGCGCAGCGGGACCCACGACAGAGGAGTCGTACATGACGATCGCGATCATCGGCGCGGGCATCGGCGGGCTGGTCACCGCCCTCAGCCTCCACCGGGCGGGCTTCGACGACATCCGCGTCTACGAGCGGGTGCGGCAGCTGCGACCGCTCGGCGTCGGCATCAACCTCCTCCCGCACGCGGTCCGCGAACTCACCGAGCTCGGGCTGCGCGACGACGTGGAGGCCATCGCCGCCGCGCCCCGCCGGCTCAGCTACTTCAACCGCCACGGCCAGCCGATCTGGAGCGAGCCCCGCGGCACCGCGGCCGGCTACCGCTGGCCGCAGCTCTCGGTGCACCGCGGCGAGCTGCAGCTGGCACTGGTGGAGGCCGTGCGCGACCGGCTCGGCGCCGGCACGATCCGCCTCGGCCACCGGCTCACCGGGCTCCACGCGACGGACGAGCGAGCCCGCGCCGTCTTCGGGACCGCCGATGGGGAGGTCACCGTCGACGCCGACCTCGTGATCGGCGCCGACGGCATCCACTCGGCCGTGCGGGCGCTGCGCTATCCCGAGGAGGGCGCGCCGCGCTGGAACGGTCTCACCCTGTGGCGCGGCACCGCGGTCGTCCCCGCGTTCCTCGACGGAGCCACCATGATCATGGCCGGCGACGACGAGCTGAAGTTCGTGGCCTACCCGCTGCGGCACGAGCCCGACGGATCGGTGACGGTGAACTTCATCGCCGAGCAGCGCTCCGACGGGTCGCGGGCCGAGACGGTCGACTGGAACCGCCCGGTGCCCATCGCCCCGATCGCCGGGCTGTTCGACGCGTGGAGGTTCGACTGGCTCGACGTGCGGGCCGTCATCGCGAGTGCGCACGAGCTGCTGGAGTACCCGATGGTCGACCGCGATCCCCTACCGCAGTGGACGTTCGGCCGGTCGACATTGCTGGGCGACGCCGCGCACGCCATGTACCCGAACGGATCGAACGGCGCCTCGCAGGCGATCCTCGACGCCCGCACACTCGCGCACTCGCTCGCTACCGCGGGCGACCTCGCGGAGGGCCTCCGCCGCTACGAGGAGGCGAGGCGCCCCGCGACGGCCGACCTCCTCACCCTCACCCGGCAACAGGGGCCGGAGCGCGTGATGGTCCTCGCGCACGAGCGGGCGCCGCAGGGGTTCGCCGACATCACCGACGTGATCCCCGCCGCGGAGCTGCAGGAGATCGCCGACGGGTACAAGCGCACCGCGGGCTTCCATCCCGAGGCGCTCAACACCCGGGCGTCGCTGGACGCGACACGGGGAGCGGGCGCATGAGCGACGTCGATACCACCTCGGGCCTCGACACGCGCATCCTCGACGCGCGTCGGCTCGCCGCGCTCATCTCGCCGCTGCGCCGCAACCTCCTCGCCCTCAGCCGCGAGACCGCGGGGCTGCCCGACGTTCCCGACTCGCAGGTCGAGGTGCTGCGCGCCCTCCCCCGCGGCACCGTGAGCACGCCGGGGGCGCTCGCCCACCGGCTCGGCCTCCGCAAGTCGACGATGAGCAACCTCCTCACCGCGATGGAGGCCGCCGGACTGGTGGTGCGCCGCCCGAGCCCGGACGACCGCCGGCGCGTGGAGGTGCTGGCCAGCCCGCACGCGCTCAGCATCTTCGACCGCTTCGACGCGACCAGCGCCCACCTGCTCGCGGAGGCCGCAGCGACCCTCGCCGCCGACGACCTCGCCGCCCTGACCGCCGCGGTGCCCGCGCTCGAGCACCTGGGAGACGCCCTCGTCGACCGCCGCCGCCGCACCATCGAGAAGGATTCCGAATGACGCCGCTCCCCGTCCCCGGGCTCGTCCCCTCGCTGCAGGTGCGGGTCGAGCTGGCCGACCTGGAGGACCACGGCCGTACTGCCGCCGGCCACCGCCGCGTGGTCCCGATCGTCGGAGGCGCCGTCACCGGAGACTTCACCGGCGCGATCCTCCCGGGCGGAGCGGACTGGCAGGTCGTGCGCGACGACGGCACCATCGAGATCGATTCGCGCTACTCGGCGCGCAGCGACGACGGTGCCTTCCTCTACATCCGGGCGATCGGCCTGCGCACCGGCCCCGACGAGGTTCTCGCGGCGCTCGGCCGCCGCGAGGAGGTCGACCCGCGCGCCTACTACTTCCGCACCACGGTCTGGCTGGAGTCGTCCGCGCATCCGGAGCTGGCGAATCAGCTCTTCGTGGCCGCGTGCGCGCGCCATCGCAACGAGGTCGTCTACACCGCGTACCGCGTCTCGTAGAGTGCGAGATCTGCGGAGGCGTCACCGCGCGTGGTGCAAGCGCAGCGACACCAACTGGCGCAGGTAGGCCGTGCCGGCGGCCAGCGACGCCTTCGACTTCCCGCGGTGGCGTACGCCGAAGTCGTACGGCACCTCCACCAGGGTGAGGCGGTGCCGCACCAGCACCTCCAGCAGGATCTTGAACCCCATCGGGTGCAGCGCGTCGAGGTCGAGGGCATCCACCCGCACGGCGAAGAACCCCGACATCGGGTCGCTGCAACCGTGCAGTCTCCGCGGGAACAGCACCCGCGCCGCGACCGTGCTCGCCGACGACACGACGTGGCGCAGGTGGCCATCCAGCCCGGACGACCTCCCGCCCTCGCAGTAACGGGAGCCGAGGACGAGCCCCGCTCCCCGCTCCCGGCCGGTGGTGACCAGCCGCGGCACGGCCTCCGGAGGGTGCTGGAGGTCGCCGTCCATGACCACCACCCACCGGCGCGCGGCGAGCCGCATCCCGACGATCACCGCCCCGGACAGCCCGCCGTCGGGGTGCGAGCGGTGGATGATGCGGATCACATGCGGGAGGCGCTCGGCCTCGGCCGTGGCCTCCCTCACGGTGTCGTCGGTGGAGTCGTCGACGACCAGCACCTCGCTGTACTCGGGATCGAGGAGCAGCGACAGCCGACGCAGGAGCTCGGCGATCGACCCGGCCTCGTTGAAGGTCGGCACCACCACCGAGACCCCGGTGAGCGGTGGTGCCGCGGCCGCGCTGTCATCATCCATACCCGGGTAGACGTCGGGAGGCCCTAATCGTCACGCGGGCAGCACACATCCGTCACCGATCAGGGCTGGGGCGACGAGTCCTCATCAGCGGCGACGCCGGCGTGGGCCCGCAGCCGCGCCACGACGGGACCGAGCGCGAACGCCGCGAGCAGCAGCACCACGATCCCGATCGCGAGCGGGAGGCTGCCACCGACCAGGGTGGGCAGGTTCTGGAGGATGAGCACGAGGAACACCAGCAGCCCGAGGAGGCCGAGCGCCGGCGCGATCGCGCGCCGCCACAGGGAGACGCCCGTGCCGCGGTTGCGGGCGAAGAACACCAGCACGGCGACGCTCGTGATGCCCAGGAGCAGCACGATGCCGACCGACGAGAAACCGGCGAGCCACGTGTAGAACTGGTTGATCGGGTCGAGGCCGGTGACGATGCCGACCAGCAGCAGCACGCCGACGACGAGACCCGTGGCGACGGAGGCGCGGTGGGGTGAGCCGAGGCGGGCGTGCGCGTGGCCGAGGCGCTGCGGGAGGGCGGCGCGGCCCGACAGCGTGAACACGTAGCGCGAGACGATGTTGTGGAACGACAGGATGCACGCGAACAGGCTGGTGACGAACAGCACCTGGATGATGTGCTCGCCGACGGTGCCGAGGTACTTCTGGGTGACGTCCGCGAGCAGCGTTCCGCCGTGGTCGGTCGCCGTCTTCACGGCCCTCGAGTCGCCGACCGCGCTGATCAGTGCCCAGCTCGAAAGTGCGTAGAAGACGCCGATGAGCACGAGCGAGAGGTAGGTGGCGCGCGGGATGGTGCGATCGGGGTCGCGCGCCTCGTCGCGGAACACCGCGGTCGCCTCGAAGCCGATGAAGCTCAGGATGGCGAACAGGATGCCGATGCCCGGGGCTCCGGACAGGATCGCCGACGGCGTCACGATCCCGGTCGAGAGGCCCTCCGGCGTGTTGCCGCCGAACACGATGACGGCGTCGAGCACGAGCACGATCAGCACCTCGGCGACGAGGAGCACCGCCAGCACGCGGCCGGACAGCTCGATGTTGCGGTAGCCGAGGAAGACGACCACGCCGAACGCGACGGCCGCGTAGATCCACCACGGGATGCTCGGGACGCCGTACGAGCCGAGCAGCGAGTTCACGCCAGGCCCGATGAGGCCGAAGACCGCGGCCTCCAGGGTGATGTACGACAGCAGGGCCGCGAAGCCGGTGCCCAGGCCGGCGGCGCGGCCGAGGCTGCGGTCGACGTACGAGTAGAACGCGCCCGCCGACTTCACGTACGGGGTCATGGTCGTGAACCCGACCGCGAACAGCAGCAGCACGACGGTCGCGATCACGAAGGTGAACGGGAAGCCGGTGCCGTTGCCGATGGCGATGCCGAGCGGGACCGGGCCGCCGATCACGCCGAGCGGCGAGGCGGCCGCGACCACCATGAACACGATGGATGCGACGCCGAGGTTGCCGCGAAGGCGCGAGCGTGCGGGGGCGGAAGCTGTCGCGGAGGATGCGGCCGCGGGTGCGGCGCTGGTCTGGTCTTCGATGGCCATGGTCGGTCTCTCGGGTGGGAGGAGTGGAGCGGGACGGGTGTCAGCAGACAGTAGCGACGGGCGGTCGTCCGTGTCGCGGTGAGTTACCGAATGTTGCCGGAGACGCCCGGACGGAAGGCGCCCGGACGGAAGGCGCCCGGACGGCGGCTCTCAGACGGACGCGGGCATGCGCTCGCCGAGCACGACTCGTGCCGCCGGGTGCGGTTCGGTCGGCCGGGCGCCCGCGCCGCCGAGCTTCTCGCGCAGCGTCCCCGGCCGGTATGCGGTCTGGTAGCGCCCACGCTTCTGCAGTTCCGGCACCAGCAGGTCCACGACGCCCTCGAAGGTCTCCGGCACGGCCGCGGCGGCGAGGTTGAAGCCGTCGACGCCGGTCTCGTCCACCCACTCCTCGAGCGCGTCCGCCACAGTGGAGGCCGAGCCCGCGATCACCGGTCCGTCGCCGCCGATGCGGGCGTACTCGGCGATCTCGCGCACGGTCCACTCCCGGTCGGGGTCGGCCGCGCTGAACGCCTTCACCACCGACTGGATGGCGTTGGAGTCCTGATCGCGCAGCACCGCGTCGTCGTCGAGAGTGCTGAAGTCGATGCCGGTCCAGCCCGACATCAAGGTCAGCGCTCCGATAGAGGAGGCGACCTCGAGGTACTCCTCGAGTCGCCGCTGGGCCTCGGCGTCGGTCTCCGCGACGATGACCGTCTGCTGGTTGATCACGGCCACGGAGGCCGCGTCGCGGCCCGCGGCAGAGACAGCCTCCCGGAGCCCGGTGACCTGCTGCGTCAGCACCGCGCGGCTGGGCGCGGCGACGAATACGTTCTCGGCGTGCTTGGCCGCGAACGCCAGGCCGCGGGCGGAGGCGCCGGCCTGGAACAGGAAGGGCGTGCGCTGCGGGCTCGGCTCGCTGAGGTGGATGCCGGGAACGCGGAAGAACTCGCCCTCGTGGGCGATCGGCCGCACCCGAGACGGGTGGGCGTAGACGCCGGTCGCGGGGTCGGCGACCACGGCGTCGTCGTCCCAGCTCGCCTGCCACAACTTGTAGACCACCTCGAGGTACTCCTCGGCGATCTCGTACCGGCGGTCGTGGGCCTCCTGGCCGCTCACGCCGAGGTTCAGCGCACCGCTGTTCAGATATGAGGTGACGATGTTCCAGCCGATGCGGCCGTTCGTCAAGTGGTCGAGCGTCGACATTCGCCGGGCGAACGGGTAGGGGTGTTCGAACGAGACGCTCGCGGTCACGCCGAACCCGAGGTGCTCGGTCGCCGCCGCCATGGCGGGGATGACCTGCAGCGGGTCGTTCACCGGCACCTGCACACCGCCGCGCAGGGCCGCCTCCGGGCTGCCGCCGTAGACGTCGTACACGCCGAGCACGTCGGCGAGGAACACCGCGTCGATCAGACCGCGCTCCAGCGTCTGCGCCAGCTCGATCCAGTAGTCGAGGTCGAGGTAGCGGCGCGACTCGTCGCGCGGGTGCCGCCAGAGGCCGGGCGAGAGATGCCCGACCGTGTTCATCGTGAAGGCGTTGAGCCGGATCTGCTGGGCCATGCCGTCGCCGCCGCTCAGATCCAGGAGTGCCGCGCGGGCAGCGTGCCGTTGAGCGCGTAGTCGCCGATGATGACCGGCTTCCAGCGCACCGGATCGTGCAGGGTGTGCACGCGCGCGTTGCGCCAGTAGCGGTCGAGCGCCTTGGCGCCGAGGGCCGAGCGGGTGCCGCCGAGCTCCAGCAGGCGGCTGGAGGCCTCCAGCGACAGCTCGGTGGTGAGCACCTTGGCGCGGGCGACGGCGATGGAGGCCGCAGCCACACGGTGCTCATCGGAGGCACCGGTTGCGTCCGCCGCCGGCTTGGCCGCGTCGATGGCCTCCCCCGCCTTCTCGGTGAGCGCTTCGGCGGCGGCCAGGTCGATGTCGAGGCGGCCGAGGCGCTCGAGGGTGAGCGGGTCCTTCGCGGCGGAGTCGACGCCGCTGTCGATCCATGGTCGCGCAGCCCGCACCGCGTCGTGGGTCTCACGGATGGCGCCCCGCGCGATCCCGAGGTCGATCGCAGCCGTGGTCAGCTGGGCGAACGGCCCGGCGATGGTCGGATTCTCGTACTCGGTGTGCATCGGGAAGACGCGCTCGGCCGGCACGCGGAGGCCCTCCAGGACGACCGATCCGCTGGAGGTCGCCCGCTGCCCGAACGCCGACCAGTCGTCGACGACGGTGAGCCCTTCGGCGTCGCGCTCGGCGAAGACGAGTTGCTCGAGGCCGTCCTCGTCGACGGCGAGCACCGGGATCCAGTGCGCGTACGCCGAACCGGTCGAGTAGAACTTTCGTCCGGTGACGACGACCTCGTCGCCGTCGCGGACGAGCTTGGTCTGGATCTCGGCCACGTTCTTGCCTCCGGCTTCCGAGAAGGCGTTCGCGAACCGGGCGCCCGACAGCACGAGACCGAAGAAGAAGGCCTTCTGCTCTGGCGTGCCGGAGAGGCGGATGTCCTCCACCAGGCAGAAGTGGTTCTGCGGGATCTGCCCGAGCGACGGCTCGACCGCCGAGACCGTGGCGATGACGTCGGCGAGGGTGGCATGCGAGACTTCGGCGCCGCCGTACTCCCGCGGGATGGTGATCGCCCACAGCCCGGTCGCGCTGAACGCGTCGACCACCTCGATCGGGATGCACCGCTCGGCGTCGATCTGCGCTGCGTACGGCCGCACGGTCTCGGCGAAATCGCGGGCGGCTGCGCGGGCCTCCGCATCGGAGGCGATGACGCGGGCGGGCCCGAGCGGGGTCGCGCCCGGGTGGTCGGTCGCGGGGCTGACGGCGGTGTCGCTGGGCATGTTGCTCCCTCGGGAGGGTCTGGGGACGGGTTGCGTTGCGCAGAACGCTATCGCCCGGCATCGGTGGACCGTGGCGCGGTCGCAATGCGCCGTAACGTGAGCCGGGCGCCGGTCTGGTGCGGCACTATGGGCGCATGGACGTGCCGTTCTTCTGGATCGATGTGTTCGCCGAGCACTCGTTGGAGGGCAACCCGCTCTCCCTGGTGCCCGATGCCGACGGGCTGACTGAGCCGCAGCTGCGCGCCATCGCGCGCGAGTTCAACCAGTCGGAGACGACGTTCCTGTGCGCCTCGACCGCGGCCGGCGCTGACGTGCGCCTCCGCTCGTTCACGCCGGCGGGGGTGGAGGTCGGCGGAGCGGGTCACAACGCGATGGGCGCGTGGATCTGGCTGGCCGGGTCCGGGCGGCTCGAGCAGGGGCGCGATCGGTTCGTGCAGCAGATCGGGGACGAACTGCTGGAGGTCCTGGTCGCGCACGCGGAGAGTGGTCGCCCGGTGGTGTCGATGCGGCAGTCTCCTCCGGTGTTCCCCGGGACGCCTCCCGTCGACATCGGACGGCTGGCGGCGGCACTCGGCCTGGCCGCCGTCGACGTGATCGCAGCCCCCGGCCCCGAGGTCGGCTCGACCGGCGCGGGCCACCTCCTCGTGCGGGTGGCGGGGGCCGCGGCGGTGGAGGCGGCCCGCCCCGACAGCGCCGCGCTCGCAGCCGTGCTCGCCGAGGCCGGCGGCGAGGGCTGCTACGTCTACACCCTCGACGCAGGCGATGGCCTCCACGCCTCGGCGCGGTTCTTCAACCCGACGGTCGGGATCGCGGAGGACCCGGCGACGGGAACGGCGGCAGGACCCCTGGCCGCTCTCCTGGTGCGCGACGGGGTCGCCGCGGCGGGCGAGCCTGTGCGCATCGAGCAGGGCCGCGCGCTCGGGAGGCCGAGCCTGCTGACCGTCACCGTCGAAGGCGCGCGGGTGACACTGACCGGCTCCGGCGTGATCGCGGCCGCCGGAACGCTGCACCTCTGAGCGTGGCCGCCGCGGTTCGTCACGAATCTCGAGATTCGTGGCACGAATCTGCACATTCGTCACGAATGTGCGGCAGCTGAACCGTTCGCTGACGGGGTGGCTACGCCGCGACGCGGCGGCCGCGGCCGGCGAACACCCGCGACGCGACCAGGTTCCAGAGCCCCGCGAACAGCAGCACGCCGGCGACCCCGTTGAGCACACCGCCCACGACGTCCGACCCGTAGTGCACGCCGACGTACAGTCGCGACCACATCACGAGGAGGACGAAGAGCACGCCGACCACGAGGACGATGGTGCGCGACAGAGTCCCTCGGCACACCATCGCGAGTGCCGTCACCAGCGCCGTCGCGAAGACGACGTGACCGCTCGGATAACTGAGTGTCGCCGGGTTCACGTGCAGCAGGTGGGTCAGCCCCGCAGTGGTCGGACGCGGCTCGGCGACGACGGTCTTGACCACGAGGGTCGTGATCCAGCCGAGACCGGTGACGATGACGGCGCCGAGGGCCAGCCTCCAGCCCGTCACGAAGAGCAGGACGATGAAGACGATCACCAGGATGACGGCGACGACCGTCACCTGGTCGAGCCTGTCGAGCACCAGGGCGAGGCTGTCGAGCAGCGGCGAGTTCACGCGGTTGATGGAGGCGTCGAGCGACTCGAAACGCAACGCGACGACCCACTTGGCCGCGAAGCCGAGCGCGAAGGTCAGGGCGAACAGGACCACGGTCCAGACGATCCAATGACGGGGGATGCGGAGCTGGGCTGGCTTCACGGGCGGAGTCTCCTCTCGGGCGGAACTGCCAGTCAAACACTGTACGGCTCAGCAACTTCTAAGAGGAGGAGGCCAACCTGAGCGTTCCCGCAGCCGGCGTCAGTCGAGGGGCCCGGGCTTCACGCCACGTTGGCGGGCCTCGTGTTGACGACCTCCACGTGCGAGTCGATGAACGAGTGGACGCTCTCGTGGATGTGGTACTGCGTGTGCGACAGGCGCGCGTCGCGCGAGTGCAGCGCGTTGCGGGCGGCCGACCGGCGCGAGCGGATGCCGAACAGCGAGACGGCGGCGCAGATGACGACGGTCAGCGCGACGGCCACCGCGGCTGCTCCGGCGAGCAGCAGCCAGCCGCTCGTGAGCCCGGCGTTGAGGGCGACGTCGAAGCCCGCGCCCGTCAGAACCAGCAGAACGACCGAGACGACGAGGGTGCGCCGCGCGAGCGTCAGCGCCGGGATCGCGAGCAGCGCGGCGGCCTCGGCGATCTCGCGCTCCTGCTGGCGGCGGCGCTCCTTGGCCCAGTGGAGGTCGCGCTCGTGGCGGCGGGCGAGGCGTTGTGCCTCGTCGTGGGCGCGGTCGTAGGCAGACAGAGTGTTCACAGACGTGTCCTTCGGGTAGACGTGACTGTCGTCGGGTAGGTGGTGCGGGTGTGCGCGTGGAACTGCGAGGGCGCCCGTCGGGTGGGGCCTCGCGCGTCAGTTGACGGGGGTCGAGACCACCGAGGGGGAGGCCGGCGCGGCGGGCGCGGAGAGCGGCGCGACCGAGGCGAGCGTCGGGGCCGGCCCGAACGCGGGAGCGGTCACGGCGGACGACGTGGGCACGGGCGGCGGGGTGAGCGCGACGACCGGGGCGAGCGTCGGCGAGGCCGGGGCCGAGGTCGGGCTCGACGGGGCCGGAGTGCTCTCCGCGGCGCGACGTCCGCTCGGGGACGGCAGGGAGTCGGGCGTACGCAGGCCGATGTCGGCGAGGGTGCTCTCCGTCCAGCCGGCGCGGGTCGCGCTCTGCCAGCCCGACACGTAGTCGGCGATGGCGGCATCCAGGTCGTTGAGTCGCTTGGCGAGGTCGCGCACGGCGTCGAGCCGGGCGGTGATCTCGGATTCGAGGAGCACGTGCGCGCGCTCCGCTGCCGTCTCGGGATCGACGGCGCCGTAGGGCTGGGTCATGGTACGTCCTTCCGCTTGCGTCGGGTCGGTGCAAAAGGTTGTAGCTGGTCGACGCTGCGATGCGTCAGTGAGGAGCATAGCTAGAAAGACCGGTCTGTGGGTTGTTTGGAGGACACGATCCTGTCCCCCAATTCAGGCGACACGGCGAGCAGGACAGCGGTGTTCCGGAGGCCGCGTGCGACACGCCGCGTGCTGGTCCGTATCTCCGGAGATTTCCTGCCTGACCAGCAACATCTCCGAACCTGCCGACGGCGCACGCGACCCTCGGGTCGATCCGGAACTCCGGAGAACCGGTCGGCGGCCGGCGGAATCTCCGGACGAACGGACATCCCCCCGGTGTGTCGCCGGAGGCCTCCGGAATAGCCGACGACCCCTACGGCCGCAGCAGCACCTTGCCCGTGCGACCCGAGCGGGCCGCGACTTCCACAGCCTCCCGCACCCGGTCGAACGCGAACACGTCCTCCACCGGGAGGGTGATCGCGCCGGTCGACGCCGCCCGGATCAGCTCGCCGAAGAGCTCGCCGCGCTTCGCCGGCGCCATCGCGGCGCTCACCTTGCTGCCCCAGAACCCCTTGACCGTCGCCTGCTTGAAGATCAGGTCGCCCGACGACAGCTGCATCCCGTCGCTGCCCATCGCGCCGAACGACACGAGGGTGCCGTTCTCGGCCAGCAGCGACAGGAGGTCGCCGCTGGACTCTCCGCCGACCGAGTCGACCGCGACCGCGATCGGTGCGCCGTCGGTGAGCGCGCGCACGCGGTCGCGCCAGTCGTCGTCACTCGTCGCCACCAGGTTCGGGATGCCCTGCGCGGTGAGCTCGTCGACGTCCCGCCCCCGGCGCACCAGGCCGATGACCTTCTCGCCGCGTTCCACCGCGAACTGGGCGACCAGCCGGCCGACCGCTCCGTTGGCGGCGTTCTGCAGCACGACCTCCCCCGGCTTCACCTCGAGGAAGTCGAGCAGGCTCAGCGCACTGAAGGGCATCGCGACCAGCTGGGAGGCCATCTCGTCGCTCAGCCCGTCCGGCACGGGGATGAGCGCGCCCGCCGGAGCGACGAACGCCTCCGCCCAGACGCCGAACGTGCCTCCGGTGACGACACGCTGGCCGACGGCGAGCCCTTCCACACCCTCACCGAGGGCGTCGACGATGCCGACCGCTTCGGTTCCGGCGCCTGCGGGCAGCGTCGGCTTGAAGCCGTACGTGCCGCGGATGGTCCACAGGTCGTGGTTGTGGATGGGTGAGAGCACGGTGCGCACTCGCACCTGTTTCGCTTCCGGTTCGGGGAGCGGCCGCTCCTCCACCTTCAAGACCCGGGCCGGGTCGCCGAACTCGTCCTGGACGATCGCGCGCATGGCCCTCAGCCTAGGCCGAGGGCGACCCCGCTGCGAGGGCCTTCTCGAGCATCCCCTCGTACGCGCGCTTGGCGTCGTCGTGCACGCGCGACCCTTCGGCCGTGATGCCCACGAAGAGCGCGCGACGGTCGTAGTCGCAGGTGTTGCGTTCGACGAGGCCGGCTTTGACCAGCCGGTCGACGATGCGGGAGAGCGCGCTCTGCGTCATCGGCGTCAGGTCGACGAGGTTGCGCATCGTGCAGGAGTCGTTCTGGTAGCCGGCGACCAGGTCGAGCACCTCGTACTCGCTCAAGCCGAGCTGATGCGCCTGCTGGAGGGTGCGCTCGAGCTCCGCCGCCGTGCTGAGGTAGAGGCCCTGCAGCTCTCGCCAGCGGGCCGAGACGTCGACCGGTTCGTTCACGGCTGCAATGATACGCGCGTTTAGATGCGAATTAGATGAATGTGCATACTTTGCTGACACAATCTATTCCGTGTCATAGACTTGCCCGGTGCTGAACTCCGATACCGCCTCCCGCCCCGCCGTCCGGCCGCCGGCGACGCCCGCCGGATCCACCCGCGTCACCTGGAGCCGCGCCCGCTGGCTCCTCCTCTTCGCCACCTGCATCGTGATCGCCCTCGACGGCCTCGACGTCTCCATGGTCGGCGTCGCCCTCCCCTCCATCGGCAAAGAGCTGAACCTCGAGCCGGGCGCCCTGCAGTGGATCGTGTCGGGCTATGTGCTCGGCTACGGCAGCCTCCTGCTGCTCGGCGGCCGTCTGGCCGACCTGCTCGGCCGCCGCACCGTGCTGCTGGTCGCCTTGAGCGTCTTCACCATCGCCTCCCTCGCCGGAGGCCTCTCAGCCGACGCCGGGCTGCTCATCGCCAGCCGCTTCGTCAAAGGCGTGGCCGCCGCCTTCACCGCACCCGCCGCGTTCTCGCTGATCACGACCAACTTCGAGGAGGGTCCGGAGCGCAACCGGGCGATCTCGATCTTCACGACGTTCGCCGCGAGCGGGTTCTCGCTCGGCCTGATCATGAGCGGGCTGATGACCTCCCTCAGCTGGCGGTGGACGTTCCTGTTCTCGGTGCCGCTCGCGGTGCTCGCCCTCGTGCTCGGCTTCTTCTTCGTGCCGAAGGACCGCCGCGAGCGCGGCAGCGGCCACGACATCCCCGGCGCGATCCTGCTCGCCGCCGGCATGCTGCTGCTGGTGTACACGGTCGTGTCCGCTCCCGGCGTCGGCTGGGGCTCGCTGCCGACGATCCTCGGCTTCGTCGTCGCGGCCGCGCTGCTCGCCGCGTTCGTCGTGCTGGAGCTGCGGGTGCGGCACCCGCTGATCCGGTTCGGGATCTTCCGGGTGGCCTCCGTACTGCGCGCGAACCTCACGGCGATCACGCTGTTCGGGTCGTACGTCTCGTTCCAGTTCGTGCTCACGCTGTACCTGCAGGACGTCCTCGGCTGGTCGCCGCTCGCCATGGCGCTCGCGCTCCTGCCGACCGGTCTGGTCGTGGTGCTCAGCGCACCCTTCACCGACCGCCTGATCGACCGCTTCGGATCGACCGTGCTGATCGTCATCGGGCTGGGTGCGCTCTCGGCCGGCTACCTGCTGTTCCTGCGGCTGGGCACCGCGCCGGTCTACTGGCTCGACGTGCTGCCTCCCGTCGTGCTGCTCGGCGTCGGCTTCGGGATCGGCTTCCCCGCCATCCAGGTGCAGGCGACGACCGGCGTGCACGACGACGAGCAGGGGCTGGCGGCCGGGCTCGTGCAGACCAGCTCGCAGGTCGGAGGTGCGCTCGCGCTGGCCGTCACGACCGCACTGATCGCGGGAGGCTCGTCAGGCGCGAGCAGTGGAGGTGCGGCCGGCCTCGCCGAGCAGCTCGCGCACTACCGGCCGGGACTGTACCTGAGCGCCGGCCTCGCGGTCGCCGGGCTCATCATCGCCGCGCTCCCGCGCCGCCGCAGCCGCGCTTTCGTCGTCGAGCCGTAACGCTCGCGCCTTCCTCCCGCGCGTTCCTCCCACGAGGGGCACGTCGTTGTCGCTTTCGGGCCTCCGAAGTGACAACGACGTGCCCCTCGGTGCTGGGCGGCACTGGGCGGCGCTGCTCGGCGCTGCTCAGCGCTGCTCGACGGGCCCGGCGAGCGCCGGCGGCGCGACGCGGAAGAACCGGGTGCGCCACAACAGATAGCCGAGCCCGAGCGCGACCCAGACCGCGCCGACGATCATCGCGCTCGGCTCCAGGCTGAACCACAGCGCGACGTTGATCACCACGCCGAGCGCCGGCAGCACCAGGAACCCGAGGGCCTTCCGCCACCCGCGCTCCTTCACGAAGCGCAGGTAGGTGAAGATCACCGACAGGTTCACGAAGATGAACGCCACGAACGCGCCGAAGTTGATCAGGGAGGCAGCGCGGCTCAGGTCGAGGAACACCGCCGAGCACGCGAGCGCCGCGATGAGCAGCACGTTCCCCGCCGGCACGCCCGCACGGTTCAGCCGCCCGAAGAACCGCCGCGGCAGCGCGCCGTCGCGGCCCATCGCGTAGAGGAGGCGCGCCGCACTCATCTGCTGGGTGATGCCGCAGCCCAGCACCGCCACCATGTAGCCACCGATGAACACGGCCTGGAAGGCGGCGCCGCCGATGTACTTGGCGATCTCCGGAGAGGCGCCCACGATGTTGCCGACCGCCGACACGTCCGGGAACAGCACCTGCATGACATAGGTGACGCTCACGAAGAACAGCCCCGCGACGCCGACGATGATGAGGATGGCGCGCGGGATGTCCCGGCGCGGGTGCTCGGCCTCCTCGGCGAGCGTGCTCACTGCGTCGAACCCGAGGAAGGACAGCGCGAGGATGGCCGCGCCCGCCGCGATCGCTCCGGCGTCGATCCCGGACGAGAAGAACGGCGTCAGCGAGAACGACGACCCGTTCGCGCCCTCCGCGATGTTCTTGATCGTGAACACGACGAAGGCGACGGCCACGACCACCTGGATGACCACCAGGATGACGTTGACCTTGGCCGCGATCCGCACACCGATGAGGTTGAGCACGGTGCAGACGACGATGGTGGACAGGATCCACACCCACGACGGCACCTCCGGGAACGCGGCCGTCATGTAGATCGCCGACAGCAGCGCGTTGATCATGGGCAGCAGGAGGTAGTCGAGAGTGGCCGCCCAGCCCACCAGGAAGCCCAGGTGCGGATTGATCGCCTCCCGCGTGTACGTGTAGGCGGACCCGGCGCGCGGGTAGAAGCGCACCATCTTCGCGTAGCTGAGCGCGGTGATCAGCACAGCGACGAGCACCAGCAGGTACGACAGCGGCACGTGCCCGTGCGTGATGTCGGCGACGATCCCGAAGGTGTCGAACACCGCCAGCGGAGCCATGTAGGCGAGCCCGAGGAAGACGATGTGGCGCAGGGTGAGGCTGCGGCGGAGGCCGGCGGCCTCCAGGTCGCCCGGCGTCTCGGCCGAACGTGCGGGGGCGATGGAGGGGTCGAGCTGGGACATTCGGGTGGATCCTTTCGCGACGGCGGGAGAGGACGGGAGTGCAGGTCTAGTGGGAGGCGGCGGAGCAGTGGGCGAGGGCGCCGTGCTGCTCGGGGAGGGGCGCGTCGCGGTCGGCGTCGTGCACGATCGCGCCGCCGACGACGGTGAGCGCGGCGTGCTGGTCGAGCAGTGCGGCCGGGTCGCCTTCGTGCTCGTAGAGGTCGGTCGACCAGGCGACGATGTCTGCGCGCGCGCCGACGCGCAGAACGCCCAGGTCCGCCTCCGCGTGCCAGGCCCACGCGCCCTCGCGGGTGTAGCCGCGGAGGGCGTCGTCGAGGCCGATGCGCTCGGCGGGCGTCCAGGCGTCGCGGCCGTCGAGGCCGGCACGGGTGAGCGCCGAGTAGAGCCCCACCAGCGGGTCCATCTCTCCGACCTGCCAGTCGCTCGACAGGGCGACGTGGGCTCCGGAGGCCATCAGCGACCGGATGCGCCAGGCGCGGTCCCAGCGCTGCTCGCCGATGTTGTCCATCCAGGTGCCGGCGACGAGGTCGGGCGAGCAGTGCCGCGGCTGCATCGCGGCGGTGATGCCGAGGGCGGCGAACCGTGGGAGGTCGTCGGGGTGCAGACACTCGACGTGCACGATCCCGTGCCGGCGGTCGCGCGTGCCGTTGGTTCGTCCCGCGGCCTCGATCGCGTCGAGGGCGAGGCGGATGCCGCCATCGCCCGTCGCGTGCGTGTGGGTCTGGAACCCGAGCCGGTCGAGCTCGGTGACGATGCGGGTCAGCTCGCCGACCGGCGCCGAGGGGTGGCCGCGGTGCCCCGGACGGTTCGCGTAGTCGTCGAGCATCCACGCGGTGTGCGGCTCGATCACGTCGTCGGCGTAGAGCTTGACCGGGCCGAAGCGCAGCAGGTCGCTCACGGTCGCGCCGTCGACGGCCTCCCGCAACTCGCGCCGGAACGCACCGTCGGCGTCGATCGGGTGGAACAGCGCCGCGATGACGCGCGACGACAGCAGCCCGGCCTCCCGCGCCCGGTCGAGGAGGCCGAGCTCCGCCAGAGGAACCTGCGGCTCGACGACGGTGGTGATCCCGCTCGCGGTGGCGAGCGCGAGGCTGCCGAGCAGCTTGCGGTAGCGGTGCTCTGGCGAGTACATCGGGATGTCGCGCTGCAGCCCGGCGAGCCCGGCCGTGGTCATCGCGCTGGTGTAGAAGTCGGTCACCCAGCCGGTCGGCTCTCCGCGCTCGTCGCGCTCGGGCCGGCCCCAGGGGATGTCGCCGCCCGCCGCGATGCCGAGGGCACGGAGGGCCGCGTCGTTGAGCCAGACCGAGTGCTGGTCGTAGGTGGTCACGAAGACCGGCCGGTCGGTGAGGCCGCCGAGGTCGGCGGCGTTCGGGCGCCGGCCGGGCACGACCGAGTAGACCGCGTTCTCCGCGCAGATCCAGTCGAGGTCGGGGCGGCGGTCGGCGAGGTCGCGGATGCGGCGGCGCACCTCGTCGAGCGTCTCGGCACCCTCCAGGCTCACCGCGTCGGGGTCGAAGCCGAGCAAGAGGTGGTTGTGGCTGTCGATGATGCCGGGCGTGACCAGCGCGCCGCCGAGATCGCGCGTCTCGCGGGCCGCCGGCGCATCGGCGGCCGGGCCGATGTAGCTGATCCGGCCGTCGGTCACGCCGACCGCCTCGGCCCACGGCAGGCCGTCGTCGAAGGTGCGGACGCGGGCTCCGGTGAGGAGGAGATCGGTGTTCTGCGGTGCGCTCACGGTGGTTCCCATCGGCGTGAAGGAATTCTTTGACACTTGCGTCAAAGAATTCCAGCAGTGTGACACGCTGCCGCGAGAAGTGTCAAGCGAACGGCGCCTCCGAGCGCCGGTAGGGTCGAGGGCATGGCACGACCCCGCAAGCAGGACGAGCGTCGCGCCGACCTCATCGAGGCGGCGCTGAGCGCCGTCGGCGAGCGCGGCCTCCGCTCGCTCTCGCTCGCCGATGTCGCGGCGAAGGCCGGACTCACCCGCGGCGCGATCCTCTACTACTACGACGACCTCGACCAGCTGCTGGTGGAGGCCCACCGCGCGGGGCTCGAACGCTTCTGCGACCATCGCGACACGGTCGTCGCCGGCATCGCCGAACCGCAGCTGCAGCTCGCGGCCGCGATCCGGGAGGGCCTCCCGAGCGGTCCGGACGACGCGCTCATGCGCCTGCTCTACGAGTTCGACGTGCTGGCGGGCACCTCCACGCTCCACGACGAACTGGTCGAGCGGATGTACCAGCGCCAGCTCGCGACGTACACCGGGATACTGGAGCGCGGCGTGGCTGCCGGCGTGTTCGCACCCGCACTGCCCCTCCCGACCCTGGCGATGAACCTGGTGGCGCTGGAGGACGCGTACGGACTGCACATCGTGGCGGGCAACTCGCTGATCACGGTCGCGAGCGCCGAAGCCGCGATGCGCGCGGCCGCCGACGGCCTCGGCGCGCCCACGACGCTCTGACTCGCACCGCCGAAGGGCACATGAACGCCCCTGAAACCGCGGAATAGGGGCGTTTGCGTGCCCCTCGGCGACCGAAACTGGGAGGATCGACCCCATGACGCGATGGGGAATCCTCGGCACGGGCGGGATCGCCGCGGCGATGACCGCCGACCTCCAGCTGCACGGCCACGCTGTCACGGCCGTCGGCTCGCGCACGGGCGAGTCGGCGGCGCGCTTCGCGGCGGCGCACGGCCTCCGGCGCTCGCACGGCAGCTACGAGGAGCTCGTCGCCGACCGGGAGGTGGACGTCGTCTACATCGCGACGCCGCATCCCCAGCACGCGCCGAACGCGCTCCTCGCCCTCGCCGCGGGCAAGCACGTGCTGGTCGAGAAGCCGTTCACCATGGACCGCGCCGAGGCCGAGCGCGTCGCGGAGGCCTCCCGCGCCTCCGGCCTCGTCGCCCTCGAGGCGATGTGGACGCGCTGGCTCCCGCACATCCGGCGGATGCACGAGATCATCGACGACGGCACCATCGGCGAGGTGCGAACCGTGATCGCGCAACACGCGCAGCGGGTCGATCCCGACCCGGCAGGGAGGATGCTCGACCCGGCCCTGGGCGGCGGCTCCTTGCTCGATCTCGGCATCTACCCGGTGTCGTTCGCGTGGGACGTCCTCGGCGAGCCGACGGCCGTCGAAGCCCTCTCGACGCCGACCGCGACGGGCGTCGACGCGCTGACCTCGATCCTGCTGGGCCACGCGGGAGGCGCGCAGTCGGTGCTCACCTGCGGCCTGGAGGCGCGCGGCAGCAACACCGCGCTCGTCGTCGGCACGGAGGGCCGCATCGAACTCGGCCCGTTCTACTTCACGCCCACCTGGCTGCGCGTCCTCGACGCCGACGATCGGGAGGTCGAGCGCTTCGAGGCGCGGATCACCGGGCGCGGCATGCAGTACGAGGCGGAGGCCATGGAGCGTCTCATCGCAGCCGGCGGCGGCGAGGACCCGCTCATGCCCCTGAGCCAGTCCGTCGCGATCATGGGCACCCTCGACACTGTGCGCGCCCGCATCCGCCTCACCTACTGACCGCGCCCCGCGCCCGCGCCCCGCGCCCCGCGCCCCGCGCCCGCGCCCCGCGGGCCTCCCGAGGGGCACGTTGTTGTCACTTTCGGGCGTCGAAAGTGACAATTACGTGCCCTTCGGCGAGCGCGCGAGCGCGGGCGTCAGCCCGGCGGGGCGGTGCTCGCGCGGCGGATGAGGCGGGTCGGCAGGCGCACGTGCGTCGGGTCGGGCGTCTCGCCCGACATCAGCGCCACGACCATCTCGGCCGCGGCGGCGCCCAGGCGTCCCATCGGCTGGCGGATGGTGGTGAGCGGCGTCGAGAACCGGGAGGCCTCCGGGATGTCGTCGAAGCCGACCACCGAGAGGTCGCGCGGCACCTCCAGCCCGAGCTCGTGCGCGACCTCGATGACGACGATGGCCGACAGGTCGTTGGCGGCGAAGATCGCGCTGGGCCGCTCCGGTGCGGCGAGGAGGCGCCGCGCGGCCTCCCGCGCGCTCTCCTGCTCGTAGTTGCCGACGCCGACGATCGCCGGGTCGAAGGCGATGCCGGCCTCGCTGAGCGCCCGCCGGTAGCCCGCGTCGCGCGCGGCCGACGACCGGAGGTCGGGGCGGCCGGCGACGAAGCCGATGCGGCGATGTCCGAGGCCGACCAGGAAGTCGACCGCGCTGCGCGCCCCTCCGAAGCTGTCCGACTCCACCGTGGGGAGGTCGGCTCGGCCGGTGTGCGGGTCGACCGCGACGATCGGAACGTCCGCGTTGGCGTTGACGACCGTCGGCGTCACCATGATGACGCCGTCGATCAGGGTGCCGCTCAGCCGGCTGAGGGAACGGCGCTCCCAGCCCTCCGGCGTGAGCTGCCGCGACCCGCTGTAGGCCAGGAGGTCGTAACGCGACTCCGCGAGCGCGGCTCCGACGCCCTTGAGCACCTCGGCGCTGAACGGCTCGAAGTCGGCGACCAGCACGCCGATCACGCCGGTCTGGCGGTTGCGCATGCTGCTCGCGACGAGGCTCGACTCGTAGCCGAGCTCCTCCACGATCTGGAGGACGCGCTCGGCCGTGTGGGAGGCCACACCGTAGCGGCCGTTGACCGCTTTCGACACCGTCGCAGCGGACACACCGGCTGCTTCCGCCACGTCGTTGATGGTTGGTCGTCGTCCCATGACCGTGCAGCATAGCAAGTTGGAAAAGGATTTCGAAAAGGATTTCGAAAACGTTTGACACTCCCAGGAGGGGTTGCGACACTGACACGGTCCGGTCAGCCTCCCGGACCCCGACGAGAACGTGCACCGGCGCAGGCGAGAGGCTTCGCAGGCCCGGTAACCCCCACACGGACTCCCGTCACCGGGCATCGACGAACACGTGGGTGCCGCTCAACGAAGAGAACAGGTTGGAATCACATGAAAGCCAAGAAGCTCCTCATCGGAGCAGCTGTCCTGGCCGCCGGCTCGCTCGCGCTCACCGCCTGCAGCGGCACCTCGGACAGCTCCAGCAACAGCAAAGTCACCATGTCGCTGTGGCAGAACTCGACGACCGGCCCCGGCCAGCAGTACTGGAAGGACGCGATCGCGGCCTTCGAGAAGGCCAACCCCAACGTCACCATCAAGATGCAGTCGATCCAGAACGAGGACCTCGACGGCAAGCTGCAGACGGCGCTCAACTCCGGCGACGCGCCCGACATCTTCCTGCAGCGCGGTGGCGGCAAGATGGCCGCCATGGTGCAGGCCGGCCAGCTGATGGACCTCACCGGCAAGGTGTCCTCCGACACCAAGAAGGTCATCTCCTCCGGCTCGTTCAAGGCCGAGACCTACCAGGACAAGGTGTGGGCGATGCCCCTCGCCGTCCTCCCGGGCGGACTGTTCTACAGCCAGGACCTCTTCAAGGCCGCCGGGATCACCGAAGCTCCCGCGACGATCGACGACCTCACCTCCGACGTCCAGAAGCTGAAGGCCACGGGCGTCGCCCCGATCGCCCTCGGCGCCAAGGACGCCTGGCCCGCCGCGCACTGGTTCTACTGGTTCGCACTCCGCGAGTGCTCCGGCGCCACGATGGAGAAGACGGCGGACTCGAAGTCGTTCAGCGATTCCTGCTGGACCAAGGCCGCCCAGGACCTCCAGGACTTCGCCGCGAAGAAGCCGTTCAACGACGGCTTCCTGACCACCTCCGCCCAGCAGGGCGCCGGCTCCTCCGCCGGTCTGGTGGCCAACCACAAGGCCGCGATGGAGCTCATGGGAGCCTGGGACCCGGGCGTGATCGCCTCCCTGACCCCCGACCAGAAGCCCCTGCCCGACCTCGGCTTCTACCCGTTCCCGGAGCTGTCCGGCGGCAAGGGTGAGCCCGGCTCGATCATGGGTGGCGTCGACGGCTACTCGTGCTCGGTGAAGGCGCCGAAGGAGTGCGCGGACTTCCTCAACTTCATCGCCACCACGCCGCAGCAGATCAACTACTACAAGGCCTTCAACTCGCCGCCGGTCAACACCGACGCGCAGAAGGAGGTCACCGAGCCCTACCTGAAGGACGTCCTCGCCGCCTACAACAAGGCTCCGTACGTCTCGCAGTGGCTCGACACCGTGCTCGGCCAAAACATCGGTAACGCCCTCAACGTCGCCGTGGTCGACATGCTCGCCGGCAAGACCGACGCCAAGGGCATGATCCAGGCCGCGAACGACGCCGCTAAGAAGGGCTGAGAGGCCGCACTGTGAGCAACACCCGCGAGTCAACCTCGACCGAGCACCTGTCGACGGCGGATCTCGCGCAGCACGACGGGAGCGGCGCAGCCGCGTCGCTCCCGTCGCCGCAGCGCCGCCGCCGCGGCGCGGGCTGGGGCCTCCGTGCCGAGATCCTCCTCCTGGCCGGCCCCGCCGTCATCGTCTTCCTGGCGTTCGTCATCTTCCCGGTCATCATGGCCGCGTATTACGGCTTCTTCCGCTGGGCCGGATACGGAACGCCCACCGACTTCGTCGGACTCCAGAACTACGCCGTCATCCTCACCGACCCCGCATTCCTGGCGGCCCTCGGGCACAACGCCTTCATCGTCGTGATGTCCATCGTCATCCAGGGCCCGGTCGCCATCCTCCTGGCACTGCTGCTGAACAGGAAGATGAAGGGTCAGTCGATCATCCGCGTGCTGATCTTCGTGCCCTACGTGATCTCGGAGGTCGTCGTCGGCACCGGCTGGAGCCTGATGCTCGCCACCAACGGCGCGCTCAACGGCTTCCTGCACAACGTCGGCCTCGGCTGGATGGCCCAGGACTGGCTGTCCAACTCGAGCATCGCCATCTGGACCCTGGTGGGCATCCTGACCTGGAAGTACGTCGGCTTCGCCGTCATCCTCTTCCTCGCCGGGCTGCAGGGGATCCCCGAGGAACTCTACGAGGCCGCCGCCCTCGACGGCGCGTCGTACTGGCAGATCCAGCGCAGGATCACCCTGCCGCTGCTCGCCCCGACGCTTCGCATCTGGGCGTTCCTCTCCGTCATCGGCGCGCTGCAGCTGTTCGACCTCGTGTACATCATCTGGGGTCAGTACGTGGCCTCCACCGCCGGCACCTCGACGATGGCGACCTACATGGTCGCCAACGGCCGCAACGCCGGCAACTACGGCTACGGCAACGCAGTCGCGGTCGTGATCTTCCTCATCTCCCTGGTCGTCGCGCTCATCTACCAGCGCTTCGTGCTCCGCCGCGACACTGCGGGCGCCCTCACGACGAAGAAGACAGGGCCGACCGCGAAGAACAGCGACCGCAAGGGCCGCCGCGCTGACTCCTCCAAAGACACTGGTGCCGCGAAAGAAAGGACAGCGTGATGACCACCCTCACCGCTCCCTCCACCACCCGGTCCCGCGCTGCGCGCCGCGCCGAGCGGAAGAGCCTCCCCTGGGGATCCCCCGCCGTCTACTTCATCGCGCTGATCGTGATCGCCCTGATGATCGTGCCGATCGCGTACATCATCATCGGAGGCTTCCGCACCAACTCGCAGATCACGGTCGACCCGGCCGGCTTCCCGAACCCGTGGAACCCGGCGAACTACCTCGACGTGCTCACCGGCGGCGTCTTCTGGGGCCAGGTGCTCAACTCGACGATCACGGCGCTCGTCACCACCATCGGTGCCGTCGCGCTGGGGTTGATGGCCAGCTACGTGCTCGCCCGATACACCTTCCGCGGCAGCGGCTTCCTCTACGCGCTGTTCGCCGCCGGCCTGATGTTCCCGATCACGGTGGCCATCACACCGCTGTACATCGTGGTGCGCAACCTCGGCCTGATGAACTCGCTCGCCGGCGTCATCATCCCGCAGATCGCGTTCGCCCTGCCGACGACCATCATCATCCTGGTGCCGTTCCTGCGGGCGATCCCCGACGAGATCCAGGAGGCCGCCTTCATCGACGGCTGCAGCCGCATCGGCTTCTTCTTCCGGATGGTGCTGCGGCTCTCGCTACCCGGCGTGATCACGGTCGGCATCCTGGCGTTCATCGCCAGCTGGAACAGCTACCTGCTCCCGCTGTTCATCCTGAACGACCAAGCCAGCTTCACCCTCCCGCTGGGCGTGCAGGCGTTCTCGTCGCAGTACGCGACGGACACGTCGAAGGTGCTCGCCTTCACGTCCCTCTCGATGATTCCCGCCCTGATCTTCTTCAGCCTGTTCGAGCGCCGCATCGTCGGCGGCCTGACCGGCGCGGTCAAGGGCTGAGCCCCTCCGGGCTCGACGCACACCCCACGTACGCAGGAAAGACCTATGACTACTGACAACCTCCCGGCCGCCTCCGATCGGGTCCGCCGCCTGCTGAGCGAGATGACGCTCGACGAGAAGCTCGCACAGATCGTCGGCTACTGGGTCGACAAGGGCGACGACAACGTCGCGCCGCTCGACGGCGAGATGACCACCGGTCAGAGCTACGACGACGCGACGAAGCAGGGCATCGGGCACCTCACCCGTGTCTACGGCACCCGTCCGGTCGACCCGGTGGAGCGCGCGAGCTGGCTGTGGTCGGAGCAGCGTCGCCTGCGCGAGGAGACCCGGCTCGGCATCCCCGCGCTCGTGCACGAGGAGTGCCTGACCGGTCTGGCCGCGTGGAAGGCCGCGACCTTCCCGACGCCGCTCGCGTGGGGCGCCGCGTTCGACCCCGCTCTGGTGCAGGAGGTGGGCGCCGCGATCGGCGCGTCGATGCGCGAGCTCGGCATCCACCAGGGCCTCGCACCGGTGCTCGACGTCATCCGCGACCCCCGCTGGGGCCGCGTCGACGAATGCATCGCCGAGGATCCGTATGTGGTCGGGACGATCGGCACCGCGTACGTGCGCGGCCTGCAGTCGTCCGGCGTGCACGCGACCCTCAAGCACTTCGTCGGCTACTCGGCGTCGCAGGCCGGCCGCAACCACGCGCCGGTGCACGCCGGCGTGCGGGAGGTGCGCGACGTGCTGCTGCCTCCGTTCGAGATGGCGATCCGCGACGGCGGCGTGCGCTCGGTGATGAACTCCTACGCCGAGATCGACGGCGTGCCCGTCGCCGCGAATCCCGAGTACCTCACCGGCGTGCTCCGCGACGAGTGGGGCTTCGACGGGACGGTCGTCGCCGACTACTTCTCCGTGGCCTTCCTGCACACCATGCATCGCATCGCGGCCGACCGCGGCGAGGCGGCCGAGCTGGCGCTGACGGCGGGCATCGACGTCGAGCTGCCCACTGGCGACGCCTTCCTCGCCCCGCTGGCCGAGCGCATCCGCGCCGGTCTCGCCGACGAGGCGCTGGTCGACCGGGCCGTGCTGCGGCTGCTCGCGCAGAAGGAGGAGCTGGGCCTCCTCGACGAGACGTTCGACACACCTCCCACCTCGGTCGAACTCGACTCGCCCGTTCACCGCGAGCTCGCCCTGCGGCTCGCCGAGGAGTCGCTCGTGCTGCTCACGAACGACGGCACGCTGCCGCTCGAGGGCGACCGCGCCGCCGCCCGGATCGCGGTCGTCGGGCCGAACGCCGACGCCGCCGAGGCTCTGATGGGCTGCTACTCGTTCGCCAACCACGTGCTCGCGCACCACCCCGAGGTGCCGCTCGGCTTCGAGCTGCCCTCGGTGCTGGAGGCGCTGCACGAGGAGTTCCCTGCCGCAGAGCTGGTGCACGCCCGCGGCTGCGACGTGGAGGGCGACGACCGCTCCGGCATCGTCACCGCGGTGAGCGCAGCGGCCGACGCCGACGTCGCGGTCGTCGTCGTGGGCGACCGGGCCGGCCTCTTCGGCCGCGGCACGGTCGGCGAGGGCAACGACGTCGAGAGCCTGGAGCTGCCCGGCGTGCAGCGGGAGCTGGTAGAGGCGGTCGTCCGCACCGGAACGCCGACGGTCGTGATCCTGCTCTCGGGCCGCCCCTACGCGATCGACTGGGCCGTGGAGGAGCCGGACGCCCCCGCCGCGGTGCTGCAGGCCTTCTTCCCCGGCGAAGAGGGTGGCCGCGCGATCGCCGCGGTGCTCTCCGGCCGCGTCGCGCCGTCGGGCCACCTCCCGGTCTCGCTGCCGCGGTCGGCCGGCGCGCAGCCGTTCTCGTACCTCCACCCGCTGCTCGGCGGCCCGTCGGACGTGACGAGTGCCGACAGCACGCCCGTCCTCCCGTTCGGGCACGGTCTGAGCTACACGACGTTCGAGCGCACCGGGCTGGAGGCCGACGCGACCGTCGCAGCCGGCGCCGCGTTCGAGGCGCGCGTGACGGTCCGCAACACCGGCGAGCGTGCGGGCACCGACCTCGTGCAGCTGTACGCGCGGGACGTGTTCGCGAGCGTGACGCGTCCGGTCGCCCAGCTGCTCGGCTACGCCCGCGTCACGCTGGAGCCCGGCGAGGAGGCCGTGGTCGCCTTCCGGGTGCCGACCGCGCGGCTGGCGTTCACCGGCCGTGACGGCGAGCGCATCGTGGAACCGGGCGACGTGGAGCTGTGGGTCGGACCGTCGTGCGCCGAGCGCGAGACGGCGGCAGCGATCGAGCTGACCGGCCCGACGCACGCGGTCACGCCGGCCGACGGCCGCCTGGTGGAGGTCTCGGTCGCGGCGGCCGCCCCCGTCGCCGCGCCGCTGGCCTGACGCTCTGCGCGACGCCCCGCGCCTTCTCCGCCCGCTGAAGGGCACGTAGACGCCCCTAAAACTCGGTTTTAGGGGCGTTTTGCGCGCCCCTCGATCGGAAGTAGGCTCGGCGCCGAGGGGGCTCCCATGTCGAATCTTGTAGTGCATTTCGAAATCCACGCCACCGAGCCGGAGCGCTCGATGGACTTCTACTCGCAGCTGCTCGGCTGGACCTTCACCCGGTTCGGTGACGCCCCGTACTGGGCGATCGACACCGGAGAGGGCGCCATCTCGATGGGCGCCCCCGGCACCGGCATCAACGGAGGCCTGACGCAGCGGATGGGGCCGCCTCCCGCTGCGGACGCCCCGATCTCCGGAGCGAACATCGTGGTCGGCATCGACGGCGACGTCGACGACCTCTACAGGCGCGGCCTCGAACTCGGCGGCAGCGAGGCGCTGCCGCCCGACGACATGCCGTCGATCGGCCGCGTCGCCTACCTGAAGGACCCGGACGGCAATGTCTTCGGGATGATCTCCCCGATCCTCTCCGACGGCACCGACGTCACCGCGTCCACGGCCGGCTGAGGCACGCCGCGGGTCTGTCGAGGGGCACGTCGTTGTCACTTCCGGCGCGCGAAAGCGACAACGACGTGCCCTTCGGCAGCTGCTCCTTCCGCCGGGCCGCGGCCCGCGGGTAGGGTGCGGGTGTGGGCGGGAGCGCCCGGGAAGGAAGCGTGCGATGGCGGACCTCTCGGGGCGCAGAGCCCTCATCACAGGCGGAGCCAGCGGCATCGGGCTCGCGTGCGCCGAGGCCTTCGCCGCCGCGGGCGCGCACGTCACGATCGCCGATCTGAACGGGGAGGCCGCCCGCGCGGTCGCCCACCGTCTGGGCGGCGAGGCGTGGGAGGTCGACCTCTCGCAGACCGCGGCGCTCGGCGACCTCCGGCTCGACACCGACATCCTCGTCAACAACGCCGGCCTCCAGCATGTGCGCCCGATCCCCGAGTTCGAGCCGGAGAGCTTCGCGCTCCTCCTGCGGATCATGCTCGAAGCGCCGTTCCTCCTCATCCGCGCGGCGCTGCCGGGGATGTACGAGCGCGGCTTCGGCCGCATCATCAACGTCTCGAGCGTGCACGGGCTGCGCGCCTCCGAGTTCAAGTCGGCGTACGTCGCGGCCAAGCACGGGCTGGAGGGCCTGTCGAAGGTCACCGCGCTCGAGGGCGCCGCGCACGGCGTCACCTCCAACTGCATCGAGCCGAGCTACGTGCGCACGCCACTGGTCGAGAAGCAGATCGCCGACCAGGCGCGGCTGCATGGCATCCCGGAGGATGAGGTGATCGAGAAGATCATGCTCACAGAGCCCGCGATCAAGAGTCTGGTCGAGCCGGACGAGGTCGCGGGGCTGGCGCTCTGGCTGGCAGGCGCCGAATCACGCATGGTCACCGGCGCGAGCTACACCATCGACGGCGGCTGGAGCGCACGGTGACGGCCGCCGGCGCCGCCGCTTTCACCGTGCCGGTCGCGGGCGGCGACCTCGCGGGCGGCCAGTGGCACGCAGAGGCAGGCGGGATGCCCGTCATCGGCATCCACGGCATCACCGCCAACCACCTCTCGTGGGCGGTCGTGGCCGACGAGCTGCCCGACGTCCGCTTCATCGCGCCCGACCTGCGCGGGCGCGGGCGCAGCGGCACGCTCCCCGGCCCCTACCGGCTCACCGACTACGTCGACGATGTCGTGCGGATGCTCGACGCCCTGGAGGTCGAGCGGGCCATCATCGCGGGGCACTCGATGGGTGCGTTCGTCACCGTGCTGCTGGCCGCCCACCACCCCGACCGCGTCGAGCGGCTCGTGCTGATCGACGGAGGCCTCCCCGTCCACGGTCCCGCCGACCTCGGCCCGGCGCGCGACCGCCTCCGGATGACGTTCGCGAGCACCGAGGAGTACCTGGCCTTCTGGCACCGCCATCCCGCGCTCGGCCCCTGGTGGAACGACGCCGTCGAGGCGTACGCGCTCTACGACCTCGTGGGCGAGCCTCCCGAGCTGCGGTCGAGCGTGACCGAGGCGGTGCTGGTCAACGCGCAGGAGCTCGACGGCAGGGACGGGTACGAGGAGGCTCTGGCCGGCCTGACCCTCCCGATCGCGTTCGTCCGCGCGCCGCGCGGCCTCCTCGACGCCGACCCGCTGTACCCTCCGGAGGCCGCTGCCGAGTGGCGGAGGAGACTCCCCTGGTTCGAGGCCTTCGAGGCAAACGATGTGAACCACTACACGATCGTGATGACCGAGGCCGGCGCCCGCCAGCTCACGCCGCACCTGCCGGCAGCCCACCACACCACCCGAAGGAGACCGCAGTGACCGGAACCCTGCTCCCGGGCATCGTCGCCCGCAGCATCCCGACCTCCCGCTACACCGCGAACGTGCTGAAGCGCGCCGCCGACCCCGACGATGCCGGAGCGACCGTCGTGTTCGTGCACGGCAACGTGTCGTCGTCGCTGTTCTGGCAGCCGCTGATGCTGGCGCTCCCGGAGGGCACCCGGGCCCTCGCCGTCGATCTGCGTGGCTTCGGTGACAGCGAGACGCTGCCGGTCGACGCCACCCGCGGCGTCGCCGACTTCTCGGACGACGTCGCCGCCGTGCTCGACGAACTGGGCACGGGTGCCGTGCATCTGGTCGGCTGGAGCATGGGCGGCGGCGTCGTGATGCAGCTGCTGCTCGACCGCCCTGACCTGGTGCGCAGCCTCACGCTGGTCTCCACGGTGTCGCCGTACGGCTTCGGGGGCACTGCTACCGACGGCAGCCTCCTCAACGCCGACGCCTCTGGCACCGGTGGAGGCGGGGCCAACCCCGACTTCGTGGAGCGGCTCGCCGCCGGCGACACGGGAGAGGAGTCGCCCACCTCGCCGCGCGCCGTCTACCGATGGGCGTACGTCGCGCCCGGCTTCACGACCGAGTACGAGGACATCTGGGTGGAGTCGATGCTGTCCACCGCCACCGGCGACGACAACTATCCGGGCGACGCGACCGCGACCGACGAGTGGCCGGGATTCGCACCCGGGACGCGCGGCGTGCTCAACACGATGGCCCCCACGTACTTCGATACGACCGGGATCGTGGACGCCGCGGCCAAGCCGCCCATCCTCTGGATCCACGGCGCAGTCGACGCCATCGTCAACGACGCGTCCTTCTTCGACCTCAACGGCCTCGGCGCCGCCGGCATCATCCCGGGCTGGCCGGGCGAGGAGGTCGCTCCCCCGCAGCCGATGCTCGTGCAGATCCGCGCCGTACTGGAACGCTACGCCGCAGCCGGCGGCGACACCCGCGAGGTTGTCTTCGACGACTGCGGCCACTCCCCGCACATCGAGCGCCCCGAGGAGTTCCTGGCGGAACTCACCGCGTGGGTGGGCGCCGCCTGAGGCTGCCGAAGGGGCACCTTGTTGTCACTTCTGAGTGCGAAAAGTGACGACAACGTGCCCTTCACGCCTCGAGGAGGCGTCACGCGGGCGTGAGCGCACCGCGCTCGAGTCCCAGCATCCCCTCGAGCGCGTGCGCGAGCAGCGATCCGCGCTCGGCCACCCCTCCCCAGCGCACCAAGGCCTGGGCGTTGAGGCCGTCGATCATACCGAGCAGCTGCCAGCCGACGGCGCGTGGATCGTCCGCGCGGAAGTCGCCCGAGGCCACCCCGCCGTCGATCACGCCCTCGATCACCTCGCTCCAGGCGTCCATCTGCGCGCGGACCACCGCGCCCAGTGCCGCGTTGCGCCGCCCCAGCGCGAACGCCTCCACCCAGATCACGGTCACGTCGTCGCGCGACCCGTCGAGGAGGGTGCGCACGAGCGCCGCGAGCCGGGAGACGGGATCCGCCTCGGCGGCGAGCAGGGCTCGCACCTCGTCGATCTCCGCCGCCACCACGCTGACGAACGTCTCGGCCACAAGGCCGTCCATCGTCTCGTGGTAGTGCGCGACCAGTGCCGGGGTCACTCCGGCACGCGCTGCGACCGCGCGCAGCGTCACGGCTGCGAGGCCCTCGTCGAGGGCGAGCGCGCGGGCGGCGGCGGCCAGTTCGGCGCGGCGCTCGGCGGGCGGTTTGCGGGCTGCTCTTGACATCGTGGGTCCAGTATAGGTATCTATTGATCATCCGATCAATAGAGCCCGGAGGTTCATGATGACCTGGCGTATGCCCGCCGAGACCGCACAGCACGAGCGCACGTGGATGGCTTTCCCCCGCGCCGGCATCACCCTCGGCGACGACGCAGCCTCCGCCGAGGAGGCCTACGCCGCCTGGACCGCGGTCGCCCACGCGGTCGCCGAGTTCGAGCCCGTCACCATGGTGGTCGACCCCACCGAGCGCGAACGAGCCGCGCGCATGCTCGGCTCCCACGTGGAGCAGGTGGAGGCGCCGCTCGACGAGTTCTGGATGCGCGACTTCGGCCCGACCTTCGTGGTCGACGATGAGCGCCCCGGCGTGCTCGGCGCGGTCGACTGGACCTTCAACGGCTGGGGAGACCCCGCCTGGTCGGAGTGGCGCAAGTCCGCGGAGATCGCCCGCTTCGTCGCCGAGCGCACCGGCGCCGAGCTGGTCAGCTCCGTGCTGGTGAACGAGGGGGGCGGCATCCACGTCGACGGCGACGGCACGGTGCTGCTCACCGAGACGGTCCAGCTCGACCCGCGCCGCAACAAGTACGCCGACAAGGCGCGCGTGGAGGCCGAGCTCGCCCGCACCATCGGCACGACGCACGCCGTCTGGCTCCCGCGCGGACTCACGCGCGACTACGACGACTTCGGCACGAACGGACACGTCGACATCGTTGCCACCATCCCCTCGCCCGGGCGGCTGCTGCTGCACACGCAGCGCGACCCCGAGCACCCCGATTTCGAGGTCTCACGCGAGCTGCGGGCGTTCCTCTCCGGAACCACTGACGCCGCCGGCCGCTCGTGGGACATCATCGACCTCCCGGCGCCCGCGACGATCCGCGACGAGGAGGGCTTCGTCGACTGGAGCTACGTGAACCACCTCGTGGTCAACGACGGCGTGATCGCGTGCGGCTTCGGCGAGCAGCAGGCCGACGCCGAGGCGACCGAGATCCTGGAGGCCGCCTACCCCGGCCGCCGGGTGAGCATGGTGGACTCGCGCCCGATCTTCGCGCGCGGCGGCGGCATCCACTGCATTACGCAGCAGCAGCCGGCGGTCGCCCGATGACCGGCCCGGGCGCGCAGCGCTTCGACGTCGTCGAGGCCGGCATCGCCGAGCTGCGGCGAGCGCTGGAGGCGGGCGAGACGACCAGCGCCGAGCTGGTCGACGCCTACCTCGCGCGCATCGACGCGTACGACACCGCCGGGCCCGCGCTGAACGCCGTGGTCGTCCGCAACCCGGAGGCCCGGGCGGAGGCTGCGGCCTCCGACGAGCGCCGCGCCCGCGGCGAGACGCTCGGCCCGCTCGACGGCATCCCGTACACCGCCAAGGACAGCTATCTGGCGCGCGGCCTCACCGCCGCAGCCGGCTCCCCCGCGTTCGAACACCTCGTGGCGCAGCGCGACGCCTTCACGATCGAGCGGCTCCGCGCGGGCGGCGCGATCCTGCTCGGGCTCACCAACATGCCGCCGATGGCCAACGGCGGCATGCAGCGCGGCGTCTACGGCCGTGCGGAGAGCCCCTACAACGGCGACTACCTGACGGCCGCGTTCGGTTCGGGATCGTCCAACGGGTCCGGCACCGCGACCGCGGCGAGCTTCGCGGCGTTCGGGCTCGGAGAGGAGACCTGGTCGTCCGGCCGCGCCCCGGCCTCCAACAACGCCCTGTGCGCCTACACCCCGTCGCGCGGCGTGATCTCGGTGCGCGGCAACTGGCCGCTGGTGCCGACCATGGACGTGGTCGTTCCGCACACGCGCACCATGGCCGACCTCCTGGAGGTGCTCGACGTCATCGTCGCTGACGACGCCGAGACGCGCGGCGACTTCTGGCGCGCGCAGCCGTGGGTGGAGATCCCGCCCGCGTCGCAGCTGCGGCCGACGTCGTACCCGGCGCTGGCGGGTGGAGCAGGGAGCAGCCTCGCGGGCAGACGCGTCGCGGTCCCGCGCATGTACATCAACCGCGACGAGGAGGCCGGCACGGCCGAGAGCGGCGGCATCGGCGGCCCGACCGGGCGTCGCATCGAGACCCGTCCCTCCGTCATCGCATTGTGGGAGGGCGCCCGCCGCGACCTGGAGGCCGCCGGGGCGGAGGTCGTCGAGACCGACTTCCCCGTCGTCTCCAACTACGAGGGCGACCGCCCCGGCGCGCCGACGATCGCAACGCGCGGCCTCGTCTCGCGTGCCTACCTGCACCGCGAGATCGTCGACCTGTCGGCCTGGGCGTGGGACGACTTCCTGGCCGCGAACGGCGATCCAACGCTGAACACGCTCGCCGACGTCGAAGGTGCGCGCATCTTCCCGGCTCCGAAGGGCGCCCTCCCCGACCGCTACGACGGGTTCGACGACGACATCGCCGAGTATCCGGGCTGGGTGCGCGAGCACCCCGGCACGACGCCGGAGTCCATCCCCGGGCTCGCCGACGGCCTCCGCGGTCTCGAGGAGACCCGGCGGGTCGACCTGGAGGAGTGGATGGACGGCCTCGGCGTCGACGCGGTCGTCTTCCCCGCCGCCGCCGACGTGGGGCCGGCCGATATGGATGTGAACCCGGCCTCCGCCGATCTGGGCTGGCGCAACGGCGTGTGGGTGTCGAACGGCAACCTGGTGCCCCGGCACCTGGGCATCCCGACCGTCACCGTGCCGATGGGCACCATGGCTGATATCGGGATGCCTGTCGGGCTGACGTTCGCCGGCCGCGCGTATGACGACGCCGCGCTCCTGGCCCTGGCGGCCGCGTTCGAGGCGACGGGCCGGCGCCGCACCGAGCCCCCGCGCACCCCGCGCCTCCCGTAGAAGCGGCAGATCCCGAGATTTGCGGCAAATGTCGCGTTAGAAGCGTCGAGACGCACCATTTGCCGCAAATCCCGCGAGGGCCAGGTACCTCTCGCGACGGATGCGGTTACGTCGCGGGGGCGACGACGGCGGCGCGCGCCGCTGCGACGCTGGAAGCATGCCCTCCCCTCGCACCGCCCCCGCACGTCGCGGCCTCCTCCCGGCCGCTCTCGCACTCTCCGCTCTCGTCGCTCTCACCGGCTGCACCGCCGCGACGACCGCCGTCGGCATCGCACCCGTGCCGACCGACGCATCGCAGCTGACCGACGACGACGGTTACATCGCCGATGGCGACTCGCTCACGCTCGACAGCGACCTGCCCGCCATCCAGCGGCTCGACCCGAAGCTTCTGGAGGCTCTGCGCGCGGCCGACCGGGCCGCGGTCGACGAACGGGGCACCGAGATCACGGTCGTCGATGGCTGGCGCTCACTGCGCTATCAGGAGTACCTGTTCGCCCGTGCGGTGCAGAAGTACGGCAGCGAGCAGGAGGCCGAGCGCTGGGTCAAGCGCGGTGCGGACTCCTCCCACGTGTCGGGCGAGGCCGTCGACATCGGCACTGCCGACGCGATGGACTTCCTCAGCCGCTTCGGGTCGGAGTGGGGAATCTGCCAGACCTACGCGAACGAGAACTGGCACTTCGAGCTCGCGACGACGCCCGGCGGTGAGTGCCCGGCGATGGAGGCCGACGGGCGCGGTTAGCACGTCAGCTCACGCTGCGATGCCCACCGCCTGCCGCTCGGTCTCCGGGCGCCCCAGGCTGGCGATCATCGCAGCGGCGAGGTCCGCGCGCGAGACGCTGAAGCTGCGCGGCACGCTCCCGCCCACACGGGTCTGGTAGCGCCCGGTGGCCTTGCCGTTGGTGAGCAGCGGAGGCCGGAAGGCCGTCCAGACCGTGTCGGAGGCGGCGAGTTCCGCCTCCATCTCGCGCAGGTCGTCGTAGACCGGTCGCAGGACCCGGCCCACGAGCGGGAGGGCGACGCGACGGCTGATGAAGCTGTCGTCCGCGGCGGGCGGCCCGACGGGCGCCGCGCTGATGACGACGAGGCGGGCCGGCGCCGCCGCCAGAATCCTGCGCGTGGCGGGTGCTGCGACGGGTGCGTCCGCGCGCGAACGCGGCCCGATCGCGGACAGCACGGCGTCGGCATCGCCGATCGCGGCCCGCAGGGCGGCGGTGTCGGAGAAGTCGGGGACGACCCGCACGGCGACGCGCGGGTCGAGGGAGGCGGGCCTCCGCAACACGGCGGTGACCTCGTCCCCGCGGTCGAGCGCCTGTTGGACCAGCTGTGCGCCGGTACGACCGCTGGCGCCGAAGATTGTGAGCTTCATATCGGCATGGTAAGTGATAATCACAGTGATGTGCAATCACTGATTGGTACGATGTCGGGATGCCCGTCCCGGATGACCAGCTCCCCGTCCCTGCCCTCGAGACGCGCGCCAGCTTCCTCCTCTCCCAGCTCGGCCTCCAGAGCGCGCAGCGCTTCACCGCGGCGCTCGCCCCGCTCGGGATCACACCGAACCGCTTCGGAGTCCTCGCCCACCTCGCCCGGCAGGAGGGCCGCACCCAGCAGGAGCTCGCCACGGCGCTCGGCCTGCACCGCAACTCGATGGTCGGCCTGATCGACGACCTGGAGGCGCGGGGTCTCGTCGAGCGCCGTCGGCACCCCGACGACCGCCGCGCCTACGCCATCCACCTCACGCCCTCGGCGAGGGAAGTGCTCGCCGCCGGCGACCGTCTCGCCGACGAACAGGAGGAGGCCCTGCTCGGCGCGCTCAGCGCGGAGGAGCGCCAGGCGCTGCTCGCGACCCTCACGCGGCTCGTCGCCTCCGCCGGCTACCGGCCCGGCGTGCATCCGGGCCTGGGATCGGCCCACTGAGCGGCCACCGGCCGCGCTCCACCCCGAAAGCAGGCGCCGCACACCCGCACTAAGCTAAAAGCCGTGTCCAAAGTCTTGAGCAGTCTTCCGGTCGGTGAGCGAGTCGGCATCGCGTTCTCGGGAGGTCTCGACACCTCCTGCGCGGTCGCCTGGATGCGCGAGAAGGGCGCCGTGCCCTGCACGTACACGGCCGACATCGGCCAGTACGACGAGCCGAACATCGACGAGGTCCCGGGCCGCGCCAAGGAGTACGGCGCCGAGATCGCCAGACTCGTCGACGCCAAGCGGGCACTGGTCGAGGAGGGGCTGATCGCGCTGCAGTGCGGCGCCTTCCACATCCGTTCCGGCGGCAAGACGTACTTCAACACCACGCCCCTCGGCCGCGCCGTCACCGGCGTCATGCTGGTGCGCGCCATGATGGACGACGGCGTCGAGATCTGGGGCGACGGCTCCACCTACAAGGGCAACGACATCGAGCGGTTCTACCGCTACGGGCTGGTCGCGAACCCGCGCCTGCGCATCTACAAGCCGTGGCTCGACACCGCCTTCGTCGAGGAGCTCGGTGGACGCACCGAGATGAGCGAGTGGCTCGTCGCGCGCGGCTTCCCCTACCGCGACCCCAGCGAGAAGGCCTACTCGACCGACGCCAACATCTGGGGCGCAACCCACGAGGCCAAGCGACTCGAGGAGCTCGACGCCGGCCTCGACATCGTCGACCCGATCATGGGTGTCGCGGCCTGGCGCGAAGACGTGGAGGTCGCACCCGAGACCGTATCCGTGCGGTTCGAGGCCGGGCGGCCCGTCGCCCTCAACGGCGCCGAGTTCTCCGACCCGGTCGCGCTCGTCCTGGAGGCCAACGCGATCGGAGGCCGGCACGGCCTCGGCGCGTCCGACCAGATCGAGAACCGCATCATCGAGGCGAAGAGCCGCGGCATCTACGAGGCCCCGGGCATGGCGTTGCTGCACATCGCGTACGAGCGGCTCCTCAACGCGATCCACAACGAGGACACCGTCGCCAACTACCACAACGAGGGCCGCCGCCTCGGCCGTCTCATGTACGAGGGCCGCTGGCTCGATCCGCAGTCGCTCATGCTGCGCGAGTCGCTGCAGCGCTGGGTCGGCTCGGCGATCACGGGCGAGGTCACGCTGCGGCTGCGCCGCGGCGACGACTACACGATCCTCGACACGACGGGTCCGGCGCTCAGCTACCACCCCGACAAGCTCTCGATGGAGCGCGTCGGCAACGCCGCGTTCGGGCCCTCCGACCGCATCGGCCAGTTGACGATGCGCAACCTCGACATCGCCGACTCGCGCGCGCGCCTCGAGCAGTACGCGGCCGCCGGCCTGATCGGAGGCCCGACCGGCGAACTCGTCGGCGAGTTGCAGGAGGGCAGCGCCCGCTCCATCCTCGAGCTCGACGTCAGCGCTGCAGACGACGCGCTCTCCCGCGAGATCGACGCGTCCTCCGAGGGCGCGGCTTTCGACGCCGGGACCGACTGAGGCACGCCCGTGGCGCAGGAGGCGTCGGATGCAGCCGGTGGGCGTCAGCCCGCCGAGCACGAGCCTGATGACGCCGCATTCGACGAGGCCGGGCCGGGCAGCTGGCCTCTCGGTCGCCTGCTCGGCGCCGCCTCCCGCGTCGTGGAGCGCGCCTGGTCCGAGGCTCTTGAGTCCCGGGGGCTCACCCACGCGGGGCTGATCGTGCTGCACTTCGTCGAGCTCGGCTTCCGCTCGCAGACCGACCTCGCCCGAATCGCCCAGGTGGAGGCGCAGACCATGTCGCGCACGGTCGACCGACTGGAACGCCAAGGGCTCGTGACACGCGAACCCGACCCCGACGACCGCCGGCGCAACATCGTGGCGATCACGCCGAGCGGGCGCTCCGCCTTCGAGGCGGTGCGCGGGCTGGAGGACGAGGTGTTCCCCGCGGTCGATGACCCCGTCGCGCTGCGTGCCGCCCTGATCCAGATCGTCAGCGCGGCGCCCGCGCGTCAGTCCCGCTGAGGAGGGACGTCCGGCGTCGGCGGCTCCGGTTCCGCGTCCTTCGGCTCCGTCGGCTCCGCCTCCGCGACGGCCTCGCCGCGACTGTCGGTGTCGCGACTGTCGGTGTCGCGACTGTCGGCGTCGCCGGACGCATCCTCCGACCTCGTCTCCTTGCGCAGGATCCGGACCGATTCGCCAAGGCTCTTCGCCAGAGCGGGGAGCTTGGTGGCGCCGAACAACAACACCACCAGGGCGACGATGATGATGATGTGCCATCCGCTGAAGAGGTTCCCGAACATCCGACTACTCCATCCCGACTGGATCAGGCGATCCGGTCGTCACCCTCGTAGCGATTGCGTCCGAGCGGAAGCCGGGGCCGTAGCAGCCCGAGGTCGTAGGCGATACGAACGGCTTCGTCGCGGGAATTCGCCCCGAGCTTGCGGTAGATACTCCGCGTCTGGGTCTTGACCGTGTTGATCGAAACCACGAGCGACCGTGCGATGAGCTCGAGACTCGCCGTCGATTGGAGGCGGTCGAGCACGATCCGCTCGCGCTGCGTGAGCTGAGCAGCCATCGCCGCCTCCGAAAAGAGCGGTTTGACCCTTCCGAGCACGGTGTCCGCCGACCTGGATTCGCCCCCGTCCGCCAATCCGACCAATGGGGCGTCCCGTCTCGCGATGGTCAGCGCGAAGGGCGTGCGGAGGCTGTTGACCTCGGCGACCCTGTGGGCGTTGAGTCGGATCGTCGCGCCGCGTGCGCTCTTGAGTCGCTGAAGCGCTTCGGCTTGCACGAGCAGCATCTCCACCCGGATGCGGGGGCCTCCGCCCTCCCCGAGCACCGCTTCCGCAAGCAGCTGGGCGCTTCGGTATTCACGGAACATGAGGAGCAGGCGTGCCGACACCGGCCGCAGCGCGTTGGTGCCGTCCGGAAACGCCTTGATGACCTTCTGGGCGCCCACGAGGTTGCCCTGGGACATCAGAAGATCGCCCTCGAGCGCGACGAAGCGTGCCCGTTCGGTGTTGCTCGGCTTGTACGGGGACTTGCTGAGCAGCTCCGCGTCGATGATCTGCTGCGCGTGCTCGATGCGGCCTTCGGCAAGAGACCTGAGCGCGGCAGCGTAAGCCGCGTAGCTGTGCAGCTCACCAAGGCCGGCGCCCAGGAGCGGCAACGACTCGACCCGTCCACCGTCGTCCTGATCCGTCTCCGTACGGATCAGCTGCGATGCGACGACGACGGGAACGAGTGCGGACCGCCGCAGCGCATCCTCGCCGTCCACTGAGCGGTCGACCCGGGCTGCGACGGTCTGCGCCCTGTCGATCTCGCCATGCAGCGCATACGCCAATGCCGCGGCACCGGTGGCGTACGCGTGAAGATCCGGATCGTCCGCCGCACCGATCGCCGCCCTTTCGAAAGCAGCGGCAGCCTCCTCGTCACGAGCCAGTCGAAGCTGGGTGAGGCCCACCTCGAGCCAGGCCAGCGGAGGCTCGGTCACGGACAGCTCGGGAGAGGACACAGCGGACAGCAGCTCATCTGCCTCCGACAACCTCCCCACCTTGCGCAACGCGATCATTGCGGTCAGTTCGGCCCAGTACTGCCTCACAGGATCGAGTCGGCGATTGCGCGGTACCTGTGGCTCGGCGGCCGCGTGGTAGTAGTCGAGGGCGCCGAGCGGGTCGCGGCCCGAGTACTCGCGCAACAATCCGGTCACCGTCAGGAGGATCGGCGACGGTCGGAGCGCCGCGATATCGATCACGCCGAGCTCTTCGAGATAATCGGCTGCGTCGTGGGTGAAGGCCGAACTCCAATTCCGGGCAAGAATCGTCTCGGCCGCCGCCAGCTCGTTGCTCTGCAGTGCCTGCCGAAGCGCGGTGATCGGGTCGCCGTTGGCCTCGAGCACTTCGAGCAGCTCACCGGCGAGTCGTTCACCTTCGCCGGGCGACTTCTCATCGAGCTGGGAGCGGAGCACTGCACGCACGGGCTCGAGCAACTCGTACACAAGCCGCCCGTGACCGCGCGCGTAGTTCCAGACACCGAGACCGGCCGCCTCCGCGAGTTCGAGCACGCCGACGTCCACTCCGTCCGACTCCAGGCGTGCGGCGATGTGCTGCTCGAGATAGGGCGCTACAGCCGCGCGCTGAAGCCCGGTGGGGCCGTCCGGCTCACCGGATGCGATCGGCGCGTGGGCGAGCAGCTCGGAGACCACTGTCTCGGAGATCTCGTCCAGCGCCCGCGTCACGACGGGCTCGGGCAGCACTGCCCGGGGGTCGTCGAAGATGCGGATCATCGCTCGCGCGGCCAGTGGCCAGCCGCGGCTGCGCTTCCAGACGTGATCGAGCACGCGGGGCTCCACGTCGATGCTCAGAATCTGCACGACCTCGTCGAGCTCGTCGCGATCGAACGCCAGGTCGTCGTTCTGCACGACGACCAGGTCGAGCACGGCCGCGAGGGCCGGGGCCTCGAAAGAGGTCAGCGCGCGCGTGAGCACCATGAGGTGCAGGTTGGGGGTGCGGCGGAGGAGCTGAGCGAGCTCACCCGAGAGCCGGCCGTCCCACTGGCGCGTGTACCCGTCGAGAATCAGCACCACGGTTTCGATACGTCGGCCGAGGACCTCCTGCACCGCCGCGAGCGGATCGGTGGCCCAGAGCGCGGACTCATCGCGAGGATCGAGCGTTCTGCGGGTGGTGTCCCAGAACCCGTCGATGCCTCCGCTGATGAGATCGAGGTCGATCCAGGTCGCTGAGGGACGGTCGGCACCCTCCGCCCGCTCGAGCCATTTGCGGACCAGTGACGTCTTGCCGTAGCCCGCCGGCGCCCGGACGATGGTCGCTTGTTCGCGGAGTGCACGGTCGAGGCGCTCGAAGAGCGCGGGCCGCTCGATCGTGTACCGCGAGAGACGGGGAAGCCGTGCCGGATCCCCGATCTCATCCGGCAGTCGTGTCTCGCGCGGGTGCGTGGTGGTCATGCTGGACTCCTTCGGCTGGGTGTCACTGCGTACGATCCGGCTACCGCGCGAAACGTAACGCGCACCTGTCGTGGCGCGACCCTCATCTGACTCATCCCTTGTCTCCCCCTCGTGCTCGGCCCCGGTCTCCGATCCCCGGACCCCAATCGGTCGGGCGCGCCCAGGAGCGCATGTGCGATGATCGCAGGCCGATTGCGAGCGATACCGCTCAGCGGAAGACCATCACCGTGGTCTGTTGCCCCCGCATATGGGGGTCTTCATCCTCTGAATCACCCAACGTCTGTAGGTAACATTGTAGAGCTCATACCTGGAGTTCCTTATCCTCACCTGTGCGTTCACCCGCTGGCCCACTGACCGGAAACCCTTGACCGTAGACGAATGACCGGGTGAAAGTCGACGCTGCGCATGGGTGGACAACCCCGTCCACCGCCGTTCCCGTGCGACCGTGGAGGCTGATGGCGCACCGGCACCGAGGAGGCTCGATGACAGAGCACACCGCCCACGGCGACCTCTCGAGAGGGGCCCTCGCCCGTCGGATCCAGCTGCTTCAGGACTTCGCCGAGGTGGTCAGCGGAGAGCCGTTCTCGTACGCGGAACTGATCGGAGCTCTGCATCGGCGCGACCTGACTCTGCGTCCGTCCGAGTGGTCGCAGCTGGTCGGCGGCGGCAGCGGCGACCTCCCCGCCGGCGAAGTCTTCGCCGGGCTGGCCGGGGTCTTCGGCGTTCCCACGTCGTTCCTGGTGGACGGAGGAGCGCTTCCGCCCGCCCTCGAGGCGATGGCAGGACAGATCCTCACGCTCCGCGCGCACCGCATCCGGGAGGTCGCCGACCGGCACCTCGTGGACCTCGCGCCTCACGTCCTCGAAGACGTGATCGCCGCCCTGGCGCCGCTGGCTCGCCTGCGTCCTTGAGCGAGATGCGTCCTTAAAGCGAGATGTACGTCTCGCGGTGGGTGACGGGCCCGTCACCTCGTCGTCGGCCTTTGCGCACCCACGAGACCATCGAGACGAGGGAGTAGAGGATGAGAAGCGCGCCGATCCCGACGAGCCACGGCTGCAAGGATGTGCTGTTCTTCACGATGGCCAGCCACCCGACGGTCGGAACGGCGTACCAGACGCGACCCCGCACCTGCTCGGCGCGAACCGGAGAGGCGTCGGCGATCGCATTGGCGTCCCCTCGGGTGATGTAGCGCCTCGTCCCGTCGGAACTCGCCTCGACTCGGACGATGCGATGGGTGACGACATCAGGCTTTCCCGACTTCAGCTGAAAGGTCACGACGTCGCCGACATGGAGGCTGTCGGCCGCCGCGGGCCGTACGACGAGGAGAGTGCCGGGCGGCAGACCGGGCTCCATGGACCGGGTCAGCACGGTGTAGGTGTCCGAGCCCGTCGCGATGGGGACGGCCACCGTCACCACCAGCAGCCCGCAGACGAGGATGAGCAAGCCGGCGATGATCGCCGTTCCGGCTGCGCGAGCGATCGCCAGGACCGTGCCCGGGGCCCGTGGACCGGTCGAGTGGCGTCCATGTCCCATCTTCGCGATGGCCATTTTCATCCCTCGTCTTTCGAGTCGTGGCGGGCGTCCCGGCGCTTCGCGACAGGCACGCGGGAGACGAGGACCGCGACTGCCCCTGCGCCTCCGAGAGCCGCCGCGCTCCAGAGGGGCGCCAGGATGTCGGACCCGGTCCCCGCGAGCGGCGCTGCGTGCGGGCGCTCGATCGCGACGGGTGGCGTGGAGCCTCCTCCGCCTCCTCCTCCGCCGGCCCCTCCGCTGTCGCAGCCGGCGCCGGCCGGATCGGCGTCGAGGACCAGCAGGAGCGAGAAGCCGATCGGTTGGGCCTGCCCCGAAGTCCCGGCCAAGTCGCCGAGCGCGAGCGCCGCGTCGACGTCGACGGTCGCCCCGGGTGTCAGCGACTGCCCGGCGAGCAACGTCACGCACGATCCGGCCGAGTCGAGCGGTACGACCGGGCCGGTGACCCGTGTCGTCGAGACGCCGAGAGTCAGGGCGCGGCGTAGGTCGCCGTCGGGTACGTCGACCGAGGTCAGCGCGACACGGAGGTAAGCGATTCCTCCTGAGCCGTTCTGCACGGCGAACCGATCATGCGCGGTCGCCCGCGGCACGAGGATCGTGCCATCGAAGAGCGCGTGCGAGCTCCTCACGACGCTGTCGGCCTGCGCCGTGAGGACATAGACCTCCGCCACGGCCGGCGCGACGGCAGCCCGAGCGGTCGCGGCGGCGGGGACACCCGCGAGCGCGCCTATGAGCACGGCCGCTGCGGCGGCAATGGAGAACACGGTTCGGCGATGCTCCAGCGAGTCGAGCTGTCGGGTCACGGCCGGTACTGATTCGCATCGAGGAGGAGTGTGAAGTCGGCCACGGTGGTTCCCGCAGCCTCCGCCGGGACGTCGGCGGCGAGGGTGAGCGTCAAACAATAGGACGAGAACGTCCTGCCGAGCAGTGCGTCGCCCACGTTCTGCGGTGTCGCGCCGAGCGGCACGGCCGCGCCGCTCGGCGCGACGCACGAGCCGGGGGCGAGAGCCCACGACACCTCCGTGTTCGCGGCGGAAGTCGCATCCAGGGACGCGGCCACCAGAAAGGAGGTGGTGCCGGTATTGCCGATCGTGAGCGTCGCCGAGCGGGTCTCGCCCGGGAGCATGCCGTCGAACGTGGCCGGGTCGAACGCAGCCGAGGTCGCGGCCGGCGAGCCTGCATCACCGACCGCGACCGTTGCCGTCAAGGTTCCGGAACGGACTTCCGTCTCGGAGATGGGAGCGCCTCCGTTCCACAGTGCATAGCTCCCCCCGACGCTGAGGCCGACGACGAGCGCGATCGAAGCGGTCAGGAGCACCGGATACAGCGGCGACCGTCGCGACTGTCGTTCTCCCATCACCGCACCTCCCTCGAGTGCCGCTCGACCGCGCTGTCGTCAGGGTGTCTGCTGCAGCAGGAACTGGAGCCCGCTGAGCTGCACGGACTGGGCTTGTGCTTCTGTTCCGGTGACCGAGTCCGGCGGGAAGGTGACGGTGACCGTCACCGGCGCGGTGATCGGGGAGGTCGTCGTGGGAGCCGCGGAGACGACGTCGAAGGTGCTCGGCTCGCCCGCGACGGGGGTCAGCGTGCCTCCGGAGGTCGTGCCGACCGTCATCGTGATCTGGAGGGCCGCGAGGAGTGCCGGGTCGCCCGTGATCGACGACGGGTCGATGGAGAGCTGGGAATGCAGGTTGTCGCCCTGCGCGACGATCGAGACGTCCGCGGTGTAGGTCGCGGAGTCCCCCGGCGACCACGCGGTGATCGAGTTGTCCCACGTGCCTCCCGTCGCGTCCACCGTCAGCACACCGGAGTCGACCGAGCCCGCATCCAAAGTCGCGGCGTCGTTCCAGAGCGCCAAGGTCCCGGCCGATCCGATCAGCAGCGCCAAGCCCGCGCCGCCCGCGATCAACCCTTTCGTGAGTTTGTCCATCGGTCTCTCCAACCGTCTCTGATGTGTTCCTCTGCTGCTCGGAGAGATCGGGTCCATGGGACCCGTGGTGCTTCGGTTCCCGAGCGTGCGGATCACGGTAGCGACCGATCGGGTGAGCGCCGGGGCGAGTGCGAGGTGAAATGCTTGCACTACCTGCATTGCAAGGAGAGAGGTGATCTTCGCTCTGAGCAGGGTGAATTTGCTCTTCCGGCATTGCGATCGATCGAGGCTGGAGCACACAATTTCACACATCGCGACGCATTTCGGGAACCGTCGCGATCGGCCCGCCGCCACCATCATCCCCCCGGCGGCGAGTGGTGCGGGTGCCCCCCTGACATCGAGCGGCACCCGCACCGGCCACGTTCGACGCTGTTCCGTCGGGCCGTCCGACGACCACGCGGGATAGGAGAACGATCAGTGAGAGTTTCAGTCATCGGCTGTGGATATCTGGGTGCCGTCCATGCTGCGGCTATGGCTGATCTGGGTCACACGGTTGTGGGTGTGGATGTGGATGAGGTGAAGATCGCTGCGTTGTCGGAGGCGCGGGCGCCGTTCTTCGAGCCGGGGCTGCCGGAGGTGCTGGCGTCAGCGACAGAGTCGGGGAGGCTGCGGTTCACGACCGATTTCGCCGCGGTCGCGGACGCGGATGTGCATTTCGTGGCGGTGGGGACGCCGCAGTCGGCGGGTTCGGATGCGGCGGATCTGCGGTTCGTGGATGCGGCGTTCGCGTCGTTGCTGGAGTTTGTGTCGCCGGGGGATGTGATCGTGGGCAAGTCGACGGTGCCGGTGGGCACCGCCGCCCGGTTGGCGGCGTTAGTGGCCGAGGGGGTGCCGGGGGTGACGTTGGCGTGGAATCCGGAGTTTCTGCGGGAGGGGTTCGCGGTGCAGGACACCGTGAGCCCGGACCGGCTGGTCTATGGGGTGCCGGCGGGGGAGGCGGGGCAGCGTGCGGCGCGGATCCTGGATGAGGTGTATGGGGCGGCGGTGGCTGCCGGCACCCCGGTGATCGTGACCGATTACGCGACGGCGGAGTTGGTGAAGGTCGCGGCGAACGCGTTCTTAGCCACGAAGATCTCCTTCATCAACGCGATGGCCGAGAT
>NZ_JBVQSP010000007.1:0-96875 GCF_055720965.1 Leifsonia sp. PARNA 1/14
CACGAGAGCGACTGTCGCCTATGACGCGACTCAGGTGTCACCTATCAACTGTCACCTATGTCGTGAACCCAGACACCCTCAGATCCACCGAATAATCATGAAAGCCCCGGTCCGCCGGGGCTTTTTGCTGTGGTTGGAGCCCGCTACGATCGGCGTGGAGGGGCCATGCGGTTGAGGGGGAGTGCGGGCGTACTGAGTGCGGGCGTACTGGTCATGGCGGTGGCTGTCGCCACCGCGCTGTGCGGCTGCAGCGGATTCGGCGGGATCACGCCGCGGACCTGCTTCCCTGCCCGGCTCCACGTCGCGCCCACTATCGTCGCTCCCGGCGAGACGATCACCGTGTCGAGCGGCCCCGCGGACTGCGATCTCGGCTACCGGGACGGGCACACCTACAGGCTGAGCGTGGTGGTCCCGCGGCACCGGTCGCCGACGACGACGGTCGCTGTCGACATCAGCGGGAGGTTCACCGCCACGCTGACGGTCCCCGCCGAATTCCCAGAAGGGGCCGCCGCCGTCATCGTCGGCGGCAGCCCGTACGACGACTGCGACGACACCAGGGGCTCCTGCGCCGGATACGCCGCGGCGCTTGCCATCCGCTGAGGCACGATCACGTTCGTGGACGCCCCTGCGCGCCTCGCAAACGCCCAATAGTCACCATCGTTTAGGATTCTGCCAGCCACATATTCGACCGCCGGGGGTTCCCTCATGACCGATCTGCCTCGCCGCCATCAGCGGGAGCGCGGTCCGGCGCCGGTCCGGCACGGCAGGTTGCCGCGGCGAAGGGTCGGGATTTCAGCGGTCAAGCTGCTCGCCGGAGCCGTGGCCGTCATCCTGGTGAGCAGCGTCTCCGTCGCCGCCTATGCGGTGTGGGATGTGGCCCGCTCGGTGAAGCCGGGGGTGCATCTGGCGGCATTGCCCGGCCACACAGCCATCCCTCAGGACATCCCGAACGTCGGCGCGATCGCGGGCGGAGTGAACCTGCTGCTGGCAGGCACGGACAGCCGCAGCGGCCTGGGCGGCGTCTACAACTCGTCCGATGAGCAGGACGCCAGCACGGGCGAAGGCAACAACGACGTCACGATGCTGCTGCACATCGCCCAGGACCACAAGAGCATGATGGTGGTCAGCTTTCCTCGCGACCTGATGGTGCGGATCCCGACCTGCCCGGCGGCGGACGGCAACGGAACCGTGAGCGGCTCCTCCTACGCCCAATTCAACACCGCCCTCTCGCGCGGCGGCCTCGCCTGCGTGGTGCTGACCGTGGAGAAGCTCACCGGGGTCACCATCCCCTTCGGAGCCGTCATCAACTTCAACGGCGTGAGCGCGATGTCCACGGCGGTCGGCGGGGTCCAGGTCTGCCTGGCCTCTCCGGTGACGGACGACTACACCAACCCGCCGCTCGACCTTCCCGCCGGCCAGAGCACTCTGGTCGGCGACGAGGCGCTGTCGTTCCTGCGGAGCCGTCACGGTGTCGGCGACGGCAGCGACCTGGGCCGGATCTCCAACCAGCAGGTGTTCCTGTCGGCACTCGCCCGCAAGATCGTCAGCGGAGGTGTGCTGTCCAACCCGGTGGCGCTCTACGCTCTGGCGAAGGCGGCCGTGCAGAACATCACGCCGTCGGACACGTTGACGAACCCGACGACTCTCGTGCAGATCGCTCTCGCACTCAAAGACACAGGGCTCCAGAACATGGTCTTCCTGCAGTACCCCGTCGTCTCGGATCCGGACGACCCGAACCGGGTGATCCCGGACGACGATGCGTCGTCGGCGGTGAACGACGCGCTGGTCAACGATCAACCGGTCTCGCTCACCGGAACCACGGGCCGAGCGGCGGAGGACCCGTCTGCGACGGCCACACCGGCGCCGACCGACTCGTCCACTCCCACGGACGGCACGACGCCCGCGCCGGGCGGTTCCGGTACGGCCACGCCGGCGCCGACGACGACCTCCGGGTCGGTCCAGCTGCCGTCGAGCGTCACCGGTCAGACAGCCGCTCAGCAGACCTGCACCAAGGGCAACGACTGACCCCTTCCGCTCAGGTCGGCGGGGTCACCAGGAAGTGCCAGCCCAGCCACCACCAGAACAGCAGGATGGTGAACCGCGCCGCGCGGTCCGTCATCACCCGGTCGAGGAGGGTGCCGACGGGTGCGATCCGGTCGGGCCTGCGGTGCGACTGCACGACGAGGGCGACGATGAGCAGACCGCACAGCACGAAGCCGCCGATGGTGACCCACCTCACGGCTGACGCCCCCTGCGGAGCAGTGCATAGCCTCCGAGCAGCCAGCACGTGACCAGTGCCACCCGCGCCGGCGGCCACGCGAGCAGCGGGTCGAGCAGATCGGACAGCGCGGGGAGTGCGTTCTCGCTCCCGGTCAGGTCGCGGCCGAGGAAGAAGACTCCGATCTCCCACAGGCAGCCGGCGACGATCACGATCGACCAGGCGATCGCCGTGCGCCGGATGACGGCGGCGAGGGGCTGCGGCGACCCGCCGCTGCGGTCTGCCCAAGCCACCGGGAGCAGCAGGACGCCGAGGCCGACGACGATGGCGGTGTCCGCCGGGCTGTAGAGGCGCGTGAAGCCCAGCGTCAACGATGCCACCGCGATGAGGGTGCCCGCGATGACCCTCCGTGACACGGTGTCGCGATCGGGCGGCATCCGCAGGGGGATCCGCAGCCACCCGAAGGCGTCGAAGATCAGCAGGACGGCGCCGGCGGCGTAGATCGCGGCGTCGACGGGAGCGCCGCGGACGACGTGGAAGACCGCCGTGATGACCAGGACGGCCGTCCAGCCCACGTGCATGATCACCGTCGCCGAGAGTCGGCGGCGGCTCGGCGGCGACACGGAGCGTTGCCCCTGATCCACGGGTCTCAGGGTACGCCGTGCGCGCGGATGCTTGCGCCGGAGCGCGCCGGGTCGTTGAATGAACCCATGGCCGGGGAGAAGATGACGTCGCTGCAGTTGCGGGTCCTCCTCATCGCCATCCTCGCCAGCTTCGTCGCCTTCCTCGACGGTGCGGTCATCAATGTCGCGCTGCCCGCTATCGACAAGGAGCTCGGAGGCGGGCTGCCCCTCCAGCAGTGGGTGGTCGACGCCTACCTGGTGACGCTCGGCTCGCTGATCCTGATCGCCGGCTCGCTGTCGGACGTCTTCGGTCGCAAGCGCATCCTCTACGTCGGCCTGGTGGGCTTCGCCATCACCTCGTTGCTGTGCGCGTTCGCGCCGACCGGGCTCTTCCTGGTGCTGTCGCGCGCCCTGCAGGGCGTCGCGGGAGCGTTGCTCGTTCCGAGCTCGCTCGCGATCATCATCTCCCGTTTCGAGGGGCCTGCGCAGGCCAAGGCGATCGGACGCTGGACCGCGTGGACCGGGATAGCGATGATCGCGGGTCCGGTCGTCGGCGGGTTCTTCGTCGACGCGCTGTCGTGGCGGTGGGTGTTCGTCATCAACGTGGTCCCGATCGCCGTCACGCTCGTTCTCATGCTGACGCTCGGCGACACCGACAAGGGCATGGGCGGCCGCGTCGACATCATCGGCGCGGTGCTGGGCTCGGTCGGCCTGGCAGGGACCGTGTTCGCGCTCATCGAGCAGGGCAGCTACGGATGGGGGAGCCTGCGGGTCTGGATCCCGTTCGTGGTGGGTGTGCTCTCGCTGGTCGGCTTCTTCATCGCGGAGACGCGCGTGAAGCAGCCGATGCTGCCGCTCGGGCTGTTCTCCGTGCACAACTTCTGGGTCGGCAACCTGGCGACCGCCTTCGTGTACGGAGCGCTGTCGTTCGGCCCCCTGATGGTCACGCTCTTCCTGCAGCAGGTCGCCGGCTTCTCGGCGTTCACAGCCGGGTTCGTCTTCATCCCGTCCACGCTGTGCATGCTGCTGCTCTCGAGTTTCTTCGGTGGACTGGCGGGCAAGTACGGTCCGCGGTTCTTCATGGCCTTCGGTCCGATCCTGGCTTCCCTCGGCTTCATCTGGCTGCTGATGCTGGGCTCCGACGTGAACTACTGGACGGAGCTGCTGCCGGCCGTGCTGCTCTTCGGCGTCGGGCTCTCGATGACGGTCGCTCCGCTCACCAGCGCGATCCTCGGTTCCATCCACCCGGGCCAGGCGGGCATCGGGTCCGCGGTCAACAATGCCGTGGCCCGCATCGCCGGCCTCCTCACCGTCGCCATGGCGGGCATCGTGATCGGTCAGAAACTCGATGTCGACGGAATGCACAGGGCGATGATCGCGACAGCGGGCCTCCTGATCGTCGGTGGTGTCGTCTCAGCGATCGGGATCCGCAACCACGAGCCGGCGGCGGAGCCGATTCAGACCACCGCGATCGACTGACCCGCCAGCGCGAGCATCACCACGTCGACGATCGCGCACGTCATGATGAGCTGCATCAGCAGCCTGGTGGGGCTCTTCCGGAGCAGCAGCACAACACCGGCGACCACCGCGGCGAGGCCGAGCACCAGCCCGACGAGCAGCAGCGGACGCACCGGGAGACCGGGGCCGAAGGTGATCAGAGCGGTCGCGACCGCGAGGCACGCGAACGCGAGCAGGCCGCTCGCACGGGCGCCGAGCCGGTGCGGGAGGCCGCGGACGCCGGTTCGAGCGTCGTCGGCCAGATCGGGCAGCACGTTGGTGACATGCGCTGCGACCCCGAGGAGGGCGCCGGCGGCGAGTACCCAGGGCGCCGGCCACGCCGGCGTGGCCTGACCGAGGGTCGCGATCGCGGGGAGGAGGCCGAAGCTTACGGCGAACGGCACGAACGAGAACACGGTCGACTTGAGGCCGAGGTTGTACGCCCAGCCGCCCGCCAGTGCGACCAGGTGGGCGACGAGCGCGCCCGGGCCGAGAAGGGCGGTGACCAGCAGCGCGAGAGCGAGGGCGACGAATGCCGATGCGCGCACCACGGGCGTCGGGATGTCTCCGCGCGCGGCAGGCTTGTCGGTGCGGGCGACCTCCCGGTCGCGTGCCGCGTCGAGCCAGTCGTTCGACCAGCCGATGGAGAGCTGACCGAGGAGGATGGCGAGGGCCAGCAGAGCGAGGCGACCGGGCGGGTAGCCGAGTCCGATCCCCAGGACGGTCGCCACGACCGTGACGACGACGGTGGGTCCCGGATGGCTGGCGAGCAGCAGCGAGATCGGCTTGGACGCCATGCCGCCATCGTAGGCGGTGCGCGGTCCCGCGCGAGCGAAGCCGTGCGCGAGATCCCGCAAGATATTTGCGTCGATCTGCAACGGCTTTCGTAAACTAGCCGCATGTCGAAACGTCTAGCGGAGGTCGCCCGGAAGGTGGGCGTCAGCGAAGCGACCGTCAGCCGGGTTCTCAACGACAAGCCGGGAGTATCGGACACCACCCGGCAGGCCGTGCTGACCGCGCTCGATGTTCTCGGCTACGAGCGCCCCACCAAACTTCGGGGCGAGCGCGCCCGCCTGGTCGGGCTCGTCCTCCCCGAGCTGCAGAACCCGATCTTTCCGGCCTTCGCCGAGATCATCGGCGGCGCGCTCGCACAGAACGGCTATACGCCGGTGCTCTGCATGCAGACCGCGGGCGGAATCTCGGAGGCCGACTACGTCGAGCTGTTGCTGCAGCAACAGGTCTCCGGCGTGATCTTCGTCGGCGGCGCCTACGCGCAGGAGGGCGCGTCGCACGACCACTACGCACGGCTGACCGACCTCCACCTGCCCACGGTGCTGGTGAACGCGCCGGTCGACGGGCTCAGGTTCGCGACAGTGTCGTGCGATGACTCCGTCGCCACTGCGCAGGCGCTCGGTCATCTGCGCTCGCTCGGCCACGAGCGCATCGGGCTGCTGCTGGGCCCGCGCGATCACGTCCCGTCGCAGCGCAAGCTCGCCGCGGCGCGGCGGCTGTTCGCCGAAGAGGGCCGAGAGCTCGACGACGGACTCGTCATGCACTCGTTGTACTCGCTGGAGGCCGGTCAAGCCGCAGCGACCCGCCTCCTGAACGCCGGGGTGACCGCCATCGTGTGTGCGAGCGACCCGATGGCGCTCGGCGCGATCCGCGCCGTGCGCCGGGCGGGGCTGAACGTGCCGCGCGATGTCTCGATCGTCGGCTACGACGATTCGGCTCTCATGAACACCACCGAGCCCCCGCTGACCACCATCCGGCAGCCCATCGAGCCGATGGGGCGCACGGTCATCGAGCTCCTCCTGCGACAGATCTCGAGCGACTCGGCCGTGCGCGACGAACTCTTCTTCGAGCCGGAGCTGGTCGTGCGCGGCTCGACAGGGCCAGCGAAGCAGAGCGTCTCATAGCGTGCTGCCGCGCGCGTCGGCCGCGGTTCCAAGGAGCCGTCGAGGGCCGCCGGGGTACCATCGGTCGATGCGCCGCGCCCGATGGACGACGGCCGCGGCCCTTCTCGTCCTCGCCTCGACGCTCGCAGGGTGCGTGGCAGGTGGTTCTGCGCGCCCCCGCGCCGATGCGAGCGGCGGCGCCTCTGCATCGAGCACGCCGTCGCGCGCGGCGACCGTCGACCCGATCGCGGCCTACGCCGATCAGCGGCTGAGCAACCTGACCCTCCGCCAGAAGGTCGCGAGCCTGTTCATGCTTCACTCCGGTGGAACCCATCCGGCTGGGCTCCGGGAGTTCGTCGAGCGCTACGGTCTCGGCGGCGTCATCCTGATGCCCGACAACATCCCGGCCACTCCGGAGGCGCTGGCCGCGGAGACAGCCGCGACCCGAGCATCCGACCCGGGGCTGCCGCCGCTGGTCGGGATCGACGAGGAGGGCGGCGACGTCACTCGTCTGCCCTGGGACGGGCAGCCTGGCGCCGAGACGCTGCGGGCGGAACCGCCGGCAGCCACGCAAGCAGCGTTCGCGGCGCGGTCGGCTCTGCTGAAGCAGGTCGGCGTGAACCTCAACTTCGGCACGATCGCCGACGTGACACCGGACCCGCACTCGTTCATCGCCGACCGCATTCTGGGCACCGACCCGGCGTCGTCCGCCGCGCGGGTCGCCGCCTCGGTGGCGGGGGAGCGCGGCACCGTGCTCAGCACCCTGAAGCACTTCCCCGGGCACGGTGAGACCGAGGCCGACTCGCACCGCACCGTGCCGACCGCGGCCGTCGACCACGCCCGCTGGTCCGCACAGGACGCGCCGTCGTTCCGCGCGGGCATCGCCGCAGGGGCGGAGGTCGTCATGTTCGGTCACCTGTCGTACAGCGGCGTCGACGCGGCACCTGCCTCACTGTCGCCGGTCTGGCATCGCATCCTGTCCGACGAGCTCGGGTTCCACGGCGTCACGGTCACCGACGACCTGCGCATGCTCCAGGACACCGGGCTGCCGCAGTATGCGGACGCAGGAGCGAATGCGGTCGCAGCGATCGCGGCGGGCAACACGATGGTTCTGATGATCCAGGGCGCGGACACCGATCCGTCGGCGCTGATCGACGCGGTGGTCGCGGCCGTGAACGATGGACGCATTTCAATTTCCCAGATCGACGCCGACGCACGCGCACTGCTGGTACTCCGGCGCTCGATCGCCTCGCGAGGGTGACGCGTCAACTTTTTTTCGGAATTCCGGAATAGCTCCCGCATGTATGCAGTTGCATGGATCTGACAGCGTCAGACAGCGCAAGCTTCCAGCAAGGAGAACCGAATGACCATCGACATCCCCGGATACAAGGCCGGCACCTGGACCATCGACCCCGTGCACAGCGAGGTCGGCTTCAGCATCCGTCACCTCATGATCAGCAAGGTGAAGGGTGTCTTCGAGAACTTCGACGCCACCTTCGTCACGGCCGAGAACCCGCTCGAGTCGACGGTCTCCGCCACGGCGCACGTCTCGTCCATCAACACCAAGAACGGCGACCGCGATGCGCACCTGCGCACCGGCGACTTCTTCCTGGCCGAGGAGTTCCCGACGATCGACTTCGTGTCGACCGGCGTGCGTCACGAGGACGGCGAGTTCCTCGTCGACGGCGACCTCACGATCAAGGGCGTGACCAAGCCCGTCACCTTCGAGTTCGACTTCGGCGGCTTCGGCCAGGACCCGTACGGCAACTACAAGGCCGGCGCGACCGCCAAGACCAAGGTGAACCGCGAGGACTTCGGCCTCACCTACAACGCGGCCCTCGAGACCGGCGGCATGCTGCTCGGCGACGACGTCGTGATCACCCTCGAGCTCCAGGCCGTCCTCGACCAGGCCTGATCCGCTCCCCGAAGGGCACGTAGACGCCCCTAAAACGACGTTTTAGGGGCTTCTGCGTGCCCTTCGGCATGCGTGGCGACCGCGTCGTCAGCGGAAGTCGCGGGAGACGGTGCGGATGGCGGTCTCGAGGGGCTCCAGGCGGTCTGCGAGCACGTTGACGACGCCCTCCTCGCTGCGCTCCAGGATGCCGCGCACGATCATCGCGGGAGCCTGCCTGGCCACCCGGCGGTACCGGTTCCACACTCCGACCGGGCAGATCACGTTCACGAGGCCCGTCTCGTCCTCCAGGTTGAGGAAGGTCACGCCCGCGGCGGTGGCCGGCCGTTGCCGGTGCGTGACCACGCCGCCGACCTCGATACGGCGCCCCGACTCGGCGACCGCGAGCGCGTCCGCCGCCAGCACCCCGCGCGCGGCGAGCCCCGGGCGGAGGAACCGGATCGGGTGATCGTCGGTCGAGATCCCGGTGGCCCACAGGTCGCTCGCGAGCTGCTCGGTGGGGGAGAGCAACGGCAGCAGGGGAGGCTGCACGGTGATCGCCGTGCCCGCGAGGTACTCGGGGCGCTCCTGGGCGGCGTTGCCGGCCTCCCAGATCGCCTGACGGGGGCTCAGGCCGAAGCCCTCGAACGCGCCGGCCGCGGCGAGCGCCTCCAACTGCGCCACGGTGAGACCGACCCGTCGGGCGAGGTCGCCCAGGTCGCGGTAGGAGCCGGAGGCCTCCCGTTCGGCCACGATGCGCCCGGCGAGCGTCTCGCCGATGGAGGTCACGCCCGCCAGCCCCAGGCGCACGGCGTGACCGGCGTCGCGGCGGTGGGCGGCGAAGTCGAGCGGAACGGCCCGGTCGAAGTCGCCGACCGGAGGCTGGTCGGGATCGAGGCACGGGCCCGTGCCGGTCGGGCCGGCCCGCGCCTCGTCGATCGCCTCCAGGAGGGGGAAGACCCCCGAGAGCTGGATGTCAGGCCTGCGCACCACCACGCCGTGCCTCCGCGCGTCGGCGGTGAGGGTGCGCGGCGAGTAGAACCCCATCGGCTGCGCGCGCAGCAGCGCGGCGAGGAACGCCCCGGGGTAGTGCAGCTTCATCCACGAGCTCACGTAGACCAGCAGCGCGAAGCTGATGGCGTGGCTCTCGGCGAAGCCGAAGTTGGCGAACGCCTCGATCTTCTCGTAGATCGCGTCGGCATCGGCGCCCACGATCCCGTTGTGCGCCATCCCCTCGTAGAGCTTCGCCCGCAGCGCGCCGATCTTCTCGACGCCGCGCTTGGAGCCCATCGCCCGGCGCAGCAGGTCGGCGTCCTCCGCGGTGCAGTCGCCCACGGCGACGGCCATCTGCATCAGCTGCTCCTGGAACAGCGGCACGCCCATCGTGCGCTCGAGCACCGGCACCAGCGCGGGGTGCAGGTAGGTCACCTCCTCCTTGCCGAGCTTGCGACGGATGTAGGGGTGCACGGCGCCGCCCTGGATGGGACCGGGCCGGATGAGGGCGATCTCGATGACGAGATCGTAGAAGCTGCGCGGCTGCAGGCGCGGCAGCGTGCCGATCTGCGCGCGGCTCTCCACCTGGAACACCCCGATCGAGTCGGCGCGGCACAGCATGTCGTAGACGCCGGCCTCCTCCTTGGGGATGCTGTCCAGCGTCCACGCCTCGCCGAGCGAAGCCTCGATCGTGCGCATCGCGTAGTCGAGCGCCGAGAGCATCCCGAGCCCGAGCAGGTCGAATTTGACCAGGCCCATCCAGGCGCAGTCGTCCTTGTCCCACTGCAGCACGGTGCGGCCCTCCATGCGCGCGTGCTCGATCGGGCAGACCTCGCCGACGGGCCGGTCGGTGAGCACCATCCCGCCCGAGTGGATGCCGAGGTGCCGCGGGAACTTCAGCACCTGCTGGGCCAGGTCGACGACGGCCTCCGGGATGTCGTGCTCGTCGGTGGTCGTGACCTTGCTCCAGGAGTCGATCTGCTTGCTCCAGGCGTCCTGCTGCCCGGTGGAGTGGCCGAGCGCCTTCGCCATGTCGCGCACGGCGTTCTTGGGGCGGTAGGTGATGACGTTGGCGACCTGGGCCGCGTTGTGCCTGCCGTACTTGGCGTAGACGTACTGGATGACCTCCTCGCGGCGGTCGGAGTCGAAGTCGACGTCGATGTCGGGCTCCTCCTCGCGCATGGAGGACAGGAACCGTTCGAACGGGAGGTCGTACTTGATCGAGTCGACGGCGGTGATCCCGAGCAGGTAGACGACCGCCGAGTTGGCTGCGGAGCCGCGGCCCTGGCAGAGGATGCCGCGCTCGCGGGCGAACTTCACGATGTCGTGGACGATGAGGAAGTAGCCGGGGAAGTCCTTCGCCTCGATCACGTCGAGCTCGCGCTCGATGCGCTCCCTTTTGGCCGGGTCGCGGTCGAGGTCGGGGTAGCGCTCCGCGGCGCCGCGCCAGGTGAGCTCGCGCAGCCAGCTCATCGGGGTGTGGCCGGGAGGCACCTCCTGCTTGGGCAGCCGCGGCCGGGCGCTGCGCAGCCGGAAGGCGAGGTCGTCCGCGATGTCGGCGGTGCGCTCCACAGCGCCGGGGTAGCGGGCGAACCTGGCTGCCATCTCGCGGCCGCTGCGCAGGTGCGCCGCTGCGGAGGCGGGCAGCCAGCCGTCCATCTCGTCGAGGCTCCGGCGCGCCCGCACCGCCGAGATCGCTGTCGCGAGCGGGTACTGGGCCGGCGTGGCGTAGTGGACGTTGTTGGTGGCGACGACCGGGAGGCCCAGCCGGCCGGCGATCCGGGCGAGGACGTCGTTGTCGGTGGTGTCGCGTGGCCCGCCCTGGTCGATCAGCTCCACCAGCACGTTGTCGTGGCCGAACAGCTCGGAGAGCTGGGCGACCTCCCGTTCGGCGGCGCGTTCGCCGTGCTCGGCCAGTGCGAGGCGCACGTCGCCCTTGCGGCAGCCGGTGAGCACCATCCACTCGCCGCCCGATTGCTCGGCGAGGTCGGGGAGGCTGTACAGCGGCCGGCCTTTCTGCTCGCCGGCGAGCTGGCCGGCGGTGATGGCGGAGGCCAGCCGGTGGTACCCGGACTGCTGCCGGGCGAGCAGCACGAGGTGACTGCCCTCCGGGTCGGCCTCGCCGTTCTGCGGCCGGTTGAGCGACAGCGAGAGCTCGGCGCCGAACACGGTCTTCACGCGCTCGTAGGCCTCCGCCGCCTCGGCGAGCCGCACCACGCCGTAGAAGCCGTCGTGGTCGGTGAGCGCGAGGCCGTGAAGCCGCAGGCGGGTCGCCTCCTCCAGCAGCTCCTCGGGCGCGCTGGCGCCGTCGAGGAAGCTGAAGGTGCTGTGCGCGTGCAGCTCGGCATAGGGGACGTGGCCGGCGTCCGGCTCTTCCGGCATCGGCTGCGCCACGTACTTCTGCCGCTTGCGCGACGACGGCCGCTCCGGCTGCTCCTGCTCGCTCGTGCGGCGCCCGCTCAGTCGCCGCTCGAACTCGGCCCAGGGGATGGGCGGGTTGTTCCAGCCCATCAGTCGTACCTCGCCTCGGCGAACCAGGCGGTGCCGGTGAGGGAGAGCAGCCAGGCGGTGCCGTCGGCGTCCACGAGCTGGAAGCGGTGCATCGCGCGCGCGAGCGTCGCGTCCCACCAGCGCTCGCGCACCGGCCAGGGCCCTGCCCAGGAGTCCACCGGCCGGGCATCCCGAGCGGCGCCGGTGGGCGAGAACGACACGATCGGGGCGGTCAGGTCGCCACGGTCGGTGACCTCCACCGGCTCGCCGGCCTCCGTGAGCACCGCCACCGGCCGCGGGACCTCGAACACCGTGGAGGGCGCGGGCGCCGGCAGCGATCCGGGCCACGGCCGGTCGGAGCGGGCGACTCCCACCGGCCGGTCGCCCCACGGCACCAGCACCTGCCGGTCGGACAGCGCGCGGCCGCCGCCGATGGTCGCCGTGACCACGGCGTCGTGGCCGAGCATCCCCTGCACCCGGGTGAGCCCGTGGTGGATGCGCTCGTCCGCGCCGCCGCCCCACAGGCCGTCCTCATGGTGGCCGATGTCGTCGACCGCCTCGGGGGCGACCGTCACCCGGCTGATCGGCGAGGCCAGGCCGGACTCGATCGACCCGGCGCCCTGCAGCTGCCAGCGCACCCGGTCGACGACGTCCGATGCCGAGAACAGCCGGGGGTGCAGCCAGGTGCGGTCGCTGACCCTGCCGCCCTCGTCGGTCACCTCGATGCGCAGCGAGGTGCAGACCAGGCCGGCCTTGGTGAGGCCGGCTACGAACTGCTCCGCCGTCGCACGGAAGGCGAAGGTCACCTGATCGACCCGGTCGAGGGGAGGCTCGAACTCGATCGCCCTGTCGAGCACCTTCGGCGGGACGCGCGGGACGACCGCCGCGCCGTCCATCCCGCTCGCCAGGTCGTGGGCGTGCTCACCGCGCTCCCCGAACCGCTCCCGCACGTCCACCCGGTCGAGGCGGGCCAGGTCGCCGAGCGTGCGCAGGCCCAGCCGGCGCAGCAGCGGTGTCAGCTCGACGAGCCCCAGCTGGGCGACCGGCAGAGGGGCCAGGAAGGCGGGGGAGCCGCCGGGCGGCACGATGCGCACCCGGTCGGCGCCGGTCGACCGCGCCGCCTGCTCGGCCGCGAACGGCCCGTCGGCGATGCCGGCGCGGACGTCGCCGAGGGCGAGCCCCGCGGCATCCGCCAACTCCTCCAGTCGGCGCTGCAGCTCGGCCGCCGCTGCCTCCTCGCCCCCGTAGTACCGCGCGGGGCCGCGCGCCCGCAGCATGCAGGTGCCCGGTCGCACCGCCTGCACGCCGGGGGTGATCTCCTCGATCGCGGTCAGCACCGGCTCGAAGGCCCGGGCGTCGAGCACAGGGTCGTAGGGGACGATCTCCAGCTGCGGGCACCGCGACTGCGCTTCGCGCACGCGCAGGCCGCGTTTGACGCCGTCGGCCCTGGCCTCCGAAGAGCAGGCGAACACCATGCCCTTCTCGACCAGCGCCAGCGGCACCTCCGCGGGCAGCTCGAGACGCTGCCGGGCGGCGATCACCGGCCAGTCGGGGCACCAGAGCACGATCGCGCGGGTGACCTGGCGTATCGCCGCTCTCGACGACGTGGGGGACATCGCTAGCTCACCGCCTCCAGGCGGGTGGGGCCGGAGGCCCGGAACGTCTCGTCGAGCGCGGGCAGCCAGAGCTCGGCGCGCCTGCGGGGGCCTGCGCCGCCGCGCGGGGCGGCCTCCACGGTCACCCGGCGCGACGAAAGGTAGCCGGCGCCCGCGCCGAGACCGTCCCAGCCGCTGCGGACGACGGAAAGGGCCGCCTCGGGCTGCGGCCAGTCGCCGGCGACGAGGAGGGTCGACTCCCGTTGACGCAACCGCGCACTCAGCCGGGCCACGTCGCCGTTCGCCGGGCGCTCGGGCGGCGCGATCGCGACGACGCCGAGCACGTCGGCCATCGCCGCGGTGACCGTCAGCCACTGCGGGCCGGGATGGGGCACCAGCACGAGCCGTTCCAGGTCGATGCCGAACCGCCCTGCCGCCTCCGCCCCGAAGTCGGGCATGCCGACGACGCCGCACCAGGCTCCCGCGGCGCTCGGGCCGGCGAGCAGCGCCATCAAGAGCGTGGTGGAGCCGTGCACCGTGTAGGCGGCGCCGGCTTTGAGCGCTCCGCCGGGCAGCAGCGGGGCGAGGGCGGGATGCGTCTCCAGCCGGCGCGAGTCGAGCTTGGTCGCCTGCATCTGGCGGATGCGCGTCTGCAGCTCATGCACCTGCGCGCGGTCGGCGGCCGGGCCGGGAAGGGCCGGGTCGGCGATGGTGCGCGCAGCTGCCGGGGACATACACTTATTTTCGAACACATGTTCGAATACCGCAAATGTATTTGAGTATCCGGGCGGGTCCGGGGCAAGCCTCGGCAGCGCGGCTCGCAGTGCGTAGAGGCTACGCCGGCTCGGTCACGAAGTCGATCAGTCGCTCCACCCGGCCGAGCAGCTCCGGCTCCAGATCGGCGTACGTGCGCACCCGGCCCAGGATGCGCTTCCAGGCCCGCGCGATGTCGGCCTGCGTCTCGTGGGGGAGTCCCAGCGCCGCGCAGATCCCGTGCTTCCACGGCACCGACCGCGGGATCGACGGCCAGGCCTCCAGCCCGACCCTGCCCGGCTTCACGGCCTGCCAGATGTCGATGTAGGGATGCCCGACGACCAGCACATGAGCGCCGAACGGGCCGCGGGCAACCTGCTCGGCGATGCGGCTCTCTTTCGAGCCCGGCACCAGGTGGTCGACGAGCACGCCGATGCGCCGTCCGCGATCCGGCGCGAACTCGCGCACGATCGCGTCCAGATCGTCCACCCCCTCCAGATACTCCACGACGACGCCCTCGACCCGGAGGTCGTCGCCCCAGACCCGCTCGACCAGCTCGGCGTCGTGCCGGCCCTCGACGAAGATCCGGCTGGCGCGGGCGACGCGCGCCTTCCGGTCCCCGATGGCGAACGATCCGGAGGCCGTGCGCCCGCGACCGGCGGGTGCGCGGCTCGGCGCGACCAGCCGCACCGGCTCCCCGTCGATGAGAAAGGACGCGCTGAGCGGGAACACCCGCTTCGCGCCGAAGTAGTCCTCGAGCTCGACGGTCTGCGTCTCCAGGCGCACGATGGCGCCGCAGAAGCCCGTGGAGGCCTCCTCGATCACCAGGTCGCGCACGGCCTCCACCGTCGGCGCGGCCTTCCGCCCCACGTTCTTCCAGTCGCTCGCCAGCACATCGGATCCGTAGCGGTCGTCGTCCATCACGAGGAGAGAGGCTAGGCGATCGGGCGCCGGTCGTGACGGAGGCTCCCCGCGACGCGGCGGATGCATGGCGCCTCAGTCGAAGATGCGCACCAGATGCCAGCTGCGGTCGTTGGCATCGTGACGGACGTCGAACACGTGCGCCACCCCGCGCTCGCTGGTCGCCTGGAACCGCCAGCCGCCGATCTCCCTCGGCAGGGCGCCGATCCCGTAGCGGTGCTCGCCGAACGGACGCCACCAGGCGCAGATCTCGGCCCACACGGTCGGTGTGTCGCTCACCCGATAGCGCGTCGAACGCCAGACCAAGCGGGTCGGGACGCCCTCCTCCGTCGTCCACACGGCGACCGCCTCGTCGATGTCGGTCATGACTGCGCTCCTTCGAAATCGAACGTATGTTCGAATGCCAGTGTACGCCCGACCACCGACGATCGCACCTGGCATACTGGGCCGCATGACAGACTTCGGGGACCCGTCGGGCTCGTCTCTGCGCCTCAGCAACGATGAGAGGGAGCGCGCCGTCGCGGCCCTCCAAGCGCACGCATCGCAGGGGAGGCTCAGCGACGCCGAGCTGCAGTCGCGCACTGCTGCCGCGCGTGCGGCCGTGACGCGCGGCGATCTCGCACCGCTCTTCGCCGACCTGCCGGGAGCGCTGCACCTCGACGCCGCCGCGCCGACTCCCGGTGCGGCCGCCTGGCAGGCGTCACAACCCGGGCCGAGCCCGTACGGCTACCCTGGCGCTCCCGGCGAGCACGGCCGCACGGCGAACCGATGGGGCCTCCTGGTCGTGTCCATCATGCCCTTCGTCGCGGTCATCCTCTTTTTCGTGACGGGGCTCGCCTGGGGCTACCAGTACAGCTGGCTGTGGTTCCTGCTCATTCCGCTCGCCGGCGCGATCGTGTACGGCGTCGACGGCGGCGACCGCCGACGACGCTGACGTCGCTCAGCGACACGATCAGCCGACGGTCGCGCCGAAGAGCAGGCCGAGCACGTAGGTCGCCGCGGCCGCTCCGTAACCGATCGCGAGCTGGCGCAACGCGCGCTTGAGCGGGGAGGCTCCGGAGAGCAGTCCGACCACGGCGCCGGTGCCGAGCAGCACAAGGCCGACGAGCAGGGCCGAGACGATGATCGCGGCCGTTCCGGTCAGCCCGAAAAGGAACGGCAGGATCGGGATGAGCGCACCTGACGCGAAGAAGCAGAAGCTGGACACGGCGGCGCTCCACCCGTTGCCGATCGCCTCGTGCTCGTCGCCGGTAGCGCTCTGGACGGCGACCGGGGAGGTGTAGGCACTGAGAGTGGTCAGCACCTCCCGCGCGTGCTCCTCCGCGTCCGCCTGCTCCATGCCGCGGGCGCGGTAGACCAGGGTCAGCTCGTTGGCGTTCACGTCGAGGTGCGACAGCGCCGAGCTGGTGGCGGGGTTCGGGCTGGAGGCCTCCAGGAGCTCGCGCTGCGATCGGACCGAGACGTACTCGCCCGCACCCATCGAGAGCGCACCGGCGAGCAGCCCGGAGATGCCCGTGAGCAGCACGACATGCGTCGGAACCCCGCTCGCGCTGACGCCGAGCACGAGCGCGAGGTTGCTGACCAGGCCGTCGTTCGCGCCGAACACGGCGGCGCGGAAGGTGCCGGAGAGGCGCTGCCGGCCGCGCGCCGCGAGCGCGCGCACGACCTCCTCGTGCACCTGCTCGTCCGCGGCCATCTGCGGGGTGGCATCGGTGTCGTCCGCGTACGGCGACCGGGCCTCCGCCCGTTGCGCGAGCGCGAGGACGAACACGGAGCCGAAGCGGCGGGCGAGGAACCCCAGCATGCGCGTACGGATATCGCCGCGCAACGGCCGGCCGACCCGGTCGCCGAGAAGCCCGAGCCAGTGCTGCTCGTGGCGGCCCTCCGCTTCGGCGAGTGCGAGCAGGATCTCGCGCTCCTCGCCGTCGCGTCGCCCGGCGAGATCACGGTAGACCGCGGCCTCGGCGCGCTCGTCGGCCAGATAGCGACGCCAGCGTTTGATGTCGGCGGGGGAGGGGGTTCGTTCGGTGGGAATCATCGGTTGTCGAGTCTAGTTGCGGCGCCGAAGCGTTGCCCCCAGAGCGCGGCGAGCTCGCGCACCTCGCGCGGGCCCTCGACGGTGAAGGGCGCGTCGACGGCGGCCAGGCCGAAGAGCGCCCACTCCGGCGAGTCGGCGGTGATCCGCACTCGGGTGCGCGCCGGCCCGTCGGCCTCGGCCGTCGCCCAGCGTCCGATCGTCTGCTCCACATCGGCGAGCGGCGCCTCGATCACGGCGTCGACGACGAGCTGGTCGGCCGCGCCGGCGAGCGAGTCCCTGACGAATTCGGCCGCATCCGCCGCCGGAAGGGTGCGCGGCCGGAAACGAGCGCCGGTCGGCCGCGGTTCCGCGACGCGGTCGAGCCGGAAGCTGCGCCAATCGTGCCGGTCGAGGTCGTACGCCACGAGATACCACCGGCGGCCCACCGAGACGAGGCGATGCGGCTCGACGGTGCGTCGGGAGGCCTCCCCGTCGCGCCGGACGTACGAGAACGCGATGCGTTCCTCGTCCCTGCATGCCTGCGCGGCGACCGTGAGCGCTTCGGCGTCGACGACCGGCCCGGGGCGCAGTTCCGCCGCCAGTGTGGCCACTCGGAGGGCGTCGACACGCCGCTTGAGCCGTGGCGGCATGACCTGCACCACCTTCGCCAGCGCGCGGACGGAGGCGTCGGCGACGCCGGCGATGCCGCTCTGCGCGGCCGTGCGCAGCCCGACCGCCAGGGCGACGGCCTCCTCGTCGTCGACCACGAGCGGAGGCAGCGATGCGCCCGCGGCGAGCTGGTAGCCGCCGGCGACGCCGCGCGTGGCGTCCACTGGGTAGCCGAGGTCGCGCAGCCGCTCGACGTCGCGGCGGAGGGTGCGCGGCGAGACCTCCAACCGATCGGCGAGCTCCTGCCCCGGCCAATACCGGTGCGTCTGCAGGAGCGAGAGCAGCTGGAGCGTGCGGGATCCGGTGCTGGCCATACGTCCAGTCTGGTCCCTGAAGCGGTCGGAATGTGTCCGCTATACGATCGTGGAGGCGCCGGGGTCGTCGAGCTCCAGTGCCGGTGCGTCGCGTCGCGAGAGCGTCAGCACGGCCTCGGCCACGTGCTCGTCGCCCTCGAGTTGCTTCTCGACGGCGTAGAGGTCCTCGGCCACATCGGACTCCCGGTCGTTCCCGACCAGATCGACGGCCGCCACCAGGAAGACGCGCTCCGGACCGACGTATTCCAGGTGCAGGTACGTGACCCTCTCCACCTCCGGATGCCGCAGAATCGCGGCCAGCGCCGCCCGGGTGACCCTGTCCGGCGTCTGCTCCCCGAGCAGGAACCGTCGGTTGCGGTCGATGAGCACCACCGCGACCACGGCGAGCAGCACCCCGACCAGGATCGAGCCGACGGCGTCGAACACGGCGTTGCCCGTCAGCTCGTGGAGGAGGACCCCCAGGAAGGCGATGACGAGCCCGATCAGGGCGGCGGCATCCTCGGCGAAGACCGCCCGCAGTGTCGGGTTCGAGGTGCGGAAGACGTGCTCGAGCGTCCCCGTGTCGCGCTCGGCGGCCATTGAGCGCGCCTGACGGAACGACTGGAGGAACGAGATGCCCTCGAACACGAAGGCCACCGCCAGCACGATGTAGTTGATGAGATAGTCGGTCCCGGGTTCGTCCGCGCCGAGCTCGGTGACGCCGTGCAGGATCGAGACCACCGCTCCCGCGGTGAACAGCCCGACCGCCGCGAAGAGCGACCAGACGTAGGTCTCACGACCGTATCCGCTGGGATGGGAGGCGTCTCTCGGTCGCGCTGCGCGCCGCTCGGCCTGGATCAGGAACACCTCGTTCCCGGAGTCCGCCCACGAGTGCGCGGCCTCCGCCACCATCGACGCGGACCCCGTGAGCATGGCGGCGACGGTCTTCGCGATCGCGATGATCAGGTTCGCGCCGAACGCGAGGAGCACCGTGAAGAGACTCTCCGAGGACCGCTTCCGGGACGCCATGGCAGTCACACTACGGCTGTGCACGACAACGGCCCAGGCCTGGAACGCACGAAGGCCCCGATCTCTCGATCGGGGCCTTCGTCTCGTGGTGTCCGAGGGGGGACTTGAACCCCCACGCCCTATACGGGCACTAGCACCTCAAGCTAGCGCGTCTGCCATTTCCGCCACCCGGACAGGTGTTTGTCGGCGGCCGTTGTTCCGGCTGCCGAAGAAAGACACTAGCACGAAACGCCGCCCCGGTTTCACATCGGGGCGCAGCCCGGGCGTGGCGTAATGTCCCCCGGTAGCGTTGGGGCATGACCGACGCTCCCGACACCTCCGCCTCCGACACGGCCGGCCTCGATGAGACCGCGATCATCGCGCGCGACCTCATCCGGTTCGACACCACCAACTACGGCGAGGGCCGCTCAAACGGGGAGGCCGACGCGGCCGAGTACGTCGAGGCGCGGCTGCGGAGCATCGGCCTGGCGCCGCAGCTGTTCGAGTCCGACCCGGGCCGCACGAGCGTGGTCGCGCGGGTGGAGGGCCGCAACCGCAGCAAGCCCGCCTTGGTCGTCCATGGTCACCTCGACGTGGTGCCGGCGGACCCGCGCAACTGGTCGGTCGACCCGTTCGGCGGCGTCATCCGCGACGGCCTGCTCTGGGGGCGTGGAGCGGTCGACATGAAGAACATGGACGCGATGATCCTCACGGCGGTGGGCGACATCCTGGGCGCGGGGGAGCAGCCGGAGCGCGACCTCGTCCTGGGCTTCTTCGCCGACGAGGAGGACGGCGGCCGCCGCGGCTCGCACTTCCTCGTGGACACCCAGCCCGAGCTCTTCGCCGGGGCGACCGAGGCGATCAGCGAGGTCGGAGGCTACTCCATCGATCTTGCCGGCCGTCGTGCGTACCTGCTCCAGACCGGTGAGAAGTCCCTCGTCTGGATCAAGCTGATCGCTCGGGGCCGTGCAGCTCACGGGTCACGGCTCATCCGCGACAACGCGCTGACCACGCTCGCAGAGGCCGTCGTCGCGATCGGTCGGCGCGAGTGGCCGGTGCAGCTCACCGACACCACCGCGCGGCTCATCGCCGAGCTCGCGCGCCTGCTCGACGTCGATCCCGAGCGCGTCGGGCCCGACGAGATCGTGTTGCGCACGGGCACCGCCGCGGGCTTCATCCTCGCCACGCTGCGCGCCACGAGCAACCCGACACTGCTGGAGGCCGGCTACAAGCACAACGTGATCCCCGATACCGCGGAGGCCCTGGTCGACATCCGCACGCTTCCGGGCGACGAGGACCGCGTGCTCGCCGAGGTGCGCGAGCTGGTCGGCGACGACATCGAGATCGAGATCATGCACCGCGACATCGGACTGGAGGCGTCGTTCGCCGGCGACCTCGTCGACGCGATCACCGGCACCCTCGACCGGCACGACCCCGGCGCCCCCGTGCTGCCGTATCTGCTCTCCGGCGGCACCGACAACAAGGCGCTCAGCCGGCTCGGGATCACCGGCTACGGTTTCGCGCCGCTGCGACTGCCGAGCGACCTCGACTTCCCGGGGATGTTCCACGGCGTCGACGAGAGGGTCCCGCTGGACGCGCTAGTGTTCGGCAGGACCGTCCTGCGCGACCTCCTGCGCAGCTACTGAAAGAGCACATGGACTTCATCAACGCCGTCATCCTCGGGCTCGTCCAGGGTCTGACCGAGTTCCTGCCGATCTCGTCGAGCGCGCACATCCGCATCGTCGGGGAGCTGCTCGGCACGGGAGCCGACCCGGGAGCCCGCTTCACCGCGATCATCCAGCTGGGCACGGAGGCCGCGGTCCTCCTGTACTTCTGGAAGGACATCACGCGGATCGTCTCGCACTGGTTCCAGTCGCTGTTCGGCCGGGTTCCGCGCAACGATCCCGACGCCCGCATGGGCTGGCTGGTCATCGTCGGCAGCGTCCCGATCGTCGTGCTGGGCCTCCTGTTCCAGGACGCGATCGAGACGACCTTCCGCTCGCTCTGGATCGTCGCCACCACGCTCATCGTCTTCGGCATCCTGCTGGGGGTCGCCGACTTCGTGGGCGCGAAGACCCGGCGGCTGCGGGAGCTGACCTGGGGTCACGGCATCATCTTCGGGTTCGCCCAGGCGCTCGCGCTGATCCCGGGCGTGTCCCGCTCCGGAGGCACGATCACGGCCGGGCTGTTCATGGGCTACCAGCGCCGCGCTGCCGCGCGTTATTCGTTCCTGCTGGCGATCCCCGCCGTGTTCGGCAGCGGCCTCTACCAGCTCTACAAGGCGTTCAAGGAGCCGTGCACGAAGGCGCTCGAGGCGGCGGGGACGTGCACGGTCGAGGTGTTCGGGCCGGTCGAGACCGCCGTGGCGACCGTCGTCGCCTTCGTCGTCGGCCTGCTCGTGATCGCGTTCTTCATGGGCTACATCTCGCGCAGGAGCTTCCTGCCGTTCGTGATCTACCGCATCGCGCTCGGCGTGCTGCTCATGATCCTGCTCGGCACCGGAGTGCTTGCGGCCTGAGTCGGCGACAGTGCCGCCGGGTGAAATCCTGAGCGGAGTCAGCCGCGGCGCGGGTCGTCTCCGGCGTGTCCGTCGCGCCCGTCGCCGCGTCGACGCAGGTACCGCTCGAACTCCTGGGCGATGGCTTCGCCGCTGGCCTCGGGGGAGTCCACGGTGTCGCGCGCCTGCTCCAGCTGCTGGATGTAGGCGGCCATCTCCTCGTCGTCGGAGGCCAGCGCGTCGATGCCCGCCTCCCACGCAGCGGCCTCCTCGACGAGCGAGCCGCGTGGAATGGTGACGTCGACGAGCTCCTCGAGCTTGTCGATCAGGGCGAGGACCGCCTTCGGGCTCGGGGCGTTGTGAACATAGTGCGGTACGGAGGCCCAGATCGACACCGAGGGGATGCCGACGTCCTCCGCGCCCTCGGCGAGCGCGCTCAGGATGCCGACGGGGCCCTCGTACGTCGAGCGTTCGATGCCGAGCTCTGCGCGCACCGCAGCCGACTCGCTCGAGGCGAAGACCGAGATCGGCCGGGTGTGCGGAACGTCGGCGAGCATCGCCCCGAGGAACACGACCACGCCGATGTCCTCCGCGAGCGCGGCATCCATGATCTCGGCGGTGAAGCTGCGCCAGCTGCGCGACGGCTCCGTGCCCAGCAGCAGAAAGATGTTGCCCGCATTGTCGCCCGTGACGTCGAGCTCGGCGTCACCCGCGAGCGCGTCGCCGACGCGCCCGGGACGCGCGGGTCCCAGCATGACGGCGGAGGGCCAGATCAGCCTGCGACGGCCGTCGTCGTCGGCCACGACCGGGCGGTTGAACTGGAAGTCGAAGTACAGCTCCGGGTCGACCTCGGCGATCGGGACGACGTCGAGCTGTTCCTTCAGCGTCTTCACCGCGCCGCTGGCCGCCTCGCCGGCGTCGTTCCATCCTTCGAAGGCCACCACCAGGATGCGCCCGCCGAGGATGTTCTTCGCGTCAGTCACGTGGCTTACTCGTCCTCTCGTCGGCGACCGGGCGGGCGCCATCCATCCAGGATAGGCCCGACCCCGGCGCGATAGACTTGCCGGTCGTGACCGAATTGACCACGCATGCGCTGCCGGCCGCCGTCCTCTGGGACATGGACGGCACCCTCGTCGACACCGAACCGTACTGGATGGCCTCCGAACACGAGCTCGTCGGCTCATTCGGCGGCACCTGGACCCACGACGACGGGCTGCTGCTGGTGGGGCTCGGTCTCTGGAACTCCGCCGCGATCCTGCAGTCGCGCGGCGTCGAGCTCTCGGCCGACGAGATCGTGCACTGGCTGACGGAGCGAGTGCGCGAGAAGCTCGTGAGCGAGGGCGTCCCGTGGCGTCCGGGCGCCCGTGAGCTGCTGCAGTCGCTGCGGGAGCGCGGGGTGCGGACGGCGCTGGTGACCATGTCCGTCCGCAGCATGGCCGAGCAGATCGTCGCCGCCATCCCGTTCGACGCCTTCGACGTCATCGTCAGCGGCGACGAGGTCGCCGAGCCGAAACCTCACCCCGAGCCTTACCTGCGGGCGGCGGAGCTGCTGGGCATCGACCCGAGCCGCGCGGTTGCGATCGAGGACTCGCTCGTCGGGCTCTCGTCGGCGGTGGCCTCCGGGGCCGCCACCATCGGCGTCCCGCACATCGTCCCGCTGCCGCAGTCCGACGAGCACACGCTGTGGGAGTCGCTCGAGGGCCGCTCGGCCGACGACATCGCCGCCGTCGCGGCGGCACGGGAGGAGGCGCGATGAGCGTCGATCGCCGCAGCTCCGGTCCGTTCCGCGTGGGCGACCGCGTGCAGCTGACCGGTCCGAAGGGCCGCATGAACACCATCACGCTCGAGCCGGGCAAGCTGTTCCACAGCCACCGCGGCGTGCTCGCCCACGACTCCATCATCGGGCTGCCCGACGGCTCGGTCGTGACCAACAACGCCGGCGTCGAGCACCTCGCCCTGCGCCCGCTCCTGAACGACTTCGTGATGTCGATGCCGCGCGGCGCCGCGATCATCTATCCGAAGGACGCCGCCCAGATCCTGGCCCTGGCCGACATCTTCCCCGGGGCGACGGTCGTGGAGGCCGGCGTCGGCTCCGGAGCCCTCTCGCTGTGGCTGCTGCGTGCGATCGGCGAGGAGGGCCGGCTGTTCTCGTTCGAGCGCAGGGACGAGTTCGCCGACGTCGCCAAGGCGAACGCGGCGACCTTCCTCGGCTCCGACCCCGAGAACTGGACGGTCACCGTCGGCGACCTGCAGGACGCCCTCCCCTCCGCCGTCGAACCGGCCGGCGTCGACCGCGTCGTGCTCGACATGCTCGCACCGTGGGAGACGCTCGACGTGGTCACCGATGCGCTCAAGCCCGGTGGAGTGGTGCTCTGCTACGTGGCGACGGTGACGCAGCTCTCCCGCGTGGCCGAGGCGATCCGGGCGACCGGGCATTACACGCACCCGCAGTCGAGCGAGACCATGGTGCGCGGCTGGCACGTGGAGGGCCTGGCGGTCCGCCCGGACCACCGCATGATCGCGCACACCGGTTTCCTGATCACGGCGCGGCGCCTCGCTCCCGGCACCGTCCTCCCCGAACTCAAGCGCCGCCCGTCCAAGAGCGACTACGACGACGCCGATGTCGAGGCCTGGACACCCGGTGCGCTCGGCGAGCGCCAGTCCAGCCCGAAGAGCCTGCGCAAGCGCATGCGGGAGGCCGTGGCCAGCGCCGACCTGGCCCGCGCATCCGAGTCGGAGGCCGGATCCGGTGCCGGCGACGCCGCAGGTGACGAGCGCGACCCGCACGTCGACTAGCATGAATGAGGTCGTGAGGCGTGTGCCTCCGCGCCTCCCCACCGATCGCATCGAAAGAGGACCCGTGCGCAGAATCACCGCACTCGGAAGATCGTCCGCTGCCCTCCTCGCCGTCGGCATCGCCGCCGTGGCGCTCACCGGATGCTCCTCCAACCCGAACGCCGACTGCAGCACCGCGCTCAAGAGCGGCCAGGCGTCGTCGCTCGTGACCGCCACGGGACCGATCGGCAAGCAGCCGAAGATCAGCATGCCGACGCCGATCGACGCGACGACGTCGCAGCGGACGATTCTCACCGAGGGCACCGGAGAGCCGGTGATCAACGGCCAGATGGTCGAGATCCAGTACACGCTGCTCGACGGCCAGACCGGTCAGGTCGGCGAGAAGGGCAGCTACGGCGGCGACACCACGCCGATCACGATCGGCAACTCCAACGCCGCGATCAGCAAGGGGCTCCTCTGCGCACCCGTCGGGTCGCGCGTCGCGGTCGCCATCTCACCCAAGGACGCGGGTGGTGCGGGCTCGGGCAACACGACCATCCTGGTCGCCGACATCGTCGGCGCCTACCTTCCGGCCGCGAACGGCGCCGTCCGTCCATCCGTCTCCGGGTTCCCGACCGTCGTGCTCGCACCGACCGGTCAGCCGGGCATCACGATCCCGTCGTCGGGAGGCGCGCCCAAGCAGGTGCGCAGCGAGGTGCTCAAGCAGGGTGACGGCGCAACCGTCAAGAAGGACTCGCAGGTCGTGCTGCACTACACGGCGGTCGGCTGGGAGAACAAGAACGTCGTCATGAGCAGCTGGCAGAGCAAATCGCCCGACATCGTCGTGATGAACACCGGTCAGAGCGCACTCAACCAGGCCCTTCCGCAGGAGGTCCTCAAACCGCTGGAGGGTCAGAAGGTCGGTTCCCAGCTGGTCATCGAGGTGCCCGCGAGCGGCAACGTTCCGGCCTCCGCCTGGGTGGTCGACATCCTCGGCGTCCGCTGAGCCGTGCTGCCTTAGCTCCACCGCGCGGGGGAGTCTAGGATGGACGGGTGCCCCGCTCCTCGTCTTCGCCGCCGCGCGTCCCTGTCGAGGAGCGTCTGTTCAGCCTCGTGCTGGCGCTGCTCGCGACCGAGAACGGCCTGACCAAGAGCGAGATCCTCTCGACGGTGCAGGGCTACCGCCAGCGGTACGAGGTGCACGGCGACAACAGCAGCCTCGAGCGCCAGTTCGAGCGCGACAAAGACGACATCCGTGAGCTCGGCGTGCCCCTGGAGACCGTGGAGTCGCCCGAAGCCGCCGGCAACAACCAGCTGCTGAGGTACCGCATCCCGAAGGGTGCGTACGACCTCCCGCAAGACGTGGTGTTCTCTCCGGAGGAGATCACCCTGCTCGGCCTCGCCGCGACGGTGTGGCGCGAGGGCTCGCTATCGGGGGAGTCACGGCGGGCGTTGATGAAGCTACGCTCGCTCGGCGTGGAGGCCGACGACCCCGTCGTCGGATATGCGCCGCGGCTGCGCGCGCGGGAGAGCGCGTTCGAGCCGCTGAGCCAGGCGCTGGAGCGCCACGCCATCGTCACCTTCCCGTACCTCAAGCCCGGCGAGAGCGCGTCCCGCGTGCGAACGGTCGCACCGCTGGCGCTCGTGCAGCACCAGGGTCGCTGGCACCTCCAGGGCATCGACCAGGACGCACGCGGATCACGCACCTTCCTGCTCACGCGCATGGTCGGCCCGGTGAAGGTCACCTCGCGCACCTTCCAGCCGGAGGGCAGCGACTTCGCCGAACGCGCGCTGGAGGATCTCGAGCGGATCTGGACGGCGAACGTCGCCGAGATCGAGGTCACCGCCGGCACCGACGCCGCCACGCGGCTCCGCAAGCGCTACGGCGACGCGGTCCCCGCCGCCCACGACGGCGAGTCTTTCCGGCTCACCGTGAACTTCTCCGACATCAACGTCCTCGCCGACCAGCTCGCGGCGTTCGGGCCCGAGGTGCTTGTCGTCTCCCCGCCCGACCTGCGTGTGAAGGTCCTGGAGCGTCTCCTCGTCGTGGCGCAGGCGCACGAGGACGCAGAGGGGGAGTCCGATGGCTGAGCGCCGACGCCCGATGCAGGCCCAGGACAAGCTCGCCTTCCTGCTCGCCCTCGTCCCGTATCTCATGGACCGCGACCGGGTCAGCGTCGCGGAGGCGGCGGAGCACTTCGGCGTCGACGAGGAGAGCATGCGCGACGCCGTGCGGCTGATCGCGGTCTCCGGCATCCCCGGCGAGACGAACGCGTATCAGCCGGGCGATCTGTTCGACATCTCCTGGGACGACTTCGAAGAGAACGACCGCATCGTCCTCACGCACCAGGTGGCGATCGACGACTCCCCGAGGTTCTCGGCCAGGGAGGCCGCCGCGCTGATCGCCGGCCTCCAGTATCTGACCGCCCTGCCCGAGAACGCCGACCGCGACGTCATCGGTTCGCTCATGGCCAAGCTGGCGCGCGGAGCGTCGGCCGAGCCCAGCCAGGTGGCGGTGGCGCGCTCGGAGTCCGACGAGGCGCTGGCGACGATCCGCGAGGCCGTGATCGCCGGGACGCAGCTGGAGTTCGACTACCTCAACTCGCGCGGAGAGCGGGAGCGGCGCCGCGTCGATCCGTTGCGCGTCGAGTCCGCCGACCAGGACTGGTATCTGCGTGGCTGGGACCATCTGCGCACCGCGATCAGGACGTTCCGTCTCGACCGCATCGACGGCCTGGTGACGACAGACGACCCCATCACATACCGTCCGGGCGACCTCCGGCTGCCCGAGACGCTGTTCGAAGGCACCCCCGAGGATCAACTCGTCAGCGTCGAGGTGTCGGCCTCGGCCATCCAGCTGATCGAGGACTACATCCCGGAGGGCGCCCCACGCGAGGAGCGCGATGGCCGGGTGCGCACGAGCGTGCGCGTCGCCCACTTCCACGGACTCAAGCGGCTGGTCGCCGGTCTCGCCGGCGTGCTGACGGTGCTCGACCCTCCGGAGGCGCGCACGATCGTCGCCGAGTGGGCGCGTGCGGGCGCAGACCGCTACCGTTAGGCTCCCAGCATGCCGTGGTGGTCGTGGGTCGTCATCTGGGCCGTGCTGGTGCTCGGTCTCCTCGGCATGCTCGCGTATTTCGGGTGGTCGCTGTTCCGCAAGGTGATGGCTGCGGCGCGGGAGGCCGGCGCGCTGATGGAAAAGGCGGCGATCCTCAGCGAACGCTCGGGTGAAATGCGGTACGCTGAGTTTCACAGCGCGGTCTTCCAAGACCCGGACACCCTCCGGGCTGAACGGGAACAGACCATCGCCGATCGACGTGTCGCTCGGCAAGCTCGCAGAGATCAGCGAGTCCGGCGCGGTAAAATACTCGTCACAGCGGATCCGTTCCGCTACTCCTACTTAGGCAAAAGGACGTAAATCATGCTCGGCGGCCTCACCGGATGGCACCTGCTCATCATTCTCGCGGTCATCCTCCTTCTTTTCGGCGCGCCGAAACTGCCCGCCCTCGCCCGGAGCATCGGCCAGTCGATGCGCATCTTCAAGGGTGAGGTCGACGAGATGAAGAAGGACGGCAAGGAGGGCAAGGACGGCAAGAACAGCGGCGACGACGCCGCAGCTTCGTCCGCGTCCACCGACACGACCGATTCCAAGCCGAAGCAGTAACCGCGTGGCCTCCGCCAAGCGAGGCAAGAACCGCGAAGGCCGGATGTCGCTGGCCGAGCACTTCATCGAGCTTCGCAAACGTCTGTTCCGTGCCGCCCTCGGCCTCCTGGTCGGTGCGGTCGTGGGTTGGCTCCTCGCCGACCCCGTGATGAACGCGCTCCGCGGTCCGATCACTGAGATCGCCAAGCAGCAGGGCCGCGAGGCGATGCTCAACTACGGCACCATCACCGGTGCGTTCGACCTCAAGATGCAGGTCGCCATCACCATCGGTGTCGTCATCTCGAGCCCTGTCTGGCTCTGGCAGATCTGGGCGTTCTTCGTCCCGGCTCTCACCCGCAAAGAACTCAAGTACGCGTTCGGCTTCTTCTTCACGGCGGTGCCGCTGTTCATCGCAGGCGGCGTCGTGGGCTGGCTGCTCGTCCCGCACATGGTGGGCCTCCTGACCAGCTTCGCCCCCGAGCAGGACTCGGCGATCATCGACGCCAAGACCTACATCGACTTCGTGACCAAGTTGGTGATCGCTGTCGGCGTCGCCTTCGTGCTCCCGGTGTTCCTGGTGCTGCTCAACTTCGTCGGCGTGCTCAGCGCCAAGTCGATCATCGGCTCCTGGCGCTGGGCGATCATCCTGATCGCGTTGTTCACCGCGATCGCCACCCCGGCGGCCGACGTCCTCTCGATGTTCCTGCTTGCCGTGCCGATGGTAGTGCTCTATTTCGCCGCGTACGCCGTGTCGTGGATGCACGACCGCCGTGCCGCGAAGGCCGCGATGAAGCTGGAGGCCGAGCTCGCGGCATAGGCTGGTCGCGTGACCGACCAGCAGCAGCTCTCTCCGGCCGAGCGCTTCGCCGCCTCTCGGCAGCGCGCCCGGCAGCCGCTCCTCGAAACCTTCCGGACCGGGCTGCGCTTCGACCTCGACCCGTTCCAGCGCGAGGCGTGCGCGAGTCTCGAGAACGGGCGCAGCGTGCTCGTCGCGGCCCCGACGGGTGCGGGCAAGACGATCGTGGCCGAGTTCGCCTTGTTCCTGGCCATGCGCGAGGCGAACGCGAAGGTGTTCTACACGACCCCGATGAAGGCGCTGAGCAACCAGAAGTTCCAAGAGTTCGTTCAGGAGTACGGCGCGGAGTCGGTCGGCCTCCTCACCGGCGACACGAACATCAACTCGCATGCCCGCATCGTCGTGATGACGACCGAGGTGCTGCGCAACATGCTCTATGCCGACTCCGACCTGCTGGCCGATCTGGCGTACGTGGTGATGGACGAGGTGCACTACCTGGCCGACCGCTTCCGCGGCGCCGTCTGGGAGGAGGTCATCATCCATCTGCCCCCTGCGGTGCGCATGGTCTCGCTCAGCGCGACCGTTTCCAACGCGGAGGAGTTCGGCGATTGGCTCCAGGCGGTGCGCGGCGATACCGACGTGGTCGTCTCGGAGGAGCGGCCCGTCCCGCTGGAGCAGCACATCCTCATGCGCTCCAAGCTCATCGACCTGTTCGACTCGTCGGGACTCGCCGCGACCAACCGGGTGAACCCGGAGCTGGTGCAGATGGCGCGCTACGGCGGCCGTGTGCTGAGCAGCCGCCAGATGAAGGACGTGGGCCGCTACCACTCGCGCGGAGGCCGGCCCGACACCTACCGGATGAACCGGGCCGATCTGGTGCGCCTTCTCGGCGAGCACAATCTGCTGCCGGCGATCTTCTTCATCTTCAGTCGCAACGGCTGCGACGCGGCCGTCCGGCAGACCCTCCGGGAGGGCATCCGGCTGACGGAGGCGCGCGAGCGCGAGGAGATCCGGGCGATCGTCGAGGAACGCTGCCGGACCCTCCTCGATGAGGACCTGGCGGTTCTCGGCTACTGGGAGTGGCTCGAGGGCCTCGAGCGCGGCGTGGCGGCGCACCATGCCGGACTGCTCCCCGCATTCAAGGAGGTCGTGGAGGAGCTCTTCCGCCGCAAGCTCGTGAAGGTCGTGTTCGCGACCGAGACGCTCGCGCTCGGCATCAACATGCCCGCTCGCACGGTCGTCCTCGAGAAGCTGGAGAAGTTCAACGGGGAGTCGCGCGTACCGATCACGCCGGGGGAGTACACCCAGCTCACCGGACGCGCGGGCCGTCGCGGCATCGATGTCGAGGGTCACTCCGTCATCCAGTGGGAGGACGGCCTCGACCCGCAGTCGGTCGCCTCTCTGGCCTCCCGCCGCAGCTACCCGCTGAACTCGAGCTTCCGCCCGACCTACAACATGGCGGTCAACCTCATCGACCAGTTCGGGCGGCCGCGCACCCGCGAGATCCTGGAGTCGTCGTTCGCGCAGTTCCAGGCCGACCGCGCCGTCGTCGACCTGGCCCGCAAGGTCAAGCAGCAGGAGGAGTCGCTCGCGGGCTACGAGAAGGCGATGCAGTGCCATCTCGGCGACTTCCGGGAGTATTCGCGGATCCGCCGTGAGCTCAGCGATCTGGAGAAGAAGGGTCAGCGCGTCGAGAACGCCTCCCGCTCGGATCGAGACAAGCGGCAACGTCAGCTGGCCGCGCTTCGCAAGCGGCTGCGCGAGCACCCGTGCCACCGCTGCCCCGATCGCGAGCAGCACGCCCGCTGGTCCGAACGCTGGTGGAAGCTCAAGCGCGAGACGGATCGGCTGAGCGCGCAGATCCAGTCGCGAACGGGCGCGGTGGCGAAGGTCTTCGACCGTGTCTCGGATGTGCTGCTGGAGCTCGGCTATCTCACCGAGGAGGACGGCGACACGAGCCTGACGGTCCACGGGCGCACGCTCAAGCGGATCTACGGCGAGCGCGACCTCCTGGTCGCCGAGTGCTTGCGCCGCGGCGTGTGGAAGGAACTGGACGCGCCGAGCCTGGCCGCGATGGCGTGCGCCCTGGTGTTCGAGCCGCGTCGCGACGAGGGCCTCGCCCACGATCGGAACCTGCCGCGCGGCGCGTTTCGCCCGGCCCTGGATCGCACCACCGATCTCTGGGCTCGGCTCGACGATCTCGAGCGCGCGAACCGGCTGCCCGGGAGCGACCCCATCTCCACGGCACTCGCCCTCGCGATGTACCAGTGGGCTCGCGGGGCGGCGCTGGACGTCGTGCTGCGGGAGGCCGACATGGCCGCCGGGGACTTCGTGCGCTGGTCCAAGCAGACGATCGATCTGCTCGATCAGCTCTCGCTCGTCGCCCAGGGCAACGTCGGGCGGACGGCACGGCAGGCGCTGGAGTCCATCCGCCGGGGAATCGTGGCCTACTCGGCTGTGGCGTGACCGAAGGCGGCGGTCAGGCAGAGCGGTGCGGTCAGCCTGAGCGGAGCGCCGAGCCGGATGCCTTAGGCTCTCCCTTCGTGACCCGATCGCTGCGCGCCTCCCTTCCGCGTGCTCCGCTGCCGTTGTGGCTCGCAGTGCTGGTCGCTCTGGCAGCGGGACCAGTGCTCGACGCCGGGTTCCCCGACCGCGACTGGTGGCCGCTCACGTTCCTCGGCATCGGGATGGTGCTGCTCGCTCAGCGCGGCCGCCGCGCCGGCTCGGCGTTCCTGGTCGGCTGGCTGGCCGGAGAGTCGTTCTACCTCGTCCACGTGTCGTGGACCGCCCTCTATCTCGGACCGGTGCCGTGGGTCGCATTGTCGACGCTCGAAGCGCTGTTCTGGGGCGTCGGGGGCATCCTGATCACCCTGGCCTACCGCTGGGTGCCACGCGCCTGGCCCCGTGTCTCCGGGCGGCTCGGACTCGTCCCGGTGATCGTCGCAGGGCTCTGGGTGCTGCGGGAGTACGTGACAGGCAACTGGCCCTACGGCGGATTCTCCTGGGGCCGGGTCGCCGAGTCGCAGTCGCAGAGTCCGTTCGCTCCGCTGACGGCGTGGTTGGGCATCTCCGGTGTGAGCTTCGTGATGGTCTGGCTGGTCGCGTTGATCGTCGAAGCGGCATTCGCCATCGATGTGCGCCCGCCCCTGCGCGCCGTCGTGGCTGCCGGGGCGATCGCGCTCGTGCTCGCCGTACCCTCCTGGCCGGCGACGACGCACGGGACGACCCGCATCGCGGCCGTGCAGGGCAACGGGCCGGCGGGCTTCTTCGATCCGCACAACGTGCCGTACGCCGTGCTGAACGCGCAGGTCGAGGCGACCCAGGCCATCCCGATGCGTGAGGTGACCGGCGATCGAAAGGTCCGAATGGTGGTGTGGCCGGAGGGCTCGGCATTGCCCGACCCGACGCGCGACCCGGCGAGCGCCGCCGCGCTCGACGCCCTCGCCCGCACGTTCGGCGCTTCGTTCATCGTCGGCACGATCACGTACCGCGACGGCAACTACTACAACACGTCGGTGCAGTGGGAGGCCGGCACGGGTGCCGTCGACTTCTACGACAAGAAGCACCCGGTCCCCTTCGGCGAATACGTGCCCGACCGGTCGTTCTGGCGGCCGTTCGCGCCTTCACTGATCGACCTCATCTCGCGCGACTACACGCCGGGAACGCGCGACAACGTGTTCGACGTCGACGGCGTCCGCACCGGAATCTCGATCTGCTTCGACATCGTCGACGACCAGCTGCTCACCGACATGATGCAGGGTGGCGCCCAGGTCATCCTCGCCCAGACGAACAATGCCGACTTCGGCGAGACGGACGAGAACCAGCAGCAGCTCGCCATCGCGCGCCTGCGCGCCATCGAATCGGGCCGGGCTCTGGTGAACATCTCGACGGTCGGAAGCAGCCAGATCATCGCTCCGGACGGCCGCACGATCAGCGACATCCCGCCGTTCGAGCCCGGGCACATGGTGGCGGACGTCCCGTTGGGTACGACCACCACGCCGGCGACGCTCCTCAGCAGGGGGATCGAGTACCTGGTCGCAGGCCTCGGGATCTTCGGTCTGATCGTCGCCGCGCTCGGCCGCCGCCGGCCGGATCCGCACAGCACGAAGCCCCTCCCACTGCGAGGGTGAGAGGGGCTCAGGCGGTCTGCGACGTCAGGCGCTGTACTTGTGCTCGCTGGTGCCGCGGCGCGCGCGCAGGTACTGCAGACGCTCCTCGAGGAGCTCTTCGAGCTCGGCACGGGTGCGGCGCTCCAGGAGCATGTCCCAGTGGCTGCGCGGCGTCTTGACGTCCGAGTGGTCGATCTCGACCGGCTTGTCGTCGATCAGCAAGCGGGCCTCGTGGCCGCAGTGCTTGCACTCCCAGGCATCGGGAGCCTCTGCCTCGGCGGAGAAGACCATTTCGGTCTCCTTGCCGCAGTCGGGGCACAGATAGGTGTAACGGGAACGCGGAGAGTAGACGACGCCTTCTTCACTTTGTAAGCTCTGAGCGCCAAGTCTCATTCCGCGCAAACTGCGATCTGCCATCGTGTGGTCTCCTCTTCGCGCGAATCCTCACTTTTATAAACCAACAAGCTGGGGATTATCTTTCCACGGAGCCCCTCACTCTCAGTGGCCTCACAGCGTCGGGACAGGCTGGAACCTCAGATCCGCGTGCTGACCAGGTTTTTCAAGAGATCGCAGCGATTGGTGACGATGCCGTCGACGCCGAGATCGAGCAGCCGGGTCATGTCAGCCACGTCGTCGACCGTCCAGACGTGCACTTCGGTTCCCGTGCGGTGCACGGCGCGGATCGTGCGTGCTGTCACGAGGCGGACTGGGCCGCGCCGCTCCGGGATCTGGACCGCCGTGAACGGCCGCAGAGCACGTGCGGTCAGACGCCGGATGCCGAGCTTGGCGCCGACGAGCGCCGGAAGGAACTCCGAGACCGACGGCGAGACGGCGACCCCGGGGAGGCCGACCGCAGCTGCCGTCCGGCGCGCCGCCGAGAAGCTCGTGAGGAGCACCCGGTCGCTCGCCCGCGCAGCGACGATCGCCTCGGCGGCGGGAGCCGCGGCACGCTCGTCCTTGATGTCGATGTTGAATCGGGCCTCCGGGAACGCGTCGAGAGCCTCGGCGAGCGAGGCCAGGCTCTGGCCGTGTTTGAGCGGGATGCGCCGCAGCTCGGCCATCGTGAGCTGCTCCACGCGCACGTCGCGTCCGGCGATCCGGGCGAGGTCGGGGTCGTGGCTGATCACCGCGACACCGTCTGCCGAGCAGTGCACGTCGGTCTCCAGATGCGTCGCGCCGGCGCTCAACGCCTTGAGGAAGGCGAGGAGCGTGTTCTCCGGCGCGTCGATCGCAAGGCCGCGGTGCGCGATGATTCGCGGCCGCGGCCCGTCGAGGAACGTCACGCCGGGGGAGCGGCCTGTGCCGATGCGGGCACGATCCCGGGGCCGTCCGGCGAGGCGGCTGCGGCACCCTTCGGTCCGAACGCCTGGCCGATGCCCTTGAGGGCCTCCGTGAGCTCGCTCGGGATGACCCAGAGCTTGTTCGCCGAGCCTTCGGCGAGCTTCGGCAGGGTCTGCAGATACTGGTAGGCCAGAAGCAGGTTGTCCGGGTTGCCTTCGTGGATGGCCCCGAACACCGTGGTGATCGCCTTCGCCTCGCCCTCGGCGCGGAGCACGGCCGCCTTCGCGTCGCCCTCCGCCTTGAGGATCGCTGCCTGGCGCAGGCCTTCAGCATTGAGGATCTCGGATTGCTTCGTGCCCTCGGCCGTCAGGATCAACGCACGGCGGTCGCGCTCGGCGCGCATCTGCTTCTCCATCGAGTCCTGGATGGACACGGGCGGGTCGATCGCCTTCAACTCGACGCGCGATACTCGGATGCCCCATTTGCCGGTGGCTTCGTCGAGCACCAGGCGCAGCTGGCCGTTGATGTTGTCGCGGCTGGTCAGCGCGGCCTCGAGGTTGAGCCCACCGACCACGTTACGCAGTGTCGTCGTGGTGAGCTGCTCGACGGCGCCGAGATAGTTGGCGATCTCGTACGTCGCAGCACGCGCATCGGTGACCTGGAAGTAGACCACCGTGTCGATGGAGACCACGAGGTTGTCCTCGGTGATCACCGGCTGCGGCGGGAACGAGACGACCTGCTCGCGAAGGTCGATGAGCGGGCGCACCTTGTCGATGAACGGGACGACCACGTTCAGGCCCGGGGTGAGCGTCTTGTGATAGCGGCCGAGCCGTTCGACCACCCCTGCCCGTGCCTGCGGGATGATCCGGATGGCACGGAACAACGTGACCAGCACGAAGATCGCGATCACCAGGATGATGATCGAGACCACGATGGTCACGACGAGCTGGGTGACATCGGTCACGGGATGCTCCTCTCGGTGCGGCCGTCGGCTCCCGCCGACACAGGTGATGGGGCGACGACGGCTGTCGCGCCTTCGATGCTCAGGACGATGACATGCTCGCCCGGCACGAGCTCGACGGGCCCGCCCGACGCCGTCGAGAGGCGCGCGGTCCACGTCTCGCCGACGGCGAGCTTGACCAGCCCGGTAGTGCGGGAGACGGTCGACACGACGACCCCCGACATCCCGATCAGAGCGTCCACATTGCTCTTGGTCGGGTCGCCCCCGCGCTTGAGCCTGTGCAGGAGCGGCGGCCGGATGCCGAAGAGCAGCACGATCGACAGCGCCGCGGCGATGATGAGCTGGAGCCACCACGGCGCCCCGAAGAGACCGGAGATCAGGCCGCCGAGGCTGCCCACCGCGATCATCAGGAAGACGAAGTCGAGCGTCAGCATCTCGATGATCACGAAGATCAGGATGAGGACCAGCCATGCGATCCAGGCGAACGATGTGATGTCCATCAGCGGCCCCCTCCCAGCATTCGCTATGTCCCTAACTTAATACGAAGCTAGCATCACAGCGCTCGGCCGCAGGGAACCCACTTGGTAGTCTCAGAAAGCCGTGTCGTCCAACGCTCTAGGAGTTTGAAGTGTCCAACCCGTCCGCGTCCGCCAGCCCGCTCGAGCCCGGCAGCCTCACCGGCAAGCGCGCCCTCGTCACCGGTTCGTCGCGCGGCATCGGCGCCGACACCGTGCAGTACCTCGCCGACGCCGGCGCGTCCGTCGCGATCAATTACCGCAACAAGGAGGCGCGCGCCGTCAAGCTGGCCGACGCCATCCGCGAGAAGGGCGGCACGGCCATCACCGTCGGCGCCGACCTCACCGACGCCGAGTCGGTCGCGGCACTGTTCCGGTCGGTGGCAGACGCGTGGGGCGGCCTCGACATCCTGGTGCTCAACGCATCGGGGGGCATGGAGTCGGGAATGGCCGAGGACTACGCCATGCAGCTCAACCGCGACGCCCAGGTCAACGTCTTGAACGCCGCCGTGCCGCTGATGGGACCCGGCTCCCGAGTGGTGTTCGTCACCAGCCACCAGGCTCACTTCATCCGGACCACGCCGACCATGCCCGAGTACGAGGCGGTGGCCCTCAGCAAGCGGGCCGGCGAGGACTCCCTGCGTGCTCTCATCCCCGGTCTCGCCGAGAAGGGCATCGAGTTCGTCGTCGTCTCCGGCGACATGATCGAGGGGACGATCACGGCGACTCTGCTCAACCGCCTGAACCCGGGCGCCATCGACGCCCGCAAGGAGGCAGCGGGCCGCCTCTACAACGTCGGCGAATTCGCGGCCGAAGTGGCGGCCGCCACCGTCGAGCCCGTCCCGGCCGACCACACCCGCCTCGTCGGGGACGTGTCGAGCTTCGAGCCGGTCGCTGAATGAAGCCGTCCGATCTCGACCTCCTGAACGGCGTCTCCCGGCCCACCGTGCACCCGGGAGGCGCACGCGCGGTCGTCTCGGTGACGCATCCGTCGCTCGCCGCCGACGCTTCGGTGGGGCAGCTCTGGAACATCCCGCTCTCCGGTCACGCGGCGCCGCGGCGGCTGACGCGCGGCTTCCGCGACACCGCACCGCGGTTCTCGCCGGACGGACGCCTGATCGCCTTCCTGCGCTCGGCGCCGAAAGCGCCGCCTCAGCTCTACGTGGTGGACGCAGCAGGCGGCGAACCCGTCGCGGCCACGGATCGCACGCTCGGCGTGACCGAGTTCGCATGGGCCCCGGACGGCCGCACGCTGGCCTTCGTGAGCCGCGATCCGGAACAGGGACGCTACGGAACGGTGGAGGGCATCGCTCCCGACGCGGAGCGCCCCCGCCGCATCGACACGGTGAAATATCAGCAGAACGGGCTCGGCTACATCACAGACCGCCGCGCACATGTCTATGTCGTGCCGGTCCCCGATGTCTGGGCCGAACCTGCGATCACGCCCATCGCGGAGCCGGACGGCTCGGTCGCGCCCGCGCCGACGCTCGCCGCACCTCGAGCGCTCACCTCGGGCGACTGGGACGACACGACCATCGCGTTCTCGCCGGACGGCGCCACACTCGCTTTCGTCTCGGCACGCCACGACAGCCGCGACCACGACCTGCGCTCGAACCTCTTCCTCGTCGCGCTCGACGGCAGTGGCGACCCCGTCGACGTGACGGGGGAGCACGGCAGCTTCTCGATCGTCGCGGTGTCGTTCGGGCTGAACGGCGCTCTCTACTTCACCGCGCAGGACGTGGGCGAGAGCGGCCGGGACTTCGTCGCCAGGAACACCGCGCTCTACGTGATCGATCGCCCCGGCTCCGCCCCACGGCGGCTGACGGATCCGGAGACGGTGGACCTCACCGAGTCGGAGATCGTCGCGTTCCGGGACGACAGCGCGCTCGTGACCGACCGGCGCCGCGGGGCCCTGGTGCTGACGGAGATCGGCGCGGACGGTTCCGCCCGACGCCTCACCGACGACGCGACCGTCGTCAACGGGGTCGGCACGGCGGGCGACACCGTCGTGGCCAGCATCGCGAACGCCGACACGGCGGGCGATGCGGCGGTGATCGACGACGAAGGTGTGCGCACGCTGACGGACTTCTCGCACGACCTGCGCAGGGCGGGCATCATCGCCCCGCGCGAGCTCACGGTGGAGGGACGCGACGGCTATCCGATCCACGGCTGGGTCGTCGCCCCGCGGGGCGCCGGGCCGCATCCAGTGCTGCTCAACATCCACGGCGGCCCGTTCGCGGCCTACACCGGAGCACTGTTCGACGAGGCTCAGGTGTACGCGGCCGCAGGCTACGCGGTCGTGATGTGCAATCCACGCGGATCGGCGGGGTACGGGCAGGAGCACGGCCGCAGCATCCGGCAGCGGATGGGGACGGTCGACCTCGACGACGTCCTCGACTTCCTCGACGGCGCCTGCGCCGAGGTGTCTGGCCTCGACGCCGAGCGCGTCGGCGTCATGGGGGGCTCCTACGGCGGATACCTCACCGCGTGGACGATCGCGCACGACCACCGCTTCGCCGCTGCGATCGTGGAGCGCGGCTTCCTCGATCCGGCTGCATTCATGGGCACGAGTGACATCGGCAGCTTCTTCAGCGACGAGTACACGGGGACCGACCCTGCCCTGATCGCCTCCCAGAGCCCGCAGGCCGTCGTCGACCGCGTCGCCACGCCCACGCTCGTCCTGCATTCGGCCAACGACCTCCGATGCCCGCTCGGCCAGGCGGAGCGCTACTACGCCGCTCTGAAGCGTAACGGGGTGGAGGCCGAGCTCGTGATCTTCCCGGGTGAGGACCACGAGCTCAGTAGGGGCGGCCGCCCCCGGCACCGCCGCGAACGCTTCGAGATCATCCTCGACTGGTGGCAGCGCCACCTTCCGGTGCGGGGCGGCCGGCGCTAGGCGGCCGCCGGAGCGGCGGTGGTCGCCTTCAGCGCATCGCGGCCGAAGGTGAATGCGCGGACGATCCCGATGATCCCGAGCACGATCAACGCGATCGCCGCGAAGAGGATGAGGAAGGCCGCTGACGACGCCGGCAGGAAGAGCACCACGAGTCCGGCGATGATGCTGAGGATGCCGTAGGCGATCGCCCAGCCGGACGATGCGGCGCGTCCGGACTCCACCAGCGCCATGATGCCTTCGATGATCCAGCCGACGCCGATGAACGCCAGCGCGAAGATGACGAGCACGGTGGCGGCGGTCGACACGTTCTTGAGAGCCACGATGCCGGCGAGAACGAGCAGGACGCCCAGGATGATGTTGAGCGTCCGGATGCCGCCTCCGATTCCGCGGGCGAAGATCCCGACACCGAGGCGCATGATCCCGGAGATCACGAAGTAGATGCCGAGGAAGACGGCGAGCACGGCGATGGTCTTGGCCGGCCAGAAGAGCAGGACGACGCCGAGGATGACCGCGACGGCGCCGCTGATCCCGAACACGGCGCGGATGCCGTTGATCGCCGAGCGCGTCATCTCCGACGCGTCGAGGGAGAAATCGTGGACGGCGGACTGCAGTGGATCGGTGGAGGACATCGCGCACACCCTTTCAGAGTCTGCGGCCACGGCGTTCCGGGGCCGTTATGCACACAATACTGAAAACGCGCTGTGAACATCAGACCTCATTTCGCGATTCGGCCGCGCTCGGGGGAGCACGCGCGGGGTCGGGGGCACCTGGTTAGATCGAGGTGGAGACCCAGCGGACGGAGCACACGAATGACAACGGCTACCCCAGCGACCACTTCGGCGACCGTCGGGTCGGGCGGCGAAGCGGCGGACGCCCACGACGTCATCAGGGTGCGCGGCGCGCGCGAGAACAACCTCAAAGACGTCAGCGTCGACCTCCCGAAGCGTCGACTGACGGTGTTCACGGGCGTGTCCGGCTCGGGCAAGAGCTCCCTCGTCTTCGGTACCATCGCCGCCGAGTCGCAGCGGCTCATCAACGAGACGTACAGTGCGTTCGTACAGGGCTTCATGCCATCGCTCGCGCGTCCCGACGTCGACGTACTCGAGGGTCTCACGACGGCGATCCTCGTGGATCAAGAGCGGATGGGCGCCAACGCGCGGTCGACCGTCGGCACCGTCACCGACGCGAACGCGATGCTGCGCATCCTCTTCAGCAGGCTCGGGCAGCCTCACATCGGCTCGCCGCAGGCCTTCTCGTTCAACATCCCGACGGTGCGGGGGAGCGGGGCCATCACGATCGAGGGCAAAGAGGGCTCCACGGTCCGGCGCACCTTCGAGCAGACCGGCGGAATGTGCCCGCGCTGCGAGGGCATGGGCACGGCCTCCGAGATCGACCTCACTCAGCTGTACGACAAGACCAAGTCGTTGAGCGGAGGGGCGATCACGGTGCCTGGCTACACCGCCGACGGCTGGTCTGTGCGCATGTTCAGCGAGTCGGGCTTCTTCGATCCGGACAAGCCGATCCGCGATTACTCCGAGACCGAGCTCCACGACTTCCTCTACAAAGAGCCGCTGAAAGTGAAGATCAACGGCATCAACCTCACCTACGAGGGCCTCGTCCCGCGGGTGCAGAAGTCGATGCTGTCCAAGGACGTCGACGCGATGCAGCCGCACATCCGGGCGTTCGTCGAGCGCGCGGTGACCTTCGCCCCGTGTCCCGAGTGCCACGGAACCCGGCTCAACGAAGGAGCGCGTTCGTCGCTGATCGGCGGCGTGAGCATCGCCGACGTGTGCGCGATGCAGCTCAGCGACCTCGCCGAATGGGTCCGGCGGCTCGACGAGCCGACGGTCGCCCCGCTGCTCGCGAACCTTCAGAGCACGCTCGACTCCTTCGTCGACATCGGTCTCGGTTACCTCTCGCTCGACCGGCCTTCCGGCACGTTGTCGGGCGGGGAGGCCCAGCGCACCAAGATGATCCGGCATCTGGGGTCGTCGCTGACCGACATCACGTACGTCTTCGACGAGCCGTCGGTCGGACTGCACCCGCACGACATGCAGCGGATGAACGAGCTGCTCGTGCAGCTGCGCGACAAGGGCAACACCGTGCTCGTGGTCGAGCACAAGCCGGAGATGATCGCGATCGCCGACCACGTCGTCGACCTCGGGCCGCGAGCGGGTACGGCCGGGGGAGAGATCGTCTACGAGGGCACGATCGAAGGTTTGCGTGGGAGCGGCACGCTCACCGGGCGGCACCTCGACGACCGTGCGTCGGTCAAGCACGCCGTGCGCGCGCGGACGGGGGTGCTGGAGGTCCGAGGAGCCGGCGAGCACAACCTCCGGGACGTCGACGTGGACATCCCGTTGGGTGTCCTGGTGGTCATCACGGGTGTGGCGGGTTCCGGCAAGAGCTCGCTCATCCACGGCTCGGTCGGCACGCGCGACGGCGTCGTCTCCATCGACCAAGCGGCCATCCGCGGCTCGCGGCGCAGCAACCCGGCGACCTATACGGGACTGCTGGAGCCGATTCGCAAGGCGTTCGCGAAGGCGAACGGCGTGAAGCCGGCACTCTTCAGCGCGAACTCGGAGGGCGCCTGCCCGAACTGCAACGGCGCCGGCGTCATCTACACCGATCTGGGCGTGATGGCCGGCGTCTCCACCGTCTGCGAGGTGTGCGAAGGCAAGCGCTTCGACGCATCAGTGCTGGAGTACCGGTTCGGCGGACTCGACATCAGCGAGGTCCTCGCGCTGCCGGTCGACGAAGCTGAGGCGTTCTTCGCGAGTGGCGAGAGCCGCCTCCCCGCAGCTCATGCCATCCTGCAGCGCCTCGCCGACGTCGGTCTCGGCTATCTGACCATCGGCCAGCCGCTCACGACGCTGTCGGGAGGTGAGCGCCAGCGGCTCAAGCTCGCGACGCACATGGCAGAGAAGGGTGGCGTCTACGTGCTCGACGAGCCGACCACGGGCCTGCATCTGGCCGATGTCGAGCAGCTGCTCGGCCTCCTGGACCGCCTGGTCGACTCCGGCAAGTCGGTCATCGTCATCGAGCACCATCAGGCCGTGATGGCGCACGCCGACTGGATCGTGGACCTCGGCCCCGGAGCCGGGCACGATGGGGGCCGCATCGTGTTCGAGGGCACGCCCGCAGAGCTCGTCGCGGCGCGGTCGACGCTCACCGGTCAGCACCTGGCAGAGTACGTCGGAGCCTGATGTGCGTCAGCCGGAAGCGACAGCGCTCCCGGTCAGTTCGTGGCGGGAATACGTGTAGACGAAGCAGTAGTACATCCGGTCTCCGGAGGCCCACGACGCGGAGGTGTCGGCGTAGCGCAGGTCGATCTGCACGTCCTCATTCCAGACAGCGACCCAGTCCCAGTCGAGATGCTGCTCGCAGAGGTCGCCGACCTGTGCGTCGAGCGCGTCCTTGCCCGGGAACGTCGCGCCGGACGACTGGGGGAGCTCGCCCTTCGAAAGCAGTTGGGCGATATGCGGAGACGCGCAGTCGATCACCGGGTACGCGTCGGCGGTCTTCGAGGCGTAGGTCTGCAGACAATCGCCTGCCGTGAGCGTGCCCACCGGTCGGAACGGCATCGTTGCCGTCGGCGGCGTGGGGGTCGAACGGGCGGGAAGGTCCAGGGGAGCGGGCGCCGGGTTCAGGTGCGGGGCAGCGTTCTGCGAGGACGGCGCCGACGATGCGACCGCGCGTGCGTGGCTCGATGGTGGCGCGAGAGCGAGCGCTGCAGCCCCCGCGAAAGCCACCAGCACGGAGGCCGTGATCGCCACCAGGACGATCCAGCCCCGCCGCGACAGGCCGTCGGACGTGCCGGCAGCCGGTGGCTCGGTGTTACGCGACCGACTGAGTCTCACCGCTTCATCCTACGATCGTGCGCGTCGGAGGCCGCACCGCTGCGTCGGTCATGGTTCGATGATCGTGAGCGACGCGACGATCCGCTCGAGGCCCCAGCGCCAGGCGCGGTCGACGTCTCCACCGAGACCGAACAACCCACCGAGCTCCATGGTGATGAACCCGTTCGCCCACGCCGTGACGAGACGCGCACCGGCCAGGGCATTCTCGGGGCCGGTGAGCGCCGTCACGGCGTCGAGCAGAGGCGCGGCGCTGCGTGCCACCGCCGCAGGCTCCGGCCGCGGTGTGCCATGGGCGGCGAAAACGAGGCCGAAGCCCACCGGATGGTCGTGAGCGAATCTGCGAAGAGCATCGGCCTGTGCCAGGAGTTGTCGGGTGGAGTCGGGTTCGGCCGCCGTCGCCGTGAGGCGATCGGTCAGATCTTCGAGCGTGGCCGCTACGACGAGCGCGAGCAGTTCGCGGCGATCGCGGACCCGCTTGTACAGCGACGGGGCACGGACGCCGACGCTCTGTGCGACGGCCTGCATGGTGAGGCCGTCCAGTCCGCTGTGCTCGATGAGGCGGCGTCCTGCGGCCACGATCGCCGCTCGCGAGGTCTTCTCGGGGGTGGGCATGCTTGCATCTCCTCTCGATGGCTAACTATCATAGCCATCATGGAACTCGCACCCGGTCTTCGCCGCATCGGCAATGACATCATCGCCGTCCATCTCGTCGTGACCGACGACGGGATGACCCTCATCGACACGGGGCTCCCGGGCCACTACAACGACCTCAAGAAGGAGCTGGCCCGCATGGGCCGGCCGCTCTCCGACATCAAGGGAATCGTGCTCACGCACGGCGACAGCGATCACACCGGCTTCGCCGAGCGACTGAGAGCGGAGCTGGGGATCCCGGTCTACGTGGGCGCCGCCGACGCAGCGCGGGCGATGGGGGAGAAGCCGCCGTCGCCGCCGAAGGATCCCCGCAAGCTCTGGCCAGTGGTCGGATTCTTCGCGTACGCGATCCGCAAGGGCGGCGTGCGGATGCCCGCCGTCAAGGAGGTCGTAGCTGTCTCGGACGGTGACGTCCTCGAGTTGCCCGGCGCGCCTGTCATCATCGGGATGCCGGGCCATTCACCCGGGAGCGTCGCCATTCACGTTCCTGTGGTGCGGGCCGTGTTCGTCGGCGACGAGCTCACCACGCGGAGCGTGCTGACCGGCGAGACGGGACCGCAGCCCGCGCCGTTCACGGACGAACAGGCGGAATCGTCGGTCTCGTTGGAGCAGCTGACCGGCCTCGACGTCGACTTCGTGATCCCGGGCCACGGGCCGGTGTGGACGCAGGGTGCCCCTGCGCTCATCACGGCATATCGAGAGGCCGAGAAGCGACACAAGAGGAGCAGATCGAAAACCTGAGGCGTTTGGCTTTTCGCTGATAATGCACATTATGTCAGTTAGAGTCGGCGTCTTGCCATCCGTCGTCAATCGCCTGGTCTCCATTCGGCGGACGGCGCCGGTGCTCGCGCCGATCCAACTCGTCCCGGAGCGCGACGAAGAAGCGGTCGATTTCACCCAGCCGTCGGGTGTACAGCAGCGTCTCGGCACCGCCGACACGTCCGACTGCGTCGAACTCCACTCGCGTGTGCCCAGCATCTACGGGAACGAATCGAAGCTGCGGCGCGAAGAACGCGTAGCCACCAATTATCTGCGCGAACGGATCCCGCAGGCTGGTCCCTCGGAGTGCGTCGCGAACGAAGTTCTCCATCTCCTCGAACGGCACCGGGACGACCTCGCTCGGGATGTGCCGCGGTACGACCGCCTTCTTCCGGAAGTTGCGCAGAATGCGGTTCTTCTGTGGCTCAAGCTCGCTCACGACTGAATCGTACGCCGGGGCAGGATCAGCAGCCTTTTCCAGCCGACACCACGTGGACCAGTGCAAACCTGCGGATCGTGCCGCGTCAGTTGTTCAAAAGCGGATAATCACCTCCCCCAGTAGCGTGCAGCACAGATGAGGCGTCGAACCGTTCCCTTTGCTCGACCGACCGGTCTATCCTGGCCCCGACCGAGCACCACGACCGTCGATTCGGGGGCGAAATGGACGTTTTGGGAACCGATCGGAACTACGCGAGCCTGTCGATCGCGGACCTGATCGAAGCACGCGACCTCTACCACTGGCACCTGCTGAACAAGAAGAACGTCGTCGGGACGGCGCTCGGGCTCTACCTCATCCGCAAGAGCGACCCATGGCCGAGTGACGACAGGACTCCCACGAAACGGCGGCCGCGGGCGACCGGTGCCGCCGAACGCACATTCGAGAACTCCGAGGTGCGCGACTACTCGTGGCCGTGCATCCTCGTGCTCGTGGACGATTGGGTCGCCGCCGACCAGTTCGGCCCGGCCGCCGATCAGCAGTCGCCGGAGGACCTCGTCCCGAAGACGCTCTACCTGCCGGACGGCCGCACGGTCCCCGTCTGCGTGGTCAAGGTGACCAGATCAGCGCCGGACGACTCCCTTCTCCCGCCGCGCACCTGGCCGAGATCCCGCGTCGGCGGCGGTTTCCCGCTCGTGAGCACGACGCAAGGCGTGCAGAACGTGGCGAGCGCGGGCACGCTCGTCACCGACGGGCACACCGTGTTCGCGCTGACCAGCCGGCATGTGGCCGGCCCAGCGGGCAGCCCGGTCTCGAGCATCCTCCAGGGCGCGATGACGGAGGTCGGACATTCCAGCGCCCGGCAGCTCACGCGCAAGCCCTTCGCCGAGGTATACCCGGAATTCTCCGGGCGACGGACCTTCCTGACTCTCGACGCCGCGCTGGTGGAGGTGAACGACGTCACCGAGTGGACGTCGCAGGGCTACGGACTCCCCCGCGCAGGTGGTCTCGCCGACCTCAACGAGCTCAACATCGGCGTGCGGCTCATCGGCGCGCAGGTCCGCGCCTTCGGGGCGGCCTCCGGAGAGCTCCGCGGCCGCATCGCCGCGCTCTTCTACCGGTATCGCAGCATCGGCGGGTACGACGACGTCACAGACTTCCTGATCGCGCCGCTCCCCGGAGAGCAGAACTCCCGGCCGGGCGACTCCGGGACGGTGTGGTACCTCGAACAGGCCGACGAGGCCCCTCTGCGCCCGATCGCCGTGCAGTGGGGCGGCCAGAGCTTCCTCGCCGCGACGGGCGACAATTTCGACTTCGCTCTGGCGACCAACCTCACCAATGTGCTCCGCCTGCTGGATGTCGAGTTGGTCGTCGACTACAACACCGGGCCCCAGCCCTATTGGGGGAAGACCGGCCACTACACGATCGCCTCCTTCGCCTGCGAGGAGGTGACGCCGGCGAAACTCGCGAAGCTGATGACGGCGAACATGGACCGCGTGAGCTTCAGCATCGCAGGTCTCGGCCATACGGCGATCGACAAGGCCACCATCGCGGCCAAGAAGAACGGGGGGCTGGTCCCCCTCGCCGACGTACCCGACCTGATCTGGAAGAACCTGCCGAGCGCCGTGAAGGGCGGCCGCGACACGGCGTTCCGCACCGGGCCGGAGCATCCCACCCACTTCGCCGACATCGACGAACCGCTGAACGGTACGACACTGCGTGAGCGGTGCATCCAGGATCCGGTGAACGTCGCGGTGCCCGTCTGGCAGGACTACTACACGCAGCTCGGGCACACCGAGTCGGACAAGCGCGGCCTCCTGCCGTTCCGGGTCTGGCAGTTCTACGACGCGATGGTGGCCGCTGTGACGGCGAAGGACGTCGGGGCCTACGTCGCCGCGGCAGGACTCGTCGCCCACTACGTCGGCGACGCCTGCCAGCCGTTGCATGGATCCTTCATGGCGGACGGGCTCGCCGACGGCACCGGCCAGGGGGTGCACTCGGCGTACGAGTCCACGATGATCGACCGCCACGATGTCGAGATCGTGGCCGGGATCACCGACGCCGTGAAGACGGGCAAGCCGGCCGCCGATGTCCGCTCCGGCGCGGAGGCCGCGGTCGCTGTGGTGCAGCTCATGGACCGCTCGGCGAAAGCCGTCGATCCGCTCACGCTGGTCAACGCGTACGCGGCCGTCGCCACGAAGCCGGGCGACTCGTCCGTGACCGTGACGGACGCCCTCTGGTCGCAGTTCGGCCCGCAGACGATCGCGCTGCTGGTCGACGGCGCGCTCACCCTCGCGCAGATCTGGCAGAGCGCGTGGAACGCGGGAGGCGGCAAAGCGATCGCCTCCGCACAGCTCGCCGCCATCGCACCCGACGTCCTCCAGCATCTCTACGAGGACCCGACGTTCGTCCCCTCGCTCGATCTCGACAGCATCGGCGCGGTCCTCGTGCAGTGAGTTCGGGGCGTCCTCGCTGCCGTCGGTCAGAGAGGAATCCTCTCGGTGGCCGCGCCGCTCTCCCAGCCGGCCGCCTTGCGAACCGCCCGGGCGAGGTCCGTCGGCGAGGTCGTCGACGCGTCGAGCACGAGGTCATGCGCATCGAAGCCGTCGAGGATCGTCGAGAGCTCGCCAACGCGCGCGAGATGCCAGTCCAGGCTCTCCGGGTCGCCGCGATGGCGGGCTCGGAGCCGTGACTCCGCGACGTCCGGACGTACCGTCAACCGGCAGACGAGCATTCCCGTCGAGTCCAGTGCCTCGGTGTAGCGCGCGATCTCGAGCGGGTCCTCGATGACTCCAGCGAGAATGAACCGCCGCGCCCCGGCCTCCCGATAGTTGGTCGCCAGGCTGCGGAGGTTCCGCAGCTCGAGTTCGTGGTTGAAGCGGTCCCCCGCCGGCGACGGGCTCAGCCGCCGGATCTCGTCGAGGTCGATCACCGCGTGCGCAAGCGGCTCGGCGGCGCTCAACGCGTCGGCGAGCGTCGACTTGCCCGCGCCGACCGTTCCGTTGATGAAGACGCTGTCCATCCCCCTCCGCTCCCTCTTCCTCGGCGCCGACGCTCAGAGCGAACGGGTCACGCCTTCCGCATCCTCAGCACGCCCCACAGGATCAGGCCCACCGTGATGGCCAGGCTCGCCAGTCCGAACCATACCGAACCGATCTGCAGGATGATCGGCACGCTGAGAGCCGTGAGGATTCCTCCACCCAGGATCGGCTCGTAGGTGAGCTGCTTATAGCCGTAGGCACGCGCGGCGGCTGTTGCGCGGGCCGGATCTGCCATGTCGGCGAGGACGAAGCCCGTCGCCACGTTCCCCTGCGACTGCCCGTAATCGGCGATGGCGTGCTCGAACCAGTCGACGCGATGGATGCGCGGACCCAGCCACAGCATCCCGACCACACTCCACGCGAAGGCGATCGCGGTGAGGATGACGAGGCTCGGGATGTTCGCCCCGAGCGCCGCCAGCGACATGGTGCCGATGGCGGCGGCGATCAGGATGTCGAGGGCGAGCGTCGTGATGTCGTTCACCGTGCGTCGTTCGACGAGCTCCTCCTTGCGCGCGGCGGTGAGCAGCAGCTGCACGACGAATCCGCCGATGACCGTGAACGGAAACAGTGGGAAGTCATCGAAGAGGTCCGACCCGAGCGCGTTCGCCCCGAAGCGCAGCAACTCGAGGATGAGCAGCCCCAGAGCGATGGCGAGAGCGATCGCCCCGAAGCTTCTGCTGATCGAGCCGAGGCCGATGTCCGCCGGATCCGTGTCGCCGCTGTTCGGCGCGACGAAATGCTCGGCGTCCGTGGCCGGGTGCACGCGTGACGTCCGGGCGACCGCGATCCGGGGGCTGCGGATGGCGTAGTTGACGAGGATGGAGCCGCCCACGACGCCCGTGATCATGCTGATGGTCGCCAGGCCGAGCCCGATGTCCACCACCTCGGACGCGCCGGCACTGTGCAGGATCTCCCCCATGCCCGCTATCGTGCCGTGACCGCCGGCGAACGACAGCTCCAGGATGGAGCCCGCGGCATCCGGGAGGCCGAAGAACGGCTTCAGGAGGAACGCCACCGCGAGCGCACCCAGCGCGAACTGCCCGAACGAGAACACGCTGCCGAGGATGAAGTGCGGCGCCGACTCCCGCCAGAACGTCCGCACCGACGGAAGCCGCTTGCCGAGCATGACCCCGGCGAAGACGATGTTGATCATCAGGCCGGGCAGGCGCGAGAGCACGTCGGCGATCGGCGGCGGCATGACACCGGAGGTCCCGGTCAGCGCACCGAGCACCTGGGGCCCGAGCAGCAGGATCAGGAAACCCGCGATGACGCTGACCGGGATGTACAGCGTGCGCAGCAGACCCGTGTAGCGGCGGACGAGCGTCCCCACCAGGAGCACGATGCCGAGGAACACGAACGACAGTGCGACCCACTGGGCGCCCGAGAAGTCACCCGTCGTCAATCGTCACCCTCAATCGTCGTCTGAGGCCAGGAACGCCTCGTGGTGATAGCCGTCGTCGTTCAGGATCGCGACCGTGGACTCCTCCACCTCGACGAACGCCCCGGGGAGGTCGTTGAGCGGCTCCGACACCACCACCTTCGCCTTGTCGCCGAACACCTCCAGCCGTGCGGCGTCCGGATACATCTCGCGGAGCTCGGGAATCGCGACCGAGTGGTACAGACTCCGGCTGCGGCGAGCGGTCGAGTAGCGGAACGCCCACAGCGTCTCGCCGTCGGACAGCGCCAGGGTGCCCTGCATCGGGAAGCGGATCCCTTTGGCCTTGCCGACCTCCTCCACCCGGCGCACCGCCTTGCCCATCGCCGCGATCGGGTCCTCCTGGAGGCCGAGGGTGAGCGCCAGGTAGAAGAACACCTCCGAGTCGGTGGTTCCGTGGATCAGCGGGTACAACGACTCGTCGACAGAGAACGCCAGGTCTCGCTTCATCTGGGTGAAGCCGTCGAGGAAGCCGTTGTGCATGAACATCCAGTTCTCGTAGCGGAACGGATGGCAGTTGGTCTGCTGGATCGGCGGCCCGCCTGCTGCCCGCACGTGGCCGAAGAACAGCGGGCTGGCGATCGAGTTGGTCAGCTCGCGCAGGTTCTCGTCGTGCCAGGCCGGCTCGATCGAGTGGAACAGCGCGGGAACACTCCCCGCCGTCGAACCTTCGGGATACCAGCCGAACCCGAAGCCGTCGCCGTTCACGGTCTCCGCCCCCAGCGGCGAGTTCAGGGACTGCGCGACGAGCGAATGCTGAGCGTCCAGGATCAGGACGGCAGGCTTGAGAGCCTCCCCCGAGTATGCGAGCCATCGACACATGACGTCCACCTCTCCGGACCGAGCGGCTCGATCCGCGAGCACCATAACCCGCCGACCACTCCCCTGGGAATGGCCGCCGCGGTCGTTCGTTCAGCATTCGCTCAAAGTAATATGTCAAACTTGAAGTGCGGAATACCCGTTCCGTCTTTCTCGCGCTGACTACTCTGAAACGAGGCTCACCCCGTGCTCCGATTCACGCCATCCGCTCACATGCTCATCGCTACCGGGCTCGTTCTCGGACTTGCAGCCACCTCGACCCTGACGGTCTCCGTGACTCCGGCTTCCGCAGTGCGGCACACCGACGCGACAGCGAACGTGTCGACGGCCGTCGCGCAGCAACTCGCGGTCGACGATGACGGCGACCTGTCGGTGTTCGGCGTCGCGCGCGACCACTGGGGCGTCGTCGTCCCGCCGGCCGTCGTCTGGCCGGTGGCGGGCGCGTCCGTCTCGGACGGGTTCGGGCACCGGGAGGCGCCGACCGCGGGCGCGTCGACGGAGCACCCCGGTGTCGACTTCGCCGCCCGGCAGGGCGCCACGGTACGCACCGCGGCCTCCGGAATCGTCAGTAGCGTGGTGACGCACGACCGCGGCGGCTGCGGCGTGAACATCGCCATCGACCATGTCGCGCGCGGCCAGCAGGTCACGACGCGATACTGCCACCTCGCCGAGGGCTCGGTTCGCGTGACACCCGGCCAGAACGTCGTGGTCGGCGATGCGATCGCTGCGGTCGGCAGCACGGGGGTCTCGACGGGAGCGCACCTGCACTTCGAAGTCCGTCCCGGTGGCGGCGCGCCGATCGACCCAATGGCCTGGCTCGAGGCCCTGTCGGCCTGAGGCCGGTGCGACGGAACCGTCGCGTCACCGCGTCACCACGTCACCGCGGCGGCGCGAGTCGGTCGTCCGTCGTGTCGTGCGTGGGCACGATGACCACCGGGCGCTCCTGATCGTGAGCGAGGTGAGCAGCGACCGACCCGCCGAGCCACTCCTCGAGCGCGCGCTCCACGCCCCTCCCCCGCGTTCCGACCACGAGGAGGCGGGCGTCGAGCTCCACCGCCAGCCTGCCGAGGGCCTTTCCCGGGTCGCCGGCGAGGATGCGCAGGATCCACAGAGACTGCCGCCCGTCGTCGCCAGCCGACCCGAGCGCCGCGCCGATGGCGCCCGCGAGCTCGAGCGCGATGTTCTCCTCTTCGGAAGCCACATCGACGGGATGCAACGATGCGGCCTCGCGCACGTCGGCCCGGTCCCATTCGGTCAGGTAACTGTCCTCGGTGACATACGCGCACACCAGCGGGCGGTCGAGCGCTGCGGAGAGCCGCGCAGCCTCCCGGACCACCGCGGCGGACTGGTCCGGGTGCACGCCGACGATCACGGCACCGCGCGTCGACTCATCGCTCATCGTCGTCGGACCGCGCCCGGTCTCGTCCCGGCCTCAGGCCGGCGGTTCGGAACCGGCGATGTTCACGAGCCACTGCACGCCGAACCGGTCGACCAGCATGCCGAAGCTGTCGCCCCACGGGGCCTTGGAGAGCGGCTCGAGGACCGTACCTCCGTCGACGAGTTTCTCGTAGTAGCCCGACAGTTGCGCCTCGTCGTCGCCGCTCAGCGAGACCGAGATCTGCGTACCCTCCTTCAGCTCCATGTGAGCGGGAACGTCCGCCGCCATCAACGTGAACCCTGCGTCGGTCGTGAGCTGGGAGTGCATGATGAGGTCGGCGTCCGAGGGGTCCTGGCTCATACCGAACTCCGCGAACGTGCTCTGCTGGAGGGTGCCGCCGAAGACCGACTGGTAGAAGTCCATCGCCTCCCTGGCCTGCGAACGGAAGTTGATGTACGGATTGAGGATCGATGCCATCGTGGGATCTCCTTCGTGCGGACGCGGAACGCGCCGCTCCCCCACAGGCTACCGAGCGGGCCGCGCCTGCGGGAGAGTCAGCCCGCGTACCCGGTCTGAGCGACCGGGAGGTCCAGGAGGCCGCGGTCGGGCCCGCGGTGGTGACCAGGGTCGGGGATGACCAGCAGCGGACGGAGCTGATCGTGCGCAAGCCGGGCGGAGACCGAACCGCTCGTGAAGTGGTCGAGCATGCGATCGAAGCCCCGCCTCCTGCCGCCGACGACGATGAGGCGGGCCTCGGTCTCCTGCGCGAGCTGGGCGAGCTCGTCGGCGACATCGCCCGAGAGGACGCGGATCCGCCACTGCGGGCGCGGCTCGATGGCGTCGAGGGCGCCGCGGATCGCGGTGATCAGATCGGCCGCCAGGTCGACCTCGGACGAGCCGTCCTCGAAGTCCGCCGACACCTCGAAGTGCTCCGGCCGATCCCACCCCGTCGACACGATGTCGGCTGCGACATAGGCGCAGACGAGGTCTCGCCCGAGCTCGACGGCGAGCCGCGCGCCGTGCAGGAGGACGTCGACCGGCTGGCCGAGATGGACTCCGACGATCACGGGCCCGGTGTCGGGCAGCGGCGGGTGCGTGCCGTGCGCCGCGTCGCTGGACGAATCGCGGTCACCGTTGGGCTCAGCGGGACGGGGCTGGGACACAGGGCCTCCTGGAGGTCGTGCAGGCGTCGGCGGCGACGCCCGGGTTCGATGCGGAAACAGTAGACCGCGCAGAGCACCGGTCTCTGGCGCGCGGTGGCGTCGCGTGGGTCAGCGGCGGTAAGCGTCCACGATCAGATCACCCCTGATCTCCCCCATCGCGGACAGAATGCGGTCGACGACCGCGTCCGTGACACTCGACGCCTCGATGTCGTAGGGGCCGAGCGACTGCAACGGGCGGCAGCGCACGCGGACGACCTCCCAGCCGACGGCGCGCAGCAGCCGGTCTTTGCGGCGATCGGAGGCCTCCCTCGGGCCGACGTGCTCCAGACCGTGCCGACCGATCGTGTCGTATTCGACCGCGACCCGCAGCTCGGGGACGACGATGTCGGGCCAGACCTCGAGCTGGTCATAGAACGGCCTCGCCACCCGCACCGCATTGCAATCGAGGTCGACGGCGAGCCGCTCGGCGATCCGCCGACGCAGCTCGGGCTCTGCGGCCGAGGCCGGCCGCGGAGCCCGCTCGCTCCGGAACGCCTCGCCGACGGCGACGCGGGCGGCTCCCCCGCGGGCGTTGCGGCACACCGGGCAGCGGCGGCCGCCCAGGATGCGCTCGACGGTGGCCGTATAGGCGGGATGGCCTTCCGGGCACTGCCACGAGTAGCGGGTGGCCGTGCCGTTCTCGCGCGAGAGCGCAGCGCGCGAGGCGGGCGTCGCCAGCGCGACCAGCTCCTCCCGGCTCATCGAGGTGCGGTCGAGGCGCCGGCACAGGTAGCAGCGGTCGTCGTCGGGGTCACTCTCGATGCGCCGCGGATCGCGGGCATGGCCGCACAGGTGGAGCCCCGCGTCGGGCTCAGGCGCACGGATGCGCCGCGGGACGGCGAGCTCGGCGCACCACGGGCACCACGCCGAGCGCCGACGCGTGCCGCCCGGTCGCGAGCGCTGCTCCTGCGGCGTGGCGATGAAGCGATGTCCGGCGTCGCACTCCCATTGCACGTAGACGTCGGCGGCGGGCGGGATCTGGCTGAGGACGATCCCGGCGTTCAGTTCGGGATGGAACTGCCGCACGAGCGCGGGATAGCGTTGCCAGTCGGCCCGGTAAGTGCCGACGGCGTATGGCACGGACTGCGCCTTCGACCACTGGCGCCGCGCCCACCACTGGGCGACGCTCTCCGTCACCTCGGCCCGCCGTTCACCTGCCTACCGTACGAGCGGCCGCCGACAACACGCAGGTCGAGGCGCGTCTCACAGGACGAACGGGATGAGCGCCCGGCGATCGGCCGGGTAGTCGGGGAACGTCTGGTGATACCAACGGTGATTCGCCATCGCCCGCGGCGCCAGGTTCGCGGTCGTGTAGAGGGCGAACGCCAATCCGGCGAGCGACCAGGTCGCGAGCGCCCAGCCGAACCACTCGGTGATCTCGCCGAGGTAGTTGGGACTGGAGACGAAGCGGAATCCGCCGCCGAATGGGATGCGGTACCCGGAACCCGTGCGCCGCAGCGCGCGCAGAATGCGGTCGGAGCCCAGATTGACCGCATAGCCGGCCACGAACACGGCCACGCCGACCCAGAACCGAGGATCGGCGAGCCAGCTCGTCGGATAGTCGCCGTATTCCGAGATCCAGCGCGCATTGACCCACGCGTTGAGCAGATTGAACCCGATCGCGAGCAGCATCACCAGAACCGGCATTCGCGAGCCCGAGCGCATGAGGAGCGGGTAGACGAAGGCGCGCTGCACGTAGTGCGCCTGCCAGAGCAGCAGGAAGAGAAGCGGCACGACGTCGGCGCGGTGCGAGCCGAGCAGATAGAAGGCCAGGAACGCCAGGCTCGCCGGCACCTCCATGACGATCCAGCCGACCCGCGCGGGAACCGTCGGCCCCCAGCCGGATCGGCCGTGCCGACCGCCGTACGGGGCCACGATGAACTGCAGCGCGACGAAGGTCACGGCGGCCAGGACGAACTCGGCGCCCACGAACCACCAGTAACCACCCTCCGGCATGTGCGGGAGTCTAGTGCGACGCGAGGTGTCGGCGAAGTGAGGTGGGCCCTGCCGGGATCGAACCGACGACATCCACGGTGTAAACGTGGCGCTCTACCAGCTGAGCTAAAGGCCCGTGCGACTCCACCCTAGCGGGTGGGCCATGCGACGACCGGTCGGTCAGACGTGCGCGGGAAGCAATTCGAGTGCGGCGCGGTAGGCCTCGATCGAGCGGGCCTCCCCCGGCGCCGTGATGAAGGAGGCGCGGATGATGCCCGACTCGTCGATGAGGAAGGTCGCGCGGTTCGCGAAGCCCTTCTCGGGGAGGAAGACGCCGTACTCCTTGGCGGTCTCACCGTGCGGCCAGAAGTCGGCGAGGAGGCTGAAGTCGTAGCCCTCCTGCTCGGCCCACGCGCGCAGGGTGTACTTGGAGTCGACCGAGATGGCGAGCAGCTCCACCCGGTGGTCCTGGAACATCGCCAGGTTGTCGCGCAGCGCGCACAGCTCGCCCGTGCAGGTGCCCGAGAACGCGAGTGGGAAGAAGACGAGGGCGACGGCCTTCGAGCCGCGGAAGTCGCTGAGCCTCACCGATCGGCCGTGCTGGTCGAGCAGTTCGAAATCGGGTGCCTGGGTGTCGTTCTCCAGAGCCATGAGACGGTGTCCTTTCAACGCGACGGGGACGGTTTCTCCCGTCGGCGCACGAGGACACAGCATAGACCCGGTCGCGGCGCGCTCCAACCACGGCCGGGACTCCCTCCCTGTCACCGGGTGCCTCGACTTGCGGCTAGGCTGAACGATGGTGCCCGCAACATGTCGTGACCCGACCCGCGGATGCGCGCCTTCCACGATCCGTCCGACACAAGAAAGAGGTCGAGGGTGACTGTAAACGACCAGGACCCGTATTCGATGAATAACATCGACTCGGACCCCGAGGAGACCGCCGAATGGCGTGAATCCCTCGATGCACTGGTTGCGGCACACGGCCATGAGCGCGCTCGCGAGATCATGCTGAGCCTGCTGAAGCGCTCGAAGGAGCTGCACCTCGGCGTGCCGATGGTGCCGACCACCGACTACATCAACACCATCTCCCCCGAGAACGAGCCGGAATTCCCCGGCGACGAGGAGATCGAGCGCCGCTACCGGGCGTGGATCCGCTGGAACGCGGCCATCCTCGTACACCGCGCGCAGCGCCCCGGCATCGCGGTCGGCGGCCACATCTCGACCTACGCGTCGAGCGCCGCACTGTACGAGGTCGGCTTCAACCACTTCTTCCGCGGCCAGGACCACCCGGGTGGCGGCGACCAGATCTTCATCCAGGGCCACGCCTCCCCCGGCACCTACGCCCGCGCGTTCCTCGAGGGCCGGCTCAGCGCCGACCAGCTCGACGGCTTCCGGCAGGAGAAGTCGCACGCGGGCGGTGGCCTCTCGTCGTACCCGCACCCGCGGCTCATGCCCGACTTCTGGCAGTTCCCGACGGTGTCGATGGGTCTCGGCCCGATCAACGCCATCTACCAGGCGCAGCTCAACAAGTACCTCACCAACCGCGGCATCAAGGACGCCTCCGACCAGCACGTCTGGGCGTTCCTCGGCGACGGCGAGATGGACGAGGTCGAGTCGCGCGGTCAGCTGCAGGTCGCGGCCAACGAGAAGCTCGACAACCTCACCTTCGTCATCAACGCGAACCTCCAGCGCCTCGACGGCCCGGTGCGCGGCAACGGCAAGATCATCCAGGAGCTGGAGAGCTACTTCCGCGGCGCCGGCTGGAACGTCATCAAGGTCATCTGGGGCCGCGAGTGGGACGACCTGCTCGCCCGCGACGATGACGGCGCGCTGGTCAACCTGATGAACCAGACGCCCGACGGCGACTACCAGACCTACAAGACCGAGAACGGCGCCTATGTGCGCGAGAACTTCTTCGGCCGCGACCCGCGCACGCTCGAGCTGGTCAAGGACTACAGCGACGACGAGGTCTGGAACCTCAAGCGCGGCGGCCACGACTACCGCAAGGTCTACGCGGCCTTCAAGGCGGCCGTGGAGCACAAGGGCCAGCCGACCGTCATCATCGCGAAGACCATCAAGGGCTACGGCCTCGGTCCGTCGTTCGAGGGCCGCAACGCGACCCACCAGATGAAGAAGATGACGCTGGACAACCTCAAGACGTTCCGCGACGCGATGCGCATCCCGATCAGCGACGCCCAGCTCGAGGAGAACCCCTACCTGCCCCCGTACTACAACCCCGGGCCGCAAGACGAGGCGATCGAGTACCTGCACGAGCGCCGTCGCGCGCTCGGCGGCTACGTGCCGGAGCGCCGCGTCAAGTACACGCAGCTGACCCTCCCGGACGACTCGGCGTACGCCATCGCCAAGAAGGGCTCCGGCACACAGGAGATCGCCACCACCATGGCGTTCGTCCGCCTGCTGAAAGACCTCCTGCGCGCGAAGGACTTCGGACACCGCATCGTCCCGATCATCCCGGACGAGGCCCGCACCTTCGGTATGGACGCGTTCTTCCCGAACGCGAAGATCTACAACCCGAACGGCCAGCACTACACGTCGGTCGACCGCGAGCTCCTCCTGGCCTACAAGGAGAGCCCGCAGGGCCAGATCATCCACGTCGGCATCAACGAGGCGGGCGCACTCGCTGCGTTCACCAACGTGGGAACGTCGTATTCGACCCAGGGCGAGCCGCTCATCCCGGTCTACGTCTTCTACTCGATGTTCGGCTTCCAGCGCACCGGCGACGCCATGTGGGCTGCCGGCGACCAGATGGCGCGCGGTTTCATGATCGGCGCGACCGCCGGCCGCACCACGCTCACCGGCGAGGGCCTGCAGCACGCCGACGGCCACTCGCTCGTGCTGTCGAACACCAACCCGGCCGTCGTCTCGTACGACCCGGCCTACGGTTACGAGATCGGGCACATCGTGCGCTCCGGCCTCGAGAGGATGTACGGCGACAGCCATCCCGAGCCGAACGTCATGTACTACCTGACGGTCTACAACGAGCCGATCGTCCAGCCCGCCGAGCCGGAGGGCGTGGACGTGGACGGCATCGTCCGCGGCATCTACAAGCTCCGCGACGGCGAGGGCGAGGGCCCCAAGGCACAGCTGCTCGCGTCGGGCGTCTCGGTGCCGTGGGCGCTCGAGGCGCAGCACCTGCTCGCGCAGGACTGGGGCGTGTCGGCCGATGTCTGGAGCGTCACCTCGTGGGGCGAGTTGCGCCGCGACGGCCTCAAGGCGGAGGAGCACAACTTTCTCTACCCGCAGCAGGAGAAGCAGGTGCCGTACGTCACCCGCAAGCTGCAGGGCGCCGAGGGCCCGTTCGTCGCCGTGACCGACTACATGCACGCCGTTCCCGACCAGATCCGTCAGTTCGTCCCGGGCGAGTACGCCACGCTCGGCGCCGACGACTTCGGCTTCTCGGACACGCGCGCCGCTGCGCGCCGGTTCTTCAAGATCGACGGCCCGTCGATGGTCGTCCGCACCCTGGAGCTGCTCGCGGCCCAGGGCAAGGTCGACCCGAACGCCCCGGCCTGGGCGATCGAGAAGTACCTGCTGCACGACGTGAACGCCGGCACCACCGGCACCGCGGGCGGCGAGTCCTAGACCGCGGGCCGTGCCGACGACACCGGAGAGGACGAAGTCCGAGACGCTTGCGTGGTTGCGCAAGATCTCGGGCGAACTCGCCACGACCACACTGAAGCGGCTGGAGGACACGCTCCCCTGGTATCGGGACATGCCGCCCGGTCGTCGCAGCGCGGTCGGCCTGGTCGCCCAGGCGGGCATATCGTCGTTCATCTCGTGGTTCGACGACCCGCGGTCGACACCCTGGATCGCGGCGGACGTCTTCGGGGCGGCTCCACGTGAGCTGCTCCGGAGCGTCAGCCTGCAGCAGACGCTCCAGCTCATCAAGATCACCGTGGAGGTGGTCGAGGAGCGCGTGAAGAGCGGAGGCAACGAGGCGCTCAAGGAGGCCATCCTCCTGTATTCGCGCGAGATCGCGTTCGCTGCGGCCGACGTGTACGCGCGCGCCGCAGAGGCGCGCGGCCTGTGGGACGCGCGACTGGAGGCGCTGGTCGTCGACAGCATCCTCACCGGCGAATACGACGACGAGCTCCCGAGCCGGATCGCCGCTCTCGGCTGGCACGGCCACGGCGAGGTCAGCGTGCTGGTGGGAACCGCGCCCAAGATGCTCGACGTCGACCAGCTGCGCCGCACCGCACGGCACATGTCGGCCGACGTGCTGATCGGCGTGCAGGGCAGCCGGCTCGTGCTGGTGATCGGGCGCGCCATCCCGAGCGACAGCGCTCCGGAGGACGCCATCGGCACGGCGCCGATCATCAGCTTCCTCGAGATCGCCCAGCAGCTCGAGCCGGGTTTCGGCCCCGGCCACCTGGTTCTCGGCCACGAGGTCGCGAGCCTCGTGGACGCCTCCAAGAGCGCCAAGGCGGCTCTGGCCGGGTTCGCAGTGGCGAAGGCGTGGCGCAACTGCCCGCGACCCGTGCACGCCGACGACCTGCTGCCCGAGCGGGCGCTCGCGGGCGACGGCCTCGCGCGGGCCACACTCATCAGCCGCATCTACCGTCCGCTGCAGGGCTATTCGACCGAGCTGCTCACCACGCTGTGGTGCTACCTCGACAACGGCCGGTCGCTGGAGGCTACGGCGCGGGAGCTGTTCGTGCACCCCAACACCGTGCGCTACCGGCTCAAGCGGGTGTCCGAGGTGATCGGCTGGGACGCGACCGGCGCCCGGGAGGCGCTCATCCTCCAGGCGGCCTTGATCGTCGGTTCGATCAACGAGCCGGACGCGCCGCGTCGGCACTGAATCACGCCGCACTGTAGACATTCACAAAGCATCCGAGAATAGTTCGTACCTATCCGACACATCCGCTCAGCGGAAGATTGGCAGACTTGAACCCGTGATCGTCATCGTGTGCCCGGGACAGGGCTCCCAGACCCCCGGCTTCCTCGACCCGTGGCTCACCGAACCGTCGTTCCGCGACCAGCTGACCGGAATCTCCGACGCCGTGGGCATCGACCTCGTCGCCCACGGCACCGTGAGCGACGCCGACACGATCCGTGACACCGCGGTGGCCCAGCCGCTCATCGTCTCCGCCGGCCTGCTGACGCTGTCCGCCCTCCTCGCCGACGGCCGTCGCGAGAAGATCGGCGGCATCGCCGGGCACTCGGTCGGCGAGCTGACCGCCGCGGCCGGCGCGGGTGTTCTCTCGGAGACCGACGCCGTCGCCTTCGTGCGCGAGCGCGGGGCCGCGATGGCCCGTGCCGCGGCCGAGGCGCGCACCGGTATGAGCGCCGTGATCGGCGCCGACGAGACCGAGTTGCTCGCGACCCTCGACTCGCTGGGCCTCTCCCCCGCCAACTACAACGGCGGAGGCCAGATCGTCGTCGCCGGCGACCTCGACGCCCTCGCCGCCCTTGCGGAGCAGCCTCCCGCGCGTTCGCGGGTCATCCCGCTCCAGGTGGCCGGAGCCTTCCACACGCGCTACATGGCGCCGGCGGTCCCCGCTCTCGAGGCGTTCGCCGCCACACTCACCACGAACGACCCGACGCTCCGGCTCTGGACCAACAAAGACGGCTCGGAGGTCACCGACGGGGCCGAATTCCTCCGCCTCCTCGTCGGCCAGGTCTCCTCGCCGGTCCGCTGGGACCTCGACATGCAGGCCTTCCAAGACGCAGGCGTGACCGGCATCATCGAGGTCGCCCCGGCCGGGGCGCTCGTGGGCCTCGCCAAGCGCGGCCTGAAGGGCGTGCCCGCCGTCGCGGTCAAGACGCCCGACGACCTGCCCGCCGCATTCGACCTCATCGACCAGGCTGCCTAGGAGAATCCGATGACCCACCCCACTCTGCAGCAGTCCCACGGTCCGCAGTACACCCGCATCCTCTCGATCGGCGCCGCGCGCGGCGACCTGGTCGTGCCCAACGACGACCTCGTCGGCCCGATCGACTCGTCAGACGAGTGGATCCGTCAGCGCACCGGGATCATCACCCGCACGCGCGCCAGCCACGACGTCGGCGCCGTCGACCTCGCGACCGAGGCGTCGAAGGAGGCCATCGAGAAGTCGGGCGTCGACCCGAAGCTGATCGACGCGGTCATCGTCGCGACGATCTCGAATCCGCAGCAGACCCCGTCGCTCGCCGCGGTGCTCGCCGACAACGTCGGCGCGAACCCGGCCGCGGCCTACGACATGAACGCGGCCTGCGCAGGGTACGCCTACGCAGTGGCCCAGGCGGATGCACTGATCCGTACCGGGCAGGCGCACTACGCCCTCGTCGTCGGCGCCGAGAAGCTCTCGGACGTCGTCGACCCGACCGACCGCACCATCTCGTTCCTGCTCGGCGACGGCGCGGGCGCGGTGGTGATCGGCCCGAGCGAGTACCCCGGCATCGCCAAGACCGTCTGGGGCTCCGACGGCTCCAAGGCCGGCGCGGTCGGGATGGGCAGCACGCTCACCGAGTTCCGCGACGGCGAGGCCCCCTGGCCCACGCTGCGGCAGGACGGCCAGACGGTCTTCCGCTGGGCGGTCTGGGAGATGGCGAAGGTCGCCAAGCAGGCGCTCGACGCCGCCGGCGTCACGCCCGACCAGCTCGCGGCCTTCATCCCGCACCAGGCGAACATGCGCATCGTCGACGAGTTCGCCAAGCAGCTCAAACTGCCGGAGACCGTCGCGATCGCCCGCGACATCGAGACGACGGGCAACACGTCCGCGGCCTCCATCCCGCTGGCGACCCACCGGCTCCTGCAGGAGCATCCCGAACTGTCCGGCGGCCTCGCCCTCCAGATCGGCTTCGGCGCCGGTCTGGTGTTCGGCGCGCAGGTCGTCGTGCTCCCCTAGGGCCTGCCCTAGACTGATCAACGGTCAAAACGACACCCCCTCAAGGAGATAACACCATGGCATTGTCCACCGAAGAAGTTCTTGCCGGCCTGGCCGAGCTCATCAACGACGAGACCGGCATCGCGACCGACACGGTTGAGCTGGACAAGTCGTTCACCGACGACCTCGACATCGACTCGATCTCGATGATGACCATCGTGGTCAACGCCGAGGACAAGTTCGACGTCAAGATCCCGGACGAAGAGGTCAAGAACCTCAAGACCGTCGGCGACGCCGTCGAGTTCATCGTCAAGGCGCAGGACGCCTAAGCACCGCACGAACAAACTTCCTGCGCGCGGGCGGTTCCCCCGGGTTCCGCCCGCGCGAGCGGCAGCGCCGTGCGTGCTGAGCCGTCGTTCCTACTACCCGGAGTTGCCGTTATGACCAAGAAGATCGTCGTCACCGGCGTGGGCGCATCCTCCCCGCTCGGTGGCACCGCCCCCGAGAGCTGGGCCGGCCTGCTGGCCGGGAACTCGGGCGCCCGCAGCCTCACCCACGACTGGGTGGCCGAGCTCGAGCTGCCCGTCACATTCGCCGCGGAGGCGCTCGTGCGCCCCGACACCATCCTCGACCGGCCGACCGCCAAGCGCCTCGACCCGTCCAGCCAGTTCGCGCTGGTCTCCGCGATGGAGGCCTGGGCCGACGCCGGCGCTCCGGAGGTCGCCCCCGAACGTCTGGGTGTCGACTTCGCCACCGGCATCGGCGGCGTCTGGACCCTGCTCGACGCCTGGGACACGCTTCGTGAGCGCGGACCGCGCCGCGTGCTGCCGATGACGGTTCCGATGCTGATGCCCAACGCGGCCTCCGCCGCCGTCTCGATGCACTTCGAGGCCCGCGCGTTCGCGCGCACGGTGGCCTCCGCGTGCGCGTCGAGCACCGAGTCGCTCGTCAACGCCTACGAGCACCTCCAGGCGGGCCTCGCCGACGTCGTGATCGCCGGAGGCACCGAGTCGGCGATCCACCCGATCACCATCGCGTCGTTCGCATCCATGCAGGCGCTGTCGCGCCGCAACGACGACCCGGCCACGGCCTCCCGCCCCTACAGCATCGACCGCGACGGTTTCGTGATGGGCGAAGGCGCTGCCAGCCTCGTCCTCGAGACCGAGGAGCACGCGCTCGCCCGCGGCGCCCGCATCTACGCCGAGATCGTCGGCGGCGGCGTGACGGCCGACTCGTACCACATCACCGCCAACGACCCGGAGGGCCGCGGCGCCAGCCGTGCCGTGCGCCTCGCGCTCGAGCAGGCCGGCGCATCACCCGACGAAGTGACGCACATCAACGCGCACGCGACGAGCACGCCCGTCGGCGACCCGTCGGAGTACGTCGCCCTGCGCGAGGTCTTCGGCGACCGCGTCCACGACCTCCCCGTCTCGGCGACCAAGGCATCGACCGGACACCTGCTCGGTGGCACCGGCGCTCTGGAGGCCGTGTTCACGATCTTCGCGCTGCGCGACCGCATCGCACCGCCGACGATCAACATCACCGAGATGGACCCGGCGATCCCGCTCAAGGTGTCGGGCGAGCCGCAGCCGCTCGGCGACGGGCCGCAGCTCGCGATCAGCAACTCCTTCGGGTTCGGCGGCCACAACGCCGTCGTCGCGATCCGCTCCGTCTGAGCCGCACGCCCGCAGTGAGAAGGAGGCCCCGGTCGCTGGACCGGGGCCTCCTTCGTTCACCGCGTGCGGGCGGCAGCGCCGGGCCCGCCGCGGGAGTCGTCGTCAGCCGACCTTGTGAAGCCAGATGACGGAGGTGTCGTCGTGGGCGCGCCGGAACGGCTCCAGCTCGTCGTCCCACGCCTGTCCGAGCGCGAGCCGCAGTTCGCGATGCAGTTCGAGCGCGTTCGCGCCTGCGACCTCCATCGCGTAGCGGATGCGGTCTTCGGCCACGACGGTGTTGCCGGCCGTGTCGGTCTGCACGAAGAAGATGCCCAGGTCGGGCGTATGCATCCAGCGGCCGCCGTCTGTCCCGAGACCGGCGTCTTCGGTGACCTCGTAGCGCAGATGCTCCCACCCGCGGAGGGCGGTCGCGAGACGTGCGCCGGTTCCCTGGGGGCCGTCCCAGAAGAACTCGGTGCGCTGGGCGCCCTTGAGCACCGGCTGCGTCTCCCAAGTGAAGTTGACGGCGCGACCGAGAGCGCGCCCGGCAGCCCACTCGATGTGAGGGCAGAGCGCGCTGGGGGAGGAGTGCACATAGAGCACTCCTCGGGCTGCGTGAGCCGTCATGGTTTCCTCCGTTCATCGGTACGTCTTCCCCTACGACCGCGAACGTGATCCATGACATCTATGAAGTTGGCTACCGCGATTATGCCCGACAACGCGCCCGAGTTACAAGATTGTGATTCGGCGATTCCTCCGTGCCTCCGGGCGGCGAGCGGAATAGCATACCGAGTATGTCGGTCCAGTATGGTTTCCTCGCGGTGCTGACCCAGGGCCCCGCCTACGGCTCCCAGCTCCAGAACGAGTTCCTCCTTCGCGCGGCGAACCGCCGCCAGCTCAACGCCGGGCAGGTGTACTCGACCCTCGACCGGATGACTGAGCAGGGCCTGATCGAGTCGGCCGGGGAGACCGACGACGGCCTGCCGTTGTACCGTCTCACCGAGTCCGGCGCGCGGGAGGCGAGGACCTGGCTCACGGCCGGCCCTGCCGATGCCCGTCCCGACTGGGACGAGATGCAGGACCAGGTGCTCATCGCGGCGTCGATCGACGGAGCCGACGCAGCGGCGGTGGTGGCCGACTATCGCGCCGCGTTCGCCGAACGGATCCGCGAACTCACCCATGACGCCGACTCGCGTGCCGTCCTCGCGGCGAACCGCGCCGCCGAGCTCGGAGCACGGGCCGCCATCGAATGGCTCGACGAGGTCGCCGCCGCATTGTCAGCGCATCCCGGGGCGCTCGCACAACCGCGCTGCCCCGACCGCCCGCGCCGCGGACGCAAGCCCACCGCTGCGGTGGACTGAATCGACCGCAGCAGGGTCAGTGGAGGAGCGTGCCGTCCTTGGCCAGCACGTTCTTCTCCCCCGCCTCGATCGGCACGGTGAAGCGGTTCTGCGCCGGGGGCAGCGGGCAGTTGAAGTTGTAGCTGAACGCGCAGGGCGGCAGCACGGCGAGGTTGAAGTCGAGCGTGACCGTGCCGTCCTCGTTCGGGACCACGAAGAGGAAGCGGCCGACGGAGTAGGTGCTCTCGCCATTCGTGGAGTCGGCGAAGACCAACTGGAGCGCGCGCCCGGCCTTGAAGGCGGCGAGGTTGTAGTCGACACCGTCTTTCGTGAATGTGATCTCGCCCGGGATGACCATGTCGCGGGTGGCGCCGTCGTCTTTGAGGTGCTCGAAGCCGACCGTCTTGCCCCCCTCGATCGCCGAGAACTTCGCGGTGATGATCCACTCGGGATTGAACGGGAACGCGTCGATCGAGCCGAAGCGCTGGATGTCGTCCGACTGCGCGTCCCACACGCGGAGGGCGTAGTCGCCCTGCTCGCTGGCGATGACGAAACCGGTGACGGTGTCGCTGAAGCGCACCGCCGACGGATTCGGGTCGTCCTTGCCCCGGACGATCGCGGAGCCGTCGACCAGCACCTCGTCGACGAAGATGTTGTCGGTGGCGGCGGCCGTCACCCGGAGGCCCGACTGTCCCTCCGGCAGCGGAGACCAGAGACCGGGGATGCCCCAGACGGGCTGTTCGGAGGTCGGGTCGCCCGTGATCCACTGCGTGTTGACCAGCGCCAGATTGCCCTGCGGGGCGGTGACGGCCTGCTCGCGGCGAGCGTGGTAGCGGGCGAGGACCGCGTCGGGATCGGCGGGGGCTGCGGTGTCGGTCATGGTCTCCATCCTCTGTCAGATCGGTAGCGACAACCACGTGCGACACTCCCCCATTCCCGGCCGCCCTCCCTTGTGCTCATTTCGCCTCGCCGTAGCTGTCGACGATCGCGGCGGTCACCGGGAAATCGACCGGGAAGCCCCCGAAGAGCAGCCGGCCGGCCTGCGCCGCCGACTCGGTGACGGCCGCCGCCACGGCGTCGGCCCGCTCGGCGGGTGAGTGCACGATGACCTCGTCGTGCAGGAAGTAGACGAGATGCGGCCCCGTGGTCAGTGGTTCGCCCGCAGGGGTCAGCGCGGCGAGCCGGTTCCTGAGCTCGGCCATCCAGCACAACGCCCACTCCGCCGCGCTCGCCTGCACCACGAAATTGCGCGTGAACCGCCCCCAGTCGCGCGCCTGGGACCGCGCGCGACGCTCGTCTGCCGGGGTCGACTCCGCTCCGGAGGCCACCGACTGCGACATCCTCCAGCCGGCGCCGGGGGGCGGCGAGCTGCGGCCGAGCCGGGAGGTCACGATCCCGCCGTTTTCGCCGGTCCGCGCGGCGTCCTCCACCAGCCGCACAGCGCGGGGGAACGCCCGGGCGAGCCGCGGCATCAGCCGCCCGCTGTCGCCGGTCGTCGCCCCGTACATCGCGCCCAGCATCGCGACCTTGGCCTGAGAGCGCTCGGCGACGGCGCCGGTGGCGACGATTCCCGCGTAGAGATCGCGGCCCCGTCCGGCCGCGGCCATGGCGGTGTCGCCGGCCAGCCCGGTCAGTATGCGCGGTTCGAGCTGAGCGGCGTCGGCAACCACGAGCTTCCATCCGGGGTCGGCTACCACGGCGCCGCGCACCTCTTTGGGCAGCTGCAGGGCGCCGCCGCCACGCGTGGCCCAGCGTCCGGTGACGACCCCTCCCGGGAGGTAGTCGGGCCGGAACCGACCGCCGGCCACCCAGGTGTCGAGCCACGCCCAGCCGTTCGCCGAGTAGAGGCGGGACAGCTTCTTGTAGCGCAGCAGCGGGGGGATGGCGGGGTGTTCGAGCTCGCGAAGCTCCCATGACCGCGTGGAGGTCACCATCAGTCCGGCGCGTCGGAGTGCCTTGAGCACCTCGGGTGGACTGTCCGGATTCAGTGCGGGCGTGTCGAGCAGGCTCCGGAGCTCGGCTGTCAGCTCCTCCATGATCGCCGGCCGGCCGTAGCGTGGTCGCGGGCCGAGCAGCGTCGTCAGCAGCGCGTCGTGCCGCTCGATGCTGTACGGGAGGCCGGCGTGCCGCATCTCGGCGGCGATCAGCGCACCGGCCGACTCGGCAGCCAGCAGCAGGCGGAGTCGCCCCGGCGCGGTGCTGCCGGCCACCGCCTCCTGCTGGGCGGCGAACTCCGCGGCCGCGGAGGGCGGCGCCACGGGCGCGGAAGCATCCAGGTCGAACAGCGCCGCCGAACCGGCCGCGACAGGGTCGTCGACAAGGTCGTCGACAAGGTCGTCGACATCCCATGGGCCGAGCGGTGCGGACGCGATCGCGGACCCCGCACTCAGCGTCGACGACCTCAGGATCGCGTGGCAGAGCCGCAGGTCGACGCAGCGCTCGACGCGGACGCCGGGCCGCAGCAGTGACGGGTACCAGCTCCGGGTGTCGTTCCACACCCATCGCGGATGCCGTGCGGCCTCCTCTGCGCGCACGAAGTCAGCCAGTTCGGCGTCCGTGACGCGCGCACGGTGATCTTCACCGTGCGCCCCATCGCCGCTGGTCACCGTGACCTGGCCCGGGGCGGCGCGTTCGAGGAGGATGTGCACCCGTCAATTCTCCTCAGGACGGATGACATCGCCGATCTCGCCTCGGTATAGTGAGCAACACTCATTTCGTGACGATGCCGACCCGAAAGGCGATTCGCGATGACCGAATATCTGCACGACTCCCAGGGCGTCTGGATCGCTTTCCGGACCGGCCCGCAGGCGCGCTTCCTGTTCAACCCGGACGGCGATTGGATCGGCTGGTTCCCCTGGGGCGACGATGACGCCGTGACACCCGGCGGCGCCTACCTCGGCACCGTGCACGGCGACCGTCTGTTCACCGACGCCGGTCACCCATACCGCGGCGACCCGGGATACCCGGGAGCTCCAGGCTACCCGGGTGCCGCACCGTATCCGGGCGCCGGCACGTACTCCGGACTGCCCTCGGAATGCGACGACGTTCCGAGCAACCTCCTCTGGCCGCGCATCGCCTCCTGAGACTGCTCGCGGGGTCACCCTGTCAGCCGGCCAGCGCCGTCAATCGCGAGCGCAACTCCGGCCACGACGCACTGAAGCCCGGGTGCAACGGGAGTCCGGTGACATCGGGCACAGGCACCCAGCGCAGTTCGATGCTCTCGACGTCGGCCATGTGCGGCTCGAACGCGTGCACCGCCTGGGCGACCACGGTCGTGTACGACCAGAACCCGAGGTCGAGCACGCTCGTGAACAGAACCTCCACGGCGTCGGCCGGTACCGCCGCCTCCTCGGCGGCTTCGCGCAGAGCGCCCTCCACGGCCGTCTCGCCCTCGTGGCGCGCACCGCCCGGGAGGCCCCAGGTGCCGCCGAAATGACTCCAGTCGGCACGGTGCTGCAGCAGCACACCGCGCCGCAGATCGTGCACGAGCAGCCCCGCGGCGCCGAAGCGGCCCCAGAACCGTTCGCCGTTCGGACCTTCCACCCACGCGTCGCCGGAGTTCACGTCTCCACGTTAGCCGCCCGTCCGGGATGCTGACGCCGTGTGTCCGTCCTAGTGTGTTGCAATGACACTCGAACGTTGGCGCCACCTCACCGAGTGGCCGCTCACCGCCGCTGCCGCGGTGTTCCTCGTCGCCTACGCCTGGGAGGTCATCGCCAACCTCCACGGGCCGGAGCTCGTCGTCGCAGAGACCGTCATCTGGGTGACCTGGTGCGTGTTCCTTCTCGACTACGCCGTCTGCCTCGCCCTGGCCCCGCACCGATGGCGATGGTTCTACACGCATCTGTTCGACCTCGCCATCGTCGTGCTGCCCATGCTGCGGCCTCTGCGCCTGCTGCGGCTGGTCACGATCCTGGCGATCCTGCAGCGCAGCGCAGGCATGGCGTTCCGCGGGCGGGTCCTCGTCTATGTCGCCGGGGCGGGCTCCCTGCTCGTCTTCACTGCCGCCCTTGCGGCGCTCGATGCCGAGCGCGGCGTGCCGCACTCGCACATCGAGACCTTCCCGCAGGCGGTGTGGTGGGCGTTCGAGACGATCTCGACGGTCGGTTACGGCGACTACACGCCGGTCACCGACGTCGGCCGGCTGGTGGCCGTCGGCCTCATGATCGGTGGGATCGCGACGCTCGGCATCGTGACGGCGACGCTGGCCTCCTGGATCGTCGACCGGGTGGCCCAGACCGAGATCGACACCCGGTCGGCGACGCGCGGTCAGATCCGCGAGCTGTCGGCGCAGGTCGCCGAGCTCAAGGCGCTGCTCGAGAAGAAGTCTGCCTGATGCCGCAACGCAGCGCAGCGGTGCTCCTGCATCGAGACACCGGAAGCGGCCCCGAGGTCTGGATCGCGCACATGGGCGGCCCCTTCTGGGCGCGCAAGGACGAGGGCGCGTGGACGCTGCCCAAAGGGCTCGTGGAGGCTGACGACACGGACGAGCTCACCGCCGCCCGGCGTGAGTTCGCCGAGGAGATGGGCACGCCCTCCCCCGCCGCCGACTACATCCCCTTGGGCGAATTCCGCGCGTCGTCGAAGACCTTCGTCGTGTTCGCCGCCGAGACGGACTTCGGGCCGATCGAACTCGCCAGCAACACGTTCGAGTTGGAATGGCCGCCACGCTCGGGTGTGATGAAGGAGTTCCCCGAGGTGGACGCCGCCGGCTGGTTTCCGATCGCGGCCGCGCGCGCGAAACTCGCGAAAGGACAGCGGCCCATTCTGGACGCACTGCTGCGCCGCCTCCACGCGATCGAAGATCGGTAGCGCGCAGCGGCCCCTCCCGGACGTATCGTTGGCTGCACGTGCCGGGACGAAGGAGGAGCAGGTGGCGACGAAGAAGAAGGCCGAGAAGGACGCCGAGAAGGCCCTGATCGCCGCGCGGGCCGCGGTCGACGAGGCCCAGCGCCTGGTCAAGAAGCTCGACAAGAAGACCCGCAAAGAGGCGGACGAGCTGGCCGCAGCGCTCGAACAGGCAGCGAAGGACGCGAAGAAGGCGGCTCAACGCGCGCGCAAGACGGCCGAGCAGGCGGCGAAGGACGCCAAGGAGAAGGCGCAGACGGCCCGGGAGAAGGCGCGCACTGCCGCTTCCGTCCCCGCCGCCAGCACCGGTATCCCGACGTTCCGCGATCTGCGCGACCGGGCGAAGGCGCAGGGCATCCAGGGCTACTCGCGGATGAACAAGGCGCAGCTCCTGCACGCGCTCGGCGAGGGGTAGGACGGCGATCTGTTCACCGGCCGGTAACCAGCCGCTCCTACGGTTGCGGCCGTGACAGACACCTCCGCGCGGCCGGCGATCCTCTCCGCCCTGGCCGCGGCGCCCGCGCCGCGAACCCTGATCGACATCCTCCGTGAGCAGGCCGCACGGAACCCGCAGGGCTCGGCGATCGAGGACGCCAGGGGGGCGCTCAGCTACCGCGAGCTCCTGGCCCGCGTCGTCGCCACCGCGGCACGGCTGCACGAGGCCGGAGTGCGGCGGGGCGACCGGATCGGCGTGCGGATGACGTCCGGGAGCCGCGAGCTGTATCTCGCGATCCTCGGGGTGCTCGCCGCGGGAGCGGCCTATGTGCCCGTCGACGCCGACGACCCGCAGGAGCGCGCCGACCTGGTCTTCGGCGAGGCCGATGTGCGAGGCGTGATCACAGACGACGGCTACGTTCCGACAGCCTCCGCCGATGACACAGGGGTCGACGCGGTGCCCGTCGACGCCGTAGTGGCCGATTCGGCGCCGGTAGCCCCGCACGCCGTGCAGGCCGGCGAGCCGCACCCGAGCACCTCCAGTCTCCCGCTGATCGAGCCGCCGACGCCGGAGGACGACGCCTGGATCATCTTCACCTCCGGTTCGACGGGAACGCCGAAGGGCGTCGCGGTGCGCCACCGGTCGGCGGCCGCGTTCGTGGACGCAGAGGCGCGGCTGTTCCTGCAGGACGAGCCCATCGGCCCCGGCGATCGGGTGCTGGCCGGTCTGTCGGTCGCGTTCGACGCCTCCTGCGAGGAGATGTGGCTCGCCTGGGGCCACGGCGCGTGCCTCGTGCCCGCTCCGCGTTCGCTCGTGCGCACCGGCATGGACCTCGGCCCGTGGCTCGCGGCGCGCCGGATCACCGTCGTGTCGACCGTCCCGACCCTCGCCGCGCTCTGGCCGACGGATGCGCTCGACACCGTCCGGCTGCTCATCTTCGGTGGGGAGGCATGTCCGCCCGAGCTGGTGAACCGGCTCGCCGTGGAGGGCAGGGAGGTCTGGAACACCTATGGCCCCACCGAAGCGACCGTCGTCGCCTGCGCGAGCCTCCTCACCGCGGGCGAGCCGGTGCGCATCGGCCTGCCGCTCGACGGCTGGGACCTGGCCGTGGTCGGCCCTGACGGCTCCCCCGTGGGCGACGGCGAGAGCGGCGAGCTGATCATCGGCGGCGTCGGTCTCGCGCGCTACCTCGACCCGGCGAAGGACGCCGAGAAGTACGCGCCGCTCCCCTCGCTCGGCTGGGAGCGCGCGTACCGCAGCGGCGACCTGGTGCGTTTCGACCCGGCCGGCCTGTTCTACCTGGGCCGCGCCGACGACCAGGTGAAGGTCGGCGGCCGCCGCATCGAGCTCGGCGAGGTGGAGGCCGCCCTCCAGCAGCTCCCCGGCGTGTCCGGCGCTGCGGCGGCGGTGCGACGCAGCGCCGCGGGCAACGACGTGCTGGTCGGCTACCTCGCGGTGCCGGATCGGTCGCTCTTCGACCGCCGCACCGCGCTGGAGGAGCTGCGCGCAGAGCTGCCCGCCGCGCTGGTGCCGTTATTGGCCGTGGTCGACGACCTCCCCGTGCGGACCTCGGGCAAGGTCGACCGGGCCGCCCTGCCGTGGCCGCTCGCGGACGACGACGACGACACCCCCGACCTCGACCCGGTCTCCGAGGCGCTCGCCGTCGACTGGCGGAGCGTGCTGGGCCTGCCGGTGAGCGGCCTCGACGACAACTTCTTCGACCTCGGCGGAGGGTCCCTGGCGGCCGCCCAGCTGGTCTCGCTGCTGCGGAGGCGCCACCCCGACATCACGGTCGCCGACATCTACGCCCATCCCCGTTTCGGCTCGCTCGCCGCGGCGCTCGCGGAGAGCTCGCCGTCGGCGTCGGCCGCCTCGACGCACGTCGTGCCGCCGACCCCGCGTCGCATGCAGGTGCTGCAGACTCTGCTGGGCGTGCCGCTGTTCATCCTCAACGGCATCCGCTGGCTGCTCTACCTGCTGACCGCGGCGGCCGTGCTCCGGCCGTTCGGCGGCTTCGGGTTCCTGCCGGAGGTGAACCTGGTCTGGCTCATCGTCGGACTGCTCGTGTTCGTCACCCCGTGGGGCCGGATGGCGATCGCGGTGGTCGCCGCGCGCCTCCTGCTGCTCGGCGTCAAGGCGGGCGATTACCCGCGCGGCGGCGGTGTGCACCTGCGGCTGTGGCTCGCCGAACAGGTTGCCCACCAGATCGGCGCGGCCAGCCTCGCCGGGGCGCCGTGGATCAGCTACTACGCCCGCGCGCTCGGTGCGACCGTCGACCGCGGGGTGGACCTCCACGCCCTGCCTCCGGTGACGGGCATGCTGCGGATCGGGACGGGGGCCTCTGTCGAGCCGGAGGTCGACCTCGCCGGATACTGGATCGACGGCGACCTGGTGCGCATCGGCGAGATCCGGATCGGGGCGGGTAGCTCGGTCGGCGCGCGCAGCTCGCTGATGCCCGGCGCCAAGATCGGCCGCGATGCCACGGTCGCTCCGGGCTCCGCGGTCTTCGGCCGGGTTCCGGCCGGGCAGAACTGGGCAGGCTCCCCCGCCGTGCGCGTGGGCAAGGCGCGCGAGTGGTGGCCGGCCGAGCGGCCGCAGCGCCGCACCCGGTGGGTCGCGGCCTACGCTCTCGCCTCACTCGTGGTCTCCCTCGTCCCTGTGGTCTCTCTCGCGGTGGGCGGGCTCGTCGTGGCGGCGTTCACCCGCGGTGCCGACAGCCTGGCCGACGCGATACCCGGCGCGCTCGCGGCGGTCGTACCGGCCACGCTCGCCTCCGGCGTCGTCCTCGCCGGCCTCGTCGTGATCCTGGTGAGACTGCTCGGGCTCGGAATCCACGAAGGCGTCTACCCGGTGCGCAGTCGCACCGGCTGGCAGGTCTGGTCGACCGAGCGCCTGCTCGACATGGCGCGCACCCTGCTCTTCCCGCTGTACTCGAGCCTGTTCACCCCCGTCTGGTTGCGGATGCTGGGTGCGCGCGTCGGCCGCGACGTCGAGGCCTCCACCGTGTTGCTGCTGCCGGCCATGACCAGGATCCGCGACGGCGCCTTCCTCGCCGACGACACGCTCGTAGCCTCCTACGAACTCGGCGGAGGCTACGTGCGGGTCGCGGAGGCCGAGATCGGCACCCGCGCCTTCCTCGGCAACTCGGGCATGGCCGGCGGAGGCAACCGGGTGCCGCGGGACGGCCTGGTCGCCGTGCTCTCGGTCGCCCCGCGCAAGGCGAAGGCCGGGTCGTCGTGGCTCGGCTCGCCGCCGGTCAAGCTGCGCCGGCGCGCCCAGGACGCCGACCTGTCGCGCACGTTCGAGCCGCCGGCCGGCCTCCGGGTGGCGCGCACGGCGTGGGAGCTGCTGCGCATCGTCCCGGTGTTCGTCACGTGCGCGATCGGCCTTGCGGTCCTGTTCGCGCTGGGCGCGCTCGCGGAGAGCCTCGGTATCGTCTGGGCGATCGTCCTCAGCGGCCCCGTGCTCCTGATCGCCGGCGCGGTCGCCGCTGCCGTGAGCACCGCAGCCAAGTGGGCGCTGCTCGGGAGGTTGAAGCCCGGCGAGCATCCGCTCTGGTCGTCGTTCATCTGGCGCAGCGAGGTCTCCGACACGTTCACCGAGATGGTGGCGGCGCCGTGGTTCGCCTGGTCGGCGGCCGGGACGCCCGCGCTGGTCTGGTGGCTGCGGAGCCTCGGCGCCCGCATCGGCAGCGGCGTGTGGATCGACAGCTACTGGCTCCCGGAGGCCGATCTGGTCGAGTTGGGCGATGCCTCCACCGTCAACCGGGGCTGCGTCGTGCAGACCCACCTGTTCCATGATCGAATCATGAGTATGGACGAGGTGATCATCGAGCGCGGCGGCACGCTGGGGCCGCACAGCGTCATCCTCCCGGCCGCGGCGATCGGCTCCGACGCGACCGTCGGCCCGGCCTCCCTGGTGATGCGCGGCGAGACCGTGCCCGAGCGCAGCCGGTGGAGCGGCAACCCGATCGGCCCGTGGCGAGACGTGACCGTGCGAGAGTACCGTGCTCTGCGATGACCACGGCTCCCCTCAGCGCTGACGCCGCTCCTCTCGCGTCCCACGCCTACCTCCCGCGCTCCGGCACCGGCGATTTCTCCGTGCTCTCGTACGACCTCGATCTGAGCTACAAGGTCGCCACCAACCGGCTCGACGCGACCGCGGTGATCCGTGGACGTGCCAACGTCCCGCTCGCCGCGGTCTCCCTCGACCTCGTGCATCTGCGCGCCAAGCGTGTGCGGCTCGACGGCGACAAGCGCACCCGGTTCACGCAGACCCCCACGCACCTCCGGGTTAAGGCGGCCAAGCCGATCCCCGCCGGGAGTGAATTCACGGTCGAGATCGCCTACGACGGCTCGCCTGTTCCCCGTCGCACGCGCTGGGGTGCCCTGGGCTGGGAGGAGCTGAGCGACGGGGTCATCGTCGCATCGCAGCCGTCGGGCGCGCCGACCTGGTTCCCCTGCAACGACCGGCCGTCCGACAAGGCCGCGTACCGCATCACGATCACGACGGAGCAGCCGTACACGGTGCTGGCCACGGGCGAGCTCGTGGAGCACACCGTGAGCGGAGGCCGCGGCACCTGGACGTTCGAGCGCGCCGAGCCGACGGCCAGCTACCTCGCCGCCGTGCAGATCGGCCGCTATGTGCTCGAGCCCCGCCGTACCGACGGCGTCGAGTGGGTGATCGCCTATCCGCCGGCACTGGCTCGCCGCGTGCTGGCGGACTTCGCGCCGGTCGGCCGCATGATCGAGTGCTTCCAGGAGCGCTTCGGCCCGTACCCGTTCTCGTCGTACACCGTGGTCGTCACGGAGGACCCGCTGGAGATCCCCCTGGAGTCGCAGGGCATGGCGACGTTCGGGTCGTCGCACGTCGACGGCCGTGGAGGCTCCGAGCGGCTGATCGCGCACGAACTCGCCCACCAGTGGTTCGGCAACAGCGTCGGCGTCGCCTCCTGGAGCGACATCTGGCTCAACGAAGGCTTCGCCTGCTACGCCGAGTGGATCTGGTCGGAGTTCTCGGGCGGCCCGTCGGCGAACACGCTCGCGCGCACCCATCACGCAGGGCTGCGCCTCAAGCCCAAAGACCTCGTGCTCGCCGACCCGGGTGTCGACAGCATATTCGACGACCGCGTCTACAAGCGTGGCGCGTGCCTCCTGCACGCCCTGCGCCGTCGACTGGGCGACGAGACGTTCTTCGACCTGCTGCGCGGCTGGTCGGCCGCCCGTCGCTACGGGACGGCGTCATCGCGCGACTTCGAGGCGTTCGCGGCCGGCTTCTCCGACGAGCCCCTCGACGCGTTCTTCGACGCGTGGCTGCGCGAGACGCGGCTCCCGTCGCTGAATGCGTGAACGGCTGGGCGGCTAGACCTGACGGTCCTCCGGCCGGCGCTCCTCGCCCGTGATGCCGTCGATGCGCGGCGCGTCGTGCGATGGCGGCGCATCGGCCCGTCGAGGCGGGAGGTCGTTCTCGCGCGCAGGGGCGTCGGTGCGCGTACCCTCCGCGGCGGCACCGCCGGCCTCCACACGATTGCCGTGCCGATCTGTCTGCACGTCCGGGTCGACGCTGTCGGCGTGCTGCAGCTTGTGCTCCTGCTCGGCGCGCGCCTCGGCCGCGGCCCGTTCGCGCTCGTCGGCCTCACGACGCAGTCGCTCGGCATCGACTTCGGCCTGCTTGGCGTCCGCTGCGGCTCGCGCCGAGTTGGCCTCACGCTCGCGTGCGGCGAGCTCGTCGCGCGCTGCGGCCTCGCGGAGCTCGGTGGCACGACGCCGGTCGGCCTCCTGCTTGCGGCGGCGCCCCACGGTGGAGACGATGATGATGATCGCGACGACGATCACCACGACGACGACGATCAGAACGATCCATCCGGTTGTGTTCATGCCGGGGCATGGTACGCCGTCCTCAGGGTCAGGACAGCCCTTGCGCTCGACACAGGACGGTGCTGCGGGGATGACGTGCGCAGACTTGCGGCAAATGATGCGATGGCGCGCTGATAGACGACATTCGGCGCAAATCTCGCCACTGTCTTGTAGGGCGGACGGGACTTGAACCCGTGACCGGCGGATTATGAGTCCGATGCTCTAACCAGCTGAGCTACCGCCCCGTGCGCTCTCCCCTGATCACTCCGGGGTCGGCACGCTCGGGGCCGCCGCCGTCACCGGGTCGGCCACCGGCTCTCCACGATACAGGCTCTCGAAGGTGCTGATCGTGGTCTGGATGTCGTGCGTCGCGACGATCCGCAGCGACGCGTTCTTGAGGACGTCGAGCTCGTCCTGCGGGAGCGTGAGAACACTCTCGAGCTTGCCGGCCAGATCCTGCGCGTCCCCCGGGCGGAACAGGTGCCCGTTCTCGCCGTCGTGCACCAGGTGCGGCAGGGCCATCGCGTCAGCGGCCACGACCGGGAGGGCGGAGGCCATGGCCTCCATCGTCGCGATCGACTGCAGCTCGGCGATCGACGGCATCGCGAAGACGGTCGCCCTGGTGTATGCCTGGCGCAATTCCTCGTCGGTCACATACCCCAGGAAGTTCACCCGGTCGGCGATGCCGAGGGTCTCCGCCAGGTTCTGGAGGTTCTTGAACTGGTCGCCGCCGCCGACGATGTCGAGCTGTGCGTCCAGCTTCTCCGGCAGCAGCTTGACAGCGTTCAGGAGAACGTCGATCTGCTTCTCTCCGGTGATCCGGCCGACGAACAGGATGCGGTTTCCCGTGCGCGGGGAGAAGTCGGGGGTGTAGTTGTGCGCGTCGATGCCGCAGGAGATCGCGTGCACGTTGCGCAGGCCGGTGGCCGACTCGAGGAACTCGGCCGCGCGCAGGGTCGGAGTCGTGATCGCCTCGGCACGGTCGAAGCTCTTGCGGGCGTCCCGCCATGCGATCGAGACGAACGTGTGATGCAGGAACTTCGGCAGGCGCGTGAACTCGATGATGTTCTCGGGCATGACGTGGTTGGTCGCGACGATGCGGATGCCGCGCTTCTGCGCCTCGTACGCGAGACCGCGGCCCACGACGATGTGCGACTGGAAGTGAACGACGTCGGGTTTCACCTCGTCGAGCACGCGGCGCGCGTTCGCCTTGCTCATCCACGGGAGGGCGAACCGCAGCCAGTCGTGCGGGTACCAGCGCCAGCTGCGGAGCCGGTGCGCGGTCATCTTCTGGCCTTCGTGCTCCTCGATCCAGGTGCCGTGCCGGCGACTGGCGGAGGGCGCGACGATGTGCATGTCGTGCCCGCGCTCGACGAGGCCGGCAGCGAGGCGCTCGGCGAACCGGGCCGCTCCGTTCACGTCGGGCGGGAAGGTGTCGCAGCCCATGAGGATGGTCATCGGCCTGTGCTCGGCCGGGGCGGGCGGGGTGTTGTGCGTTCCGCTCGTATCAGGCACGTGGTGAGTCCCTCACGGTCGTTGGCCGGGATGTTCGCCCCGGCGACGGTCTGAGTGCGCCGGACGGGTCGGACCGGCGATTCATCGGCTTAGTCTAGGCCGGATTCCCGGACGGAGCTCGCAAGCCTCTCGGCGACCGGCGCGTCGGCGTGCGACTGCGGGTGGTGTTTGGCGAGCTGGAAAACGCCCAGGATGGCCACGGCGCCCGTGACGGCGAAGCCCACCATCGCCCACCACGGGGCGCCCGCCGCCTCGTTGAGCACGACGATCCCGATGGTCACCGCGACGAGCGGGTCGATGACGGTCAAACCGGCGATGACGAGGTCGGGGGGCCCCGACGAGTAGGCGTTCTGGACGAAGTAGGCGCCGAGTCCGGCCGCGGCGAGGAGTGCCACGATGCACAGCACGAGCAACCAGTCCCACTCCTGATTGGAGATCCGGTCGATGACGACCTTCGCGAGCGTCGCGACGAAGCCGTAGAGTACGCCGGCGCCGACGATGTAGATGATCGCCTTGAACTTGTGCCGGAGGAACCAGAACGCCAGCCCGAAGATGACGAGCACCACGGCGAGGATGATCAGGATGACCACGAGCGCCCGTGTCGTCACCGGTTCGTCGCGCGCGAAGATCGCCGCGATCACCACGAACGCGGCGACGCCCCCGACGCACAGGCAGACGGCGATCACCGACTGCCGGTTGAGCTTCACGCCGCTCACCCGGGCGTTGAGCACGCTGGTGATCACGAGCCCGACGACGCCGAGCGGCTGCACGAGGATGATCGGAGAAAGCTTCAGGCTCACGAGCTGGAACACGACCGCGAGGCCGAGCAGCAGCGTGCCGATGACCCAGGAGGGCCGCGCAAGCAGCAGTCCGAGCTGGCGGAGGTTCAGTCCGGCCTTCGCGTCCTGGGTCTGCGATTCGACCTTCGCGACGCCGTGGTGCTGCAGTTGCGCGCCGATCGACAGGAACACCGCGCCGACGAGTGCGACCGGGATGCCCAGGAGCTGACTGGGCTGATAGGCCAGCTCGAGCGCATCCATCAGTTCCGTACCCACGCCACGACCCTACCGAACATGATCCCGATAGTCTTGCCGAATGGCCGTCCTTCCGATCCGGATCACCGGAGAACCCGTCCTGCACGCCCGCGCCGCGGAGGTGACGGAGTTCGACGATGAGCTGCGCACGCTCGTCGACGACATGTTCGAGACGATGGATGAAGCCCCCGGTGTCGGACTCGCCGGTCCGCAGGTCGGCGTGCCGCTCCGGCTCTTCGTCTACGGCTGGACGGACGATGACGACGTCGAGCACCGCGGAGTGGCGATCAATCCGGTCCTCTGGCTCAGCCCGCTGGAGGTCGGCGATCCCGACGAGGACTCCGAGTCGGAGGGCTGTCTGTCATTCCCGGGCGAGCGCTTCCCGCTCCGCCGCGCCGCGCGGGTGATCCTGGAGGCGGTCGACCTGGAGGGAACGCCGTTCACGGTGCGCGCCGACGGCTGGCTGGCCCGCATCTTCCAGCACGAGTACGACCACCTCGACGGCGTGCTCTACGTCGACAGGCTCGGTCACCCGTACGGCAAGCAGGCGCTCAAGGCGCAGCGCAAGAACTCCTGGGGAGTTCCAGGGCTCAGCTGGCTTCCCGGCCGCGACCACCTCGAAGACTGACGCGCGCCTGACGTGAGAGCGTCAGCGCAGCGGCACCCCGTGCACGCCGTTGTGATGGCGGAGCGCGGGGAACACCACGGAGAGTGAGAAGCCGACGCCGGGAACGCTCCGGGCGTCCAGCACGCCGCCGTACAATGCCACGCGGTCGCGCAGCTCGTTGAGATCGGGTCCTTCGACGAACTCGGTGACAGCGCGCAGGTCGTCCTCTGCGCTGTAGGCGGTCGCCTTGTCCACACCCTCGCGATCGAGCCCGGCGCGGCGCGCGGCGGCGCGGATCCCGTCGTCCTCGACGGTGACCTGGAGGCCGTCGGGCGTCCACGCGAACGCGACGGCCGTGCGGGTGCCCGGCCCGCCATGGTCCAGCGCGTTGCCGAGACTCGTCTGCAGGATCCGGAACACGACGAGTTCGGCGCCCTGGCGCAGGTCGTACCGCTCCCCCGTCTCGGTGAACGTCACCTCCAGTCCCGCCTCCCGCATCACCCGGAACAGGTCGCCGGCCGAATGGAGGCTGGGCACCGGAGCGGAATCGCGCACTCCCTCCGCCGCGGCGTTCTGCAACCGGCGCAGGTCGGCCAGTGCGTCGCGCGCCGACGTCTCGAGGGCTGCGGCCGACCGGGTCGCCGCGTCAGGGTCGGAGGCCGCCGCGTAGCGCATCCCCTCCGCCTGCGAGACGAGGCGTGACACCGACGCGACCGCGACATCGCCCAGCTCGCCGATGATGCGGAAGCGGCCGGCCTGCTCGGCGACTTCGAGCTCGCGGTCGATACGGTCCCACTCGCGCTCTTCACGGGCCTCCTGGACGCGCCGGCGACGGGCGCGCTCCACCAGCCAGAGCGCCGCGAACACGACGGCCGCCGCGATGAACACGGCGGCGAGGGTGATCGTGAACGGAGTCATCCTGGTCCTTCCGAGGCCGATGAGCGCGGCCCGGACGATCATATCCGGGCCGCGCGGCGGCGTGAGCGGCCGGTCAGGCGCGGTCGCCGCGGTTGGCGCGGAGCACCTCCAGCCGGGCGCGGTACTCCTTCTCGTCGATGTCCCCGTTGGCATAGCGCTCCGCGAGCGTCTGCTCGGCGGCGCGCGTGCCCGACATCTGCCCCCAGCCGTAGCCTCCGCGCGCGGCGGCTGCGCGGCGCCAGCGGCGTCCCGCGAGACCGAAGATCAGGAAGAAGATCCCGATCCAGAACAGCGGGATCAGGAACCACCAGCCGAACCAGGGGCCGCCTCCCCAGGCGACGACGGCGCAGGGTGCGGCGGCGGCGAGCGTACTGAACATGGTGCATCCAATCGGTGAGCTGTCCGCGGCTTTCGCGGAACCACTCTCAGCCTCGCCCGATCCCCTCTTCGCCGAATCCGCCGGCGGGAGGCATCTGCGCTACTCCCCCGGGAGCACCACGTCTTGCGGCAGCACCGTCACTGCCGGCCGGGTTGCACCAGCCCGGTCTCGTACGCCACCACCACGAGGTGCACGCGGTCACGGGCCGACAGCTTGGTCATGATCCGGGAGACGTGCGTCTTGGCGGTCAGCGGGCTGAGGAAGAGCCGCTCGCCGATCTCCGCGTTGGTGAGGCCGTGGCCGACGAGCGCGAGCACTTCGCGCTCGCGATCGGTCAGGTCGCGCAGCGTCTCCGGGTCGGGCGCCGGGCGCAGACCGGTGGCCACCCGCTCGATGAGTCGGCGAGTGGCGCCCGGCGACAGCAGCGCATCCCCCGCGGCGACCACGCGTACTGCGCGCAGCAGCTCGACCGGCTCGGTGTCTTTGACCAGGAAGCCGCTCGCGCCGGAGACGATCGCCTGGGCGACGTACTCGTCGAGCTCGAACGTCGTCACCATGACGATGCGCGTCCCCGACAGGTCCGGGTCGGTGGCGAGCTCTCCGGTCGCCCACAATCCGTCGCCGTCGGGCATCCGGATGTCCATCAGCACGACGTCGGGCCGGGTATGCCTGGCCAGTTCCACGGCTTCGCGGCCGGTCGCGGCCTCGCCGACGACCTCCAGATCGTCCTCGGCCTCCAGCAGGGCGCGGAACCCTGCCCGGACCAGATGCTGGTCGTCGGCCAGCAGCACCCGGATCATGCGCGCTCCGCCGGCGGGTGCGGGATCCGCGCCTCGACTGTGAGGCCGCCGCCCTCGGTCTCGTGGGTGGCGAACCGGCCGCCGAGGAGTTCGGCGCGCTCGCGCATGCCGACCATCCCCTTGCCGCCGTCGGCCGGCGTGCGCGCGCTGTCGGCGCCCGGGATGCCTCGGCCGTCATCGGCGATCGTGAGCACGTAGTCGTCGTCGACCTCCCGCAGTGTGATCGACACCGCCGCGGCCTGAGCGTGCCGGCCGATGTTGGTCAGCGACTCCTGCACGATCCGATAGAGCGCGAGTTGCGTCGCGGCCGACGGCACCGAGGTGAGTCGATCGTCGTACCGCACGTCGAGACCTGCGCGCCGGTAGGTGTCGACCAGTACGGGTACGCGGGCGAGATCGGGCTCCGGAGCGCGCGCGGCCGGGTAGCCCTCGGTGCGCAGGAAGCCGAGGACGCCGCGCACCTCCTCCAACGCCTGGCTGCTCACCGACTTGATCGCCTCCAGGCTCTCGCGCGCCTTCTCGGGGCGGCTGTCGAACAAGTGCAGGCCGACGCCTGCCTGCACGCTGATCTGCGACAGCGAGTGCGCGAGCACATCGTGAAGCTCGCGGGCGATCCGGAGGCGCTCGGCCTCCGCGGCCGCCTCCCGCCGCGCGGCGACCTGGCGGGAGACCTCGCGGTAGCGCTCGCGCCGGCCGCGGATGGCCTCGCCGACGCCGACGAGCAGCGTCAGCACGAGAGCGATGATGAGCGGCCGGATGACCGCCTCCGGCCTGCCGACCAGGAGGTAGGCGCCGAGAGGGCCGACGACGGCGATGCCCGCCACGGTCCACCATGCCCAGGCACGCGCAGAGCGCACCACCGCGCCGACGACGGCGAACGCGAGAGGAACAGCCGCGAGCGGGGGGCCGGTCGTCAGCGCTATCGCCGGGATGCAGAGAGCGGCGACGGCCACGACCACGGCCCCGGGATGGCGGCGTGCGACGAGCAGCAGGAACGATGACGCGAGTGCCACCAGCACAGCCGCCAGCGTCCACGGGTCGGTCGCGGCGAGGTGTGCCGCGATGAAGACGCCCGGCAGCTGCACGAGCACCGACAGCACCACCGGGAACCAGATCGCCCCGGGCGGCCGGCGACGACCGGCCCAGGCCGACCCCGACCCTGGGCTGTTCCCGTCGGCCGGCCCGTGCGGGTGAGCGTCGGCGGGAGTGTTCCAGGGCATTCCCTCATGCTAATCAGCGCACGGCGCCCCTGCAGTGCCCCCGCGGGAGTCTGTCGGCTACTCCCCCGGGAGTACGCAGCCGGCCATCGGCCCACTCACGGTCTACAGGCCTCCGCGCCGGTCGAGCACGACCGCGCGACCATGCCGGCGCGCCCACGTACCGCACTCACAGCGGTGGCGACCCGGGAAGTGGGATGAATCGGTAGCGCTCGGGAGGCCAGCGGCGGTCGCACCGCATGCAGTGGATCGTCGCCGCGACGTTCCGCAGATAGTGCGATCGCGCCCGGCAGAGCAGGCCACGGTCACCGCAGCAGGGGCTGACGATCAGGAACTCGGCCGGTGCCGACGGATCGTGGAAGGAGATGCCACGAGGATGGTTCGCATCGCAGCACGGGAACTCATCGAGCTCGACCAGCTCGACGAGCAGGTCGAGGTCGGACTCCAGTTCGACAGACGGCATCGCGACCTCCGGTAGTCGACCGCTCGGTCGTTCGCAGAGCGGGTTACCGGAGGAGACACCGCCGCCCCGGGATCGCTAACGCGTCGCCGCGGAACTCACGGGTTGTGCTGCGCGTCGAAGACCTCGCCGTCGTCGCCGTCGGGCCGACCGAACAGCGGCCCGAACGCGGGGCCGCCGAAGCTGGACAGTCCCGCCTCGCGTTCCAGCGACTCGCGCTGTTCGTCGTCGTCGTTCTCGTAGTCCTCGACCGGTTCGTCCGCTTCTTCGGGCTCGCGCTCGTCCCGCTCCCTGTCGCTCATGGCCGAATGATACTCAGTTTCAGGTGAACGGAGGATGTATTCCGTGAGGAGTATGCGCCGGCTCGTCGATGCCGCAGCGCCCGTCCCCCGTTCGGGGCCTGCGGATCGGGAGGCAATCGGGGCTACGCTACACAAACATGAGCCCCGCTCAGCTATCCGTGGAACCCGCCCCGATCCGAGCTGCCGCCGAGTCCCGCTACGCCGCGCTCGACGGGCTGCGCGGCGTCGCCTCGCTCATCGTCGTCGGATACCACGCGCTGCTGGTCGTCCCGGCGATCTCGGCCGTCTACGTCGACAAGGTCCAACCCGAGACCTTCACACCGGAGTGGTGGCTCTACGCCACACCGCTACGGCTGCTCTTCGCCGGACACGAGGCCGTTCTGGTGTTCTTCGTGCTGTCGGGATTCGTACTCACCCTCCCCTTCCTGGTGCGGCCTCCCACGGGACGGTCGACGCTCGCCTACTACGGACGCCGGGTGGTGCGGCTCTACCTCCCGGTCTGGGGCGCGCTCGCGTTCGCGCTGGTGCTCGCGATCGCTGTGCCCCGCGACCCGGCCATCGGAGGCTGGCTCGGCTCCCACCACGCACCGACCGTGCACGACGTCTGGCACGACGCCCTGCTGCTGTTCGGCACCTCCAACCTCAACAGCCCGCTCTGGTCGCTGACCTGGGAAGTCTGGTTCTCGCTGCTCATGCCGCTGATGTTCGTGCTCATCCGAGTCACCCGGGCGACCCGGTGGTGGTGGGCGGCGATCCCCATCCTGATGGCGCTGTCGGCGCTGGCGCGCTTCGATGTGGTCCGCGCTGCCCTCCCCGTCTCCTGGCTCACCGCCGATATGTTGCAGTACCTGCCGGTCTTCGCGATCGGGATGCTGCTCGCCTTCCAGAAGGACGCCATCCGGAGTGCGGCGGCGCGGATCCGCACCTGGTGGCCGATCGTCGCCGGTGCGCTGCTCTTCGCGGTCTCTCCGTCGATCATCGCGCCCGCCGGCTGGGGACCGCTCCAGGCGTTCGCCTATCTGCTCAGCCTCGTCGGCGTCACCACGATCGTCGCTCTCGCGTTCGCGAGTCCGGCGAGACGTCCGTTGGAGGCGCGGCCCGTGCAGTGGGTCGGCAAGCGTTCCTTCAGCATCTACCTGGTGCACGAGCCGATCATCGTCGCCGCCGCCCTGCTGGTCGGTGTCTCGGGCTGGTGGCCGTGGCTGGCGATCGCCGCCGGGCTCGTGCCGGTCGTGCTGCTGGTGGCCGTCCTCTTCTACCGTCTGGTCGAGCAGCCGTCCATCGGTCTGTCGCGCCGTGTCGGCCGACTGCTCTCGGGCGCGGGTGCGGCCACGGCTCCGAGCGGCCCGGCCGGCGCACACCCGGTCGGCGAACACACCGCCAGCGCACACCCCGCCAGCGCACACCCGTCCGGGCAACAGAAAGGCCCGGACGCTTTCACGCCCGGGCCTTCGCGGCTCCCCGACTTGGACTCGAACCAAGAACCTGCCGGTTAACAGCCGGCTGCTCTGCCAATTGAGCTATCGAGGAATGCTTGATCAGCGAAGCTACTCTAGCAAGACTTCGACCACCGAGAGAAATCGGCCAGGCATCCCGCGCGAGTCGCGCTCAGTAGCCCGCATCCGGGTCCACGCGGCCGACGAATTCGCCCTCGCCGAGGAATGCACGGACGTTCGCGCCGATGCGGTCGGCCAGCAGCGGGGCGACCATTTCGGACGTGTCCGCCTGGTGCGGCGTGATGAGGCACGCGTCCTCGTCCCAGAGCGGATGCCCGTCCGGCAGCGGCTCCGGATCGGTGACGTCGATGCCGGCTCCGGCGATCTCCCCGTCGCGCAGCGCGCGAAGCAGGGCGTCGGTGTCGACGAGGCCGCCACGGGCGATGTTCACCAGGTAGGCCGTCGACTTCATCGCGGCGAACTCGGCGTCAGAGAACAGCCGGCGGGTGCCTCCTGTGAGGGCGGCCGCGGTCACGACGACATCGGCGCTCGGGAGGACGTCGAGCAGGTGGTCGGTCGTGACCGTGCGCTCCGCGCCCTCGACCGGGTCGGACGACCGTCGGACGATGGTCACGTGCACGCCGAACGGCGCCAGCAGCACCATGAGCTCGAGGGCGATCCCGCCCGCACCGACGATCACGACCTCCCGCCCGTACAGCGAGCGGCCCTCCTCGACCGTCGACCAGGACTTCGCGCGGACGCGCGTGGGGATGACCCTCATCAGCGCGAGCGTCAGAACGAGCGCGTGCTCGGCGACGGGCTGCGCGTACGCGCCTTTCGCGCTCGTCCACACCAGCCCGGGGCGGGCCTCCGACGCGATGATGCCGGCGAAGGCGTCGACGCCGGCGAACGGCAGCTGCACCCAGCCGATCCCCGGATGCGCCTCCAGGATCGGAGGGAAGGCGGCCGCGTCCTTGTTGGACAGCCACACCACGCCGCGCGTGCGGTCGGAGAGCGGCTCGACTGTGCCTCCCGCGGCCTCCACCGCCGCCACGAAGGACGGCTCGGCCGTCGGGAGCACGGCGATGGGTCCGGGCTCCGGCCTGTCCTCGGGCGCGAGCGGCGCGCCGCCCGGGGCGAGCACGGCTCGGTGCTGGGGGATGCGGTCGGCCATGGCGTTCCTCCTGAAGATGATCGGTGTGCGGTCAGCGTGCGCGCTGGGGGCGACGCTCGGTGCGGCGCTGCGGCGGCTTGAGCGCGTCTGCCAGCCCGCGGACGAACGGGTGCGACGGATCGGCGAGCACCTCTTCGATCGGCCCGTAGGCGACCGGACGCCCGGCCTGCAGCACGATCGAGAGGTCCGTCGCACGACGAAGCACCGCGAGATCGTGGCTCACGATCACCGCGGTGAAGCCCTCGTGCTCGCGCAACTGGGCCAGGAGGTCGATGACGGCGTCGCGGACTGTGGCGTCGATCCCCGCTGTCGGCTCGTCGACCACCAGCACCTGCGGTCCGAGAACCAACGCTTTGGCCAGCGCGACGCGCTGCCGCTGCCCGGCGCTGAGCTCATAGGGATACTTGCTCAGGACGCTCAGCGGAAGGTGGACCGTGTCCAGCATGAACGCCGCCCGCTCCCCCGCAGCCCGACGGCTGTAATGGTGGTCGCGCTCGAAGATCGGCAGCGAGACGTTGTCCTGCACCGACAGCGTCGGCTCGAGCGTGGTCGCGGCCTCCTGCGGCAGATAGCCCACATGGAAGGTCACCTCGGCCAGATCGCGCTTGCGGGCGTGCCGCAGCGAATGGCCGAGCACGGTCGCATCGCCTCCGCTGATCCGCGGCCCGGGCTCGCCGGAGCGGAGGGGAAGCCCCCGCCCGGCGAGCACCGACGCCAGCGTGCTCTTGCCCGAACCCGTCTCGCCCAGCACGCCGATCGACTGACCCGCCTCCAGCCGGAAGCTCACCCCGCGGAGGGCGACACAGGACGGGCTCGCCCCGCGGGCGGGGTATTCGACGGAGAGGTCGCTGACGACGACGGCGGGTTCGGAACTCACATATTCGACCCTATGCGCTCTGTTCGCGCAATGCGCGCAGTGCCTCCCGCCGGTCGGCCTGTTCGACCGGGTCCGGAACCGGGAGGGACGCGAGCAGCCGCTGCGTATACGTCTCCTTCGGGCTGCCGAGCACCTCGGCACCCGTGCCCTCCTCGACGAGCTTGCCACGGTGAAGCACCGCGATCCGGTCGGCGAGCAGGTCGACGACGGCGAGGTCGTGACTGATGAACAGCGCGGCGAAGCCGAACTCCCGCTGCAGGTCCGAGAACAGCTCCAGCACGCGGGCCTGAACCGAGACGTCGAGCGCGGAGGTCGGCTCGTCGGCGATCAGCAGCGTGGGCTCCAGGGCGAGGGCACGGGCGAGGCTCGCGCGCTGGCGCTGACCGCCCGACAGCTCGTGCGGGAACCGGTCGCCGTAATTGCGCGGCAGCTGCACGGCCTCCAAGAGCTCATCGACCCGGGTGCGCGCAGCCGACGGCGAAGACGCCCTGCCGTGCACGACGAGCGGCTCGGCGACGCAGTCGGCGATCGTCAGCAGCGGGTTGAAGCTCGACGCCGGGTCCTGGAACACGAACCCGATGTCGCTGCGCACCTTGCGGAACTGCCGCTCGCGCACGCCGTTCATCTCGATCCCGAGCACCTTCAGCGAGCCGTCGGTGACCTTGCCCAGACCGGCGATGGCACGGCCGATCGTGGTCTTGCCCGAACCGGACTCGCCCACCAGTCCGAGCACTTCGCCCGGCCGGATGTCGAAGCTCACGCCGTCCACGGCCACGAAGCCAGGCCGGCCGAGGCGGCCCGGGTACTGGATCCGCAGGTCGCGCGCGGCGACCACCGGTGCCTCCTCGGGGCGCTCGGCCCGTGCGATCGCGCGGTCCTGCGTCGCGATGGCGCCCTGCCCGATCCGCGGCACCGACGCCAGGAGCTTGCGCGTGTACTCGGCCTTCGGCGCGGCGAACAGCGTCCGTGCGTCGGCCTCCTCCACGACCTTGCCCTGGTACATGACCGCGACCCGGTCGGCCAGGTCGGCGACCACGCCCATGTTGTGCGTGATCAGCACGATGGCCGCGCCGAACTCGTCGCGGCATCGCCGCAGCAGGTCGAGGATCTCGGCCTGCACCGTGACGTCGAGCGCGGTCGTCGGCTCGTCCGCGACGATCAGGCCCGGGTTCAGCACCAGGGCCATGGCGATGACGATGCGCTGCTTCTGACCTCCCGAGAACTGGTGCGGGTAGTACTTGACCCGCTTCTCCGGCTCGGGGATGCCGACGCGCCGGAGGATGTCGACCGCCTTCTGCTGCGCCTGCTTCTTCGAGAGCTTCTCGTGGGCCCGCAGGCCCTCTGCGATCTGCCAGCCGACCTGGTACACCGGGTTCAGCGCGGTGGACGGCTCCTGGAAGACCATCGCCACGTCGGTGCCGCGAACCTCGCGCAGCTCGCTCTTGCCCAGGGTCACGATGTCGGACTCGCTGCTGCCGTCCTTGCTGCGGAGCACGACCGCGCCGGAGGCCGTCGCGGTCTCCGGCAGCAGGCCGAGGATCGTCTTGGCGGTGACCGTCTTGCCCGAACCGGACTCCCCGACGATCGCGAGCACTTCGCCCGGGGCGACCCGGAGGCTCACATCGTCGACCGCCTTCACAGCGCCGGCGTCGGTGGCGAACGTCACCGACAGGTTGTCGATGGTGACGACGTCGCTCATGGCTTGACCTCGATTCCGTGCTCGTCGAACGACTCTCCGCCTTCGAGACCGTCTAGGCCGCCGGGGCCCGCTGACAGCGGGCCGCCGGGGACGACCGAGGTCTCTGCGACCTCGCCGGACGCCTCGGCGGCGCGGCGACGGCCGCGCAGACGCGGGTCGGCCAGGTCGTTGAGGCTCTCGCCGACCAGGGTGATGCCGAGCACCACCAGCACGATCGCGAGGCCCGGGTAGATGGCCGTCCACCAGATGCCGCTCGTCACGTCGGAGAGCGCCTTCTGCAGGTCATAGCCCCACTCGGCCGCGGCCGTCGGCTCGATGCCGAAGCCGAGGAAGCCGAGCGCGGCCAGCGTGAGGATGGCCTCCGACGAGTTCAGCGTGAAGATCAGCGGCAGCGTGCGGGTGGAGTTGCGCAGCACGTGACGGAACATGATGCGGCCGTTGCTCGCGCCGACGACCTTGGCCGACTCGACGTAGGCCTCCGCCTTGATCCGCACGACCTCCGACCGGATCACCCGGAAGTACTGCGGGATGTAGACGACGGTGATCGAGATCGCCGCCGCCAGGATGCCGCCCCAGAGGCTCGACTGGCCTCCCGAGATGACGATCGCCATGACGATCGCGAGCAGGAGGGACGGGAACGCGTAGATCGCGTCGGCGATCACGACGAGCACCCGGTCGACCCAGCCACCGAAGTAGCCCGAGATGAGACCGAGGATCACGCCGGCGAAGATCGAGAGGATGACGGCGACGATGATCACGAGGATCGCGGTCTGCGCTCCCCAGATCACGCGCGAGAAGACGTCGTAGCCGCCGACCGTCGTTCCCCAGATGTGTGCGGGGCTCGGCGGCTGCTGCGAGCCGAACTGGCCCTGAGCGTCCTTCAGCTGCGCGAAGCCGTACGGGGCGATGAGCGGTGCGAAGATCGCCGTCAGGATGAAGATGCCGGTGAGCACGAGGCCCACGACGAGCATCCCGCGCTGCAGTCCCACGGACTGCCGCAGCTGATGCACGACGGGGAGCCTGCTCCAGATGCTGCGCTTGGGGGCGGTGCTGTTCGTGTGCGAGGTCATGTCAGTACCTCACTCTCGGGTCGATGAGCGCCGCGATGATGTCGACGATGAAGTTGGTGACGGCGACGATGACGGCGAGCAGCACGACCATGCCCTGCACCGCCACGAAGTCGCGCGACTGCAGGTAGTGCTCCAGCTGGAAGCCGAGGCCCTTCCACTCGAAGGTCGTCTCGGTCAGGATGGCGCCGCCGAGCAGCAGAGCGATCTGGAGGCCGATGACCGTGATGATCGGGATGAGCGCGGGGCGGTACGCGTGCTTGCGGACCAGCCGGCTCTCGCTCACGCCGCGCGAGCGGGCCGCGTCCACGTAGTCGGTGGACAGCGTCCCGATGACGTTGGTGCGCACGAGGCGGAGGAAGATCCCCGCCGTGAGCAGGCCGAGCGTCACGGCCGGCAGGATCGCGTGCACCAGCACGTCGCCGACGACGGCCGGATCTCCGGTCTGGAAGGCGTCGATCAGGTAGATCCCCGTCTTGTTGGGCAGGGTCTGCATCTCGATCTCCGAGCTCGTGGAGGCGCGCCCTGCGACCGGGAGCCAGTCCAGCCAGATCGAGAAGATGAGCTTGAGGACCATACCGGCGAAGAACACCGGCGTGGCATAGCAGAGGATCGCGAAGATGCGCAGGGCGGCGTCGCCGTAGCGGTCGCGGAAGTACGCCGCGACCAGGCCGAGCGGGATGCCGACGATGAACGCGACGATGAGCGCGTAGAACGCGAGCTCGAGCGTCGCGGCGCCGTAGTGGATCAGCACCTGGGTCACCGGCTGATTGTCGGTGAAGGTGGTGCCGAAGTCGCCCCGCAGCAGCTGTCCGAGGTAGTCGAAGTACTGCACGAGCAGGGGCCGGTCGTAGCCGGCCTCGTGGATGCGCTGGGCGAGCTGCGCGGGAGGCAGCTTGCCGCCGAGCGCCGCCGTGATGGGGTCACCTGTGGACCGCATCAGGAAGAAGACGACCGTGACGAGGATGAAGATCGTCGGGATGATGAGAAGGGCGCGGATCAGGATGTAGCGGCCGAGGCCGCCTCCCGATCGCCGACGCGCCTTGGTTCGTTCGGGGCCTGGAGCGGTGGGGGCTGCCGGGCCGCTGACAGTCGCTGTCATGGGAGCCAATCGTGGGTGGTTCGTGGGTGGGGGGGGCTCGCACTCGGCGAGCCGCCCCCGGTTCGGTCGCTGGAGCGACCTAGCCCTTCGAGAGAGCTGCGTAGCGGAACTTGAACGACGGGTCGAGCGTCTTGTCGGCGCCCGAGACGCTCTTGCCCACCACGGCGACCTGCGCGCCCTGCAGCAGCGGCAGGGTGGACAGGTCGGCGGCGACCTTCGCCTGGATCTCCTCGATCAGCTTGGTGCGCACGGCCTTGTCGGTCGTGCCCAGCTGCTGGGTGATCAACTGCTGGACCTCGGGGTTGTCGTAGTGGTTCGCCAGGAAGTTGTCCTTGGTGAAGAACGGCGACAGGTAGTTGTCCGCGTCGGAGTAGTCCGGGAACCAGCCCAGCTGGTACGCCGGGTAGAGGTCCTTCACGCGGTCCTTGGAGTACTGGACCCACTCGGTCGACTGCAGGTTGACCTTGAACAGGCCGCCGTTCTCGAGCTGCTCCTTCACGAGCGCGTACTCGTCACCGGAAGACGGGCCGTAGTGGTCCGGGTTGTACTGCAGGTTGAGAGCGACCGGGGTGGTCACGCCTGCGGCCTGGAGGGCGGCCTTCGCCTTGTCGAGGCTCGGGCCTCCGTTGCCGTCGCCGTAGAGGTCCTTCAGCACGGTGGTGGCGCCGGTCAGGCCCTGCGGCACGTAGGAGTACGCCGGGCTGTAGGTGTCCTTGTAGACCTGCTTCGCGATGGTCGCGCGGTCGACGAGGTCGGCAGCAGCCTGGCGCACGGCGAGGGCCTTCTTGGCGTCGGCCTCCGGAGTGGTGGCGCCGTACGGCTGGGTGTTGAAGTTCCAGACGATGTAGCGGAGCTCACCACCCGGGCCCTTGACGACCTTGACGTTCTTATCGGTGCCGAGGCTCTCGATGTCGGTCGCCGAGAGGCTGCGGTAGGCGACGTCGATCGCGTTCTTCTGGATGTCGAGCTTCAGGTTCGACGACTCCGCGTAGTACTTGACGTTGACCTTCTCGGTGGCCGGCTTGCCCAGCAGGCCGTCGTAGTTCGGGTTCGCCTTGTACGCGATCAGGTTGTTGAAGTCATAGCTCGTGATGTCGTACTGACCGGCGAACGGGTGACCCTTGACGATGGTGTTGTCAGCGGTGACCTTGTCGGCCGAGAAGACCTGGTGGTCGACGATCGGGCCGGCCGGGCTCGAGAGCACCTGCGGGAAGGTCTGGTCGTTCGGCACCTTCAGCTTGAAGACCGCGGTGGTCTTGTCCGGGGTGCTCACGCTGTCGAGGTTGCCCAGAAGCGACGCGGGGCCGTTCGGGTCGTTGATCTTCAGCTGACGGTCGAACGTGAACTTGACGTCCTCGGAGGTCAGCGAGTGACCGTTCGCGAACTTCAGGTTCGGCTTGAGCTTGACGGTGTACTCGGTCGGCGACGTGAACGTGGCGCTCTGGGCGATGTCCGGCTTGACGTCCGGGCTGCCGTAGGGCGAGTTCATCAGGAACGGGTAGACCTGGTTCATCACGGCGAAGGAGCCGTTGTCGTACGAACCGGCCGGGTCGATCGACGTGATCTTGTCGGTCGTGCCGATGGTCAACGTGCCGCCGCTGCCGCCGCTGGAGCTGTTGTTGCTCCCCGAGCAGCCCGCGAGCACCAGCGCCGCGGCCGCGAAGGCCGCTGAGACGGCGAGCAGGCGCCGTCCGCCGATGTGAACGGATCTCATATCCGATTACCTCTTCCTTGGTGGGGTCACTGAGACGGCCGAGCGCACGCGAGTGCCTCGTCGCCGAATCGCGTAGCCACAGTCCTAGCATGGATGCAGCGTGGAATGCGCATCCTGCCGCGGATCGCGGCGCAATCTTTACATCGACGCAACAATATCGCGCGCATCCGCGCACGATGACACGGATTCCGTCGTGGCGACGTACCGATGCCCTATTCTGTGTCGCCGCTGAGGTGCCCGTAGACCTACTCGCCGCGCAAGCGCATCCGCTCCTGGTCGATGGACGACAGCGCCACCTGCAGCGATCGGCGCAGGTCGGCGTTCTGCGGGTCGGTCCGGGCCAGACGGGAGGTCAGCTCGGCCTTCTCACGCAGGAGGTCGCGGTCGATGAGTCCGTCGAGGATCGAACGGGCGTACCGGCCGGTGTCAGAGCCGGCCTGCGGCAGAGCGGCCACGGCGAGGGCATTGACAGTCGGCTCGTACGCCTGCGGGACCTCGGCGACGATGCGGTCCACCCAGCCGGGGTCGGCCATCGAGGGAAGCTGACTGGCGATCGCGTCGCGCACGACCGCGTGCGTCGGATTGACGAACGGCACCTGAACCGCGCGCGCGGCACGCTCGGCGCCGACCTCCGCGGGCAGCTGGAGGAGCACCATCAGGCTCTCGCGCTCGGTGCGCTGCGTCGGGTCGGTCGGGTCGGCCTCCCGGATGGGCGCGGGCGCTGAGGGCGAGGAGTCCTGAGGGGCATACGGATCGGACTGCTGAGGGCGTTGAGACGGCTGGCCGGCGGCCCGCGAAGCCGAGTCGCCGCGGTTGCTGCGCTGTGCCGACCGCACGGCGCGCAGTGCGTCGTCGAGATCCGCTCCGGAGAGGCGAGCGAGCTCGCGGGTGTAGCCGTTCTGGGACGCCGGGTCCCGGATGGTCGCCACGATCGGCGCGCCGGCGCGCAGCGCCGACGAGCGGCCCTCCACCGAGTCGAGGTCGAAGCGCTCGACAACCTGCCGGATCATGAACTCGAACATCGGCTTGCGGTTGTCGATCATCCGGCGCACGGCGTCGTCGCCTCCGGCCAGCCGCAGGTCGCAGGGGTCGAGACCGTCCGGGCCGACGGCCACATAGGTCTGCGCGGAGAAGCGCTGCTCCTCGCCGAAAGCGCGCGCAGCGGCCTTCTGGCCGGCGGAGTCGGGGTCGAACGTGAAGATGACGGATCCGGTGCTGCTGTCGTCGCCCATCACCCGTCGGATCACCTTGATGTGATCGACGCCGAACGCCGTGCCGCAGGTGGCCACGGCCGTCGTGATTCCCGCGAGGTGGCACGCCATCACGTCCGTGTAGCCCTCCACCACGACGACCTCGTCGCGTCGCGAGATGTCGCGTTTGGCGAGGTCGAGGCCGTAGAGCACCTGCGTCTTCTTGTAGACGGCCGTCTCGGGGGTATTGAGGTACTTCGGGCCGTTGTCGTCGTCGAGAAGCCGTCGCGCACCGAATCCGATGGTCTGTCCTGTCACGTCGCGGATCGGCCAGACCAGGCGCCCGCGGAACCGGTCGTAGACGCCACGGTCGCGCTGCGAGACGAGCCCGGCGGCGAGGAGTTCGTCGGGGGTGAATCCCTTCGTGCGCAGGTGCTTGGTGAGCTCATCCCAGCTCTTCGGGGCGTATCCCACTCCGAAGCGGGAGGCCGCCGCAGCGTCGAACCCGCGTTCACCGAGGAAGCGCCGACCAGGGTCGGCATCGGGCGCCGCGAGACGCTCGCGGAAGAACTCCTCGGCGGCGTTGTTGGCGGCGAGGATGCGCGCACGGTTGCCGCTCGACTCGCTCGGGCCTCCCCCGCCCTCCTCGTAGTGCAGCTGGTAACCGATGCGGCCCGCGAGACGCTCGACGGCCTCGGTGAACGAGACGTGGTCGAGCTTGACGAGGAAGGCGTAGACGTCGCCGCCCTCGCCGCAGCCGAAGCAGTGGTACCGGCCGACGCCGGGCCGGACGTTGAAGCTCGGACTCTTCTCGTCGTGGAACGGGCAGAGTCCTTTGAGCGAGCCGACGCCGCCCGGCTTCAGGCTGACGTAGTCGCCGATGATGTCGGCGATGTTGGTGCGGGCCTTGACCTCGTCGATGTCACTCTGTCGTATCCGGCCGGCCATGACTCGATTCTAGTGATCGGCGCCGACGCTCAGTCGCGAGGCGGCCTTCTGCGGCGCGTGTTCTGGGCGATCTCGATGATCGCGCAGAAGACTTCGATCGTGACACGCAGCAGCAGCACCGCGAGGATGGCACCCACCAGCGTCACCAGCACGCCCAGGAGGAAGACGAACGCGCCTCCGGGAGAGTCGGCCGCGATCGCGATGCCGAGGCTGTTGGAGAAGCCGACGACGATGCCCAGGCCGATCAGGACGAGACCGACGACGTACACCGGGCCGGCGAGCTTGCGCGTCACGTAGCTCGTGAACGTGAAATCGAACAGCGACGAGAAGAAGCGGGAGTCGTCGAGCCGCTCGGCGAAGTCGTTCATGCTGCGACCCTGGCGCGCCTCCTCGGGTGCGGCGGCCTCCGGTGCGGCGGCCTCCGGTGCGGCGGCCTCCGGTGCGGCGGCCTCCGGTGCGGCGGTCTCGGCCGACGGAGCCGGAGCGTCCTCATCGGCGGCCCGAGGCGATGCCTGGTCCGCCGCGACATCGACCTCGTCCGGATGCTGCTCGACGACGGCGGCTTCTGCAGGGCTGAGCACCTCGGTCTCGGCCGTCGGCTCGCGGTAGAACTCTTCGGCGGACGGCAGAACAGCGGTCTCGGTCTCTGACGGCTCGGGCCCGCGCTCCGGGGATGCGGCTGCGGCCGGCTCGGTCACGGTCGGCTCGGTAACCACAGGCTCCGCCGGAGACGTGGACGTGTCCGCAGCCGGAGCCGCAGACTGTTTGCCCAGCATGGCGTCGAGGATCTCCGGAGCCTCACCGTTCGGAGAGATACGGGCCGCGGTCGTCGAGCGCTTGCGCGCGGACGGCGTGCGCTTGACCGGGCTCTCTGCGTCTTCCGGCTTCTTCGCCGCCGGAGTGCGCCGCGTGCTCGTACGTTTGGGTGCAGGCGCCGGGGTCGTGGCCGCGGCCTCCTGGGGAGCGGCCTCCTGGCCCGCTGCGGGCCTGTCGCCGTTCGACGGTGGCTGTGCGCTGGTCATTCGTATCCCTCCGATGCCGTGCCTCAAGCATTCTGCACCAGGGCCGACGTTTCAAGCCCGCGTGCGGCGCGCCGGGTCAGTGCTGCACGAGTCGCTCGTACCAACTCAGTGCGGACTGGTCGGTGAGGCTCGCGACCTGGTCGACCACGACCCTCTTGCGCTCGCGGTCGCTCCCGGCCTGGTGCCAGTCTTCTTGGAAGCCGGGGTCGAGCTCCTGCGGCCCGCGCGCGAGAAGAATGTCGGCGAGAGTCGTGAGGATCTGGCGCTGCTGCGCGTAGATGGGCTGGCGGGTGTTGCGCGACATCACGAACGTCGCGACGATTCCCTTGAGCACCGCGATCTCGGCGCGGATCGCGTCGGGTACGACGACGTCGGCGCCGAACCGGCGCAGCTCCACACCTCCCGCCGTCAGCTTGGTCTCGTGCACCGCCGCGTGCGCGAAGCGGCCGATGAGCTGACTCGTGAGGTTCTTGAGGTGCGCCTGCGCCCGCCTGCTGCCGTTCCAGCCCTCGAGCCAGATGTCGAGGCTGTCGAGCCGGTCGAACGCGGCGATGAGCTCGTCGTGGCTGAACTCGCCGCCCACCCACTCGTACATCGACCGGACGAGGTCGTCGTGATCCACGCGGCTGCTCAGCGCGGCGACGTCGATGTAGCCGTTGACCACGGCGTCCTCGAAGTCGTGCACCGAGTAGGCGATGTCGTCGGAGAGGTCCATGACCTGGGCCTCGATGCAGCGTGTCCGCTCCGGAGCCCCGTCGCGCATCCACTCGAAGACGGCGTGATCGTCGGCGTAGAAGCCGAACTTGGCGCGTCCGCTCGGGTCGGCGACGGACTGGGTCTCGGGCCAGGGGTACTTGCAGCTGGCGTCGAGGCTCGCCCGTGTCAGGTTGAGACCGTACAGACGGCCGTCGCGACCGAAGACCTTGGGCTCGAGGCGGGTCAGCAGCCGGAGGGTCTGGGCGTTGCCCTCGAAGCCGCCGATGTCCTCCGCCCACGAGTTGAGCGCGCGTTCGCCGTTGTGGCCGAACGGCGGGTGGCCGATGTCATGCGCGAGGCACGCCGTGTCGACGATGTCGGGGTCGAGTCCGAGGCTCGTGGCGAGCTCGCGACCGACCTGGGCGACCTCCAGCGAGTGGGTCAGCCGGTTGCGGGCGAAGTCGAGCCCGGCGGTGGGGCTGAGCACCTGGGTCTTGGCCGCAAGCCGGCGCAGGGCGCTCGAGTGCAGCAGCCGTGCCCGATCGCGAGCGAAATCGCTGCGGCGGCTGGAGTGGTGCTCGGGGAGCCAGCGCTCGCGGTCCCGTTCGCCATAGCTGTCGGCGGGCACAGTGCTGTCGGCCGGGGCAGTGCTGTCGGCCGGGGCCACCGCCGGTCGGGCTACGCTATCCGCCACTGTTGTGCACCTCCGCCTCGGCGACCTCCGCGCGTGCGCTGCCCGCCAGCTCCCTGCTGTCGAGCCAGCCCTCGGGGAGCGCCGGCCGCTTGGGCGAGCCGGCGCGTCCGCGCTGGCCTTCTGCGGCCTCGCCCGGGTACTCCTGGCTCCAGTCGAGCGTCGCGAGCAGGTCATCCAGGTGGGCCAGCGTGTCGACCGTCGCCAGGTTCGCCCGGAGGTCGCCGCCGACCGGGTAGCCCTTGAAGTACCACGCGACGTGCTTGCGGATGTCGCGGCAGCCGCGCTCCTCGCTCTCGAAGAACTCCACGAGGAGCTCCGCGTGCCGCCGGAACGTCGCCGCGACCTGCCCGAGCGTCGGGTGCGCCTGGGCCAGGGCGGCCTCGTCGGCCGTGATCTCACCGGCACGGGCGCGGAACGCCGCCGCCAGGTCGCCGAACAGCCATGGACGCCCGAGGCAGCCGCGGCCGACCACGACGCCGTCGCACCCCGTCTCGTCGACCATGCGGATCGCATCGGCCGCAGACCAGATGTCGCCGTTGCCGAGCACGGGCGTGCCGGTGATCGTCTCCTTGAGCTTCGCGATCGCCGACCAGTCGGCGTGGCCCGAGTAGAACTCCGCCGCCGTGCGGGCGTGGAGCGCGATCGACGCCACCCCGGCGCCCTCCGCCGCCTTGCCTGCCTCGAGGTAGGTGAGGTGGTCGCCGTCGATGCCCTTGCGCATCTTGACGGTCAACGGGATGTCGCCGGCGGCCGCGACGGCGCCCTCCACGATCTCGCGGAAGTGGCTCAGCTTCCACGGGAGCGCCGCGCCGCCGCCCTTGCGGGTGACCTTGGGCACCGGGCAGCCGAAGTTCAGGTCGATGTGGTCGGCGCGGTCCTCCGCGACGAGCATCGTGACCGCCTCGCGGACGGTCGTGGGGTCGACTCCGTAGAGCTGGATGCTGCGCGGTGTCTCCGACTCGTGGTGCGTGATGAGGCGGAGGGACTCCGGGGTGCGCTCGACGAGCGCACGCGAGGTGATCATCTCGCTCACGTAGAGGCCCGCGCCGAACTCGCGGCAGAGCCGGCGGAAGGCGGTGTTGGTGATCCCCGCCATGGGTGCGAGGACGACCGGCACGTCGAGTGCGAGCGGGCCGATGGTCAGGCTCGGGCTCGTCTCCGTGCGGGAGGCTAGGGTTGCGGTAGTAGACATCTGCATCGATTCTCCC
>NZ_JBVQSP010000007.1:96972-199192 GCF_055720965.1 Leifsonia sp. PARNA 1/14
GCGGGCCGATGGTCAGGCTCGGGCTCGTCTCCGTGCGGGAGGCTAGGGTTGCGGTAGTAGACATCTGCATCGATTCTCCCAGAAAGCGTGCTGATACATGGCCGAGAGCCCGGAAGCTGTGGAAGATCGCGCCGGACGTCGGCGTGTGGAGGACGATGCCCGCTCCCGCGGCATCCCGGTGCGGATCGTCGAGCGGCCGGCCGCCCGCAGCCTCGAGGAGGCCGCGGGACTGCTCGGCATCGAACCGGCCGACATCGTGAAGACGCTCGTCGTCAAGCGCAGCGACGACACCTTCGTGTTCGCGCTCGTGCCCGGCGGGCGCAAGATCTCCTGGCCCAAGCTGCGCGCCGTCCTCCACGTCAACAAGCTCCAGCTGCCCGACGCCTCGGTCGCGTTCGCCGCCACCGGTTACGAGCGCGGGACGATCACGCCGTTCGGCAGCACGACCGCGTGGCCCGTGATCGCCGACGAGACCGTCGCCGGCCGCACCGTCTCCATGGGCGCGGGCGAGCACGGCTACTCCCTCTTCGTCGACGCCGATGCGCTCCTGGCCGGCTTCGCCGCCACCGTCGCCGACATCACCGACCCCGAGTAACGGCAACCATTCGTCCCGACACGCCGCCCCGGACCCAGCACGGACGGCGTGTTGGGACCACCAGTTCTTCGGGGTTGTGGATAACGGCGAGAGCGCCTCGCGGGTGGGCAAGGGTGTGGGGATGGTGCAACCACGACCGCTTCCGGTTCCGCTCGGGAATCAGCCGTTCTCGACTGGACTCGCCCAGTGCGCAGGGGTGTCGCGCTCACGACTGAGACGCGGAGATCTCTCCGCGCCCTTCCACGGCTCACGGGAGGCGGCCTCCAACACGGCGATCGACGTGGAGTCGCGCTGTCGTGCATACCTTCCCGTGATGCATCCGTGCGCATTGTTCAGCCACTCGACTGCAGCCGAGCTCTACGGACTTCCCCATCCGGTAGCGGACGACTTCGCACTGCACGTCACCACGATCCATCCAGTCCGGGCGCCGAAGGGGCGAGGCGTCGTCGGCCATAGCGTCGTGGGCGAACGCGAGCGATGCGTTCTCCGCGGGCTGCCTGTATCGACACCGGTCGAGGTATGGGTTCAGCTCGCTTCGCTCGTGACGACCGACGAACTCGTCATCATCGGCGATGCGCTTACTCGGCGCACGGCCCCGTACGCCGGGGTCGACGACCTCGAGTCCGCCGTTGCGGACGCGGCAGGACGTCCCGGAGTCGCTCGGTTGCGCGATGCGATCACCTACGTGAGACCGAGAACCGATTCTCCGATGGAGACGCTGCTCAGGCTCGCCATCGTCCGGACAGGCCTGCCGGAGCCATCCGTCAACCATATGATCCGGGGACACGACGGCCGTGTGATCGCCCACGGCGATCTGGTCTTCTTCGCCGAACGCGTCGTCGTCGAGTACGACGGCGACCATCACCGAACAGACCGAGAGCAGTACAGGATAGACATCGACCGGCTGTGGAGAATCGAGTCGCTCGGATGGCGCGTCATCCGCATCAACCGCACCCACATGCGCGACAACGCACGCGAAGCCCTCTACCGAATCCGAACAGCCCTATCCATTCGTCCCAACACGCCGCCTTGGCCGAGGCGCTGACGGCGTGTTGGGACCAATCGTTCAGTGGGACGGGAGGGCGCAGGAGTCGCCGTCGCAGGCGGCGGCGGACGGGTCGCCGAGAGGCGTGAGGAGCGGGCTGGGCGCCGTGGGCGCTGTGGCGGCCTCGGCGTTCATGCGCCGACTCCGGCAGCGCCGGCGACCGCGGTCTCCGCCGCGGCGCGCTCGGACCAGACCTGCTCCAGCGCCTGTGCGAACGTCGCCGACTCCTGTGCGCCCGAGACTCCGTAGCGGCCGTCGATGACGAAGAACGGGACACCGTTGATGCCGAGCTCGGCAGCCGTGCGCTGGTCGTCGCGCACCGCCGCGAGGTACTCGCCCGACTCGAGGGCCGCCCGCGCGGCGTCGCGGTCGAGGCCGACCTCCGCAGCCAGGTCGACGAGGTCGGCGGCGCGGCCGACGTGGCCGCCTTCTACGAAGTACGCGCGGAACAGGCGCTCGGCCAGCTCGAGCTGCATGCCGTTCGCCTTGGCGAAGTGCAGGAGCTCGTGGGCCTTGATCGTATTGGTGTGCTTCAGGGCGTCGAAGTCGTAGTCCAACCCGACGGAGGACGCGATACCGGTCACGCGGTCGAGCATCTGGTGCACCTGCTCGGCCGGCATGCCCTTGTGGCCCGCGAGGAAGTCGACCTCGGTGCCGTCGAAGTCCACCGGGGTGTCAGGCGACAGCTCGAACGAGTGGTACTCGACCTCCACCGCACGGCCGTCGCCGGCCTCCGCGAAAGCGCTGCTCCCGCTCTCGAAGCGGCGCTTTCCGATGTAGCACCACGGGCACGCGATGTCTGACCAGATGTCGATCTTGATGGGTTCGCTCACGACAATGGCCAACGCTGCAGTGCTGCAGTTATTCCGGAGTCAGAGCGCCACGTCGTCCGGCGTGTCCACCGCCCCGCCGAACCGCCGGTTGCGGCGCGCGAAGATGTCGACCGCGTTCCACAGGTCGGTACGCGAGAAGTCGGGCCATAACGTGTCGAGGAACACCATCTCGGCGTAAGCGCTCTGCCAGAGCAGGAAGTTGCTGGTGCGCTGCTCCCCCGAGCTGCGCACGAAAAGGTCCACGTCGGGCATGTCGGGGATGTACAGGTGGCGCCGGATGGTCTTCTCCCCCACCGCGGACGGCTTCAGCCTCCCGGCGGCGACCTCCTCGGCGATCGTGCGCACGGCGTCCGCGATCTCGTTGCGTCCGCCGTAGTTGACGCACATCGTAAGAGTCAGCACGTCGTTGCCGGCCGTCATCCGCTCCGCGAACTGCAGCTCCTTGATCACCGACGACCACAGCCGCGGCCTGCGGCCGGCCCAGCGCACCCGCACGCCCCACTCGTTGAGCTGGTCGCGGCGCCTGTGCAGCACCTCCCGGTTGAACCCCATCAGGAAGCGCACCTCGTCGGGCGATCGTTTCCAGTTCTCGGTCGAGAACGCGTACACGCTCAGGTGCTTGACCCCGACCTGGATCGCGCCCGCGACCACGTCGAGCAGCGCGGCCTCGCCGGCCCGGTGGCCCTCGATGCGCGTCAGGCCTTGGCGGTTCGCCCAGCGGCCGTTGCCGTCCATCACGATGGCGACATGCTCCGGCACCGCCCCGGCGGGGAACGCCGGCGGGTGGATGCCGGTCCAGTCGAGCGGGCGGTACTCGACCGCGTCCGGGTGCGTGTAGGGCTTGGGACTCATCCGCTCGCCTTCTGGTCGTGCTGAACGTGTTGCAGGGAGCGCAGGCCGCGCTCCAGATGCCACTGGGTGTACGCGGCGACGAGGCCGTTCGCCTTCGACCGGGTGCCGTCGTCCGACGCGTCGGCCATCGCCCAGTCGCCGGTGAGCAGTGCTCCGAGCAGGGCGATGGTCGCCGGGTCGATGCGCGGAGCACCCTGAGGCGCGCAGTCGTCGCACACGACACCGCCGAGTTGTACCACCACATGATCGTGCGGTCCCGCGGCGCCGCACCGCGAGCAGTCGAGGAAGCTCGGCGCCCAGCCGGCGAGCGACAGCGCACGCAGCAGGTAGGAGTCGAGTGTGAGCTGGGGGCCGTGCTCGCGACGCGAGAGCGACCGCAGCGCCCCGACCAGCAGGAGGTACTGCTGCAGCGACGCCTCCGCATCCGTCAGCCGGTCGGCGGCCTCTACCATCGCGTTGGCGGCGGTGTAGCTCGCGTAGTCGTCGGCGATGAGGGTGCCGTATGCGCCGATGGTCTCCGCCTGCGTGACGACATCGAGCGAACGGCCCTCGTACAACTGCACGTCGGCGACCATGAACGGCTCCAGCCGCGACCCGAACTTCGACGCCGTGCGGCGCACGCCCTTGGCGACGGCACGGATCTTGCCGTGCTGCCTGCTCAGCATCGTGACGATGCGGTCGGCCTCGCCCAGCTTGTGGGTTCGAAGCACGACGACTTCATCACGATAGACAGGCACCCCTCCAGTATCGCGCCTCATCCGCCCCGCCCTGCTCAGAACGGCCCTTCGGGCGTGATAGAAGTGACGGGTGACGACCGCCGCCTTCTCGATCCCGCTCTGGGGCGACCTGGTCGCCGTCGGCGTCGGCAGCCTCCAGGGCGCGATGTTCGCCTCCGGCTTCCGCGACCGCCGCCTCGACCTGCTCGGCGTCGCGATCATCGGCGTGGCGACGGGCGTGGGCGGCGGCCTCCTGCGCGACCTCCTGCTCAATGTCACCCCGGTCGCTCTGCAGTCGAACTGGTATCTGCCCGCGACCGTCGTGGCCGCCCTGCTCGGGATGCTGCTGGTCCGGCTGTTCCGCCGGCTGGATCCGATCATCACCTTCCTCGATGCGCTGACGATCGGGCTCTTCGGCGCGATCGGCGCCACGAAGGCCCTGTCGCTCGGGCTTCCGGAGGTGCCTGCCGTGTTCGTCGGGGTCGTCTCGGCGGTCGGCGGGTCGATCCTGCGCGACATGCTGCTGAACCTCCCCATCGCGCTGATGCACGTCGGTTCGCTCTACGCGGTCGCGGCGGGCGCTGGGACGATCGTCCTGGTGCTGCTTGTCGATTTCGGGACGCCGTTCACCGTCGCTGCGGTCGTCTGCGTCGTGGTCACCCTCGTCATCCGGCTGCTGGCCGTGCGTTTCGGCTGGAGCCTGCCGGAGCAGCGCGAGCTCGGGAGGCTGCGGGCGCCCCGGTGGATGGCGTTCGGGTTCGGGAGGCGGCCGAGCGTCGAGCACACGAACGAGCGCACCGATACGGGCGCGATCCCGCGTTACCGCATCGAGCGGCCCGCGGACGACGGAGGAGATCCGCCCGCGTGATCGTCTGAAAGGCGGTCAATGGAGGAGATCCCGGCGCACTGCACCGGGACCTCCTGCGTACGCGGCTCAGGCGCCGACGAGCTCGGCCTCTGCAGCGTGGCCGGCCGATGCGCGCACCGCGCGATTGACCGCCGACACGACCGCCTTGAACGACGCGGTCGTCGTGTCGCCGTCGATGCCGACGCCCCACAGGCGCACGCCGTCGACGTCCAGCTCGACGTAGGCCGCGGCCTGCGCCGACTCGCTCGCCGACAGCGTGTGCTGCGAGTAGTCGTAGAGGTGGGCGTTGATGCCGCGGGCGTTCAGGATGTCGAAGAACGCGGCGATCGGGCCGTTGCCCTCCCCCGTCGCCTTCGACACGGTGTCACCGTCGCGCAGAGCGACCGTGAGAGTGACGTGCTCGCCCGTCTCGTTGGTCGTGCTCGTGCTGCCGAGCTCGAACCGGCCCCACTTGGCGTCGGGGTTCGAGTCGGGCGCCGGCAGGTACTCGTCCTGGAAGATCGACCAGATCTCGCCGCTGGTCACCTCGCCGCCCTCGGCGTCGGTCTTGGCCTGCACGACGCCCGAGAACTCGATCTGCAGCTTGCGCGGCAGGTCGAGGGCGTGGTCGCTCTTCAGCAGGTAGGCGACGCCGCCCTTGCCCGACTGCGAGTTCACGCGGATGACGGCCTCGTAGCTGCGGCCCAGGTCCTTCGGGTCGACGGGCAGGTACGGCACCGCCCAGACCAGATCGTCGACCGAGACGCCCTCGCGCTCGGCCTGCGCGGCCATCGACTCGAAGCCCTTCTTGATCGCGTCCTGGTGCGAGCCGCTGAACGCGGTGAAGACCAGGTCGCCGCCCCACGGGCTGCGCTCGCCGACCGGCAGCTGGTTGCAGTGCTCGACGGTCCGCTTGATCTGGTCGATGTCGCTGAAGTCGATCTGCGGGTCGATGCCCTGGGTGAACAGGTTGACGCCCAGCGTGACCAGGTCGACGTTGCCGGTGCGCTCCCCGTTGCCGAACAGGCAGCCCTCGATGCGGTCGGCGCCGGCCATGTAGCCCAGCTCGGCGGCGGCCACGGCGGTGCCGCGGTCGTTGTGCGGGTGCAGCGACAGGATCACGTTCTCGCGGTGGTTCAGGTGGCGCGACATCCACTCGATCGAGTCGGCATAGACGTTGGGGGTCGCCATCTCGACGGTCGCCGGGAGGTTGATGATGACCTTGCGCTCGGCGGTCGGCTCGAAGACCTCCAGCACCTGGTTGCAGATGTCGGCAGCGAACTCCAGCTCGGTGCCGGTGTAGCTCTCGGGTGAGTACTCATAGTAGATCTCGGTGCCCGGGACCAGCGACTCGAACTGTCTGCAGAGCCGCGCGCCCGACAGGGCGATGTCGATGATGCCCTGCTGGTCGGTGCGGAAGACGACGTCGCGCTGCAGGATGCTCGTCGAGTTGTAGAGGTGCACGATGGCCTGCTTGGCGCCGACCAGCGACTCGTAGGTGCGCTTGATGAGATGCTCGCGCGATTGCGTCAGCACCTGGATGGTGACGTCGTCCGGGATGGCGCCCTCTTCGATCAGGCTGCGGACGAAGTCGAAGTCGGTCTGGCTCGCGGACGGGAAGCCGACCTCGATCTCCTTGTAGCCCATGCGTACCAGCAGGTCGAACATGATGCGCTTGCGCTCCGGGCTCATCGGGTCGATGAGGGCCTGGTTGCCGTCGCGCAGGTCGACGGCACACCAGCGCGGCGCGGCCGTGATGCGGTTGGCGGGCCAGGTGCGGTCGGGCAGCTCGACGCGGATCTGCTCGTGGAAGGGCCGGTACTTGTGGATCGGCATGGCGCTCGGCGCCTGGGTGTTCTTCATGGTCTGTCTTCTCCTCGCGGTGTGGTGTGGAGAGCCAACGACGAACTCCGCGACGAGGGAGGCCCGGAACTAGGACTCGTCGCGGCAGCTAAGGAGGAGCAGACCGTACACAGAAACCACGGTACCACGCGCGGCGATCACCCGCGTCCCACCGCCAGCGCGGCCGCTTGCCGCATCGAGAGATCGGGCAGATACGCGCGCACGAGGCCCACGCCGATGGCGGGCAGAGCGACCGGGTCGGGGTAGGCCATGATCAGCGGGTGCAGCTCCGGCTGGAACTTCTGCTTGAACTTGAGCAGTGACCGGAACCCATAGACAGGCTCCAGGGAGGTGCTGAGGTAGCCGAGCACACGGTCCATGCCGCTCTTCGCGTCATCGGGCGTGCCGGCCGTGTGCGCCAGCGGCGCTGCGGAGAGGCTCATGAACTCGATGCCGTCCTCCTTCATGCGCGTCGCGGCCTCGGCGATCAGGAACTCCATGACGCCGTTGATGCTTCCGGGGCGGCGGCGCATGAAGTCGAGCGTCCAGCCGACGACGTGGCCGTCCCGGTAGCTCGGCAGCCAGGAGGTGACGCCCTCCACACGGCCGGCCTCGTCGACCGCGAGCATGAGCCGGACGGCCGGGTCGTGGAGCTCGTCGAGGCCGCCGAGCGTGAAGCCCATCTCGGGGAGGTCCTTCTCGGCGACCCACTGCTCGGAGATGTCCGAGAGCTGCACGGCGGTGCTCAGCGGCAGCGCGGCGAAGGTCGTCCACTCCGAGCGGATGCCCGCGCGCTGGGCGCGGTTGATCGAACTGCGGACGTCCTGCCACTTCTTGCCCGTGGTCGCCCACTGCTGCGGGCGGATCACGGTCTCCTCCGCGACCGTCATCGTCGACCAGCCCATGCGGTCGAAGAGCGGCTGGTACTCGGCATCGACGCTGTAGAAGACGGGGATCCAGCCGCTGTCGTCGCAGAAGCGGGCGAAGCGCTCGATGATCCCGTCGTGCTCGCTCTGCGGCGCGCCGAAAGGCGCTCCGGTGGTCAGGGCCACACGACCGACGACCCGATAGGCCACCGCTCCCCCGCTCGCGGCGTCGAACCAGTAGGTGTTGCCCGGCCAGGTGGCCATGAACGAGATCGCGTCGCCGCCTCCGCGCTCGAGGAGGCCGCGCACCCGGCCGGCGTCGCCGCTCGACCGGCGCCACGCGCCGCGCCCGAACATGAAGGGCACGGCCGCGACGATCACGAGGAGCCAGAACACCGTGCCGATGTTGTGGTAAACGATGGTGGCCAGCGGTGTGGTCGGCAGGTACTGAACAGGCTCGCGGCGGAGGAAGCTCACGGGGATGAACCGCTCGAGTACGTCGTTCAGAAGGTCGCTGACGTCGATCGGCCGCGTGAAGCCCGTGTCCTTCTGCAGCCAGCCGACGAGCACGTAGAGGGCGATCAGTCCGATGCCCGTCAGCGCGACGGTCAGCGCGTATCTCCGCACCGAGCGTGCCGTCGCGAGCACGGTGAAGTGCCGCCGGTACACGACGAGCAGTACCGCCATCACCGCGGGCACCAGGGCCGACAGCGCGAGGATGACCGTGACCTCCCAGTACCGCGGCGAGACCGTCGGTCGCGCGTCGGCGAACGGGAGGATGCCGAAGTACAGCGCGGAAAGCACCGCGAGCAACGTGTTGACCGCGACCGCGAGCCACACCGCGAACCGTCGCCCGCGAAGCAACCCGTAGGCCGCGACGAGCAGAGCCAGCAGCGGGAGAACCGAGATCAGCACCGGCCCGAACCCGTTGATCCGCTCGAGGGTGAGGTCGTGGACGCAGTCGCGGGTGACCGCGAACGCCTGGCAGCGCTCCAGCACGCTGCCCCGGTCGGGCACGTCGTTCGAGAACAGCAGGCCGATCGGCGACAGCATCCCGAAGCGCGACTGGGTCAGGAGGCCGATCACCGGGCCGAGCGCGGTGATCGTCACGGCGGACGCGAGCAGCACCCGGACCTCGTGATGCGAGCTGCGGAGCCAGCCGGCCCTCCGCTCGTGCGGTCGCAGCAGCACCCCGAGCCCGAAGCCCGCGAACACGGCGAGCAGACGGTAGAGGTCGGCCGGCAGCCCGGAATAGAGCAGGTACATGATCGCCACGAGCAACGTGATGACCCGGATACGGCGACGCCAGAGCGTGCCGGCGAACGCGCTGGCGGCCATGATCGTCCCGGCGATGCCGGTGAAGACATCCAGAGCCACCAGGTGGTGCACGTTGCGCGACCACATCTCGCCGGTCTGCGAGCCGAGCAGCTGGAGGCCGACGCCTGCGGCGATGCCGACGGCGGAGGTCGCCACGAACGCGAGGGCCGTGCGCCAGGTGCCCATCAACTGCTCCGCGGCGCCCACCAGCACGACCGTCAGCACGAGCACCACGATCAGTTCTGCGAGGTTGTCCGTGAAGAGGACGGCGGTGATCGGTGACCACCAGTGACCGTCGAGCAGTTGCTGGGGCCCGGCGCCGAACCAGACGCGCAGTGGTCGGTGCGGCCCGTGGATCGGGCCGGTCACCAGTGCGAGCAGGAGGATCAGCACTGTGAGCCCGGTAGTGAACGGGTGGCTCGCGACGAGTCGGCCGAACCGTCGCAGCGTGCCCCGGAAACCCGAGGCCGGGGGCGCGGGAGGCTGTGAAGGAGCGGGAGGCTGTGAAGGCGCGGCATCCTGCTGCGGGCCGGCGTGCTGCCCCGGCCCGGCTTCGTGGCCCATGGGCGCTCCCGCTCCCCCTGTCGGCGTCCCTCCCGCGGTCAGTGCGTCGTTCACGGAGCCAGCCCCATCTGCGCGGCGACCGCAGGGAAGCCGTTCGTGAGTGTGTAGCGCACCGTGTTCCAATCGTGGGCCGTTCCCGGCGAGATCAGGAGTTCGCTGCGGATGCCCGCTGCGAGTGCATCGGTGTGCAGCGTCTTCGCGAAAGCAGTGTACTTGGCGTCGTTCTGGCCGGCTCCGAACACGATCAGCGAGTCGGCGTACGGCGCGTGCGCCTTCATCGCGGCGGCGGGCTGCGCGGCCGCGAACGCGGACGCCGAGTCTCCGAAGGCCGTGGCGATGGTCAGCGCCTCGTTGCCGAGGGTCGGCCCGAGTTCGCTGGAGGACGCGAGCGCCGATCCGAACAGGTCGGGGCGCTGCGTGGCGAACTGAACCGCGCAGGTCGCGCCTTGCGAATAGCCGAACACGCCCCACGCCGCCGGGTCGCTGCTCACCCGCAGGTGCGTGGTGACCCAGTCACGGACGTCCTTCAGCAGGTACGTCGCGGAATTGCCGTAGGCGCGCGAGTCGACGCACATCGGATTGCGGCCGGGGCCGCCGAGCTGGTCGGGTGCCACGACGATCGGTGCGTAGCCGTTGTGCTTGGCGGCGAAGGCGTCGAGGTAGGCGCCGACGCGGCCGGCCGTGAACATGTCGGCGGGCGCACCCGGCTGGCCCGACAGGGCGTAGAGCACCGGCAGCGCGGGCGGGTTCGGTCCGAGCGCGACCGGTGGGAGGTAGATCGCGGCCTTGCGCGCGGGGAACCCGCTGACCGTCGCCGGGATCTTCACCGTCCCGATCTCGCCCTTGGCCGGCGGGTCAGCCTGGTTCGTCGAGGACGACCAGGCTGTGCCGGTGACGACCTCCCCGCGCTCGGCGTGGAGGTCGAGGGCCTTGTACGGCACGACGCCGAGGGCGTCGTTCAGGTTGCGGTACTCGCCGAAGTCCACGTTCACGCCGGCGAAGGCGGTCAGCAGGAACACCGGGATGCTCACGGCGGCGACGACCTTCCGCCACCAGCGCGACCGGAAGAAGTTCGCGATCGCGAGCGCGACGCCGCCGAATCCGAGCGCAACCCACATCGTCGTCACAGGGGTGAGGCCGACGCCGAACAGGTTCAGGACATCGTCGGTCAGCCAGACCAGGAACCAGCCGAGAAGGCCGCCGCCGACGAACGCCAGCACACCCGCCAGCACCCGTCGCCACGTGGGGCGGACGAGCAGATAGAGGGTGAGGAGCGCCGCGATGACGTCGACGGTGATGAGGAACGGCGGTTTGTCGATCCTCAGGGTCATGAGCCAGTTCAGGGCGGTTCCTCTCGGCGGTGCAGGACGAGGTGCGGGACGCGGCGGCGCGGTCGGGGCGCCGGTCACTCAGTATCGGGCACTCAGCCTGCGGAGAGCTGAGGCTTGATGAGCGTTCAGGAAACCTGGAGGCCGTCAGTCGACCGCCAGTGCCTCCACGGGCGTGACGCGGGTCGCCCGCCGGGTCGGCGCGACGGACGCGCCGACGGCCAGTACGGCCGCGGCGATCACGATCGCACCGATGAACGGCCACGGCACGGCGGGCGCGATCAGCCCCGCCCCTGGCAGCTGCCCGAGCAGCGTCTGCGCGCCCACCCACCCGTAGAGCGTGCCCAGCAGCAGGCCGCAGACGACGGCCGCGACGACGAGTTGCGCGCTCTCGGCGAGGATCATCCTGCGCACCTGAACCGCGCTGAGTCCGAGAGCCCGCAGCAACCCGAGCTCCCTGCGCCGCTGGAGAACGGCGAGCGACAGGCTGTTGACCACGCCGACGGCGGCGATCACCGCCGAGAACCCGACCAGGGCGCTGAACACCAGCATCGTGACCGTGAGCACACTCTCAGTGCCCTGATACAGCTCCGGCTCCTGAGCGGCAGCAGCGCGGATGATGACGAGCCAGGTCTGGGTGGCGACGACGAACATGGTGATCAGGGTGACGCCGATGACGAGGCCGATCGCGGTCCGCGAGCTCCGCTCCGGGTTGCGCAGCGCGTTCGCCGCGGCCAGCCGCGTGGCGGCGCCCCGGCCGAGCAGCGAGCCGATACCGCGCAGCACGGCCGGGAGGAACAGCGGCGCCGCGACGATCACACCGGTGAACGACAGCAGGCCGCCGAGCATCGCGATCAGCACGCCGTAGCGGCCGAAGTCGGCGAGCACCGCGTCCGCGCGTGCGAACAGACCGAGGCCGAGCGTGAGCCCGAACCCGAGCAGCGCAGCACCCGGCACGATCAGCAGCAGAGCGGCCGCGACCCTGCCCCTGCTGCGCAGCCCGCTGGACGGCCGTTCCTCCGCGGCGCCGAGAGCCTCCACCGGCGCCACGCCGAGCACCCGCCTGCTGCCGATCCAGGAGGCCGACCACGTCGTGAGCACCACCACGACGGGCGGCGCCAGCAGCGACGGCGTGAGCACCGGGTACAGGGTGTCCGGTAGGACGCCGGCCCACACGAACGCGCGGACAGCGACGAAAGCGAGGACGACGGCGACGACGCCGCCGGAGGCCGCGCCGATCACGCCGACCGTGAAGCCCTCCCCCGCCACCGACCGGCGCTGGGCGCGGGCGGTCGAGCCGAGGAGGCGCAGCAGGGCGATGGTACGGGTGCGGCCGGCGATGACGGTGGCGAAGGTGTTGGTCGTCACGATGGCGCCCACGAAGACCGCGATCACGAAGAACACGCCGGCGACCAGCGCGAGCGCGAACTGGGCGGACCCGTGGCCGCCCACCTCGGTCGTGGCGATGTACGCGCCGAGCACGTTCGTGCACGCCAGCAGGGCGACCCCGAACGCCGAGCTCAGCGCAGCGACCAGGATGCTCGCCCGGTGATCCCGGGCGTTCGCTCGGAACGCGCGGATCACGCGCGCGCCTCCATGCCCAGCATGAACGCAGAGATCTCCTCCGCGGTCGAGCGCTCCCGCTCGGCGATCACGCGCCCATCGGCGAGGAACACGATGCGGTCGGCGTAGCTCGCCGCCACCGGGTCATGGGTGACCATCGCGATGCTCTGCCCGTGGAGGCGGGACGCCACCTGCAGCACGCCGAGCACCTCGCGCCCGGTGCGCGAGTCGAGGTTGCCCGTCGGCTCGTCGGCGAAGATCAGATCGGGCCGGGTCGCCAGAGCGCGCACGATGGCGACGCGCTGCTGCTGGCCTCCCGAGAGCTCGTGCGGGCGGTGGGTCAGGCGGTCCTGCAGCCCGAGCGATTCGATGAGGGCGTCCGTCCACTCGCGCTGCACGAGCGAGGGCCGACGGCCGTCGATCTCGAACGGGAGCTGGATGTTGGCACGGACATCGAGGGTCGGGACGAGGTTGAAAGACTGGAAGACGAAGCCGACGCGACGGCGGCGGAGCACCGTCAGCTCGGCGTCGCCCATCGCGCTGATCTCGGTGTCGCCCAGGAACACCCGGCCGCTCGTCACCGAGTCCAGCCCGGCCATGACGTGCATGAGCGTGGACTTGCCCGAACCGCTCGGTCCCATCACGGCGGTGAACCGGCCGGCCGGGATCCCCACTGTGACGTCATCGAGCGCGATGACCCGGTTCGGGCCGGATCCGTAGGTCTTCGTCGCCGCGTCGACGCGCGCGACCATGGTGGAAGGAGTGTCCATGCCTCCACGTTAGAAATCGACGGGCGGGAGGGGATCCGGCTGCAGGGTCATCCTCTGTCCGACCACAGGATGATTCGGCGGGTGATCCGCGGCGCGATTCAACCGGCGTCGCCGCCCGTAGGCGTGGTGAGCCCGTGCTCGAACGCGTAGACGACCATCTGCACGCGGTCGCGCAGGCCGAGCTTGGACAGGATCCTGCTGATGTGCGTCTTCACCGTCGCCTCGCTGAGGAACTCCGAGCCGGCGATCTCGGAGTTGCTGAGGCCGCGCGCCGCCAGCGCGAAGATCTCCCGCTCCCGGCCGGTGAGGGAGGCGAACTCCGCCGGCTCCTGCTTGGAGCGCTGGCTGTCGGAGAAGTACTCGAACAGCTCGCGGGTGGCGCCCGCCGCGATGACGGCGCTCCCGGCGTGCACGGTGCGGATCGCCGCGAGCAGGAACTCCGGCTCGGCGTCCTTGAGCACGAACCCGCTCGCCCCACCCCGGATGGCGCGGGCGGCCGCCTCGTCGAGGTCGAAGGTGGTGAGCACGATGATGCGCGCGGGCGTCCGGCCCTCACGCTCGGCCTCCTCGACGATGCGGCTGGTCGCCGCGATGCCGTCCATCACCGGCATCCGGATGTCCATGAGCACCACGTCGGGACGAACCTCGCGCACGAGCGCGACGCCCTCCCGGCCGTCGGAGGCCTCCCCCGCGAACTCCAGATCGGGCTGCGAGCCGACCAGCATCCGGATCCCGGCACGGAACAGTGCCTGGTCGTCGACGAGCGCGACCCGGATCGGCGCGCTCACGCGCGGACTCCCGAGACCACGGGCAGGAAAGCCTCCACCAGGAACCCGTCGGCGGCGGGACCCGCGGTGAGCGTGCCTCCCGCCAGCACGGCGCGCTCGCGCATGCCGGGGAGGCCGTGCCCGATGCGGGGCAGTGATCCTGTGGTCGTCGGTTCCGGTGATACTGACTTCATGCTGTTCCTCACGGTGATGGCGATGCCGGGTGCGCCGTCGAGGCGGCCCGCCTGGGCGAGCACGACGGTGACCGGTCTGCTGGTGTCGCCGTGCCGGAGGGCGTTGGTGAGCGCCTCCTGCACGATGCGGTAGGCGGCGATCTGCTGCGCCGAACCGAGCCCGTCGAGCCGGCCGCGTCGTTCCATCGTCACGGGGAGTCCGGCGGCGCGGACCTGTTCGACGGTGTGGTCGACGTCGGCGAGCGACGGCTGCGGTCCCTCCGGCTGGCTCTGCCGCAGCTCCGCGAGCAGCACCCGCACGTCGACGAGAGCAGACCGCGCCGTCGCGGCGATGGTCTCCAGTGCCGTGTCGACGGCGTCGGGGTCGGCGTGGCGTGCGTACCGCGCACCGTCGGCCTGGGCGATGACCACGGCGAGCGAATGCGCCACGACGTCGTGCATGTCGCGGGCGATGCGTGTGCGCTCCTGCTCGACGACCACGACCTCCTCGGCACGGTTGCGGTCGAGCTCGGCGGCGATCTGCGCGTGCCGCGAGGCCCGGGCGTTGCGCCAGGTGCGCACCAGCAGGCCGAGCACCCACGACAGCCCCAGCACCGTTGCGCTCACGACGAACAGGAACGCGAACTGCAGCGCCAGGCCGGTGAGCTGCGTCGACAGCAGGTCGAAGTAACCCTGACCGAGGGCGGACGTCAGGGTCAGGTACAGGGATGCGACCAGCGCGCCGATCCCCGCCGAGATCAACCCCGCGTAGCGCACGACCTTGTCGCCGTAGAGCGCCGTCGCGTACAGCACGATCAGCACTGCGAGGTCGCTCACGAGGATGTTGTGCCCGGTCGTCATCTGCACGACGGCGGCGAGCCATGCAATGGCGAGGGAGACGGCCGGAGACATCCGCCGCAGTGCGACGGCCACCGCGAACACGATCAGCACCAGGAATGTGGACCGGCCGCTGGCGTTCGGCATCAGGCTGGAGGCGAAGTCGGCGATCAGGCAGAAGAAGACGTAGGCGACGGCGCCGCCGATGTCGAAAGTGAGTTGGGGCCGGGTCAGCCGGCGCACGAGCCCGGGCTCGTCGTCGCCCTCCTTCAACGGGGCGGCGCCGGACGAGGCGAGCCAGACCAGCACCGACGGCCTGGCCGAGTTCGACGCCGCCGAGGCCGACGCGGAGGCCACGCGCTGCCGGGCCACCAGGAAGCCGAGCAGCCAGGCCGTGACGAACACCACGGCCAGCAGCAGGCTCATCATCAGCAGCCCGACACCCTGGCTGGTGTAGTAGCCGCCGATCACCGGCCCGAACTGCGGGAACTTCACCTCGCCCCGCACGGTGAGCAGGAAGGCCTCCGCAGGCGCCCAGAGGATCGCCGACGCGAATGCGAACCACCGCGACACCCGGCCTCCGTGCGACGCGATCCCGAAGATCGCGATCACGACGGCCGTGGTGGCGAGCAGGCGGTGCGGCAGCGGGAGCGAACCGCCCTCGGTGAGCTCCGCGATGACCGCGAGCCACGCGATCTCGAGGGCGACGACGGGCAGCACCCGCGACAGGGCGACGGCCGCGCAGTACAGCAGCGCGGCCAGAGCGCCGGCGAGATCGAACGGGAGGCCGGTCAGCAGCCACAACCCGAAGAGCACGACGGCGAGAGCAGGCTCGAGCACCCAGCGGTGTGGGGCGAGCGCGCTCAGGAGCCGCGAGCGATCCGACATGCTTCTACGGTACGGGCAGGCGCCGGTCCGTCCCGCATCCAGCAGGACCAATCATCCTTGCGATGTACGCCCCCAACGCCTCAGAACCCCAGGCGGCCGAGCTGTTTCGGGTCGCGCTGCCAGTCTTTCGCGACCTTCACGCGCAGCGAGAGGAACACCTTGCGGCCGAGCAACTCCTCGATCGGCTTCCTGGCCTCTGCGCCCACATCGCGGATGCGCGAGCCGCCCTTGCCGATCACGATCGCCTTCTGGCTGTCGCGCTCCACGAACAGATTGGCGTAGACCTCCACGAGGTCTTTGTCGTCGCGCTCGATGATGTCGTCGATCGTCACGGCCAGCGAGTGCGGCAGCTCGTCTTCGACGCCCTCGAGCACGGCCTCCCGGATGTATTCCGCGATCCGCTCTTCCAGCCCCTCGTCGGTGATGGCGTCGTCGGGGTAGAGCGGTCCGGGCGATTCCGGCAGCAGCTTGAGCAGCTCGGTCGTGAGCGTGTCGAGCTGGATGCGGCTCGTAGCCGAGATCGGGATGATCGCCTCCCACTCGCGCAACGCGGAGACCGCGAGCAGCTGCTCGGCGACCTGCGTCTTGCCCGCCGCGTCGATCTTGGTCACGATGGCGACCTTCTTCGCGTTCGGGTAGTCGTCGAGCTGCTCGTTGATGAACCGGTCGCCCGGCCCGACCTTCTCGTCGGCGGGCACGCAGAATCCGATCACGTCGACGTCGCCGAGCGTGGACTGCACGAGCGTGTTCAAGCGCTCGCCGAGGAGCGTGCGCGGACGGTGGATGCCCGGCGTGTCGACCAGCACCAGCTGGCCGCCGCGCTGGTGGACGATGCCGCGGATGGCGCGACGGGTGGTCTGCGGCTTGGAGCTCGTGATCGCCACCTTCTCGCCGACCAGGGCGTTGGTGAGCGTCGACTTGCCCACGTTGGGCCGGCCGACGAACGAGACGAATCCGGCGTGGTAATCGGTCACCTGCGGGCCTCCTTGTGTTTGATCTGCTGCGGTTCCGGCTCGGGCAGGAGCGCCGTATCCCGCTCCACCAGCACCGTGCTCACGTGCTTGTGGCGGCCATCGATCCGGTCGACGGTGAACCGGAGGCCGTGCACGGCGACCGTGGACCCGACCTCCGGCAGGCGCCCCAGGGCCTTCGCGACCAGACCGCCGACACTGTCGACGTCCTCGTCTTCGATCTCGAGGTCGAACAGCTCGCCGAGATCGTCGATCCCGAGCCGGGTCGCGACCCGGTAACGGCCCGCGCCGAGCTCCTGCACGAGAGCGACCTCGTGGTCGTATTCATCCGAGATGTCGCCGATGAGCTCCTCGATGAGATCTTCGAGCGTCACCAACCCGGCGATCCCGCCGTATTCGTCGACGACCATCGCGAGATGGTTCTTCTCGCGTTGCATCTGACGCAGCAGGGCGTCGGCCTTCTGCGACTCCGGGACGAACAGGGCCGGTCGCGCCAGCTCGCCCATGGTCAGGGTGTCGGAGGCGAGGGCGCTCTCGAAGCTGAGCTTGGCGACGTCTTTCAAATAGAGCACGCCGGCGACGTCGTCCGGGTCGCCGTCGATGACGGGCATCCGCGAGACGCCGGTCGAGAAGAACAGCCCCATCGCGGTGCCGAGACCCGCCGAAATGTCCACCGTGATCATGTCGGTGCGCGGCACCATGACCTCCCGCACGACCGTGTCGCTGAACTCGAAGATCGAGTGGATGAGCTCGCGGTCGTCCTCCTCGAGCACGTCGAACTCGGTCGCCTCGTCGACGATGCTGAGCAGCTGCTCCTCGCTCGTGACCGGCGCCGAGCGCGCCCGGGAGGGCGTCACCCTGTTGCCGAGCGCGACCAGCCCGCCCGGGATCGGGCCGAGGATCACGCGGATGCCGCGCACGAGCGGCGCGGTCAGCCGCAGCAGCACGGTCGAGTTCGCCCTCCCGACGCTGCGCGGGCTCGCGCCGACCAGCACGAAGGAGACGCCGGTCATGATGGCCGCCGACAGGATCAGCGAGATCCACCACTCTTCGAAGGTCTGCTCGAACGCGAGCGTCACGAGCACGGCGGCGGTGGTCTCCGCGATGATGCGGCTGAAGTTGATCGCGTTGAAGTACGGCCCCGGGTCTTCGGCGATCGCGGCCAGCGACTTCTTGGCGCGAGAGGTCTCCGCAAGGTCGGCGATGTCGCCGCGCGACTGCACGGCGAGTGCCGAGTCGACCGCGGCCATCAGGCCGCCGAACGCCACCAGCACGAAAGCGACGACGAAGAACAGGGTCGCGAGCATGGACGCCTAGCGCTGTCGGTCGTAGCGCGAGAAGCCCACGAGGATGTCGCGCTGGATGCCGAACATCTGGCGCTCCTCGGCCGGCTCGGCGTGGTCGAAGCCCAACAGGTGGAGGATGCCGTGCGTGGTCAGCAGCAACAGCTCATCCATCAGCGAATGGCCGGCGGTCTCGGCCTGCACCTGCGCCACCTGCGGGCACAGCACGACGTCGCCGAGCAGCCCGGCGGGCGCGGGCTCCTCTTCGGTTCCGGGGCGCAGCTCATCCATGGGGAAGCTCAGCACGTCGGTGGGGCCCGGCTCGTCCATCCACTGCACGTGCAGCTGCTCCATGGCCGCCTCGTCCACCAGCACGATCGCGAGCTCGGCGTCGGGGTGCACATGCATGATGTCCAGGGCGTAGCCGGCGAGGCGCTGCAGGGCGGACTCGTCCACCTCGACGGACGACTCGTTGTTGATCTCGATGCTCATCGTGCAGGGCCCTGTCGTTTCGGAAGGTGGTCGCGAGGCGTGCCGGCACGGCGCTCGGCGCGGTTGGCGAACTCGCGCGCCTCTTCGCGCTCGTACTGCCGGGCCTGCTGCCGGGCGTCGAACTCGGTGTACGCGTCGACGATGCGGCCGACGAGGCTGTGACGCACGACGTCCTCACTGGTCAGCCGCGAGAAGTGGATGTCGTCGATGTCTTTGAGCACGCGCGTGACCAGCCGGAGGCCGCTCGCCGCGTTCGGCAGGTCGACCTGGGTGATGTCGCCGGTGACGACCATCTTGGAGTTGAAGCCGAGACGCGTGAGGAACATCTTCATCTGCTCCGGCGTCGTGTTCTGGGCCTCGTCGAGGATGATGAACGAGTCGTTGAGCGTGCGCCCGCGCATGTAGGCGAGCGGCGCCACCTCGATGGTGCCTGCGGCGAGCAGCTTGGGCACGAGGTCGGGGTCGAGCATCTCGTTCAGGGCGTCGTAGAGCGGGCGCAGGTAGGGGTCGATCTTGTCGGTCAGGGTGCCGGGCAGATAGCCCAGCCGCTCGCCGGCCTCCACCGCAGGGCGGGTCAGGATGATCCGGCTGACCTCTTTGCGCTGGAGGGCCTGCACCGCCTTCGCCATCGCGAGGTAGGTCTTGCCGGTACCGGCGGGCCCGATGCCGAAGACGATCGTGTTGTGGTCGATCGCGTCGACGTACTGGCTCTGCCCGAGGGTCTTCGGCCGGATGCTCTTGCCGCGAGCCGTGAGGATGGCCTGGCTCAACACGTCGGACGGGCTGAGGTTCAGGTCGCTGCGCATCATGCGCGCCGAGCTCGCGACCTCCGCCGGACCGAGCTCCTGACCGTTGCGCACCATCTGCAGCAGCTCCTCGAGCAGCGCGCGGGCCGCCGCGACCTGGGTCGGATCGCCGGTCAGGCTGATCTCGTTGCCGCGCACGTGCACGTCGACCAGCGGGTACTGGCGCTCCAGCGTGGTCAGCAGGCGATCCTGCGGTCCGAGCAGTCGGACCATCTGGATTCCGTCGACGCTCAGTCTCGCCTCGGCCGAGCCGGCCGGGGCTACCGGGCCCGACGCGTCCGCAGGCGGGGTCGGCGTCGGTTCACTCGTCGCCAAGGCTTCCTTCCTCGAGCCCGCCCTCGGGCGAGCCCAGAATGTGGGCGTGCACGTGGAACACGGTCTGTCCCGCGCCCGCTCCGGTGTTGAAGATCAATCGGAAATCGCCGTCGGCGTGCTCGTCGGCGAGCTGCTTGGCGGTCGCCACCAGTTCGGCGAGCAGGCCGGGGTCGCCGGCGGCGAGTTCCACGACGTCGCGGTACCGCTCGGTCTTGGGCACCACCAGCAGGTGCACCGGCGCCTTCGGCGCGATGTCGCGGAACGCGATGATCCGCTCGCTGTCGAACACGACGTCGGCCGGGATCTCGCCCGCGATGATGCGCGAGAAGATCGAGCGCTCCCCTGTCTCCATGTCATCCATCCTATTCGTCGGGCCGACAGTCGTCGCGGGCTACCAGCGCCCGAGCGCCGCGTTCAGCACGGCCAGCGCCGCAGGGCCCGCCGTGGAGGTGCGCAGCACCGTGTCGCCGAGTCGTACGATTTCGCCGCCGGCGGCGCGGAAGGCCTCCAGCTCCTGCGGGGAGATCCCGCCCTCCGGACCCACGACGAGCGCCAGCGGGCGGCCGTCGGGGCGGACCGACGTCAGCGCCTGCGTCGCACCGGGCTCGAGCACCAGCAGCCGATGCGTGGCGGCCAGGGCCGCCACCTGCTTCGTCGACGACAGCTCGCCGACCTCCGGCGTCCAAGCGCGGATGGACTGCTTGCTCGCCTCGCGCACGATCGACGCCCAGCGGTCGCGGCCCTTGGCCACCTTCGGCCCCTCCCAGCGCGACACCGAGCGGGAGGCCGACCACGGCACGACCGCGTCCACACCGAGCTCGGTGGCCGCCTGCACCGCGAGCTCGTCGCGGTCGCCCTTGGCGAGCGCCTGCACCAACGTGATGGCCGGATCGGCGCGCGGGACGCGCTCCACGGCCTCCACGTCGATGGTCAGCTCGCTGCTCGTGGCGACCAGCACCTCGCCGGAGGCGACCAGGCCGCGACCGTTGCCGATCAGGACGCTCTCGCCGGGGCGGGTGCGGTTCACGGTCGAGGCGTGCTTGGCCTCCGCACCGGTGAGGGTCAGCCGCGCGCCGACCTCCACGTCGGCGAGGTCTTCACGCAGGTACAGCGAACTCATCGGTCGCGCCGCTCGCTCAGAGGTTGAGGAACCGGTCGCGGAGCTTGGCGAACAGCCCCTGCTGGAACCGCGCGAGCGAGGGCTCGGCGCTGTGGTGGGTCGACGCGAACTTCTTGATCAGTTCCTTCTCTTTGTGGTCGAGCTTGGTGGGCGTGACCACCTGGATGCCGACCCGCAGGTCGCCGCGGCCGCTGCCGCGCAGATGCGTGATCCCGCGATCCTTCACCGAGACGATGTCCGCGCTCTGCGTTCCGGGCTTCAGCTCGAGGCGGATGTCGCCGTCGAGCGCCTTCACCGTCGCCGTGGTGCCGAGGATGGCGTCGGCCATCGACACCTCCAGCGTGCACAGGAGGTCGTCGCCGTCGCGGCTGAAGACCTCGTGGTGCTTCACCTTGATCTCGAGGTAGAGGTCGCCGTTCGGGCCGCCCGCGGGGCCGGCCTCGCCCGAGCCCGGCATCTGCAGGCGCAGACCCGTCTCGACGCCGGCGGGGATGTCGACGGGAACCGTGCGGCGGGCGCGCACGCGGCCCTGACCCTGGCAGGTCACACACGGTGTGGCGATCACCGTTCCGTAGCCGCGGCAGCTGCCGCAGGGGCTGGACGTCATCACATTGCCGAGGAGCGAGCGCACCGAGCGCTGGATGCTGCCTGTGCCATGGCAGATGTCGCAGGTCACCGGCGCCGTGCCGGGCTGGCAGCACGAGCCGTTGCAGGTCTCGCAGACCACAGCCGTGTCGACCTCCAGGTCGCGGTGCGTGCCGAAGACGACCTCGTCGAGTTCGACCTCCACGCGCAGCAGGGCGTCCTGACCGCGCTCGCGACGCGACCGCGGACCGCGCGTCGCCCCGCCACCTCCGCCGAAGAACGTCTCGAAGATGTCGCCGAAGCCGGCGAAGTCGCCCGGGCCTCCTGCACCGCCGAACCCCGTCGGGCCGCCCAGGTCGTACTGCTGACGCTGCTGCGGGTCGCTGAGGACGTCGTAGGCGTGCGTGACGAGCTTGAAGCGCTCCTGCGCCTCGCTGCTGGGGTTGACGTCGGGGTGCAGCTCGCGCGCGAGCCGGCGGTACGCCTTCTTGATTTCGTCGGGGGTGGCGTTGCGGTCAACGCCGAGTACTTCGTAATGGTCGGCCAAAGTAAGGCTGTTCCTTCTGTTCGTCGCGTCGTGTTCGTCAGGTCGGTGTCAGTCGCCGAGGAGGCGGGAGAGGTAGCGGGCCACGGCGCGCACCGCGGCCATGTTGCCCGAGTAGTCCATGCGGAGCGGGCCGAGGAGGCCGACCCGGGCCAGATCGGAGCCGGAACTGTAGGTGCTCGACATGACGGAGGTCTCCGTCAGCCCGATGACCGCGTTCTCGCGCCCGATGCTCACGGCGACGCCGTGCTGGTCGAGCGCCATCTCGTCGAAGAGCCGCAGCAGGACCACCTGCTCCTCGATGGCCTCCAGCACGGGGGTGATGGAGCCGGGGAAGTCGGTCTCGGTGCGTGCCAGGTTCGCCGCGCCCGCCATCACCAGCTTGTCCTGGCGGTTGGCGGCGATCTGGTCGAGCAGCGCTCCGGCGACCGGGGCGACCAGCATACGGGTGCGGTCGCTCAGGTGGTCGGGCAGCTGCCTCAGGCGCGCGGCGGCGTCCACGAGCGACAGCCCGGCGGCCGCGCCGTTGATCGCGCCGCGGATCTCGGCGATCTCGGTGTCGTCGAGCTCCTCCTGCAGCTCGATCACGCGCTGCTCGACCGCGCCCGAGTCGGTGATGAGCACGCTGAGGAGGCGGCGCGGAGCGAGGGAGACCAGCTCGATGTGCCGGATCTTCGAACGCGCGACCGACGGATACTGCACCAGCGCGACCTGGTTCGTGAGCTGCGACAGCAGCCGCACCGTGCGCGAGAGCACGTCGTCGACGTCGACGGACTGCCCGAGGAACGTCTCGATCGCGGTGCGTTGCGCCGCGGACAGCGGACGCGCCTCCGCCAGGTGGTCGACGAACAGCCGGTAGCCCTTGTCGGTGGGCACCCGGCCGGAGGAGGTGTGCGGCGCGGCGATCAGCTGCTCCTCCTCCAGAAGAGCCATGTCGTTGCGGATGGTCGCGGCGGACACACCGAACGAATGCCGCTCCACGATGCTCTTGGAGCCGACCGGCTCCCGGGAGGCGACATAGTCCTGCACGATGACGCGGAGCACTTCGAGACTGCGTTCAGAGACCACGCCAACCGCCTCCTGTCGTCGCTGGGGCTCGAGGTTCGAGCGTACGGATCGAGCACGGGAAGGACCCCGGGCGGGCTGGCACTCGGAGATCCTGAGTGCTAATCATATCGCGTCCGCGTCGGAGAACGCTCAACGCGCGACACCGATGATTTACGCCGCGCCGCCACGGCTGTACGGTATGCGCACCGGCTCGGAAAAGCCCGCAGCCGACCACGAAAGGGTTTCCTCATGACAGACCCGACCCAGCCTCCCGCCGACGGCGACAGCGGACTCCCGCCGCAGCAGCCGTACGGCGCCCCCGCCGGCCAACCCGCCGGTCAGCCCGCCGGCGCGGTGCCTCCGCAGCAGGGGTACGCGGCGGCGCCGGCCGCTCCCCTCGACCCGGCCCAGGACAAGCAGTGGGCCTCCTTCGCCCACCTCGGCGGGATCCTCTGGTTCCTCCCGTCCCTCATCATCTGGCTCGTCTTCAAAGACCGGGGCGCCCTCACCAACCAGGAGGCCAAGGAGGCCCTCAACTGGCAGATCACGTGGATCATCGCGTGGGCCGTGTCCCAGGTGCTCGGGGTCATCATCGGCACGTTCACCTTCGGCATCGGCTACCTGCTGTTCAGCCTGCTCATCCCGTGGGCGCTGTACATCGTGAACCTCGTGTTCTCGATCCTCGGGTTCGTCAAGGTGAACAGCGGCGGCAGCTACCGCTACCCGATCAACTTCCGGTTCATCAAATAGCCGCCAGAAATCGGTCCAAGGCTCTCGGCTGCTTCTCAGGATCGGCCTCCGACCCCTAGGCTGAGACGCGTCATTACCCCATCGGAGGAGACAACACCATGTCCGCAACGCCCCCACCCCCGCCGCCTCAGCAGCCGTACGGAGGTCAGGCGCAGTCGCTGAGCCCGGCCGACGAGAAGCTCTGGGCCACCCTGATCCACATCGGCGGCATCCTGTTCAACTGGATCCCCGCTCTGGTCGGCTACCTCGTGCTCAAAGACCGCGGCCCGTTCATCCGGTCGCACACCGCCACCGCGCTGAACTTCCAGATCACGCTGTTCATCGGCTACGTGGTCGGCTGGATCCTCAGCATCGTCGGTATCGGCCTGATCATTCTGCTCGCCGTCTGGGTTCTCAACATCGTGTTCAGCATCATCGCGGCCATCAAGGCCAACCAGGGGCAGTTCTACACCTACCCCATCGCCATCAAGTTCGTGAGCTGAGACCGGAACCGGTCACTCGATCACTCCTCGGCGAGAAGCCGTCTCACGACGGCGTCCGCCAGCAGCCGCCCTCGCAGGGTCAGCACCACCGACCCGGCGAGGGCGGCTTTCGCGTCGACCAGGCCGTCGGCGATCAGCCCGGCGACGGCGCGACGGCCGGCAGGCTCCAACTCGTCGGTGCTCACGCCCTCCCGGATGCGGGTGAGCAGCAGGACGCGCTCGACGCGGCGGGTCTCGGCGTCGAGGGTCTCCCGGCCCGCGGCGGGCGACTCCCCCGCCAGAACGCGCTGGGCGTAGGCCGCCGGATGCTTCACGTTCCACCAGCGAACACCGCCCACGTGACTGTGCGCGCCGGGGCCCACGCCCCACCAGTCGTGCCCGAGCCAGTAGGCCAGGTTGTGGCGTGACCGGTGCGCGTCGTCGGTGGCCCAGTTGCTGACCTCGTACCAGCCGTAGCCGGCACCGGCGAGCCGCGCCTCGGCCAGCTCGTACATGTCGGCCTCGAGGTCGTCGTCCGGCTCCTGCACCGCGCCCGAGCGGATCTGGCGCGCGAGCTTCGTGCCGGGCTCGACGATGAGGGCGTAGGCGGAGACGTGGTCGGGCTCGCACGCCAGCGCCGCGTCGAGCGAGCGTGACCAGTCGTCGAGTGTCTCCCCGGGCGTGCCGTAGATCAGATCGAGGCTCACCTGGAGGCCGGCCTCCCGTGCCCACCGCACCACGAGAGGGACGCGCTCGGGGTCGTGCGTGCGCTCCAGGGTCGCGAGCACGCTCGGAACGGCGGATTGCATGCCGAACGACACACGCGTGAACCCCGCGTCGGCGAGCCGGCGCAGGTCGTCGGCGTCCACCGAGTCGGGGTTGGCCTCCGTGGTCACCTCGGCCCCGCCGGCGATTCCCCACGCGTCCCGTACGGCCCCGAGCATCGACCCCAGGTCGTCCGGAGGCAGCAGGGTCGGCGTGCCGCCCCCGAAGAAGACGGTCGACACCTCCCGGGCGGGCACACCGCTGCGCTCGAGCGCCTCCGCGGCGAACGCGACCTCCCTGACCGCGTGACCGGCGTACTCCGACTGCGAGACGCCGCGCAGCTCGGTGGCGGTATAGGTGTTGAAGTCGCAGTAGCCGCAGCGCACCCGGCAGAACGGCACGTGCAGGTAGACCCCGAAGTCACGGGCGTCGGCGCCGACGGCCGCGGTGCCGGGCAGGACGCCGTCGGCGGGCGCCGGGTCGCCCAGCGGGAGGGCGCCGGGCATCAGGCCGACCGCGCGGGCAGGAGCGAGCGCAGGTACTTCTTGGTGTACGCGTTCTGGGTGGCGCGCAGCACCGGGTAGCCCAGCCGGTAGAAGCCGTTGGCGGGCCGGGAGAACGCGCGGACGACGAACCAGACGGTCCCGTCGTCGCGCAGCTCGACGAGGAACGCCTCCTCGCCGCTCTCGGGGTGCCCCTTGAGCGTGCCGTAGGCGAAACCGCGACGGTGCGGCTCGTCGATGACGTAGACCACCCGGCACGGCGCCGACACCCTGAACGGCCCGAACGGGATCTTCAGCACGGCGGTCATCCCGTTGCGGATGAACGGCGTGCCGTCGTCGGTGAAGACATCCTCTTCGACGCGGTGCTCCCGCATCCCGCGCGGTGTGCCGTCGTCGTCGAACTCGATGCCCTCGTACTGGACGCCGGTACCCTCCTCGACCTGCGTGACGCGGATGCCGCTGCCGCGCTGCACCCCCCAGCTCATCAGAGCGGCCGTAGCCGACTCGAACCGCTCCTCGCCGCTGCCCAGCCGCACCTCGCGTTCCAGCGGCCGGTAACCCTTCGGCGGGTAGTACAGAAGGTCGGCGGCCTGCGTACCGCCGACGGACCCGTACGTGACGGGCTGGTCGGTGAAGCTCGTGCGGCGCATGGGAACTATCCTCCGTCAATCGGCAGCGGAGCGCGAACCGGAGGCCGCGTCGGCGTTACTTCTTGTCCTTCTTCTCGGTGTCGCCCGACAGCGCCGCGATGAAGGCTTCCTGGGGGACCTCGACGCGGCCGACCATCTTCATGCGCTTCTTGCCCTCCTTCTGCTTCTCGAGCAGCTTGCGCTTGCGGGTGATGTCGCCGCCGTAGCACTTGGCGAGCACGTCTTTGCGCATCGCGCGGATGTTCTCGCGCGCGATGATGCGGGCGCCGATCGCGGCCTGGATGGGGACCTCGAACTGCTGGCGCGGGATGAGCTCGCGCAGGCGGCCGGCCATCATCGTGCCGTAGGCGTAGGCCTTGTCGCGGTGCACGATCGCACTGAACGCGTCGACCGTCTCGCCCTGCAGGAGGATGTCGACCTTCACGAGGTCGGCCTCCTGCTCGCCGAACGGCTCGTAGTCGAGGGAGGCGTACCCGGCGGTGCGGCTCTTCAACTGGTCGAAAAAGTCGAAGACGATCTCGCCGAGCGGCATCGTGTAGCGGATCTCGACGCGGTCCTCGCCGAGGTACTCCATGCCGAGAAGGGTGCCGCGGCGGCCCTGGCAGAGCTCCATGATGACGCCGACGTAGTCCTTCGGCGCGAGGATGGCCGCCTTGACGACCGGCTCCTCCACCTTGTCGACCTTGCCGCCGGGGAACTCGCTCGGGTTCGTGACCGTGACGACCTTCTTGTCCTCCGTGGTGACCTCGTAGATCACGCTGGGAGCGGTGGTGATCAGGTCGAGGCCGAACTCGCGGGAGAGGCGCTCGGTGATGATCTCCAGGTGCAGGAGGCCGAGGAAGCCGCAGCGGAAACCGAAGCCGAGCGCGACCGACGTCTCGGGCTCGTACACGAGCGCCGCATCGGAGAGTTTGAGTTTGTCGAGGGCCTCGCGCAGCTCCGGGTAGTCGCTGCCGTCGATCGGGTACAGACCGGAGAACACCATCGGCTTCGGCTCGGTGTAGCCGGCGAGGGCGTCTTTCGCGGGCTTGACGGCTGTGGTCACCGTGTCGCCGACCTTCGACTGGCGCACGTCCTTCACACCGGTGATGAGGTAGCCGACCTCGCCGACGCCGAGACCCTTCGACGGGGTCGGCTCGGGCGCGGACACGCCGATCTCGAGGATCTCGTGGGTGGCTTTCGTCGACATCATCTGGATGCGCTCGCGCGGTCCCAGCTTGCCGTCGACCATGCGCACGTATGTCACCACGCCGCGGTAGCTGTCGTACACGGAGTCGAAGATCATCGCCCGCGCAGGAGCGTCGGCCACGCCGACCGGCGCGGGGATCTCTTGGACGACCCGGTCGAGCAGTGCCTCCACGCCCATGCCGGTCTTTCCGGAGACGCGCAGCACGTCCTCCGGACGCCCGCCGATGAGGCTGGCGAGCTCGGCCGCGTACTTGTCGGGGTCGGCGGCAGGGAGGTCGATCTTGTTGAGCACGGGGACGATGGTGAGATCGTTCTCGAGCGCGAGATACAGGTTCGCCAGCGTCTGGGCCTCGATGCCCTGCGCGGCGTCGACGAGGAGGATCGCGCCCTCGCACGCGGCCAGCGACCGCGACACCTCGTAGGTGAAGTCGACGTGCCCCGGCGTGTCGATCATGTTCAGCGCGAAGGTCTCGCCCTCGAGCGCCCACGGCATCCGCACGGCCTGGCTCTTGATCGTGATGCCGCGCTCGCGCTCGATGTCCATGCGGTCGAGGTACTGCGCGCGCATGTCCCGGTCGGAGACCACTCCGGTGATCTGCAGCATGCGGTCGGCCAGCGTCGACTTGCCGTGGTCGATGTGCGCGATGATGCAGAAGTTGCGGATGGAGGCCGGGTCGGTCGCGGCGGGCTCGAGGGGCTTCAGGGCTCGTGGTGACATTGTGGGCTCATTCTCCCATGAAGCGACCACCGCGCGCCGCCGTGGCCGGCGCTCAGGCGAAGCGTTCGCCGCGCTCGACGACGTGGCCGGCGCCGTCCTGCCAGCGGTAGACCTCGGTGCCGTCGATGAAGACGCGCTCGGCGCGCGAGTTGACGTCGAGCGGGTCGCCGGACCACACCACGATGTCGCCGTCGCGGCCGGCCTCGAGCGCGCCGACGCGGTCGTCGAGGCCGAGGAATGCGGCGGGGTTCACCGTGAGCGCCTCCAGCGCCGTCTCACGAGGGAGGCCCTCCTTGACGGCGAGCGACGCCTGGTGCACCAGGAAGTTGATCGGCACGACCGGGTGATCCGTCGTGATGGCGACCCGCACGCCGGCGGCGGCGATCAGGGCGAGGTTGCCGATGGCGCGGTCGCGCAGCTCCACCTTGGAACGCGACGTGAACATCGGGCCGAAGATGACCGGGATGTCGCGCTCTGCGAGCACGTCGGCGATCTTGTGCGCCTCGGTGCCGTGGTTGACGACGAGCTTGTAGCCGAACTCGTCGGCGAGACGGATCGCGGTGGCGATGTCGTCGTGACGGTGGGTGTGCTGATCCCAGACCAGCTCGCCGGCGAGCACGCGCGCCAGCGTCTCCTTGGTCAGGTCGCGCGAGAAGGCTTTGCCATCGCGCTCGGCCTCGGCGCGGGCGGCAGCGTAGTTCTGCGCGTCGACGAACGCCTCGCGGATGATCATCGCGACGCCGAGACGGGTGCTCGGCGTCTGGTTCTTGCCGCCGTAGACGCGCTTCGGGTTCTCGCCCAGCGCCGACTTGACGCTCACCGCCTCCTTGATCACCTGCTCGTCGATCGTGCGGCCGCCCCAGCTCTTGATCGCGACGGTCTGACCGCCGATCGGGTTGCCGGATCCCGGCTTGACCACGATGGCGGTGACGCCGCCGGCGAGGGCGTCCCTGAAGCCCTCGTCGTCGATGTTCACGGCGTCGATGGCGCGCACGGCAGCGGTGTTCGGCGTCGTCATCTCGTTGGTGTCGTCACCGGCCGGGCCGTTCGCCTCCTCGTGGATGCCGACGTGACCGTGGGCCTCGACGAACCCGGGGAGGACCCACTTGCCGCTCGCGTCGACGACGCTGACGCCGGACGGCACGGTGATCTCCGACGCGGAGCCGACCGCGGTGATCCGACCGTCTTCGACGATCACCGTGCCCTTCTCGATCGGTTCCCCGGCGACGGGGACGACGTACGCGTTGACGATGGCGATGCTCGATGCGGTCATGGGCTCGAGCCTACGCTCGCCGGGAACGCGGTCGCAGACGTCGTGTTGACTGGAGGTATGACCATTCTTCTGACCGGCGCGACCGGCTACATCGGATCCTCCGTCCTCCCTCGCCTCCTCGACGAGGGGCACGCTGTGACCGCGCTGGTGCGCGACGAGTCGAAGGCGCAGCTCGTGCGCGACGCCGGCGCGACCGCGATCGTGGGCGACGCCACCGACCGAGCGCTCGTGACGCGGCTCGCCCGCGAGAGCGACGGCGTCATACACCTGGCCTCGAGCCGCGACGTGGACCCGGTGTTCATCGCGGCGGTGCTCGACGGGCTCGGGGACAGCGGCAAGCCCTTCGTGCACACCGGCGGCATCTGGACCTACGGCTCGAATGCCGACATCGCCGAGGACTCCCCCGCGGCGCCTCCCGCCCTCACGGCCTGGCGCGGGGAGAACGAGGCCGTCGTGCTCGCCACTCGGGGCGTGCGCGGCTCGGTCGTCGTGCCGTCGATCGTCTACGGGCACGGCAAGGGGCTGGCCCGGCAGATCGTGGACGCCCCGCGCGGTTCGGGGGTCGCTCCCGCGCTGCAGCTCATCGGCGACGGCTCGCAGCACTGGGCGACCGTCCACGTCGACGATCTGGCCGCGCTCTATGTGCTGGCACTCGAGAACGGAGGCGCGGGCGAGGTCTACATCGCCGCGGGCGGCGCCAACCCGACCGTCCGGGACCTCGGCGAGCTTGCGGCGCGTGCGGCGGACGTCGCGGGCGGCGTGGAGGCCGAGACCGTCGAGCAGACATCGGAGCGGCTCGGCGCCGGGCTCGCCGAGGCGCTGCTGCTCGACCAGCAGGCCCGCGGGGCCAAGGCGCGCATCGACCTGGGCTGGGAGCCGAACGGCCCGACGCTGGCGGACGAGATCGCGAGCGGCAGCTACGCTCCGGAGCTGTCGCGCAGCTGAGGCTCCCGCGCTCCGGACCGTTCGCCGGTTCTCCCGCGTTTGGCGTGGAGGCCGCCCGCTGCTAAAGTTGTTTGTTGGCTTGCGTGTGGGTTCGTCCGCACGAACGCCGCGAGGCGCCCTCTCTCGCTGAGCGGCACATCCGTTACTCACTTCGAACGAAAGTACTCATCCGTGGCAAACATCAAGTCGCAGATCAAGCGCAACAAGACCAACAAGAAGGCGCAGGAGCGCAACAAGGCGGTCAAGAGCCAGCTGAAGACGGCCATCCGCGCCACCCGCGAGGCCGTCGTCGCCGGCGACAAGGAGAAGGCGACCGCGGCGCTGCGGCTCGCCGCGAAGAAGATCGACAAGGCGGCCAGCAAGGGCGTCATCCACAAGAACCAGGCGGCGAACCGCAAGTCGGCCATCGCCAAGCAGGTCGCCGCGCTCTAAGCAGCGACCACTCGCGGGACCTGTCCCGCGCCGCGACGAGCCCCCGCCCCGTGAACAACGGGGGCGGGGGCTCGCTGCGTGTGCAGGCCCCTCCCGCGAGGACGCGCTCAGCCGCGGCCGCGGGCGCTGACGATGCGAATCATGCGTTCAAGCGCGAACACGGGGTCGCGTCCGCCGCCTTTGACGTTGGCATCGGTCTCGGCGAGCACCTCGATGCAGCGCCCGAGGCCGTCCTCCGTCCAGCCGGCGAGATCGCGGCGGGCACGATCGACCTGCCAGGGCGCCAGGCCGAACTGCTGAGCGAGCTGCCCGGAGCCGCCGCGGGCGCCAGAGAGCTTCGCCATGGTGCGGATCTTGCTGGCGAACGCCGCCACCATGGGCACCGGGTCGGCGCCGGAGGCGAGTGCGTGGCGCATCGTCACCAGGGCCTCGCCGTGCCGGCCGGCGATGGCCGCGTCGGCGACCTGGAACGCGTTCGTCTCGACCCGGCCTCCGTAGTACTTGTCGACGGTGGCCTCGGTGATCTGCTCCGCGGCGTCGGAGATCAGCTGCTGGCACGCCGCGGCGAGCTCGGCCAGGTCGTCGGTGAACGCCGACGTCAGCGATCTCAGGGCGCCCGGCGTGATCTTGCGGCCGGCCGCCGTGAACTCCGCCTGCGCGAAGTCGTACTTCTCGGCGTCCTTCTTGAGCTCGGCGCAGACGATCTCGATTCCGCCTCCGGTACCCGCACGGATGGTGTCGAGCAGCTTCTTGCCGCGGACCCCGCCCGCGTGCCGGAGAACAACGACGGTTCCCTCGGCCGGTGCGGAGAGGTAGTCGAGCATCTCGGCGAGGAAGCCGTCTCCGGTCTTCTCGACCGCGTCGACCCGGATCAGACGCGGCTCTCCGAACAGGGAGGGGCTCGCGAGCGTGAGGAGCTCGCCCGGCGCGTAATCCGCAGCCGAGACGTCGCTGATCTCGAGGCTCGGATCTTCCTGCTTGAGGAGGTCGCGCAGCATCCGTGTGGCGCGATCGGCGAGGAACCCCTCCGTTCCCGACACCAGCACGACCGGGGCAGGACGGATCTGGTTCCACGGCAGCTGCGGGATCGCGCTCTTCGCGGTCGTCGTGCCCGCCCGGCCTCGCGAGCCGCCCCTGCTGTTGCTTCGTGTCGCCACGTTCCTCCTCGTCCGTATCCAGGATACGGGGGACCACCGGCACTCCCCTCCTCCGGACGCTCGACCCACAGCGCCGGGCCCGAGGCGTTCGACGACACCAGCAGCATCCCGGAGCGATCCGTACGCGCCGCGGCTGTGCCTACCTCCTCGAGCATCGACAGAGCCCGCCGGGTCGGATGACCGTATCCGTTGTCCACGCCGACGGAAACCAGCCCGAGGCGCGCACGGAGGTCCTGGTAGAGCCGCGGGCTCTGATCGGCGGAGCCATGATGCGCGACCTTCACCACATCCACGGGCTCGGTGCCATGCGCGTGCAGCGCATCCTGCTCGGTCTCGCCGAGGTCGCCGAGGAAGAGCGCGCGGAGACCATGGCCCTCTGAGCGAACGACCAGACTGCCGGCGTTGCCGCTCAGCGAGGCAGCGCCCGGCGCGGGCGCGGGCGGCCAGACGATCCGCCAGGATGTTCCGCCGAGGTGCCCTGACATCCCCTCGGCCCCGGACTCGACCGTCATGCCCGCCTGCCGAAGCCTTTCCAGCAGCGCGTGGTCGGCCGGACGGTCAGGCGCCCCGACGATCGCCCGGTCGGTGCGACCGAGCACCGCATCGACCCCACCCACATGATCGGCGTCGAAGTGCGTGAGCAGCACCCAGTCGAGACGGTCGATGCCGAGAGCGTCCAGGCAATCCGCGAGCGGCTGGGGCCGCCGCCCGACGTCGATGACCGCGCTCCTGCCGCCGTCACGGAGGACCAACGCGTCGCCCTGACCGACGTCGCATGCGGCGATGACCCAGTCCGGCGGCCGGCCGAGCGCGAGGCCTATCTCGCGGCCGCCGAGCGAGCCCGCATACACGAGCGCTCCCCCGACCAGCGCCACGGCCGCCGACGTGGCGACCGCCTTCGGGAGCCTTCGCCGCGATGCCACGACCGCGACTGCGACGAGCACGGCAGCGCACAGACCGACCCCGAGGAGTCCATCCGGCCACGGCAGCGCCGCGCCCGGAAGACCGGACGCGAACCGCGCGACCTGTGAGATCCAGGCAGAAGGCGCCCAGGCGATCCAGACCAGGAGCTGCCCGACGGCCGGCGTCCACGGCAGCAGGAGGCAGGCCACGCAGCCGAGCACCGTGGCGACAGGCGCCGCCGGTTCGGCGACGAGGTTCGCGGGGACGCCGAAGAGCGGCAGCGTCGGGCTGAGCAGGATGAGGACCGGCTGGCACGCGAGCTGCGCCGCCGTCGGCACGGAGAGGGCGAGCGCGATCCCTCGCGGGAGCCATCGCGCCAGGCCGTGCGCCAACGGGCGCGCGAGCAGCAGCAGCCCCGCGGTCGCGAGAGCCGAGAGCGCGAAGCCGTAGTCGCGTGCGAGCCACGGATCGTGGACGAGCAGCACGATCACGGCCAAGGCGAGTGCCGGGAGGCCGTCTGCGACTCGGCCGCGAGCGAGCCCGACGAGCACGACGGTCGCCATCGCCGCGGCACGCAGCACGCTGGCACCCGGCCCGACGAGCGCGACGAAGGCCGCGAGCGCGGTGGCGGCCGCGACGATGCGCGCTCGGCGCCCGAGGCCGACGCCGCGTGCGAGCAGGAAGACGAGTCCCGTGACGAGCGCGCAGTTCGCCCCGGAGACCGCGGTCAGGTGGCTCAGCGAGGAGGTCTTCATCGCCTCGTCGAGGTCGGAAGTGACGGCGGTCTCGTCGCCGATCGCCAGACCCGGCAGCAGGTCGCCGCCATCGCCCGGCGTGGCGGCAGCGGCCGCCGCGAACGCGTTGCGCACGGGCGCCGCCCACGCGAGCCAGACGGGCGGACCCTCGCGCACCGTCGGGGTCGCAGAGGCTCGCAGGGAGAAGGTCGTCGCCTCCCCCGGGTCGTTCGGCTGCACCGATACGTCTGCCGCGATGATCGAGCCCAGCGCGAAGTCACGCACGGAACGGACATCGCCCGGCACGACCAGCGACACCGGAACACCGGCTGCGACCGCGGGCCGGTCACCCACGGCCGATGGACGCGGACTCTCGCCGGCGCTTTCCACCGTCGTTCCGCGCAGCCGCCAGCGCTCGACCCCGTCGAGCCCGGCCGCTGACCGTCGCGGAGCGCTCTCGACCCTGACGGCGACCTCCACTCGGTGATGAGTCTCGGCGACGGACTCGAGGGTCGCATCGGTTCGCAGCGGCGCTTGCGCTCCGATGGCCGCTGCGCCGAGTGCCGCCGTCGCCAGTGCGACGGCGACCGTCGCGAGACCGCGGAGTAGGGGGAAGACGCGTCCGCTGCCGCGTTGCGGCCGCCACGCACGATGGCCGGACCACACGGCTGCGACCAGAGCCAGCACCGCGAGCGCCCCCGCGCACACGGCGACGACGGGCATCGTCGCCGTGACCCCGATGCCGATGCCGCAGCAGAGCCACAGAGCAGTGGCGGGTATCGCCAGCCGGAGGTCGGGCATCACACGGTTACTCGGTCTTTGAGCGCGTCGAAGATCTTGTCTCCGACGCCCGACACGTTGCGGAGGTCGGTCACTGCGGCGAACCGTCCGTTGGCTTCGCGCCATTCGATGATGCGCTGCGCGAGCGCAGGGCCGATCCTGGGAAGCGTCTCGAGCTGCGCGGTCGTCGCACGGTTGAGGTCGATGAGGCCGCCGGCTCCTTCCGAACCCGCCTCGGGCGCTCCCTCGCCCTGCGGCGGCCCCTCGCCGACGACGGGGACCCGCAACTGCTCTCCGTCTTGGACGAGCCGCGCGAGGTTGACTCCCGCGTGGTCCGCGGTGTCGGCGAATCCCCCCGCGGCCTCGATGGCATCCACGACGCGCGAGCCGGCGGCCACGCGGATCAGCCCGGGCCGAATCACCGCACCCGAGACGTGGACGTAGAGCTCGTCAGCGCCTGCCGTCGCCGAGGGACCGGAGGACGGTGGGATCGGCGACGACGGAAGCGCTGACGCCGTCGGCAGCGGCACGTTCCGTCCACCTGCCATCCCGGACACGAGGACGGCGACGACGAACGCGCCGACGAGCAGCACGGTCGCCGCCCCGACGCCGACCCTCAGCCGACGCGACGGAGACCGTTCCGTATCTGCCGCCCGATGTCGCATCCCCTCACGTTAGGAAGGGATGCGGCCGCGCCACGGGCCGATGCCCGGATCCGTGGACAACACGAGCGGCGGTCCTCCTGGGGAGGACCGCCGCTCATCGTCGCGCCAGCGGAACAGACCGCGACACCGATCGGGACTCAGCCGCGCGTGGCGATGTTCACCAGTCGCGGGGCACGCACGATCACGTTCACGATCTCCCGGTCGCCGACCGAACGGGACACGGCCTCCGAGCCACGGGCCAGAGCCTCCAACTCGTCGCTGGTGATCTTCGGCGAGACCTCGGCCCGGTCGCGCACCTTGCCGTCGACCTGGAACACGGCCGTGACAGCCTCCTCGATCAGCAGCGTCGGGTCGGCCTTGCGCCACGGCACCAGCGCCACCGAGGGCTCGTAGCCGAGCTTCTGCCACATGTCCTCGGCCGCGTACGGAGCGAAGAGGTTCAGGGCCATCGCCGTGACCTCCGCCGCTTCGCGGACCGCGGCGTCGGCCGGGCCGGGACCGCCGTCGATCGCCTTGCGGGTCGCGTTCACCAGCTCCATCAGGCGGGCGACGACGACGTTGAACTTGAACGCCTCCACCAGACCCGGCGCGTCGGCCAGGAACCGGTGCGTGACGCGACGGAGCGCGGGGTCGCCGGTCTTCCAGACCACATCCGGCGCGCTCGTCACTTCGTGCGCGACGCGCCAGGCGCGCGCCAGGAACTTGGCGCTGCCCGCCGGCGACACGTCGGCCCAATCGATGTCGTCCTCCGGCGGCCCCGCGAACGCCATGGTCAGGCGCACCGCGTCGACGCCGTGCTCGTCCAGCTGCTCGGACAGCTTGACCAGGTTGCCGCGCGACTTGCTCATCGCCGAGCCGTCCATCAGGACCAGCCCCTGGTTGAGCAGAGCGGTGAACGGCTCCGTGAAGCTGATCGACCCCATGTCGAACAGCACCTTGGTGATGAAGCGCGCGTACAGCAGGTGCAGGATCGCGTGGCTCACGCCGCCGACGTACTGGTCGACCGGTGCCCACTTCTCCGCCTCCTTGGGGTCGAACGCCTGCGTCGAGTCGTTCGGGTCAAGGAAGCGCAGGAAGTACCACGAGCTGTCGACGAACGTGTCCATCGTGTCGGTGTCGCGCGTCGCCGGGCCGCCGCAGTCGGGGCAGGAGACGTTGACCCAGTCGGTCGCGCCCCCGAGCGGGCTGGTTCCCTTCGGCTGCAGGTCCAGGCCCTCGGCGGGAGGCAGCAGCACCGGCAGCTCGGACTCGGGCACCCGCACTTCGCCGCACTGCTCGCAGTGGATGATCGGGATAGGCGTGCCCCAGTACCGCTGACGCGAGATCAGCCAGTCGCGCAGGCGGAAGTTCTTGGCGGGAGCGCCCAGCCCCGACCCTTGCAGCGCCTCGGTGACACGACGGATGGCGTTCGACTTGCTCAGGCCGTCGAACGGCCCCGAGTTGATCAGCCGGCCCTCGCCGGTCAGGGCGACGCCCGTCTCCGCGGGGCTCTCCAGCGGGGCGTCCTCCGGCAGGATCGGCTCTCCCGTGACCGGGTCGGTGTGGATGACCGGGATGGCGCCCGTGACCGGCTGCGTGGTGTCGACGACGACGCGCACCGGCAGGTCGAACGCCCGGGCGAAGTCCAGGTCGCGCTGGTCGTGCGCGGGCACGGCCATGATCGCGCCGTGACCGTAGTCGCTCAGCACGTAGTCTGCCGCCCAGATCGGGATGCGCTCGCCCGTCAGCGGGTTGACCGCGTGCCGCTCCAGAAACACGCCGGTCTTCTCGCGGTCGGTGCTCAGTCGGTCCATCTCGGTGGTGCCGCGCACGGCCTCCAGGTACTGGTCGAAGCGGGCCTGCACCTCCGGACGCACGTCTGCCACCAGCTCGGCCGCGAGGTCGGAGTCGGGCGCGACGACCATGAAGGTCACGCCGTACAGCGTGTCAGGACGCGTCGTGTAGACCGTCACCGGCTCGTCGCGGCCTTCGATCGCGAACTGCACGTCGGCGCCGGTGGAGCGGCCGATCCAGTTGCGCTGCATCGACAGCACCTTGGACGGCCAGGCGCCCTCCAGCTGATTCAGGTTGTCCAGCAGCCGGTCGGCGTAGTCGGTGATGCGGAAGTACCACTGCGTCAGCTTCTTCTTGGTGACCAGGTTGTCGCAGCGCTCGCAGCGGCCGTTGACCACCTGCTCGTTGGCCAGCACGGTCTGGTCGAAGGGGCACCAGTTGACCTGGGAGGCCTTGCGGTACGCCAGGCCCCTCTCGTGCAGCTTCAGGAACAGCCACTGGTTCCAGCGGTAGTAGGCGGGGTCGCTCGTCTGCAGCACGCGGTCCCAGTCGAAGCTGGGGGCGTAGCGGCGCATGGAGGCCTTCTGCTGCGCGATGTTGTCGTTGGTCCACCCGGCGGGGTCGAGCCCGCGCTTGATCGCGGCGTTCTCGGCGGGCAGGCCGAACGAGTCCCAGCCGATCGGATGCAGCACGTTGAAGCCCTGCTGGCGCCAGTAGCGGGCGACGACGTCGCCCAGGGCGTACGCCTCCGCGTGACCCATGTGCAGGTCTCCGGAGGGGTAGGGGAACATGTCGAGCACGTACTTGCGCGGACGCTTGTCGTCGGGGTCGGCGGTGGAGAACGGCTTCAGCTCGTCCCAGATCGGAAGCCACTTGTTCTGGATCTCGGCGAAGTCGTAGTGCGCTCCGGCCTCGCGGACCGGTGCTGTACCTGAATCGTGCTCGTGTGCCACTGGACTCTCTCTCGGATGTCGCTGCGGCCGGACCGGCCTCGCAGCGAGAAGGCGTCGGGCGCGCAGCCCGAGCTTCCAGGGTACTAAACGTTCGCGCCTTCCGATCCGTTCCCTGGGAGGCGGCCGGGAGCTCGCAGACCGGCCGCTCGGAGGAGAGCGCCGGCCTTCACTCGCACCTCTTCGAGCTCCTCCTCCGGCACCGAGAGCGCGGTGATGCCGCCTCCCGCACCGATCGTCACGGTGCCGCCGCGGAACCGGAGGCTGCGGATCACCATGGCGAGGTCGGCGGAGCCGTCGGCCGCGAGCACGCCGAAGCAGCCGGCGTAGACGCCGCGGGGGCCGTCTTCGAGGCCGGCGAGGATGCGCATCGCCGAGAGCTTCGGCGCGCCCGTCATCGAGCCGGCCGGGAACGCGGCCGCCAGCGCGTCCACCGCGGTGAGGCCGGGCAGCAGCCTCCCCTCGACCGTGCTCACGAGCTGATGCACCTGCGCGTAGCTCTCGACCTCCAGGAGGTGGCGGACGCTCACAGTGCCGGTGACGCTCACCCGACCGAGGTCGTTGCGCATCAGGTCGACGATCATGACGTTCTCGGCCTGCTCCTTCTCGCTGGCCTCCAGCTCGGCGCGGAGGCGGAGGTCGTCGGCGAGGGTCGAGCCGCGCGGCCGCGTGCCCTTGATGGGCTTGGTGCGCACGGCGCCGTCGGCGGTGACGAGCAGGAACTGCTCGGGCGAGGAGCTGACCAGAGTCTCTCCGGCGATCCGGAGGAAGCCGGCGTGATGGGAGGGGCTGGCGCGGCGCAGGCGGAGGTGCACGGCCAGGGGGTCGGCGTCGGTGCGGGCCGTCGCCGTGTTGGTGAGGCAGAGCTGGTAGGCGTCGCCCGCGCGGATGGCCTCCTGGCACGCGACGATCATGGCGAGGTAGGCGGCGTCGTCGTGGCGCCACGACACCGGGACGGACTCGTGCGGTCCGATGACGGGGTGGGCTCGTCCGTAGGCTTCGGCTGCTCCTGCGGACGCGTCGAGTGCGGCGGCCGCCTGCGCGAGCCAGGTGCCGCCGTCCGTCGCGTCGACGAGGGTGACCGTGCCGTCGGCGTGATCGAAGGCGATCAGCCGGTCGATGAGGAGGAATGCCGCATCCGCCCCGTCGCCGGCGCGAACTGGGACGCCCAGCGGCACGGCCCCGGCCTCGTAGCCGAGCCAGCCGGTCCAGCCGAGAGGGAAGCCCGCGGTGTCCTCGCCCGGGGCGGTGCGTTCCCGCAGCAGGTCGAGGATGTCGCCCTCTCGAGTGGATGGCCCGTCGGTGACGGTCCGGGCCGCCACCGACGCCGTGATGACGCGCGAACCCGTGCCGAGGAAGCTGCGCCCGCTCTCGGCGCCCGGTCCGGCGTCCAGCCAGACCGCGTCGCGCCCGTCGTCGCCGAACAGCGCGACGAAAGCGTCGGCCGGGTCGACGGCGACGTCGAGCCGGTGCGTGCGGGGCGGGAGGAGCACGGTGACCAGTCTGCACTAGCCCGCTGCCTCGCCCGCACCGGCCTCGCCCGCCCTCTGCATTAGCCTGGGCGGATGGAAGCGACGGCCACCCTCTTCGACTGGGCCGCGGGCGCGCTCGCCGTGCGCGACGACTGCGACGTCGTGGAGACCGAGCTGCTGGCCGCCGACTCGTTCCTCGTGGCCTCGGGCCGGGCGCTCGCGCTCCCGCTGCACCGCGAGCGGTTCGCCGAGACCGCGGCGCTCCAGGGATTCCGCGATCGAGCCTCCCTCGACGCGTTCTGGGAGGCCGGCATCGCGCTGCTCCCCGACGACGGCCGCTGGTTCCCGCGGTTCGAGCTCGTGAGCGCCCGGGAGGCGCTGCGGCTCCGCTTCCGGCTGCGGACGGCTCCCCCGCCCGGAACCGACCTGGTGGTCGCGACCGCGGCGACGGACCCGCGGCAGGCTCCGCATCTCAAAGGTCCGGACATCGACCGCCTCAACGCGCTCCGTCAGCGTGCGCAGCGCGACGGCGCTCAGGAGGCCGTGCTGCTCGACGAGGGCCGGGTCTCCGACGGGACGACCACGGCATTGCTCTGGTGGCGCGGGGAGGTTCTCTGCGCCCCGCCGTTCGTACTCGCGCGGGTGGACAGCGTCTCGGCGCGGACGGCGCGCGGCATCGCCGCGGCGCTGGGCGTCCCCGTCGAGGAGGAGGCCGCGCGGCCCTCCGAGCTCGAAGGAGTGACACTCTGGGCGGTCAATGCTCTGCACGGCATCCGCGACGTCACCGTCTGGGTCGACGGCCCCGCGCTCGGTCACGACCCCGCGCGCACCGCCGCGTGGCGTGCGCGGTTCGGCGCGCTCTCGCGTCCGCTGCGCTGACCTAGGCGACCAGCGTGCCGGCCTCCAGGCGGAGGCGGCGCGTGACGAGGTCGTCGGGCACGTCCGTGTGGGAGATCAGCAGCACAGTGCGTCCATCGTCGGCCGCCGTGCGGAGGATGTCGCTCACGATCCGCTCGGCGACGGCGGAGTCCACGTTGGCCGTCGGCTCGTCCACGACGAGCACCCGGAAGTCGGCCAGGAGCGCCCGAGCGAGCGCGATGCGCTGAGCCTGGCCTCCCGAGACGAGGGCGCCGCGTTCGCCGACGGGCGTGCCCAGGCCGCCTCGCGAGCGCGTCCACTCCCCCAGGCCCACGCGATCGAGCACCGCCAGCAGCCCGTCATCGGTCGCGGTGTCGCGCGCGAAGAGCAGGTTCTGGCGCAGGTCGGAGTCGAACAGGTACGGCTGTTGCTCCACCAGCCCGACGACGCGGCGCACGTCGTCCTGGCGGGCGGCGCGGACGTCGGTGCCGTCGATCGTGTACGACCCGTCGAGGTCGAGGAACCGGGTCAGCACGTGCGCCAGCGCGGTCTTCCCCGCCCCGGTCGAGCCGGTGAGCACCACCCGCTCGCCCGCGCGCAGGTCGAGAGCGACGTCGTTGAGCACCGGCGACGAGGAGCCGGGCCAGTGCGCCAGCGAGACTCGCAGCCGGAGGTCGGGCACGCCCTCCACCGAGAGCGCCCCCGCATCCGCGACGTCGACCGGAACCCCGGCCGGAACCGTCGCCGGAACCGTGTCGGCGATCCGCTCGGCGCTCGCTCGGACGCGCCGCCACGCGCCGAACGCCAGCGGCAGCGTCCCGAACACCTCGAAGACCGCGAGCGGGAGGAGGGCCACGACGGCGAGCGCCGGACCGTCGATACGGCCCTCCTGAAGAGCAGGGATGCCTCCCGCGAGGGCGAGCAGCGTCGCCCCGCCGGCGAGCACCGACACCGCACCGGCGGTCAGACCGAGGCCGGCAGCGCGCGCGCGCATCGCCGCGGTCAGCTGCGCGCTCGCCGAGCGGACGCGCTCTGCGGCCGCCGCCAGGCCGTCGAAGGCGATCAGCACGTCGAGGTTCGTCACCAGGTCGTTCACTGCGGCCGACACCTCGGCGCGCAGCGGCGCGACCCTCCGCTCGGAGGCTCCCGCGGCCCACCGGTTCACCAGCGTCCCGACGACGAACGCGACGGCGAGCGTCACCAGCAGCGCGATCCCGGCCGCGGGGAGCAGGAGGAACGCCGCGACGACGCTGGCCAGCACGACGATCCCGCCGGACACCAGGGGCTGCACCACGCGCAACGCGAAATCGGGCAGTTCGTCGACGTCGTCCGCCAGCCGCGTCAGAAGCTGGCCGCCGCGCGCGCTCCCGTCGCGGCGGCCGTCCGCGTCGTGCCGCGCGCCGATGCCGTCGGGCCCGAGCGGCACCAGGCGTGCGAACAGGTCCGACCGGATGGTGCCGAGGCGCCCGAACGCGGCGTCGTGCCCGGCGAGGCGCTCCACGTAGCGGAAGAACGCGCGTCCGAGTGCGAAGGCGCGCACGCCGACCACGGCCATCGAGATGTACATGAGCGCGGGCTGCTCGGCCGCGCGGGTGATGAGCCAGGCCGACACCCCGAGCAGAGCGACGGCGCACGCCCCGCTCAGCGTTCCGAACGCGATCGCCACCCAGAGTCGGCGCGCCGGAGGCAGGGCCAGCCGGAGGATGCGTCGCGTCTGCTTCTGCTCCTCGCGTGTCTGCTCCTCCCAGGACCGGGTCCGTTCAGCGAACGACATGGGACAGCACCCCCGTCTCCAGGATCTCGTCGGCGGCCGCCACGACGGCCTCCCGGTGGCTGACGACGAGCACGGCCACACCGCTCTCGGCGACCCTGCGCAGGGAGGCCAGCAGCTGCGCCTCGGTCGCCGTGTCGAGGGCGGAGGTCGGCTCGTCCAGGATGAGCACCGGACATCCCCGCGAGCGCTGCCGGTAGAGAGCGCGGGCCACGGCGACCCGCTGCGCCTGCCCGCCGGAGAGCCCCGCGCCGCCGGCGCCCACGACCAGGTCCGGCGAGATCTCGGTCGCCGCCGCCGCAGCCAGTGCCTCCGTGATACCGCGCGCCGACGGCTCGGGGTCGCCGAGCGCCACGTTCTCGCCGACCGTGCCCGCGAGCAGGCCCGGCCGCTGGCCCGCCCACGCGATCGCGTCGCGACGCCCGGCGGCGTCCTCCCGGCCGCCCGCGGCGATCCTTCCCCCATGTACCACGAAGCTGAGGGCCGCCGCGATCAGGCTCGACTTTCCCGCCCCGCTCGGCGCGCTCAGCACGGCCAGCGTGCCGAGCGGCACCTCCGCCGTGAACGCCGACACGACCTCCCGACCCTCGTACACGACGCCGACGCCGTCGAACACGAGCCCGGAGGCGTTCGCGCCGGCGACCGCGGGTTCCGTCGGCACGTCGCCCGCCGCGTCGAGCACCTCGAACGCGTCGGCGGCCGCCTGAATGCCCTCGGTAGCGGCGTGGTACGCCGCGCCCACGTTCCGCAGCGGAAGGAACGCCTCGGGCGCCAGCAGGAGGACGAAGAGCCCCACCGACAGGTCGAGCGAGCCGCCGAGCAGCCTCAGCCCGATCGCCACGGCGATGAGCGCGACCGACAGGCTGGCGGCGAGCTCCAGCACGAAACCGGAGAGGAAGGACATCCGCAGGACCTTCATCGTGCGCGTGCGGTACTCCTCGCTCACCTCGCGGATGTGCGCCTCCTGCCGGTGCTGCCTCCCGAACAGCGTGAGCGTCGGCAGGCCGGCGACGACGTCGAGGAAGCCCTTCGACAGCGTCGCGAGCGCAGTCCACTGCCGCTTCTGGGCCGCCTGAGTCGCCCAGCCGACCAGGACCATGAAAAGCGGGATGAGCGGCAGGGTCACCACGAGGATGATCCCGCTGGTCAGGTCTTGCCAGCCGATCACCAGCACGAGCAGGGGCATGGCCACAGCAGTGGCGATCAGCTGAGGGAGGTAGCGGGCGAAGTAGCCGTCGAGGGCGTCCATCCCGCGTCCCGCGACGAGGGTCAGCTCCGCGCTGCCGCGGCCCGCGAGCCCGCGAGGGCCGAGCCGGCCGAACGCGTCCACGAGTTGCGAGCGCAGCTGACCGACGACCGTCGCCCCGCCCCGCGCGGCAACCGCCTCCGCGAGCCACAGCAGCGCCCCGCGTCCGATCACCACGAGCACGAGCCCGGCGAGCAGGCCGCTCAGCTCGGTGAACGGATCGCCCGCGATCGCGCGCACCACCAGCTGCGTGACGAGCCAGGCGAACGCGACCACGGCGGCGGTCTGAGCCAGGGTGACGAGCGCACCCGCCGCCAGCGTCGGCCGGGTGGCCGACGCGTAGCGGAGCAGGCGGGGATCGAGCGGGCGCATGTCAGACGGCTGCCGGCTCGGGTTCGGGGTGGTCGTCAGGGATGTGGGCGCGGGTCACTCGCTTGCGGAAGACCCAGTAGGTGAAGCCCTGGTAGAGCAGGATCAGCGGGAGGAAGATCACCGCGACCCAGGTCATGATCGTCAGCGTCGTCTCCGAGCTGGATGCGTTCGCGATGGTCAGGCTGTTCTCCGGGTTCGGGACCGACGGCATCACATCCGGGAACAGCGCGCTGAACAGGGCTGCCACGGCGAGCGCGATCGTCGCCGCCATGAATCCGAACGACCAGCCTTCGGCGCCGCGCAGGTTCAGGATCCAGGAGGTCACCAGCGCCACGGCCGCGACCAGTGCGAGCACCAGGAGCACGACCGAGAAGTGGGCGATCACGGTCCACGCGAGGAACGCAGCGGCGACGACGATCGCGAGCACGCCGGAGCGGGTCGCGAGCCTCCGTGCCCGGAGGCGGATGTCGCCCTCGGTCTTGAGCGAGACGAAAACAGCTCCGTGCGTGAAGAACAGCAGCAGCGTGGTGAGGCCGCCCAGGAGGGCGTAGCCGTTCAGGAGGTCGAACAGCGTCCCCGTGTAGTCGTGGTGCGCGTCCAGCGCGACGCCCTGCACGATGTTGGCGAAGGCGACTCCCCAGAGGAAGGCCGGCACAGCCGAGCCGATCACGATCATGGCGTCGAACCGGCGCTTCCACTGCGACTCCGGCCGCTGGTGCCGGTATTCGAACGAGACCCCGCGCAGGATGAGCGCGATCAGGATGAGCAGCAGCGCGAGGTAGAAGCCGCTGAACAGCGTGGCATACCACTCGGGGAAGGCGGCGAACAGCGCGGCGCCCGCGACGATCAGCCAGGTCTCGTTGAGGTCCCAGACCGGGCCGATCGTGTTGATGAGGACGCGCCGGTCGGTCTCGTCCCTGCCGAGGAACAGCAGGGACATCCCCACGCCGAAATCGAAGCCGTCGAGCACGAAGTAGCCGATGAAGAAGAAACCGATGATGCCGAACCAGAGAACTGCGAGATCCATTGCCGTCTCCTCCTAGTAGACCGTCGCGACCGGGACGTGCTTGCCCTCCTCGTCGAGGTGTTCCTCGACGGGGGCCGGTCCCTTCTGCGCCGCGCGCTTGATGAGCTTGAACTCGACGACCGCGAGGGTGCCGTAGACCGCAGTGAACGCCAGCAGCGAGATCAGGACTTCGAGTCCGGTGGTCCCGGGCGAGACGCCGTCTTGCGTCTTCATCAGGCTGAAGACGATCCAGGGCTGCCTGCCCATCTCGGTGAAGATCCAGCCCACGATCATGGCGGCGAGCGACAGCGGGAACGCCCAGATCGCGACCTTCCACATCCACGCCCACGGTGGGGTTCGTCCCTTGCGGGTGAACCAGAGGCCGACGACGGCGACGAGCACGTGCAGGAGGCCGAGGCCGATCATCCAGCGGAACGCCCAGTAGGTGACCCAGATGATCGGTGTGTAGTCACCGGGCCCGAACAGTTGCACGTACTGCGCCTGGAGGTCGTTGATGCCCTCCACCGTGCCGTCGAGCGTGTGCGTCGACAGGAACGACAGCAGGTAGGGCACGCGGATCGAGAACAGCTCGTGGACGCCGTCCGGTGTGCCCAGGGTGAAGATCGAGAACGACGCGTCGGCGCCCGTCGAGGTCTTGTAGAGCGCCTCGGCGGCGGCCATCTTCATCGGCTGCGTCTCGACCATGGCGAGGCCGAGCTGGTCGCCGCTGATCACGCTGCCGAGGCCGGCGACGACCATCATCCAGAGCCCGAACTTGAGGGCGGGGCGCATGGTCTCGAGGTTGCGGTTGCGTGAGAGGTGCCAGGCCGCGACCGCGATGATGAGGCCCGCGGAGACCATGAAGCAGCCGAAGATCGTGTGCGGGAACGCCGCCAGCGCCACCTTGTTCGTCAGCACCGCCCAGAGGTCGGTCAGCTCGGCGCGTCCGCGGGCGGGGTCGAGCTTGTAGCCGACCGGGTTCTGCATGAACGCGTTGGCGGCGAGGATGAAGTAGGCCGAGAGGATCGAGCCGACGGCGACGATCCAGATGCAGGCCAGGTGGATGCCGCGCGGCAGCTTGTCCCAGCCGAAGATCCAGAGACCGATGAACGTCGCCTCCAGGAAGAAGGCGAGCAACCCCTCCAGCGCGAGCGGCGCCCCGAAGATGTCGCCGACGAAGCGCGAATAGTTCGACCAGTTCATGCCGAACTGGAACTCCTGCACGATGCCGGTGACGACGCCCATCGCGAAGTTGATCAGGAACAGCTTGCCGAAGAAGTGCGTGAGCTGGAGGTAGTGGACCTTTCCGCTGCGGTACCAGACGGTCTGGAAGATCGCCACGACCGTCACCAGGCCGATGGTGAGCGGGACGAAGAGGAAGTGATAGATGGTCGTGAGTCCGAACTGCCAGCGCGCCAGCAGCAGCGGATCGAGGATCTCGTTCACGCAGCCCACCCTTCCGGTCAAGTTCTACAGCCTGTAGAACTGCTACTTCTACAGAGTGTAGAACATTCACAGGCACTTCGCGCTACTCTGGAGACGTGGCCAATCTCGGAGAACTCGAACGAGCGGTGATGGACGCCCTCTGGTCGGGCGCCTCCCCCATCACCGCAGGCGAACTGCGCGACAAGCTAGCGGCCTCCCGCACCGACGGCAAGACCCCGGCGCTCACCACCGTGCTCACCGTGCTCTCCCGCCTAGAGCAGAAGGGCTTCGTCGACCGCGACCGCGACGCCCGCCCCCACATCTACTTCGCGACCCTCACGCGCGCCGGCCACGTGGCCGACCTGATGCGCGAAGTGCTCGACACCTCCTCCGACCGCACGGAAGCGCTCGCCTACTTCGTGGGCTCCGTCGACGAGTCCGAGGCGCAGATGCTGCGCCGGCTACTCGACGCCCGCAGCTGACCGGGATGCCCGTCGACTCGACCGCCGTCGTGCTCGGCGTGCTCGCGCTGGCCCTCGCCTGGCCGGTCCCGCTCCTCCTCGCGCGCGCGAAGTGGCCCGCCGCCGCCCCGGTGCTCGCCCTCGCACTCTGGCAGTCGATCGCCCTTGCCGGAGGCATCTCGATGATCGGCTCGCTCCTGCTGGCCGGACTCGAGCCGTTCGGGCACGATCTGGCGAGCCGCGTCTCGGGCGCCGCCGCGACTCTCTTCTCCGGCCCCTTGCCTCCGGACGTCTCGCTGCTGCACACGTTCTTCCTCAGCGCGGCGGTGCTGCTGACCGCACACCTCCTGCTGAACCTCGCGCTGACCTCCGTGCGCAGCCGGCGCCAGCGACACAGGCACATGGAGCTGCTGCGCCTCCTCAGCTCGCCGCTGCCCGACGAGCCCGCCACCCGGATCATCGACCACCCGGCCCCGGCGGCGTACTGCCTCCCGGGCGCGCGCAGCGTCACCGTTCTCTCCGAAGGCATGATCGAGCTTCTCAGCCCCGACGAGCTGGAGGCCGTGATCGCCCACGAGCGGGCCCACCTGCGCCAGAAGCACCACCTGCTGCTCGACGCCTTCCGTTCGTGGAAGCGTGCGCTCCCGTGGTTCCCGATCGCCACACGCGCGCAGGACGCGGTCGCGCTGCTCGTGGAGATGCTCGCCGACGACACTGCGCGGCACGCCTCCGGTGACGCGGTGCTGGCCGACGCCATCCGCATCGTCGACTCGACCGGATCGGCCGGCACGGCCCTCGGCGCACCGAAGGACCCGCGCACCCCGGAGCAGCGCCGCACGGCCCTGATCGCGCGCGAAGCGCGCCTCACCGCCGACCACCGCACGGTGGGGACCGGCGTACGCCTGCTGGTCGTCGTCGCGATCGTGCTGCTGGTGATCGTGCCGCCGGTGCTCGTCCTCACCAGCTGATCAGCGGCGTCCCACTAGCCTTGACCCATGCCGGAGAAGCGTGGATACGCCAAGGGAATCGCCAAACGTGAGGAGATCCTCGCGCGTGCCCTGGAGGTGTTCGCCGACAAGGGCTACCGCAAGGCATCCCTGCGGGAGATCGCCGACTCGGTCGGTCTCAGCCAGGCCGGCCTCCTGCACCACTTCTCCTCGAAGGAGGAACTGTTCGCCGAGGTGCTGCGCAAGCGCGACGAGGTCGACTCCGCCGGCGGCGACCTCGCCTCCGACTGGACGGGCGCCTTCGACGGGCTCGTCGGCATCGTGCGTCACAACGCCGAAGTCCCCGGGCTGGTGCAGCTGTACGCCACCATCTCCGCCGAGGCGGCTGACCCGGAGCACCCGGGTCACGACTACTTCGTCTCACGCTACGAGCAGATCGTCGGAGGCCTCGAGCAGTACCTCCGCGCCGAACAGGAGGCCGGACGCGTCCGCCCTGAGGCCGACCCGCGCACCCTCGCCCGCCTCGCCGTCGCCGTCGCCGACGGGATGCAGGTGCAGTGGATGCTCGACCCGAGCGCAGACATGGCCGACGCCATCGAGGCCTACTGGTCGCTGATCCGGTCGGCCCCGAGGCCGTGAACGACGCGCTGACCTGGATCCTCGACCTCGTCCAATCGGTCGACCCGGTCCTGCGCACCCTCCTCGCGGGCGTGGGGATCCTGCTGGAGACCTCGATCCTCATCGGGCTGATCGTGCCGGGCGACACGATCGTGCTCGTCGCGTCGACCGCCGTCGGGAGCCCGGTGGAGTACGCCGCGCTCGTGATCGCGGTCATCGTCGGCGCCCTCTGCGGCGAGTCGATCGGCTTCGCGCTCGGCCGCTACTTCGGGCCGCGCATCCGCGGGAGCCGGCTCGGCCGGAGGCTCGGCCCGCAGAACTTCGACCGCGCGGAGGCCTATCTCGCCAAGCGCGGCGGCATCGCCGTGTTCCTCTCCCGCTTCCTGCCGGTGCTGCACTCGCTCATCCCGCTGACGGTCGGAATGAGCCCGATGCGGTACAAGACGTTCATGGCGTGGACCGCACCCGCCTGCGTGATCTGGGCCTTCGCGTATGTCAGCGTCGGCGCGCTCGCCGCCGGCAGCTACCGCGAACTCTCGCGGGAGCTGCACTGGGCCGGCTATGTCTTCGTCGCCGTCATCGCGCTGTTCATCGGGGTGGTGTTCGTGGTGAAGAAGGTCCTCCAGAAGCGGGAGGCCGCACACATGGATGCGGCGGCCCGGTCGCCCGAGCCGCCGCACGCGGAGTAGCAGGGAGGCTCAGCCTCCCGCGCACCCTACTTCTTGATCGGGTGCTCCTGGAGCCACTTCTTCGCCACAGCGTCGGGCTGGGTCTTGCTGGCGCCCTGGTTCTCGCTGTTCATGGTGATGAGGTCGTCCGTGGTCAGCTCGGCCGAGACCTTGTTGAGCACCGACTTGACGGTGTCGGAGGCCTTCTTGGTGTTGATCAGCGGCAGGATGTTCTGCGCGGCGATCAGGTTCTTCGGGTCCTTCAGCACGACGAAACCGTTGTCTTTGATGGCCGGGGTCGTCGTGTAGATGTCGGCCAACTGCACGTCGCCGTTCTTGAGGGCGGTGACGGTGAGTGGGCCGCCCGAGTCACTGATCGGCTTGAGCGTCGCCGTCACGCCGTACGACGACTTGAGCCCGGGGATGCCGTAGGGGCGGGTGGCGAACTCGGGGTTCGCGCCCACCGTCAGCGGCACCGTGACCTTCTTGAGGTCTTCGAGGCTCGTGACGCTGTACTTGTCGGAGAACTCCTTGGTGACGTTGTAGGCGTCGGCGTCTTCCGCCTTGGCCTGGTCGAGCACCTCGAAGCCCTTCGGCAGGGCGTCGTTGAGGGCGGCGTAGACGTCGTCACTGGAGCTCGCGGTGCTGTTCTTGTCGTAGAACTGCAGCAGGTTGCCCGAGTACTCCGGGATGAGGTCGATCGAGCCGTCCTGAAGCGCCTTGAGGTAGACGTCGCGCTGGCCGATACTCGGCTTGTAGTTGACCTTGACGCCGTTGGCGGCCAGGGCCTGGCCGTAGATCTGCATCAGGATCTCCGACTCGCCGAACGCGGCGGAACCGATGGTGACACTGTCGCTGGACGAGGAACTTCCGCTGGTGCTGAACGCGCCGCCTCCACCGGACGAGCACGCGCTGAGGGCCAGGAGCGCCCCCGCCGCGAGCACGCCGGCCGCGATGCGGCCCTTCTTGGATCCGAACATGTGATTCTCTCTCTTCTGTGTGCGATGGGTCTGTGTGAGCAGGTCTGTGGAGCCGGAAGGCGAACCGGGGGGTCAGGGAACGGGCTGCCGCCCGGGGACGGTTATTCCGAACGCGCGCCAGGGGTCCTTCGCCCGATCGGCGCGGACCTTGCCGGCCGCGACGCCGCGTGGCACGACCAGCCGCTGCGTGAGCGCGAACAGGCCGTCGACGACGAGCGCCAGAACGACCACGATGATCGACCCGCCCAGCATCTCGGGATAGTTCTGAACGGCCAGCCCGTCGAACAGGAACCGGCCGAGGCCGCCGACCGGCAGAATGGCCGCGACCGTCCAGGTCGCGATGACCTGCAGCGCGCCCGAGCGGAGTCCGCCGAGCACGAGCGGGAGCGACAGCGGAAGCTCGACCTTGGCGAAGATCTGCCACTCGGTCATCCCGATCGCGCGCGCGGCGTCGATCGTGCTCCGGTTCACCGACTCCAGGCCGGAGTATGCGCCGGCCAGCAGCGGCGGAACGGCCAGGATCGTGAGCGCGATCAGAGGAGGCACGATCGAGATGTTCGCCATGATCAGCGCGAGGTAGACCACGAGGCCCAGTGTCGGCAGCGCGCGCAGCGCACCGGAGAGGCCCACCGCGAGTCCGCGCAGCCTCCCGGTGTGACCGATCAGGAAGCCGATCGGCAGGGCGATGATGCTCGCGATCAGCAGCGTGAGCAGCGTGTACACGATGTGCTCGCCCGTGCGCGCAGGGATACCGCCAGGTCCCGCCCAGTTGACGGGGTCGAAGAGCCACTGGAAGGCGGCGAAGAAGTCGGTCATGCGCCGGTCACCGCCTTCATCGCCGCCGAACGCCGCAGGCGTCCGGTGCGTCGGTCGAGCCGCGACCAGGGCAGCAGCAGTCGCCCGAGCACCACGAGCACGAGGTCGAACACCAGCGCGACGACCATGATGAGGATGATGCCGACGGCGACCTCCTCCGGGTAGTAGCGGTTGAGGCCGTCGGTGAAGAGCTGCCCGAGGTTCGGCACGCCCAGCAGGGCGCCGACGCTCACGAGGCTGACCGTCGAGACCGACACCACGCGCAGGCCGGCGAGCAGCACCGGTCCGGCGAGGGGCAGCTCGACCGCCCAGAACCTCCGCCAGCCCGAGAACCCGATCGCCGTCGCGGACTGCACGACGTCACCGGGCACCGACGCGAGGGCGTCCGCCGTCGTGCGCACCATCAGCGCCACGGCGTAGACGCTCAGGGCGATGACCACGTTCGCCGGATCGAGGATCTTCGTGCCGATCAGCGCGGGCATCGCGAAGAACAGCGGCAGCGACGGGATCGCGTAGAGGATGCCGCCGATCGTGAGCAGCACCGGACGGCTCACCCGGTAGCGGTTGGCCACCCATCCGATGGGCAGCGACACCAGGAACCCGACCACGATGGGGATGGCGCTCAACCACACGTGGGAGATCGTGAGATTCCAGACCAGGCCGAGATTCGACCACAGGAAGTTCACTGCGGAAGCCGTGGAGGGGCGCCACCCTGCGTTACGGCGTCCGCACCACCCGCAACGGACACCGTCGCGGCCTTTGAATCTTCGGATGAGGAGTGCTCGGCAGTGAGGACACCCGCAGTGCGTCCCTCGCTGTCGACGAGAACCGACCCGGTTGGGGTCTGCTCGATGTGGAGTGCGCGCTTGCCGCGGTCGGCGCCCACGAAGGACGCGACGAAGTCATCGGCGGGCGAGGCGAGAATCTCTGCCGGCGTGCCCTTCTGGGCCACGATGCCGCCCTTGCGGAAGATGACGACCTGGTCGCCGAGCCGGAAGGCCTCGTCGATGTCGTGCGTCACGAACAGCACGGTCTTGCCGAGCTCGCGCTGCAGCCGCAGCAACTCGTTCTGGAGGTCGTCGCGCACGATCGGGTCGACCGCACCGAACGGCTCGTCCATCAACAGGATGTTCGGGTCGACCGCGAGGCCGCGGGCGACGCCGACGCGCTGCTGCTGACCTCCCGAGAGCTGGCTGGGGTACTTGTCGGCGAGCGATCGTTCGAGCCCGACCGTGTCCATGAGCTCGAGGGCCCGTTCGTGGGCGGCCTTCTTCTTCACTCCGGTGAGGAGCGGCACCGTCGCGATGTTGTCGACGACCTTGCGGTGCGGCAGCAGCCCGGAGTTCTGCATCACATAGCCGATGCGGCGGCGGAGGTGCACGGGCTTGAGCGTCTGCACGTCCTCGCCGTCGATCGACACGGTGCCGCTGGTCGGATCGACCATGCGATTGACCATGCGGAGGATCGTCGTCTTGCCGCTGCCCGACGACCCCACCAGGACGGTGATCTGATGTGACGGGATGACGAGGGAGAAGTCGTCGACCGCGACGGTACCGTCGGGGAACCGCTTCGTCACCGAGCGGAACTCGATCATCGGCCCTCGATTCGGGGTAGGTACGGCGCTTGCGCCCGGGGCTGCGGGCTGGTCACGATATTCAGGGCCATCGTTCCTACCCAAACAGCGTTTTCATCAATTCGCAATGAATTGAGTCGGTTTGTGGCAGAAACCCGGTCACCATGTGACAACCCTGTCGGGTACCACCGACATTCCCCATTCCCGATTCCTGGCACGGGCCGGAGGGCGTCAGCCCTTCGGGTCGTACCGCCGCTCCAGGTACTCGCGCGCCACGATGCGCGCCTCGTCGATGTAGCGCGCGTCGCCCATCGGGTCGTCGAGGAAGGCGCGGTTGATGAGGCCGTCCATGATCTCGACGACGATCTCCAGGCGGAACGCCAGGTCTTCACCCGCGGGCAGTCCGAACTCCTCCGAGAGGATGGACGCGAACTGGGAGGCGAAGGACGCGTTGCGCTCGATCTCCTCCTCGCCCGGCAGCCCCGACCGCTCGGCGTCGGTGAAGCGGATGATCCGGAATCCCGGCTCGGTGCGGAACATCGCGACGAACGCGTCGATCGCGCACTCCACGGCGTTCCACCAGTGCTCGGGGCTCTCGGTGTGGATGGCCTCGACCACGGAGTGCCGGTAGCGCAGCAGTGCGCGGTCGCGCAGAGCCTGGAGCAGCACGATGCGGTCGGGGAAGTACCGGTAGACCGTGCCGATGGAGGCGCCGGCGCGTTCGGCCACCATCGCGGTGGTCAGCCGGTCGAATCCGATCTCGTCGACCACCTCCGCAGCGGCGTCGAGGAGGGCGTCGATCCGAGCGGCGCTGCGCTCCTGGATCGGCTCCGTACGCACGAGCGGCGCTCCGACGGTGTTCTGCGCGGCGACCAGGTCGTTGATGGGCACGAGGGCGACTCCTTCTTTCTGTGTTCCACGATACGCGTGCGGGTCCCCAGCCCGGCGTCGGATTCTTTACCGACGCTCACTTCGGATCATATTCGTGGAAACCTCACCTTTGCTCGGGAAATGGCTCAGACACACCGAAGATTCGTCCCCCAGATCTGGGGGCTGCGGCTGGGTGATCCTTCACTCCATGAGAAACTGGTACCTCTATGACCGCTACCCCAGCCAAGCGCAGCGCGAGCGTCGACCCGATCATGCACCGCGCAGCGCGTCTCGAGGACGCCTTCCACGAGTTCCGCGCCCGCCGTGCGCGCAAGCGTGGCTTCCTGCCGACCGTCGTGCCGTACACCGGCTACGGCGCCCCGTCGTGGGTGCGCATCCTGGGCCGCGTCGTGCTGGCGAAGGAGCCGCGGCCGGGCAGTCGCGCGGAGCGCAAGCACCGCAAACGCGAGGAGTCCATCCGCGGCTGGAGGTCGTTCATCAGTGTTCCGGTCGCCGACGTGCCGGTCGTGATCGAGGTGGAGGGCGACCGTCACGAGGTCATGCCCGATCGCGGCGGCGTGATCGACACGGTGATCCCGGTGCAGCTCACACCGGGCTGGCACACGGTCACGATGACGGTCCCGGAGTCGGCGCGCGTCTTCGAGTCGCCCGTCTACATCGTCGACCCCAAAGCCACCTTCGGAATCATCTCGGATGTCGACGACACGGTCATGGTCACGGCGCTCCCCCGGCCGTTGCTCGCCGCCTGGAACACGTTCGTGCTCGACGAGCACGCGCGGGTGCCCACACCGGGGATGTCCGTGCTCCTGGAGCGGCTCGCCGCGGCGCACCCCGGCGCCCCGGTGATCTACCTCTCCACCGGCGCCTGGAACGTCGCTCCGACCCTCACGCGCTTCCTCTCCCGCAACCTCTTCCCTGCCGGGCCGCTGCTGCTCACCGACTGGGGCCCCACGCACGACCGCTTCTTCCGCTCGGGTCGCGATCACAAGCGCACCAGCCTCGACCGCCTGGCCGACGAGTTCCCCGGCCTCCGCTGGCTGCTCGTCGGCGACGACGGACAGCACGACGAGGCTCTCTACGGCGAGTTCACGACCGCCCACCCGGGCAACGTCGCCGCGGTCGCCATCCGCCAGCTGTCGAACGGCGAGGCGGTGCTCGCCGGTGGCCGCTCCAAGGCGGAGAAGCACAGCGAGATCTCGGGGGCGCCGTGGGTCTACGCGCCGGACGGCGCCGGCCTGCTCGATCAGCTGCGCGACCTCGACCTCCTGCCCTGACGACCTCCGCCTCCCGTTCGCGTCCGCTGTCGGCCGTCTGCATCAGACTGGGGTCATGACGTCCCGCGCCGACCTGCTCCGGATGCGCCGCCTGGCGCACGCCATCGACGGAGAGCGGGCGGCGACCCCCGGCGAGGTCGTCCGCCGCCTTCTCGCGGCACAAGCTCAGGACTTCGCCGCGGCCTGCTGGGCGCTCGCGCTGCGCACGGCGTCAGCGACGCGTGCCGATGTGCTCGCGGCGCTCGATGGCGGGAGCATCGTTCGATCGTGGCCGATGCGGGGCACACTGCACTTCGTCCCGCCGGAAGACCTGCGCTGGATGCTGGGCGTCACCACGGAGCGCATGGTGGCGGGCCTCGCGGCACGCCACCGTCAGCTGGAGCTCGAGTCCCCCGACTTCATCCGCGCCCGCGACCTGGTCACCGACGCCTTGGCCGGCGGCCGGAGCATCGGCCGCGCCGAGGTCATGGAGCTCTGGGAGCGTGCGGGCATCTCGACCACGGGCCAGCGCGGCTATCACCTCATTTACTTCCTCGCCCAGACGGGCGTGCTCTGCTGGGGGCCGACGCTCCGCACGCAGCAGGCGCTCGTCCTGCTCGACGAATGGGCGCCGACCTCGCGGCAGCTCGAGCCCGACGAGGCCTGGGGCGAGTTCCTGCTGCGCTACCTGGAGGGCCACGGGCCTGCCACGATCAAGGACTTCGTCTGGTGGACGAAAGGCACGGTCGCGGGGGCGAAGACCGCGCTGGCGGTGCTGGGCGACGCCGTCACCACCCTGGAGGTCGACGGCGTTCCGTATCTCGTGACGGCGGAACTCGCCGACCGTGCGGCCTCCACCCCGCCGGCTCGGCGGGAGCGGGAAGCCGTCCACCTCCTTCCGGCCTTCGACGAGTATCTGCTGGGTTATCAAGACCGCCGCGCGGTGCTCGACGACGAGCACTTCGAGCGGATCGTGCCCGGAGGCAACGGCATCTTCCAGCCGATCATCGTCGCCCGCGGCCGTGTCGTGGGCACGTGGCGCCGGCCCGGGGGTGACGGTCGGGTCGATCTTCAGCCGTTCGCGCCGCTCACCGCCACGCAGGAGCAGGCGGTAGCGCGGTCGGTGGAGGCCTACCGCCGCTACGCCGTCTGAGCGAGGCGCGCGCGGCGGGCTACGCTGGAGTCGTGGCTCCGAAGTTCCCGGTCAAGATCCAACTGCCCGCGAACATCCGGGCCTCCTCGAGGATTCCCTTCCTCCAGGTTGCCAAGACCGCAGCCGCGATGATCATCTCGTGGGGCATCGCGACGCTGCTCTTCCCGGGCGAGCTCCCGGTGTTCGCGGCGATCGCGTCCCTCCTCGTCGTGCAGCCGAGCGTCAACCAGTCCGTCGGACGCGCGATCGAACGCTCGATCGGCGTGATCTTCGGCGTGGTGATCGCGTACGTGGTCGGGCTGGCGTTCGGCAGCAACACCTGGATAGTTCTGCTCACCCTGGTCGCCTCCCTCCTCCTGTCCTGGGCGCTCAAACTCACCCCGGGCACGGCGAACCAGGTCCCGATCAGCGTCATGCTCGTGCTCTCGCTCGGCGCGGCGAACCTGGAGTACCCGCTCGCCCGGATCGTCGAGACGGTCCTCGGCGCCGCGGTCGGCGTGATCATCAACATCGCCGTGGTCCCCCCGGTGCTCACCGGCCCGGCTCGAACCTCGGTGCTCACCCTCGGCACGGAGATCGCCGCGACCCTCGACCGGCTGGCACGCGCGCTCACGAGCCGGCCGACACCCGGCGAGCGGGACGCCCTCCTGATCGAAGCGCGCCTCCTGCGCCCGATGGAGAAGAAGGCCGAGGCGGCGCTCACCGCCGCCGACGAGAGCCTCACGCTCAACCCCCGGCAGTCCCGCCATCGCGCCGTGCTCGAGCACGACGAGCAGCTCTTCGCCCGCCTGCGGCCGCTGATCACGCGCTCGCTCGGAATGACCCGCGCGTTCCACGACCACTACGACGACAGCCTCGCCGATGAACCGACCATCGCCGCCATCGCCGATGAGCTCGAGCGCTCGGCCCACGACCTCCGGCTGCTCTCGCGGGACCCCGACGCGCCCCCGGTCGAGCCCACGACCGAGACGGCGGGCATCCCGGTGCTGACGGCGCCGCTCGTCATCACCACCCCGAACCCCCGCCACTGGGTGCTCATCGGCTCGCTGATGGAGGACCTGCGCCGCATCCACGCGGAGATCACCGGAGACGACGACGCCGCCTGAGCCCTGCGCTCGGCGGGTCAGGCGGCGTCGCGGTCGTCGGTGCCGGTCGGGGTCAGGCGGTCAGTGCTGCGACGGCCTCCGCGAGCGGAAGGGTGGCACGCTCGCCCGTCCTGCGGTCCCACAGCTCGACCTCGCCGACGGCCGCGCCACGGCCGGCGACGAGCACGCGCGGGATGCCGATGAGCTCCGCGTCGCCGAACTTGACGCCGGGAGACACCTTGGGGCGATCGTCCAGCAGCACGTCGAGCCCCGCGGCCTCCAGCTCGGCGGTCGCCTGCTCGGCCACCTCGAAGGCGACGGCGTCACGGCCGGCGGCCACGACGTGCACGTCGAACGGAGACACCGAGGCCGGCCACACGAGCCCCTTGTCGTCGTTGTTCTCTTCGGCGATGATCGCCAGGATGCGGGTGACACCGATGCCGTAGGAGCCCATGGTCACCGTGACGAGCTTGCCGTTCTCGTCGAGAACCTTCAGGCCGAGAGCGTCGGCGTACTTGCGACCCAGCTGGAACACGTGGCCGATCTCCATGCCGCGTGCGAGCTCGACCGGGCCCGAGCCATCGGGCGCGGGGTCGCCTGCCTTGACTTCGGCGACCTCCACGACGCCGTCCCAGCCGAAGTCGCGACCGGCGACCAGGCCGAAGACGTGCTTGCCTTCGACGTTCGCGCCGGTGATCCAACCGGAGCCCTCGACGACGCGCGGGTCGACGACGTAACGGATGCCGGTGGAGGCCTCCTCGCCGAGCACGGCGCCGTCGGCCGACCAGGGGCCGATGTAGCCCTTGACCAGGCCGGGGTGCCTGCGGAAGTCGTCGTCGTTCGCGGCGTCGATGTCTGCCGGCGCGAACGCGACCTCCGCGCGCTTGAGGTCGACCTCCCGGTCACCGGGGAGGCCGACGACGACCAGCTCGCGGGTGCCGTCGAGGTGGGTGAGCGCCAGGACGACGTTCTTCAGCGTGTCCGCGGCCGTCCAGGAGCGGCCGTCGGGACGCGGGTGCCTCTCGTTCGCGACATCGACGAGGGTCTGGATGGTCGGCGTGTCGGGGGTGTCGAGCACCTCTTGCGGCGTCAGCTTCTCGTAGCCGCGCGTCGGGGGCGGCGTCGTCGTGAACGCCTCGACGTTGGCGGCGTAGCCCCCGCCGGACCGCACGAAGGTGTCCTCGCCGACGGGGGTGGGGTGCAGGAACTCCTCGCTGCGCGATCCGCCCATCGCACCGGCGTCGGCCTGCACGATGACGTACTCGAGCCCGAGACGCGAGAAGATGCGCTCGTAGGCGTCGCGCTGCGCCATGTAGCTCGTGTCGAGGCCCTCGTCGGTGTAGTCGAACGAGTAGGCGTCCTTCATCGTGAACTCGCGGCCGCGCAGCAGACCGGCGCGCGGGCGCGCCTCGTCGCGGTACTTGTCCTGGATCTGGTAGATCGCCAGCGGCAGGTCTTTGTACGACGAGTACAGGTCCTTCACCAGCAGCGTGAAGACCTCCTCGTGCGTGGGAGCGAGCAGGTAGTCGGCGTCCTTGCGGTCTTTGAGGCGGAAGATCCCGTCGCCGTACTCCTCCCAGCGTCCGGTCGCCTCGTACGGCTCGCGCGGCAGCAGAGCGGGGAAGTGCACTTCGTGCGCTCCTGCCGCCGTCATCTCCTCACGGATGATCTGCTCGATCTTGCCCTTGACGCGCAACCCCAACGGCAACCACGCGAAGATGCCCGGCGCCTGGCGGCGGATGTAGCCCGCGCGCACGAGGAGCTTGTGGCTGGTCACCTCCGCGTCGGAGGGGTCTTCACGGAGGGTGCGGAGGAAGTAGTTCGTCAGGCGAGTAGGCACCGTTCCATGTTAGTGGTGCCGTCGAGGTGGCCTCAGCCGCGGATGCGTCGGTGACGCCGCCTAGTGACCGACAGTGACCGTGGGCTCACCGGAGGCGACCTGGGCGGCCTCCATGTCGGCGGCGATGCGGTTGGCCTCGGCGATCAGGGTCTCGACGATCTCGGCCTCCGGGACGGTCTTGATGACCTCGCCCTTGACGAAGATCTGGCCCTTGCCGTTGCCGCTGGCGACGCCGAGGTCGGCCTCACGGGCCTCCCCCGGGCCGTTGACGACGCAGCCCATGACCGCGACGCGCAGCGGGACGCTCATGCCCTGCAGCCCCTCGGTCACGCTGTCGGCGAGCGTGTAGACGTCGACCTGGGCGCGCCCGCAACTCGGGCACGACACGATCTCGAGCTTGCGCTCGCGCAGGTTGAGCGACTGGAGGATCTGGAGGCCCACCTTGACCTCCTCGGCAGGTGGGGCCGACAGCGAGACGCGGATCGTGTCGCCGATGCCCTCGGCCAGCAGGATGCCGAACGCGGTCGCGGACTTGATGGTGCCCTGGAAGGCGGGACCGGCCTCGGTCACACCGAGGTGGAGCGGCCAGTCGCCGCGCTCGGCGAGCTGCCGGTACGCCTTGACCATGACGATCGGGTCGTTGTGCTTGACCGAGATCTTGAAGTCGTGGAAGTCGTGCTCCTCGAAGAGGCTGGCCTCCCAGACCGCGCTCTCGACCAGCGCCTCCGCGGTCGGCTTGCCGTACTTCTGCAGCAGGCTCGGCTCCAGCGACCCGGCGTTGACGCCGATGCGCAGGGAGACACCCGCCGCCTTGGCATAGGCCGCGATCTTTCCGACCTGGTCGTCGAACTTGCGGATGTTCCCGGGGTTGACGCGCACAGCCGCGCAACCGGCGTCGATCGCCGCATAGACGTAGTTGGGCTGGAAGTGGATGTCGGCGATCACGGGGATCTGGCTCTTCTTGGCGATGATCGGCAGCGCCTCCGCGTCGTCCCGGCTCGGGACGGCCACACGGACGATGTCGCACCCGGAGGCTGTGAGCTCGGCGATCTGCTGGAGGGTCGCGTTGATGTTCGTCGTCGGCGTGGTGGTCATCGACTGCACGCTGACGGGGGCGTCACCCCCGACCAGGACCTTTCCGACACGGATCTGACGGGACTTGCGACGGGGTGCGAGGGTCTCGGGGACCTTGGGCATCCCCAGGTTGATTGCTGCCACCCGACAATCCTACGCGTGCGGGTGGGAGCCGGCTGGGCGTGACCGGGGAGCCGGATCAACCGAACAGGTTGATCGGCTTCACGATGTCCGCGTACATCAGCAGCACGCTCATACCGCCGAGGACCACCACCACGGCCATCGTCAGCGGCATCAGCTTCGCCATGTCGACCGGCCCGGGATCGCGCCGCTTGAACAGCTTGGCCATCGTCCGCCGGAAGCCCTCCCAGAGGGCCCCCGCGATGTGGCCGCCGTCGAGGGGCAGCAACGGGATCAGGTTGAAGACGAAGAGCGCGACGTTGAGCGACGCCAGGATGCCGAGCATCGTGTAGACCTTGTCGATCACCGGCACGCCGTCGAGCGCGGTCAGCTCTCCCGCCGCGCGCCCGATCCCGACCAGGCTGATCGGCCCGTTCGGGTCGCGCTGACCGGAGCCGAACGCCGCATTCCAGACTTCGACCATGCGCTGCGGGAGGTGCACGATCACCCCGACGACCGCACCCGTCTGCGCGCCGACCGCCGGCAGCACGGAGGTGATCGGCTGCGGCACGAGCTCAGGCACCGGGCCGATGCCGACGAAGCCGACGGTGATTGTCTCTGTGCTTCCACCCGCCGTCTTGACGACCTGACCGCTTGCGTCGGTCTTCGCCACGGTGTTCGTCTTCGGCGTGAGGACGACGGTGCGCTCCTGCCCGTCGCGGCGGAGCACCATGGTGAGTGGGCGGTCGGCCGACTCCCGGATGATCGCGGTGGACTGCGCCCACGACGTGATCGGCTTGCCGCCGATGCTGACGATGGTGTCGCCGGGTTTCAGGCCCGCAGCCGCCGCCGGCCCCTCGGGGGCGTTCGACCCGCAGGTCTGCGAGCTGCTCGTCGCCGGAAGCACGCATTGGCTCACGGTGCCGATGGTCGTCGAGTTCTGAGGCGTGCCGAACCCCATCAGGATCACGCCGAAGAGCACCGTCGCGATCACCAGGTTCATGAACGGCCCGCCGAACATGATGATGATCCGCTTCCAGACCGCGAGCCGGTAGAAGGTGCGGTCCTCCTCGCCCTCGCCGACGGTCTCGGCGCTCGAGGTGCGGGCGTCCTGCACCATCGCCTGCATGAAACCGGTCGTCGCGTTGCGGCCCGCGCCGCCCTCCTTGCCGGGAGGGAACATCCCGATCATCGAGATGTAGCCGCCGAGCGGGATCGCCTTCACGCCGTATTCGGTCTCGCCGCGCTTGACCGAGAACAGCGTGCGGCCGAAGCCGATCATGTACTGGGTGACCTTGACGCCGAACAGTTTCGCCGGCACCAGGTGCCCGATCTCGTGCAGCGCGATCGAGACCGCGACGCCGATCAGGATGATGACGACGCCGAGGATGAACAGGAGCACGGAATCCACCTGCAAAGGCTAGCCGCGATCGCTTGGAGCGAGCCGGACGCTTGCTATGCCTACTCGATGACCGGCGCTCAGCGACCGGAGATCAGCGCGTCGGCCGTCGCACGCGCCCAGCGTTCGGCCTCGGCCAGCGAGGCGAGGCTGAGCTGGGCCTCCGGCTCGTGCGCGTCGACCACGCGTGCGACCGTGTCGACGATGTCGAGGTACCCGATCGCACCGGCGTGGAACGCCGCAACGGCCTGCTCGTTCGCGGCGTTGAAGACCGCCGGGTAGGTCGAGCCGGCGGCGCCGACGCGCTTGGCGAGCGCCACGGCGGGGAACGCCTCGTCGTCGAGGGGCTCGAAAGTCCAGGTGTGCGCGCGCGTCCAGTCGAGCGGCTCGCCGACACCGGGGACGCGGTCGGGCCAGCCGAGACCGAGCGAGATCGGCAGGCGCATGTCGGGAGGCGACGCCTGGGCGATCGTCGAACCGTCGACGAACTCCACCATCGAGTGGATGACGGATTGCGGGTGGACGGTGACGTCGATGCGGTCGTATGGCACGTCGAACAGCAGGTGCGCCTCGATGACCTCCAGGCCCTTGTTGACGAGCGTCGACGAGTTGGTCGTCACGACGAGTCCCATGTCCCAGGTCGGGTGAGCCAGCGCCGCCGCAGGGGTGACGTCGCGCAGCGACTCGCGCGACCGGCCGCGGAACGGCCCGCCGGACGCGGTGAGGACGAGCCGGCGCACCTCCGTCGCCGTGCCGGAGCGCAGCGCCTGGGCCAGCGCCGAGTGCTCGGAGTCGACGGGGACCAGCTGGCCGGGAGCCGCAGCCTGCTTGACCAGCGCACCGCCGACGATCAGCGACTCCTTGTTGGCCAGAGCCAGCATCGCGCCCGTCTCGAGCGCGGCGAGCGTCGGACCGAGCCCGACCGAGCCGGTGATGCCGTTGAGCACCACGTCGGCCTCCACCGAGCGGATCAGCCGCACCGAGTCCTCGGCCCCGAGCGCCGTGTCGCGCACCCCGAACCGCTCCGCCTGCTGGGCGAGGAGCCCGGCGTCGCGCCCCGCCGTCAGCCCGACCACCTCGAAGCGGCCCGGGTTGGCCGCCACGACGTCGAGCGCCTGCGTGCCGATCGAACCGGTCGACCCGAGGATGACGACGCGGCGGGCGCTCATCAGCGGGAGGTTCCGAGGATGTCGATCACGAAGACCATCGTGTCGGTGCCCTTGATCGTGGCGTTGCCCGCGGAGCCGTAGCCGTCGGCCGGAGGCACGATGGCGATCACCTGGGAGCCGACCGTCTGACCCTCGAGGGCCTTCTGGAATCCCTTCACGACCTGGGTCGTCTGGAACGACGCGGTCTCACCGCGGCTCCAGCTCGAGTCGAACACCTGGCCGTTCCGCCAGAGGACGCCCTTGTACTGGATCGTGACGTTGTCGCCCGGGAGGACGGTCTCGCCGGATCCCTTCTTGAGCTGCGCGATCCGCGTCTCCGTCGGCGGGTCCGCCTTCGGGATGGTGATCGTGGGCTCGCCGGTCTTGCTCAGCTTCACCGTCGGGAATCCTGCGGTGGGTGCGACGGGAGTCCCGTTCGCCTTGGTGGGGAGCTTCGGCGGGATGTTCACGATGTCGGCCAGCAGCACGACGGGGGCGTTCTGCTTCAGCCCCAGCTGCGAGTATGCCTGGCCGAACGCCTGCTCCGCGGTCGAGGTGACCACCACGCGCGACCCGACGGTCAGGCACTCCACACCACGGACGAAGCCGGGAAGCCACTTGGTGTCGTCGACGGGCGCATCGACGGCGGCCTGGTCGCCGAAGCCCTCCGGCGACGCGAGCTCTTTGCCGGTCGTGCCGTCGTATGCCGCGAGGCCGAGGCCGACGGTCTCCCCCGCCGCCACCTTCTTGCCGGTGCCTTTGGTCACGACCGTGCGTTGGAGGTCCGTCGCCTTGAGCGGAGTCGAGAAGGTCACGGTCGGCGTCTGGTGGAAGTCGCCGGAGACCTTGATCGAGTCGGAGACGCTCCCCGACTTCACGTTCTGGCAGCTCGCGGCCTTCGCCGTGCTTGAAGCGGACGGAGCGGGCGACGACGAACTGCACGCGGCGAGGCCGGCGACGACGAGGGCTGCTGTGAGGACGGAGAGGGATCTGCGCACGATCAGCAAGTCTGCCGCATCCACCTCAGTCCCCGCTGAACGGACGCTCCGGAAGCGCCCATACGATGGAGGTCATGACCCGCGACTTCTCCGTTCCCCAGTCCCGCCACCTCGTCACCGAGCTGCCCGGCCCGCGATCGGTCGAACTGCAGCAGCGCCGGGTCGCCTCGGTCAGCCGGGGCGCCGGCACCCTCGCGAACATCTACATGGAGTCCGGCTCCGGCGCGATCCTGGTCGACGTGGACGGCAACCGCCTCATCGACCTCGGCTGCGGCATCGGTGTGACGACCATCGGTCACGCGCACCCTGCCGTCGCAGCAGCCGCCGCCGAGCAGGCCGCCAAGCTCACGCACACGCTCTTCACGGTGACGCCGTACGAGAACTACGTGCGCGTCGCCGAGAAGCTCGCCGAGATCACGCCCGGCGACTTCGAGAAGCACAGCATCCTGGTCAACTCGGGCGCGGAGGCGGTCGAGAACGCGGTCAAGATCGCACGCAAGCACACGGGCCGCCGCGCCATCGCGACGCTCGACCACGCCTTCCACGGCCGCACGAACCTCACCATGGCGATGACCTACCGCCCCTGGCCGGAGCGTGCGGGCATGGGGCCGTTCCCCGGCGAGATCTACAGCCTCCCGATCAGCTACCCCTTCCGCGACCCCGACGGGATGACCGGCGAGGAGGCCGCGGAGCGCACGATCGACTACATCCGCACCCACATCGGCGCGACCGAGCTGGCCGCACTGTTCGTCGAGCCCGTGCAGGGCGACGGCGGCATCATCATCCCGGCGCCCGGCTACTTCAAGCGCCTCTCCGAGTTCTGCACCGAGAACGGCATCGTGTTCGTCGCCGACGAGATCCAAGCCGGCATCGGCCGCACCGGGACCTGGTACTCCATCGAGCACCACGGCGTCGTCCCCGACCTCGTGACCAGCGCCAAGGGCATCGCCGGCGGTTTCCCGCTCGCGGCCGTGACCGGCCGCGCCGAGATCATGGACGCCGTGCAGCCGGGCGGCATCGGCGGCACCTTCGGCGGCAACCCGGTCTCGACGGCGGCCGCCCTCGCCGTGTTCGACGCTTTCGAGGAGGAGGGCCTCCTCGCCGAGGCGCGCCGTGTCGAGAAGGCGCTCTGGGCGCGCATCGGCGACTGGGCCGAGCGGTTCCCCGTCGTGGGCGAGGTGCGCGGAATCGGTGCGATGTTCGGTATCGAGCTGGTCGTCCCCGGCACGAAGAAGCCGAACCCGGAGGCGCTGAAGGCCGTGCTTGCGCACGCCACGGCGAATGGCGTCATCCCCCTCGACGCAGGTAGCTGGGACAGCGTGCTCCGCCTCCTGCCGTCGGTCGTGATCAGCGACGAGCTGATCGACGACGCCGCGACCGTGATCGAAGAGGCGCTCGGCCGCCTCGGCTGACCGGCGCACCATGCACCTGGCACGCCGACGGATCGTCGCCGTGGTCCTCGCGACCGCGGCGACGCTCGCCGTGCTCCCGGCGCTCGGCGCCGGCCCGGCCGCCGAGGCTGTTCCGACGGCGCACGCCGCGACGACCGGACGCTCGGCGCCGGCCGCTTCCGCGGCGACGGCGTCGCACTTCGATCCCGGCGAGATCATCAGCGACGACAGCTTCTATAACCCGGACGCGATGACGGCCGACCAGGTGCAGCGCTTTCTGGAGCAGCGCGAGTGCACGCCGAAGGACGCCTCCCCGTGTCTCGCGGACTTCCGGATGGACGTCCCGCGCACACCGGCATCCCCCGAACGCTGCGCCGCCATACCGGCGAAGAAGAACGAGCGGGCCAGCAGCATCATCGTGCGCATCGCGCAGGCGTGCACGATCAGCCCTCGCGTGCTGCTGGTGCTGCTGCAGAAGGAGCAGTCGCTGCTGACCACGCCCAGCGCAGGCGGCTACCAGAAGGCGACCGGATACGCCTGCCCGGACACGGCGGCCTGCGACACACGCTATTTCGGCTTCTTCAATCAGGTGTACCGCGCCGCGTGGCAGTTCCGCGAGTACACCGCGCACCCCGGCGACTGGCGGTACCGGATCGGAGCGAACGCGATCCAATACCATCCCGACGCCACCTGCGGATCGAGCCGGGTGGAGATCGTCAACCAGGCGACGGCGAACCTCTACAACTACACGCCGTATCAGCCCGACACGCAGACCCTCGCGCATCCGACCGGGCCGGCCGGAGCCTGCTCCGCCTACGGCAACCTCAACTTCTCGCGGTTGTACGAGCGCTGGTTCGGCGATCCGCGCACGGTGCGCTACCCGGGATTCCAGCTCCCGTGCCTGATCTACACGGGAGGCTACGGCTGCACGCCGATCCGGCCCCTCCAGGACTGACCGTCGCATGCCGGCCGCGGCATACGACCGGCACTAATCTCGTTCTGTGAACCAGAGCACTCCCGACGACGGGCAGCCGACCGAGGACGACGTCGTCCCGCGTCCCGGCCTCCTGTATTTCGTGGGGCGGCACATCGTCGCGCCGCTGCTCCGCGTCATCTACAGGCCGAAGGTGATCGGCACCCGAAACGTGCCCAAGCACGGCAAGATCATCCTCGCCAGCAACCACCTGTCGTTCATCGACTCCCTCGTCATCCCGATGATCGCGCCGCGGCGCGTGCAGTTCCTCGCCAAGTCGCACTACTTCGAGGGGACGGGCGCCAAGGGCGCCATCTCCCGCTCGTTCTTCACCGCGATCGGCGCGGTGGGGGTCAAGCGCGGCGCAGGACAGGCTGCTCAGGAGGCCCTCGAGCAGTCCCGGCGCATCATCGACACCGGCGCCGCCTTCGCCGTGTACCCGGAGGGCACGCGCTCGCTCGACGGCCGGCTGTACAAGGGCCGCACCGGGATCGGCTGGCTGGCGCTGACGACGGGCGCGAAGGTCGTGCCAGTGGGACTGATCGGCACCGCCGAGGTGCAGCCGGTCGGCGCGAAGCTCCCACGCGTGCGCCCGATCACCATCGCCTTCGGCGAGCCGATCGACGTCGCGCACTACGGGCCGGCGGAGTCGGGGCGCGCGCGACGCCAGGCCACCGACGAGATCATGGCGGCCATCCACGCCCTGACCGGGCAGGAGCTGGCCGGGACGTACAACGAATCCCCTCCGGCGAACACCGTCGAGCGGGTCAAGCGGGCGTTGCGCCCGGAGCGGCTCTGAGCGTCGCGCGTCTAGCTCTCGCCGGCTGACGACTGCTCGGCCTGCTCGTCGCGGCGCGAGCGGTAGGTGCGCGCCTTCTGGCGGTTTCCGCATACCTCCATCGAGCACCACTGCCGGGAGCCGTTGCGCGAGCTGTCGTAGAACGCCCAACGGCAGTCGTCCCCGCCGCACAGCTTCACACGTCCGAGCTTGCCCTGGATGCTGAGCACGACCGAGCAGGCGACGGCGGCCTCCGCGGCGGTGCGGGCGCTCAGCCCGACTGCGCGGTCGCCGCACGTGGTGGTGAGCTGCACGGCGGGCAGCTCGGCCTCTTCGCCGTCGACGACGAGGCGCAGCGCGTCGCGCACGCGCCGGGCTTCGGCCGACTCCCCCGCCTCCACGCCGTGCTCGCGCGCCCAGGTCGCGAACCCCGCCGCGTCGTCGAGGGCGTCGGTCTGCTCCTCCACGTCGAGCGTGTTGAGGAACGCCACCAGGTAGTCGGCCCCGAGTTCGGGCGCATTCGTACGCATATAACCATTGTAACGCAATAGCTGGTTACGATAAGCTGTAACCACTCAACGCAGATAGGTGGTTATCATGCATCCGCTCGTCTTCTGGTCCATCTCGCAGGATGCGCTCGCGCGCCGACAGGAGGAGGAAGCCCTGCTCCGGGCGCAACGCGACTCGGGCACCGAACAGCCGGCGCCCCTCACCCGCGACGAACGCTGGGTCGCAGCGATCCACCGCTGGGCCGCCGCCGAACCGGTCCAGACGCCCTCGGAGAGCCCGCGACTCCGCGGCCGCGCGATCTGAGGCCGAAGCGACTCCGTCAGGCGAGCGTCAGCAGCTCCGGTTCGTGGTCGACCGGGAAGTTGACGCTCGACGCGATGAAGCACTTGGCTGCGGCCGGGGCATGCAGCGACGCCGCCAGCTCCGCCTGCGCGGGGTCGGCGATCGTGACCTTCGGCCGCAGGATCGCGCTCGTGAAGTGCCCCCCGCCGTCGTTGGTCTGCTCCATCACCCCGGTCGGGCGGTCGGTGTAACCCATCACGACGACGCCGGCCCGCGCGGCCTCTGCCAGGTAGCTGAGCATGTGGCACTGGCTCAGAGCCGCGAGCAGCAGCTCCTCCGGGTTCCAGCGGTCGGTGTCGCCGAAGAACGTGCGGTCGGCCGACCCCTCGATGGGATGCTTGCCCTCGGTGCTCACGGTGTGGTCGCGTCCGTACGCCTTGTAGCCGCTGGTCCCTTCACCCCGGTTGCCTGTCCACTGCAGATCTATCTCATAGCGGTGCTCGAGCTTCATGCGTCGATTCTCGCACCCCGGCTAAACTGGCCTGCATCATGACTGACACCCTGAGCACGCCCACGTTCACCGTGGAGCAAGAACGCCGCATCGTCACCGCCGTCCCCGGCCCCAAGTCTCAGGAGCTGCACCAGCGCCGCCTCGCCGTCGTCCCGACCGGCGTGTCGTCCGCGCTCCCCGTCTACATCGCTCGCGCCAACGGCGCCATCCTCGTCGACGTCGACGGCAATCAGTTCGTCGACTTCGGCGCCGGCATCGGCGTCACGACGGTGGGCCACACCGAGACCGCCGTGGTCGAGGCGGCCGCGAACCAGCTGCAGGACGTCATCCACACGCTCTTCACGATCACGCCGTACGAGGAGTACGTGAGGGTCGCCGAGCTGCTCGCCGAGCACACCCCGGGCGACCACGCCAAGAAGACGGTCCTCGTCAACTCCGGTGCGGAGGCCGTGGAGAACGGCGTCAAGATCGCGCGCAAGCACACCGGCCGCCGCGCCGTCGCCGTGCTCGACCACGCCTACCACGGCCGCACCAACCTGACGATGGCGATGAACTACAAGGCGATGCCGTACGCCACCGGCTTCGGCCCGTTCGCCGGTGACGTCTACCACGCCCCGAATTCCTACCCGTACCGAGACGGCCTCAGCGGGCAGGAGGCAGCGGCGCGCACGATCGCGTACCTCGAGAAGGTGGTCGGCGCCTCCGATCTGGCCTGCCTGGTCGCCGAGCCCATCCAGGGCGAGGGCGGATTCGTCGTGCCGGCCGACGGCTACCTCGTCGCCCTCCAGGAGTGGTGCACCGCGAACGGCGTCGTGTTCATCGCCGACGAGATCCAGAGCGGCATGGCCCGCACCGGCGCCTACTTCGCGAGCGAGCACTTCGGCCTCGTGCCCGACCTGGTGCTCAGCGCCAAGGGCATCGCCGGTGGCCTCCCGCTCGCCGCGGTCACCGGCCGCGCCGAGATCATGGACTCCGCGCAGCCCGGTGGCCTGGGCGGCACCTTCGGCGGCAACCCCGTCGCCGCCGCCGCGGCCATCGCGGTCTTCGACCAGATCGAGAAGAGCGACCTCCTCGCCCACGGCGCGCGCATCCAGAAGTCCCTCACGTCGGCCCTCGAGAAGCTGCAGCAGAAGTACGACATCATCGGCGACGTGCGCGGCATCGGTGCGATGGTCGCCGTCGAGCTGGTGCAGCCCGGCACGGGCGGAACGACCAAGACGCCCAACCCGGAAGCGGTCAACGCGATCATCGCCTACGCGGCGCAGCGCGGCATCCTCTTCCTCAACGCGGGAACGTTCGGCAACGTTCTGCGGTTCCTGCCGAGCCTCGCGGTGTCCGACGAGCTCATCGCCGACGCCGTCTCGGTGCTCGACGACGCTTTCGCCGCACTGTGACCGCCGCGGTCTTCGGAACCGACGAGGCGGTCGAGCTCGCGGTCGTCGAGCGCAGCGGCTTCGTCGAGTCGCGGCACGCCGGCTCTGCCGTCGTGCTCGGGCCGGACGGCGGCGTGGCGATCGCGCTCGGGGCGCCGGAGAAGCCGGTCTTCCCCCGGTCGTCGCTCAAGCCGTTCCAGGCCGTCGCCGTCATGGGCGCCGGCGTGCACCTGGAGGGGCCGGCTGCGGTTCTCGCGACCGCGAGCCACGCCGGCACTCCCGCGCACATCTCGGTGGTGCGCGGCCTGCTCGCGCAGGCGCAGCTGACGGAGGACGCCCTCCTGTGCCCGGCGGACTGGCCGCTCGATCCCGCGGCGCGCGACGCGGCGATCCGCGACGGCGCCCAGCGCACGCCGGTGTTCATGAACTGCTCCGGCAAGCACGCGGCGATGCTGCTCGCCTGCCGGGTGAACAACTGGCCATTCGACAGCTATCTCGACCCTCAGCACCCACTGCAGCAGCACATCCGCGACACGACGGAACGGCTGACCGGTGAGAAGGTCGTGGCCACGGGAGTCGACGGCTGCGGTGCGCCGGTGTACGCGATGTCGCTGGTCGCGCTCGCCCGCGGCATCCAGCGCATCGGCACGGCTTCCGACGGCTCGCCGTTCGCGCTGTTCCGCAACGCGGCCCAGCTGCGCACGGCGGTCCTCGCCGACGGCTGGGCGATCGACGGACCGGGCCGCGCCAACACGGTCGTCATCGAGGAGCTCGGGATCTTCGCCAAGCTCGGCGCCGAGGGCGTCATGGTGATGGCCGCGCCCGATGGCACGACCGTCGCGCTGAAGGTGCTCGACGGCAGCCTCCGCGCCGCCACCATCGTCGCGCTCTCGCTGCTCGCCGACTCCGGCGCGGTCGACCGCGCCGCGATCGACGAGGTCGCACCGAAGCTCGATCTGGCCGTGCTCGGCCGAGGCGCTCCCGTCGGCGCCATCCGCGCCTCCTACACCCGCTGACCCCTCACCCACTATCGCCGAGGGGCACGTCGTTGTCACTTTCGGGCTCAAAAAGTGACAACGACGTGCCCCTCGGCGGAGGAGGGTGGCTACTGGGTGGCGCGGGCGAGACGTCGGGCTCGGGCGGCGGCGGTGAGCTGGGAGATCAGGACCACGAGGATGGTCAGGATGAACACGGCCGATGCGATCACGTTCGCCTGCGCCGGGATGCCGCGCGACGCAGCGATGTAGATGTACATCGGGAAGGTCGTCACCGCGCCGGCGTTGAAGTTCGTGATGATGAAGTCGTCGAAGCTCAGCGAGAACGACAGCAGAGCCGCCGACAGGATCCCCGGCAGCAGCAACGGGAACGTGATCCGCCAGAACACCGCGTTGGGCGAGCCGTACAGATCGCGTCCGGCCTCCTCCAGCGCAGGATCGAGCGAAGCCACCCGGGCCTTCACCGTCACCACGACGAAGCTGATGCAGAACATCACGTGGGCGATGATGATCGTGCCGAAGCCCTTGTTCACGCCGAGGCTCAGGAACTGCGCAGCGAGGCCCGCGCCGAGCACGACCTCCGGGCTCGCCATCGGCAGGAACAGCAGCAGGCTGGTCTGCGAGCGGAACCGGAACCGGTAGCGCATCAGTGCGATGGCGATCATCGTTCCGAGCACCGTCGCGATCACCGTCGAGACGATGCCGATGATGATGGAGGCGGCGAACGCGTCGCAGATACCGGCGGCGTCGCAGACGTTCGTCCAGTTGCGCAGGGTGAATCCGCGCCACGCGATGTTGTTCTTGATCGCGTCGTTGAACGAGAACACGAACGTGTAGACGATCGGGATGAGCAGGAACGCCAGCGCGAGGAACGCGTAGACACCCAGCCCGAGCCCGCGGAACCGGAATCGTGCACGAGGCTCGGTGGTCGTCACAGCAGGTCCTCCGTTCCGCTCCGCCGCACGTACAACCCGACGATCACCAGAATGACCGCCATCAGGATGACGGACATCGCCGCGGCTGTCGGATAGTTCTGCAGCACCAGGAAGTTGCTCTCGATGACGTTGCCCATCATCGAGGTGTCGGCCGCGCCGAGGAAGTCCTGCGACGCGTTGATGTAGTCGCCCGCTGCCGGGATGAAGGTGAGCAGCGTGCCCGAGACGATGCCGGGCATCGAGAGCGGGATGGTGACCTTGCGGAAGGTCGTCCAGTTGCTCGCGTAGAGATCCTGGCCGGCCTCCAGCAGGCGCGTGTCCAGGCGTTCGAGGGTGGAGTACAGCGGCAGCGTCATGAACGGGATGAAGTTGTACGTCAGACCGAAGATGACCGAGAACGGCGTGCCCGTGATGTGAGCGTCCGGCGGGAGGATGCTGAGCGCTTTGAGCGAGCTCGCGACCCACGCGTCGTCGCTCAGGATGGCCTTCCAGGCGAGGGTGCGCAGCAGGAAGCTGATGAAGAACGGTGCGATGACCAGTGTCATCAACAGGTTCTGCATCACAGGACGGGCCCGCATCTTCACGCCGATGAAGTACGCCAGCGGATAGCTGATCACGAGCGCGGCGGCGGTCGCGATGAGCGCGTACCCGAACGAACGGAGGATCTGCGGCCAGTACTCCGAGATCGAGTCGGTGTAGTTCTGCCACTGGAACGCGGCCTGGTACTGCCCGATGTCGCCATCGGGCACCGGCGCCTGGAACGACGTGATGATGAGCGAGACCAGCGGCGTGAGGAAGAACAGCACCAGATAGAGCACGCCGGGGAGCAGCAGGACCAGCGCGATCCCCGATTTGCGCCGCGCTGCGGGCTCCTGATCCTGCGTCGCGGGAGGCCCGGTGAAGGCCGCGATCGCCATCTACGCCTCCTCCAGCTCGGAGAGCAGCCGCTCCTTCGCCTGCGCCGCCACCGCCTGAGTATCGGTGTCGTCGGCGAAGCCCCCGTCGGCCGGCGGCTCGTCGGCCAGCACGAAGGTGTGGGAGGCGTCCCACGACACCCAGACCTCGTCGCCGAAACCGGCGCCCGGCCCGCTGGCGACGTTCTGAGCGAAGACGACCACGGTGCCGAGCCCGGGGATGTCGACGAGGTACTGCGTGCTGACGCCGCTGAACGACACGTCGATCACTCGGCCCGGGCCGAGCCGGTTGGCCCCGGCCAGTATCGTGTCCTCCCCCGCGTGCAGGGTGAGCTTCTCCGGGCGGACGCCCACAGTGACCGTGCCCGAGGTGCGTTGCGCGCGCGCACGCGGCACCCGGATGCGGTGACCGGCGACCTCGACCCCGAGGGTGTCGCCCGTGCTGTCGTGCACCGGCCCGACGAAGAGATTCGACTGGCCGAGGAAGTTCGCGACGAACACGGTCGACGGCAGCTCGTAGAGCAACTCGGGTGCGCCCATCTGCTCGATCCTGCCCTTGTTCATGACCGCGACCGTGTCGGCCATGGTCATGGCCTCCTCCTGGTCGTGGGTCACATGCACGAAGGTCAGGCCGACCTCGGTCTGGATCGACTTCAGCTCGAGCTGCATCTGCCGCCGCAGCTTGAGGTCGAGCGCGCCGAGCGGCTCGTCGAGCAGCAGCAGCGCCGGGCGGTTGACCACGGCGCGCGCGAGCGCGACCCGCTGCTGCTGACCTCCCGAGAGCTGGGCGGGCCGCCGGGCTGCGAGGTGGTCGAGCTCGACCAGCCGCAACGCCTCGTGCGCCTTCGCCACCGGGTCGCCGATCTTGCGGCGGCGGAGGCCGAAGGCGACGTTCTCGAGGATCGTCATGTGCGGGAAGAGCGCGTAGCTCTGGAACACCGTGTTCACCGGCCGCTGGAACGGCTTGGTGCGCGTCACGTCCCGGCCGCCGATGACGATGCGGCCCTCCGTCGGCTCCTCGAGGCCTGCCACCAGGCGCAGCGTCGTGGTCTTGCCGCAGCCACTCGGGCCGAGCAGGGCGAAGAACGACCCGGCGGGGATGGTCAGGTCGAGGTTCTCGATGGCCGTGAACCCGGGGAACCGTTTGCGGAGGCCGATCAGCTGCAGGTCGGCACCGGATTCGGCGAAGACTCCCTTCGGCATCAGGCCCCCAGGATCACTTTCTGGAACGCCGCCTGATACTTCTGCTCCTCGGCCGGCGTGAGCGTGCGGAAGACATGCACGGTCGAGAGGGTCTCCTCGTCGGGGAAGATCAGCTGGTTGTCGGCGAGGTCGGGGTCGATCGCGACCGCGGCCTCCTTCGCCCCCTGCACCGGGGTGATGTAGTTGACCCACGCGGCGACCTCGGCGGCCACCTCCGGCTCGTAGTAGTAGTCGATCAGCTTCTGGGCGTTGGCCTTGCGGGGCGACCCGATCGGGATGACGAAGTTGTCGCTCCAGAGCGTGCCGCCGGCCTCCGGGATGGCGAACTGCCAGTTGTCGCCGGCTTCGGCGTTCAGCTGCGTGATGTCGCCCGACCAGCAGATCGCCGCGAGCGTGTCGCCCGACTTCAGGTCGTTGAGGTAGGAGTTGCCCTTGATGTTGCGGATCTGGCCGTCGTTGACCTCCTTGGTCAGCGTGTCGATGGCCTTGTTGTAGTCGTCGTCGCTGAACTTCTTGGAGATGTCGACGCCCTGCTGCAGCAGGAGGAGGCCCATGGTGTCGCGCATCTCGCTCAGCACGCCCACCTTGCCCTTGAGGTCGGGCTTCCAGAGGTCGTCGATCGACTTCAGTCCGTTCGGCAGCTTCTCTTTGTTCCAGCAGATGCCCGCGAAGCCGCTCTGCCACGGCAGGGACTTCTTGCGGCCAGGGTCGAAGTCGACGTCGACCAGGTTGGAAGTGAGGTTCTTCTTGTTCGGGATCGCCGACTCGTCGAAGGACTGCACGTAGCCGAGCCGGATCCAGCGGGCGATCATCCAGTCGGTGAGACAGACGGTGTCGGCGCCGATGTCCTTGCCGAGGGCCAGCTGGTCCTTGACCTTGGCGTAGTAGGTGTTGTTGTCGTCGACCGCGACGTCGTACTTGACCTTCAGGCCGGACTGCTTCTGGAACGCCTCCAGCGTCGGATACTTGCCGTTGTCGTCCTGGTCGAGGTACGCCTGCCAGTTGGCCCAGGTGAGCGTCTTGTCGGTGCTGGACTGGTCCTTGGCGGGCGTGGGCTTTCCCGAGGCGCCGCCGGTGGAGCACGCGGCCAGGGCCAGCGCCGCGGCACCGGCTGTCGCGCCGGCGAGCAGACCGCGACGGGTGAGCTGGGAGGCACGAGCCGACTGCACGAGCTGGCGGATCATCGGGTCGTTCGGGAGTGGCCTGGATTTCACTTGCGGAGCTCCTTCGGGTCTATCTGGTGTTGCCTGAGGGCGATCCGCCGGAACACGTCGCTGTGTCCTCGCGGTGGGTCGATCCTGGCACACGACCGACGCGATTCGCACCCATCAGCGGCCGAATCGTCCATTTTGAAACATGATCGTCACGAAATCCGTGCCGAATCGTCCGAAACCCGGAGGAAATCGCAGAACGCCCGCGGCGCGCGAACGAGCGGTGAGACGAACTGTCGATATCCGCGCTGGTTCGATACGGAATTTACGGAATCAGCACGATCCTTCCTGAATTCCTATCGAAATCGTCCGTGAAGGGCGCTAGTGTGTTGTCGAACCATCACGTCGAAGTGCGAGGAGCTGAGGAGCCCCATGAAGGTCGCGATCCCCCGCGAGATCAAGAACAACGAATTCCGCGTGGCGATTACGCCCGCAGGCGTCCACGACCTGGTCGGCGCCGGACACGAGGTCTACGTGGAGGCCGGAGCCGGCGTCGGCTCCTCCATCCCGGACGACTTCTACGCGGGAGCGGGAGCCACCATCCTCCCGGACGCCGCCTCCACGTGGGCTGCGGGCGACCTGATCCTCAAGGTGAAGGAGCCGATCGCCTCCGAGTACGGCTACTTCCGCGAGGGACTGGTGCTGTTCACGTACCTCCACCTCGCCGCCGACGAGGAGTTGACGCGCGCGCTGATCGAGAGCGGTGTCACGGCGATCGCATACGAGACGGTGCAGCTGCCCAACCGTGCGCTCCCGCTGCTCGCGCCGATGAGCGAGGTGGCCGGCCGGCTCGCCCCGATCGTCGGCGCCAACACGATGCTCAAGCCGAACGGCGGGCCCGGCCTGCTCGTCCCCGGCGTTCCCGGCACCCACCCGGCCGTCGTCACCGTGCTCGGTGGAGGCGTCGCCGGCACCAACGCCACCTCGGTTGCGGTCGGCCTCGGCGCCGAGGTGACGGTGCTGGACACCAACATCGCCCGCCTGCGCGAGCTCGACGCCCTCTACGCCGGCCGCATCAAGACCATCGCGTCGAACAGCTTCGAGATCGATAAGGCCGTCGTGGCCTCCGACCTCGTGATCGGCTCGGTGCTCGTGCCGGGCGCCAAGGCGCCGAAGCTGGTCAGCAACGAGCTGGTCTCGCGCATGAAGCCGGGCAGTGTGCTCGTCGACATCGCCGTCGACCAGGGCGGCTGCTTCGCCGACTCGCACCCGACCACGCACGCCGACCCGACGTTCACCGTGCACCAGTCGCTGTTCTACTGCGTTGCGAACATGCCGGGCGCGGTCCCGCATACCTCCACCTACGCGCTCACCAACGCGACGCTGCCGTACGCCCGCGCCATCGCGAACCACGGCTGGCAGGCCGCCTTGCGCGCCGACCCGTCGCTCGCGCTGGGCCTCAACGTGCACGCGGGCCACGTCACCAACCCGGGCGTCGCAGAAGCGCACGGGATCGTGGACGCCGCCGTCGCCGACGCCCTCGTCTGACGGGAGGCGAACGAACTCCTCCGTTGCCCGCTCCCGCGGGCGGCGGAGGAGTTCTTCAGTTCAGCGTGGCCGCGGGGATCAGCTGACGTCGAACCACTGGTCGCCGATGTCGACCCGCGTCCCCCGGCCCACACGATACCGCCGGCCCGCCTCGCACTGGCGCGCGACCCCGCCGAGTGGGCGCGCGACCGTGCCGTTGCCCGAGTACCGATCGCAGATCCAGAGGTCGTCGCCCTCCAGCCCGAACTCGAGGTGCGTCTTGGACACGCTGCGTGCGGGATCCGAGATGGCGACGAGGTGGTCGACGTGCTCCCCCGGCTGCGTGATCGGCCGCCGGCCGACGAGGCCGCTGCCGCGCACCTCCACGGACTCCCCGGTCGAGAAGCTCAGCCGGAACGCCCGCACCGACCCAGCGGGCGGAGCGCTCTCGATCGGGACGACGTCGATGGCCTCGGTCGGCGGGAGGCCGTCTTCGTCGAACTCGACCGCGCCGGGAAAGCGTCCCGCCACCGCCGGCTTGGCGAGCGGCGGCACGATCGACGTGTCCGACGGCCGCGAGTCGGCGACCTCCGGCGGCCGCACCCGCGACGCCGTGACCGAACTCCCGCAGTTTCCGCAGAACAGCGTCCCCTCGGAGAGCGCCGCTCCGCACACCCGGCATCTCATCGCCTGTTCGTCCTCTCTCCCGTCCTCCCACGGTAGCCGAGCGACCGCAGCGAGACCGCCGCGAGCATCCGCTTCCACCGCGTGTCGCGGCGATCCAGTTGGGCGCGGAGGTCGTCGACCGCTTTCCACACCGTGTCCGCCTCCGCGGTCGTCGGCGCGAGCGGGCTGAAGACCGCCCAGTCGGCCACCTTGGCGAGCGCCGCAGCGCGCGTGCCGCCGATCGTCGTCGCGAACTCCACGCGGGTCGCGGAGGGCGGCGGGTCGTAGCCGTGGTCGACGGCGGCATCGGCGAACTCGCGCCAGCCTCCGACGATCCGGTCCGCAGCCGTCGCCGCCGAACGTCGCAGCGAACGCCGCCTCCACTTCGCCGCGATGACCGCCAGGAACGGCGCCGCGAGCACCGCGAGCACGAGGAGCGTCCAGCCGATCACGATGAGCACCGTGAGGATCGTCTCCAGGACCGGATTCGGCGCGTGCTGAGGCGTGCTGTCGACCTGCGCCTGGGGCGGCTCCTCGTTCTGCTGCGGGCTGTCGTCGACCGGTGGCTGCACGTTCGTCTGCGGCCGCGATATCTCGGTCGGCTGCTCGGGCTGCTTCGGCGGCACCGCCCGCACGGGGGGCGTCGGGTCGACCGTCACCCAGCCGGTGTTCGTCTGCACCTCGATCCAGGCCGAGACGTCGGAGCCGACGAAGGTGACAGGGCCGACGCCCGCGTCGGCCGGTGCGACGAAGCCCATGACGACGCGTGCGGGGAACCCGAGCTGCCGCGCCATCAGAGCGGCTGTCACGGCATACTGCTCCTGATCGCCCAGCATCGGGACGTTCGTCAGCAGCTCGGTGATCCGGTCGGCGCCGTGCCCGGACCGGCTCGCCGGCTCGTCCTTGCCGACGCCGTGACTGATGTAGCCGTCCTTCGCGAGACCCTGCAACGCCGCCGCCAGCTTCGGACCGGCGCCGGTGACTCCCGCGGTGTACTTCTGGAGGGTCGACTGCAGCTCGTCGGGGATCACCGTCGGCCGGGGCACGGAGTCGGAGCCCGGCTCGACCTTCGTCAGCTGAGCCGCCGACAGCTTCGGGGCCGTCACGGAGTCGGCCACGTACGAGTCGCCGTCGCGGAGCGTGGACAGCACCGCACCCGTCCCGGTGACGTCGTTGTAGAAGTACGCCCCGGAGAGCGTCGAGCCATGGTTCCCCAGGAACTGGATCTGCTCGAGTTGACCGGTGCCGGGCACCCAGGGGCCGCGGTAGCCGCGGATGGTCACATTCAACTGCGTCTGCGTGCCCTTCGTGCCGGACTGGTCGAGGCGGTAGGGCAGCCGGGTGAAGGCTCCGGAGGCGCTCGTGACCGCGGCGCTCCCGACCGAGTAGGTCACGCCGTCGTAGGTGTCCAGGGTCGCGATCCGGATGCGCCCGTCGGCCGGGAGCCCGCTCACGCTGAGCATCGGCTGAGACGCGGACCCCGACTCGAGGTACGAACGGAAGCCGCTCAACGGGCTCGGGTACGCGCGGGGGTCGAACGGCTGCTCGACCGCCGTCCGCACCACCTGCCGCTCGGTCGACGGCGGCACCAGGACGGTGGCGCCGATCCCGACGACGGCGGCGCCGATGAGCATCACCGTGGCACCGGCCGCCGTCAGCACCGCCGTCGAACCGCGCTCTCTGCGCGTCTCGACGGTCAGCCCGCTCTGCTCGCGCAGGGTGCGCACCGCGGCCGTCCGCCGGCGCAGCCGCAGGCGGATGTTCCAGATCAGCAGCAGGGCGAACAGCCCGAGCACCAGCCAGAGCGGCGCCGGCGCGATCGCCGAGCCGAACGCGATTCCGGCGATCAGCAGAACGACCGGCGGGATGCCAGCCAGCTCCGGCAGGGATGACCGGAGAGCGATGGTCGTCGTGATCGCACTCGCCAGCAGCACGAGGATGAAGGCCGGAACCAGCAGCGCCTGATAGGAGCCGACGGGGACCGAGATGGTGACCAGCTGCTTCCAGGACAGCCAGGTGCCCTGGATGAGGTCGACGAAGCCCCGCGGCGTCGGCAGCAGGCCACCCGCCGTCGCCTCCCCCGGCACCGCCAGTTGTACGCCCGCCGCGAGATAGGCCACGACGATCAGACCGCCGACGACGATGCTGGACCAGCGGAGCGCCGCCCCCAGCACGGCGATCGCCGCGCCGAGCACGAGTGTCACCACGAGCATCGTGACGAACGCCGCCGACTGGTACACCGGCCAGAACGACCACGCCGCGAGCGCAACCGCCGCCAGCGCGAACCCGGTGTCGGCGGCGGCGGAGCGCCAGGGCAGCCTCCCGATCATGTCGCGAGCCTTTTCGCGAGACTGCGCTGGAGGTCCTCCAGGTAGCCGATGGTCAGCACGCTGAGGTCGGCGACCCGGCGCAGTGTCGGCACGGCGCCCTCGTCGCACACGATGGCCACCACGTCCACACCGAGTGGGAAGTGCGCGGCGGCGGAGCGCAACTGGGTCGCCGTGACGGTCGAGCCGCAGACCAGGAAGACGATCGAGGTCCCGGCAGCGTCCTCGCTCGCGACCTGTGCGAGCTCGGGGAGCCGGAGCGCCGCTTCCGCCGTCTCCACGCCGGCCAGATCGTCGAGCAGCCTGCCGCGGCCGACCGTGCTCAGCCGGCGGGCGCTGAACACCACGCGCTTGGCGAAGTCCGGAGTCTCCGCGCTCGCCACGACGGAGACCGTGCGGGAGTCGAGCATGGCGCGCACACCCAGCGAGCCCGTCGCGCTCACAGCGAGCTCGAACTCCTCCTCGGTGGCGTAGTCGGCCTCGGAGAGACTGAGCGCGACGAGCAGGTGGCTGCGCCGCGTCTCCTCGAATTGGCGCACCATGTAGCTGCCGGTCTTGGCCGTGCTCTTCCAGTGGATGTTGCGGCGCTCGTCTCCCGGCATGTACTCGCGCAGCGCGTGGAATGCGACGTCGCTCTGGGTCAGGTCACGCGTCGGCGCCCCCTCCAGGTCGCGCACGAAACCGGTGCTCATGCTCGGGATGGCGATGATGCGGGGGTGCACGAAGAGGTCGAGCGAGTCGGCCCAGACCATCTCGCGCCGCAGCAGCCCGATCGGGTCGGCACGGACGGTGCGGACCGGGCCGATCGGGACGATGCCGCGCCTGCTCGTGGGCACGACGAAGACGTCGGAGTGCTCGTCGCCGCTCACCAGCGCCGGAGCGGCGAACTCGGCGAGACCGGCACCGACCGGCACCTCGACCCGCACGCCGGGCAGACGCCGTCGCGTGGGGTTGCGGACCGTGACCTCGCCCGGGGCGCGGTCACCGACGACGACGCGATTGGTGGGAAGCGTGAGACCCACGTCATAGGCGATACGGCCCACCAAGTAGAGCGACGCGATAAGGAGCAGAGCTGCTGCCGCCCAGCCCGCGACCACGGCCTCGGTCCAGCCCAGCAGGTAACCCGCCACGACCGCGAGCACCGTCACGACCAGCATCGACCAGCCGAGCGGAGTGATCACGGCCCCCAGGGCCCGCGTGGCCGACGCCACGGCGCGACCGACGCTCGCGCTCGTCCGGACGACCCAGACGATCGCGTCGGCGAGCAGCCCGTCGCGCTCGCCGACGATACGGGCGCGCGCGTTGGTGAGCTCGACCTGGGTGCGGGTGACGGTACTGGTCACACGGCGGCCCGATCGCTCGGCGGGTGCACCTCGATCAGCAGCTGGCCGACCACGCTGGAGGCCGTGACGCCCTCGAACTCCGCCTCGGGGTCGAGCACCAGACGGTGCGCGAGCACCGGCTCGGCCAATGCCTTCACATCGTCCGGGGTGACGTAATAGCGGCCGTGGGACGCGGCGAGCGTCTTCGCTGCGCGGACCAGCGCGAGCGCCCCGCGGACGCTGACGCCGAGGCGGATCTCGTCGGCCGTGCGGCTGGCGTCGACCAGCCGGGAGACGTAGTCGTTGATCGACGGGTCCACGTGCACGCCCCGGGCCATGTCCGCCATCTCGACCACCGTCTCGGCAGAGATCACCTCCGGTACGACGATCTCGTGCGCCCGGCGTTCCGCGCCCTCGAGGATGCGCAGCGTCGCCTCATGGTCGGGGTAGCCGATCGAGGCCTTCATCAGGAAGCGGTCGAGCTGCGCCTCGGGAAGCCGGTAGGTGCCCGCCTGCTCGATCGGGTTCTGCGTGGCGATCACCATGAACGGCTCGCCGACCGGATGACGGACGCCGTCGACGGTGACCTGCTGCTCCTCCATCACCTCCAGGAGGGCGGACTGAGTCTTGGGCGAGGCGCGGTTGATCTCGTCGGCGAGGACGATGTTGGCGAACACCGGCCCGCGGTGGAACTCGAACGCGCCGGTGCGCTGGTCGTAGATGTTCACGCCGGTGATGTCGCCCGGCAGCAGATCCGGCGTGAACTGGACGCGGTTCGTCGTGCCCCGCACGCTCTCGGCCATCGCCCGCGCGAGCGATGTCTTACCGGTGCCGGGGTAGTCCTCCAGCAGCAGATGTCCCTCGCTCAGCAGTGCGGTGAGCGCGAGCCGGATGACGTGCGACTTGCCGAGGAGGACGCGGTCGATGTTCTGCACGAGGCGGTCGAACACGCCCGAGAACCAGCCGGCCTGCTCGGGGGTCATCGTCATGCTGTGGCCTCTCTCGGGGTGCGTGAGCAGCGCCGCGCTCGTGCGCGCGCCGTCCTCAGTATGCCGGTCGTCGCTCATTGCATGCCTGAGGCCGGATACGGGGTGGAGTACGTGTCGCCTCCCACTCGGACGGTGACGGTGAGCGAGGGGTTCACGGCGCCGGGCGGCGCCTGGCACGTGGCGGTCTGACCGGCGGGCGGCATCGGGGCCTGCGGCCCGTTCTCGCAGCGATACGTGACGAGCGTGTATCCCGGTCCGGTCGGCCAGCCCGTCCAGCTGAACACGCTCGTCGCCGCGTCGTAGCGGGCACCTTCGATCGCGGTGCTCACGGCCACGCCCATGGGCGTGCGGGAGTCCTGCGCCGTGCAGAGCTGCATCCCGTCCGGATAGGTCTCGCAGATGCTGGTGATGTTCAGCGTGAGGTTCATCCCGTAGTGGGCGCCGTTGCCTCCCGCTACCATCCCGCTCGTGCCGTTCAGCTGGCCGCTGTCGACGACGGCGCCGTCGTCTCCGAGCAGCTGGTAGTTGACGATCGGGCTCGAGCCGCTTCCGTTCTGGTAGTCGACCGAGGCCTGGAAGTCCCACGTGTTCACCAGGTTCTGCACCGGCCCGGTGATCGCCACGTTCCGGACCGCTCCCGGCTGCAGCCGCTGCGTCGCCGAGACGATGGCGCTCTGCGTGCATCCCTGCCCGTTGTAGGCGTAGACGACGAAGTTGTAACTCTGATTGGCACTGAGCCCCGTGAACGTCACCGGGTCGCCCTGAACGTGCTTGAACGTCGACGACGTCGGGTCCACCTGGAGGACGGGCTGCCCCGACTCCACTCCGCTCACGCTGCAGCCCGGCTGCGCGCCACCCTGGAAGACAGCAGCGTAGTAGTCGGTGATCGCCTTGCCGTTCGCGCCGAACACGTTCGACCAGGTGAGGGTGGCGCTGGAGCCGTCGGCGTTGTTCGGCGTCGCGACCGGCGCCGTTCCCGTCAGCACGGGCGCTCCGGCCGGCACACCGCTGCCCGCTGTCTGGTTCCAGGTCGTACGGCCCTGATAGAAGTCGTTGCGACTCGCCACCGTGAAGCCGATCGACACTCCGTTGGCGATGGAGGCATCGGTCACATTGAGCGCATAGCTCCCGCTGTCTGAGGCCGACACCTGCAGGGCGTTGGTGATGCCGCCGACCGTGACCAGATAGGAGCTGATCGGGCTCGCCCCCGGTGCGTCCGCGGGCCGGTTCCAGGTGATCCGGAGGCCGTTGTTCAACGGGCTCGAACTGACGTTCGCCGGCGCGTTCGGCACGACGTCGGACCACGCGGGCTCCACATAGGCCGTCGGGTCGGACAGGCCGAGGGCGTTGCGTGCGCGCACCGAGAGCACGACGGCGTTGCTGGTGCCGTTGCCCGGTGTCGTGATCGCGCACACGGTCGTCGTGCACTGCGTCGTGCTGAGCACCGCACCGGAGGCCGCGCTGCTCATCGTGACCTCGAACCCGGTGATCGGCGAGTTGTTGAACGCCCCCGGCGTCCAGCTGAGCGTGAGGCTGCGGTCGCCGATGGCCGAGATCTGGACGTTCGAGACGGGAGCCGGACGGTCTTGCACCGACACGGTGACCGTGCCCCAGGTGTAGCGGTCCGGGTCGTTCGTCGCGTCGGCGACCTCGTACTGCAGCGTGGTGTCGGCCGGAGCGGCCGTGCTCGACACCGAGATCTGCAGGACCGAGTTGTCGGAGCTCGGCGTGATCGACACACCGGACGGGAGCGCCCCGCCGAGCCCTCGGACCGCAAGGACCCGCAGCGGCTTGTTCGGGAACGGGTTGGTGGCGGCGTCGTTGGCGAGCACATCCACCGTCGTCGTCTGCCCGCGAGGCGCGATGACCCGATCCGGTTGCGGGCTCGCCAGCGGACGGGTCGACGGCACGATGTTGAGGTCGATGCGGCCGGCCTGTCCCGCGTTCACGGCGTCCTTCACCCCGATGGAGATCGAGGGGGAAGTCCCCTTCTGGACGCCGGCCCCGGCCGCGATCGTGAGCTTCTGGCCCGAGAGCGACAGCGAGACGCCGTCCGGTCGCGGCTCCTGGATCGTGTACTGGAGCTCGGACTGGTCTTTCGCATACGGGTAGCTCGTGAGCTTGGTGAGATCGACCGTCTTCGACTGGCCCGGTTCGAAGTCGATCAGGGCCCCGGTGAACGCCGGAGGCTGGTTCTCGCGGGGAGTGACGTCGATCGGGAGCACGATGGTGGCGACGTTCCCGTTCGGATCGTTCGCGCTGCTGCCGTCCGTCACCTGGAACGAGATGCTCGCCGGGCCGAAGTAGCGGTTCGACGAGGTGTACTGGAGGGTGTCGGAGCTGACCACCAGGTCGTCGCCATTGGCGTGGGTCGCCCGCACCGTCGCCGCGTCGGTCAGCTTCACCTTGCGGCCGCCGACCGCCACGATGTAGTCGTTGAGGTGGATGGTCAGCGTCTTCTCGCTGACCACCGAGAGCTTGGGCGCACCGCGCTTGAGCTGCGGAAGGGCGTCGTCGTAGCCGGGAAGCCGCACGAAGCCGTAGCCGATGTACGACTCGTCGTCGGGGTTGGCGACCTTGAAGGGGATGATCTGGCTCTTCGCCGTGATCGTGACGCGGATGCGCTTGTCCGAGGTCACCTCTGCGGTGTTCCCGTATCCGGGCACGATCGACAGCTTCAGCGACCCGACGGGTCCATCGGCGAAGAAGACGTTCGACAGGGCGTTCACGTCGACAGTGGTGCGGCCCAGGATGTCGGACAGGCCGAGCACCGTGTCGGTCACCACCGGGCGCGCCGGCGGCGCATTCTTGGCAACCGTCACCCGCAGGAACGCCTGGCTGGTGCCGCCACGCTCGTTCTGGATCGTGTAAAGGAAGCCGAAAGCGCCCTCCTGCTGCGGGGCCGTCACCACGACGATGTCGCCCTGGATCTTCGCCTTGGCCTTGCCGTCGAGCGAGGTGACAGCCGTCACGCTCAGCGGGCTGCCGTCCGGGTCGGAGTCGTTCGCGAGCACCTGGACGCTGAGGGTCCGCCCCGGTCGAGTCGTCACGTCGTCCTCGACGGCGACGGGGTTCCGCGCGCCGTCGACGCGCGGCGCGATCCCGACGCGGACGGTGCCGGTGGCACGGGCGCCGAGGGCATCGACCACGGCATAGGTGAAGGTGTCCGTCCCCGCCGCGTACTCCCCCGCCTGGAAGTCCATCCAGTCGCTGCCCGAGGCCACGACGGCGCCCTTCTGCGGGTTGGTCTCTTGACCGATGAACTGCACCGAGTCGCCGTCCGGGTCGATTCCTGACAGCGGGATCGTGATCCGAACCGTGTCGCCGGCGAGCACGCGCGATGTGACGGTCTTCGGCACCGGCGGGTTGTTGGTCGCGACATCGCGCTCGCGCACGGCGACGCTCACCTCGGCTGTGGCCCACTGGCCGTCCGCTCCGAAGACGCGGTAGGCCGCCGTGAAGTTTCCCGGCTTGGAGGGCGCGAGGTAGCGCAGGTGGTCGCCGCTCGCGAAGAGCAGGCCGGCCCCGGCGGGGAGCGGCGTCGCGAGCGTCGGGTCGAGGGTCAGTTTGTCGCCGTCGGGTTGCACGTCGTTGGCCAGTACGGGGATGTCGACGACATCGTTCACCCGCACGGCCACCGAGTCGGGTACGGCGATCGGCGGCTGATGGACGGTGAGCGGAGGAAGCTGGACGACCGTGACCGTGCCCTCGGTGTCCGCGAGACCATTGCTCAGCCGGTAATGGAAGTCGACAGGCTCGGTGAGCGGCCGCGTCAACGAGACGCGCAGTGTGCGCTGCTGGAGCACCTGGACCTTGATGCCGGTCGACACGGCGGGGTCGGTGACGCCGGTCACCAGCAGCACGCCACCGGACGGCTCGATGTCGGTCGACAGCACGTCGACGTCTTGCGTCGACTGCTCGCGGATGAAGGCCGTGTGCGGCACCGCGATCGGCGTGGTCTTGGCTCCCGGAGGAGCCTTCACCTCGATGCGCACGGTGCCCGTCGTCGTGACGACGCCGTCGGTCACCGAGTACTCGATGTTGTGGGTTCCGGCCTGGTCCGACTCGAAGCGGAACGTGCCGCCCTGATAGTCCGGCGTGATCGTGGCGTCCGCCTTGGAGGGCACTGTGCTCAGGCGGACGACCCCGCTGCCGCCGCGCGCGTGGTCGAGCGGCCGGACCGTCGTCTCCTGGCCCTGGTAAGTCACCACGGCGAACGGGTCGGCGATGATCGGCACCTGGCCCGGCGGTTGGACGGTGACGGCCAACTGCCCTGTGCCCTCGGCACGCCCGTCGGAGAGCGCCAGGGCGACGTCCTTGAGCCCGCCTCCCGTGCCGTGGTCGGAGTAGGCGACCTGGCCCTGCGGCGTGAAGGTCACGGTGTCGGGGGCGGGAATCGCGGCGCTCGACAGGAAGAACGGGTCCCCGTCGGGGTCGTAGCAGTCGCCGAGGACGGAGGTGGTGACCCGGCCGCCAGCCTGCACGACCGCCTTGGCCGTGCGCACGCAGACCGGAGGCGCATTCTCGTTCGGCGTGCGGACCGCCACTGTCACGTGGGCGGTCGCGGTGCCTCCGCGCCCGTCGGAGATGGTGTAGTCGAGCGCGATGGAACCGCTCGCCGTCGCCGGCAGCGCGATCTGCAGCTGCTGGTCGGAGTTCGTCAGCTGGACGGTCCCCTGGTCGGCGGGGATGGCGGTGAACGAGTCGATCGTCAGCACGTCGCCGTTCGGATCGTAGTCGTTGAGCAGGACCGGGAGCGGGGTGACGCGTCCGGGTCGCGCGCCGAACTGGTCGTCGACGGCGACGGGAGGCTGCTCCTGCTTCTCGTACTGCGGGGTCGTGTCCTGCTTGGACTGGTCCACGAGCTCCTGAGTGGTCTTCTTGGAGACCAGCTCGTCCCAGTTGTCGATCCGTGCGTTGCCCGACTGGACCGCCCACGACACGCCCGAGCGCGCGTCGTTGAGCACGACGCGGTCGCGGTTCACGCGGAACGACAGTACGGCGTTCGCGGGCACCTGGCTCAGCGTGCTACGCGTCCCCGCTGCCGACGCGGTGCAGCTGCGCCACGTGGCGCCCGAGTTCCAGGCCGCATAGACGCAACCGGCAACCGCGACCGGAGCAGCGGGCGCCCCTGATACGGTGCCGAGCACCCGCGTCGGAGCCGAGCCGTCGAGCGGCACGCGGACGAGCCCGGACGACGTGGAGATCCAGACCGCGGTGCCGTCGGCAGACGGCTCCTGCAGCATCGCGTCGGTGTCGTCGCCGAGCGCCCGCGACAGGCTCACGGCGCCGGCGGAGGTCCACAGGGTCTTCTCGTCGGGGTCGAACATCGCCCAGCGCCCGCCTGCCGATGTGAGCTGGACGTGCGTGCCGTCGCCTCGGGAGGGCACTTTCTCGGTCGAGCTGGCCGGTTGCTCTCCGCCGAGGTCGACGCGCACCAGGTTCCGCGTGCCCGGCTGGTAGGCGAACAGCACGCCGGACGGGTCCATCGCTGCGACCGCGCGGCCGCCGAGGTCCATCGTCGCGGCCGACCCCGAGTTGAACTGCTCGAGCTGGCCGACCGACGTCAGCCACAGCTGGCCGGTCGTCTGGGACAGCATCGCGACGTGGTCTCCGGAGACCGCCACCTGCGGCGATCGCGGCGGCAGCGCCACCGACTTGCCCGCCTCGGCCGTCGCGGGGTCGACGACCGCCGCGGTGTTCGCCTCCTTGTCGAGCAGCAGCACGTTCTCGCCGTCCTGCACGACGTCGAGCGCCTCTCCGGTGCCCGCCACGATCGAGTTCAGCGCGTCGATCTCGGTGTTGGCCCGGCCCAGCGCCTTCTTCGTGTCGTTGGCCACCCACACCGCCGCGTCGTTGAGCTGGAGGTGCTGCGCACTGTAGCCTCCGGACACCACGGCGAGCGTCGTCACCAGAGCGGCGACGACCGTTCCGCTGACCGCCGTCGCGGCGATCGACTTGTGGGCGAGCAGCCACGACCGGATCATGGCGATGCGGTCCTCTGCACGCACTTCTGCCCGCTCGGCGATCCCGTCTTGCCGTCGCGGTTCACGGTGACGGTCACGCACACGGTCTGGCCCGGCTTCGCGTCGACGCGGAACTCGGTCGCGCGTTGGCTGCTCGGCGGCTGGTCGTCGACGGTGACCTGGTAGCTGTCGCTGCTCTCGATGCCCGGATCCGTCCAGCTGAAGACGATGGTTCCCTCGGCGACACGCCCGCTGAGGTCGCGGACGGTCGGGATGTCGTTCGCGGCGCCCGCACGCACCAGCACCACCGCAGCGGTCACGCCGAGCACCACGACCAGCAGCGCGCACGCGACCAACGATGCGATGAGCGCTCGGGACACCCGCGACGGCGCGGCCGGTGGCGAAGTCGGGGAGCTGCCGATGCTCTCGCGCACCATGGTGCGCGTCGGTGCGCGCGATGTCGTCGCGGCGACGGGCGGCGCCCTGCGTCGCCGGCGCACGGAGCCGGGATCGACGGCGACGACGCCCTTGACCCTGGTGCGTTCCTCCGGGTCGTCGGCCGTGGCGAGGGCCCAGTCGTCCATGGCGACCTCGATGGGCGTCTGCGGCAGGCCGAGCTCGGCCTCCACCGACTGCAACTCGCGGATCAGCTCGAGCGCGCTGCGCTGACGCGCCGACGGCTTGCGCGACATCGAGCGCATCAGGATCTGCTCGAGTCGCGGCGGCACGTCTGCCCGGCCGATGGGCTGAGGGCGGCCCTTGGTGATGCGCTGGATCAGCTCGGCGGAGGTGTTCTCTTTACCCGGGTGCTCGAAGGGCGACCTGCCGGCCAGCAGCGAGTAGATCGTCGCGCCGAGGGACCAGACCTCGCTCGCGATCGTGCCGCTGGTCTCGTCGAGCAGCACCTCGGGCGCCGACCACGGGATCGACAGCCCGATCGCCTCGGTGACGTCGGCCTCGCTGAGGGTCGCGGCGATGCCGAAATCGCTCAACACCGGATGGCCGTACGCCGTCGTGAGGATGTTCGACGGCTTGATATCGCGGTGCAGCACGCCCGCCCGGTGCGCCGTCTCGACAGCGCTCGCGATTCGGACGCCGATGCTCAGCACCTCGGGCACCGGCAGCGGGTCGGAACGGTAACGCTGGCCGATCGCCGACGAACAGAGCTCCATCACGAGATACGGGCGGCCGTCGGCCGAGACGCTCGCCTGATAGACCGTCAGGATCGACGGGTGCGTACTGAGCTGGGCCATCAGGTTGGCCTCGGCCTGGAACATCTGCTTCACCTGGCTCGTGACGACCTCGGCGAGCATGACCTTGACCGCGACCTGTCGGCGCGGCATGTTCTGCTCGTACAGGAACACGTCGGCGAACCCGCCCGAACCGAGCACCCTGACGTAGGAGAAGCCAGGCAGGTTCGGCGGCTGTGAGGGCAAGCGCCGAGCCAAGCAGCTCCTCCTGTCGTCGGCCGAACGCGATCGCGGCGGCGAAGGCGTTTCCCAATTGTAGGCAGCAGGCGGAGGCCCTCAGGGAGCCGGGACCCGCACTGGGGACAACTCGATTACCCCCAACTCGGGGGGCAATTCGGCGCGCCGTCGCGCCTGTGGAGGAGTCTCGCGCGAGCGCCGGTCGGCGCCGCCGCGCGGCACCTCAATGCCGCCGTGCCGCCCGCCGCGGGAAGCCCTCACGATGCACGCCGCTCTCCGGAGTCGCCAGCACGTCGACGACCACCACCGTCACGTTGTCGCGGCCTCCGTTGCCGAGCGCGGCGTCCATCAGCTGCTGCGCGGCGTCGAGCGGAGAGCTGCCCTCGCCGAGGAAGTACCGGATGCCGTGCTCGGTGAGCTCCTTGGTCAGACCGTCCGAGCAGACCAGCAACCGGGAGCCCGCCACGATCGGGAAGAGGAAGTAGTCCGGCACCGGGTCCTCGTTGAACCCGACGGCGCGGGTGATGACGTTGCTGTGCGGGTGGACCTCGGCCTCCTCGGGGGTGATCGCACCCGCGTCGAGAAGCTCCTGCACGATCGAATGGTCGACGGTCAGCTGTTCGAGCGTTCCGTCGCGGAAGCTGTAGACGCGCGAGTCGCCGATGTTGAAGACGAGCCAGTACGGCGCGCCGTCCACCAAGGTGAGCGCGATACCGGTCACGGTCGTGCCGGTGCCCAGGTCCGTCTGGCCGACGCCGCGGGTCATGTCCCCCACCGCGTCGCGTAACGCGTCGGTCAGCGACGCCTCCGTCACGAAGTCGGTGCGGACCTTCTCGGCCAGCCGCGTCACGACCGCGGTGCTGGCGAAGTCGCCCGCCGTGTGCCCTCCCATGCCGTCGGCGACCGCGAAGATCGGCGAGCGGGCGAGGAGGCTGTCCTCGTTGACGCTACGCCGGTAACCGGTGTCGCTGAGCGCCGCCCAGCCGAGGCTGATGCGCGCATCGGCACCTCCCGGGACCACCACGGTGTGGCGACGGTTGGTGCGACCGATCTGGGTCACTCGCGTCCTTCTTCTCGACGGTCCGCCTCCGACGCCGACCGAGGTGAGCCCTGCGGGCCGTCGGCCGGGACGGCGGTGATCTCGATGATATTACCGTCGCCGATCCGCACAACGGTGCCCGGCAGCACGACCGTCGACTCGCCGGGCCGCAGGCGCGCGGAGGCGCCGCCCGGGCGGACGACCACGGTGCCATTGGTCGAGCGGAGGTCGGTCACGACCACGGCGTCCCCCGATCGCTCGATGCGCAGATGAGTCGAGGAGACCTCCTGCTCTGGCGAGGGCACGGTGATCAGGCGCGGGAGGATGCCGGACTCCACCCGGGGCAGCGCGGGCCGGCGGCCCACCAGGATCGGCGTGTCCAGGTCGATGCTGTCCCCCGGTCCGACGCGCACGGCGAAGTGCAGGGGCTCCGGCGCCTGCTCGACGGGCTCGTCCTCCGGCTGGAGTGCGGACATCGTGGAGCCGCTGCGGGCACCGGGCGTGTCGCGCGAGCCGTCCGGCTGCGGTTGCTCCGTAGCCGTCCCCGGCTCCTCGATGTCGATCGCGCCGGGCAGCTCGTGGGCGACGGGAACCCGCTGGGCCACGGGGTCCGCCTCCGGCGACTCCCCGAGTTCGGCCGGTGCGTCGTGACGGGAGAACAGACTGGAGCTCTGGGGCCGGTCGCGGATGATCGTTTCGTCGGCGGCCGGACTGCCGGCGCCGGGGCGGCCGGCGCTGCCCGGCTCGGCGCGCTCGGCGGTGCGCTCGACCCGCTCGATCGGGTTGCTCGACCACGTCAGCAGCTCGCCGTCTACCACGCCGAGACCGATCGGGAGGGAGCCGACCGCGAGACGGGCGACCGGACCGGTCACCAGGTCGTCCCCGCCGAGCACGAGGCCGGTCACGTTGCGGAACTCTGCGAGGACCCACGGCTGCACGCCTCCGGACCCGAACCGCCGGGCGCCGCCGACAGAGAAGACGTCGAGGACGGCGGACCCGCGGACCACCGCGGTCACGACGATCTCGCCTTGCGCGTTCGGCTCGCCGAGCTCCGCAACCGCGAACGAGCGCACGCTGTCCGGACCGGCCAGCGGGAAGGCGCCGACGACCGACTCGATCGTCGCGAGATCGGAGTCGGCCAGCCACCAGACCGCGTCGACGATACTGTCGGCGGCCGTGCTCTCGACGCAGGCGACGAAGCGCCGACCCGCGATCAGCAGCCAGCGCGAGGGGCCGCCGGTCGGTGCGTACCGCGTGAAGCCGGGAGCCACTCGGGTTCCTCCTGGTCTGCGACGGACCGGGGGATGTTCCCCGATGTGGGACGTGACGTACGCAACGAGTGTAGTCGCCGGTTCAGCCGGGCTGCGCGGTGACGACCAGCCGGAACGGCGTTCCGACGCATCGTACGACGCCGTCCAGGTCGCCCTCCGGGGCCTCCGCGACAGCACCGACGAGCACCGACGGATCGGTCGACACCATCACGCGTCCCCACTCGTTGACCAGGATGACCGGGTGCCCGACGGCCAGCATCGCGGGCAGCAGCTCCCGCTCCAGCCGTCGGACGTAGACGTCCACGCCGACCACTCCGAGCATCCGGTCGTCGCGCTCGACCGGCGCAGTGACCGTGACGATGTAGTCGCAGGCGCAGAGGTGGTCGACGTACGGCCCGGTGATGTGCGTCCGGTGGGTCGAGCGCGGGACGCTGTACCACTCGAGCGAGCGGAAGTCGCGCAGGTAGTCCGAGTACGACCGGGAGGCCAGATCCAGCCGGCTCGGCTCGGTCGTCGCGCCGGTCAGCGGGTTGTCGTCGAGCGGGCCGAGCCACCAGGCGAAGTGGAGGTCGTCGCCTCCCGTGAACTCCGGCGCGGCGACGAATCCGGCGCCGACGAGCACAGGATCGTCCTCGCGCAGCGCGGGCACGACCAGCCGCTCGACGCGGTCGTCGAGTACGGCAGCGGGCATCCCGTCGGCCCCCTGATCGGTGAGGATCGCGTCCCGCCAGTCGGCGAGGCGCCGCTGGAGCTGCTCGAAGAGGGTGCTCACGCGTTCGGCGGCGACGGCGAGCTGCGCGCTCCGTTCGGCGACGACGACTTCAGCCATCGATCGTCCCTCCTGTCTCGATCCGCGCCTTCGCGGCCAGCAGCCAGCGCGCCGACCGTCCCAGCTGCGCGGTGACCTCCGCGCGCGCGGACCCGGCATCGCTCGCAGCCACGGCCTCGGCGATCACCCGCACGGAGGCCGCCGTCCCCTGACGCAGGGCGGGGTCGCGCATCCCGAGCCACAGCAACGGGCCGAATTCCGCCTGCAGCCGGATCTGCTCGCGAACCAGCCGCGTCGACTGACTGAGCACCGCCAGCTCCAGGAGGAAGCCGCCCGCGCTCCGGCGGGCCTCCGCCGGCTCGCCGAAGTCGGCCGCAGCGAGCCAGGCGGCCAGCCGGGCGTCATCGGCCGGCGTCGAACGCTCGGCCGCCCGGTCGGCGCATCCGGCCGCGATCGCCGTGACGTAGACGGCGAGGTCGCTGAGCTCCACCTGCGAGAGACTGCGGAGCCGCGTCGCCAGCATCGTCTCTTCGGCGTCGCCGGGGTGCACGACGAAGCTGCCGCCGTCCCGGCCGCGGCGGGTCTCCACCAGCCCGGCCTCCCGCAGCATCCCGAGGCCCTCTCGCGCGGTGATGAGCGCGACGCCGAACCGCTTCGCCAGGTCGGCCTCGCTGGGCAGCCGCTCCCCCGGCGTGAGCACGCCGAGTACGATCGCGTCGGCCAGCCGGCGTGCCACCTGCTCGGCCCGCCCGGCATCCGAGAGCTGCGCGAACACTGCGTCGCGCGCACCTGGCGCCGGCCGCGTCGTTCGGGCAGCATCCCGTGTGGAGGTGGTCACCCCACCACGATAACTCGCCCTAATCATTCGGTATAGGATGAATTCGGCGGTACCCCGCGGTCGCGGGTCGGACCGGCCGTGCGAGCGAAGGAGCGAACCATGACCGACGGCGTCCTGTCCGGAGTGCGCGTCGCCGACTTCTCCCGTGTGCTGGCCGGACCCTACGCCACGATGATGCTCGCCGACTTCGGCGCCGACGTCGTCAAGGTCGAGAGCCCGGCCGGCGACGACACCCGGGCGTGGCGTCCCCCGGTCGACGACGCGGGCGAGTCCACGTATTTCGGCGCGGTCAACCGCAACAAGCGCTCCGTCGTATGCGACCTGACCACGCCGGAGGGACTCGGCGCCGCCCGCTCGCTCGCCGAGTCGGCCGACGTGGTCGTCGAGAACTTCCGGCCGGGAGTCATGGAGCGGTTCGGGCTCGACGAGCAGTCCCTCCGCCGGGCCAATCCCCGACTGGTCTACTGCTCGATCACCGGTTTCGGGCGCGACGCCGGCGCCGACCTCCCGGGCTACGACCTCCTCGTGCAGGCCGTCGGCGGCCTGATGAGCATCACCGGGCCGGCCGACGGCGAGCCGAGCAAGGTGGGCGTCGCGCTCGTCGATGTGCTCACGGGCCAGAACGCGCTCGCCGGCGTCCTGCTCGCCCTGCGCGAGCGCGACCGCACCGGGCGCGGCTCGCGCGTCGACGTCGACCTCCTCGGCTCTCTGCTCGCAGCGCTCACGAACCAGGCGTCGAGCACGCTCGCCACCGGCCGCTCGCCCGCCCGGCTGGGCAACGCGCACCCGAGCATCGCCCCGTACGAGCTCTTCCGCGCGGCCGACCGTGAACTCGTCGTCGCCGTGGGCAACGACCGCCAGTTCGCGGCCTTCGCTGCCGCGCTCGGCCTCCCGGAGCTGTCGGGCGATCCCCGGTTCGCGACCAACGAGGAACGCGTGCGCAACCGTCACGAGCTCCGCGACCTCCTGCAGCCTGCGCTCGCCCGGCGCGACGCGGCCGACTGGGTCGCCGACCTCGGCGCGGCGCGGGTGCCCTCCGGCCTCGTCAACAGCGTCGCGGAGGCCTTCGCGTTCGCGGAGGCGCTGGGCCTCGACCCGGTGACGACGACCGTCGACCCGGCCACCGGACGGACCTCCCGCCAGACCGCGAATCCCATCCGCCTCGACACGGCCCCCGCCGTGCACCGCACGCCGCCGCCGCTGCTCGGCGCGCACGACCCCGCGTGGGCGGACACCGACTCCGCCCGCACCGAAAGGACCGCTCCATGACCTCCGCCTCTGCCGCTCTCGACGACGCGTTCAGCATCGACCACCTCCTCACCGCGGACGAGTTGCGCTGGCGCGACGACGCGCGGCGGTTCGCCGGCGACCGCATCGCCCCGGTCATCGCCCAGGACTTCGAGGACAAGCACTTCCGCGCGGAGTTCGTCGCCGAACTGGGCGCCCTCGGTGTGCTCGGCATGCACCTGAAGGACCCCGGCTGCGCGGGAGCGGGTGCGGTCGCGTACGGCTTGGTCTGCCACGAACTGGAGGCCGTCGACAGCGGCTGGCGGACCTTCGTCTCCGTGCAAGGTTCGCTGGCCATGAGCGCGATCTCGAAGTTCGGCTCCGACGAGCAGAAGACCGAGTGGCTCGCCCCGATGGCCCGCGGCGAGCGCATCGGCTGCTTCGCGCTCACCGAGCCGCGGGGCGGCAGCGACCCGGCGGCCATGACCACGCGCGCGCGCCGCGACGGCGACGACTGGGTGATCACCGGCGCCAAGCGGTGGATCGGGCTGGCGTCCCTCGCCGACGTCGCCGTGGTCTGGGCTGCGACGGAGGACGGGGTGCGGGGATTCGTGGTGCCGACGACGACTCCGGGCTTCACCGCGACACCGATCGACGGCAAGCTGTCGATGCGCGCGTCGGTGCAGTGCGACATCGTGCTCTCCGACGTGCGGGTTCCCGGATCGGCGATGCTGCCGGGTGCGCGCGGCCTCTCCGGTCCGTTCTCCTGCCTCAACGAGGCGCGTTACGGCATCGTCTGGGGCGCGATGGGCGCCGCGCGGGCCTGCCTGGAGGTCTCCATCGAGCGTGCGACGACCCGCGAGGTGTTCGGTCGCCCGATCGGTGCGACGCAGTTGATCCAGCAGAAGCTCGCGGACATGCTCGTGGAGTACGAGAAGGGCATGCTGCTCGCCCTGCACCTCGGCAGGCTCAAGGAGGCCGGCCGGCTGACTCCGACCCAGATCAGCGTGGGCAAGCTCAACAGCGTCCGGGAGGCGCTCGCCATCGCGCGGGAGGCCCGCACCATCCTGGGCGGGGACGGCATCACGGACGCGTTCCCGGTGATGCGGCACATGGCCAACCTGGAGTCGGTGCGCACCTATGAGGGCACCGACGAGATCCACACGCTCGTGCTCGGGCGCGCGCTGACCGGATTGGCGGCGTTCTGATGGGTGACACCGGCGGCACCGCTCCCGCGTCCCCCGCTGTCACCGTCGACGCGGCGGCCACCGCCGCGGGTTCCGCCGCGATCCTCCCGACCACTCGCGCGGAGCGCGCGGATTGGCTCGACGCGCTCGCCGACGCGCTGGAGGCCGACCGGGCCTCCCTCGTCGCGCTGGCGGCCGAGGAGACGCACCTGTCGGAGGCGCGGCTCGACGGCGAGGTCACCCGCACCGCCGCTCAGTTGCGGTTCTTCGCCGGCGTGGCGCGCGAGGGGGGATACCTGGAGGCGACGGTCGACTCCCCCGACGCCACGCTGATCCCGCCGCGGCCCGACCTGCGCCGCATGCTGCGGCCGGTCGGACCGGTCGCCGTGTACACGTCGTCCAACTTCCCGTTCGCGTTCTCCGTGCTCGGCAACGACACCGCGTCGGCGCTCGCCGCGGGCGCTCCGGTGGTGGTCAAAGCGCATCCCGGCCACCCACGACTGTCGCGGCGCACGGCGGAGCTCGCACTCGGGGTGCTCCCCCGCGGCTGGTTCGCCCTCGTCGAGGGCATGGAGGCCGGTGTCGCGCTCGTGCAGCATCCCGCCGTGCGCGCCGCCGGCTTCACCGGGTCGGAACACGGCGGCCGCGCCCTGTTCGACCTCGCGGCCTCCCGGCCGGATCCGATCCCGTTCTACGGCGAGCTCGGCAGCATCAACCCGGTGATCGTCACGCGTGCCGCCGCCCGCGAGCGCGCCGCCGACATCGCCGCCGGGCTCGTCGGCTCGTTCACACGCGACGCAGGCCAGTACTGCACCAAGCCCGGCCTCGTGTTCGCGCCGTCCGGGGAGGGCGTCGACGACGCCGTGACCGCCGCACTCGGCTCGGCTCCGGCCTCCCGTCAGCTGACCGACGGGATGAGCGCGGCCTACGTCGACGCCCTCGAGCTGTTCGGCGCCGACGACTGCGCGACGGTGCTGCTCGGCCGCGACGAGCCGGGAGCCTCGGTACCGGCCGTCGTACTGACGGATGCGACGGCGTTCCTCGCGGAGCCGGAGACATTCCTCCAGGAGCGGTTCGGCCCCGTGACCGTCCTCGTCTCCTACCGCGACGAGGACCTCCCCGCGGTGCTCGCCGCGCTGCCGCCGTCGCTCACTGGGACGATCCATCGCGGAGCCGGTGAGGATGTCGCAGCGCTGGCGGCCGCCCTGACGCCGATCGCGGGACGCCTGCTGTTCGACGGCTGGCCCACCGGTGTCGCGATCGGCTGGGCGCAGCACCACGGCGGGTCGTGGCCGGCGACCACCGCGAGCATCCACACGTCGGTCGGTGCGACGGCGATCCGTCGCTGGCTGACCCCGATCGCCTACCAGGACGCGCCGTACGACGTGCTGCCGCCCGAGCTGCGCGACGGCAACCCGCTCGGCGTCCCGCGCCGCGAGTCCTGAGGCCGGGCGCATCGCGCAGACGCTCGTGCGCCGCCCCCGCCTGCGCAGATCACTCCCCGATGTACGACATCACGTGCTTGATGCGCGTGTAGTCCTCGAACCCGTACATCGACAGGTCCTTGCCGTAGCCGGAGTGCTTGAAACCGCCGTGAGGCATCTCGGCGACGATCGGGATGTGCGTGTTGATCCAGACACAGCCGAAGTCGAGCCCCTTCGCGAAGCGCATGGCGCGGCCGTGGTCCTTCGTCCAGACGGACGATGCGAGGCCGTACTGCACCCCGTTCGCCCAGCGCAGGGCCTCCGCCTCGTCGCTGAACCTCTGGACGGTCTGCACCGGCCCGAAGATCTCGTTCTGCACCGCCTCGTCGTCCTGCCGCAGACCGGAGACGATCGTCGCCTCCCAGAAGTAGCCGCGGTCGCCGTGGCGACGGCCGCCCAGCTCGACGTTCGCGTGGTCGGGCAGCCTGTCGACGAAACCGCTCACCTGGGCCAGCTGGTCGGCGTTGTTGAGGGCGCCGTAGAGGATGCCCTCCTCGCGCGGCGCACCCGTGCGGGCGTTCTCGCGTGCATAGTGGGCGAGAGCGGCGACGAACTCGTCGTGCACGCCTTCCTGCACCAGGAGGCGGGTGGCGGCGGTGCAGTCCTGGCCGGCGTTGAAGTAGCCGGCCGCGACGATGCCCTCGACCGCCTTCTGGATGTCGGCGTCGTCGAAGACGATCACCGGAGCCTTGCCGCCGAGCTCGAGGTGCACGCGCTTGAGGTCGAAAGAGGCGGCCCGGGCGACCTCCATGCCGGCGCGCACCGACCCGGTGATCGACACCAACTGCGGGGTCGGGTGATCGATCATGGCCGCGCCGGTCGTCCGGTCGCCGAGCACGACGTTTAGCACGCCGGCCGGGAGGAACTCACTGGCGACCTCGGCCAGCAGCAACGTCGAGAGCGGGGTGGTGTCCGACGGCTTCAGCACCGTCGTGTTGCCGGCGGCCAGCGCGGGCGCGAACTTCCACACCGCCATGTTCAGCGGGTAGTTCCACGGGGTCACCTGGCCGACGACGCCGATCGGCTCGCGACGGATGAACGAGGTGTGGTCGGGCATGTACTCGCCGGCCGACCGGCCCTCCAGGTTGCGGGCGGCACCGGCGAAGAAGCGGATCTGGTCGACCGACAGCAGGATCTCGTCCTCCACGAGCGTGCCGCGCGGCTTGCCGGTGTCCTGCGACTCGGCGTCCGCGAACTCCTCCGCGCGCTCCTCCATGGCGTCGGCGATCCGGAACAGCGCGAGCTGCCGCTCCGCCGGCGTGGTGCGGCCCCAGACCTCGAACGCCTCCTGCGCCGCCCGGTACGCGTCGGCGACGTCGTCGACCGTGGAGACCGGCGCCGTGGCGTAGACGTCCTCCGTCGCCGGGTCGATCAGGGCGATGCTCTCGTTGCCGCGGGCGTCGGTGCGCGCGCCGTTCACGAAATTGGCCAGTTCGGGGGCCGTCGGTGTGCTCGTCGGCGCGTTCGGCTGTGAACTCATGCCCGGGAGTCTACTGATTTCGTCGGTCAATCGGTCAGGAATGTGCGGATTCGCTTGCTAGACAGCTTCTCCACTGACAGAATCGCTCCATGAGTTCCCCTCGGGCAACGAACGGCACGAAGGCTGCGGTCATCGACGACGTCTCCAAAGCGATCATCGAGCAACTGCAGGTCGACGGTCGCAAGTCGTACGCCGAGATCGGCAAAGCGGTCGGTCTCAGCGAGGCGGCGGTGCGTCAGCGCGTGCAGAAGCTGACCGAGTCGGGTGTGATGCAGATCGTGGCCGTCACCGATCCGATGCAGCTCGGCTTCTACCGCCAGGCGATGATCGGCGTCCGGGTCACCGGCGACACCCTGGTGATCGCCGACAAGCTCGCGGCGATGCCCGCGGTGGACTACGTCGTCCTCACGGCGGGGACGTACGACATCCTCGCCGAGGTGGTGTGCGAGAACGACCTCGACCTCATCACGATGCTCAACTCCGAGATCCGGACGCTCGAGGGAGTGCTCTCCACCGAGACGTTCGTGTACCTCAAACTCCACAAACAGTTCTACAACTGGGGAACGCGATAACCATGACGACAACCGTTGAAACGTTCGGCGAGCCCATCACACCCGATGACGCAGACCTGCAGGCGAAGGCACGCGACCACCTCTGGATGCACTTCGCGCGCCAGTCGGTGATGGAGGAGGGACACGGCGTCCCCATCATCACACGCGGCGAGGGCCACCACATCTGGGACGATCACGGCAAGCGCTACATCGACGGCCTCTCCGGGCTGTTCGTGGTGAACGCGGGCCACGGCCGCAAGCGCCTCGCGGAGGCCGCGGCGAAGCAGGCTGAGCAGCTCGCCTTCTTCCCGATCTGGTCGTACGCCCACCCCAACGCGATCGAGCTCGCCGACCGTCTCGCGCACTACGCACCGGGCGACCTCAACCGCGTCTTCTTCTCCACCGGAGGCGGCGAGGCGGTCGAGACTGCGTTCAAGCTGGCCAAGTACTACTGGAAGCTGCAGGGCCGCCCGACCAAGCACAAGGTGCTCTCCCGCTCGGTCGCCTACCACGGCACCCCGCAGGGCGCGCTCGCGATCACGGGCATCCCGGCCATGAAAGAGATGTTCGAGCCGCTGACGCCCGGAGGCTTCCGCGTGCCGAACACGAACTTCTACCGCGCGGGTGAGATGGGGGCCCCGACCGACGACATCGAGGCCTTCGGCGTCTGGGCGGCCAACCGCATCGAGGAGATGATCCAGTTCGAGGGTCCGGAGACCGTCGCCGCGATCTTCCTCGAGCCGGTGCAGAACTCGGGCGGTTGCTTCCCGCCGCCTCCCGGCTACTTCCAGCGCGTCCGCGAGATCTGCGACAAGTACGACGTGCTGCTGGTCAGCGACGAGGTCATCTGCGCCTTCGGACGCATCGGCCACATGTTCGCCTGCGACCAGTACGGCTACGTGCCCGACATGATCACCTGCGCCAAGGCGATGACCTCCGGGTACTCCCCCATCGGGGCGACGATCATCAGCGACAAGATCTACGAGCCCTTCAAGCACGGCAACACGTCGTTCTACCACGGCTACACCTTCGGCGGTCACCCGGTGTCGGCGGCCGTGGCCATGGAGAACCTCGACATCTTCGAAGAGGAGGGCCTCAACGAGCGGGTCCGCGAGAACTCGCCGCTGTTCCGCGCCGAGCTCGAGAAGCTCCTCGCCCTCCCGATCGTCGGCGACGTGCGCGGCGACGGCTACTTCTTCGGCATCGAGCTGGTGAAGGACAAGTCGACGAAGGAGACCTTCGACGACGACGAGTCGGAGCGCCTGCTGCGCGGCTTCCTCTCCAAGGCGCTCTTCGACGCCGGCCTCTACTGCCGCGCCGACGACCGTGGCGACCCCGTCGTCCAGCTCGCCCCGCCGCTCACGATCGGCCCCGACGAGTTCGTCGAGATCCGGCAGATCCTCGAGTCGGTGCTCACCGAGGCGAGCAACCACCTGTAAGCAGCACCCGGCACGACCCGGAGGAGTCCGCGCACCGCACCACCGAGCGGGGCGCGGACTCTTCCGTTCTCGGGCCCGAAATCGAAGGAGTGTCGTGGACTACCGCAGCGTCGGCTACTGGTTCGACTCGATCACCGAAGCGGAGGACGGCTTCCGGCCCCGACCGGCCCTGGCGGACGATGCGACCGTCGACGTCGCGATCGTCGGCGCCGGCCTCACCGGGCTCTGGACCGCCTATTACCTCCAGGAGGCCGACCCGGGTCTGCGCATCCTGCTGCTCGAGCGGGAGGTGGCCGGCTTCGGCGCCTCAGGCCGCAACGGCGGCTGGTGTTCAGCGCTGTTCCCGTGGTCGGCGTCCGCGCTCGCCGCCCGCTACGGGCGCGAGGCCGCGGTGGCCCAGCGGCAGGCGATGGTCGATACGGTCGACGAGGTCGGCCGGGTGGCCTCCACCGAGGGCATCGACTGCGACTACGTCCGCGGAGGTACCGTGACGTTCGCGCGCGACCGCGTCCAGCTTGCAGCGGCCCGGGCGGAGTTCGCCGAATCCGAGGAGTTCGGCGTCGACCGGGTGACGCTGGCCGGAACCGAGACGGTGCGTTCCCGGTACGGCGTTCCCGACGCCGTGGCCGCCACGATCACACCGGCCTGCGCGCGTGTGCACCCGGCCAAGCTGGTGCGCGGCATGGCCCGTGCGGTCGAGCGCCGAGGCGCCGTGATCGCCGAGCAGACGGAGGTCGTCGACTGGCGCGACGGAGTCGTCCGCGTGCGCGCCGCGGGCGTCGAGCGCACGGTCACGGCCGGAACGGTGGTGAACGCCACCGAGGGATATGGATCGCAGCTGAACCAGGTCGGCCGGCGCATCCTCCCGCTCTACTCGCTGATGATCGCGACCGAGCCGCTCTCCGACGCGGTGTGGGAGCGGATCGGCATCGAGCACGGCCAGACCTTCGCCGACTTCCGCCACCTGATCGTCTACGGGCAGCGCACCGCCGACAACCGCATCGCGTTCGGCGGCCGGGGAGCGCGTTACCACCTCGGAAGCGCCATCCACACCTCCTACGACCGCTCGCCACGCGTGCGCGACCACCTGGTCCGCACCCTCGGCGAGTTGTTCCCCGCCGTCGCCGGCGTGCGGATCACCCACCACTGGGGCGGTCCGCTGGGAGTTCCGCGCGACTGGCATGCCGCGGTCGGCCTCGACCACGACGCGCGGGAGGCCTGGGCCGGCGGCTACGTCGGCGACGGGCTGAGCACCACGAACCTCGCCGGGCGCACCCTCGCCGACCTCATCGCCGGCCGCCGCACCGACCTCACCGCGCTGCCGTGGGTGGGCCACCGCTCACCGCGCTGGGAGCCCGAGCCACTGCGCTTCCTCGGCGCGAACGCGGGCCTCGTCGCTATGGAGGGCGCCGACCTCGAGGAGCGCGCCACCGGCCGCTCCTCCCTCATCGCCCGCGCCATGGCCCCGCTCACCGGCCACTGACGCTGGAGGCGCAGCTAGTTGTCCTCGAAGCGGAGGTGACGGACGCTGCGCCCGTTGCGGCGGACGAGCCGCAGCGACTCGACGCCGATCCGGATGTGCCGCTCGACGAACTGCGCGGTCACCCCGCGGTCGCTTTCGGCGGTCTTCACGCCCTCCGGGATCATCGGCTGATCCGACACCAGCAGCAGGGCCCCGCTCGGGATGTGGTTGGCGAAGCCGGCTGCGAACACCGTCGCCGTCTCCATGTCCACCGCCATGCAGCGGGTCTGCCGCAGGTAGGTCTTGAAGGTGTCGTCGTGCTCCCAGACCCGGCGGTTGGTCGTGTAGACCGTGCCGGTCCAGTAGTCGTGGCCGAAGTCGCGGATCGTGGTCGAGACACCGCGCTGGAGCTGGAACGCGGGCAGCGCAGGCACCTCCGGGGGCAGATAGTCGTTCGACGTGCCCTCCCCGCGGATGGCCGCGATCGGCAGCACCAGATCCCCGAGCTTGTTCTTCTTCTTGACCCCGCCGCATTTGCCGAGGAAGAGCGCGGCCTTCGGGCTCACAGCGCTCAGCAGGTCCATGATGGTCGCCGCATTCGGGCTGCCCATGCCGAAGTTGATCATGGTGATGCCGTCGGCCGTCGCGTTCGGCATCGACCGGTCCGTGCCGCGCACCTCCGCGCCGTACCACTCGGCGAACCGATAGACGTAGTCGCCGAAGTTCGTGAGCAGGATGTGCTCGCCGAACTCCTCCAGCGGCGTGCCCGTGTAGCGGGGCAGCCAGTCCCGGACGATCTCGACCTTCTCTTTCATCGGCCCTGCTCTTTCATCGCTCCCCCTCGTCCCGGATGATGCCCAGCGTAGAGGACCGCGCTCAGCCCACCGTGGTGCCGAGCAGCGCGCCGATCGCGAACGTCGCCGCGAGCGCCAGCGCCCCTCCGATGACGACTCGCAGCATCGCCCGCCCACGTGATGCGCCGCCGATCCACGCGGCGACGTACCCGGTGATGGCGAGGGCGATGAGCACGATGACGAATGTCAGCGGGATGCGGATGTCGGGTGGGGTCAGGATGGTCAGCATCGGGAGGATGCCGCCGATGGTGAAGGCGATGGCCGAGGCGAACGCGGCGTGCCAGGGGCTCACGACGTCGTTCTGGTCGATGCCGAGCTCGGCGGAGAGGTGCGCGGCGAGGGCGTCGTGCTCGGTGAGCTCGATCGCCACCTGCCGGGCCGTCTCGGGTTTCAGGCCCTTCGCCTCGTAGAGCCCGGTCAGCTCGGCGAGCTCCTGCTCCGGCATTTCCGCGAGCTCGCGCCGCTCCTTCGCGATGAGCGCGTGCTCGCTGTCGCGCTGGCTGCTGACCGACACGTACTCGCCGAGCGCCATCGAGATCGCGCCGCCGACGAGGGCGGCGAGACCGGCCGTCACGATCGCCGGCACGGATGT
>NZ_JBVQSP010000007.1:199289-207983 GCF_055720965.1 Leifsonia sp. PARNA 1/14
GTGGTCGCGCCGGCGACGCCGACGACGACCGCCGCGACGGATACGATCCCGTCATTGGCGCCGAGCACTCCCGCCCGCAGCCAGTTCAGTCTCTGGGCGAGGCCCTCCCGGTGGGGCTCGCCGGGATGCCGTCCGTTCACGATCTCCGAGCTCATGCGCCCAGCCTAGGAACGCGCGCGCGGCCCTGCCAGCAAGGACAGCCGATCCTCACCGTGCGGCGTCCTCTCGCCTTCCGCCACACAGCGGGCGCGCAGTTTTCATGAGAGTACACTCAGAATTCCGTGCCCGTCCCGAAAGGCCTCGCTTGAGCTCCGTGCTGTCCTCCCTCCTCCACGACGTCCTCCGCCGCAACGCCGGCGAACCCGAGTTCCACCAGGCCGCACGCGAGGTGTTCGGATCGTTGGAGCCGGTGATCGCCGCGCATCCGCGATACGCGGAGGCCTCGGTGCTCGAACGTCTGACCGAGCCGGAGCGCCAGCTCATCTTCCGCGTGCCCTGGACGGACGACTCGGGTCGCGTGCGCGTGAACCGCGGCTTCCGGGTGGAGTTCAACTCCGCGCTCGGACCGTACAAGGGCGGCCTGCGCTTCCACCCGAGCGTCACGCTCGGCACGGTCAAGTTCCTCGGCTTCGAGCAGATCTTCAAGAACGCGCTGACCGGCCTCCCGATCGGCGGAGGCAAGGGCGGCAGCGACTTCGACCCGAAGGGCAAGTCCGACGCCGAGGTGATGCGCTTCTGCCAGTCGTTCATGACCGAGCTCTACCGTCACCTGGGCGAGCACACCGACGTGCCGGCGGGCGACATCGGCGTCGGTGGGCGCGAGATCGGGTATCTGTTCGGCCAGTACAAGCGCATCACCAACCGCTACGAGTCGGGCGTTCTCACCGGAAAGGGGGTCGGTTGGGGCGGGTCCCTCGTCCGCACGGAGGCGACGGGTTACGGCGCGGTCTTCTTCGCCCAGCGGATGCTCGCGACGCGCGGTCGTGACTTCGACGGCGCACGCGCGCTGGTCTCCGGCTCGGGCAACGTCGCGATCTACGCCATCGAGAAGGTGCACCAGCTCGGCGGCACGGTGGTGGCCTGCTCCGACTCCTCCGGAGTCGTCTACGACAGCCGCGGCATCGACCTCGGACTGCTGCGGCAGATCAAGGAGGTCGAGCGGGGCCGGTTGAGCGCCTACGCCGAGCGCCGTCCGAGCGCCGACTACCGTGCGGGAGGCGACATCTGGTCGCTCGCCACGGAGACCCGGATCGATGTCGCGCTCCCGTGCGCCACCCAGAACGAGCTCGACGCGCGCGCCGCCGCGATCCTCGTGGCGGGCGGTGTCGCCGCGGTCGTAGAGGGCGCGAACATGCCCTGCACGCCCGAAGCGGTCGCCGTGCTCACCGCGGCCGGCGTGCTCTTCGCTCCGGGCAAGGCGGCGAACGCCGGCGGCGTCGCCACCTCGGCTCTGGAGATGCAGCAGAACGCCTCACGCGACGCCTGGACGTTCGACTACGCCGAGCAGCGCCTCGCGGAGATCATGAACTCCATCCACGACAGTTGCGCCGAGACCGCCGAGGAGTACGGCGCGCCGGGCGACTATGTGCTGGGCGCGAACGTCGCCGGCTTCGTTCGCGTCGCCGACGCGATGCTCGCCCTGGGCGTCATCTAGCGCCGCGCACCGCGACCGCCCGCCGCGACCGCCCCGCCGCGACCGCCCGTCAGTGCAGCCCGCTAGTGCCGGCCGATCCGTTTGCGGAGCCACTCGATGCGGGCCTGCAGCTGCGACACGCTCGCCTGCGCCACCGCCGGGCCACCGCAGACGCGGCGCAGTTCGGCGTGGATGAGCCCGTGCGGCTCTCCCGAGTTCTTCGAGTAGAGGCCGACGAGGCTGTTGAGCAGCTGACGCTGCTCCTTCAGCGTGCGGTGCAGCGGAGCGGGCGGGTGCCCCTCCGCCGCGGCGGGGCGGGAGGTGTGCCGGCGCGATTGCCGCTGCTGCCGCTGCATCAGCAGGTCGTGCACCTGCTCCGGCTCGAGGATGCCCGGCAGACCGATGAAGTCGAGCTCCTCGTCGGAACCGGGCACGGCGAAGCCGCCGAACTCGCGGCCGTCGTAGACCACGCGATCGAAGTTCGCCTCTGAGCCGAGAGCTTCGAACGCGAACTGCTCGGTCAGAGCCTCGGACGCCCTCTCGTCCCGGTTCGCCTCGGCCATCATCGCGTCCTCGGGATTCCAGAGGTCGCCTTCGCCGCCCTCCTCCGACGGCCGGTCGAGCGCGTGATCGCGTTCGAGCTCGAGGGCGTTCGCAAGGGCCATCAGTGTCGGCACGTTCGGAAGGAACACCGACGCGGTCTCACCCCGGCGCCTCGCGCGCACGAAACGCCCGATCGCCTGCGCGAAGAAGAGCGGGGTGGAGGCGCTGGTCGCGTAGACGCCGACCGCCAGGCGGGGCACGTCGACGCCTTCGGACACCATGCGCACCGCGACCATCCAGCGCGACTCCCCCGCCGAGAATTCGGCGATCCGGTCGCTCGCCTCCTTCTCGTCGGAGAGCACGACCGTCACCGCCTCGCCGCTGATCTGCTGCAGGATGTCGGCGTAGGCACGCGCCGCGTAGTGATCGGTGGCGATGACCAGGCCCCCGGCATCCGGGATGGAGTTGCGCACCTCGGTGAGTCGCCGATCGGCTGCGCTGAGGACAGCGGGGATCCACTCGCCGCGAGGATCGAGCGCCGTGCGCCACGCCTGCGAGGTGATGTCTTTGGTGTTGCCCTCGCCGAGCCGGGCCTCCATCTCGTCGCCGGTCTTGGTGCGCCAGCGCATGTGACCGGCGTAGATCATGAAGATCACCGGGCGAACGACACCGTCGCTCAATGCGCGGCCGTAGCCGTAGTTGTAGTCGGTGAGCGAGGTGCGGATGCCCTGCCGATCGGGCAGATAGGTGACGAACGGGATCGGCGTGGTGTCGGACCGGAACGGCGTTCCGGTGAGCGAGAGCCGCCGGGTCGCGCGTTCGAACGCGTCGCGGATGCCATCGCCCCAGCTCAGCGCGTCGCCGCCGTGGTGCACCTCGTCGAGGATGACGAGCGTGCGGTACGACTCGGTGATGTCTTTGTGGAGGCTCGGCCGCATCGCCACCTGCGCGTACGTGACCGCGACGCCCTTGTAGTGGCGTGCGTAGCGACCCTCGGCATTGCGGAAGTCCGGGTCGAGCGGCAGGCCGACGCGGGCCGCGGCCTCCGCCCACTGGCGTTTGAGGTGCTCGGTGGGGGCGACGACCGTGACGCGCTCGACGATCCGACGCGAGAGGAGCTCGGTGGCGAGCCGAAGCGCGAAGGTCGTCTTGCCTGCTCCCGGCGTGGCGGCCGCGAGGAAGTCGCGCGGCTCATTCACGAAGTAGGCGTCGAGCGCCTCGGCCTGCCACGCGCGGAGCTTGCCCGCCGTTCCCCAGGCCGCACGCTCGGGGAACGAGGGCGACAGGTGCTCGGCCGCGAAGCTGCCCGCGCGGGAACCGGCGCTCGCTTCGGGCAGCGCCTGACCCTCCACGCCCGCGGGTACGCCGACGCCTGGCGAGCTCTCGCCGGGCGGGTGTGCTGCTGTCGTCTCCACTTGGATCAAACCTACCGGAGGCGTCTGACAGCACGCCCACGATGCAGAATGGAGGAATGGTCGAAGCCCAGCACCCGTGGTCCCGCTACGTCGCCCTGGGCGACTCGTTCACCGAGGGGATCGGCGACCCGGAGCCGCTGAGCCCCGGCCGCCACCGCGGATGGGCCGACCGCGTCGCCGAGGTTCTCAGCGCGCAGACGGACGACTTCGCCTACGCCAACCTCGCCGTGCGCGGCAAGCTCATCAAGCAGATCCTCGACGAACAGGTGGAGCCCGCAGTGGCGCTCCGGCCCGATCTCATCACGATCTCAGCAGGAGGCAACGACGTCATCCGCCCGGGAACGGACCCCGACCAGATCGCGGCGCTCTTCGACGAAGCGGTCGGCCGCCTCAGCGTCGACGGTGCCACCGTCGTTGTGTTCACCGGCGTGGATGTCGGCTTCTCCCCCGTGTTCCGCGGCATACGCGGCAAGGTCGCGATCTATAACGAGAACGTCCGCGCGGTCGCGGCCCGCTACGACGCGATCGTGGCCGACCAATGGTCGCTCACCGAGATCCAGGACCAACGCATGTGGGCGCCGGACCGCCTCCACCTCGCGCCCCTCGGCCACCACACCGTCGCGCGAATGGTGCTGGCGGCGCTGAACGTCGAAAACGACCTCCAGCCGTTGGATCCGGAGCCGCTGCCACCGCGCACGTGGCGCCGAGCCCGCGCAGACGACCTCTCGTGGGCACGCGAGTACCTCGTGCCCTGGGTAGTTCGCCGCATCCGACACCAGTCATCGGGGGACCATGTGCTTCCCAAACGTCCCGAGGCGGGACCGTTCCGCATCGAATCCGAGTGAGAGGGACTGCTGGCGCTTGGTTCGCAGGGGCCGACTAGGGCGCAGCGGCACCACCGCTCAGGTCGACCCCGGCATCGGCCAGCAGGGAGGCTGCTGCGGGCGCGATGTGGCGCGACCATGCCTCAGTGATGTGGGTCTTGTCGAACTTCACCGTGATCCCTGCGGCGAACGCGGGGCACTTGTCGTTGACGCAGAACAGGGGGCGGGTGTCCACCCACACGCCGCCGACAGAAGCGGACACGGCCTTCTCTGCGGAGGCGAGCTCCTTCCACCGCGACCCGACGCGCGACACGCACGCCGATGGGGCGCTGCGCGGGGTGTAGCAGTCCCGGATGTCCTTGTCTTCCGGTGGCGACTGGAACATCACCACTTTGCCCGTATTCGGCGCGATCCGCTTCAGGTACTCGTCCAGTCCCGCACGGTATTGCGCGACCGATAGAAGCGTGCCGCTGTCGAGCGCGGGGACGTATCCGTTGAGGTTGGAGACGAACACGAACGTCGGCTTCATGGTGGCGATCTGCTCGATCGCCATCTCCCTGCGTTTCGGACACTCGCTCTTGTACGCCGCGTTTCCTGCGTCGATCGAGATCGGGATGAACGGGCAGCCGTACATGCCGAATGCGGTCATCCTGAGCGTGCCGTTCGACGCATCGACGAGCTCGCGCAGCAGCGGGAGGTAGCCGACGGAAGTCGAGTCGCCGACGACCACGATGGTCGTCGTCGCGTCGGGCGAGCCCCACGTGCACTTGTCGACACCGGGATACACGGGCGTGGAACACGCGTCGAATTCTGCGCTGCGAACGGAATTCTCCTGCGAGTCGATCGACGGCGTGATCTCCGGCCACTCCTTCGCATCCAATGCATCGGTGAGCTCGGTCGTCAGGGCCGTCCGCGCGGCATCGTCTGCGGCCGCCGTCTCCTCGCTCGGCGTCTCAAGAGCCGGGAGCACCCCGCTGAGCGCGAGGAGTTCACGCATAGCGGGTGCGATGTGCTTCCCGTACTCATCGGTCATGTGCACGAGGTCGAACTTGATCGGTGACCCGCCCGAGAAGGCAGGGCATTTCGACTTGGCGCAGAACAGGACGCGCGTGTCGACCCAGGCGCCCTTGACGCTCTTCGCCAACTGCTCCTCTACCTTGCCGCGTTCGTCCCACAGTGCAGGAACGGTCGAGATGCAGTCGGCCGGCGCGACCCGCGGGGAATAGCACTCCTTGATCTCCTTCTCGACCGGAGGCGGCGGGAGGAAGACGAGCTTGCCGACAATCGGCGCGACCTCATCGACGTACGGCCTCATGACGGTCTCGTAGTCGGACGGCGTGATGATCCCGCCGTCGACGGCGGAGAAGGGATAGTAGGTGTTCGTGATGAACAGCACATCCGGTTTGAGCGCGGAGATGCCCTCGATTGCCTGAAGCTTGCGCCCCGGGCATGCCTTCTCGAGGTTCGTGGCGCCGGTACGCGTCGCCACGGAGACGAACGGGCAACCGAACATCCCGAACGACGTCACCCGGAGCTGGCCGTCCGACGCGTCCACCATCGCCCGCATCATCGCGATGTACGCGATGGAGGTGGAGTCTCCGACCATCGCCAGCGTCAGCTTCGCGTCAGGCGAACCCCACGTGCACTTGTCGACTCCTGGATAGTTGTCGCCACCGCAGGCGATCGCCGTGTCATCGTGCTCGTACTTGCCGACGACGGCGTCCATCGACGGCGTGAGCTCAGGCCACTCCTTCGCCCCCAAGGCTTCGACCACCTCGGCTTTGACCGCATCCAATGCAGCGTTCTGTGTCTGCGAGGCGCCGCCGGAGGTCGGCGGGGCGGCCTCAGTCGTGCCGGTACGAGCGGACCCGTCGACCACGAGGGCCGCGACGACGGCGACAGCGGCGCTGGCGGCCACCGCCACCACCACGATGGACTGCCTCCGCTTGCCGACCGGGCGGGAGCGGCCGCGACCCTTCTTCGCCGGTTCGAGCCAGGACGAGTGCCGAACCGGTTCTTCGATGAAGCGATACGACAGCGCGGCGAGCACCAGCGAGAGTGCGATGGACTCGAGAGCGGGGATTGGAGTCTCGTAGCTCGGCGTCCCACGGGCGAGTTCCGTCACCAGGATCAATGCCGGAAAGTGCCACAGATAGAGCGAGTACGAGATATCGCCGATATAGCTCAGGAATGGATTGTCGAGCGGGTTGAGCCATGATCGCTCCGGCTGCCATGGGAAGGCGATGAAGGCGGCCGTGCTGAGGACGGCGACGGCCGCCCACGGTGCGGGAAAGCCCTGATCAGCCGGGGTGATGACGCTCGCAGTGATCATGCCGGCCAATGCCAGCAGGGCGATGACGGGGCGCAGCGCCCTCGGAAGCCCCGAGAACCAGGGCATGCACAGAGCGACCGTGGCGCCCACGGAGAGCTCCCAGAGACGCGCGGGCGTGATGAAGTAGGCCGCACCGATGTCGGTCCGGGTCAGCTGCAGCGACAGGAAGAACAGGGCCACGGTGATCGCCAGGGTGACCAGCGCCGCGAACACCCGCGGCCGCCGCGTGCGGCCGACCACGAGAGCGATCACGAGGATCGCCGCGGGCCAGACCAGGTAGTACTGCTCTTCGAGGCTGAGCGACCAGTAGTGCTGCAGCGGGGAGGTCTGGGCGCCCTGGGCGAAGTAGTCCGTCGCCTCGGCCGCGTACCGCCAGTTCGACACGAAGAAGAGCGACGCTACGGCGTCCCACACGGTCGACATGAACCGGCCGGAGGTGAATACCGCCCAGGCGCCGATCACTGTCGCCGTCAGCACCGCCACCGACGCGGGGATCAGCCTCCGGACGCGGCGCCGATAGAACGCGAGGAATCGGATGCGCCCGTTGCGCTCGAACTCGCGGTGCAGAACCGACGTCATCAAGAATCCCGAAATGACGAAGAAGATGTCGACGCCGACGAACCCGCCGGCCGGCCACTCGAACGCGTGGTTGACCACGACGAGCCCGACCGCCAGCGCCCGCAGGCCCTGCAGATCGAGACGCATCGTCGACCGCTGGGCCGGCTGGGCGGCACGGGTGCCGCCCGACCCCCTGCTTCTGCGCGACTCGGAGCGCGGGCGTCCCGGGGGCGGCGTCGATGTTCCCACGACCGCCATCAGTTGCCTTCCTCTTGTGCTGCGTTGTCTGCTGATGCGTCGCCGCCCGGCGATTGGTCGTCTGCCGGCGGCTCATCCTCGTCGGGCGGAGAGGTGTCCTGCGTCGTCTCCGAGCCACCGCCTCCCGTGAGGTCGATTCCCTTCTCGGCCAGTAGCTCCGCCATTCCGGCCGCAGCGTGGCGCGAGAACTCCTCGGTGAGGTGCACCTTGTCGAATTTCGTCGGCATGCCGGCGGCGAACGCGGGGCACGCACCGTTCACGCAGAAGAGCTGGCGCGAGTCGATCCACTGAGCGTTCGAGAGGGACTCCGCCAACTTGGTCTCGGCCGCAGCCCGGCGCTTCCACAACTCATCGACCCGCGACACGCAGTCCTTCGGGCTGGAGCGCGGGGTGTAGCACTCCCTGATGTCCTTGTCGGCTGTCGGGGGTGAGACCAGAGCGATCGTGCCGACGGACGGCGACACCCGCTGGAGGTAGTCGTCCAGCCCCTTTCCGAACTCGTCGACCGATATCGGCTCGCCATCGGGATACTTCGACACTGTGAGGTAGGTGTTGGTGACGATCAGCACAGACGGTTTGAGGGCGATGATGTTCTCTACCGCCTGTTCCTTGCGGTTCGGGCAGGCGGCTTGGAAGGACGGGTTCGCCATAGCCGTCGCCAGGTTGACGAACGGACAGCTGTACATGCCGAGCGCCGTGACCTTCAGCCGACCGTTCGAGGCGTCGGCCAGCGCACGGAAGAGGGGCACGTAGGCCACAGATGTGGAGTCTCCGACGATGGCCAGCGACACGGGTGCGTCCGCGGCGCCCCACGTGCATTTGTCGATACCGGGATAGACCTGGTTCGAGCAGGCGTTGGTGCCCGCGTCTCGCTCGTACTTGGCCACGATGCTGTCGAACGACGGGTCGGTCTCGGGCCACGACGTCACCCCGAGCGCTTCCGTGAGCTCGCTTTGGAGTGCCCCGAGTGCCGCCCCGACTCCCGGTTCGGGGGTCGCGCCCGGCGTCTGCGTCGCCTGGGGGGTCCCCTCCACACCACCGGCCTCGGCGCCACCCCGCTCCTGATGATCGACGACGACGGTCAGGACGATCGCGATCACCGCGGCGATCGCGCCCGCCGTGAGCGCATAC
>NZ_JBVQSP010000008.1:0-146169 GCF_055720965.1 Leifsonia sp. PARNA 1/14
TCAGCACCGACCCCACACCGCCATCGGCAAGCTCCCGCCCATCACTCGGCTCACAAACAACCTGCCTGGGCACTACACCTAGCGCGGCACGGTCCCCACGATCGTGAGGCCCCGGGCCCGCAGCAGGCGCGCATCCGCGTCCAGAGCGCGTTGGAGCCGCTCGTGCGTGCCGACGATGTGGCGATGGATGCTGTCCGCCGCGGCGTCGGCGTCCCGTGCGGCGAGCTGATCGACGATCGTCCGGTGCTCCTCCCAGGCCGTTCGCCGCGCCTCGGGCGTGCGCACCTCGAGCCAGCGCGTGCGCGCCAGGCGCGTCATCGCCGACGAGACGGTGTCGGCGAAGAAGTGGTTTCCGCTGAGCTCGGCGAGCCGCACGTGGAAGTGGGCGCCCTCACCGACCGCGTCGTCGCTCGGGCGATCCGGGTCGTAGCCGCCGAGAGCGTCCCGCAGCGCGCTGAGCGCGTCGTCGGAGGCGCGCGCGACGCTGAGGCGGACGCCCGCCGACTCCACGGCGTCCCGCAGCTCGCTGAGTCGGGCGATCTCGCCGAGGTCGATGGGGGAGATCTGCCACGCGCGTCCGTCGCGCTGCACGAGGCCCTCCGCCTCGAGTCGCATGAGCGCTGCACGCAATGGGGTGCGGGAGGCTCCGAGGTCTGCCTCCAGGCCGCGTTCGGTGACCCGCGAGCCGGGGATACGTTGCAGATCGAGGATCTCGGAGCGGAGTCGCTCGTAGACGTGGGGCTGCTCTGCCATCGCACTCCTTATTGGTATACCAAGCCGGTATACCGCTAGGGTATACCGCATGAGCGATCCGACGCGAGCAGACACCCGGAAGGTCCGAACCCCGCGCCCATGGCTGATGCTCGCGCTCGGCGTCGCCGGGCAGGCGAGCTCGACGGTCTTCGTGTCCACGCCGGCCTTCCTCATCCCTCTGCTGCACACGGAGCGCGGGCTCAGCCTCGCGCAGGCCGGTCTCCTGGCGTCGGCGCCCACGCTCGGCCTGGTGCTGTCTCTCATCGCCTGGGGCGCGCTGAGCGACCGGATCGGCGAGCGCTGGGTCATCGCCGCCGGACTGGCGATCACCGCGGGCGCCGCGGTCGCCGCGATGTTCGTGTCGTCGTACGTCGCGCTGGGTGCGCTCTTCCTCGTAGGAGGCATGGCCGCCGCGAGCCCCAACGCCGCGAGCGGGCGGGTGGTCATCGGCTGGTTCCCCAAGGAGCGGCGCGGCCTGGCGATGGGCATCCGGCAGATGTGTCAGCCCTTGGGCGTCGCCATCGCGGCGATCAGCGTCCCGCTGCTGGCGGCGTCCGGTGGGATCCCCGCCGCACTGGCGGTGCCCGCAATACTGTGCGGTGTCTCCGCCGTGCTGTGCGCGATCGGCATCGTCGACCCGCCGCGCCCGCAGCGGAAGACCGCCGAGGGCGAGGCCGCTCACCCGCACGCCGCGTGGCGCCCGTATCGCGAGACCTCGCTGCTGTGGCGCATCCACATCGTCTCGATGCTGCTGGTCGTTCCGCAGTTCACCGTGTCGACCTTCGGGCTGGTCTGGCTCGTCACCGAGCTGCATTTCACCTCCCTCGCCGCCGGCATCGTGATCGGGGTCAGCCAGTTCGTCGGCGCAGTCGGACGCATCGGCGTCGGAGTGCTCAGTGATCGGGTCGGCAGCCATCTGGTGCCTCTGCGTTGGGTGTCGGTCGCCGCGGTGGCCGTCATGCTGCTGATGGGCGTGGCATCGGCCCTCGGCTCGGTCGCCGCGGCCGTGATCCTCATCGCGGCGGCGGTCGTGACCGTGGCGGACAACGGCCTCGCCTACACCTCGGTGGCGGAGATCGCAGGCCCGTTCTGGTCCGGGCGTGCACTCGGGGCGCAGAACACCGGGCAGTTCCTGGCCGCGTCAGTCGTCGGTCCGGCGGTCGGCGCGCTCATCGGCTGGGTGGGCTTCCCGCTGGCGTTCGCCGCGGTGGCCGTCTGCCCTGCGATCGCCGCCCCGCTCGTTCCGCGCGACCAGGAGCTCGTCGTCGTCCCCGAATAGACTTCCCTGCATGCGCATCGACATCGTCACGATCTTCCCGACCTTCTTCGATGTGCTGGACATCTCGCTCCTCGGCAAGGCGCGGCAGTCCGGGATCATCCGGCTCGGTGTCCACGATCTTCGTGACAACACCCACGACCGGCACCGCACCGTCGACGACACGCCCTACGGCGGCGGCGCGGGCATGGTCATGAAGCCGGAACCGTGGGGGGAGGCGCTCGACGGGATCCTGGAGGGCTCCGACGACCCGGTGCTGATCTTCCCGTCGCCCGCGGGCGACGTCTTCACGCAGGCGATGGCGCGCGAGCTCGCCGCGGAGTCGCACCTGGTCTTCGGCTGCGGGCGCTACGAAGGCATCGACCAGCGGGTCTTCGACGAATACGCCGGCCGTGCCCGGGTGCGGCTGGTCAGTGTCGGCGACTACGTGCTCAACGGCGGGGAGGTCGCCACGATGGCGATGATCGAGGCGGTCGGCCGACTCATCCCCGGCGTCGTCGGCAACCCCGAGAGCCTCGTGCAGGAGTCGCACGAGGACGGCCTCCTCGAGTACCCGTCGTACACGAAGCCCGCGGAGTGGCGCGGCCACGACGTCCCTGCGGTGCTGCTCTCCGGCAACCACGGCGCGATCGAGGCCTGGCGTCGCGAGCAGTCGCTCGAGCGCACCGCTCGGGTGCGCCCCGACCTGCTGCCGTAGCGCCCACCGGGCGCCGTTCGCGGTTCGCTAGGGAGCGCTGAGGATGAGCGGGCCGTTCTCGGTGATGGCGACGGTGTGCTCGGAGTGGGCGCCGCGGGAACCGTCGGCGGAGCGCAGCGTCCAGCCGTCGGGGTCGGTGAAGATCTCGTCGGTCGTCTCCAGGAACCACGGCTCGATCGCGATGACCAGCCCGGGGCGCAGTGGAAAGCCGCGGCCGGGGCGACCGTCGTTCGGGATGTGCGGGTCGCCGTGCATCGTCCGCCCGACGCCGTGACCCCCGAACTGCGTGTTGACCGAGTAGCCCTCCGAGTGCGCCACGGCCGCGATCGCGGCAGAGATGTCACCGACCCGGCTCCCGGGCTGGGCAGCGGCGATCCCGGCGGTCAGTGCGCGCCGGGTCGTGTCGATGAGGCGCAGATCCTCATCGCGCGGAGAGCCGACCACCAGGCTCACGGCCGAGTCGGCCACCCAGCCGTCGACGCTCGCGGCGAAGTCGAGGCTCAAGAGGTCGCCGTCGCGCAGCCGGTAGTCGTGGGGGAGCCCGTGCAGGACGGCGTCGTTGACCGAGGTGCAGATCACCTTGCCGAACGGGCTGGCTCCGAACGACGGGTGGTAGTCGATGTAGCACGACTCGGCTCCGCGCGCGCGGATCAGGTCGTGGGCGAGGGCGTCGAGCTCCAGGAGGTTGACGCCGACCCGTGCCGCCGCTGCGGTCTCGGCCAGAACGTCGGCGACGAATCGTCCCGCCGGCCGCATCTGCTCGATCTCGGCAGGGGTCCTCAGCTCGATCACGTTCTTCCTCTCTCGCGTGCTCGACTCCAGTCTTCCATGCGGGCGCCCTCCAGCCCTCCCGCGAGGTGCGGTCCGCCTGTGGCGAACCCGCAGCCGCCGCACAGCCGTGCGACGCTACGCTGAACGCGTGATCATCCGCAAGGCGTTCTACTGGTGGCTCTTCCCGTCCGCCGTGGTGCTGCCCGTCTGGTTGCTGATCGGCTGGGCGGCCTTCCACCAGGGCAGCGGCTGGACGTTCCTCGGCCTCCTGGTGCTCTGCCCGATCCTCTTCGTGGCGCTGATCGCCGTCGGCGGACTCATGATGGCCCGCAAGAGCGTCCGCGACGCCCGTGCCGTGTCGTGGTACGACACCGGACTGCTCGCCGGCTGGAGCGCCTCCATCATCGCGTTCGGCTTCTTCCCGCCCGGCGTGACCGGCTGGCTCGCCGTCCTCGGAGTCCTGTTGTTCCTCGGACTCTTCTGGGTCGGGCTGTGGGAGCTGGTGTCCGAGACGCGCTCACGCGTGCAGGTGTCGTACGCCGCCTACCAGCGCGCCGCGAACCCCGAGCAGGTGAACAGCCCGCAGAGGGAGCCCGTCGTCGACGACGCCGATGTCATCATCATCGAGGAGCGCCGCGAAGACCGACCGTCGGCCTGAGCGGCTCCCACGCGGCGCGCTTTGGCATAAGGGCCGCGCGCATGGCAGAATAGATCTTCGTGCCGCCGCCAGGCTCTGCCGCAGGGGAGCCAGCATCTCGAGCGCGCACACCCCAATCAAATCCCGGCCGCTCCGCCTGTCATGCAGCATGCGGCCCCGAGTCCGTCCCCGACCTGCCGGCGGGTACAGAGAGCGAACAGCAATGCACATCCTCGATCAGGTGGACGCCGCGTCCCTCAAGCAGGACATCCCCGCGTTCCGCGCCGGCGACACCGTCAAGGTGCACGTCAACATCATCGAGGGCAGCCGCTCTCGTATCCAGGTCTTCCAGGGCGTCGTGATCGGCCGCTCGGGCGAGGGCGTCCGCGAGACCTTCACGGTCCGCAAGGTCAGCTTCCAGGTCGGCGTCGAGCGTACCTTCCCGGTGCACTCCCCGGTCATCGACCGCATCGAGGTCGTCACCCGCGGTGACGTCCGTCGCGCCAAGCTCTACTACCTCCGCGAGCTGCGCGGCAAGAAGGCGAAGATCAAGGAGAAGCGCGAGAACTGAGCGTTTCGCGCGCATCCTCCACTGAGCTCCCGGTCCTACACTGGACCGGGAGCTCAGTGCTTTGAGCGGCCCGGAACGAGACGTAAGGCGAGCGAATGACAGATGAGACGCTGCCGACCCGCTCAGCCGGGCGGACGCGCAGCCGGCGCGGAATCCTGCTCTTCCTCCGCGACGTGTTCATCGTGGTCGTGATCGCGCTACTGGTCGCCTTCCTGATCAAGACCTTCGTCGTCCGGTCGTTCTACATCCCGTCGGGGTCGATGGAGAACACCCTCCAGATCAACGACAAGATCCTCGTCAACGAGCTCCAACCGTCGGTCGTCGGCCTCAGCCGCGGCGACGTGGTGGTCTTCCGCGACCCGGGAGGCTGGCTCCCGTCGTCGCCGCCGGTAGCCCGCAACCCGCTGGCTCAGGCGGCGGACACCGCACTCACATTCGTCGGGCTTTCGGCCTCCGACAGCGACGACCACCTGGTAAAGCGGATCATCGGCCTGCCGGGGGACCACGTGGTCTGCTGCGACACGGCCGGCCGGATCACGGTCGACGGCACGGCGATCGTCGAGCCGTACATCCAGATCCCGCTCGGGCAGACGAACGCCGCGACGCTCGCGTTCGATGTCACGGTGCCGAAGGGGCATCTCTGGGTCATGGGGGACAACCGGTACGACTCGCAGGACTCCTCCCGCAACCAGGCGCTCCCGGGACACGGTTTCGTGCCGCTCGACCATGTCGTCGGGCGAGCGGTGGTGATCAGTTGGCCCGTGAACAGATGGACCTGGCTGGACGACTATCCTGAAGCTTTCCGAGGTGTGAAGGAGGACCGGTGATGATGGCCCCGATCGCACCGTCACTGCGCTTCGAGAAGGCGCTGTACCGCGACGGCGTCACGTCGATCGTCGCCGTCGACGAGGTCGGGCGCGGCGCCCTCGCAGGTCCGGTGGCGGTGGGAATGGTGGTCATCGACACGGCCGTCAAGCGGATCCCACCGGGGTTGCGCGACTCCAAGCTGCTCCCGGAGCCCGTGCGTGAGGCGCTGGAGCCGGCGTGCCGGCGCTGGTCGCTCTTCCACGCCGTCGGCCTGGCGTCGGCCGAGGAGGTCGACTCGCTCGGCATCATGCGCTGCCTGGGACTCGCCGGCGCACGCGCGTTGGCGAGCCTCGAAGAACAGGGCGCCCCGCTGCAGGAGAGCACTCTCATCCTCGACGGCAACTACGACTATCTGAACCCGGCGCTGATGCGGCCGGCCCGCGTGGTGACGCGGATCAAGGCCGACCGCGATTGCGCGTCCGTGGCCGCCGCTTCTGTCATCGCCAAAGTGCATCGCGATCGGCTGATGATCCAGCACGACGTGCAGTACCCGGGCTACGGCTGGGTGAGCAACAAGGGCTACTCGACCCCGGAGCACTTCGCGGCGATCGCCTCGCTCGGGCCCAGCGCGCTGCACCGGCTGACGTGGCTGAAGGACCTTCAGACGCTCGACATGCCGAGTGAGCCCGTCTCGCAGCTAGACTTGACGAACGATGGATGAGGACGAGTTCGACGACTACGACCGCGAGGTCGAGCTGGCTTTGTATCGCGAATACCGAGACGTCGTCTCGCAGTTCAAGTACGTGATCGAGACCGAGCGCCGCTTCTACCTCGCGAACGAGGTGGAGTTCGTGCGGCGGGACACGGAGCATGACTTCTATTTCGAGCTCACGATGAACGATGTGTGGGTGTGGGACGTCTACCGTGCCGACCGCTTCGTCAAGTCGGTTCGCGTGCTGACCTTCAAGGACGTCAACATCGAGGAGCTCTCGAGCAAGGAGTTCGAGCTTCCCAAGGAGCTCGCGCTCGACGAGTGAGGCGGCGCGGGAGTACGAGCCTGGTACCTGGGTTCTCCACAGCCCGCTGATTCGCCCACTTCTCCACTGATTCCCGCCCGACGCCTCGCGCCCCCGCCTCCCCGGCCAGTCTGGTCGTGGGAGGACACATGGCAGAGAAAGACCGATTGGGTCGTGACGGAGAGGCGCTGGCCGCGCGCTGGCTCCAGGAGCGCGGATACACGGTGCTCCAGCGCAACTGGCGTTGCACGGCGGGAGAGCTCGATCTGATCGTCCGGCGCGGAGCGACGACGGTGTTCGTCGAGGTGAAGACGCGCAGTTCGATGGCGTACGGGCATCCGTTCGAGGCGATCACCGTCGAGAAGGCGGCGCGGCTCCGGCGGCTCGCCGCCGAATGGTGCCGCGTGCATGGGCCGGTCCCGGGCGGGACGCGCATCGATGCGATCGCGGTTCTCGCCGCTCGGGCCTCGGAACCGTCCATCGAGCACCTCGAAGGGGTGGTCTGATGGCGGTCGCACGCACGTTCGCCGTCGCCCTGACCGGAGTGCGCGGCGACATCGTCGAGGTGGAGGCCGACATCTCGGCAGGCCTCCCGGCGTTCGTGCTGATCGGGCTGCCGGATGCCGCCCTGGGCGAGTCGCGCAAGCGCGTCTCTGCAGCGGCGACGAACGCCGGCTGCTCCCTCACGCAGCGCAAGCTCACCGTCAACTTGTCGCCCGCATCCCTGCGCAAACAGGGCTCGGGGTTCGATCTGGCGATCGCCGTCGCAGCGCTGGCGGCCTCGGGAGAGATCCCGGCGGAGGCCGCGGCCTCGGCCGTGCACCTCGGGGAGCTCGGCCTCGACGGGCGTTTGCGTCCGGTACCCGGAATCCTGCCGTCCGTCCTCGCGGCGCGCGACGCCGGCTTCCGACGGGTGCTGGTACCCGCCGCCAACGCCGACGAGGCCGGGCTCGTCGCCGGAATCGACGTGGTTCCCGTCGTGGGGCTGCGCGCGGCGGCGATCCTCCACGGCGCGGAGCTCGAGCCGGTGGACGAGCAACCTGTCCCGCTGACGGACGATGTGCCAGTCGCGGCCGCCGAAGCCGACATGGCCGACGTCTCGGGCAACGACGAGGCGGTCGACGCGTTCGTCGTGGCCGCCGCCGGTGGCCACAACGTGTCGATGGTCGGGCCGCCCGGGGCAGGCAAGACGATGCTCGCCCGTCGGCTTCCCTCGCTGCTGCCCGACCTCACAGCGGAACAGGCGTTGGAGTCCACCTCGATCCGCTCACTCGCCGGCAGGGGAGTAGGCGGTGCCTTGGTGCACCGGCCTCCGTTCGAGGCGCCGCACCACACAGCGTCGGCTGTCGCTCTGGTGGGTGGCGGAAGCACACGAATCGTCCCGGGTGCGATCGTTCGCGCCACCAACGGTGTCCTGTTCCTCGACGAAGCAGCCGAGTTCCCGCCGAGCGTACTCGACGCCCTGAGGCAGCCGCTGGAATCCGGGGGGATCACGATCCACCGGGCCACGGGCACGGCGGCTTTCCCCGCGCGCTTCCAGCTCGTGCTCGCGTCGAACCCCTGCCCGTGCGGCCGCTATGGCTCCTCCGACGAGGAGTGCAGCTGCACGCCGATCGCCCGCCGCCGCTACTTCGCGCGGCTGTCCGGTCCGCTGCTCGACCGCATCGACATCCGGCTCACTGTGCGCCGCCTCGGCTTGGGCGCTTTGCGCACGGCGACAGACGAGGGACCGCCGGAACGAACGAGCGCGGATCTCCGAGCACGTGTCGAGCATGCGCGGGCGAGCGCATACGAACGGCTCGCGGGCACCGGCTGGACCACGAACGCGCAGGCGGCCGGCCCGTGGCTGCGGTCCGCGCAGCGCCGGGTGCCGGCCGCCGCGCGTGCAGCTCTCGACAGAGCTCTGGAGCGCGGAGGCATCACTATGCGCGGCTACGATCGCGCGCTCCGCGTCGCCTGGACCCTCGCCGACCTGGACGGCGCAGCCAGCCCGACCGCCGACCACATCGGCCGTGCGTTGTATCTGCGTCGAGGGGCGGGGGCATGACAGAGGTGGGCGATGGCATCCCGGGCCTCTCCTCGAGCGAACTGGCCTCGGTCCTGGGTGCGGTGACGCCGGGGGAGCCGTACCCGGACGAGAGGTCGGCCGTGGCGGCCGTCGCCCGGGTCGCACTGTCGGCCGCGTGCGAGCCCGGCGACACCGACGCGGCGTCGCTCGTCGTGGCACTCGGTGCCCAGTGCGTACTGAACGCCGTCGTGGGCGACGCGACGGCTGAGCAGCTGCAGAGCGCCCTGGAGGCAGCGGGCGCGTCGCCGATCGCGACGGCCACGCGGTTGCGGGATGCCCTCGCGCGCTGGCGCTCGCGGCTCCCGGGCGGCCCGGTCTGGGCTCCGCTCGTGCGTGGCGCGCGCATCGGCGCACGGTTGGTGACACCAGAACACCCGCTCTGGCCCGAGCCGGTGGACGATCTCGATCATGGTGCACCGATGGCACTGTGGTTCCGCGGCGACCCGCAGCGTCTGGCGCTGCTCTCCCGCTCGGTCGCTCTGGTCGGCGCGCGGGCGGCCAGCGGCTACGGCGAGCATGTGGCTCTCGAAAGCGCAGCCGGGCTCAGCGATCGCGGTTTCGCGATCGTCTCCGGAGGCGCCTACGGTGTCGACGCCGCCGCACATCGCGCCGCGCTCTCCAGCGACCAGGTAACGGTCGCGTTCCTCGCCGGCGGCGTCGACCGTCTCTATCCGGCAGGCAACGACGACCTCCTCAAGCGCGTCGCCCGCGACGGTCTGCTCATCGCCGAACTGCCGCCGGGGTCGACCCCGACGCGCTGGCGTTTCCTGATGCGCAACCGGCTGATCGCGGCGGCGAGCAGCGCGACGATCGTCGTGGAGGCCGGTGCGCGCTCCGGATCGCTGAATACGGCGGCGCATGCCGCTCAGCTCGGGCGACCACTCGGGGCGGTGCCTGGACCGATCACGTCGAAAGCATCAGAAGGGTGCCACAGGCTGATCCGCGAATATGCAGCGACCTGTGTCACCACCCCCGACGAGATGGCCGAACTGGCCGACACGTTCGGCGTGCTGCAGAGCGCCGAGCGGCCGATCGACGACGATCAGCGAGTGCGCGCGCCGGAGGGCGATCCCGATGACCGCGTCCGTGCGGAGCTCTCGGCCTCGCGGGGGCGGGGCATCCACGAACTTGCCGAGCGCACGACCCTGTCGCGTGAATCGGTGGTCGCGGCCCTCGGGCGGCTCAGCGCGCACGCCGTGGCCCGGCAGGCGCACGACGGATGGCGTCGCCGATGACCGGCGCCACCCGTCGGACGGCTGTGCGCAAACGTGCCGGTTCATCCCTCGGCGTTCGTCGCACGTGCGTGCTGTGGCACCGAACACCCGTCAGCGGTGGCCTTCACCGTGTTCCGATGACTCTCGTCAACGCTCGGATCGCTGAACGACGATTCGTCGGCGCCGGTGCGTCAGGTGCCTCGCGCCGCACCGGATGGCGGAAGCTGAAGGGGTGGAACTCCGGCTCGCGGTCGACGGCTACCTCCGTCATCTCACGGTCGAGCGCGGGTACTCGGCGCAGACGGTGCGTGCCTACCGGTCCGACTTGACCCAGCTGGAGCAGTTCGCCCGTGATCGGCACGTGACGTCGACGGAGCAGCTGACGCTCGACCTGTTCAGGGACTGGCTCTGGGAAGGCGCTCAACGACAGCTCGCCAAGGCGACCCTCGCCCGACGATCCGCCGCTGCGCGCGGCTTCAGTGCGTGGACCGCGCGCGGCGCCGGCACAGATCTCGACCCGGGCGACGCGGCCTCGACAGCAGCGGTGTCCGACCCCGCGGCCCGCCTGCGGGCGCCGAAAGCTGACAAGCACCTCCCACGCGTGATCACGAGGGAGCAGATCGACGGACTCCTCTCGACGCTCGGCGAACGCGCTGAGGATGGCGATCCGGCGGCGATGCGCGATGTCGTCGTCATCGAGCTGCTCTATGCGGCGGGCATCCGCGTGAGCGAGCTCACCGGTCTCGACACCGACGACGTCGACCTCGAACGGCTCACGCTGCGTGTCATCGGAAAGGGCAACAAGCAGAGAGTGGTGCCGTTCGGGGTTCCCGCGCTCCGTGCAGTGCAGCGCTACCTCGCGACAGCACGACCGGCTCTCGCCACCGAACGCTCCGGTCCCGCGCTGCTCCTGGGGTCACGCGGTGGACGCCTCGGCACGCGCGCGGTCTACCAGCTGGTCGCGTCCCTGCTCATCGACCTGCCCGGTGGAGGGCCGGCCGGACCCCATACGCTGCGGCACACCGCCGCGACCCATTTGCTCGACGGGGGAGCGGACCTGCGGGCGGTCCAGGAGATCCTCGGCCACGCGAGCCTCGGCACAACCCAGATCTACACGCACGTCTCCACCGAACGGCTCAAGGAGACGTACCGGATCGCTCACCCGCGCGCGTGACCGCGACGGCCGCCCCGCGAAGCGACTGCATGCCGTGCAATGGCAGCAGCACCGAGTGAGGCACCCGGTCGAAGAACAGCAGGGGTGACACGTAGGCGCCGTCGATACGCACCCCTACGTGCAGGCAGACCTCCGAGCAGTGTGCGCCGACGTCGACGACCCCGATCGGGGATCCGCGTGCCACGAGGTCCCCCGGTTGCAGGCCGTCCGCGACCACGGGCTCGTACGACGACAGAATCCCGGAACCATGATCGAGCGTGAGGACGGGTCGGTCGACGACGACTCCCACAAAGCGCACCGTCGCATCCGACGGAGCGAGTACGGTGCTTCCCGGCGCGGCTGCCAGGTCGATGCCCCGATGACCGGCCGCGTAGGGGGACGACGGTGCCGCATACGACTGGACGATGCGAGACGGCAGCAGTGGCCACTGCCACCGAGGAGTCGCGACCTCAGCACTCCGGGATCGCGCGGCCCGCGCTATCGCACCCCCATCCGCATCCGCGCTTCGGCTCGCGACCACCGCGCTCGCCCCCGGCGAGAACACCACCCAACCGAGCATGACGACCGCCGCCACGCTCACCAGCCCGCGCCAGACCCTCATCAGCCGTCCACCTCTCGTGATGCCTCGAACCTCTCCATCCACTCTGCTCAGCCCACGGCGCCCGCGCGCCCGGATCGCGCGATCTGTGGAAGGCCCGCCGATCGCCGGACGCTGTTGAGGACTCTTCTGCCCGCCCGGAGAGCGGCGTACCGTGTGCAACGCCGCGACTTTTCACTCGCGCGCTACAACCGAAGAGGGATGACATGTCTGATCCACGCAGCACCACCTCCGACGGGGAGGAAAGGGTCCCCGAGCCCACGGCGGCGATGAAACGCAAGGTCGTCGGCCTCGCGACCGCGGCAGCGGTCGGCGGGTTCCTGTTCGGATTCGACTCGTCGGTCATCAACGGCGCCGTCGACTCGATCCAGCACCACTTCGCGCTCAACGCGTTCGTCACCGGCTTCATCGTCGCGATCGCCCTCCTCGGCTGCGCCGTCGGCGCGTACTTCGCGGGTCGGCTCGCCGACCGGTGGGGCCGCATCCGGGTGATGCTCATCGGTGCGGTGCTGTTCCTGGCGAGCTCGATCGGCGCCGGGCTCTCGTTCTCGGTCTGGGATCTCGGGTTCTGGCGCATCATCGGCGGTCTGGGCATCGGCATCGCGTCGGTCGTCGCGCCGGCGTACATCGCCGAGATCGCGCCGAAGCAGCGCCGCGGCGGCCTCGCATCGCTGCAGCAGCTCGCGATCACGATCGGTATCTTCGTCGCCCTGCTCTCCGACGCACTCCTCGCGGGTGCTGCGGGCGCCGCGGCCAACCAGCTCTGGTTCGGCCTGGAGGCCTGGCGCTGGATGTTCCTCGTCGGCGTCATCCCGTCTGTCGTCTACGGAATCCTCGCCCTGCTGCTGCCCGAGTCGCCGCGCTACCTGCTGTCGACCGGCCGGCACGACGAGGCTCGGGCCATTTTCACGACTCTCGTCCCCGAGGAGGACGTCGACCGCCAGGTGCGCGACATCGAGCAGGCGATCGAACAGGACAAGGACTCCGCGAAGGGCACACTGCGCGGAAACCGCTTCGGGTTGAAACCGATCGTCTGGATCGGCATCATCCTGTCCGTCTTCCAGCAGTTCGTCGGCATCAACGTGATCTTCTACTACTCGACGACCCTGTGGAAGGCGGTCGGCTTCACGGAGAGCAACTCGCTGCTGATCACCGTGATCACCTCGGTCACGAACGTGGTGGTGACCATCGTCGCCATCCTCCTGGTGGACCGCGTCGGCCGCCGACCGATCCTGCTCACCGGCTCGGTGGGAATGGCGCTGTCGCTGGCGGTGATGGCGCTCTCGTTCAGCTTCGCCAGCAAGTCCGGAGGTGAAGTGTCGCTCCCGAACCCGTGGGGCCCGATCGCCCTGGTCGCCGCGAACCTGTTCGTGATCTTCTTCGGCGCATCGTGGGGGCCGCTGGTGTGGGTGCTGCTCGGCGAGATCTTCCCGCCGCGCATCCGCGGCGCTGCGCTCGGCGTGGCGGCATCCGCGCAGTGGATCGCCAACTTCCTGGTCACGGTCTCCTTCCCGCCGATGTCGGACTTCTCGCTGACGTTCACGTACGGTATGTACGCGGTGTTCGCCGCTCTCTCGTTCTTCTTCGTGTTCTTCAAAGTGCCGGAGACGAACGGGATGGCCCTCGAGCACGCCGAGACCCTCTTCGCCAATGCCGGCCGCAACCGCGGCCCGCAGGTGAGGTCGTCGGGAGACACCGTTCCGCGGTCGTGAGATCGCGCCTGGCGCGTCGCCGTTCCTGATAGGATGTTCTTTGCACTCCGCACGTCGGAGTGACTACGCGTGTCCGCAACGCCCTCTTCGCAGGGCGGGCGCGTCTCCACCGGTCTCCTGATCATCCACCACGGCTCGTCCGTGCGGGTGCGCGGGTGCGGAGCAGCGCAGGGCACCAGGCGCGACGATCGACCGATCGCCGCGGGACAACCGAGAGTCGCGACCCCGCCACTTGGCCGGGCGCGCAAGACAGGAGAACGGCAATGGCCGTCGTCACCATGCGCCAGCTGCTCGACAGCGGCGTCCACTTCGGACACCAGACCCGCCGCTGGAACCCGAAGATGAAGCGCTTCATCCTCACCGAGCGCTCGGGCAGCTACATCATCGACCTGCAGCAGTCGCTCGCGTACATCGACAAGACCTACGAGTTCGTGCGCGAGACCGTCGCCCACGGCGGCACCATCCTCTTCGTCGGCACCAAGAAGCAGGCGCAGCAGGCGATCGCCGAGCAGGCCACCCGCGTGGGCCAGCCCTACGTGAACCAGCGGTGGCTGGGTGGTCTGCTGACCAACTTCCAGACCGTCTCCAAGCGCCTCGCGCGCATGAAGGAGCTCGAGGAGCTCGACTTCGAGGGCACCACCAGCGGCTTCACCAAGAAGGAGCTGCTGATCAAGAAGCGCGAGCTCGACAAGCTGCACAAGTCGCTCGGCGGCATCCGCAACCTGTCGAAGACGCCGAGCGCGATCTGGGTCGTCGACACCAAGAAGGAGCACCTCGCGATCGACGAGGCGAAGAAGCTGGGCATCCCGGTCATCGCCATCCTCGACACGAACTGCGACCCGGACGAGGTCCAGTACCCGATCCCGGGCAACGACGACGCCATCCGCTCGGTCACGCTCCTCACCCGTATCGTCGCCGACGCCGCGGCCGAAGGCCTCATCCAGCGTCACCAGAAGCCCGAGGAGGGCTCCGAGCAGGCCGAGCCGCTCGCCGAGTGGGAGCAGGAGCTCCTCGCGCAGTCGAGCGACGAGGTCCAGGCCTCCGCCGAGAACGAGAAGGCGGCCGACGCCGACCTCGCTGAGGCCAAGGCGGACTCCGCCGAGGTCGTCGCCGAGGGCGAAGCCGACGCCGAGGCCAAGTAACCAACTTCCAACTTCGAGTCAGAAGGTTCCAGTCAGAACATGGCAAACATCAGCATCGCTGACATCAAAGCCCTGCGCGAGCAGCTCGGCACCGGCATGGTCGACACCAAGAAGGCGCTCGAGGAGGCCGGTGGCGACATCGAGAAGGCCACCGAGATCCTGCGCCTCAAGGGTGCGAAGGGCAACGCCAAGCGTGCCGACCGCTCCACCTCCGAGGGCCTCGTGGCCGCGAAGGAGAACGGCAACGGCACCGCGACGATGATCGAGCTCGCGTGCGAGACCGACTTCGTCGCGAAGGGCGAGAAGTTCATCGCCCTCGCCGACAAGGTGCTCGACGCGGCAGCCGCCGCCGGCGCCACCACCGTCGAGGAGGCGCTGGCCGCCCCCGCCGGGTCGCAGACCGTCGCCGAGCTCATCGGCGACGAGGCGGCGATCCTCGGCGAGAAGGTGGAGCTCCGCCGTATCGCGGTCGTCTCCGGCGAGAACTTCGCGGTCTACCTGCACAAGACCTCCAAGGACCTGCCGCCGCAGGTCGGCGTGGTCGTCGGCTACGCCGGCGCCGACGCGGAGACTGCTCGCAGCATCGCGCAGCACATCTCGTTCGCCAACCCGACCTACCTCACCCGCGAGGACGTCCCGGCCGACGAGGTCGAGAACGAGCGTCGCATCGTCGAGGAGATCTCGCGCAACGAGGGCAAGCCGGAGGCCGCGCTCCCGAAGATCATCGAGGGTCGCCTCGGCGCGTACTTCAAGCAGGTCGCCCTGCTCGAGCAGGAGTACGCCCGCGACAACAAGATGACCATCGCCCAGGTCCTCAAGGACTCGGGTCTGACCGTCTCGGGCTTCGCCCGCTTCAAGGTCGGCGCCTGACCCAGGCATGAAGGAGTCCGGATCGTGAATCACGATCCGGACTCCTTTTCTGTGCGCACGCGAACTGTTCACGCGCCGCACGCACTAGCGTTAACGAAACACACGGAAGGACTCGTACACGTATGTCGGCATCCACTCAGAGACGCAGGGTCCTCCTCAAACTCTCCGGCGAGGCGTTCGGCGGCGGGCAGCTCGGGGTGAACCCCGACATCGTCAGCAGCATCGCCCGCGAGATCGCCCAGGCCGCGACCGATGTCGAGATCGCGATCGTGGTCGGCGGAGGCAACTTCTTCCGCGGCGCCGAGCTTTCGCAGCGCGGCATGGACCGCGGGCGCGCCGACTACATGGGCATGCTGGGCACGGTCATGAACTCGCTGGCCCTGCAGGACTTCCTCGAGCAGGCCGGCGCGGAGACCCGTGTGCAGTCCGCCATCGCGATGACCCAGGTCGCGGAGCCATACATCCCGCGACGCGCCGAGCGGCACCTCGAGAAGGGCCGCGTCGTCATCTTCGGCGCCGGCGCCGGCCTGCCGTACTTCTCGACCGACACGGTCGCGGCGCAGCGCGCTCTGGAGATCAGCGCCGACGTCGTGCTGGTCGCCAAGAACGGCGTCGACGGGATGTACGACTCCGACCCGCGCACCAACCCGGACGCACGCAAGATCGACCAGATCAGCCACCAGGACGCCCTCCAGCAGGGTCTCAAGGCGGTCGACTCCACCGCGCTGAGCCTCTGCATGGACAACGGGATGCCGATGCGCATCTTCGGCATCGAGCCCGCAGGCAACGTGACGGCCGCGCTGCTCGGGGCCGAGATCGGCACCCTGCTCGGCTGAGTCCGGGCCGAACGCCCGCCGGCGAAGGCCGCCTGCCCCTGGCCGTGCACGGGCCGCCGGGCACCCTGGCCCTAGACTAGACACCGACTCACCGATCTGAAGGAGAAACCGTGATCGCCGATGTGATTTCCGACGCCCGCCAGCGTATGAGCAAGACCGTGGACGCGGCGAGGGACGACTTCGGCACGGTGAGCGCGGGGCGTGCGAACCCTGCCCTCTTCCAGAAGGTGCTGGTCGACTACTACGGTTCGCCGACGCCGCTCGCGCAGCTCGCCGGCCTCCAGAACCCGGAGGCGCGCGTCCTGCTGGTGACGCCGTACGACAAGTCCGCGCTCAAGGAGATCGAGAAGGCGATCGTCGCCATGCCGAACCTCTCGGCGAACGTCGGAAACGACGGCGAGATCGTCCGGGTGTCCCTGCCCGAGCTCACGGAAGACCGCCGCAAGGAGTTCGTGAAGATCGTCCGCAGCAAGGGCGAAGACGCCAAGGTCGCCATCCGCAACATCCGCCGCAAGGCGAAGGACGACCTGGACGCGCTCAAGGGCGAGGTCGGGGACGACGAGGTGGCTCGTGGTGAGAAGGAGCTGGAGTCCCTCACCCGCTCGCACGTCGACGCCGTCGACGAGGCCCTGAAGCGCAAGGAAGCTGAGCTCCTCGAGGTCTGAATGAGCGAGGGGAGCAGCCCCGGCGCGCCCCGCACGCCGGAGTCGGGCAGACGGGGGAAGGCGGCGGCACGCGCGGAGATCCGTGCGCAAGTGCAGGCCACCCGCGCCGATTTCGAGCGGCAGGTGCTGGCCAGAAAAGCTCAACTCGACGCGACCAACGAGCGGATCGCCGCGCGGACCGGTCGCAACCTCATCCTGGCGATACTGATCGGCCTGGGGGCAGGGGCTCTCCTCATCGTGAGCCTGATCTTCGTCAAGGAGTTGTTCCTGGTGTTCGGGGCGGCGATGATCGGGTTCGCCGCCTTCGAGCTCACGCAGGCATTCCGCGGCGCAGGCAGGCGCGTGCCCCGCATCCCCACGGTGATCGCTTCGCTGGCGATCGTGCCGGCGACCTTCTGGTTCCACGCGGGCGGCCAGCTGGTCGCCCTGGCGGCGGGCATCCTGCTGGTCGTCATCTGGCGGCTGGTGGAGGAGGCGGCGCTTCCCGCCAGACGCGCCGGGGGAGTGGCGCTCGCGCGCGATCTCGCCTGGAGCGTCCTCGTGCAGATGTACGTGACGCTGCTGGGATCGTTCGCGATCCTCCTCCTCGCCGAGAAGGGCGGGGAGTGGTGGGTGCTCGCCTTCCTGATCGTCGTCGTGGCTGTCGACACCGGCGCGTACGCGAGCGGGCTGTCGTGGGGCCGCCATCCGATGGCGCCGACCATCAGCCCCAAGAAGACCTGGGAGGGCTTCGCGGGAGCGGCCGTCGCGGCCATCGTCGCCGGCGTCCTCCTCTCGCTGTTCATGATCGGGCAGCCGTGGTGGTTCGGCGTCGTATTCGGTCTCGTGGCCTTGCTGACGGCCACGGCGGGCGACCTCGCGGAGTCGTTGATCAAGCGCGATCTCGGCATCAAGGACATGAGTTCCTGGTTGCCCGGGCACGGCGGTTTCCTCGACCGCCTCGACTCGATCCTGCCGTCGGCGGCGGCTACCTACGTGCTGTTCCTCATCTTCACCTGACAGAATGACGTGGTGAGCACCTTTCCCCGGAGCCCCAAGTCGAAGCTCGGATACGACGTCGACCAGGTCGACGACTTCCTGGTGAACGCCCGTGTGGCGTACGACGCGGACGCGTCGTCGAGCAACGCGCTGACGGCGGCAGACATCCGTCACACGGCGTTCTCGATGGCCAAGGGCGGCTATTCGACCTCGCACGTGGATGCTGCGCTCGAGCGTCTGGAGGACGCCTTCGCCGCTCGGGAGCGGGAGGCGGCGCGCGGTGACCTCAGTGACGCCCAGTGGTTCGAGCAGGCGCGCACGACGGCTCAGGCGATCCTCGATCGCCTCGAACGACCCGTCGGCCAGAGGTTTCAGAGAGTCAGCCTCTTGACTCTCGGCTACAACCGCCAAGACGTCGACCGCTTCGCCGGCCGGCTCGTGAAGTACTTCCAGGACGGCCGGCCGATGAGCGTCGACGAGGTGCGCACCGTGACTTTCCGCGAACAGCGCGGGGGGTATCGTGAGGCGCAGGTGGATCTCCTCCTGGACAGCGTCACCGACGTGATGCTGGCAGTCCGCTGAGCCTGGTCATTAGCTGAGGCTGGTCATTACCTGAATTTGGGTGTCTCTCCTTGGAAACTCGTGAATTGTTCGTTATGGTCTTGTGATCGTGGGTAGACGAGAAGCAGCAGAGATCGTTCCGCTGACCCCTGCCAACCCGGTCGGAGTCGCATTCCGCCGTTCGCGGCGCCCTCACATCAGGTCGCGAGCGGCCATCTGGGGATTCGCCTTCACGGCGGCCGTCGGCTTCGCGCTCGTCAATGTGGTCGACCCGTACTCGGGCAGCGCAGCCACTCCGGCGTATGCCGACGCCCTGCAGAACATCGACCAGACCTCCCGCTACGGAGACGCGCCGGTCCAGAGCCTGACGGCTCCGGATGCCTCCGCGACCACGGTCACGCGCGATGTCCTCGGCGTGAAGCCGAAACCCACGCCGACCCCCACGCCGACTCCGACGCCGACCAAGTCGTCTTCGAGCGGCAGCAACAGCGGCAGCGGTTCCAGCGCTCCCTCGGCACCCGTTCCCGACCCGGGGACGGCCAAGGCCATCGCGTACCAGATGGTGCAACAGCGTGGATGGGGCGACGACCAGTACAGCTGCCTCGTCGCGCTCTGGAACCGTGAGTCGGGCTGGCGCGTGAACGCGTCCAACCCCAGCGGCGCCTACGGCATCCCGCAGGCCCTTCCCGGCAGCAAGATGGGACCGGGCTGGCAGACGGACGCTTCCGTGCAGATCTCGTGGGGCCTCGGCTACATCGCGGGCCGGTACACGAACCCCTGCGGCGCCTGGGGCCACTCCCAGTCGAGCGGCTGGTACTGAGCGAGCGCTACTCCGCGTCCGGGTCCGAACCCGGGTTGTGCGGGGCGTAGTCGCGCCAGAATCGGTTGTAGATCCGTGCGCCGAACCACGTCGACGCGACGATGAAGGCGAGCGCACAGAGTAGCCCGACGGTCCAGGACCACCCGACATCGACGCCGTTCGTCACGAGCACCACACCGAAGAACAGTCCCAGCAGGGAACCGTTCACGACGAAGGTGAACATCATGCTGCTCCCGAAGACCTGGCTCTGACCCCGCCGCCCCAGGAAGTAATACGTGTGGGTCACGCCGGCCTGGTCGTCGTGCGTGGAGGCGAAGAGCCCGCGGGCCACGTCCGGGGCCAGCCGGACGTACTGCGCCCGAAGACGGTTCATCGCCAGCACGTACATCAGATCCTCCATAGCCACGTTCGTGACTCGGACCTGTGTGAGGACTCCCACAACGACCAGGAGGCCGAGCAAGGCGTCCGCGAAGGCCGGGAAAATTCCCGCGAAGTCCGTGGCCTGCCCGACGAGCGCGATGCTCACCAGCGCAGCCGACATCAGCGTCAACAACATGCTGATCCGCGTGAGGACCTCGTTCTGCGTAGTGCTGCGCGACGCGAGGAGGCTCCAGTGCTCGGTGGCGAGCAGCTGCGCCGCGAGGGCGTCGGTGTTACGAGCCTCGTCGCTCATGCGGCGATGGTACTGCGCGCGGGGAGGCAGGCGACACCCGGGCCTGCATAGACTGGGGGAGTGCCCCGCAGCAATCGCCCCCGCCGCCGTCATGGCGAGCAGCGTGAGGAGGAGCAGGACGGCTTCGACCGCCTGTTGGCGGGCTGGAAGCGGGTAGAGGTGCGGCGCGGCGTCGAATGGAACGTGCAGCCCGTGTCAGCGCTCCAGGCGCAGAAGAGCTACCTGTGCCCGGGCTGCGGCCGCGAAATCGCGCCGGCGGTCGCTCACCTGGTCGCTTGGCGCGCGGACGGCGTGCTCGGTGACTCGGCCGACCTCGCTGCGCGACGGCACTGGCACGTGACGTGCTGGAAGATCGCCTGAACGGGTGAAGGAGACGACGGACGTGACAGACACACCGACCGAGATCCGCGGCGGCATCGAGCTGCCTGCGCGTCGCGAGGACATCGAGCTGCGCACGAGGGACGGCCTGACTCTCGTGGGAGAGCTCGCGAGCCCGCTGGAGCGCGAGCCGGTCGCGACGCTGGTCACCCTGCACCCGCTCCCGACCGGCGGCGGCTTCATGGACTCCCACATCCTCCGCAAGGCCGCCGGGCGGCTGCCCGCGCTAGCCGACATCGCCGTGCTGCGCTTCAACACGCGGGGCACCGCGTCGCCGCGCGGTCGCAGCCAAGGTGAGTTCGGCCACGGCATCGACGAGCGCTACGACGTGGAGGCGGCGATGGCCTTCGTCGGCGAGCGCGGCCTCCCGCACCCCTGGCTGCTCGGGTGGTCCTTCGGCACCGAACTCGCGCTGATGTACGGCCGGGAGTGCCCGGTCGATGGCATCATCCTGCTCTCGCCCCCGCTGCACCGCGCCAAGCCGGAGCACCTCGCGGCCTGGGCCGGTGACGAGAGACCGATCGTGGCGCTCATCCCGGAGCACGACGACTACCTGAAGCCCGCGGAGGCCGCGGAGCGGTTCCGGCCGCTGCCGCAGATCGAGCTGGTCGACGTCGAGGGCGGGAAGCACCTCTGGGTGGGTGAGAACCAGACACGTCGGGTGCTCGACGAGATCGTCGAGCGGCTGAACCCGGCCGCGCTGCCGTTGCCCACGCAGTGGCCGCCCGCCTGAAACCCCACTAGAGCTCGTTCTGCCGCGGGATGACCACCTGCTTGATGATGAGCAGGATCGCAGCGGCGAACGGGATGGCGACGAGAGCGCCGAGGATGCCCAGCAGCGTGCCGCCGGCCAGCGCGGCGACCACGACGAGGGCGCCCGGAACGGACACTGCGCGGTTCATGATCCGCGGGCTGAGGATGTATGCCTCGACCTGCATGTACGCGAGATAGTAGATCGCGGCGGCGATCGCGGTCGGAGTTCCGGAGAGGAAGCAGACGGCGACGATGATCACCGAGCCGGTGATCGTGCCGACCAGCGGGATCAGCGAGAATAAGAACGCGATCGATGCGAGCAGGATGGGGAACTTGGCGCCGATGATCGTCAGGAAGATCGCGCTGAGCACGCCGTTCACCAGCGCCAGCGACACCTGGCCCATCACGTACTTGCCGACGGAGTCGGTGATCTGGTCGCCGAGGTCGGCGAACCGCGAGCGGCGGGAGGCGGGTACGAGCTGGTAGGCGGCGCGCTTGATGCTCGGCAGGGAGGCCGTGAAGTAGATCGTGAGGATGACCACGATGATCACGCCGAAGGCGCCTTGAACGATCCCGATGCCCGTCTGCAGCACCTTCGACGTGATGTCCGGGAGGTTCTTCTGCAGCCAGTCGGTGACCGCGTTGATGTTCTGCTGGTTGACGATCGTCGGGAACTGGTGCTGGAGGCTGAGGAACCAGCTCTCGGCCCCGCCGTTGTTGACCCAATTGATCGTGTTGTTGACCAGTTGTGTGGCCTGGCCGACGGCGACCGGGACGATCGCCCAGATCAGAGCGACGAACAGACCGAGGATGACGACCAGTGTGAGGACGAGTGCCAGCCAGCGCGGGAACTTCCGTCGCTCCAGGAACGAGATGGACGGCTCGATGCCGAGCGCGAGGAACAGCGCCGCGCCGATGTAGGTGATGATCGTGGCGAGGCTGACGATCGACGTGAGGATGAGGACGCCGAGTCCCACCCCCAGCGTGCCGATCAGCCCCACGCGGAACGCGTTCTGGATCTTCACTGAGTTCCCCTCCGCAGCCGACCCCTCCGGCCGGCCGGAGGTCAGTCGTCGGCTGACACCTTGTCGGCCTGCTGGAGCATACCCCGCAGGTTCTCGAAGTACCCGGCCACAGCCTCGCGCTCAATCCTAATCTGGGACAGGCGCTCTTCCGCGTCGGCGACCAGGCGTTGCGTGCGCTCCTCCGCCTCCTCGATGAGGGCGTCGGCCCGCTCCTGGGCGTCGCGGACGATGCCGGCGGCGACCTTCTCGGCCTCCTTGCGGGCCGACTTCACCGTCTCGCGGGCCTCGGTGTCGAAGGTCTCGGCCTCCGTGCGCGCCTGCGCGGTGCGCTTGACCGCGTCGGCGAGCTGCACGTTGGCCTCGTCGAGGTACTTCTGGGTCTGGGCCACGGCCTCCTGGTGGCGGCCGAGGTACTCCTTCTCGGCCTCGTCGCGCCGGGCGCGCAACTCGACGTCGAGGTCGATCCGCGCCTGCTCGATCTCGTGCGTGCGCCTGTCGAGCTCGGCCAGAGTGGAGGTGCGCTGCGCGGCGAGTTCGGCCTCGAGGGCCGCACGCGCTGTGGCGTCCTCCTGATCGAAGGCTGCCTGCTGCTCGGCGAGTTCGGCGTCGAGTGCAGTGCGCGCCTCCGCTGTCTCGCGCGCGATCTCGGCGCGGGCCTTGGCCGTCTCGGCGTCGAGCGCTACGCGAGCCCGCTCGGTCTCCTCGGCGAGGGTGACGCGGGTCTGCTCCGCCTCACGTTCGAGCTCGAGCCGCTGCTGCTCGCGGTCGTTCTTGAGCTCCTGCGCGGTGGTCGCCCGCTGGTCGGCGAGATCGGCGGTGGTGCGCTTCACCTGGGCGGCGAGTGCGCTGCGCGTCTGCTCGCGGTCGTCGGCGAGGCGCGATCGGGTCTCTTGCTCTTCGGCGGCGAGGGCGGACTTGGTCTGCTCGACCTCGGCGGCGAGAGCGGACTTCGTGGTGGCGACTTCGGTTTCGAGAGCCGACTTGGTCTGCTCGACTTCGGCGGTGAGCGCGGACTTCGTGGTGGTGACCTCGGCTTCGAGGGCCGACTTTGTCTGCTCGACCTCCGCCGCCAGCGCCGACTTTGTCTGCTCGACCTCCGCGGCCAGGGCGGTCTCGGTGGTGACGACCTCGGTTTCGAGGGCGGACAGAGTCTGCTCCTTCTCGGTCGCCAGGCGCACTGCGGTCTGATCGACGTCGGCGGCGAGCTGGGCGCGCGTGGTGGCGACCTCGGCGGCCAGGACGCTGCGCTCGGTCGCCAGCTCCTCGGCGAGGGCGGTGCGGGCCTCTCCGACCTCGGCGGCGAGGTCGGCACGGATGCGTGTGGCTTCGGAGTCGACCTCCTTGCGGAGCGCGTCCACCTCGGTGGCGAGCTGTGAGCGGGTGGTCTCGACCTCGGCGGCGAGGGCGGCCTGAGTGGTCTCCACCTCTTCCGCGAGTTCGGCGCGGGCGGTCTCAACCTCTTCCGCCAGCGCGGCACGCGTGGTCTCGACCTCCTTCGCGAGGGCGGAGCGGGTCTTCTCGACCTCCTTCGCGAGCGACGCCTGCGTGCGCTTGACGTCTGCGGCGAGGGCCGCCTGCGTGCCCTCGACCTCTGCGGCGAGGTCGGCGCGCGTGCTCTCGACCGTCTCGGCGAGTTCGGCGGCGGCGCGCTCGCGGTCGGCCGCGAGCTGGGCGCGGGTGTTCTCGACCTGGGTGGCGAGCTCGTTGGCCGTACGGTCGCGGTCGGCGGCGAGCGTGGCCGCCGTCGAGATGCGGTCGGCTTCGAGGGCAGCCCGCGTCTCCGTCGTCTCGCGCTCGAGCGTGGTGCGGGTCTGCAGGACCTCGTCGGCGAGCTCCTTCTTGGTGCGCTCGACCTCGTCGGCGAGCGCGGACCGCGTCGTCGTGACGTCGGTCTCCAGCTGCGAGCGCGCCGCCGTGACGTCGGCCTCCAGCTGCGAGCGGGTGCTGGTGACCTCGTCGGCGAGGGCCGACTTCGTGCGGGTGACCTCGTCGGCGAGCTCGCCCTTCGTGCGCGCGACCTCGTCGGCCAGGGCAGCCTTCGTCGTCGTCACCTCGTCGGCGAGTCGCGCCTTGGTCTGCTCGACCTCCGCCGCCAGCGCACTCTTGGTCTGCTCCACCTCGGCGGCGAGGGAGGTCGTCGTCTGTTCCACGTCGTCGGCCAACGCCTGGCGCGCCGTCGTGTCTTCGTGCTGGAGGTCGGCGCGGGTCTGCGCCGCCTCTGCCGCAAGGGCGGCGCGCTGCCGCTCCACCTCGTCGGCGAGCTCGGCGCGCGCCTCCGCCAGCTCGGCGGCGAGGGTGTCGCGGGCGGAGGTCTGCTCGGCGGCGAGGCGGTCGGTGGTCTCGGCCACCTTCTTGTCGAGTTCCAGGCGCGTCTGCGCGGACTCGCGCTCGAATACGGCCCGGTCGGCGGCGAGGGCGTTCTCGAGCTCGCTGCGGCGTGCGGCGATCGTGCGGTCGAGCTCCGCCGTCTCGGCGCGGGCGGCTTCGGCCTCGCGCAGTGCGACGGCCTTGAGCTCCGCGCCCTCGCGGTCGGCCTCCGCGCGGACCGCGGCGGCCTCGCGCTTGCTCGTCGCGCGCAGCTCGGCGGCCTCGGTGGCGACGGCGCCGCGGATCGCTGCCGCCTCGCGCATCGCGTCGGTGAGGAGCGTCTCCTTGTCGGCACGGGTACGGGCGAGCAGCTCGGCCGACTCGATCTGGGCGTCCTCGAGCGCGGTCGTGGCACGCGCCTGGGCGTCGGCCAGCACGCGCTCGGCCTGCTGTGCGGCGGTCTTCTTGATCTTCTCGACGTCGGCGGTGACGCCCGAGCGCAGCTTCTCGGCGTCGATGTCGGCCTGCGCGATCAGCCGGGTCGACTGCTCCTCGGCGACGCGGAGGGTGTTCTCGAGCTTCGTGCCGAGGCCGGAGTAAGTAGGGCTGCCGACTTCTTCGATCTCGGCGCTGAGCTCGTCGATGCGCAGCTGGAGGCGCTTGATCTCCTTGGTCTGGTCGGCCGACTGAGTGTTGGACTTGATGAGTTCGCGCCGGAGGTCCTGGACGGCCTGGTCCACTTCATCCTTGTCGTAGCCGCGGAAGACCTGGGTGAAGTTCGATTCGTCGGTGGCCACTGTGTTACTCCTGAAGGGGGATTCCGGGTGAGCGAGCCGCACGCGCGCCGCATCGATCTTACATTTCGACGCCCGTACCCGCATGGGGGACTGCGTGAGCGTGCAGACAACGGTTAGATGCCTCTCAGGGTGCTCCACTACTGTTGTGTGACTGTGCCCGCCCCTCCCGGCACATGAGGAGTCTGTTTGCGTTTCGTACTGGCCATCGTCGCGTTCGTGGTCGCTGCCGTCATGATCGTGGCCGGCATCGCCCAGCGCACGATCTTCGCACCCCCCTCGCAGATCGCTGCCACGGCGACCGTCGGCGGCGACGCACGCTACATCGTGATCGACAGCGCGGTGCTCAACGCCCACCCCGGACAGCAGACGCTGTCGATCGCGGGGGCGTCGGACGCCAAGACCCAGCTGGTCGCCTATGGACGCACGGCGGACGTGAAATCGTGGCTCGGCGACCAGAAGTACGCCGCCGTGAGCTACAAGGCGGCCTCGGGCGCCCTCGCCGTGAAGACGGTCACACCTCAGGCCTCCACCGACTCCGACTCCTCCGACGGGTCGACCGCGACCCCGGCTCCGACGGCGACGCCGACGCCGGCCCCCACGGCCGGATCCGGGTCGACGGCGGCCGCGACACCCGGACCCAACCCCGCGGGCTCGGACCTCTGGCTGGAGGAGTACGACGGGCAGGACGCCCAGACCACCAAGATGAACGTGCCGAGCGGCGTGAGCGTCATCATCGCGAGCGACGGCACCAAGCCGGCGCCCGACAAGATCCTGCTGACCTGGCCGGTCGACACCAGCACGCCGTGGGCCTTCCCGCTCATCATCGGCGGCCTCGTGCTCCTGGTGATCGGCATCGCGCTGTACCTGTGGGGGCTGTACACCCACCGCAAGTCGCGCGGCCCCCGACGCAAGAGCGGACCCAAGATGCCCAAGCTCCCCAAAGCCCCGAAGTACAAGCCGACGGCCTCCATCGAGGCGACCCCGCGCGGACGCCGTGCGAGCCGTCGTACCCGTGTGATGGTGCCTGCCGTGCTCGCCGGCGTCCTGGCGTTCACCGGTGCCGGAGCGGGCGCCGCGTTCGCCGACGGCCCGACCGGCACGCCGACGCCGACGCCGACGAGCGCGCCGAAGGGCGACAACCAGCTCCCACCCGCGGTCACGGTTCCGCAGCTCGAGCGCATCGTCAAACGCATCTCGGTGGCGGCGGCCAACGCCGACGCCAAGAACGACCCGGCGCTCGCGAAGCTCCGGTTCATCGGCCCCGCCCTCCAGCTCCGGGAGGCCAACTACGCCATCCGCGCCAAGAAGGCCGACCAGCCGGCCCTGCCTGCCATCCCGGCCGGACCTCTGGAGCTGTCGCTGCCGCAGGCGACCGACAGCTGGCCGCGAACGGTGACGGCTGTGCTGAAGATGCCGAACGACGCGACGGGCAAGGCCCAGGCCCCCCTCGCTCTCGCCCTCGTGCAGCAGACGCCGCGGGACAACTACATGGTCGAGTACGCCATCGCGCTCGAGCCGAACGTCAAGGTGCCCAACCTCGCTCCCGCCAGCATCGGCGCGGCGGTCGTGCCGCCGGATTCCAAGCTGCTCAAGGTGCAGCCGAACGAGATCGCCGCCGCGTACGGCGACATCCTCCTCAACGGCGACAAGAGCAAGTGGCTGTCGAGCTTCGACCTGACGGACGACAAGCTCGTCGCCCAGGTCGGCGCCTCGTGGAAGCAGCAGGAGCAGGCGCGCCTGGCGCAGCAGTTCGGCAACACGTCCTCGTTGACCTTCGCGAGCCGGCTGGGCACGGGGCCGGTGATCTCGATGGCGACCAACGACTCGGGAGCCATCGTGTGGGTCAACCCCGAAGAGGTGCAGCTGCACAAGGTCCAGGAGGCCGGCGCCCAGGTCATCGCGGGCGCGACGACGGCCGCGCTGAGCGGGGTCGCCCAGTCGAACACCGGCATCGAGTCGGTGTACGGCTACCAGCTCGCGTTCTACGTGCCGCCGGCGGGCTCGTCGGAGAAGGTGCGCCTGCTCGGCTTCTCGCAGGGCCTGGTCTCTGCTCGAGAAGTGCAGTAGCCGGCCCCGCGGGGCGCACTAGCCGCTCGCGACGTGCCGTGGCCCGCATCGCCGTATCCTGTTAACTCGTTCGGACGTGTCGTCCATGAACCGCCAGCCTCAGGAGAACCGCATGAGCCAGATCCCGCCCACCCCGACCAACCTCCGCGGCGCCGTCGACCTGAGCGGCCTCGTCAACCGGCCGCAGGGGGCAGCCGACGGTGCAGCCGCGGGCGGCTCCGCAGAAGCGGGCGCCGGAGAGCCGATCGAGCTCCCCAGCCTGTTCTTCCAGGGCACCGACGCGAACTTCAACGACTTCATCGACCTGTCGATGCGGGTGCCGGTCGTCGTCGCGCTGTCGGCCTCGTGGGCAGATCCCGATCGGAGGCTGGCCACCGTGCTCGACAAGGTCACCTCCGACCTCGCGGGCCGGATCGTGCTGGTGCAGGTGGATGTCGACGCCAACCCGCAGCTCGTGCAGGCGTTCCAGGCGCAGTCCGTGCCCACCGTCGCCGGCATCGTCGCGGGCCGTCCCGTGCAGCTGTTCGCCGGCGCGCTTCCTGAGGACCAGGTGAAGGACGTCGTCGCCCAGCTGCTCGAACTGGCCGCGCAGAACGGCGTCGCCGGCACCGCGAAGGTCGATGTCGCCGCGGGCGAGACCCCCGAGGGCGAAACGCCCGAACCCGAGCCGGAGCCGTTGCCGCCGCTGCACGCGGAGGCCTACGAGGCGATCGACCGCGGCGACTACCCGGCGGCGATTGCCGCGTACAAGACCGCGATCGCGCAAGACCCGCGCGACACGATGGCGATCGCGGGGCTCGCCCAGGTGAGCCTGCTCGACCGCCTCGCCGGTCGCACGCTGGACGAGATCCGCTCCGCCGCGGCGGCCGACCCCTCCGATCGGGAGGCCCAGCTCGCCGTCGCCGACCTCGACCTGTCTGGCGGGCACGTCGACGACGCGTTCGACCGGCTGCTGACGCTGTTCCCCACCCTCGACGCCGCGGGCAAAGAGGCGGTGCGGGCGCGCATCCTGGAGTATTTCGAGATCGTCGGTGTGGACGACCCCCGCGTCGGCAAGGCGCGGGCTAGGCTGGCCTCGCTGCTCTACTGACGGCCAGCCTCCGCTTTCGGGAGGAACCGGCGAGATCGTGGACGGCTGACACCCCCTCGCCTGGAAGGCTCGCGCATGTCCCGTGTGCTCGTAGTCGGCGGAACCGGTCTGGCCGGTCGCGCCGTCGCCGCCGAGGCCGTGGAGCGCGGCCATCGCGTCGTGGTCGCGGCCCGGCGCATCCCCGACGACGACTCCGAGAGCTATGTCGTCGGCGCCGACTATGTGACCGTCGATCTCGTGTCAGGCGATGGACTCGAGGAGGCCGTCGACGGTGTCGACGTCGTGCTCGACGCGAGCAACGCGACCGGGCGACGCGCGTCGCACGTGTTCGCGCACGGATCCCGCAACCTCCTGCACACGGCGGCGCGTTTCGGAGTGGGCCAGGCCGTGCTGCTCTCGATCGCCGGCATCGACGACGCGCGCTATCCGTACTATCGCGCCAAGCTGGTGCAGGAGCGCACCTACCTCGACTCTCCGCTGGAGACCCGGATCGTGCGCGCGACCCAGTTCCACGATTTCGTGACCGCGGTCTTCGAGCGCGGTCGCCGCTTCGGCATCCTGACCGCGCCCTCGGCCACACGGTTCCAGCCCATCGCGGTGGCCGACGTCGCCCGCGTGCTCGTCGACGCGGTGGAGGGAGCGGGCGACCCCGACTCGATCCGCACTGTGGGCGGACCGCGCGTCGAGTCCGCGCGCTCGCTCGCCCGGCAGTGGAAGCAGGCCAGCGGCAGCCGCCGCCCCATCCTCCCGGTGCGACTCGGCGGACCGCTCGGGTCGGCCTGGCGCTCCGGGCGGAATCTGGCGCCCGAGCACGCCGTCGAGGGCCTCGGTTATGCGGCCTGGCTCCGCCAGGCGGCGGTCTGACCCGCTTCTCAGCGGCTCAGCGCCGCCGTCTGTTCAGCGCCGCGGCCGGAGGTACAGCGCGCCCAGCGGAGGCAGGGTCAGCACGGCAGAGGCCGGACGGCCCATCCACGGCTCGTCGTGCGCCGTCACGCCGCCGAAGTTGCCCACTCCCGAGCCTCCGAAGTCGCTCGCGTCGGTGTTGAGGAGCTCCTCCCACTCGCCGGCGAACGGCAGGCCCACGCGGTAGCCCTCGTGGGGGGCTCCGGAGAAGTTGAGCAGCACCGCGATCGGCGAGCCGTCGCGATCCTTGCGGAGGAACGCCAGCACGTTGCCGGCAGCGTCGGACCCGTCGAGCCATTCGAAGCCGGCCGGGTCGTTGTCGAGCGCCCAGAGCTGCGGGTTGTCCCGGTAGACGGCATTGAGCTGTGCGACGAGATTCCACAGCCCGCGGTGGCTTGGCTGGTCGAGCATCCACCAGTCGAGGCCGCGCTCCTCGCTCCATTCGGAGTACTGCCCGAACTCCTGGCCCATGAACAGCAACTGCTTGCCCGGGTGCGCCCACATGAACGAGAGGAAGGCGCGCACGTTCGCCAGCTGCTGCCAGTGGTCGCCCGGCATCTTGCCGATGAGGGAGCCCTTGCCGTGCACGACCTCGTCATGGCTGATCGGCAGCAGGAAGTTCTCGCTCCACGCGTAGACGAACGAGAACGTGATCTCGCTGTGGTGGTAGCTGCGCCACATCGGGTCCTCGTGGATGTACTGGAGCGCGTCGTGCATCCAGCCCATGTTCCACTTGAGTCCGAAGCCGAGACCGCCCGAGGAGGTCGGCGCGGTGACGCCGGCGTAACTGGTCGACTCCTCGGCGATCATCACCGTGCCGGGGTTGCGCTTGTAGGAGGTCGCGGTGACCTCTTGCAGGAAGCCGATGGCCTCCAGGTTCTCGCGACCCCCGTGGATGTTGGGCTCCCACTCGCCCTCGTTGCGCGAGTAGTCGAGGTAGAGCATCGACGCCACGGCATCGACGCGCAGCCCGTCGATGTGGAACTCCTCGAGCCAGTACAGGGCGTTGGCGACGAGGAAGTTGCGCACCTGCGAGTTGCCGTAGTCGAAGATGTACGTACCCCAGTCCTTGTGCTCGCCGCGACGGGGGTCCGAGTGCTCGTAGAGCGCCTGTCCGTCGAAGCGGGCGAGCGCCCAGTCGTCCTTCGGGAAGTGGCCGGGCACCCAGTCGAGGATCACGCCGACGCCCGCCTGGTGCAGTCGGTCGATCAGGTACTTGAGGTCGTCGGGGGAGCCGAACCGGCTGGTCGGCGCGTAGTAGCCGGTGACCTGGTAGCCCCATGAGCCCCCGAACGGGTGCTCGGCGAGCGGCAGGAACTCCACGTGCGTGTAGCCGAGGGCGCCGACGTAGTCGATGAGCTGGTCGGCTGCCTCCCGGTATCCGAGGCCGGGTCGCCAGCTGCCGAAGTGGAGCTCGTAGACGCTCATCGGCCCGGCGTGCGGGTCGCTGGCGGCCCGATGCCTCATCCACTCGCCGTCCTCCCACGCGTGGCGGCTGACGGTGACGACGGAGGCCGTGTTGGGAGGGGTCTCGGCGGCCTGGGCCATCGGGTCGATCTTGCGCACCCATTCGCCGTTCGTGCCGAGCAGATCGAACTTGTAGAGGGCGCCTTCGCCGAGGCCGGGGACGAACAGCTCCCAGACGCCGGAGGCTCCCATGTTACGCATCGCGTGGAGGGTGCCGTCCCAGCCGTTGAAGTCGCCCACCACGCGCACGGCTCGTGCGTGCGGCGCCCAGACGGTGAACGCCGTCCCCGCCACGCCGCCCAGGTCGCGCACGTGCGCGCCGAGGGCCGTCCAGAGCTGCTCGTGCCTGCCCTCTCGGATCAGGTGGAGGTCGAGCTCGCCGATGGTCGGCAGGAAGCGGTAGGGGTCGTCGGTGGTCCAGGTGGCGCCGCCGGAGTAGCGGGCCTCGATCTCGTAGGCGCCGGGCCCGACGATGTCGACGCCCTGCCAGATCCCGTGGGCCAGGTGGGCGAGTTCGATGTGCGCGCCGGTCGGAAGGATCGCGAAGACCGCCTCGGCGAGCGGCCGCAGCGCGCGGATGACCGTGATCGGGTCCTCCACGCCGCGTGCCGCGACCTGGTGCTGACCGAGCACCGCGTGCGGGTCGTGGTAGCTCCCGGTCGCGACGGCGTGCAGGACGGCGTCGTCGAGGGCGGGCAGGTCGACAGCGGCAGCGCCTTCGGGGATCGGGGTCATCGTGCGGCCTCCAACGGCTTGATGGTCAGGATGTGCACAGGTTCGGTGAACGCGTCGAGGCGCGCGTAGTTGTCGGCGCCCCAAGTCCACCGCTGGCCGGTCACCAGGTCGCGCACCTCGAACTGCGCCCCCGGTGCGATGCCGAATGCGGCGACATCGAGGTGCACCATCGTCTCGCGCACCGAGTGCGGGTCGACGTTGGCGACGACGAGGACGGCGTCGGGCTTGCCGCTTCGCGTGAACTCGCCGGCGAGGAACTTCGAGTACACGAGGACCGAGTCGTCTTCGCTCCCGTGCACATGCAGGTTGCGCAGCTGCCGCAACGCGGGGTGCTCGCTGCGCGCGCGGTTGAGCATGGTGAGGTAGGGCGCGAGCGAGCGGCCGAGCGCGGCGGCGCGGGCGTAGTCGCGCGGACGGTACTCGTACTTCTCGTTGTCGATGTACTCCTCGGCGCCCGGGCGCGCGACGTTCTCGTAGAGCTCGAACCCGGAGTACACGCCCCAGGTCGGCGCTCCCGTCGCCGCGATCGCCGCGCGGATCTTGAAGGCCGCAGGGCCGCCGAACTGCAGGTATTCGGTGAGGATGTCGGGCGTGTTCACGAATAGGTTGGGCCGCAGGAAGTCGGCGGTGTCGTCCGCCAGGCCGCTGAGGAACTCCTCGAGCTCCTCCTTCGTGTTCCGCCAGGTGAAGTAGGTGTACGACTGCTGGAAGCCGGCCTTGGCGAGCGTGTGCAGCAGCGCGGGCCGCGTGAACGCCTCCGCGAGGAAGACCACGTCCGGGTCGGTCTCGTTGACCGTGTGGATCAGCCACTCCCAGAAGTGCAGCGGCTTGGTGTGCGGGTTGTCGACGCGGAAGATCCGCACGCCCAGCGACATCCAGTACCGCACGATCCGCAGCACCTCGGTGCGGAGCCCGTCGTAGTCGTTGTCGAAGTTGATCGGGTAGATGTCCTGGTACTTCTTCGGCGGGTTCTCCGCGTAGGCGATGGTGCCGTCGGGGAGGGTGGTGAACCACTCCGGGTGCTGCGTGACCCAGGGGTGGTCGGGGGAGGCCTGGAGGGCGAGATCGAGGGCGATCTCGAGGCCGGCCTGCTTGGCCTTGCCGAGGAAGAAGACGAAGTCCTTCTCGGTGCCGAGGTCTTTGTGGATGGCGTCGTGACCGCCGTCGGGGCCGCCGATCGCCCAGGGTGAGCCCGGGTCGTTCTCGCCGGCCTCCAGCGTGTTGTTCGGGCCCTTGCGGAAGGTGCGGCCGATCGGGTGGATCGGCGGAAGGTAGACGACATCGAAGCCCATGGCGGCGACCTCCGGCAAGCGCTTGGCCGCGGTGCGGAAGGTGCCGGACTGCCAGCTGCCGTCCGGGAGGCGCTTGGCGCCCTCCGACCGGGGGAAGAACTCGTACCAGCTGCCGACGCCGGCCCGCGTGCGCTCGACCAGCACCGCGCGCGTCGGCGACAGCGACGGCAGAGCCACGACGGGACGCTCGGTGAGGATCCGCTTGATCCGGTCGTCGATCGCCGCTTGGAACCGCTCGTCGACTCCGCGATCGGCGTCGGCGACCACGCGTGCGGCTTCGGAGAGGTGCCGGCGCTCGGCGGTGCTGCGGCGCTTGTCGGCCGCGGCGGTGGTGAGGAGGTCATGGGCGATGGTCAGCATCAGCTCGACGTCGATGCCCGCGGGCACCTTGACCTCGGCGTTGTGCCGCCAGGTGGCGTACTCATCGGCGTAGGCCTGGACCCGGTAGCGCCAGAGGCCCTCCTGCTCCAGCTGGACCTCGACCTCCCACCGGTCGGTGCCCGGCGCGATGGCGTGCATGTGGTGCTCGGTCTGGGCGCCGGACGGGTCGAGCAGGAGCAAGTCCACGCCGATCCGGTCATGGCCTTCCCGGAACGCCGTGACCCCGAACGGAACGACCTCGCCGCTGAACGCCGTGGCCGCCCAGTGGCCCTCGTCGACCTGGGGGGAGAGGTCGAGGATCGGGATGCGGGGGAGCAGGGGCTCGTACTCGGCGGTCGCCGCCTGGGTGGATCCCGTCTCGACGGGTGCCGACGCCGGTTCTGCTGCGGCGGCTGATGGTTTGGTCGCTGCGCTCTTTGCCACATGCCGACCGTACACTCATTCATCCGCCCGTCATGAGCCCGACTTAACCATCCCGTCACGAGCCTCGTTTATGCTCGTGCGAGTGAAGGCCATCCGTAGATTCACCGTCCGCGCCGTCCTCCCCGAGAACCTCTCTGCTCTGGAGAAGATCGCAGGAAACCTCCGCTGGTCGTGGCACGAGCCGACCAAGGAGCTGTTCGCCCGCATCTCTCCCGAGCTGTGGCAGGAGGTCGGGCACGACCCCATCGCCCTGCTGGGCTCCGTCGAGCCGTCGCGGCTCGCCGAGCTGGCGGCAGACTCCGGTTACGTCGACTGGGCGAACCACGTCAGGGACGAATTGCGGTCCTACATCCACGACCCGCGCTGGTACCAGTCGCTCGGCGACGCCGCGCCGGCCTCCATCGCATATTTCTCGCCCGAGTTCGGGATCGCGGCGACCCTGCCGCAGTACTCCGGCGGCCTCGGCATCCTCGCCGGCGATCATCTGAAGGCCGCGAGCGACCTGGGGGTCCCCCTGGTCGGCGTCGGGCTCTTCTACCGCTCCGGCTACTTCTCGCAGGCGATCACGCCCGACGGCTGGCAGCTGGAGAGCTACCCGGTGCTCGACCCGGACGGCCTCCCCCTCAGCGTCCTGCGCGACCCGGACGGGTCGCCGGTGCAGATCACGCTCGCGCTGCCCACCGGCGAACTGCACGCGCGCGTCTGGCAGGCCGCGGTCGGCCGGGTGCGGCTGCTGCTGCTCGACACCGACATCCCCGAGAACGACGAGAGCCTGCGCTCCGTCACCGACCGGCTGTACGGCGGAGGCGGGGAGCACCGGCTGCTGCAGGAGCTGCTGCTCGGCATCGGCGGCGTGCGCGCCGTCAAGGCCTGGACCGAGCTCACCGGCGCGCCTGCCGCGGAGGTGTTCCACACCAACGAGGGTCACGCCGGCTTCCTCGGCCTCGAGCGCATCTCCGACCTGATCGGAGAGGGGCTCACGTTCGACGAGGCCCTCCAGGTCGTCCGCGCCGGCACCGTCTTCACCACCCACACGCCCGTCCCCGCCGGCATCGACCGCTTCGACCGGCCGCTGGTGGAGCGCTACTTCTCTGCGCCGCTGCTGCCGGGCGTCGAGGTGGAGCAGGTCCTGCCGCTCGGCGCCGAGGACTACCCTGGCGGCTCCGACGCTGTGTTCAACATGGCGGTCATGGGCCTGCGGCTGGGCCAGCACGCGAACGGCGTGTCCCGGCTGCACGGGGAGGTCAGCCGGCAGATGTTCGGCGGTCTGTTCCCCGGGTTCGACAGCCCCGAGGTGCCGATCGACTCGGTGACCAACGGCGTCCACGCGCCGACCTGGACGGACCCGATGCTGCGGTCGCTGGCGCTCGAGCGCCTCGGCACCGCCGACACCACGCACGCCGACTGGGCGAACTCCGGCGCGGTCAGCGACCTCGACCTGTGGAGCGTCCGCACCCGCATGCGGGAGCAGCTCGTCCGTGACGCGCGCCGGCGGCTGGCGGCGGCGTGGGAGGCCCAGAACCCGGGCGGCATCGCGCCGGTCTGGATGAGCGACCTCCTCGACCCGAACGTGCTCACGATCGGCTTCGCGCGACGCGTGCCGACCTACAAGCGGCTCACACTGATGCTGCACGACCCGCAGAGGCTGCGGAACATCCTCCTGCACCCGGACCGCCCCGTGCAGTTCGTGATCGCGGGCAAGTCGCACCCGGCCGACGACGAGGGCAAGCGGCTCATCCAGAAGCTCGTGCAGTTCGCGAGCGAGCCCGAGATCCGGCAGCGGATGGTGTTCCTGCCCGACTACGACATCGGAATGGCCCAGCAGCTGTACCCGGGCACCGACGTCTGGCTGAACAACCCGCTGCGACCGCTGGAGGCCTGCGGGACCTCCGGCATGAAGGCGGCGCTGAACGGCGGGCTCAACCTGTCGATCCTCGACGGCTGGTGGAACGAGTTCTACGACGGCGAGAACGGCTGGGCCATCCCGTCGGCGGACGCCGCGGGCGACGGCGCCGAGCGCGACGCGCTGGAGGCCGAGGCGATGTACGACCTGATCGAGCACCAGATCGCGCCGCGCTTCTACGACCGCGACAGCGACGGTGTGCCCGACGCCTGGGTCGCCCAGATCCGCCACACGCTCGCGACGCTGTCGGCCCCGCTGAGCGCGGAGCGGATGGTGGGCGAGTACGTGGAGCGCCTGTACATGCCCGCGGCCGCCAACGAGAAGCGCCTGAGCGCCGACGACTACCGCGACGCGCGCGACCTCGCGGCGTGGAAGGACCGCGTGCGATCTGCGTGGCCCGGCGTCAACGTGGCCCATGTGGACGCGGGAGGACTCGACGCCGTGCCGCAGGTCGGAGACCAGCTGCGCGTGCGCGCGCTGGTGCACCTGAACGGCCTCCGGCCGGAGGACGTCGAGGTACAGCTCGTCTACGGCCGGAGTTACGACAGCGAGGACCTCACCGGTGTGCGCTACGAGCGTCTGCACCTCGATCACACCATCCCCGGTGCGGACCCCTCCGTGGCCCTCGAGTTTTCGGGGGGAGTGACGCTCACCTGGGCGGGTTCCTTCGGTTATACCGTCCGTATCGTCCCCGTCAACGACCTCCTGCTGTCGGCGGCCGAGCTCGGCCTGGTCGTCTCCGCCTGAGGGGACGAACGGGGCTACTTGGCGAGCGGCGCGTAGGTGGCGGCCGTGGCGGCGAGGAGATCTGCAGGGCTCAGCTCCACGTCGAGGCCCCGGCGGCCTCCCGAGACGAAGACGGTGTCGAAGAGCTGCGCGGTCTCGTCCACGACGGTGACGTGACGGCTCTTCTGCCCGATGGGGGAGATGCCGCCCACCACGTAGCCGGTGCGGCGCTCGGCGACGGCCGGGTCGGCCATCGTGGCGCGCTTGGCGCCGACAGCCGCGGCCAGCGCCTTGAGGTCGAGCATCCCGGTCACCGGAACCACGCCGACGACGATGCCCAGTTCGGTGTCGGCCAGGAGGGTCTTGAAGACGCGCTCCGGTTCGACGCCGAGTGCCGCGGCGGCCTCCAGACCGTAGGAGGTCGCGGCCGGGTCGTGCTCGTACGGGTGCAGGATGAACGGGATTCCCGCCGCGGCGAGCGCCGTGGAGGCCGGGGTTCCGGCGCCGGCGGGTCGCTTCGCCATCAGGAGGCGGCCTCGGCGGTCGCTTCCTCGGCCGCTCCCGCGGGCGTCTCCACGCGTGGCCCGTTGGCGCGGTACAGCTGCATCGACGTGCCGCCGACCATGCGCATGGCGCCCGGTTCGAGCTCGACGCCGTCCTCGGCGATCGGGACCTGGGTGGCGCTGTCCCACAGCAGCTGGTACGATGTGACCCCCGGCGCGACCGGGAGGGACACCTCCACGTCGTCCTCCACGCCGTGCACGATGAGGAGCACCCGGTTGAAGTCCTCCTTGTCGGGGGTGGAGGCCGCGAGGTACTGCAGTGTGCGGTTCTCGGGCGAGTTCCAGTCCTCGTCGTCCATCAGCGCGCCGGTCGAGTCGTACCAGTCCATGTGGCTGGCGTTCGGCGTGGTCTGCCCGAGCACGGCGAACCGGCTCGGCCGAAGCGCGGGGTTGTCGCGGCGCAGCTCGAGGAGCCGCCGGGTGGTGTCGAACATCTCGCGCTGCTCCCGGGTGCGCAGCCACGACATCCAGGTGAGCTCGTTGTCCTGGCAGTAGGCGTTGTTGTTTCCGCGCTGACTGCGCCCGAACTCGTCGCCCGCCGTGATCATCGGCACGCCGGCCGAGAGCAGCAGTGTGCCCATCAGGTTGCGCATGGCCTTGCGCCGGTCGAGGAGGACGCGCTCGTCGTGCGTCGGCCCCTCCGCCCCGTGGTTGAACGAGCGGTTGTTGTCGGTGCCGTCGCGGTTGTCCTCCCCGTTGCCGAGGTTGTGCTTCACGTTGTAGGCCGTGAGGTCGGCCATCGTGAAGCCGTCGTGAGCCGTGACGAAGTTGATGGAGGCCAGCGGGCCGCGCTCGGGCGAGAACGTGTTGGACGAGCCGGCGAGGCGCGTGGCGAAGCCGCCGATGCCGATCGGTGCCTGGCCGTTCCGCCGCGCGTCCGCGATGTCGGCGAGCCAGAAGTTGCGCACGCGGTCGCGGTAGCGATCGTTCCACTCCGACCAACCGTCGGCGAAGTCGCCGGTCTGCCAGCCCCCCATCCCGACGTCCCACGGCTCGGCGATGAGCTTGCTGCCGGAGAGCACCGGGTCGTCGAGCATGGCGGTGAGCAGGGGATGATCGCGGTGGTAGGCGTTGTCCTCCCCGCGGCCGAGGGTGACGGCGAGATCGAAACGGAAGCCGTCGATCTGCACCTCCTCGGCCCAGTACCGAAGCGAGTCGAGCACCAGCCGCTGGGGCACCGGGTGGCCGAAGTCGACGGTGTTGCCGCAGCCGGTCACGTCGATGTAGACGCCGTCGGCGTCTTGGCGGTAGTAAGTGGCGTTGTCGATGCCGCGGAAGCTGGTGCGTGGACCGCCGATGCCCTCTTCGGAGGTGTGGTTGTAGACCACGTCGAGAATCACCTCGATGCCCGCCTCGTGGAGCAGCTTCACCATGCCTTTGAACTCACGGAGGACGCCCTCGGGCCCTTCGGCCTGCGCGGCGCGTGTGGCGTACGGAGCGTGCGGGCTGAAGAAGTTCAGGGTGTTGTAGCCCCAGTAGTTCGTCAGACCCTCGCGGATGAGTCGCTGCTCGGAGGTGAACGCGTGCACGGGGAGGAGCTCGACAGCAGTCATGCCGAGGCTCTGCAGATAGGCGATCGTGGAGGCGTGCGCGAGACCCGCATAGGTTCCGCGCAGCTCCTCCGGCACCTCCGGGTTCTGGTGGCTGATGCCGCGCACGTGCGCTTCGTAGACCACCGTATGGTCGAGCGGGGTCGCGGGCTTGCGCGAGTCCCCCCAGTCGAAACCGTCCGAGACCACGGTCGAACGCCACTCCTCGGGGCCGACCCGGGTGAGCCCGCGCGCGTAGGGGTCGAGCAGCAGACTCTCCGGGTTGAACATGTTCTGCGGCGACGCGGGCCCGGAGGCCCGGATGGCGTAGAGGCTTCCGACCTGGAGGCTGCGCGAACGGCCCAGCCACACGTTGTTCGCATCCCGGTGCATCTCCACGGTCTTGGTACGCCAGTCCGGGTCCTTGGGATCGAAGAGGCAGAACTCCATCGCGTCGGCGTGCTCGGAGTAGACCCGAAGCTCGCCGCCGTGCGGACCGATACGGACGCCCAGGTTGCGCAGAGGATCCACGGAAGTCATGCGTTCTAGAGTAGTGACACACCGTGCCGCACCCTGAGGAGGCCCCGGTGCCCGTCTACCTCGACCACGCCGCCACCACGCCCCTGCGTCCAGAAGCGCTCGCCGCCTTCACCGACGCGCTGGGGCTCGTCGGCAACCCGTCGAGCATCCACAGTCAGGGCCAGCAGGCCAGGCGGATGCTGGAGGAGGCGCGCGAGGCGGTGGCCTCCACTCTGGGCTGCGACCCGATCGAGGTCGTGTTCACGTCGGGCGGCACGGAGGCGATCAACCTGGCCGTCAAGGGCATGTTCTGGGCCAGGAACGGCCAGGATGCTCGTTCGCGCATCCTGGTGCCGGGCGGTGAGCATCACGCGACCGTCGACGCGGTCGAGTGGCTGGAGCGCGCGGAGGGCGCCCGGCCCGACTGGCTGCCGCTCGACGACGAGGGGCGCATCCGCCTCGACGCGGTCGAGTCGGCTCTCGCCACGCCGGACGACGTCGCGCTGCTCACGTTCCTGTCGGTGAACAACGAAGTGGGGACGATCCAGCCCGTCCCCGCGCTCGCGGCGCTGGGGCGCTCGGCGGGAGTTCCCGTCCATGTCGACGCGGTCGCCGCCTACGGGCACCTCCCCGTCGACTTCGCCGCCCTCGGCGTGGACGCCCTCAGCGTCTCGGCGCACAAGATCGGCGGCCCGGTGGGGATCGGTGCGCTGGTGCTCGGCCGTCGATCGGCGGTCGTCCCGCTGATCCACGGTGGCGGCCAGCAGCGTCACGTCCGCAGCGGGACGCAGGACGTGGCCGCGGCCGTGGCGTTCGCGGCGGCGGCCCGGGCCGCCGAAGCCGAACGCGTCGAGGAGGTGCGGCGCCTGACAGCGCTGCGCGACCGGCTGATCCGCGGGGTGCGGGAGGCCGTTCCGGAGGCCGTGCTGAGCGGGCCGGAGCGGGCGGACGGATCCGCGGTCGACGAGCGGGTGGCCTCCAATGCGCACTTCGTCTTCCCGGGCGCCCAGGGCGACTCGCTGCTGTTCCTGCTCGACCTCGCGGGCGTGTCGGTGTCGACCGGCTCCGCCTGCCAGGCGGGCATCCCCGAGCCGTCGCACGTGCTGCTGGCCATGGGGCGCAGCGAACAGGAGGCCCGAGGGGCGCTCCGGTTCACGCTCGGGCGCACCTCCACCGACGCTGATGTGGACGCTCTGCTGGCGGCGCTGCCCCCGGCGTACGCGCAGGCCTCGCGGGCCGGGCTGGCCGAGCGGGCGCCCGGCCGCCGCTCAGGAGCCCCGGCGTAGACTCTTCGGGTGCGAGTTCTGGCAGCGATGAGCGGTGGCGTCGATTCCGCCGTGGCGGCGGCGCGCGCCGTCGAGGCGGGGCATGACGTCGTGGGCGTACACCTGGCCCTCAGCAGGATGCCGGGCACCCTGCGCACGGGCAGCCGCGGCTGCTGCACGATCGAGGACTCGATGGACGCGCAGCGCGCCGCGAACATCATCGGTATCCCGTACTACGTGTGGGACTTCTCGGAGCGGTTCAAGCTCGACGTCGTCGACGACTTCATCGCCGAGTACTCGGCCGGCCGCACGCCCAACCCGTGCATGCGCTGCAACGAGCGCATCAAGTTCGCCGCGCTGCTCGAGAAGGCGCTCGACCTCGGCTTCGACGCCGTCTGCACGGGGCACTACGCGAGCGTCCTCACGGACGCCGACGGCAATCGGGAGCTGCACCGTGCGAGCGCCTGGGCGAAGGACCAGTCGTACGTGCTCGGCGTGCTCACGAGCGAGCAGCTCGCGCACGCGATGTTCCCGCTGGGCGCCACGCCTTCCAAGGCCGAGGTGCGCGCCGAGGCGGCCGCACGCGGGCTGAGCGTCGCGAACAAGCCGGACTCCCACGACATCTGCTTCATCCCCGACGGCGACACGCGCGGCTGGCTCGCCGAGCACGTCGGCGCGGCGCAGGGCGACATCCTCGACCGCGAGGGCAACCGCCTGGGCTCGCACGAAGGGGCCCACGCCTACACCGTCGGGCAGCGCAAGGGGCTCAACATCGGGTATCCGTCGCCCGATGGCCGGCCGCGATTCGTGCTCGAGGTGCGGCCGAAGGACAACACGGTCGTCGTCGGCCCGAAGGAGGCGCTCGACATCGCCGAGATCGCCGGGTCGCGCTTCACCTGGGCCGGCCTGCCGCCCGCCGACCTCGAGACGCCGTTCGCGTGCGAGGTGCAGATCCGGGCCCACGCCGATCCGGTACCCGCTGTCGCGCAGGTCCGCGACGGCGAGCTGGTGGTGCGGCCGGACGACCCGCTGAACGGCGTGGCCCCCGGCCAGACCGCCGTCGTCTACGTCGGCACCCGCGTCCTCGGCCAGACCACCATCGACCGCACCGTCTCCGCCGTCCCGGCCTGAGCGTCGGCAACTCCGGAGGCCACGGGCGACAGGCCGCCGGGTGTACCGCAACTCCGGAGAACGGGTCGTTTCCGGCCCCCGACCTCCGGAGTTGTGGTGCAGCTGGCCGCGTTTGCAACTCCGGAGATATCCGGGGATCTCGACCCTATGTCCGGAGGAACGATACACGCGGCGGCGTGTCGTGTACGGACTCCGGAGATACGGCGTCGGCTCCCGCCGGTGTCGGAGCCCGTCCCTAGAATTGCTCTGTGAGCGACATCTCTGAGACGGACGGCCGGCCGATCGAGTTCGACGGTCTCGACTTCGACGGGGCGCGGGCCGAAGCGCGGCGCCTCGCCGATCGGATCGACGCCGCCCGGATGGCCTACTACGGCGACGGCGACTCTTCGCTGTCCGACGCCGAGTACGACGCCGACTTCCACCGGCTGGAGGATCTCGAGCGGGTCTTCCCCGAGCTCGCAGGGCAGGACAGCCCCACCCAGCAGGTCGGGGCCGCGGTCGTCTCCGCCGGGTTCCCCGAGCACGAGCACGCCGAGCGGATGCTGAGCCTCGACAACGTCTTCTCGATCGACGAGTTCCGCGATTGGGCCGCCAAGACGGCCGCGGCGGCCGGCCGGCCGGTCCGTTGGCTCACCGAGTTGAAGATCGACGGCCTGGCGATCAGCCTGGCCTATCGCAACGGCGTACTCGAGACCGCGACGACCCGCGGCGATGGCCGGGTCGGCGAGGACATCACCGAGAACGTCGACTGGGTGCCGGCCATCCCGCGGCGGCTCAGCGGCTCCGGCTACCCGGAGTTCTTCGAAGTGCGCGGCGAGGTCTTCCTCCGCAGCGCCGATTTCGAAGCCCTGAACGCGCGCCAGCACGCCCTCCAGGCCGCGTTCACCGAGCAGGAGCGGGTGAAGGGCAAGCCCGAGGAGGCCATCAAGACCCGGTATCCCGAGTTCGCGAACGCGCGCAACACCGCCGCTGGCAGCCTCCGTCAGCGCCGCGAGAAGAAGAGCGCGACCGAGCTGGAGCTCATGCGCGACCGTCTCGGCCGCCTGTCGCTGTACCTGCACGGCATCGGTGCGTGGCGGAACCCCGAGGTCACGGCCCAGTCCGAGATCTATGAACTGCTGGCCGGCTGGGGGCTCCCGGTCTCACCGCATTCGCGCGTGTTCGGCTCGGTCGACGAGGTCGCGGCGTACATCGCCGAGCGCGGCGAGCACCGGCACGAGGTCGAGCACGAGATCGACGGCATCGTCGTGAAGGTCGACGAGCTCGCCCTGCACGACGAGCTCGGGGCCACGAGCCGAGCTCCGCGCTGGGCTATTGCTTACAAGTACCCGCCCGAGGAGGTGTACACCACCCTGCTCGACATCGTCGTGAGCGTGGGCCGCACCGGACGGGCGACGCCCTTCGCCGTGATGGCGCCGGTCACCGTGGCCGGTTCGACCGTTCGCCAGGCGACGCTGCACAACCAGGAGGTCGTCCGCGCGAAGGGCGTGATGATCGGAGACCGCGTCGTGCTCCGCAAGGCCGGCGACGTCATCCCCGAGATCCTCGGAGCCCTCGAGCAGGAGCGCGACGGCACGCAGATCGAGTGGCACATGCCCGAGAACTGCCCGGAGTGCGGCACCCGGCTCGCCCCGGCCAAGGAGGGCGACATCGACCTCCGCTGCCCGAACGCCGAGTTCTGCCCGGCACAGGTGCGCGGCCGTGTGGAGCACATCGGCTCCCGCGGCGCCCTCGATGTCGAGGCGTTGGGGGAGGTGGCCGCAGCGGCCCTCACGCAGCCGCGCTTCCCCTCGACAGCTCCGCTGCCGACCGAGGCCGGCCTCTTCGGCCTCACCCTGAGCGACCTCTTCCCGATCGAGGTCGTCGTCCGCGACTCCGAGACCGGTCTGCCCAAGCTCACGGAGTCGGGCGACGAGAAGGTGGTCGCACCGTTCCGTCGCCGTCGGCAGAAGGCGGACGGCGCCTTCGAGCCCGAAGCGGCCGAGTTCGGCGGCGACGAGCTCTTCGTGCCCTCCAAGAACGCCCTCGACCTGGTCGCGAACCTCGCCACGGCACGGACCAAACCACTCTGGCGCATCCTCGTCTCGCTGAACATCCGCCACGTCGGGCCGGTGGCGGCGCGAGCGCTGGCCGATCACTTCGGCTCGCTCGATGCGATCCGTTCCGCCACCCGCGACGAACTCGCCGCGGTCGACGGCGTGGGCGGGATCATCGCGGATGCCGTGCTCGCGTGGTTCGAGGTGGACTGGCACCGCGAGATCGTCGAGCGCTGGGCCGCTGACGGCGTGCAGTTCGCCACCCCCGGCCATGCCGGGCCCGGCGCGCAGGCGGAGGCAGGCGGCGTGCTCGCCGGGCTCACCGTCGTCGCCACCGGCTCGCTGGACGGCTTCACCCGCGAGGGGGCGCAGGAGGCGATCATCGCTGCCGGAGGCAAAGCCGCGTCGAGCGTGTCCAAGAAGACCGACTTCGTGGCGGCGGGTCCCGGTGCCGGATCGAAGCTGGCCAAGGCCGAGGAACTGGGCGTGCGCATCCTCGATGCGGCGCAGTTCGCGATCCTTGTCGAGAAGGGACCAGCAGCGCTGGACGAGTAGTCCGCCGGTTTGTGGACAGACGACAAGTTATCCCCCTGAATCGGGGGTAGAACGACCATCCGTCCACCGCTCTGGTGCCGGTAGAGTCGAGGTGTGCGCTCGCCCGGTGCACACAAGGGCTTAGCTCGCTCGCTCTCGGAGGGACCCGGACGGAGTGCTGGTCGGCTTTGCAGCAGCTTCCATCGTCACCTCGGTCGTCACAGGACTGACCGGGGTCGTCGTCATGCCCGCTGAGAGCGCTCACGCGGCCGTCGCGCCCGTCGCAGCAGTCTCCACGATCGAGCAGAGTTCCCTCGGCCGCAGCATCGGCCCCGCGTCGATCGGGGACGCGCCCACGAGTTCCGGGCCGGCCGAGGCCGTCGCCCCGGGCCATAGCGCGGCGACCGTCTTGAGCTCGATCCAGGCCGTCGACCCGGCTGCGTTGCCCGGTTTCCTCAGCGCGCACGCCTCCGACCTCGACCGGCTGCTCGTCGACCCGCCCGCGGCCTCCGATGTCAGCCAGCTCTGGAAGCTGCTCGACCCGGGCCGCCAGGCGGAACTCGTGAAGGTCGCCCCGCACGTGGTCGGAAATCTCGAGGGCGTGCCGTACGACATCCGCGGCAAGGCCAACCGCCTCGACCTCGAGCGGACGATCAGCTCCGCTCAGACGAAGCTGCGCACCGAGCGCGGGAAAGCTGCGCGCGTCGCGCTCAAGCGCCAGCTCACGACGCTCGGCAACGTCAAGACGGCGCTGGCGAAGAAGGACGGCGTGACCCGCACGCTGGTCGCTCTCGATCCGTCGGACGACGCCAAGGCCTCGATCGTCGTCGGCGACCTCCGCACGGCGACCTACGTGAGCGTGCTCGTCCCTGGAATGTACATGGCGGTGGGCGAGCAGATCGAGGCGTGGTCGCAGGTCGCGCAGAACCTCTACGACCAGCAGACCGGCTTCCTCAAGCGGCTCGGCGGCGCGGGCACCACGAAGCGCACACCCGGCGTGGCGGTCGTCGCCTGGATCGGCTATCAGACCCCCGTCCTGACGAACATCGGCGGCCTCGACCTGGCCCGGCAGGGCGCGGACAGCCTGGAGCGGACGCTCATGGGCATCCAGTCGCTGCGGGTGTCCCACCCTCCGTACCTGAGTGTCCTCGCGCACTCGTACGGGTCGACGGCGGCGCTGCTCGCGCTGGAGCGCGGCACGGTCACCGTCGACGCGCTGGCGTTGATGGGGTCGCCGGGATCGGACGCGCAGTCGGTGAAGCAGCTGGGCGTGCGCGGCGACAACGTGTTCGTCGGCGAGGCGCCCTTGGATCCCATCGTGAACAGCGCGTTCTTCGGCAGTGATCCGGGATCGCCGACGTACGGGGCGAAGCCGATGGGGGTCGGCGGCGCCGTGGATCCGATCACGCACCGTGCGCTCACCGGGTCCAGCGGGCACAACGAGTACTTCACGGCAGGCACGGAATGCATGCGCAATCTCGCGCTGATCGGCATCGACCGGGGTGACTTGGTCCTCGGCGGGCGCGGGACGGCGGCGACGCAGCCGGCATCCACCCACTGAGCCCCGGTTACGACCCGCGCGCATAATGGGACCGATGGATCCGGACGAGAACGAACAGCGCGACCCCGAAGTCACCCGTCGTCCTCCCGCGTCCTCGCGCCGCGCCTTCCTGAAGGGGGCGGGGCTGGTGGCCGCCGGAGCAGTCGCCGGGGGAGCGGCCGGAGGCGCGATCGGCGCGGCCACCGCTTCGCAGCAGTCGGGAGCCCCCGGCACGCACGACGAGCAGGGCGAGGAGTACCCGACGCTGCCGCCGCCGTCGAAGCCGGGGTTCGACCACCTGGTCGTGCTGATGTATGAGAACCGATCCTTCGACAACCTCCTCGGCTACCTGTACGACGAGAAGACCCTCCCGGAGGGCGCCCGCTTCGAGGGGCTGGCCTTCGGCGACTACAGCAACCCTGATCCCGCGGGCGGCGAGATCCCCGTGCACCCGTACGACGGGTCGACAGACTTCATCATGCGCCAGCCGTCCCCCGACCCGGGGGAGGTCTATCCGCACGTCAACACGCAGCTGTTCGGCGTCGTCGACCCGCCCTCCAACGAGGACGCCCGGGTGCGCGAGATGCAGCCGCCCTACAACGCGCCGCCGGCCGGGATGAAGCCGACGATGAAGGGCTTCGTGCGCGACTACATCGGCGTGCTGCGCAAGGACACCGGCGCCGAGCCGGGCCCGGACGACTACCGGCGCATCATGGGATCCTTCACCCCGGAGATGCTCCCGGTGTTCTCGACGCTCGCCCGGCAGTTCGCGGTCTACGACGACTGGCACTGCGCCGTGCCGAGCCAGACCTTCTGCAACCGCTCGTTCTTCCACGCTTCGACGTCGCACGGCTACGTGGACAACGCGGGCGCCGGAGGCCTGCGCAAGTGGTTCGATCCCTCCCACGACGCGCCGACGATCTTCAACCGACTGCAGGAGGCCGGGCGCAGCTGGCGCGTGTACTTCGACGACCGGCAGCTCATCTCGCTGACCGGGTTCATCCACGCGCCGGTGCTGGAGGCGTACTGGAAGACGCATTTCCGGACCATGACCGACTTCTACGCCGACGTCGCGGAGGGCACACTCCCGGACTACGCATTCATCGAGCCGCGCCTGCTCTACGACCACAACGACATGCACCCGCCTGGCGGCCCTGAGACCTCGGAGGACGTCGACGGCACGCTGATCGCCGGCGGCGGAATCTCCGACGTTCGGGCAGGTGAGCTGCTGCTGCATCAGGTGTACTCGGCGATCCGCGGCGCCCGCAGCGCGAAGGGCTCGAACGCGCTCAACACCATGCTCCTGGTGACGTTCGACGAGCACGGCGGCACCTACGACCACGTCGCGCCCGGCCCGGCGGCACCGCCGGACGGCGGCGGACCGGGCGAGAACGGCTTCACGTTCGACCGGCTCGGTGTTCGGGTCCCTGCGATCGCGATCTCCGCCTACACCGCTCGCGGCACGATCATCCACGACGAGATGACGCACGCCGCCGTGATCGCGACGCTGTGCCGCGACTTCGGGATGCCGCACCTCACCGAACGCGATCGCGGCGCCCGCACGATCCACAACGCGGTGAACCGCACGACCCCACGTCAGCCGGGGACCTGGCCGGACACCCATCCGCAGTACCTGCCGCCGAACCCCGAGGCGGCCTCGCCGGCAGCCGGAGACGCCGACCGCCCGCTGAGTCCTCCCGGCGTCGGGCTCGTCGGCCTGCTGACCGCGCGGTACGGCGCTCCCGGCGAGCCGGTGCCGCGCACGTACAAGGAGGCGTACGACGCCGTCGACCGCCTGGGGCGCGGTCTGTTCGGCTGACCATAGAATTGGTTCCGTCCACCCAGAAACCAGCACGGAGACGCATGTCCGAAATCAGCGCAGAACAGGTCGCTCACCTGGCGAACCTCGCCAGGATCGACCTCAGCCCGGAAGAGATCGAGAGCCTCACCAGCGAGCTCGGTCAGATCGTCGAGGCGGTCGCGAAGGTGCAGGAGGTCGCCGGCCCCGACGTCCCCGCCACGAGCCACCCGCTTCCGCTCACCAATGTGTTCCGCGCCGACGAGGTGCGGCCGTCGCTGACCGTGGAGCAGGCGCTCTCCGGTGCTCCCGAGCGCGAGGGCGACCGCTTCAAGGTCGCCACCATCCTGGACGAAGACTGAGCCGAGGAGCGACCGAATGACCGACCTGACCAGGCTGTCCGCCTCTGCCCTCGCCGACCTCCTCACCGCGGGCGACGTCACCTCCGTGGAGGCCACCCGCGCCCATCTCGACCGCATCGAGTCGGTGGACGCCGACGTGCACGCGTTCCTGCACGTGGCCGGCGAGAACGCGATCCGCACCGCCGCCGAGATCGACGGCCGCCGGGCCGCGGGCGACCCGCTCGGCGCGCTCGCGGGCGTGCCCGTCGCGATCAAGGACGTGCTCGCCACCCACGACATGCCGTCGACCTCCGGCTCGCGCATCCTCGAGGGCTGGATCCCGCCGTACGACGCCACCGTGGTGCGCAAGCTGCGCGAGGCCGACCTCGTGCCGCTGGGCAAGACCAACATGGACGAGTTCGCCATGGGCTCCTCCACCGAGCACTCGGCCTACGGGCCGACCCGCAATCCGTGGGACCTCGAGCGGATCCCTGGAGGCTCCGGCGGTGGTTCGGCCGCGGCGGTGTCCGCGTTCGAGGCGCCGTTCGCGCTCGGCTCCGACACCGGAGGTTCGATCCGTCAGCCGGCCGCCGTCACCGGTTCGGTCGGCGTCAAGCCGACCTACGGAGGCGTCAGCCGCTACGGCGCGATCGCGCTGGCGAGCTCGCTCGACCAGGTCGGCCCCGTGTCCCGCACCGTGCTCGACGCCGCGCTGCTGCACGACGTCATCGCGGGCCACGACCCGCTCGACTCGACGTCGCTGACCGACTCGTGGCCGTCGATGGCCGACGCGGCCCGCGCCGGCCTCCGTGACGACGCGCTGCGCGGCGTGCGCGTCGGCGTCGTGCGCGAGCTGAACGGCGCAGGCTTCCAGGCCGGTGTCAAGCAGCGTTTCGACGAGACGCTGGCGCTCCTCCAGGCCGCAGGCGCCGAGGTCGTGGAGGTCGGGGCCCCGAGCTTCGAGTACGCCGTCGCGGCCTACTACCTGATCCTCCCGGCCGAGGCCTCCAGCAACCTGGCGCGCTTCGATTCGGTGCGGTTCGGCCTGCGGGTGAACCCCGAGGACGGCCCGGTGACGGTCGAGCGCGTGATGGCCGCGACCCGCGACGCCGGGTTCGGCACCGAGGTCAAGCGCCGCATCATCCTCGGCACCTACGCGCTGAGCGCGGGATATTACGACGCCTACTACGGCTCGGCGCAGAAGGTGCGTACGCTCATCCAGCGCGACTTCTCCGCCGCTTTCGAGAAGGTGGACGTGCTGGTCAGCCCGAGCGCCCCGACGACGGCGTTCAAGTTCGGCGAGAAGCTGGCCGACCCGATGGCGATGTACCTCAACGACATCACCACGATCCCGGCGAACCTGGCCGGCGTGCCCGGCATGGGCCTGCCGATCGGGCTGGCTGCGGAGGATGGCCTCCCCGTCGGCATGCAGCTGATGGCCCCGGCCCGCGCGGACGCGCGGCTGTACACGATCGGCGCAGCGCTCGAGCGACTGCTGGAGCAGCAGTGGGGCGGCCCGCTGCTGAGCCAGGCGCCCGACCTGAGCGCCACCGAGATGTTCGCGAGCGAAGAGGGAGCGGTCTGATGGCCACGGCCGAGTTGATGGACTACGACAAGGCTCTCGAGCTGTTCGAGCCGGTGCTCGGGTTCGAGGTGCACGTCGAGCTGAACACCGCGACCAAGATGTTCTGCGGCTGCGCGAACGAGTTCGGCTCGGGCGCCAACACGAACACCTGCCCCACCTGCCTCGGTCTGCCCGGCGGCCTCCCGCAGGTCAACGAGAAGGCGATCGAGTCGAGTATCCGGCTCGGGCTCGCGCTCGGCTGCGACATCGCGGAGTCGAGCCGGTTCGCTCGCAAGAACTACTTCTATCCCGACCTCGCGAAGAATTTCCAGACCTCCCAGTACGACGAGCCGATCGCCCACGACGGCGCGGTCACCATCGAGCTCGAGAACGGGCGCGAGCTGCACATCGAGATCGAGCGCGCGCACATGGAGGAGGACGCAGGCAAGCTCACCCACATCGGCGGCGCCACCGGACGTATCCAGGGCGCCGACTACTCGCTGGTCGACTTCAACCGCGGCGGCGTGCCGCTCGTCGAGATCGTCACCAAGATGATCGAGGGCGCAGAGGGTGATGCTCCAGAGGTCGGCCGCACCTACGTGCGCGCCATCCGCGACCTGGTGAAGGCCCTCGGCGTCTCGAACGCGCGCATGGAGGAGGGCAACGTGCGTTGCGACGCGAACGTCTCGCTCCGCCGTCGCGGCTCGTCCGAGCTGGGCACGCGCACCGAGACGAAGAACGTCAACTCGCTTCGCTCGATCGAGCGCGCCGTGCGCTACGAGATCCAGCGGCAGGCGGCGATCCTCGACGCGGGCGGCACGATCGTGCAGGAGACCCGGCACTGGCACGAGGACACCGGTTCGACCTCCGCGGGCCGTCCGAAGTCCGACGCCGACGACTACCGCTACTTCCCGGAGCCCGACCTCGTGCCTGTCGCTCCGAGTCGCGAGTGGGTGGAGGAGCTGCGCGGCACACTTCCGGAGGCCCCGGCCGCGCGTCGCAAGCGTCTCACCGCCGAGTGGGGCTTCACCGCGCTGGAGTTCCAGGACGTCGACAACGCCGAGCTGCTCGACGAGCTGGAGGCGACCATCGCCGCGGGTGCGACCCCGGCGGCCGCGCGCAAGTGGTGGACCGGCGAGATCGCCCGTCTCGCCAACGCGCAGGGCGTACCGGCCGGCACGCTCGTGAGCCCGCAGCACGTCGCCGAGCTCGCCGCCCTGGTCGACGGCGGCACGCTCACCGACCGCCTGGCCCGCCAGGTGCTGGAGGGCGTCGTCGCCGGCGAGGGCGCGCCGCAAGAGGTCGTGGACGCCCGCGGGCTCGCGGTCGTCTCCGACGACGGCGCGCTGATCGCCGCCATCGACGAGGCGCTGGCCGCCCAGCCGGACGTGCTGGAGAAGATCCGCGACGGCAAGGTCCAGGCCGCCGGAGCCGTGATCGGCGCGGTGATGAAGGCCATGAAGGGCCAGGCCGACGCCGCGCGGGTGCGCGAGCTGGTGCTGGAGCGCGCCTCGCAGTGACGATCACGATCGAACGGGTCACAGGTGCGAGCGCTGCCGCTGCGGCGGCGCTCGCGCCCGTCCTGATCGACACGGTCGACTCGGGAGCGAGCGTCGGCTGGATCGAGCCGCCGACGCCGGAGGAGGCGACGCTCTGGTGGTCGTCGCTCTTCGCCGACCCCGACGCCGAGACCTGGGTCGCCCGCGACGACGACCAGGTGCTCGGCACGATCACGCTCGTGCGCGCGGCCAAGCGCAACGGCCCGCATCGCGCCGAGGTGATCAAGCTCATGGTGCATCGGGAGGCGCGGGGCCGCGGCCTCGCCCGCGCCCTGATGGCGGCTGTCGAGGAATACGCGGCAACGCACGGGCTGACCCTGCTCGTGCTCGACACCGAGACCGGCAGCCTCGCCGAGTCGCTGTACACGCGCTGGGGCTGGCAGACGGTCGGTGGCATCCCGCACTACGCGGTCAGCCCCTCCGGCGCACTCGGCGGGACGACGATCATGTACAAGCTGCTTCCGGCTCGAAGCGGGGCAACGCCCGCGCTAGCGTAGGCGCATGGGCGTCTTCACTCTCGGCGGGCTGACCACGGCTCCCGCCTCCTCCCGCACCGATCTGCTGGCTCCGGCCACGCTGGCGACGCTGACGGCCCTCGGCTGGCTGGACGACGTGGGCGTCGTCGAGATCGATCCCGACGTGTCCGACACGGCCGCGACTCAGGAGCGGTTCGGCCTGACGGCGGACACACTCGCCAACTGCGTCGTCGTCGGCGGCAAGCGCGAGGGCGTCGAGCGGATCGCCGCGTGCGTCGTGCTCGCGACCACGCGCGCCGACGTGAACAACACGGTGAAGCGCCTGCTCGACGTCCGCAAGGCCTCCTTCCTGCCGATGGAGCGCGCCGTGGAGCTGACGGGTATGGAGTACGGCGGCATCACCCCGATCGGGCTCCCGCCGGAGTGGCCGCTGCTCGTCGACTCCCGTGTGGTCGCCGACGGCGTCGTCGTGATCATCGGCTCAGGGGTACGCCGGTCGAAGATCCTGCTGCCCGGGAGGCTGCTCGCCGACCTCCCGTCGGCGCAGGTGATCGACGGGCTCGGCCAGGGGTTGTCGCCGAGATGACCGGAGCCGCCGTCGATCGCCTCCTCGGCCCGGTGCGATCGCACCTGATCGAGACGCTGTCGGGGCGCTCCGATCGGATCCCGGCGTGGATCCTGCGGCTCGAGGACGGCGAGGACGAGGGATTTTTCCCGGCGGGAGGAGCCGCGTGGACGGTACACGGGGGGATGCCGACCCTGGTCGCCGGCGTGCGCGCTCTGCTGCTGCAGGCCCTGCATCCCGGGGCACTCGCCGGCGTGCGAGAGCACTCCCGCTACCGGGAGGATCCGCTCGGCCGGCTGGCGGGCACGATCCAGTGGATCCACACCGTCACGTTCGGCAGCCGGGCGCAGGCGATCGCCGGGTCGGACATGGTGCGGTCGCTGCACGAGCGCGTGCGTGGGAGCTACGTGGACGGCCATCGTGTCACCCGCGCCTACAGCGCGAACGATCCCGAACTCGCCTCCTGGGTGCACCTGGCGTTCACCGATGCCTTCCTCACCGCCCACGAGCGCTGGGGATCGCCGATCCCGGGCGGAGCTGACGGGTACGTGGCAGAGTGGGCGACCGCCGCGGAGCTCATGGGCGTCGACGATCCGCCGCGTTCGGCGACCGAACTGCGCGCGCGCATCGACGCGGTGACCGACGCGGGGGAGCTGCGGGGCGGGCCGGAGGTCGAGGAGATCGTGCGTTTCATCCGGCGCGCGCCGCTGCGGCGCACGCTGCGGCCGTCGTACCGGGTACTGTTCCGTGCCGCCGTGTCCACGCTCGAACCGCGGCACCGTGCTCTGCTCGGTCTGCCGACCGTCGACCGGCTCCCTGTGCACGGTGCGACCACTCTCGTGCTCGGCGGTGCGCAGGTGCTGCTGGGGCCGCGGACGCAGGCGGAACTGGCGGCCCGGCGGCGCCTGGCCCGGCTGGCCGACGGCGTGAGCGGCGCGACGGCCTGAGTCCTCTCGCAGGATCGGTGCAGTCCGCAAACGCCGTCGCGGAGCTACGCTGTGCTGCGGTGGCCCGTTCACCGGTGAGCGGACCCGAGTCACCGGAGGTTGTCATGACATCCACCAGCCCGTCCGCCATGGACGAAGCAGGGAACAAAGGCCTGAAAGGCGGTGCGCTCGGCCTGGTGTCGAGCGTCGTCGTCGGAGTGGCCTCCACAGCACCCGCCTACAGTCTGGCGGCGAGCCTCGGCTTCATCGTCGTGGGCGGGACGCTCGCGGCGGGCGTCAAGGCTCCCGGCATCGTGCTGCTGGCGTTCATCCCGATGTATCTGATCGCGGTCGCGTATCAGGAGCTCAACAAGGCCGAGCCGGACTGCGGCACCACCTTCACCTGGGCGGCGCGGGCATTCGGCCCGATCACGGGCTGGCTGGGAGGCTGGGGGATCGTGATCGCCGACGTGATCGTGATGTCGAACCTAGCCCAGATCGCGGGCAGCTACTCCTACACGTTCGTCGGCGGCTTCGGGCTGCCGGGGGTGGCGGCACTGGCGACCAACGACGTCGCGGTGACGATCGCCGGCCTGATCTGGATCGCGCTGATGACCTGGATCTGCTACCGCGGCATCGAGGTGTCGGCTCGCGTCCAGTACGTGCTGCTCGCGTTCGAGGTCGTCATTCTGATCTTCTTCGCGGCGTTCGCGCTCGTGAAGGTCTACACCGGCAACGCCGAGCCGTACTCCCTGATCCCGCAGTGGTCGTGGTTCAACCCGTTCACACTGGACTTCGGTCAGACGATCGCACCGGCGCTGCTGACCGCGATCTTCATCTACTGGGGCTGGGACACCGCGGTGTCCATCAACGAGGAGACCAAGAACCCGGAGAAGACCCCGGGACGCGCCGCAGTGATCAGCACCCTGCTGCTGCTGGCCACTTACGCGCTCGTAACGGTCGCCACCGTGGCCTTCGCCGGTGTCGGCGAGAAGGGCATCGGGCTCGCCAACCCGGCGAACTCGGGCGACGTCTTCTCGGCGATCGGACCGACGCTGTTCGGGAGCGGGCCCGTCGGGGCGATCCTGATGACGTTGCTGGGCTTCTCGATCCTGACGAGCGCATCGGCATCCACCCAGACCACCATCCTGCCGACGGCGCGCACGACGCTGTCGATGGCGGTCTACAAGGCCATCCCGGAGAAGTTCGCCCGCATCCACCCGAGGTTCCTCACGCCCACCTGGTCGACGATCGGCATGGGTATCGTGTCCGCGGCCTTCTACCTGGTGTTCACGGCGATCAGCGTCTCGCTGCTCAACGCGCTGATCGGCTCCATCGGCCTGATGATCGCGTTCTACTACGGGCTCACCGGCTTCGCGTGCGTCTGGTACTACCACCGCACGCTGTTCACCAGCTTCCGGCACGCGATCATGCGCGGGCTCTTCCCGCTGGTCGGCGGCCTGATGCTGCTCGCGGTGTTCATCTACGGCGCCTACAACTTCGCGCAGCCGGACTGGCTGACCGACGACCAGGGCAAGAACGTCACCATCTTCGGCATCGGTGCCGAGGCGGTCGTCGGGATCGGCGGCATCCTCATCGGCGTCGTGCTGATGATCATCTGGCGGTTCATCCGGCCCGACTACTTCAAGGGGCTCACTCTGCCGCGGCAGAGCGACGACATCATCCTGGAACCCATGGCCGTCGGCGACGAACTGCCGTTCGGCACGGCGGCGGCCCGCATCCCGGCGACCGTCATCGCGCCCGACTTCTCGAACCTCCCGGAAGGACAGACCCCGGTCAATGCGGATACGCTCGAGGTCGTCGACGAGCCAGCGGACCTCCCGCCGGCCGATCCCGACCTTCCGCGGAAGGGGAGCGAGTGAGCGAACGCAGCCGAACCGTCCACTGGGAGGATCCGGCGCCGGGCGTCGCCGTCATGCCCACGGTGAGCGGCCTGGACTACCTCCACAAGATGATCGCCGGCGAGCTGCCGCCACCGCCGATCACCAACCTGATGCGAATGACTCTGACGGAGGCCGAACCCGGCCGCGCGGTGTTCGTGTGCGAGCCCGACGAATCGCACTACAACCCGATCGGCACGGTGCACGGAGGGCTGGTGTGCACCTTGCTCGACTCCGCTCTCGGCTGCGCCGTGCAGACGACGCTCGCGGCAGGGCAGGGGTACACGTCGATCGAGATCAAGGTCAACTACCTGCGGCCGGTGTTCGCGAGCAGCGGCCCGCTGACGTGCAGCGCGACGGTGACGAAACCGGGCAACCGCGTCGCGTTCGCCGACGGGGTCGTCACCGACGGGTCGGGCAAGACCGTCGCGACGGCGACCGGGTCGCTGCTGGTGTTTCCCATCGGGTGATCCGGCCAATCGGGTGCTCCGGCCCATCGGTGATCCCACCGATCAGGCCTGCTCCTGCTTCGCCGCCAGCAGCTGGTCGCGCACCTTGCGCCGGATGACCTTGCCGACGATGCTGCGCGGCAGCTCGTCGAGCTGCATCACATGCTTCGGCACCTTGTAGGCGGTCAGGCAGTCGCGGGCGAAGGCGCGGATGGCCTCCTCGTCGAACGACGCCCCGGGTTCCATGACGACGGCGGCGACCACGTCCTCCCCGCCGCGACGGTGTGGGAGTCCGACGACGGCGACGTCGGCGACGCCCTCGAAGCCGCGCACCGCGTCCTCCACCTCGGTCGGTGAGACGTTGAAGCCGCCCGTGACGATCAGCTCCTTGATGCGGTCGACGATGCGCACGAAGCCGTCGGAGTCCATCGTGACGATGTCGCCAGTGCGGAACCAGCCGTCCTTCGTGAGCACCTTCGCGGTCTCGTCGGTGTTGCGCCAGTAGCCCGAGAAGACCTGGGGGCCGCGGGCGAGCAGCTCGCCCTCCTCGCCGAACGGGCGGTCGGTGTCGGGGTCCTCCGGGTCGACGACGCGCAACTCGGTCCCCGGAAGGGGAAGGCCGACAGTGCCGGCCCTCCGGGTCGCGCCGACCGGGTTCGCCATCAGCACCGGCGAGCACTCCGAGAGCCCGTAGCCCTCGACGAGATAGCCGCCGGTCTTCGACTCCCAGAGGTCGACGATCGACTGGGGCAGGCTCATCGCGCCCGAGATCGCGATATCGATGCCCGACAGCGAGACCTTCCGCTTCTCGGCGGCCTCCACGAGCCGTTCGTAGATCGGCGGCACCGCGGGCAGGAACGTCGCCGGGTGCTTCTTCACGACGTCGAGCACCAGGTCAGGGTCGAACTTCGGGAAGAGCACCAGCCGCGAGCCCATGCTCATCGCGAAGGTCAGGCAGAGGGTGAGCCCGTAGGCGTGGAAGAGCGGGAGGACGGCGTAGACGACGGACGTGCCGCGCGCGATGGTCGGCACCCAGGCCCGGGCCTGCGCGGCGTTCACGGCGAGATTCAGGTGGGAGAGCATGACGCCCTTCGGGCGCCCCGTGGTGCCGCTCGTGTACTGGATGAGCGCGAGATCGTCGCGCTCGGGGCGCGGCACGGAGGCCTTCAGCCGGCGGGATGAGGCCAGGGACTCCCACGTGATCGTGCCGGACACTTTCGCCGTGAGCTGCTCGCGGGCCTTGCGCGCGGCGGGGACCGGCAGGCGCAGGGCGAACCGCTTGGTCGCGGGCATCCCGCGGGTGATGTCGACGGAGATGATCGTCGTCACCCCGAGGTCGGCCGGGAGCTCCTGAACGGTGCGGGCCACCTTGTCCCACACGATCGCGACCGTGGCGCCGTGGTCTTCGAACTGATGGCGGAGTTCCCGCGGGGTGTACAGCGGGTTGTGCTCGACCACCACGGCGCCGAGCCGCAGCGCTGCATAGAAGGCCACGACGTGCTGGGGGCAGTTCGGCAGCACCAGCGCCACGCGGTCGCCCTTGCGCACTCCGCGCTTGCGGAGCCCCTCGGCGACGCGGGCGATCTGGTCGCCGAGCTCCGCGTAGGTCGTGGTAGCACCGAAGAACTCCAGCGCAACGTGTTTTCCGTAGGTCGCGACGGACGCGTCGATGAGGTGGGCGAGGGATCCGTCCGGCAGGTCGATGTCGGCGGGCACGTCCGGCGCGTAGCCGGCGACCCAGGGGCGATCGCTGTAGATGCTCACGGAGTCAGATCCTACGGGGCGGGCGACGCTACGGGGCCTGCGTCAACGCGCGCACGGCCTCCGGGATCGGCGTGTCGCCGGAGACGGCCTCCCAGGTGCGGCCGATGGTGGCCGGATCCGCGAGGCAGGCCGCGATGAGCCGCGCGACGTCCTCGCGGGGGATCTCGCCGCGCGGCACGCTCTCGCCGAGCAGCACGTCGCCGGTTCCCTCGTCGAAGGTGAGGCGGCCAGGGCGCAGGATGGTCCAGTCGAGGCCGGAGGACCGCAGCTCGGAGTCGGCGTCGCGCTTGGCCTCCACATAGGCGCGCCACTGCGGATCGGCGTCGGGCTCGACGGGGGAGTCGACACCCCACGCGCTCACCTGGACGAAACGGCGGATGGCGGCGCGCGCGGCGGCCTGCGCCGACTTCACCGAACCGGCGTAGTCGACCGTGCGCTTGCGCTCGACGCCGGAGCCCGCACCGGCGCCCGCGGTGAACACCACCGCGTCGCAGCCGGCGATCGCCTGCGCGATCGCGTCGGGGTCGGCGTGCTCGATGTCGAGCACGACGCCCTCCCCGCCGAGCCGGTAGACGTCTTCGGCGTGCTCGTCTGCGCGGACGAGACCGACGAAGTCGTCCCCGCTGTCGTAGAGCACCCGCATGAGCTGCTGGGCGACTTTTCCGTGGGCTCCGACGATCGCGACTCGAGACATGCCTCCATCTTGCCCCTCTTGCGGGCCGGTCCGCTGACGGCGAACGTTCCGCTGCGCACGGCAGCCGATGCGCTAGCGTCGTCCCCATGACCCCCCTGCTCGAGTTCGTCGCGCGCCTCCTGGCGTCCGCGCCCTCGAGCGCGACTGCGCTCTCCAGCGCATTCGGACACTCGAGCGTGTCGGGCCTGGTGGCCCTCGCCGGTCTCGCCGGAGCCGTCGGGATCGTGGCGGTCGTCGCGGCCGCCGCCGTGCGCTCCGTCGCGGCGCTGGCGGCCTCCCTGCGCGTGCGCGCGGTCTGGTCGAACCCGCTGCAGCCGACTGCGGGATGGCTGCTCGAGAGCCAGGCCGATCCGGACGCCGACGGTCGTCCGCGCCCGCGAGCACCGGGCTTCTCGCTGCCGGTCGCGTAGCAGGGCGCCACTCGCCCCGAGTCACACTCGGCTCCTGCGCGTCCAGACGACGTCATCGTCCGTTCCGACAGCAGGGATCACTTCAATGGACTTCTTCTCGTGGCCGCCGATCGCGGCCGTCCTCGACGCCGCCTACGGCTTCGTCACCGCCCTCTCCGCCTCCGTCGCGCCGGTCGCCGGCTCGGCGTCGGCTCTCGTGGCCATCGTCGTCCTGACGGTGCTCGTGCGTGCCGTCCTCATCCCGGTCGGCGTCAGCCAGGTGCGCGCCGAGTACACCCGGCGACGCCTTGCACCCGCTCTGGCCGACCTCCAGCGCCGGCACGGCTCCGACCGGGAGCTGCTCGCCCGCAAGACCATGGAGCTGTACCAGGCCGAACGCACCTCCCCGTTCGCCGGGATGCTGCCGCTGCTGGCGCAGCTCCCGGTGATCTCGCTCGTCTACGCGATCTTCACGCACGCGACGATCGCGGGACACTCCAACGCGCTCCTGGGCGAGCACGTCTTCGGCGCCCCGCTCGGCACGAGCTTCGTCGGCCTCACCGGGTCCGCCTCGGTGTGGCCGGGGTTCTGGGTGTACGCCGTCGTGCTCGCTCTCATCGCCGCGGTGACGACCGTGTCGCGGCGGGTGCTCGCCCTCCCGCAGCCCGACGGCACCGCTGCCCCGACCGGTGCGCTCCGCGCGCTCTCGTTCCTCCCGTACGTCACGGTCGTGTTCGCCGCGTTCGTGCCGCTCGCGGCAGCCGTGTACATTCTGACCTCGACGGCGTGGACCGTCGTCGAGCGGGCGACGCTGCGCCGCCTGCTCGATCCGGAACGAGGGAGGCCGGCGCCATCGCCGACGCACTGAAACCCGTCGACCCGATCGAGATGGGATGCTTGAGCCATGTGGAAGCGTGACCGGCCCCGAACTCCCCACGACCCCCGGGCTGCCGTGCCCGGGCTCGGCGTGGGCGTGCAGGTCTACGTCGTCGAGCACGAGCCCGCCGGGGCCACCGACTGGCCGGACGAGCCCACCGGCGTGATCATCGCGCCTGGCGACCGCGGGCTGCGCCAGGTGTCGCTGCCTACGGACGGCTTCACCACGTGGGTGGTCGCCTTCAGCGAGCCGCAGCGGCGCCGCGACGGGAGCGGGCCATTCGAGACGGCCGTCATCCCTTCGGCGCTGCTCGTCGCCGCAGACCCGGTCGCCGAAGGCTGAGGGCTGAGCGATGCTGGGCGTCGGGCTGATCCGCGGGATCAATGTGGGGGGCAACGCGCGGGTCGCCAAGGCCGACCTCGCCGCTGCGTTCGCGGCAGCGGGCTACGACGACGTCGTCACCTTGCTGCAGAGCGGCAACGTCGTGTTCCGCTCGGAGGCCGCGCCCACGGCGAAGGACACAGCGACCATCACCGCCGCACTCAAGGAGTCGTCCGGGGTGGAGGCCGGGGTCGTCCTGCTCGAAGAGCGCGTCTTCCGCGAGCTCGCCGCGGCGAATCCTCTCCTGGATGCCTCGGACGACGATTCGCGACTGGTCGTCACCTTCCTCGACCACGACCTCCCTGGCGACCTCGTCGCGCCGACGGACGACGAACTGGCTCCCGAGCAAGTGCGGCTCGGAACGCGCGCGGTCTACCAGTGGAGTCCGCTCGGCGTCTCGAAGTCGACTGTGCCGATGGCGTTCTGGCGTCGCGTCGGGCAGGTCGCAACGGGCCGCAACCAGCGGACCGTGCTTCGGCTGCTGGCGGAGCTCGACCGGCGCGCCTGATGCCGCGGGAAGATCTCCCTGCTGAGTGTCACCACCTGCTCCTACAATGTCGGCATGTTCGTCGAGGGCACCCTTCGATGGCAGGTCACAGAGGACTGTCCCTGGGACCTGCTGATCGCGCTCGCCCTCCGCGACCTGGCCGGCATCGACGGCGCCGGAGCGCACGCGTTGCCCCGGGTGACGCCGGCCGTCGTACCGGTGCTGCAGGGGGGCATCGCGGGAGGCGGCGGCCACGCGGTCACGCCGGCGATGCGGGGCGCACTCACGGCCCAGTGGGACGCCCTCTTCGAGGCGGCGGCCGATCGCGAGCACCGCCCGCTGACCGCGCTGCTGCAGCCTCCGCACTTCGCCGCGCTCGACCGCGCACTGGAGCTGCAGGACTTCGTGCTGGCCCACCACGACGCGGCGGCCCGGTGGGCCCGCGACCGGCACGCCGAATACGCGCGCGCCAGCGTCGAGCAGCACGCCCGTCGCGCGGCGGACATCGTGGACGTCGTGCACGAGCGCGAGCACGACCTCCGGCGCCAGGCAGGCTATTTCCGGTTGGACATCGACGTTCTGCCGCTCGCCGAGAGCGGCGCCTGGATCGTCGGTCCGCACACCGTGGTGATCAGCACGTCGCTGCGCGACGACTCGGCGGCGTTCCGGGCGTGGTTCCGGCCGCTCGTGGCCGCGCTGGTCTGACCGCGCGGTGGCGAGATCGCCTTCGAGAGGCGATTGTCGCCGCCGGGTGGGAGAATCGGCTGATGGGCAAGACGGACGGCAGCGACCGGCGGGTGACGACCGCCGCGGTCGACGACTCCGACGCCACCATCCTGCACGTCGACATGGACGCCTTCTTCGCGTCGGTCGAGCTGCTCGATCGTCCGGACGCGCGCGGCAAACCCGCCATCGTCGGCCACGCGGGAGGCCGCGGTGTCGTCACGAGCGCGACCTACGAGGCACGCCGGTTCGGCGTCCGGAGCGCGATGCCCGTCGCACAGGCGCTGCGGCTCTGCCCGACCGCGATCATCCTGCCGCCGCACTACGAGAAGTACACCGAGTATTCGGCCAAGGTGATGGAGATCTTCCACGAGGTGACTCCGCTGGTGGAGCCGCTCAGCATCGACGAGGCGTTCCTCGATGTCGCCGGCGCCCGGCGCCTGCTCGGGTCGCCGCGCCGGATCGCCGAGCTCATCCGAGCACGCGTGCGCGACGAGACCGGGCTGACCTGCTCGGTCGGGGTCGCCGGAACCAAGTTCATGGCCAAGCTGGCGTCCGGTCACGCGAAGCCGGACGGGCTGCTCGTCGTCCCTCCGGCTGAGACCGTGGCCTACCTCCGGCCGCTGCCGGTCGGCGCGCTGTGGGGCGTCGGCGCGAGCACCCAGGCATCGCTCGAGCGAATGGGCATGCGCACCGTCGCCGATCTCGCGGATGCGCCGTACGCCGTGCTGCAGCGCGCCGTCGGCGACGCGACGGCGCGCCGGCTGCACGACCTGGCGCACGGTCACGATCCGAGGCAGATCGTCACGGTGTCGCGCGAGAAGAGCATCGGGCACGAGAACACTTTCGCGGTCGACGTCGACGACGCCGACACGCTGCGCCGAGAGCTCCTGCGGCTCTCCGGGCGGGTGGGTGAGAGGCTGCGCTCGCACGGCATGGTCGGTCGGACGATCGCACTGAAGATCCGGTACTCCGACTTCCGCACGATCTCGCGCTCGCGCACGCTCACCGAGCCGACGAACGTCGGCCGACGGCTGTTCGAGGAGGCCTGGGACGTCTTCGAGAGCGTGGGCATCGACCTCCGCGCCACCCCGATCCGCCTGATCGGCGTCCGCGCGGAGCAGCTGGCGGACGCCGGAGGCGATGCGCCGGCGCTCTGGGACCCGGACGAGGAGTGGCGGGAGGCCGAGCGCACGCTCGACGCGGTCAGCGCGCGGTTCGGTCGCGGCGCGATCGGGCCGGCCTCCCTGGTGCGCCGATCGCCCGATGCCGAGCAGGCCGAGCGCGACGGCCGCAACCCGCGCTGGCTGAGCGACTGAGGGCCGCGGCGCGGCTGCCATCCGTCAGCGCAGGCGTCAGCGCAGCCCCACCTCGATGCCGCGATGGTCGGAGCCGTTCGAGTCCAGGACAGCGCTCCCGACCGTCGTGAGGCCCCGGACGAACGCGTGGTCGAGGCGTGCGACCGGGAACGCGGCCGGCCAGGTGAAGCCGAGGCCGACCGTGCTGTTGCTAGCCTCCGACAGTTCGTCCTGGAGGGGAGCAAGGGTCCGGTCCGTGCTCGCCGCGTTGAAGTCGCCGACGACCACCAGCCGCTCGGCGTCGTCCGCAGCCACGGCCTGGGTCAGCTGGTCGAGCATGCGGTCCCGGGTGGCGTACTGCAGCGGCCGGACCGATGCGAGGTGCACGACATAGATCCGCGTCGGCGTGCCGGGGGTGTCCACGTCGACGCTGAGCGCGCGGCTCCAGCCCAGCTCGAGGTCGAGCTTCGAGCCGCCCGTCAGCGGGTAGCGACTCCACAGACCGACGGTGCCGACGACGTAGTGGTGCGGGTACGGCGCGTCGAGCACGCCCTCCACGGCGCGGAGGTTGGTGGCGTCCAGCTCCTGCAGTGCGACGACGTCGGGGGAGCCTGCGGCGAGCGATCGGGCGATGTCGGCGGCGCCGGTGTTCTGCGCCCGGATGTTCTCGCTCACGACGGTGAAGCGCGGCGATCCCGCGCTCATCGAGGGAAGCAGGGCCACACCGAACGCCGACCACCAGACCGCCATGGCCGCGGCCACGGCGAGGCCGGCGAAGAGCGAGAACCGCACGAGCGCCGCGACTCCGAGCGCGATGAGCACGACCCCGGCCCAGGGCAGGAAGGTCTCGATCATGGAGGCCGCGCCTCCGACATCGGGGAGCAACCCGTGCCAGAGCAGCAACGCGCCGACGGCCAGCGCCACCAGACCGGTCAGGATCCCGCGGGTTCGGCGGCGGGGACGGGAGCGTGGCACTCGCCCGATTATTCCGGCTCCGCCGGGGAGAACCCGCCGCGAACGCTGTGCGCGGGGTGCGAACCGCCCTGGTCAGGCTGGGAGGCGGCGGGTACGGTGATCCCATGACGAACCTTTCGCTCAAGCTCGCGGAGACCATGAGCTCCTCCGGAATCAAGTCGGTCTACGGCGAGCCGATCGTCGTCGACGGCACGACCATCGTCCCCGTGGCCGCCGTCCAGTTCGGCTTCGGCGCCGGGGAGGGACCCGGCGACGACTCCGCTCCGGGAGGGGCGGGAGGCGGCGGTGCTGCCGTGCCGTTCGGCGCCTATGTGAGCGACGAGACCGGCGTGCGGTTCCGTCCGAACATCATCACGCTGCTCGCCGTCGCCATCCCGTTCGTGTGGGTGGCCGGCCACGCGTGGGCGCGCGTCATCAAAGCGCTCAAGCGCTGATTCCGGCGGCGAACCCGGCTGCTCGCCCTGCGTGTCACACGGCCCGCGCGCCGCAGGGATACACTGGCTCCTGAACACGGGAGTCCGGTGAGCCGGGCTGAGAGGAAGCTTCTCCAAGTTTCGACCGTCGAACCTGATCTGGGTCATGCCAGCGCAGGGAGGCCATCTCATATCCCGTGCCCTCGTTTCGTCAAGAGAAGGGGCACGATCAGTGCACGCAACCATTTCGTCCGTCTCCGCGCCGTCCAGGCGCGTCCTCCGCTGGCGTGTCGTCGACATCGTCGTCGCCAGCGTCGTGGCCGTCGCCTCCGGCGTCGTCTTCTGGGTGTGGGGTCAGGCCTACAACCCGATCTCGGGGCCGGTGACCGCTGTCCTCCCCGGCTTCCAGGGCATCCTGAACGGCCCGTGGCTGTTCGCCGGCGTTCTCACCGCCCTGATCGTCCGCAAACCTGGCGCGGCGCTGTACGGGGAGGTCGTCGCCGCCGTGGTGTCGATGCTGATCGGCACGCAGTGGGGCTTCGCGACCCTGCTGTCAGGTGTCGTGCAGGGCCTCGGTGCCGAGATCGTCTTCGCACTGTTCCTCTACGCGCGCTGGACGCTCGGCACCGCGCTCCTCGCGGGCGCCGGTACCGGAATCGCCGAGTCGATCCTCGACCTCCTCTACTCCTACCCCGGCGCGAAGCCCGAGTTCGCCGTCGTCTACACGATCACGACCGCGATCTCCGGCGCGGTGGTCGCGGGTCTGGGCTCGTGGCTGCTGGTCAGGGCGCTCGCGCGGACCGGCGCGCTCAGCCGGTTCGCGGCGGGCCGCGAGGCGACAGGGCGGGTCTAGGCCGAGACACGGCTTCCGTGATGTCGGACTCTCATCCTCCGAGGCCGCCGGCCCCGGTCGCCGTTCGGGTCGGCGACTGGGGTTGGCGCTACGCCGGGCGCAACGCCTGGGCGGTACGCGGCCTCACGCTGGCGGTGGAGCCGGGCGAACGGGTGCTCCTGCTCGGCGCCTCCGGGGCGGGCAAATCGACGGTGCTCGCCGGACTCGCCGGGGTGCTCGGCGGTGACGACGACGGCGAGACCGAGGGGACGTTGCGCATCGACGGCCGCGCTCCCGCGGAGGCGCGCGGGCGCTCCGGCCTGCTGCTGCAGGACCCGGATGCGCAGGTGATCCTCGCGCGCGTGGGCGACGATGTGGCATTCGCGTGCGAGAACCTCGGCGTGCCGCGGGACGAGCTCTGGGCACGCGTCCACGATTCGCTGGACGCGGTGGGCCTCGACCTGCCGCTCGACCGCTCGACCGCGCAGCTGTCGGGTGGCCAGAAGCAGCGGCTCGCGCTCGCCGGCCTGCTCGCGATGCGCCCGGGGCTGCTGCTGCTCGACGAGCCCACGGCGAATCTGGACCCGGAAGGTGCCGGAGAGGTGAGAGACGCGGTCGCCGCGGTGCTCGCCGCCTCCGGTGCCACGATGATCGTCGTGGAGCACCGGGTGGCGGTGTGGCGCGACCTGGTCGATCGCGTCGTGGTGCTCGACGCAGCCGGCGGCGTGCTCGCCGACGGCGCACCGGACGACGTGCTCGCCGACGGCGCCGGCGCGCTGCGGCGTGCCGGAGTGTGGCTGCCCGACGAGGGAGCGCCCGCGGCGCCGTCGGTGGCGATCGGCGCCCCGCTGCTGGAGACGCGCGACCTCGCCGTCGGCCGTGCGCCCCTGTTCTCCGGTCGCCTCTCCGGTCGCCGTCGCCGGGCCGGAGGGAGGGGTCGCCAGAGCATGCCCTCGGACGTTCTGCTCGAGCGTGCCCTCCCGTTCCGCACCCGCCTCGAGGTGGCGGAGGGCTCCGCGTTGGCGCTGACCGGGCGCAGCGGGGCGGGCAAGTCGACGCTCGCACTGACGCTCGGCGGTCTGCTGCCGCGGCTGGGCGGCGAGCTGAGCGCGTTCACGGCTCTCGCACAGGGCGCCGGCGTCGATCCGGGGGCGTGGCGGTCCCGCGAGCTGCTGACCCGCATCGGGAGCGTCTTCCAGAACCCGGAGCACCAGTTCATCGCCTCCACCGTCCACGACGAGCTCGCGGCCGGCCCGCGCGCGTTGCACCTGGCGCCGGACGAGACCGATCGGCGGGTGGACGAGCTGCTGGACGCTCTCGGACTCGTCGCCCTGGCCGAGGCCAACCCGTTCACGCTCTCGGGCGGACAGAAGCGCCGGCTGTCCGTCGGCACCGCCCTGGCGACGCGCCCGCGAATGCTCGTGCTCGACGAGCCCACCTTCGGACAGGACGCGAACACCTGGCGCGGCCTCGTCGAACTGATCGCCGGGTTGCGGGCCGACGGCCACGCGATCGTCGCAGCCACCCACGACGCGGAGTTCGCGTCGGCGGTCGGGGCGACCGAGCTCCGGGTCGACGCGCACCAGGAGGCGGCGGCATGACGATCGCAGAAACCGTCCGCAGCGGCCCGCTCGCCACGCTCAATCCGGTCTCGAAGCTGGGTGCCGCCCTCATCGTGACCGCCGTGCTGCTCGTCTCGATCGACCCGGTGTCGGCGGGTGTGGCCCTGGCGCTGGAGGCCGTGCTGCTGTGCTTCGCCGGCATCCCGGCACTGGTCCTTCTCGCTCGAACCGCTCCCGTGCTGATCGCGGCACCGCTCGCGGGTCTCACGACCGCGCTGTACGGCCGCACGAGCGGCACCGTCTTTCTGCACTGGTGGGCGATCGAGGTCAGCGCCGGTTCCCTGCAGCTGGCGCTCGCCACCCTGCTGCGCGTCCTGGCGATCGGGCTCCCGGCCGTCCTGCTCTTCGTCACCATCGACCCGACCGACCTGGCGGACGGACTGGCGCAGCTCCTGAAGCTGCCGGCGCGATTCGTCGTCGGGGCGCTCGCCGGCCTCCGGCTGGTCGGGCTGTTCATCGACGACTGGCGCGCGCTGTCGCTGGCGAGGCGGGCGCGCGGCGTTGCGGAGTCGGGCGCGTTCCGCCGGTTCCTCGGCCAGTCGTTCGCGCTGTTCGTGCTGTCCATCCGGCGCGGGTCCAAGCTCGCGACGGCGATGGAGGCCCGGGGATTCGGGGCGTCGACCGAGCGCACCTGGGCGCGGCCGTCGCGGTTCCGCGCCCGGGATTGGACGGCGCTGGCCGTCGCTCTCGCCGTGGCGGGGACGGCCGCGGCCGTCGCGATCGCGGTGGGGAGCTGGAATGTCCTGGGCTCCTGACGCCGAGCACGGCCTGGAGGCGCTGCTCGCGGCAGTCGCCGCAGCAGCCGAGGGCGCAGGTCCAGGCACGCCCGTCGTGCTGATCGACGGACCGAGCGGTGCGGGCAAGAGCTCGCTCGCCGACCTGCTCGTGTCGCGTTGGCCCGCATCCGCGTCCTGCGGCGGGTCGCCGCGGATCGTGCGGATGGATGACCTCTATCCGGGCTGGGACGGCCTCGACGCCGCGAGCTCAGCATTGCACTCCGAACTCCTCGAGCCGCTCGCGACCTCCGGCAGCGGTCGATGGCAGCGCTGGGACTGGGAGCGTGACCGCCCCGCCCGATGGAACGAGCTGAGCGGGCCTGCTCCGGTCGTCGTCGAAGGCTGCGGCACGCTCGCTTCGGCGAACGTCCGCTGGGCCCACCTCGCGCTGTGGCTCGACGCGGATGACGCTGTGCGCAAGGAGCGCGCACTCGACCGCGACGGCGCGACCTTCGCCTCCCACTGGGATCAGTGGCAGCGCGCGTTCGAGCGGTACGTCGAGCGGGAGGCCCCGCGGGCGAACGCCGACCTGGTGCTCGACGTCACCGACTGGCCGCTCGCATCTCCACCCTGGCGCACGACCGGGACTACGGTGGTGCCATGAGCGAGACACCCCACTCGGACCCCGAATACATCGTCGAGTACGCCGACGGCCCGCTGGTCGGAACCGCGGAGCGGCGGTATCTGGTCGGAGGCGTCGTGGACGAGCGCATCGGCGCCGTCGCCGCGGTCGAAGGACTCGAGTCCGTGTTCTGGTACGTCGCGGGGCAGGAGCGCGTCGTGAACGGCGAGCGTCACGTCGAGTACCACTTCGACGCTCCGGACAGCGACCCCGTCGAAGCCGAGAAGGACGAGGAGTCCTTGTAGGCCTCGACGGGGCTGCCGTCCTGATCGAGCTGTCTACTCTGTCGCCCTGCGTCGACGGGAGGCCATGATCGCGACTCCGGTGCCGGCGATCCCGAGAAGCGCGGCGAGCGGGACGAGCCAAGGCGCGACCACGCTTCCGGTGTCGGCCAACGGAGAAGCGGGAGTCGCGGGTGCAGCCGGCACTGCGGCGATGACGACATCGACTTCGGCGCGGGACTCGCCCGAGACGACGGCGTCACCGGCAGGGTCGGAGCCCTCGGCGGTGGCGACATTGACGATCGTCGCCGTACCGAGATCGGCTTCAGTCACCACGTAGTCAGCGGTACAGGTCGTGGTGGCGCCCGACGCGAGGGACGTGGCGGGGCATGTCACGTCCAGCGTGCCATCTGTTCCCGAGAAGCTCCGCTCGTCGATGGCGATGTCGTCGATGGTGACATTGCCGCTGTTGGTGACGGTGAACGAGTAGCGGATGGTATTTCCCGCCGCTGCGACGCTCGTCGGGTCGGCCGTCTTCGTCAGCGTCAGCGCCGGCGCTGCAGGGATGGTGACTGTCGCCGTCGAGGCGGAGGAGGCCACCGGTGCGCCTGCGGGGTCGAGCCCGTTCGCCGTCGCGGTGTTCCCGACCTGCCCGTCGTCGGCATCCTGCTGCGTCAACACATACCGTGCTGTGCACGTGACGCTGTCGCCGGGCGCCAGCGATGCCGCTGCGCTCGGACAGGCGACGACAGGGCTGGCTCCGGTTCCGCTGAATGCAGTCTCGGTGACGTTCACTCCTGTCACCGGCACATTGCCGGTGTTGGAGATCAGGTACGAGTAGGTGATGATTTGCCCCGGGCCGTGTGCCGTCGACGAATCCACGGATTTGGTCAGGCTCAAAGCAGGCATCGGGGCCAACGTCACGGTCGCCGTCGCCGGCGCGCTCGCCACGGCTCCCCGCACGGCGTCCTGTCCGGAGGTTTCAGCGGTATTGGTGATAGAGCCGGCCGTGACGTCGGTGGCGGTGGTCAGGTAGCTGGCGGTGCATTGCGTGCTCTGTCCCGGGTCGAGTGCAGTGGTCGGGCAACTCGGCACGGGCGGCGTCCCCGCGCCGGAGAAGGCCGTCTCCGTGACGTCGATACCGGTGAGTGGTGTATTGCCGGTGTTGTCGACCGTGTAGGTGTAGCTGATCGTTTCGCCCGCCCCGGTGTAGGTGGTCGGGGTCGCGGCCTTGGTCAGTGTCAGCGAGGGGCTGCGCCCCTCGTTCGTGAATGTACAGACCACCGATGGTGATTCGCCGGCGAACGAGTCGAGCGCGAAGCTCGCAGTCGTCCCGGACCCGGTGAGCGGGAACTCCGGATTCGTGGGGTTGGCGGCATCGACGCAGCTGTAGGTGGTCAGGTACTCGGCGAGGTTCGTGGTGCCGGCGGCGACCTCGGTGATCGTATACGTGTCACCGAAGCGAGCGAGCGCCGGACCGGCTTGCAGGGTCCGGCCGTTGGCGGCCTCCTGAACACCCGTGGCGGAACCGATCGTGGTCGCGGTGGCGGGCAGGCTGATCGTCGGGCCGGTGACATCCATCGTGAACTGGTCTGTCGGGTTGACACGCGACACGACATTCTTCTGGAGGCTGACCGTGGGCGGGAACGAACAGCTCGCCAGGTCGACGAGCCCCCGTCCAGCGGCGCCCGCCAGCGCAGGGTCGAGTGGCGTCAAAGCGCCCCGTGTCGTCCCCGTCCCGGGATCGATCGAGAAGACGCCGGTCCCACCACCGAGATAGAGCGTTCCGGTGCCGTCGAACGCGATTCCGCTGACCGCACCCGTAACCGCGAACGTGCTGAGAATGGTCGACGGAAGCTCGGTGGCTTCCGCCGCGTTCACTGGCAACGGACCAGGGATCACTTCGAGGGTGCCGGCCGATGTCGATGATGTGACGATGTAGAGATTGCCTGAGCCGTCGAACGCGATGTCGCCGTTACCCTGGCCCGCGTTTTCCGCGAACGTGAGCAGGGGGTCATCGCTGACCATCTGGTTGGTCGCGGTGTCGAAGCCCCAGAGGTGGCCCAGTCCGTCCGCCGCGCCCAGGTTGCCGAAGTAGTAGATGCCGGTGATCGGATCGACCGCGCCGGCTGCCGAACCGCCGCCGGTGGTAGGGCCTGGAAAGGTCGTCCAGGTTCCGGCCACGGCATCGTAGCGATGGATGAGGGTACCCGAATCCGAAGCCCCGAAGGCGCCCAACCCGTCCGCGGAGACTCCGAGCCCGTTCTGATTCAGCCCGACCGTCGACGTCGTGGACTCTATCGCAGCCGTCATCTGCGGACTTCCGATGGACGCTCCGTCGATGCTGAGCAGGTGTGCGACCCCCGGCGTGGCCGAGACGGTGTCCGGGACCTGGCCGAAAATGGCGGTTCCGCTGCAGTCCAATGCTCCGGCTGCTTTCGCTGGAACGAGGGCTCCTGGCCAGACGATCCCGAGGAGGGAGAGCAGCATGGCGAGGAGGACGGCGAAAGCCAGCGGGGTGCGGGCGTCGCGCCGTGCGGTGTCGGGTGTGGTCATCATGATCTGTCGTTCATCCACTTCTGCGGGCTCGGCTCAGCGAGTCTGCTTGTTCGTGCGTCGGCGGGAGGTGATGATCGCAAGACCTGCACCGATGATCGTGAGGAGTCCGGCGAGCGGGGCGAGCCAGGTCAGGATCATGCTGCCGGTGTCGGCAAGCGGAGGTCGGGCAGGTGTCGCCGGGGGCGCGAGCACAGGATCCTCGTGGACGACCGCACTCGAGTCGGGCGACTCCACGGGGCTGCCCGAGGGATCGGTGGATGTCGCCCGTGCCGTGTTGGTGATCTGTCCGGCCGCGAAGTCGGCGTCGGTGACGCGGTAATCGGCGGTGCAGGTCACCGACTCTCCTGCTGCCAGGGTCGTGTTCGCGGGGCAGTCGACGGTGAGGGGGCCGGTGCCCGAGAAGCTCTGCTCGAGCACGGCCACGTTCGTCAGAGTGAGGTTGCCCGTGTTGGTGACGACGAACGTGTAGGTGATGGTGTCACCTGCAGCGCTGATCCGGCTGGGATCGGCGGTCTTGTGGAGGGTGAGGGCAGGCGCCGGCGGAATCAACAGATCGACGTGCGATTCCGGAGTGTCGACGTTTCCGCCCGTCGGATCGTTTCCGCTCGCGGTGGCGGCGTTTTCGATGCGGCCCGCGTCAGCGTCCTGTTGCGTCAGCACATAGGGTGCCGTGCAGATGACGCTGTCACCGGGTGCGAGTGTCGTGGTCGGGCAGCTCGGCTCGGGCAGGTCTCCGGTTCCGGAGAAGGCGGTTTCCGTCACCGATACCGCGCTCACCGAGACGTTGCCTGTGTTGGTCACCAAGAACGAGTACGTGACGGCCTGACCGGGACGCTCGCCAGTGGTGGGGTCGACGGTCTTGGTGAGGGTGAGCGCGGGTGCGGCGGTGGCGGTGACGTCGGCGTCAGCCGGGGGGCTGGTGATGGGGTCGCCTGTGGGGTCGTTTCCGGTGGCGGTGGCGTCGTTGCTGATCTGTCCGGCGTCGATGTCGGCCTGAGTGGTCTGGTAGGTGGCGGTGCAGTCGGTGGAGGCCGCCGGTGCCAGGGTCGTGGCGGTGCAGGTGATCGGGGAGAGGCTGCCGGTTCCGGAGAACGCGCCTTCCTGGATGGCGATGCTCTCGATCGGGACATTGCCGGTGTTGGTGACGTGGAAGGTGTAGGTGATGGTGTCACCGGCCGCGGTCACCCTGGTCGGGTTCGCCGTCTTCGTCAACGCCAGAGCCGCGTTGACGGCGGTGACGGTGGCGGTCGCGGGTGGACTCGTGACAGTGGTGTTGCTGGGGTCGAGTCCGGTGGCCTCCGCCGCATTGTCGATGATGCCCGCGGCGATGTCAGCGGCCGTGGCGGTGTAACTGCTGGTGCAGTCGGTGCTCTGGCCGGGGTCGAGGGTGGTCGTGTCGCAGGTCGGTGTGGGCAGGGTGCCGGTGCCGGAGAACGCGGTCTCAGCGATCCCGATGCCGGTCATGGTGACGTTGCCGGTGTTGGTGACGTGGAAGGTGTAGGTGATGGTGTCACCGACAGTGACGATGGTCGTCGGGTTGGCGGTCTTGATGAGGGCGAGTGCGGGTGCGGGTGGCAGGGGGAGAGTGACGGTGGAGGTGTTGCTGGTGACGATGTCGTCGCCGGGGTCGTTTCCGGTGGCGACGGCGGTGTTGTCGACGTGTCCGGCGTCGATGTCGGCCTGGGTGAGGGTGTAGGGGGCGGTGCAGATGGTGCTGTCACCGGGGGCGAGGATGACGCCGGTGGGGCAGTCGATGACGGGCGCGGCTCCGGTGCCGGTGAAGGTGACTTCGGCTGCGGTGGGGTCGGTGATGGTGGTGTTGCCGGTGTTCTCGATCAGGAAGGAGTAGGTGACAGTCTGACCGACGGTGGTGGCGCTGGTCGGGTTGACGGTCTTGGTCAAAGTCAGTGCCGGTGCGGCGGCGGCGGTGACGTCGGCGTCAGCCGGGGGGCTGGTGATGGGGTCGCCTGTGGGGTCGTTGCCTGTGGCGGTGGCGTCGTTGCTGATCTGTCCGGCGTCGATGTCGGCCTGAGTGGCCTGGTAGGTGGCGGTGCAGTCGGTGGAGGCTGCGGGGGCGAGGGTGGTGTCGGTGCAGGTGATGGGGGAGAGGCTGCCGGTTCCTGAGAACGCGCCTTCCTGGATGGCGATGCTGTCGAGGGGGACGTTGCCAGTGTTGGTGACGTGGAAGGTGTAGGTGATCGTGTCACCGGCCGCGGTCACGGTGGTCGGGTTCGCCGTCTTCGTCAACGCCAGAGCCGCGACGGCCGGAGTGACCGTGACGACGGCCGAGGCGTCGGGGCTCGTGACGGTGCCTGTGGCAGGGTCCTGCCCGGTGGCGACAGCGGTGTTGTCGATGGTGGGCGCGCCCAGGTCGGCGGCGGTGGTCGCGTAGCTGGTGGTGCACTGCGTGCTCTCACTGGGAGCCAGGGTGGTCGTGTCGCAGGTCGGTGTGGGCAGGGTGCCGGTGCCGGAGAATGCGGTCTCCGCGATCGCGATGGCGGTGAGAGTCGTGTTGCCGGTGTTGGTCACCTCGAACGTGTAGACCACGTTCTGGCCGGCCGTGCTCACGATCGTCGGGTCGGCGGTCTTGGTCAGCGTCAATGCCGAGTTGTTCGGGGCGGTGACGTCGGCATCGGCCGGGGGGCTGGTGATGGGGTCGCCTGTGGGGTCGTTTCCGGTGGCGGTGGCGTCGTTGGTGATCTGTCCGGCGTCGATGTCGGCTTGAGTGGCCTGGTAGGTGGCGGTGCAGTCGGTGGAGGCTGCGGGGGCGAGGGTGGTGTCGGTGCAGGTGATCGGGGAGAGGCTGCCGGTTCCGGAGAACGCGCCTTCCTGGATGGCGATGCTGTCGAGGGGGACGTTGCCGGTGTTGGTGACGTGGAAGGTGTAGGTGATCGTGTCACCGGCGGAAGTCACCGTGGTCGGGTTCGCCGTCTTCGTCAACGCCAGAGCCGGGGCCGCCGGGGTTGCGGTGACCTGGGCGGAGTCCGGCGGGCTGGTGACAGTGGAGTTGCTCGGGTCCAGACCGGTGGCCTCAGCGGTGTTGTCGATGACGCCCGCAGCGATGTCGGCGGCCGTCACGGTGTACGCGAAGGTGCACGTGGTGCTGTCGCCCGGGTCGAGCGTGGTGGTCGGGCAGTTCGGCACCGGCACCGGTCCTGTGCCGGAGAAGGCCGTCTCGTCGATGGCGATCGAGCTGACGACGGTATTGCCCGTGTTCGTGACGAGGAACGAGTAGGTCACGGTCTGACCGGGAGTGCTCACGGTCGTCGGGCTCGCTGTCTTGTCCAGCGTCAGCGCGGACGCCGACGCCGCGTTCGTGAAGGTGCACACGATCGAGGGCGACTGGCCGGCGAAGGGATTGAGCGGGAAGTTCGCGGTAGTGCCCGTGCCGTTGATCGGGAACTGAGGATTCGTGGGATTGACCACGTCCAGGCAGCTGTAGGTCGTGGCGTATTGCGACAGGTCGGTCGTCCCGGCTGCGGTCTCGGTGGCCGTGTAGGTGTCAGCGAACCTGGCGAGAGCGGGGCCCGCCTGGAGGACATTGCCGGCGGCGGTCTGCTGCTGCCCGTCGGCGGTGCCGACCGTCGTCGCCGTCGCGGGAAGGCTGACCGTCGGACCGGTCACGGTCAGCGTGAACTGGTCCGTCGGATTGACCCGGGAGACGACGTTCTTCTGAACGCTGACGCTCGGTGGGAAGGAGCAGCTGGCGAGGTCGACCAGACCGGTGCCACTCGGGCCGATCAACGCCGCGGACAACGGCGTCAGTGCTGACTGGGCCGCACCGGTGCCGGGATCGATCGAGAACACTCCGCCCGCGGCTCCGGAGAGGCTCAAGTAGAGGGTCCCGGCCGCGTCGAACGCGATGCCGTTCACGGCCGCCGCGGCTGCGGGAGGCACGGTGAAACCGCTCAGCGATACCGGCTGGACCTGTTGCGCCTGGGCTGCGATCGTCGGAAGCGGTCCGGGGACCGCCTCCAGGCTGCCGTGCGTCGTCGCCGAGGTGACGATGTACAGGTTGCCGGCCCCGTCGAAGGCGATATCCCCGTTGTCCTCACCGGCGATCGCCGGGAACGTGAGCAAAGGACTCGGACTGATGAGCTGGTTGGTGCTGGTGTCGAAGCCCCAGAGGTGACCGAGCGATGGATCGGTCGGCCCTGCGCCGATGTCGCCGAAGTAGTAGATGCCGGACACCGGGTCGACCGCTCCGGCCACGACGTTGTCGCCACCGGCCGGCAACGGCCGTCCAGGGTATGAAGTCCACGAATCCGTGAGCATGTCGTAACGCCTGACCGTGGTCCCATGGTCGGCCGCGGAGTACCCAGAGGAGCCGTCGACGGTGATGCCGAGACCGTTCTGGAGGCCCACATCGCCTGGGCTCCGCGTCACCAGCGACCCGCTCAACTGGGCGTTGCCGACCGACGAGCCGTTGATCTCCACGAATGCGGTGTTGGTCGGACTGGCCACGGGGTTGTCCGGCACGACACCGAACAGTGTTGTTCCACCGCACCATGGCTGGGCCGCGCCAGCCGGCGACGGGCCCGTCGAGATGACCGCGAACATCGCCATCAACAGCGCGATGATCGTGGCGAACGCCACCCTCGACATCGTGGATGGCTTCCCCGCAGTTGCTGACATCGACATGAGCACCTCACCTGTGTGGCCGGACCGGGAATCGGTCTTCCCGTGGACTTGACAGGCTGTATAGCAGGCGCGGATCGCGGTCTTTCGCCGTGGGGCAGCGATCACCGGCGGGCGTAATGCCAGTAATTTGGCGGCAAACGCCCCTCCGTGGCGGGCAGCTCGAAATGAACCCACGACCGGGATTCACCCGCGCCTTAGTACGAGAAATCCGTCACGCACTGCCCAGGGTGATGGGTGCTGCCCCTGTCGGGTTCAGGCCCAGCCGAGCTCGTGCAGCCGCTCGTCGTCGATGCCGTAGTAATGCGCGATCTCGTGCACGAGTGTCACGTGGATCTCGTCACGGAGCTCGTCTTCGTTCTCGCAGATCGAGAGCAGCGGCTCGCGGTAGAGGATGATGCGATCGGGCATCTCGCCGAAACCGTAGGCATCGCGCTCGGTCAGCGCGACACCGTCGTACAGGCCGAGGAGGTCGAGCGAGCCGTCCTCCGGCCGGTCCTCCACGACGAAGACGACGTTGTCCAACCCGTCGATCATGTCGTCGGGCAGCTGATCGAGCTCGTCGGTGACGAGGCTCTCGAAGGCGTCCGCGTCGAGATCCACGGCGACCGTCACCAGGCTTCGGCGATGGCGGCGTGGAGATCGAGCAAGCCGACGGTGCGCTCCGACGGGCCGCGGCCGAAGCCGCACTCCGTCGCCACCCCGAACCGCGGCAGTGCCGTCGCAGCGGCGGCGGCGCGACGGCGTGCACCGTCGATCCCGTCCTCGTGGTGCAGGAGGCCGAGGTACAGCTCGGTCTCGACGGCGAGCTCGATCGCGGCGAGCGGGGCGAAGTAGCCGGGGTCGTCGCGCGCGATCGGGACCGGGAGGTGGAAGAAGGTGATCGGGCGCGGCGAGACCTGGAGGACACCGGTGATGACCGCGGCGAGCCGACCGGCGTCGGTGGGCTGGACGAAGTGCTGCTCTTCGACGTCGCCGTAGCAGAGGTGGAAGCCGACCTCCACGTCGGCGGGCACGGACGCGGCCTGGCGGGCGGCGCGCTCGACGACCCCGTCGAGGACGCCGTCGGATCCGGGCTCCGCGAACCACGGCTCGATGCGGCCCTCGAGCAGCGCGAACTCGACGGCGGTGTCCCACTGGATGGCCAGGTCGACGCGCGGGATGCCGTCGAGGATCGACGCGAGCTCGCCGAATAATGCGCGTTCGTAGGCGGGCTCGACGGCCGAGCGGTCCTCCGGCACGACGAACGCTCCGATGACCGCCGCGGGTGTGGGGAGGGAGACCTGGAACCGCGTGCCGGACGCGATCACGCCGGCCTCACGCAGGCGGGCGAACTCGGCGTAGGACTCCAGGGCGGCCTCCGCGTAGCCGAGATCGGGGAAGACGAGGTCGTCGGCGCTCACGCCCTCATCGAGGCGGAAGGGCCGGCCGTCGAAGATCCCGCGGAGGTAATACGGCTCGACCGGGATGCGGGAGAGGCCGCTCATGGTATCGAAGCGCTTGGTCTGGAACTGGATCCAGTAGAACCGTTCGCCGACCTCGCCGTCGGGGATGCGGCGCAGGCGGTCGCCGAGGTGCTCGCTCACCGTGTCGAACACGGCCGCGGCATCGGGGAGGTTGACGCTCCCGACGAGGTGCGCCCCTCGGATGTCGGGAGACGACGAAGGGACGGGGGCCGGGCCGGTGCTCACCTGGGCGAGTCTACCGGCGCGGCCGCCGTCCCTCGTGTCGCGGGATGGACCGGGCGCAGCCGATCAGTACCAGTTGACGGACTGCGAGTGGCCCCAGGCGCCACACGGGGTGCCGTAGCCGCGCTTGATGTAGTCGAGACCCCACTTGATCTGGGTGGTCGCGTTGGACGCCCAGTCGGTGCCGAACGACGCCATCTTGCTGCCGGGCAGCGCCTGCGGGATGCCGGTGGCGCCGCTGCTGCCGTTGGAGGCCTGGTAGTTCCAGCCGGACTCCTTGCTCCACAGGCTGCTGAGGCACTGGAACTGGTCGTCGCCCCAGCCGTAGGTGCTCGCGGCGAGGCCGCGTGCGGTGGCCTTGGCGCCGTCCGGAGTGTTGGCCGCGGCCTGAGCGGCGGCTGCGGCAGCGGCGGCCGCTGCGGCGGCAGCGGCAGCGCGCTGATCGGCGGCGACACCCGCTGCGGCGAGCGCCGCGGTCGCGGAGTCGGTGGTGTCGATGCTCTTGCGGAGCTTCGTGTCGTCGAGCTTCTTGTAGTCGTCGAGCCCGGCGATCGCGGTCTTGGCGGCGGAGGCGTCGGCCTTCGCCGCGTTGGCCTGCACGGTGGCCTGGGCCTTGGCGAGGCTCTGCTGCGCGACGCCCTCGAGGCGGTCGCGCCAGAGCTTGTCGTAGACGCCGAGCTGGTCGTGGTGGATGCCGGTGGACTGCGAGAGTTCGCGGGTCGCGCGCTCGCTTTCCTGCTGCTGGGCGATCATCGGCGTGACGATGCTCGCCGACATGATGATCGCCGCCGCGCCGGAGAGCACTCGGCCGAAGGAGAGGTTGGAGGAACGCAGAGTGGAACGGAGAGAACTGAGCATTGGTTTCCTGGGTCGGGCTTCCCCGCCATGCCGCGCGGGAGCTTCTCGGCTACGCGCGCAGCGGAGACCACTCCCGGGGGGTGAGTGGTCGTAGGGCGGGCTGGAACCGCGCCAGGACGCACAGGAGCGCTCGTGGACCCGTGGTCCGGAGCGCGGCGTTCGACGCGGGTGTGCCGCACCAGGTTCTTCGGGGGTGTCGTCCGCGGGTCGGGGTGGGACGCACGGCGCAGCACGGACGGCGATCGATGCCGTCGGGAAGCCACGTTAGACGCCTACTCTGGACAATTCGGGCATGATCCCTGGCAAAGTCGTGAGCGCGTCAGCGGGTCAGCGCTCCACGGCTGCGGTGTGCGCCTCACCGTCCAGCCGCTCCGACTCCTCCTCGGCCGCGTTCATCCGCGCGTCCGTGACCCAGATCATCCCGATCGTCAGGCACAGCACGATGGCGCCCATGACGAGGAAGACCGCAGGAATGCCGAAGAACTGGGCGATGATCCCGGCTGCAGCGGCTCCCAGCGGCATGGTGCCCCACGCCAGGAGTCGGTAGGCGGAGTTCAGCCGGCCCAGCAGGCGCTGCGGTGTCACGCGCTGGCGCAGGGACACGGTGATCACGTTCCAGATCGAGACGGTGATGCCGCCGACGAAGAAGCCCGCGCCGATGATCACGGGGCTTGTCGTGAACGCGGGCGTGGCGACGGTGAGGAGGGAGCCGAGAATGGTCAGGGTCAGCGAGCGCGACCTCCCCAGGAGTCGCTCGGCCGGCTCGGCCAGGAACGTCCCGAGCACGCTGCCCAGCGCCGACGCCGTGAGCAGGAGACCGTAGCCGGGATCGGTGAGCTTCATCGCGGAGGCCGGCCCCACGGCATAGAGCACGAGGACGGTGAAGACGGCGCTGCTGGCGAAGTTGAAACCGCCGACCATCACGGCGAGCGTGCGCAGCAGGGTGTTGCCGCGGAGGAAGCGCAGCCCCTCGGCGATGTCGGCGCGGATGGTCGTGGTGCGCGGGTGGTCGGTGGTGAAGCGCCCGCGGACGAGCAGCAGCATCCCGATGGCCGCCACCCAGAGCAGCACCGGTGCGCCGAAGGCCAGGCCGACGCCGAGGGCGACGAGGAAGCCTCCGAGCGGAGGCCCGATGAACTGGTTGGTCGTGAGTTCGGCGGCATAGAGGCGCCCGTTGGCGCGCGACAGGAGGTCCCTGCTCACGAGCTGGGGGAGGATCGACTGCGACGAGGTGTCGTAGACCGTCTCGGCGATGCCGATGCAGATGGCCGCGGCATAGAGCAGCCAGATGGATCCGGCACCTGCGACCGCCGCGACGGTGAGGCAGGCGAGGAACGCGGCGCGTGCCGCGTTCGCGATGAGCATGAGGCGACGGCGGTCGAACCGGTCTGCGAGCGCTCCGGCCAGGAGGGCGAACAGGAGCCAGGGGAGCGTGAAGGCGAATGTGAGGCCGGCGATCAGCGCGGGCGAGTCGGTGAACCGGATCGCGACCAGCGGCAGCGCGACCTTCATGACTCCGTCCGCGAGGTTGGAGAGCGCGGACGAGGTCCACAGTTTCCAGTAGCCCGATCCGAGACGTTTCGATGTCACGACTCTCACGATCCCACAGTGATTGAGAAAACTCAATCGGTGTGAGGAAACTCAATCAGTGGATACCATTGCTGCATGTCCTCGCACGATTCCGCCGTGCCCCTTCCGTCGGGCGACCCCGACGCCAAGCGGCGACCGGCGACCGTCAAAGAGATCAAGGCGATGTCGCACCCGTTGCGGGTGCGCATCCTGCGGCTGTGCGGCGACCGCGAGCTGACGAACAAGCAGCTGGCGGATCGCCTGGGGGAGGACCCGGGCACGGTCTACTACCACGTGCGACAACTGGTGGATGCGGGGTTCCTGGAGTCGGCCGCGGTGCGCTCGGGCGAGAGCGGCGCGCTCGAGAAGCCGTACCGCTCGACGCGGAAGAGCTGGTGGCTGTCGGTGCCGGCGGACGACTTCGCCTCCGCGGACGGATTCGCCCCGGTCGATGCGTTCCAGCAGGAGCTCGCGGAGGCCGGGCCGACCTCCATCGCCACATACGCGCGGTTCTCGCTGCATCTGTCGCCCGAGGATGTCGCCGAACTCGACCGTCGCATCGTCGCCGTCATCGACGAGTATGTCGAGACCGATCGAGAGCGCAGCCATCTACCGGCGCACGGCGGCATCTTCCTCCTGCACCGGTCGGCGGAGTGAGGTGGCAGAAGACGAAAGGCACGCCCCGTGGAGGACGTGCCTTTCGTTCAGTGGGGTGAGTAACGGGGCTTGAACCCGCGACCTCCTGGACCACAACCAGGCGCTCTACCAGCTGAGCTATACCCACCATGTTCTCGTTCGAACCGGCTCACCGTGGTGGCCGTTCCGGTCGAGGCAACTCGTCGATTCTAGTACATCCGAGCGGACCATTTTTCCACTACGCCCGCGGCGGCCTCCTGGGTCTGCTCGGTGGTGGGTCCCGGCTCGCCCACGAACGCGGCCGCGCGGTAGTAGTCGAGCTCGCGGATGGATTCGAGGATGTCGGCGAGCGCCCGGTGGCCGCCGTTCTTCTCCGGGGCGTTGAAGTAGATGCGGGGATACCAGCGGCGGGCGAGCTCTTTGATGGAGGAGACGTCGACGTTGCGGTAATGGAGGTGGGTGTCGAGGCGCGGCATGTATTTGGCCAGGAACATCCGGTCGGTGCCGATCGTGTTCCCGGCGAGCGGGGCCGTGCGCGCGGTCGGTGCGTACTTGAGCACGTACTCCAGCACCTCGTACTCGGCTTCGGCGAGGCTCTTGCCGTGCGGGATCTCCTCGATGAGGCCGGATGTCGTGTGCATGTCTCGCACGAAGTCGTTCATGTTGGCGAGGGCGGACGCGTCGGGCTTGATGACGATGCTGAGGCCCGGGTCGAGCACGTTCAGCTCGAAGTCGGTGATCACCACGGCGATCTCGACGAGCTCGTCGACCTCGAGGTCGAGTCCGGTCATTTCGCAGTCGATCCAGACCAGTCGATCCGTTGAGGCAGCCATGCGGGCCAGTCTAGTGCGGGCCTCCGACCATCCGCGGGTGGCCCAGGGGCTGGGGCCGCAGGGGCTGGGACCGCTGGGGCTGGGAGCGCAGCGGCTGGGTGTGGACGGGCTGCGCCTCCGGGAGCTTGGCGCTGAGCCCGTCGCCGGAGGAGATCCCGCGCAGCCGCCGTGCCGCCCACGGGATGGCGTGGACGCGCAGCCAGGTGCGGAACGGCAGGTCGTCCGGCGTCTCCGCGAATGCGAGGGGCTCGTCGCGACCGTCGGAGGCGTCGGCGACCGTGGTCTCCGCATACGGCACGCCGAGTGCGTGGGCCGCGTGCGTGGCGAGGAGGCGGTGGCCGCGGGAGCTGAGGTGAACGCGGTCGGCGCCCCACATCGCCGGGTCGCGGAACTCGCGCACGCCCCAGACGTCGAGCACGACGGCGTGGTGGTCGCGAGCGATGCTCCAGATGTTCGCGTTGAACACCGCGGCTCGCCCGCGGAACGGCTTGAGGAAGAAGGCGAACTGCGGGTCGAACAGGTTGGCGAGCAGCACGGTCGTGCCGTGCGCCCGGAGCATCCGCACGCCGTCGGAGAGCCGCTCGGCCAGGGCGTCCGGGTCGGCGGCGGGGCTCATCAGGTCGTTCGCGCCGACGAGCACCGACACCAGGTCCGGTTTCAGCGCGAGCGCGCCTGGCACCTGCTCGCCGACCACGTCGGCGATGCGGCGGCCGCGCACGGCGAGGTTGGCGAATTCGACGGAGTGCCCGGACAGCCTGGCGTCCCCGTCGAGGATCCCCGCGAGCCGGTCCGCCCAGCCCAGCCAGGTTCCCGGCCGTGCCGGCGCAGGGTCGCAGAGCCCCTCGGTGATCGAGTCCCCGAGGGCCACGTACCGCGTATAAGTGGTTCGGCTCACGTCCCGATTGTCGGTCGCAGTGGTTGCGTTCGGGTGACGCGCCGGGGGAGGTAGCGGGATCGTCGCCGGGAATTCGCCGGACGTACACTGGTGGTCGTGGATGCGACACCCGCTGTTGACCGTCCCGTCACCCGGGAGGTCGCGCTGACCCTGTACTCGTCGGCGTTCTGCGAGCCGTGCATGCAGACCAGGGCGGTGCTCGCGGAGGCGATCCGGCTGGTCCCTGCTCTGTCGGTGACGGAGCGGGACGTCGCTCGCGAACCGGAGCGCGCCGAGCGCGACGGCATCCGCTCGACGCCGACGGTGATCGTGCTCGGCGAGGACGGCTCGGAGGTGTTCCGCGCCGAGGGCGTACCGACGCTCAACCAGGTGCTGGTCGCCGCCGCGCGGGCGATCTGACGTGCCCCCGGCAGGAATCGAACCTGCGACCAAGAGATTAGAAGGCTCCTGCTCTATCCGCTGAGCTACGGGGGCGCGGCCTCCACGATACCGTAGCGGGCGAGGGCGGCCCGGACCTCGCCGGGGCTTACAGCGAGGCGCCCGCCTTGCCAGCGCGGTTGACGATCGCGATGACCGGGCGCCTGCCGCGGAGGCCGAAGCGCAGTCGCAGGCTCGCGTGGCGGGCGATCATCAACGCCACGATCACCGAGGCGAGGGCGGGGACGAGCCCGGAGATCGCCATCGCGATGTGCGGGCCGGCGGCCTCCACGATCCAGCCCATGAGCGGGCCGCCGAGCGCCTGTCCGCCGAGGAGGACGAGGATGTAGAGCGAGATCACGCGCCCGCGGATCTGCACGTTCGACGACATCTGCACCAGGGAGTTGGCCGCGGTGATGAACAGGAGGTTCCCCACGCCGATGCCGACGAGCAGCACGCTGAAGGCGATCTCGCCCGGTGCGAACCCCGCGAGGGCCTGCACGACGCCGAGCGCGGCGGCCGTTCCGACGACCATCGAGAGCCGCACCGAGGTGCGGCGGGTGGAGGCCAGGGCGCCCGCCAGTGCGCCGGCGGCGACGAGCGCGTTGAACATTCCGTAGCCCTGGGCGCCGACGTCGTAGACGTCGTTGGCGTACGCGGCGAGGAACACCGGCATGTTGAACGCGAAGACCGCGAGCACCGCGACCATGACTACGGTCCAGAAGATGACCGGCTTGCGGCGTACGTAGCGCATCCCTTCTGTCAACTGGCCCTTGCCTCGCGGGGCGGCGGGGGAGTGGTGCAGCTCGCCGCGGCGGAGGCTGAGCAGCGACCCGACGACCGCCAGGCAGGCGACGGAGTTGATCGCGAACGACCAGCCGCCGCCGACCGCGGTGATCAGGATGCCTCCCAGCGCCGGGCCGATCAGGCCGCCGAGCTGGAAGATCGAGGAGTTGAGGCTGATCGCGTTGCGGAGATACGCAGGGCCGACGAGCTCGTTGACGAACACCTGACGGGCGGGGTTGTCGACCACGGTGACCAGGCCGAGGGCGAAGGAGATCGCATAGACGTGCCAGACCTCCACGGCGCCGCTGAGGGTCAGCACGGCGAGCAGCGCGGCGAGGGCGGCCGCGGCCGACTGCGTGCAGACGAGCAGGCGCTGCTTCGAGTAGCGGTCGGCGATGACGCCGCCCCAGAGGCCGAAGATCAGCATGGGCGTGAACTGCATGAAGACCGTGATGCCGACGGCTGCCACGCTTCCCGAGAGCTGGAGGACGAGCCAGTCCATCGCGATGCGTTGCATCCACACCGCAGTGTTGGCGACCAGGTTGCTGCCGGCGAAGCGCCGGTAGTTGGTGACGCGAAGCGAGATGAAGGTCTCGCGCCACGGAGGCCGGGCCGAGAGCACCGGCATCGGGCCGGTGGGCGGCGCCGAGGGGGTGGAGGTGGCTGGGGCGGGGACGGCTGCTGCGGGGTTCGCCACGGGGATTTCCTGCGTTCCTGGTTTCGTATACTGATCTGCTTGCTTCAACGCTACGGAATCCGCGCTATTCTTTCAGCGAATCGACCCTATAACTCCCATTGGGTTTCGCAATGATCCGCTCGACGCGATGGAGGCCGCATGTTCGACCCGGTCCTGCTCCGGACGTTCCTGGCGATCGCAGACACGCGCTCGTTCACGCGCGCGGCCCAGCGCCTCGGCATCAGCCAGCCGACGGTCAGTCAGCACGTGCGGAGGCTGGAGCAGGCGGCGAAGCGGCAGTTGGTGGCCCGGGACACCCGGGAGGTCCGGCTCACCGACAACGGGGATGCGATGGCCGGGTTCGCGCGTACGATCCTCGCCGCCCACGCCGAGGCCGACAGCTACTTCAGCGGATCGGCGATGCGCGGCCGGCTGCGTTTCGGCGCGGCGGACGACCTGGCGATCACGACCCTCCCACGTATCCTCCGGCACTTCCGGCAGCAGAACCCCCAGGTCAATCTCGAGCTCACGGTCGACCAGTCCGGGCCGCTGCACCGCCGCTTGCAGGCGGGTCACCTCGATCTGATCTTCATCAAGCAGAACCCGGGCACCACCGAGGGCACCGTCGTCGCCACCGACGAGCTGGTCTGGATCGGGCAGGAGAAGACCGCTCTCGATCCGGACGCCCCGGTGCCGCTGATCGCCTACCAAGGGCCGAGCTTGAGCCGGCAGATCACGATCGAAGCGCTCGAGCAGGCCGGGCGCACTTGGAGGATCACCTGCAACACGCGCGAGGTCAACGGTGTGCTCGCCGCGGTGCGCGCCGGGCTCGGGGTCGCCGTCTTCCCTCGGTCGCTCATCCCTTCGGACCTGATCAAGGTGACGAACCGCTTCGGGCTGCCGGAACTCGGCCATGTCGACTTCACGTTGCTGTCGAACCCGTCGGCGGCACGCGAGCCGGTGGAGGCGCTCACCACGGCGATCCTTGCCCGGGCGGTCACGCGCGTGCCCTGAGCGGGACGGCTGAAGGGGCCGCTGTCTCAGCCCTCCACGGCCACCTGGTCCGGGTCGGGAGGCCGAAGGCCGCCGTCGGAGGAGCGGCGACGCAGCGTGAGCGCGATCACCGGGAAGATCAGCACCGACAGCATCCCGGCGCCGACCAGCGCGGTCGCCGTGCCGGACGTCAGATCGCGGTCGGCGACACCGATGCTGGTCACCGCCACGATGATCGGCAGCCCGGTGGCGCTGAACAGCGTCAGGGAGGCCCGGTCGGCGAACGTGGACCCGGGCGGCGCCGCGATCGAGCCGGGCAGTCCGCGGACGACGAGCAGCAGAACCACGAGGAGGGGAAGCAGCAGCAGCGCGTGCGGGTCGGTGACGAGCGTGCGGAGGTCGAAGGTGATTCCGGTCTCGATGAAGAACACCGGGACCAGCACGCCGAACGCCACAGCCTCCAGCTTCGTCTCGATGAGGCGCGCGTCGCTCTCCCTCGCCCCGCTCAGCAGCACACGGCAGATGACACCGGCGGCGAAGGCGCCGAGCAGCATGTCCAGCCCGAGGGCGAGACTCAGCCCGACGAGCGCGGCCACCACCAGGACGACGAACCGGATCGCGAACTGGCCGCTCGTGTGCAGCGTCGCCCGCACCAGGGCGTGGAAGCGCTCGTGGCCTCCCCGTGCGGCGAACCAGACCGCGGCGGCGGCGATCACCGCGAATGCGATCAGCACGAGCGCGGCCGCGAGCGGCCTGCGCCCGCTGAGGAAGAGCGAGATGGCGAGCAGCGGGCCGAACTCGCCGACGGCACCCACCGCGGTGACCGCGAGCCCGAACGGCGTGCGCAGTTCACCGGCGTCGCGCAGCATCGGCATGAGTGTGCCCAGCGCGGTCGAGCACAGCGCGACGCCGATGTAGACGCCGGCGATCGGATCGGGCGCCAGCAGCACGCCGATCAGCACGCCGGCGACGAGGGAGACCAGCCAGCCGAGGGAGGCGCGGCGCAGCGGCCGCCCGCGGATCGCGTGGAAGTCGATCTCGTTGCCCGCCATGAAGAAGAGGAACGCCAGGCCGAACTGGCCGACAGCGTGCAGGGCGTCGGAGGCGGGCACCCAGCCGAGCACACTCGGCCCGACCACGATGCCGAGCACGATCTCGAAGACGACGAGGGGGATCTTCGCGACCCGTCCGACCAGCGAGGCGAGGAGGGCGGCCACGACCGCGAGCAGGGGGACCAGGACGATGGTGGCGACCTTCGGATCCATGGTGCCGATGCTAGAGGCCCGCGCGGTGGACGGGGAGTTCATACGCACGAAATCCGCGCGGGCTAGGGTGTCGTCATGCGCGATCTCCAAGCCAGAATCATCGACGAGCTGAATGTCTCCCCGGTCATCGACCCCGCGGGGGAGGTCGAGCGCAGAGTGGACTTCCTGGTGCGGTATCTGAAGGCGACCGGGGCCTCCGGTTTCGTGCTCGGCATCAGCGGCGGGCAGGACTCCTCGCTCGCCGGTCGGCTGTGCCAGCTCGCGGTCGAGCGCCTCGCGCAGGACGGCACCGAGGCTGAGTTCTTCGCGGTGCGGCTTCCGTACGGCGTGCAGCACGATGAGGCCGACGCGCAGCTGGCGCTCTCGTTCATCAAGCCCCAGCAGACGGTGACGTTCAACATCCAGCGCGGCGTCGACGGCGTGCAGGCCGAGTTCGCCGACGCTCTCGGCGAGTCGCTGACCGACTTCAACAAGGGCAACGTGAAGGCGCGACTGCGGATGGTCGCGCAGTATGCGATCGCCGGTCAGCGCCGGCTGCTGGTGGTCGGCACCGACCACGCCGCGGAGGCCGTCACCGGCTTCTTCACCAAGTACGGCGACGGCGGCGCGGACGTCCTCCCGCTGACCGGGCTCACGAAGCGTCAGGGCCGGGCGCTGCTGGAGCATCTCGACGCGCCGGCGCGACTCTACGAGAAGGCGCCGACAGCCGACCTCCTCGACCTGGACCCCGGGCAGACCGACGAGGCGAACCTGGGCATCCAGTACGACGACATCGACGACTTCCTCGAGGGCCAGGACGTGTCGGAGCACGTTGCGTCGGCGATCGAGACCCGGTACCTGGCGACCGAGCACAAGCGGCGGGTGCCCGCGAGCCTGTTCGACGACTGGTGGACCGAGCGCGGCGACTACACGCGCTGATCCGGCGTTCGCACGCTTTGGCGAACGGCGAAGGGGCGCCGACCGGGTGGTCGGCGCCCCTTCGTTTCCGTGGTGGGTGGCCCGGAGCGGATTCGGGTCGCTGAAAGCGCTCGGGTCAGCCGACGGGCTGGCCGAAGCGCGGGCTCGGGGATGTGTCGTTGTCGTCACCGGAGGCGGCGAAGGCCGACACCGGGAGGGGCGTCTGCTCGTCCGTGGCGCCCGGGTCGGTGGCGAAGCGCGTCGTATGGGGAGCGGTCGGAGCCGCGGACGCGGTGGGTGCGGCGGGAGCGACGGGAGCGGCCGGCGTGCTCGAAGCCGCCGCAGGCTGCGCGTACTGCTCGTGGTGCTGCTGGGCGACCCACGCATCCTGCTGGGCCACCAGCGTCCGGTCGGTGTCCGTGGACTCGAACCGCCAGCGCTCGAGGTCGCCCTGGAAGATGCGGCGCGCCCGACTCGGCTTGTTCTGCCACTCGATCAGACGGTCGCGGAACTCCGCGACGGCGGGGTCGAGCTGGTATCCGAAGGTCGCCGACGCGCGCTTCATCTCGGCGAGCTGGTGGCCCGCCCAGTTCGCGGCGATGCCCGACCCCTTGATCGGGAGCAGCCGCACCAGGATGTCGGCCTGACCGACGGCGCGGTCCGAGAGCACCTGCTCCGCGGGGGTCAGCGAGTTCCAGACGGACGCCTCCGTCGCCGCGTCGACGAGCGCGGCGATCGCACTGGCCTTCTGCTGGCGGTCGGTGCGCTTGAGGAGTCCGCGGAGGGCGCCGCGTGCGATCCACGCGGCGAGCAATCCGGAGACGATGACGGCGATCGCGAGGACCACCGCATTGAAGACCGCGGGCTGGGCGGCCGACGAGTTGAGCCAGTCGACGAAGTCATTCCACCACTGCATGCCGCGATGCTAACGGCGTCTTGCTTCCGGGCCGGGCAGCCCGGGCGCTGTGTCGCGCATCCCGCGGGGGAGAATGAGGGTGACACGGATCGAAGGGAATGTGAGCGATGGAGACTTTCGTCGTCGCCGGCGGCTGCTTCTGGTGCCTGGACGCGGTGTACCGCGTTCTTCGGGGCGTGCAGGACGTGGTGTCCGGCTATACGGGCGGCACGACCGTCGACCCGACCTATGAGGAGGTGTGCACCGGCACGACGGGGCATGCCGAAGCCGTCGCGGTGACCTTCGATCCGGAGGTCATCCCGGCAGACGTGATCCTGGACGTGTTCTTCACGCTGCACGATCCCCGGCAGCTGAACCGCCAGGGTGCGGACGTCGGCACGCAGTACCGCTCGGCGATGTTCTACGACGGCGACGGGCAGCGCGAGCTGTTCGAAGCGGCACGCGAGCGCGCCTCCGAGTACTGGGAGGGCGGCATCGTGACCACGATCGAGCCGCTCGGCCTGTTCTATCGGGCGGAGGAGTACCACCAGGACTTCTTCGCGAAGAACCCCAGCCAGGGTTACTGCCTGGCCGTCGCGCTGCCGAAGGTCAACAAGATCCGGGCGTCGTATGCGCCGTACGTGATCGCGGCCTGACGGCTTCTCTCCTCCACACTTTCTCGGCGCGACCGGCTTCTCCACTGATCCACGGCTCGCCGCTGCGGCGGAGGCTACGTCGGCGAGAGTGGTCTCGACCTCACCAGGAGGTCGGAGACGGGGAAGACGATGCCGGATGCAGTGGCGGTGCGCGGGGTGGTGGCGACCAGCCCGAGGCATGTGACGCCGGAGGCCGGCGCGCCGGTCACGATCTTCCGGCTGGTGACCGGTGACGGGCCGCTCGGGCACAACTGGTACACCGTGAGCGCGACGCACCAGCTGGCGGTGAGCGCCGCCGCCTGCGTCGCTCGCGGCGATCCGTTGGTGGTCTGCGGACGGCTGCGGGTGCGCGACTGGGAGGGTGAACCGGAAGGCGTCACCGCCGAGATCGAAGCGCACGCCATCGGTCACGACCTGAGCTGGGGGAGCAGCGTCTTCACACGGTTCGTGGCCCAGGCGCCACTCGTGGCCCGTGAAGAGGTTCGAGGAGATCCCACAGGCCTGGAGCCCTAGTGTGGTCAGCATGACAGCGAAGGCCCGTCCGACCGCCGCCCGACACCGGTGGAGGTCGCGCGCGGCGGCCCTCGCCGGCGCGGCCCTGGCTCTGGCCGTCGCTCTCAGCGGGTGCAGCGCGATGCCGCACGCGACCCCGACGGAGACGCACTCCGCACCGACTCCCGGCGCGACACCCGGCGCGAGTCCGGGCGCGACTGCCACGCCGACCTCCACGGCGGCCGCCGGTCCCGCGCTCGTCCCGGGCGGCACGGCCACCCAGAACCTCCCGTACTTCGACAAGATCAACCAGGCGACCATCGCCGCCAATGCCGGGGCGCAGGGTCGCGACTTCATCGACGCGCTCGTCGCCGCCGGGTTCACCAAGAGCGACATGCAGGTGACGGCGGACACGACGACGATCGGCCTCAAGGCCAACTCGATCCAGTTCTCGGTTCAGCTGGGCGACACCTGCCTCATCGGACAGTACGGCGCGGATGCGGGCGGCTACGAGAGCACGACATCCGCCACATTGTCGACCGGCGGGTGCCTGATCGGCCAGACCCGACCTATCGACTGGTAGTTGCCGGTATCCTCGTACAGGGCTGTGCACCGGGCGGTCGAACCGCCGTGGCGCCGATGGTCTGTGCGAATCCAGGGCTGTGCGAATCCACGACAGGGAGTTTAGGAAGAAGAGTGGCCGAATACATTTACTCGATGGTCAGGGCGCGCAAGGCGGTCGGCGACAAGGTGATCCTGGACGACGTCACGATGGCGTTCCTCCCGGGAGCCAAGATCGGCGTCGTCGGCCCGAACGGCGCCGGTAAGTCGACCATCCTGAAGATCATGGCCGGCCTCGACACCCCGTCCAATGGCGAGGCGAAGCTTTCGCCGGGCTATACGGTGGGCATCCTCATGCAGGAGCCGCTGCTCGACGAGAACAAGACGGTCCTCGAGAACGTGCAGGAGGGCGTCGGCGACATCAAGGGCAAGGTCGACCGCTTCAACGAGATCTCCGGCCTGCTCGCGGACCCGGACGCCGACTTCGACACCCTGCTCGCCGAGATGGGCACGCTGCAGGAGCAGATCGACGCGGCGGACGCTTGGGACCTCGACTCGCAGCTCGAACAGGCGATGGACGCGCTCCGCTGCCCGCCGGGCGACTGGCCTGTGAACACCCTCTCCGGCGGTGAGAAGCGCCGCGTCGCGCTCTGCAAGCTGCTGCTGCAGAAGCCCGACCTCCTGCTGCTCGACGAGCCGACCAACCACCTCGACGCCGAGAGCGTGCTCTGGCTCGAGCAGCACCTCGCCAAGTACCACGGCGCCGTGCTGGCCGTCACCCACGACCGGTACTTCCTCGACCACGTGGCCGAGTGGATCGCCGAGGTCGACCGCGGACACCTCTACCCCTACGAGGGCAACTACTCGACCTACCTCGAGAAGAAGCGCGAGCGTCTCGAGGTGCAGGGCAAGAAGGACGCCAAGCTGGCCAAGCGCCTCTCCGACGAACTCGACTGGGTGCGCAGCAACGCCAAGGGGCGCCAGGCCAAGTCCAAGGCGCGTCTGGCGCGCTACGAGGAGATGGCGGCCGAGGCGGAGCGCACCAGGAAGCTCGACTTCGAGGAGATCCAGATCCCGCCGGGGCCGCGCCTGGGCCAGATCGTGATCGACGCGAAGAACCTGCAGAAGGGCTTCGGCGACCGCGTGCTCATCGACGGGCTCACCTTCACGCTGCCGCGCAACGGCATCGTCGGCGTGATCGGCCCCAACGGCGTCGGAAAGACGACGCTGTTCAAGACGATCGTGGGCCTCGAGCCCCTCGACGGCGGCGACCTCAAGGTCGGCGAGACGGTGCAGATCTCATACGTCGACCAGACCCGCGGCGGCATCGACCCCAACAAGAACGTCTGGGAGGTCGTCTCCGACGGCCTCGACTACATCCAGGTGGGCAAGACGGAGGTGCCCTCGCGCGCTTACGTCTCCACCTTCGGGTTCAAGGGGCCGGACCAGCAGAAGAAGTCCGGCGTGCTGTCCGGCGGCGAGCGCAACCGCTTGAACCTGGCGCTCACGCTCAAGCAGGGCGGCAACCTCCTGCTGCTCGACGAGCCGACCAACGACCTCGACGTCGAGACGCTGTCGAGCCTCGAGAACGCCCTCCTCGAGTTCCCGGGCTGCGCCGTGGTCATCACCCACGACCGGTGGTTCCTCGATCGCATCGCGACGCACATCCTCGCGTACGAAGGCACCGAGGAGAACCCGTCCGACTGGTACTGGTTCGAGGGCAACTTCGAGGCCTACGAGGAGAACAAGGTCCAGCGCCTGGGCCCCGACGCCGCCAAGCCGCACCGGTCGGCCTACCGCAAGCTCACCCGCGACTGAGGCGCGCTCGATGCGACTGCACGTCCCGATCAAGCTGCGCTGGAGCGATCTCGACGCGTACGGCCATGTCAACAACGCCGAGATGCTGCGCCTCCTCGAAGAGGCGCGCATCGAGGCGTTCTGGGCGCCCGACGACTCGGGTCAGGGCAGCGGCGAAGCGGTCGGCGGTTCGACCGCCGTGCTCGACGGTCGCCCGGGGGCGGACACCCTGACGCTGATCGCGCGGCAGGAGATCGAATACCTCGCGCCGATCCCGTACCTCCGGCAACCCCTCGACGTGCAGCTCTGGCTCGGGCGCCTCGGCGGCGCGAGCCTCGAGGTGAACTACGAGGTGTGGTCGCCCGAAGGCGTCGAGCCGCGGACGATGTTCTCCCGAGCGGCGACGACGATCGTGCTGGTCGACGCCACGACTCAACGACCGCGCCGCATCAACGAGCACGAACGAGCCGCCTGGACGCCCTACCTCGACGACCCGGTCACCTTCGCCAAGCGCTGATCTCCGCAGCGCTGAAGCGCTACGACGTGATGGTGACCTTGCTGCCCGAGACGGCGGCCGTGAGCTTGGTGAGCGGCTTGCTCGCGGGGCCTTGCAGAACGTCACCCGTGGTGCCGTTGAAGCGCGAGCCGTGGCAGGGGCAGTCGAACTCGTCGCCCTGCGGAGCGACGGTGCAGCCCTGATGCGTACACACGGCGCTGAACGCCACCACCTCGCCCGCCTTCGGCTGCGCGACCACGATCGGCGTCGAACCGAGGGAGGCGGAGACCGCACCGCCGACCGGGATCGACGAGAGGTCGACGGTGGCCGTGCCGTCGTTGCCCGACCCACCGGTCGCTCCGGACCCTCCTGGCGTGCACGCCGCGAGCAGGAGCACCCCCGCTCCCGCTGCGGACGCGCCGCCGATCTGGACGAGGGTACGTCGCGTGAGCGGTGTGGAATCGGTCATCGTGGATCCTCCCGGTCGGCGGTGCTTTCTCCTAGCGTAAGCACGAGACAGCAGAGGCTTCGGTTCACACATCGGGTTCTGAACCTTTTCATCAGCGGCTTCGTGCTTAAGGTCAGGAGGTGACCATGCCGGATGAGGACGCACGCCTGTTGCGGGAGCTGCACGACCAGCACGCGCAGGCCGTGTGGCGATATGTCGTCCACCTCACCGGCGATCGAGCGATGGCCGACGATGTCGTGCAGGAGACCCTGCTCCGGGCCTGGCGCAGACCCGCCGTGCTGGACCAGTCCCAGCAGTCCGCACGCGCCTGGCTGTTCACCGTCGCACGCAACATCGTCATCGACGACAAGCGCAGCGCGCACAGCCAGCACGAGTTCGGCACCGACACCCTCCCGGAGCGGCCCACGGCCGACGACGGCGCCGACGCGGTGCTGGATGCGTGGCTGGTCTCGGACGCGCTGGCCGAGCTCTCCGACGAGCACCGCGCGGTCATCGTGCACGCGTACTACGGCGGCCGGTCCATCGCCGAGATCTCGCGCGAGCTCGAGATCCCGGAGGGCACGGTGAAGTCCCGGCTGCATTACGGGCTGCGCGCCATGCGGTTGGCGCTGCAGGAGAGAGGGGTGACGGAACGATGAACCACGACGAGTTCGCCACCTGGGATGCGGCCTACGTCCTCGGCTCCCTCTCGCCCAGCGAACGGAAGCAGTACGAAGAGCACCTCCACGAGTGCGATCGGTGCGCCTCAGCGGTCGGCGAGTTGGCCGGGATGCCCGGGCTGCTCGGCCGGGTGCCGCGGGAGCAGGCGTTCGCCCTCCTCGACGCGGAGGCGCCTCAGGACGCAGGGCTGGGTGCCGAGGTGCTGCCCTCGCTGCTGGATCAGGCGCGCAAGCGCCGGCGCCGGTCGCGCTGGCTGGTCGGCGGCCTGGCGGCCGTCGCAGCCGCGGTGCTCGTCGGCGTCCTGGCGATCGCGATCCCCGGTGTGCTTCCGTCGTCGTCGCCCGGCACGAGCGTCGCGATGGAGCAGGTCGTGCCGAGCGCGCTGGCCGCCGACGTCCGGCTCACCTCCGAGCCGTGGGGAACCCGGATCGACTCCCGGTGCTCCTACGCGAAGGTCCCGGGAGACGACGGCGGTCACACCTGGACCTACGCGATGGTGGTGACCGACCGCTCCGGCAAGCAGACCCAGATCTCGACGTGGACCGCCGCCGAAGGCAGCACGGTCGCCCCGATCGCGACCACGAGCGTTCCGCTCGCCGACATCGCGGCCATCGACATCCGGTCGGCGGCGAACGGCACGGTGCTGCTGCGCAGCACCTTCGGCTGACGCGCTGAGAACCGCAGGTCGGCGTCAGTCGCGCTGGGCGGCTCCGGGAACCCGGATGGTCGCCTCCTGCGCCACGCTTGCGACCAGGCGCCCATCGCGGCTGAAGATCCGACCGAGCGACAGCCCGCGTCCGCCGCTGGCGCTCGGGGACTCCTGCACGTAGAGCAGCCACTCGTCGACGCGTGCGGGGCGGTGCCACCACATGGCGTGGTCGAGGCTGGCCGCCTTGAGGCCGGGGGTGGCCCACGCCACGCCGTGCCGGCGCATCACCGACTCCATGATCGTGTAGTCGCTCGCGTAGGCGAGCGCCGCGCGGTGGAGGGCAGGGTCGTCCGGCAGGGTGCCGATCGCGCGGAACCAGACCGCCTGGTGTGCGACGTGCGGGCCTTCGACCGTGAGGTATATCGGCGACGGCACGTGCCGCATGTCGAACGGACGCTGGCTCGCCCAGTACTGCGCGACGGGGTGCTCGACGTCTTCGAGGGTGTCGGCGGAGTTCGGCAGCGTCTCCGGATCGGGCAGGCCCTCCGGCATCGTCACCTGGTGCTCGACCCCGTCGTCTTCGGTCTGGAACGACGCGATCATCGACAGGATCGGCAGGCCGTTCTGATAGGCCTGGGTGCGGCGGGTGGAGAACGACCGGCCGTCGTGGATGCGGTCGACCGAGAACGTGATCGGGAAGTTGACGTCTCCGGGGCGGAGGAAGTACCCGTGCATCGAGTGGATGCTGCGGTCGTCGGTGACCGTGCGTGTGGCCGCGACGATCGATTGCGCGAGCACCTGGCCGCCGAACACGCGGCCCAGCGGCATCCACTGGGAAGGGCCGGTGAAGATGTCTTCGCTCGTGCGTGCACCGGTGTCGGTGAGGTCGAGCGCGGCGAGCAGCGATTCGAGGGGCTCTGTCACAGTGTCTCCGTCCGATGTCTCTAGTAGCTTAGAGCGCAGATGAACGAGTCGTTTTCTCTCCAGGACACCCTCGCCGCCGCCGACCTGCAGACCTACCTGTCCCGGGCCGCCCGCGTCGAGGAGGGGTCGGTGCGCCTGATCGCCGGATCGGGTGTGCTGGCCGTGTACACCGCCATCCTCTATCCACGGGGGCTGCTCGATCAGACGCCGACGGTGCTCGGGCTGCGCACCTTCCTGACCGGCCCCGACGTCGCCTTCGACGTGGTAGTCCCCATCCGCTCGCTGCTCGACCGGTTGGCGCGCGTGCGCGAGGCCGCCGAGAGCGCTGCGGCGGCCTCCGAGCAGGGGTCGGTCGAAGAGGAGGCGCGCGATGGCGACGAGAGCGGCGCCGTCGACGGTGCCGTCGAGAGTGCCCCTCTGGAGGTGCGGCTGCCGATGGAGGCGCCCTCCGTGACGTGGGCAGGCATTTCGCCGCCCCGGGGCGGGTGGCGTCAGGTCGGTGAGACGACGTACGAGCTGATGGAGTCGACGGCGGCCGCGGGCATCGCGGAGGTCGCGGACGCCGTCCCGACCGGCACGGGCGAGCAACTCGTCCAGCGGGTGCGCGCCGAGGTGTGGGGCCGTCCCATCGAGGGCCTCGAGTACGTTCCGGCGGGCGCCGCCTTCGCCACCGAGAGCCTGGGATTCCTGGCGTCCGGCGAGCCGGTCGCGATCCTGGAGACCGGCCCGTGGACCCGGCTGACGACACGGCGCGGACACACGCTCATCCGCCGACAGGCCTGGAGCCTCCGCGGCTGAGGCGAAGGCGGCTGAGGCGAAGGCGGCTGAGGCGAAGGCGGCTGGTCAGATCGCGCGGGCGATCGCGCGTCCTGCCTGCCTGCCCGAGAAGAGGCAGCCTCCGAGGAACGTGCCCTCCAGCGCGCGGTAGCCGTGCACGCCGCCCCCGCCGAAGCCGCTCGCCTCGCCGGCCGCATAGAGCCCGGGGATCGGCGTTCCGTCCGCCGAGAGGACCCGCGCGTCGAGATCCGTCTCGATGCCGCCGAGGCTCTTGCGGGTGAGGATGTGCAGCTTCACCGCGATCATCGGGCCGGCCTTCGGGTCGGTGAGCTTGTGCGGTGACGCGACCCGGATGAGTTTGTCACCCCGGTACGCGCGGGCGGCCCGCACCGCGGCAAGCTGCAGGTCCTTGCCGAAGTCGTTGTCGAGCTGGCGGTCCCGCTCGCGCACGTGGCGCGTCACGAGCTCGACGTCCAGCGGCACCTCCGACAGCCGCTGCATCCCGGCCAGCAGCTCGTCGAGCGTGTCGGCCACGATGAAGTCCGCGCCCTTCTGCTTGAACGCCTCGACGGGACCGGGCGCTCCGGGCCCCACCCGCTTGGCGAGCAACCCGAAGTCCTTCCCGGTCAGATCGGGGTTCTGCTCACTGCCGGAGAGCGCGAACTCCTTCTCGATGATCTTCTGCGTGAGGATGAACCAGCTGTAATCCGAGCCGGTGCGGCTCAGGTGCTCCAGGGTGCCGAGCGTGTCGAAGCCGGGGAAGAGCGGTGCGGGGAGCCGGTCGCCGCGGGCGTCGAGCCACAGCGACGACGGGCCGGGGAGGATGCGGATGCCGTGGCGCTGCCAGATCGGATCCCAGTTCTGGATGCCCTCGGTGTAATGCCACATCCGGTCCCCGTTGATGAGGCGGGCGCCCGCGGCCTCGGCGATTCCGAGCATGCGGCCGTCCACGTGGGCGGGCACGCCGGAGAGCATGAAGTCAGGGGGAGTGCCGAGCCGCTCCGGCCACGCGGCCCGCACCAGGTCGTGATTGCCGCCGATCCCACCGCTCGCGACCACCACGGCGGGTGCGCGCAGTTCGAAGTCCGCGATCCGCTCGCGGTTGCTGGGCGCCCCACGACGGGCGGCGTCCGGCTTGAGGATCGTGCCGCGCACACCGGTGACCCGGCCGTCCTCGACGATGAGCTCGTCGACGCGGTGGCGGTGAAGCAGGCGTGCCTGCCCGGAGGCGGCGGCCTCCTGCACGCGACGCGCGAACGGCTCCACGACTCCGGGTCCGGTACCCCAGGTGATGTGGAAGCGCGGCACCGAGTTGCCGTGACCTCCCGAGGTACCGTCGCCGCGCTCCGCCCAGCCGACGACCGGGAAGAACCGCACCCCCTTCTCGTGCAGCCAAGCGCGCTTCTCGCCGGCGGCGAACTGGAGGTAGGCCTCCGCCCAGCGCTTCGGCCAGTGGTCCTCGTCGCGGTCGAATGCGGCGCTCCCGAACCAGTCCTGCCGGGCCAGCGCCAGCGAGTCGTGCACGCCCATCCGACGCTGCTCCGGCGAGTCGATGAGGAACAGGCCTCCGAACGACCAGAACGCCTGACCCCCGAGGGAGGCGGCGGGCTCCTGATCGACGATCGTCACGGTCCTGCCGGCGTCGAGCAGCTCGCTCGCAGCGACCAGTCCGGCGAGGCCGGCGCCCACCACGATGCAGTCGGGCTCTGGGGTCATGGCGTGTCTCCTTCGGCACGTCGGGAGAGGAGCCGGGCCGCTCCTCGAGACGGGATCACTCCTGGAATGTGTTGACCATAGCGAACGCCGCGCGCTCCAGGTAGTTCCAGAGGGTCTCCTCCAGCAGTGGAGGCAGGCCGAGCTCATCGACTGCGACCCGCATGTGCGCGAGCCAGCGGTCACGCGCGTCAGGGTTGACGCGGAACGGATTGTGCCGCATGCGCAGACGCGGGTGCCCGCGCTGCTCGCTGTAGGTGGTGGGCCCTCCCCAGTACTGCTCGAGGAAGAGTGTCAGACGCTCGCGGGCCGGCCCGAGTTCGTCCTCGGGGTACATCGGACGCAGCACCGGGTCGTCGGCGACGCCGCGGTAGAACGCGTCGACGAGCCGGACGAACGTGTCGTGCCCGCCGATCTGCTCGAAGAAGGACGGGCCGCTGGGCGGCCCGACAGGGATGGTGGTCATCTCACTCCGTCGGTGGCTGGGTGGGAGGCTGTGCTGGAGGCTGCTTCGGCGTGCGCGGAGCGCGGGGAGGGGGCGGGGCGGCGGGCGTCTCGGCGGCGCCCGCACCCTCGATGGCGGGCCGAATCCGGATGGCTCCGGGGTCGGCCACGGCCTTCGGGGCCCGCTTGGCGGCGGCGCGCGCCTTGCGGCCGGTCGCCGGCTTCTCCGGAACCACCGGGGTCGGGCGGGTGCGCGGCGGCTTCGCGCCGTTGACGCTTCCGGCGCTGTCGAAGCCGCTCAGCACGACGGCCTCCAGCGACGGCAGCTTGATTCCCAGTTCGTCGGTCGCCTGCTTCAGCCGCGCCCGGAGCTCGCGGGACACGTCGTCCTTCGCCGTCGTACGAGTCTTCAGCACGATCCGGATGACCATCGCGTCGGCCGAGACCGACTCGAGCCCCCAGAGCTCGGGCTTGTCCAGGATGCGAGAGCGCCACTTGGGGCTCGTGGCGAGCGCCGTGGCGGCCTCGAGCATCTTGGCCTGCACAACCTCGATGTCGGTGTCGTACGGTACCGCGAGGTCGACGATCACGCGCGACCAGCCCTGCGACATGTTGCCGACCCGGACGATCTCGCCGTTCCGGACGAACCAGAGCGTGCCGTTGACGTCGCGCACCTGGGTGATGCGGATGCCGACGGCCTCCACGACACCTGTCGCCGAGCCGAGGTCGACGACGTCGCCGACGCCGAGCTGGTCCTCCATCACCATGAACAGGCCGTTCAGCACGTCTTTCACGATGTTCTGCGCGCCGAAACCGAGCCCGGCGCCGATCGCGGCCGTGAGCAGCGCGAGCGAGGTGACCGCGGTCGGGGCGACGACGCCGAACACCATCACGATCGCGACGATCCCGATGACCACGTTGACGATGTTGCTCAGCACCGAGCCGAGCGTCCTCGTGCGCTGCACGACGCGCACGGCGGCGAGCGGGGACGCGACGAGCGCCTGGGTGTCCGTGACGCTCTGGCCCTTCTTGACGCCGCTGACGATCTGCTTGACGACGCGACGGATGATGACGCGCAGCAGCCAGCTCAACAGGAACGCGCCGACGATGATACAGACGACGTTGAGCAGTGTCCAGCCGGTGGCGACGAGCCAGCTCCCGACCTCGGTCCAGAAGTTCGCTTTCAGAATTCCCATACGCACGGAATCCTATCGAGTGGGTCCTTGGCGTCCCCTGGACCCCGCCGAGTGGTCGGCGGTCAGCGGTCGACGAGTCCGTTATCGTAGGCGAAGATGACGGCGTGCACGCGGTCTCGCAGCTGGAGCTTCGAGAGCACCCGCCCCACGTGCGTCTTCACGGTCGACTCGGTGAGGAAGAATCTGGCTCCGATCTCGCCGTTCGTGAGACCGTCGGCCATGGCGAGCAGGATCTCGCGCTCGCGCGGCGTCAGGGCGGCGGCCGGATCGACTCCGGTCGGTGCGCCGCCGGATTCGGGAAGCCGGTCGGCGAAGAGCTCCAGCATGGCACGGGTCACCCGGCCGCTGACCGCGGCGTCGCCGGTCGCGACGGCACGGATCGCCGCGGTCAGCTCGGAGGGCCGCGCGTCCTTGAGCAGGAAGCCGGACGCTCCCGCGCGCAGGCCGCCGAAGGCGTACTCGTCGAGGTCGAACGTCGTGAGGATGATGATCCGCGCCTCCGGGTTGGCGGCGACGATGCGGCGGGTCGCTTCGATCCCGTCGACGATCGGCATGCGCACGTCCATGAGGATCACGTCGGGCCGGGTCTCGACGGCCAGCCGTACCGCCTCGGCGCCGTCGGCAGCCTCGCCCACCACCTGGAGGTCGGGTTCGGCCTCCAGGACCATCCGGAAGCCGAGGCGCACCAGGGCCTGGTCGTCGACGAGGAGGATGCGCAGCGGGCGGTCGCGATCGGGACGGGGGTCGATCATTCGGGACTCCTGCGTTCTGGCGCTGCGGCGGTGGCCGCGTCTGGATCGGACGACGAGGCTGTGGACGGTGCCGCGGCCGGCCGGACGGTCGGGAAGTCCGCCGCGAGCCGCCAGCCGCCGCCACGTCGTGGCCCCGCCTCCAAGGTGCCGCCGTAGAGGGCGACCCGCTCCCGGAGGCCGAGCAGACCGGCGCCGGAGCCCTGGACGGAGTCCGTGTGCACGGTGGCGTCGTCCTCCACGACGATGCGGATGCGCTCGTGGCCGAAGTCGATCGTCACGGTGACGGTGGTGGCGAGCGCGCCGTGCCGGAGGGTGTTCGTGAGGGCCTCCTGCACCACCCGGAACACGGTGAGCTGCTGGCCGACATCGGTCGGCGCCGAGCCGGAGACCGTGATCCGTACGGGCAGTCCGGCGGCCCGGAACCGTTCGACCAGCTCGCCGAGCTCGCCGAGCCCGGGTTGCGGCGCGTGGGTGGCGCCCTCCTCGTCTCCGGCTCGGAGCACCCCGAGCAGCCGGCGCATGTCGCCCAGGGCGCTGCGGCCGGTCTCGGCCACGAGCCGCATCGTCTCGGCCGAGCGTTCCGGAGCAGTGGCGACGAGCCCGGCCGACCCGTCGGCGAGCGTGATCATCACCGTGAGACTGTGCGAGACGATATCGTGCATCTCGCGTGCGACGCGGCTGCGTTCGGCCGCTGTAGCGATCTCGGCCTGCTGGTCGCGCTCGCGCGCCAATTGCCGCGCACGGTCGATGAGGGCGTCGAGGTAGCGACGTCGGTTGCCGACGTTGGTGCCGACCAGAACGGCGACCGTGCAGAAGGAGAGCGCTGCGAAGCCGGAGGGGATCGCCTCCGTCGAGAGCGGCGCGAAGTCATGGACCGAGACCACGATCTCGGTGACGCTGAGGACGCCGACGGTCGCGACCGCGGTGATCGCGTAGGCGATCCACGCCGAACGCGCCGATCGGTACACCGCGAGGGCGTACAGGGCGAAGACGGTCGGCACGAAGTCGACGTTGCGGCCGACGAACACGCTCAGCACGAGCACGGCGAGCGCGATGGCGAAAACCGTGCGGGGGGACCGGCGGCGGGCGAACAGCGCCCCGCCGGCCACGCTCGCGAGGATCACCCGGAGTACCACCGACCAGCTCGGGTCTCTGATCATCTCGACGACGCCCTCGGCGAGCGCCGGCACGAGGTACACGCACGCGACCAGGGAGTCGACGAGAAGCGGATGCACGCCGAAGAAGCGCCGCACCGCCCCGGGCGGCCTCGGAAGCTCGAGGTCGGCCGGGGCGGCGTCGGGAGCGGTCACCTGAGAGGTCACGCGTCCCGTCGCTGCAGCAGGATCGCTCCGGCGATGAAGGAGACGGCGGTCCAGATCACCACGGTGAGGATGTTCTGCCACGGCTCGAGGGAGCCGTTCGCGAGGCCGGCCAGACCGTCGCCGTTGTTGCTGATCAGGTAGTGCGACCAGTCGGCCAGCCAGGTGACCTTCGGCAGCAGCCCCACGGCGACCTGGACGAGGATCGGCAGGAGGAACAGCACGCCGACGACCGCGGCGATTCCGCCTGCGCTGGCCTTGATGATGGTGCCGAGGCCGAGAGCGAAGACGGCGATCAGCCCGAGATAGACGGCGCCGCCGAGGATCGACCAGAGCGTGGAGGCCTCGAACAGCTCGCGCTCGTAGCCTTTGCCGCTCATCACGCCGATCGCGATCGACCACGATGCCGCCAGACTCACCAGGCCGATCACGAACGAGACGATGAAGAGCATGATCGCCTTGGCGGCGAGGACGGGGAAGCGATGCGGAACCGCGGCGAACGACGAGCGGATCATCCCGGTGGAGAATTCGCCGCTGATCGCGAGCACACCGAGCACCGCCACCACGAGCTGGGCGAATCGAAGCCCGAAGGTGGCCGCTGTGGCGACGATGTTGTTCAGATCGAGGGTCGCACCGCGTGGTCCGGACTCGGTCGAGAGGGTCGTGGCCGACGGGATCGCGAAGCTCAGCAGCGCCGCGAAGCCGACGACGAGCACGACAACGCTGATCAGCGTCCAGAACGTCGAGCGGAGCGAGCGGAGCTTGATCCACTCCGAGCGCAGCACGCGCGGAAAGCTGAGACGGCCGATCTCCGAGTGCTGGTGCGGTGCGGCAGTGGTGGTTGCGGCGCTCATCGGGCGACCTCCGAGTGGTATTCGACTTCGTCCTGAGTGAGTTCGAGGTAGGCCTCCTCGAGGGAGGCGCTGAGCGGGGTGAGCTCGTGGAGCGCGATGCCCGCGGCGGCTGCCGCGTCGCCGATCTGCGCGGCCGAAAGCCCGCTGATCTCGAGCAGTTGGGCCTCCACACCGGTGACCGTCACGTCGGGACCGTTGATCGCGTTGACGAGCCGCTCGATCTCCGGGGTGCGCACGCGGACGGCGGAGCGGGTCGCTCCGGCGAGGATCTGGTCGACGGGAGCGTCGGCGAGGACACGGCCCCGGCCGAGCACGATGATGTGGTCGGCGGTCTGTGCCATCTCGCTCATCAAGTGGGAGGACAGGAACACGGTGCGGCCCTGTGCGGCCAGATGGCGCGCGAACTGGCGCACCCAGAGCACGCCCTCGGGGTCGAGGCCGTTGACCGGCTCGTCGAGGATCAGCGTGGCAGGGTCACCGAGCATCGCGGCGGCGATGCCGAGGCGCTGGCCCATGCCGAGGGAGAACCCGCCGACACGCTTGGTGGCGACCGACTCCAACCCGGTCAGTGCGATGACCTCGTTGACGCGGTTCTTCGAGATGCCGTGCGTCGCGGCCATCGCCAGCAGGTGGTTGTAGGCCGTGCGACCGGTGTGCACCGCCTTCGCATCCAGCAGCGCGCCGACCTCTCCGAGCGGCGAACGCAGCTCGCCGTACCGCTTGCCGTTGATCGTCGCGGAGCCGCGGGTGGGGCGGTCGAGGCCCATGATCATGCGCATCGTGGTGGATTTGCCCGCGCCGTTGGGGCCGAGGAAGCCGGTGACTTTGCCCGGCTGGATCGTCGCCGAGATGCCGTCGACAGCGGTCTTGCTGCCGAAGGTCTTGGTGAGGTTGTCGAGTTGGATCATGAGACCGAGACTAGGGCCGCGCCGGGGTCCGCGTCATCGAACCCGAGTACTACCTGTGTGGGGCCCGCATGGCCCGGCAGTGCGAACGGGGGTCGTCGCTCGACGCGAACCACGACCCCCGTCGCCCGGTGCGGTGCGGGTCAGCCCGCGTCGCGTGCCTGGGCCGCGAGCGCGCGCTCCACGCCGGCGAGGTTCTCGACCACCAGGCGGCGCAGCGCGGCCGGCTCGGGGTTGGCGTCGAGCCAGGCGCGCGTGGCGTCGCGCAGAGCGGCGTTCGCGAGCGGCGCCGGGTACATGCCGGCCACCAGGTACTCGGCGATCTTGTAGGTGCGCGAGGTCCAGACCTCCTGCAGCGCCGCGAAGTACGGCTCGACGAACGCGGCCAGCACCTCCCTGTCCGCTGCACGCTGGAAGCCGAGGCCCGTGAACCGCACGATCGTGTTCGGCAGGCCGTCCGAGCCGAACACCGAGTCCCACGCCGCCTGCTTGCCCGCGAGCGTCGGGATGGAGGCGCGAGCCTGCGCCGCGAACTGGGCGCCGTTGGCGGTGTTGTCGGCGGCGAGCGCGGCATCCACCTCGGCATTGCCGGCCGCACCGCCCGCGACCAGGGCCACGAGCAGCTCCCAGCCCAGGTCGGTGTCGACGATGAGGCCCTGCAGGGTCAGCGAACCGTCTCGCAGTTGCGCGACGGTGGCGAGCTGTTCGGGGGTGGAGGCCAGGGCCGCGAAGAACTTGACGAACTGGAACTGCGCGTCGCTGCCGGCCTCTGCCTGCTGCGCCAGCTCCCAGAGCGCCGAGGCGGCCTCCTCGCTCGTCTTCTTCTGACGCTCCGGCGCCACGTAGCTTCCGGCCGCGAGCACGAGCTGGTTCAGCGTCGTGCGCAGCGTCGTCGACTCGGTCTCGGAGGCGATGTTGCCGAGCACCAGGCGCACGTAGTCGCTGGCGCTCGACTCGGCGTCGCGGGTGGCGTCCCACACCGCGCCCCAGACCAGCGACCGGGCGAGCGGGCTCGCGATCGACGAGAGGTGCTCGAGTGCGACGCGATGCGACTCCTCGTCGAGACGGATCTTGGCGTATGCCAGGTCGTCGTCGTTGAGGAGGACGAGCGCCGGACGCTTCAGTCCGATGAGCTCTGCGACCTCCGTGCGTTCGCCGTCCACGTCGAGCTCGACGCGGGAGGTGCGCACGAGGCGGTCGTTCACCAGGTCGTAGAAACCCACCGCGAGGCGGTGTGGACGGATCGTCGGGTAGTCGGCCGCGGCCGTCTGCAGGATCGCGAACCCGGTGATCGTGCCGTCTGCGTCCACCTCGATCTCCGGTCGCAGCGTGTTGACGCCGGCGGTCTCCAGCCACTTCTTCGACCACTCGGTGAGGTCGCGGCCGCTGGTGGCCTCCAGCTCGACCAGGAGGTCGGTCAGCTCGGTGTTGCCGTGCTGGTGCTTCTTGAAGTACTGGGCGACGCCCGCGAGGAAGTCGTCCTGGCCGACCCAGGCGACGAGCTGCTTGAGCACCGAGGCGCCCTTCGCGTACGTGATGCCGTCGAAGTTGACCTGCACGTCCTCCAGGTCGTTGATCGTCGCGACGATCGGGTGGGTGGAGGGCAGCTGGTCCTGCTTGTACGCCCAGCTCTTCTCCATCGCGGCGAAGGTCGTCCACGCCTCGGTCCACTCGGTGGCCTCCGCGGTGGCGAGGGTGGAGGCGTACTCGGCGAAGGACTCGTTGAGCCACAGGTCGTTCCACCACTTCATGGTGACCAGGTCGCCGAACCACATGTGCGCGAGTTCGTGCAGGATCGTGACGACGCGGCGCTCCTTGATGGCGTCGGTCACCTTCGACCGGAACACGTAGGTCTCGGTGAAGGTGACGGCGCCCGCGTTCTCCATCGCGCCGGCGTTGAACTCCGGCACGAACAGCTGGTCGTACTTCTCGAACGGGTAGGCGTAGTCGAACTTCGCCTCGTAGAAGGCGAAGCCCTCTCGCGTCTTCGTGAAGATGTAGTCGGCGTCCAGGAAGCCCGCGAGGCTCTTGCGCGCGTACACGCCGAGCGGGATGGTGCGGCCGTCGCGGCTGGTCAGCTCGCTGTGGACCGACTCGTACGGGCCCGCGATCAGGGCCGTGATGTAGGAGGAGATGACCGCGGTGGGAGCGAACGACCAGGTCTTCGCGCCCTCGCCGGCGTCGCTCGGCTCGGGGGTGGGGGAGTTGCTCACGACCGCCCAGTGCTCGGGGGCCGTCACGGTGAAGGTGAACTGGGCCTTGAGGTCGGGCTGCTCGAACACGGCGAACATACGGCGCGAGTCCGGCACCTCGAACTGCGAGTAGAGATACACCTCGCCGTCGACCGGGTCGACGAAACGATGCAGGCCCTCACCGGTGTTGGTGTAGATCGCGTCGGCGTCGACCGTGAGCTCGTTCTCCGCCTGCAGCCCGTCCAGTTGGATGCGCACCCCATCGGCGACGACGGCCGGGTCCAACTCCACGCCGTTCAGCACGACGGAGTGGACGGTGCGGGTGATCGCGTCGATGAAGGTCGAGGCGCCCGGCGTCGCGGAGAAGCGCACGGTGGTGGTGCTTCGGAAGGTCTCCGGACCCGTCGTCAGGTCGAGGGCCACGTCGTAGCTGTGGGTGCGGACGAGCGACGCGCGCTCCTGGGCTTCGATGCGGGTGAGGTTTTCTCCGGGCAACGCTGACTCCTTGGAAAAGCGGATCGGGGTGTGGATCGTGTCCACCGCATCCACCTTAGTGAGGTCGCGCTCCTGCCGCTCCTGCGGCGTCGGCGGCCTTCCCTAGACTGTGAGCATGCGAATCCACATCGCCACCGATCACGCCGGTCTCGAGTTCAGCACGCACCTCCAGCAGCACCTGTCGCAGGCCGGCCACGAGGTCGTCGACCACGGTCCCACCGAGTACGACCCGATCGACGACTACCCGGCGTTCTGCATCAACGCGGCCAAAGCCGTCGTGCGCGACCAGCAGGCCGGTGTCCAGGCGCTGGGCGTGGTGTTCGGAGGCTCGGGCAACGGCGAGCAGATCGCGGCGAACAAGGTCCTCGGCGTGCGTGCGGCCCTCGTCTGGAACGAGAGCACCGCGCAGCTGGCGCGCCAGCACAACGACGCCAATGTCATCTCGATCGGCGCGCGTCAGCACACCGTCGAGGAGGCCACGCGCTTCATCGACGTCTTCATCGCCGAGCCGTTCTCGCTCGAGGAGCGTCACGTGCGCCGAATCGCGCAGCTCGCCGAGTTCGAGGCCACGGGCGACATCGCAGGCAAGAACGTGGACCGCTGATGCCCGAGGGCCACTCCGTCCACCGCATCGCGAAGCAGTTCGCCGTCAACTTCGTGGGCCACCGCATCGCGGTTTCCTCCCCGCAGGGCCGGTTCGCCGCCGATGCCACACGAATCGACGGCCACACGATGGTGGCGGCCAAGGCCGTCGGCAAGCAGATGTTCCTCGAGTTCGACAACGAGCTCTGGCTGCGCATCCACCTCGGCATCTACGGCGCGTGGGACTTCGCCGGCGACATCAGCATCGATCCGACCATCGCGAGCGCGAACGGGCGGATGGGCCAGACCCAGCAGAAGGGTACGGCGAACCAGACCGGCACCGTCTTCGACGAGGCCGGCGAGAACTCCCTGCACTCGATCGGCGCTCCCCGCCGCACCCGGCTGCGCATGTCGGAGTCCGAGAAGGTGGAGGCCGACATCGACGTCTTCCCGCCGGAGCCCGTCGGCCAGGTGCGGGTGCGCCTCCTCAGCGACACGGCCGTGGCCGACCTCCGCGGCCCGACCGCGTGCGAGGTGCTCGACCCGGCCGAGGTCGACGCCGTGATCGCCAAGCTCGGCCCCGACCCGCAGGTCGACTCCGGCCCGGCGGCCGAGGAGGCCTTCGTCGCGAAGGTGCGCAAGAAGCCGACTGCGATCGCACTGCTGCTCATGGACCAGAGCGTCGTCAGCGGCATCGGCAACGTCTACCGTGCCGAACTGCTGTTCCGTGCCAGGCAGAACCCGCACACGCCGGGCAAGCTCGTGCCGGAGGAGACCGTGCGCGAGCTGTGGCGCGACTGGGTGCACCTGCTGCAGATCGGCGTCGAGACCGGGCAGATGATGACGATGGACGACCTCGACGAGGAGTCGTACCGCAAGGCGATGGCCAAACGCGAGGACCGGCACTGGGTCTACAAGCGCGAAGGGCTGCCATGCCGGGTGTGCGGCACGAACATCCTCATGGAGGAGCTGGGCGGCCGCAAGCTGTACTGGTGCCCGAAAGATCAGGCCTAGGAGGCACTCGTGCGTCAGAATCCCAGCTTCGCCCTCGGAGAGCGGGCCGAGATCGAGCGGATCATCCGCGAGAACCCGTGGGGCACGTTCGTCAGCAACGCCTCGACGGGTCTCGTCGCCTCGCACTACCCGGTGATCCTCGACGACACGCGCGACGAGCTCAGTATCGTGAGCCATGTGGGCCACCCCGACGAGCAGCTGCACGAGCTGGGTGAGCACGAACTGCTCGTCATCCTCCAGGGGCCGCACGGGTACATCTCGTCGTCGTGGTACGACGCCGACCCCGCCGTACCCACCTGGAACTTCGTGGCCATCCACCTCTCCGGCGTGCCTGAGATCCTGAGCGCGGAGGAGAACCTCCAGGTGCTCGAGAAGCTCGTCGACCATTTCGAGCGCGAGCTGCCGAACCCCCGGCAGATGCGCGGCACGCTGGAGGACGAACGCTACGCCGAGCGCATCTCGTCCGGAACGGTCGGATTGCGGCTGACGCCGACCAAGATCGTCGCCAAGCAGAAGATGAGCCAGAACCGGCCCGACCACATCGTCGACTCGATCATGACGGAGCTCGGCGGCGATTCGGCCTACGCGAGCCCGTCGCTGCTGCGCGAGATGCAGCTCGTGCACGACCGCCGCCGCGCGGCTCGATGAGTCTCGTCCTGGCCGGAGCCCGGCTGCCGGGCTCCGATCAGGTCGTGGACGTGACCGTGCGCGACGGGTCGATCGCGTCGGTGCTGCCCGCAGGTGCCACGGCCGAGCGAGGGCTCGAGCGCATCCCGCTCGACGGCCGGTGGCTGATCCCCGGGCTGTGGGACCAGCACGTCCATTTCACCCAGTGGGCGCAGACGGCTCGACGCCTTGATGTGTCGCCGGCGTCGTCGGCAGCTGAGGCCGCTTCGCTCGTGCGCTCGCGAGCCTCAGCGGATCCGGGTACGGCGGTGCTGGTCGGTTTCGGTTTCCACGATGCGCTGTGGCCCGACCTCCCCACTCGCGAACTGCTCGACGCGGCGGCTGGTGACCGACCCGTCGTCCTTATCGCCGGTGACCTCCACTGCTCGTGGCTGAATTCGGCCGCGATGGCCCGGTATGCGCCCGGGGTGGAGGGCGCACTGCTGCGCGAGGACGACAGCTTCGCCTTGACGAGTGCGCTCACGCCGTCAGACGAGGCGACGCTCGACCGCTGGGCGTCGGACGCGGCGGATCGGGCGGCGGCGCGCGGAGTGGTCGGGATCGTCGACCTCGAGTACGGCGGCAACCTGGAGACCTGGACGCGCCGGATGGCGGCAGGAGCGGGTTCGGTGCGTGTCGAGTTCGGCGTCTACCGCGACCGTTTGGACGACGCGGTCCGGCTCGGCCTCCGCACCGGCGCGCCGGTCGAGGGGACCGGTGGCCTTCTGACGATGGGCCCGTTCAAGGTGATCTCAGACGGCTCGCTCAACACCCGCACGGCGCTCTGCCGGCACCCGTACCCGGACGGCGGCCACGGGGTCGCCAATCTCACGCCCGCCGAGCTGCTGGTCGATCTGCAACTCGCCGCGCGCAACGGCATCGAGCCCGCAGTGCACGCGATCGGCGACGAAGCGAACCGGCTCGCACTCGACGCCTTCGAGCGACTCGGCTCGGGAGGCCGCATCGAGCACGCCCAGCTGATCGATCCCGCCGACATCCCGCGGTTCGCGGCTCTCGGAGTGGTGGCGAGCGTGCAGCCCGAGCACGCCATGGACGACCGTGACGTCGCCGACCGGCTCTGGGCCGGCCGGACGCAGGATGCATTCCCACTCGCGTCCTTGCTGGCCTCTGGGGCCCGCCTCGCCTTCGGCTCCGACGCGCCTGTCGCGCCGCTCGACCCGTGGCTGGCGATCGCGTCGGCCGTCGGTCGCGCCCGCGACGGCCGAGAGCCGTGGCATCCTGAGCAGCGCATCTCGGTGGAGGCCGCCCTCGACGCATCGACGCGATCCCGCGTGGCCGTCGGCGAGCTCGCCGACCTCGCGATCGTCGAGCGCGATCCCTCCGCGGCGACCCCTGACGAGCTCCGCGTCATGCCCGTTTCCGCGACCCTCCTCGCAGGCCGCTTGACCCACGACACCCTCTGAGCAGCACGCCCACCTGAAACGCCGAAGGGCACGTCGTTGTCGCTTTCGAGGCCCGAAAGCGACAACGACGTGCCCTTCGGCACACGCGGGGCGTTACTCGCTGATGTGCGCGAACAGGAACCAGCGGTCCTTGTCGAGACCGCGGGCGATCTCGATGGCGACGTCCTGGCTGGTCTGGTCGAGCTCGTCCAGCTCGGTGACCGCGGTGTTGACGCTCGCGAGCGCGGCGTCGATCTGGGCGATCACTTCGCGAATGGTCTCGTTCGACGGACGGAATCCGGCGGTGAGCTCGGTCGTGGTGGTCTTGGCCGCCACGGTGCCGAGGCGCGCATCGACGGGGAGGCCGAGGGCGACGATCCGCTCGGCGGCGAGGTCGGCCCACTCCTGGGCGTGGTCGACGATCGTGTCGAGGAGCTCGTGCACGCCGATGAAGTTGGCGCCGCGCACGTGCCAGTGCGCCTGCTTGCCGTTCACGACGAGTGCGGTGAGGTCGATGACCACGGGGGTGAGGAACTGTGCGACTCCTGCAGCGACGTCGGGGTTCGAAACGCTCTGGCTTGCAGCGATGTCCGTCATGGTGGCGTCCTTTCTTCTGCCTGACGACAACGCTACTGCGCGCCCGTAATTCCGCAACGAAGCTGAGGCTGCGCTAACGAAGGCGACCCTTGGTCGGGTTAACCCCCGCACGGATCCGGCGGCGGACGGGATGGGGGCGACCAACGCCCGAACGGGAGGCTGGAGCCATGAACGAATCGACCACCGCGACTCTGCCCGGGGGAAGCACCGACCCCGCCGGCACGTCTGCCAGTCTGGACACTGTGACCGCCTCCACCGTCCCCCCGGCTCCCGCCGAGCGCACGACCTACGGGTCGCTGTGGCGACGCGTGCCCCGGGAGCTCGGCTTCCTCCTCCTGACCATGCCGATCGCGATCATCGGGCTCTCGGTGCTCGCCTCCCTGTTCTGGACGGGCATCGGCACCGTCGTCATCTACGTGGGCTTCTTCATCGTCGTCGCGACGTTCTATGTGGCCCGGGCGTTCGGAACCGTGGAGCTCACGCGTCTCGACTGGGCAGGCGCTGCGCCGGTCCCGCGCCCGGTGTGGGAGCCCACCGACCGCCCGCGCACCTTCTGGCGCGCGATCTTCGGCCCGTGGGCGAACGGCCATTACTGGCTGTACCTCCTGCACGGCATGATCATCAACCCCATCGTCAGCGTGATCAGCTGGAGCATCACGATCACGTGGACGGCCGGCGCGCTGGGAGGCCTGACGGGCTGGATCTGGCTGGGCTTCATCCCGTCCGGGCATCGCGACTTCTTCCTCTCGCGCGTGCTGGCGGATTCGATCTTCGGTATCCACTCGACTTTCGATCCGGTCGCCGGCGACCGCGTGCTGTACGTGATCTTCGGCGTGATCTTCGCCGTGACGCTGCCCTTCGTGACCCGTGGCCTCACCCTGCTGCACCACGCGATCGCGCACGGAGTGCTCGGCGCGTGGCGGTCCGAGGCGCTGCAGCGGGAGGTCGCCGACCTGTCCGCGCAGCGGGGCGCCGCGGTCGCAGCGGAGGACCAGTCGCTGCGCCGGTTGGAGCGCGACCTCCACGACGGTCCGCAGCAGCGCCTGATCCGCCTCCAGATGGACATCGCGTCGGCCGAGCGCAAGCTCACCGACGACCCGGAGGCCGCGGCTGCGCTGCTCGCCGAGGCGCGCAAGCAGGCGGGCGACACGTTGGAGGAGCTTCGCGCGCTGTCTCGCGGTTTTGCGCCTCCGATCCTGCAGGACCGCGGCCTGCAGGCCGCCGTCGAGTCGCTGGCGGCGCGCAGCCCCATCCCGGTGAGCGTGGAGTCTTCGCTGCGGCCGGGGGAGCGGTTCAGCCCGGAGGTGGAGCGGAACGCGTACTACGTGCTGGCCGAGCTGTCGGCCAACCTGGCGAAGCATTCGGGGGCGACCGCCGCCCGGCTCGTGCTCGATCGTGCTGTCGATGCGGCCGGACGCGCCTGGCTGGCGGTGTGGCTGACGGACAACGGCAACGGTGGCGCTACGACGGTCGCCGGTCACGGCCTCAGCGGCCTGGCCGAGCGCGTCCACGGTCTCGGCGGCGAGTTCGTCGTCGACAGCCCGGCCGGAGGCCCGTCGCGGATCGGAGCGCGCATCCCGCTCGCCTGAGGCGGCGGCGCGCCCGAGGCGGGCAATAGGGTGGTGGCGTGCCTGCCACCACCCCGCTCCGTCTCGTCGTCGCGGACGACTCCGTCCTGTTGCGCGAAGGGCTCGTTCGCCTCCTCGACGAGGCCGGCTTCGAGACGGTCGGAGCGTTCGGCGACGCCGAGTCGCTGCTCGCCGCCCTCCCGTCGCTGCATCCCGACGTCGCGATTCTCGACGTGCGGATGCCCCCGACCTTCCGCGACGAGGGAGTCCGTGCGGCGCTCGAGCTGCGATCGTCCTTTCCCGGCGTGGGTGTGCTGCTGCTCAGCCAGTACGTGGAGGGCACCTATGCGCAGGAGCTGCTGGCGAGCGGCCGAGGCGGCACCGGCTATCTGCTCAAGGACCGCGTCGCCTCCCTCGACGAGCTGCGCGACGCCGTGACGCGCGTCGCCGCCGGCGGCACGGTGCTCGACCCGGAGGTCGTGCGTGAGCTGCTGGTGCGGCGTACCGACCCGCTCGAATCGCTGACGCCGCGCGAGCGCGACGTGCTGGGCTTGATGGCGGAGGGCCGCACCAACGCGGCGATCGCCTCCCGCCTGGTCATCGGAGTGGGCGCGGTGGAGAAGAACGTGACGTCGATCTTCCAGAAGTTGGGGCTGGAGGACTCGGGGGACGACCACCGGCGAGTGCTGGCCGTGCTGGCGGTTCTGCAGCACTGAGGCGACAATGGCGGACAGTAAGGACACCCCGTGAGCTCGACCGCAACCGCCATCGACCGCAAACGGCATGGCCAGCACTACACGCCTGCTTTGCTGGCGGAGTTTCTCGCTGAGGAGGGTGCTGCGCATCTCGACCCTTCGGCCGGCTCCGTATCGGTTCTCGACCCGGCCTGTGGCGACGGTGAGCTTCTCTTCGCGGCGCACCGGGCGATCGCGGCGATGCGTCCGCACACGTCGGTTCGTTTGGTGGGGTACGACATCGACCCCGCCGCGATCGAGGCGGCGAAGGCGAGAGCGGCCGATCTCGGTCTGGAGATCGAACTCGCTCGATCGGACTTCCTCAGCGGCGCCGACGACCACGCTCGCGAATTCGATCTCGTCATCACCAACCCGCCTTATGTGCGCACCCAACAGCTCGGCGCTGAGTTCGCCCAGACCCTTGCGGAACAGCATGGGCTCACGGGTCGTATCGACCTCACCCACCCGTTCGTATCGGTCGCCCCTGCCGTCCTGAGCGACGGCGGCGTTCTTGCCTTGCTGTGCTCGAACCGCTTCTTGACGACCAAGGCAGGCTCGAACATGCGGCGAGTCCTGACCGATCGGCTGCACACGGCTGCGCTCTACGATCTCGGCGACTCGAAGTTGTTCGAGGCTGCCGTCCTCCCTGCCATCGTCATCGCCACCACGACGAAACGATCGGAAGCATGCAGATTCGCCGCGAGCTACGAGGTCCCTGGAGACACATCCGGTGCGACCGAGCTCTTCGAGGCTCTGCGCGGCCGCGAGGACAGCTTCGCGAAATGGGGCGGCAAGACCTACGAGGTGCGCGTGGGCACGCTCGACTCGGCCGATCCGGCCAGCCCGTGGCGGATGAGTGGGCGGCCTGACGACGCGTGGCTCGACGAGGTGAGAACGGGCACATGGAAGACCTTCGGCGAGGTGGCGAAGATTCGCGTCGGGATCAAGACCACAGCCGATTCGGTCTTCCTCAGCGATCGGTGGCACGCGCTGCCCGACGACCTCCGACCGGAGGACGAGGTGCTTCTGCCGCTGACGACGCATCGGAATGCACGAACCTGGACATCGGACGCCGGTGAACACGCCGTCCTGTACCCGTACGACCCGACCGCGCAGCGCCGTGTGCCGCTTGCGATGGAGAGCTATCCTCGAGCGCTCTCCTACTTGGAGACGCATCGCGAGCGACTGGCGTCGCGCAAGTACCTGATCGATGCCGGGCGACAGTGGTTCGAGATCTGGGTCCCGCAGAAGCCCGCGATGTGGGCCATCCCGAAGATCGTCTTCCCTGACATCAGCACGGAGCCGCGCTTCTCGTGGGATGAGTCGGGGGCAGTGGTCAACGGCGACTGCTACTGGATGAGTCTTGACGACATCGGGAGCGAACGTCTCGCGATGCTGATGCTGGGTATCGCGAATTCGAGCTTTGCGGTGCGCTTCTACGACGTCGTGTGCGGAAACAAGTTGTACGCGGGAAAACGTCGATGGATTTCGCAGTACGTCTCGAAGTTCCCGATCCCGGATCCGAACTCGAGCGCGTCGGACATCATCGTCGAACTCGTCCGCGGATTCGTTTCGGATCCACAGACTGCGAACGGCGACAGCCTCGATACGCTCGACGCCGCCGTCGAGGTCGCCTTCCGCTCTCAGCGATGAGGCCAGTGTTTACAAGGGAGGGGATGACGGGAATCGAACCCGCGTAATCAGTTTGGAAGACTGAGGCTCTACCATTGAGCTACATCCCCGAAGGCCGCCTTGCGCAGACGGCCGACGACCATCGTAGTACACGCGGGCGACTGCTCGCGTGCAGTAGACTTGCGCACGGTCTTTCGCACCGCTGAAGCCGGGGCGTAGCTCAGCTTGGCTAGAGCGCCCGCTTTGGGAGCGGGAGGTCGCAGGTTCGAATCCTGTCGCCCCGACGAGGACCTCGTTCCTTGCGAGTAGACCATCGTTCGAACATCAGGAGAACCCAGACATCGTGAAGACCACGGTCGAGAAGCTCAGCCCCACCCGCACCAAGCTCACCATCTCGGTGACGCCGGAGGAGCTGGAGCCGTCAATCAAGCACGCTTACGAGCACATCGCCGAGCAGGTGACCATCCCCGGTTTCCGCAAGGGCAAGGTGCCGCCGCCCATCATCGACCAGCGCGTCGGCAAGGCCGCGGTGCTGGAGCACGCGGTCAACGAGGGTCTCGACACCTTCTACCGCCAGGCGGTGGAGGAGAACGACGTGCGTCCCCTCGGCCGTCCGGAGGCCGACATCACCGAGTGGCCGAACGAGAAGGACTTCTCGGGCGACCTGCTGCTGACCATCGAGGTCGACACGCGCCCGGAGATCACTCTTCCCGACTTCAGCGACGTGACCCTCACGGTCGACGCGGCGGAGGTCTCGGTCGACGACGTCGAGGAGGAGCTCGACCGCCTGCGCAGCCGCTTCGGCACGCTGGTCACCGTCGACCGCCCCGCCAAGTCGGGTGACTTCGCCCAGATCGACCTGGTCGCCACCATCGGCGACGAGGAGGTCGACACCGCCGCGAACATCTCGTACGAGCTCGGCTCCGGCGAGCTGATCGACGGTATCGACGAGGCGCTCGACACGCTGACCGCGGGCGAGACCACCACCTTCGAGGCCCCGCTCATGGGCGGCGACCACGAGGGCGAGAACGCGCAGATCACCGTCACGCTCAACGCCGTCAAGGAGCGCGAGCTCCCGGAGGCCGACGACGACTTCGCGCAGATCGCCAGCGAGTTCGACACCATCGGCGAGCTGCGCTCCAGCCTCCGCACCCAGGTCGAGCGCGCCAAGGCGTTCGGTCAGGGCACCGCCGCGCGCGACCAGCTGGTCGACAAGCTCCTCGAGCTGGTCGAGATCCCGGTGCCGGCGCAGCTGGTCGAAGACGAGGTGCACCGTCATCTCGAGCAGGAGAACCGTCTCGACGACGACACGCACCGCGCAGAGGTGACCGAGTCGAGCGAGAAGACCTTCCGCACGCAGATCCTCCTCGACGAGGTGGCGCAGGCCGAGAACATCAAGGTCAGCCAGGACGAGCTCACCCAGTACCTCGTGCAGGGCGCCGCCCAGTACGGCATGGACCCGAACGAGTTCGTCAAGATCCTCAGCGAGAACGGCCAGATCCCGTCGATGGTCGGCGAGGTCGCCCGCAACAAGGCGCTCGCGATCATCCTCGGCAAGACCGAGGTCGTCGACACCGACGGCAAGAAGGTCGACCTGTCCGAGTTCGTGGCCCTCCCCGAGAGCGACGACGAGGAGGCCGCCGGCGAGGAGGCCGCCGACGAGGAGTCCGCCGACGCCGCTGCCGAGGCTCCGGCCGAGGAGCCGGCCGCCGAGGAGAAGCCGAAGAAGCGCGCCGCCAAGAAGAAGGCCGAGTAACACCCTCTTCCAGGAAGGCCGGGCACCCTCAGGGGCCCGGCCTTCCTGCTGTCTGCGGCGACTCGTCGCGCGGTAGCGTGTGCGGAGCAGAAGAGAGAGGCGACGACGTGGACGACTGGCGGCAGCGCGTGGACGCAGTGTGGGCGGCGGCGGACGACCTGGGGGAGGAACGCACGACGGAGGCCATCGACGCGCTCGTCGCCGAGCGGCCGGCCGACGACCCGACCGCCCTTTTCGAGGCGGCGGGCGCGCGCGACTTCGCAGGCCGCGAGGCCGAGGCGGAGCCGCTCTACCGTTCGGCGCTCGCCCATGGGCTCACCGAGCCCGAGCGCGGCCAGGCGATCGTCCAGTTGGCGAGCACGTTGCGCAACCTCGACCGTCCCGACGAATCGCTTGCGCTGCTACGTGACTTCCTCCTCGCCGAGCCCGAGCATCCGCTCTCCGACGCGGCCCGGGCGTTCGCGGCGCTCGCGCTCTTCGATGGCGGCCTCCACGCCGACGCGTTGCGGCAGGCCCTCGATGCTCTCGCTCCGCACCTGCCGCGATACCAGCGCTCGGTGGAGGCCTACGCGGCCGCTCTCGACGACGACCACTGACGCGCCACGCCCGCCGCGACACCCACTCTGCCCAGGGCGAACAGCGCGGAATTGCGCTCCGCCCTCCGATAGATTCGATGCCAAGCGACAAAGGAAACGGAGCGAACATGGCCGACATGGGTATCCAGCCCAGTGTTTTCGACAGACTGCTGAAGGACCGCATCATCTGGCTCGGTTCCGAGGTGCGCGACGAGAACGCCAACGAGATCGCCGCGAAGCTGCTGCTCCTGGCCGCAGAAGACCCCAAGCGAGACATCTACCTCTACATCAACTCTCCCGGCGGCTCGATCACCGCAGGCATGGCGATCTACGACACGATGCAGTTCGTGCCGAACGACATCGTCACCGTCGGCATCGGAATGGCCGCCTCGATGGGCCAGCTGCTCCTGACGGCCGGCACCAAGGGCAAGCGGTACATCACCCCGAACGCGCGCGTCCTGCTGCACCAGCCGCACGGCGGCTTCGGTGGAACCGCGAGCGACATCCAGACCCAGGCGCAGCTGATCCTCGACATGAAGAAGCGTCTGGCAGAGATCACCGCTGCGGCGACCGGCAAGTCGGTCGAGCAGATCAACGCCGACGGCGACCGCGACCGCTGGTTCACCGCCCAGGAGGCCCTGGACTACGGCTTCGTCGACCACATCCGGGAGTCCGCGCTGGACGTCTCGGGCGGCGGCGGCACCGACCAGGAGTCCAAGTAGGAACCGCCGGAAGGATAAGGACATCACTATGAACACCCCCATGCTCGGCGGCTCCAGCCTCGGTGGCCAGGCCTTCGGCGGCGTGCAGGCGCCCGGCGCCCGCTACATCCTGCCCAGCTTCGAGGAGCGCACCGCCTACGGCTACAAGCGCCAGGACCCGTACGCCAAGCTCTTCGAGGACCGCATCATCTTCCTCGGCGTGCAGGTCGACGACGCCTCGGCCGACGACATCATGGCCCAGCTCCTCGTGCTCGAGAGCCAGGACCCGGACCGCGACATCGTCATGTACATCAACTCGCCCGGTGGCTCGTTCACCGCGATGACGGCGATCTACGACACGATGCAGTACATCCGTCCGCAGATCCAGACGGTCGTGCTCGGCCAGGCCGCCTCCGCAGCCGCCGTGCTGACCGCCGCCGGCACCCCCGGCAAGCGTCTGGCGCTGCCGAACGCCCGCATCCTGATCCACCAGCCCGCCGTCGGCGAGGCCGGCCAGGGCCAGGCGTCCGACATCGAGATCCAGGCCAACGAGATCATGCGGATGCGCACCTGGCTGGAGGAGACGCTCGCGCGGCACTCCAACCGGTCGGTCGAGCAGGTCAACAAGGACATCGACCGCGACAAGATCCTCTCGGCCGAGGAGGCGCTGGAGTACGGCCTCATCGACCAGGTGCTCACGAGTCGCAAGACGCTTCCCGCGCTCTTCAAGTAGCTCCCGTATCGACCGGTCGGGATGATCCTCGGGATGATCCCGACCGGTCGCGCAGTCCCCGAACGCCCCCGTCCCCACTGACGGGGGCGTTCGCGCGTCCCGACTCGCGGCGGCGACGTCGTCTGCTGTCGGCATAATGACCGTCACCGCGTGTCGAAAACGCCCTGGTGCGCGCCTTTGTCGTCGTCACGGGTTAGGCTCGACGAAGAGACCCGAAGAAGGAGGGGGAGACGGATGGCACGCATCGGGGAGAGCGCTGATCTGCTCAAGTGTTCCTTCTGTGGCAAGAGCCAGAAGCAGGTTCAACAGCTGATCGCCGGTCCGGGCGTGTACATCTGCGACGAGTGCGTCGAACTCTGCAACGAGATCATCGAGGAACGACTGGCCGAAGCGGGCGAAGAGGCCTCCGGCGAGTTCGACCTCCCGAAGCCGAAGGAGATCTTCGGCTTCCTCGAGGAGTACGTCATCGGCCAGGAGCAGGCCAAGCGCGCGCTCGCGGTCGCCGTCTACAACCACTACAAGCGGGTGCGGGCCAAGCAGACGCTCACGTCGGCCGACGCCATGGACGACGTCGAGATCGCCAAATCGAACATCCTGCTGATCGGCCCGACGGGCTGCGGCAAGACCTACCTGGCCCAGACCCTGGCCCGCCGGCTCAACGTCCCGTTCGCGGTGGCCGACGCCACGGCGCTGACGGAGGCCGGTTACGTCGGTGAAGATGTCGAGAACATCCTGCTCAAGCTGATCCAGGCCGCCGACTACGACGTCAAGCGCGCCGAGACCGGCATCATCTACATCGACGAGGTCGACAAGATCGCCCGCAAGGCCGAGAACCCGTCGATCACGCGCGACGTGTCGGGCGAGGGCGTCCAGCAAGCGCTCCTGAAGATCCTGGAGGGCACGGTCGCCTCGGTGCCGCCTCAGGGCGGCCGCAAGCACCCGCACCAGGAGTTCATCCAGATCGACACGACGAACGTGCTGTTCATCGTGGCCGGCGCCTTCGCGGGGCTCGAAGACATCATCTCGTCGCGCGCAGGCAAGAAGGGCATCGGCTTCGGAGCCCCGCTGCACTCCAAGGGCGACGACATCAACCTCTTCAGCGAGGTGCTGCCCGAAGACCTGCACAAGTTCGGGCTCATCCCGGAGTTCATCGGTCGTCTGCCCGTCGTCACGACGGTCACCCCGCTCGACCAGGACGCCCTGATGCAGATCCTCACCGAGCCGAAGAACGCGCTGGTCCGCCAGTATCAGCGCATGTTCGAGCTCGACGGCGTGCAGCTCGAGTTCGAGCACTCCGCCCTGGAGGCGATCGCCGACCTTGCGGTGCTCCGCAAGACCGGCGCCCGTGGCCTCCGCGCGATCATGGAGGAGGTGCTCGGGCCGATCATGTTCGAGGTGCCGTCGAGCTCCGAGGTCGCGCGTGTGGTCGTCACCAAGGAGGCCGTGCTCGAGAACGCGGCGCCGACTATCGTCCCGCACCGTCCGCGGCGCGAGGAGAAGTCGGCGTAATCGCGTTCGGGGTGATCAGGAACTCCGGCGCCTTCGTCACCATCAGCCACGGCGGCAGGATCGCCAGCGACAGGATCGGCAGCACCAGCAGGTTCTGCGTCACCGCTACGCCGACGAAGATCGCGATCCAGCCGTCTCGCGTGACCGCGAGCGTGATCCCCATGACCCCGGCGGCGACTGCCACCGGGAGCGGGACCACCGGCACGAGGGAGACGGCGAGCGTGCCCAGCGCTGCGCCGATGAACACGGCGGGAAAGACACGACCGCCACGGAAGCCCGAACTGGCGGCCACGAGCAGAGCGACCAGCTTCACCACGACGATCAGCACGAGCTGCCCGGCGGAGTAGTCGGCGCGGTTCACGACGAGCGTACCCATCTGCTCCAGCCCCTTGAACAGCGTGATCGGGCCGCCCACGGCTCCGACGAGACCGAGGACGATGCCACCCGCCAGGGTGATCAGCAGGGGCTGCCGCAGGGCGTGGAACCCCCGGTGGACCAGCGGGAAGAGCACGGCGCCGAGCAGTCCGATGGCGGTCGACACCACGCCGATGATCAGCGCCGCGAGCACATCCCACCCGGTCACCTGCGTGTAGGCGGGCATCGGGATCGCGAGGTGCGGATGCGCGAGGAACGTCATCGTGAGCGACCCCGCAGCGGCTGACACCAACGGCAGGAAGAGCTTGTCCCAGAGCGCGCCTCCGCCCTTCACCGCCGCGACGATGCCCGTGAAGACGAGAGCCGCCGCGACCGGCGTGCCGAACAGAGCGCCGATGGTTCCGGAGGCCGCCATCAGCATGACGAGCTGGGCCGGCACCGCCTTCCAGATCCGCCCGACCAGCGCGACGAGGATGCTCACGTTGATCGCGATGATCGGATTCTCGGGCCCGAGGCTGACGCCTCCGGCGAGTCCGAGGACGGCGGCGAGGGCGAGCGACGGGACGATCCCGATCCGCAGCGGGGTGGTCACCAGCTCCGTCGTCGCCGAATCGGGGCCCGCGTGGCCGGGGACGAGCCACACCGTCAGCCCCACGGCCACGCCCGTCACGGTAAGGATCAGGAAGATCCACCAGCCCGATGACGGGTCGATACCGAGTGCGGCGGGCAGCGACTTCCAGATGCCGTCCTCGATCACGCCGGCGACCTCGTCGACGAGCCAGAGGGTGAGGGCACTGATGACACCGATCAGGACGGCCGGGATCGACAGCAGCACGAGCGATCGCACGGTCGGCGCGGCGAGTTCGGGTTGCGGCTCCCTCGACGTCATTTCGCGCCCCTTCCCGCGCTGAGCCCCAGCGACGATGCGCTCAGGGTAGAGCCTCGCGCGGGAAGGGGGCTAGGGCTGCCTCAGCCGTCGAGGCCGCGGCGCTTCAGCAGCGGCTCGATCACGGCGTCACGACCGCGGAAGTCGCGGTAGGCCTCCAGCGGGTCCTTCGACCCCCCGACGCCGAGCAGCCGGCGGCGGAACCGGTCGCCGTTCTCGCGCCGCAGGCCGCCGTTCCCTTTGAACCACTCGACGGTGTCGGCGTCGAGCACCTCGCTCCAGATGTAGGAGTAGTAGCCCGCGTCGTAGCCTCCGGAGAAGGTGTGTGCGAAGTATGTGCTCGCGTACCGCGGGGGCACGGCGGGGTTGTCCAGGCCGACCGCGGCGAGGGCGGCGGCCTCGAACGCGGCGACGTCGGTCACCTCGTCGTCGGCCGTGATCGCGTGCCAGGCCTGGTCGAGCAGTGCCGCGGCGAGGTACTCGCTGGTGGCGAAGCCCTCGTTGAACGACTCCGACGCGTGGAGGCGGTCGATGAGGTCCTGGGGCATCCGCTCGCCGGTCTGGTGGTGCACGGCGTAGTTGGCGACGATCTCCGGCCAGAGCATCCACATCTCGTTCACCTGGCTGGGGAATTCGACGAAGTCGCGGAACACATTGGTGCCCGCGAACTTCGGGTACGTCACGCGGGCGAAGAGGCCGTGGAGGGCGTGCCCGAACTCGTGGAAGAGCGTGTTGGTCTCGTCGTAGGTCAGCAGCGTGGGCTCACCGGCGGCCGGCTTCGGCACGTTGAGGTTGTTGACGACGACGGTGGGGTGGTCGAGCAGCGCCGACTGCGAGATGAGCGGGTTCATCCAGGCGCCACCGCGCTTGGAGTCCCGGGTGTACAGGTCGAGGATGTACAGCCCGACACCGGAGCCGTCCTCGTCGCGCACCTCGAACACGCGTGCATCGGGGTGATAGGCGGTCAGTTCCGGGCGATCCTCGAAGGTGATGCCGTAGAGCTGGGTCGCTGCGTAGAAGACGCCGTCGCGCAGGACGCGTTCGGCCTCGAAGTACGGACGCATCGCCGCGAAGTCGACGTCGAACTTCTCCTGGCGCACGGCGCCCGTGAGCGCGGCCCAGTCCCAGCTCTGCACGCTCTCACCCTCGCCGAGCTGCTTCTGGAGGTCGGCCTCCTCCGCGCGGGCGTTGCGGGCCGCGGGAGGCGCAAGTCGGCCGAGCATGTCGGCGACGGCCTGCGGGTTCTTCGCGGTCTCGTCGGCCGTCACGAACGCGGCGTGCGTGTCGAACCCGAGCAGCCGGGCGCGTTCGGCGCGCAGGCGGGTGATCTCGAGCACGAGCTCACGGTTGTCGTGCTCGCCCCCGTGGATGCCGCGGGACCGCGACGCGGTCATGATGCGCTCGCGCGACGCGCGGTCGGTGAGGTTCGCCAGCCACGGGTGACCGGTTGGGAGCACGAGCGTGACCACATACTTGCCGTCGAGTCCGCGCTCGCGGGCCGCTTCCGCGGCGGCGGAGAGCTCGCCGTCGCCGAGGCCGTCGAGCTCCTCCGCCGAATCGAACACCACGGCGAGCTCGTTGGTGTCGGCGAGCAGGTTCTTCTCGAACCGGGTGGTCAGGGTCGACAGCTGCTGGTTGTAGTCACGCAGCTGTTCCTTCTGGTCGTCGTCGAGGCCGGCGCCGGCGAGCGTGAACTCGGTGTAGTACCGCTCGACCAGGTAGACGCCCTCAGCGTCGAGCCCGAGGGAGGCGCGCCGAGCGTGGAGGTCCTGGATGCGGCCGTAGAGCGCCGGGTCGAGCCGGATGGCGTCCTGGTGTGCGGCCAGCAGGGGAGCGATCTCCTCTTCCAACGCGTTCGTGAAGTCGGTGCTGTCGGACGAGCTCTTGTTGAAGAAGACCTCCGCGACCCGCTGCAGAGTCTGACCCGACCGCTCGAGCGGGATCATCGTGTTCTCGAAGGTCGGCTCGTCGGTGGAGGCCGTGATCGCTGCGATCTCCGCGAGCTGCTCGTCGAATCCGTGGTCGAAGGCGGGGCGGTAGTGCTCATCGCGGATGTCGGCGAACGGCGGGAGCTGATAGGGGAGCGTGCTGGGGGAGAGGAACGGATTCGCGGTGTCTGCCATCCGACCAGCCTAGAGCCCCGGGTCGTTGATCCAAAGAGATGATTGCAAAGAACCAATTGCAAAGATGTGCTTGCAAAGAAGTCTTTGCATTGTTACTCTGGTGGCATGTCCTCCGATGAGACGAACCCTGCCGAGACCCACGCTGACGAGACCGCTGAGGCCGCCCAGCCGGCCGACGAGTACGAGCCGCATTTCGAATCGATCGGAATGCCGGCCCTCCGGGCGCTCGCGCATCCGCTCCGGGTCGAGATCATGAACGAGCTCTCGGACTTCGGGCCTGCGACCGCCTCGATGCTGGCGGAACGGCTGGGGGAGTCGAGCGGCTCGACGAGCTACCACCTCCGCCAGCTCGCCAAGCACGGCATCGTGATCGAGGATGCGGAGCGCGGGAGCGGCCGCGAGCGTTGGTGGCGCATGGCTCCCGGGGGCGTGACGATCGGAGGCCCCGAGACGCTGGAGACCCCGGCAGGGCGAGAGATCACCGAGCAGATCTCCCTCAACTGGCAGCAGAACAACGAGCGACGCCTCAACACGTTCCTCCGCCGAGGGCTCGACACCTTCGGAATGGAGTGGATGGAAGCCGCTGCGCTCTCGACATCGCATCTCGAGGTGACCCGGGGTCAGCTCGACGAGCTCTCGACCGAGTACTACAAGCTGCTCAACCGCCTCAAGGAGAAGTGGAAGGCCGAGCCGACCGACGACCGCAAGCGCGTGCAGGTGCAATTCAACGCCTTCCCGCTCGTCGAGCAGGAGCAGCGATGACCACCCAGGTGGCGCGCACCGGCCTCGGCGGCGGCTTCAACCGGCTCTGGACCGCGGCGATCGCCAGCAACCTCGCCGACGGTATCGGCCGCACGGCGGTTCCGCTCATCGCCACCACGCTGACCCGTGACCCGGCCCTGATCGCCGGTCTCACCGCCGTGACCTTCCTGCCCTGGCTGTTGTTCGGCATCCCGGCCGGGATGCTGCTCGACCGCGTCGACCGGCGGATCGCCATGGCGGTCGCCAACGGCCTCCGCTTCGCCGTCGCCGCTCTGGTAGCCCTCCTCATCGCCACCGACGCCCTGACCATCTGGAGCCTCTACGCGTGCGTGCTGCTGTTCGGGCTGGGCGAGACGGTCTTCGACAACGCCACCACCACGGTGGTGCCGAGCCTCGTGAACCGCGACCAGCTCGACCGCGCGAACGGCCGGATGCAGTCGGCGGAGATCGTCGTGCAGAACTTCATCGCGACCCCGATCGCCGGCTTCCTGTTCGCGGCGGCGATCGCCCTGCCGATGTGGCTCACCGGCGGGGGGTTCGTCATCTCGGCCGTCCTCGTACTGACGATCCCGGTCGCCGCGGCTCGTGCGCACATGGTCGGCTCCCGGCAGGACGACGGGGAGGTCGCCCCGCGGCCCGGCATGAAAGCGGTCGTCCGCTTCCTCTGGAACGACCGGTTCCTGCGGAAGATGATCGTACTCACCTCGCTCACGGCATCCGCGCTCTCGTTCGCGCAGGGCAGCGTCGTGCTCCTCCTCCTTCAGACCTACTCGCTGCCTGCCTCGCTCGTCGGCGTGGTGACAGCGGCGGTGGGGGTGGGCGCGCTGATCGGAGCGCTGTTCTCCAGCCGATTCGTCGCCCGGTTCGGCCGGGGTCGCGTGATGTTCACGGCGATGCTCATCGGCGGAGTCGGCCTTCTCGGTGTCGGGCTCACCGGGAACGTCGTGCCGGGCGTGCTCGCCTACGCGTTCGGCGCTTTCGGCGTCGCCGTCTGGAACGTGCCTTGGGGCGCGCTGCGGCAGGCGATCATCCCGGGCGCGATGCTCGGCCGGGCGATGGGGATCGTCCGCACCATCGGGTGGGGGCTCACCCCGATCGCCACCATCCTCGGCGGCTTCGTCGCCCGCATCGACCTCCGGCTGCCGTTCGTCATCGGCGGAGCGATCGTCGTGGTGCTCGCACTCGTCGCGACCCGCCTCCTGCTCAGCGCCGGCCGGTACGGGCAGGCGCAGGACTCCGCTCCCACCGAACCATCACCGGAAGACCAGAACCAGACCATCTCGGAAGGAACCGCATCATGACCGCCATCACCGTGCCCGTGCGCCGGCCCTTCAGCCATCGCGCAGCACTCCGGCTCGGTCGCGCCCTCACCGCGTGGGGGATGCGCCAGCCTGCACGACACTCCCGTCACGCCGAGCTCGTGGCCGCTGCCGAGCAGCACCGCGATCGCGCAGCCCGCGTGCTGCCCCAGCTGCCACGCTGAGCGCGCGGCAACCTCAGAACAGAGCTTTACGCCTCGTCGAAGTCGGAGGGCTCGGTCTCGACCACCTGGGTGATCGTGGCCGAGTCCTCCACGTCGTTGTAGCGGATGATGGTGCCGTCGTCGAGCTCGACGACGGGCTTGCCCTCCAGCCACGTCAGCGTCCAGCGCCAGCCGTCGGTCTCGACGTCGGTGGCGGTCAGCTCTTCCTCGACGGTGGAGACCGCGTAGGTCACGACCTCGGGGAGGTTCGTGGGAGGTGCCTCACCGACGGCCCAGCGGGTTCCGAGCTGCATCAGGCCGTCTCGGCGTTCTGTGCGGCGACGAGGTCGATCTCGTAGGTGACCCAGGCAGTCTTGCTGGCGACCGAGTCGTAGACGCGCTGCGCCTCGGCGTTGTCGTTCGCGGTGATCCACTGCACGACGCCGAGCCTGCGCTCTTCGGCGAGTGAACGGACTGCGGAGATCAGTTCGTGGCCGACGCCCTTGCCGCGCTCGTCCTCCAAGACGTAGAGGTCGTCGAGGAACAGGCCGCGGTCGCCCTCGAGAGGACGCGCGAACTCGCGCACGTGCGCCAGCCCGACGATGCGGTCGCCGTCGACGGCGACGTAGCCCTGCTCCTCGTGGTCGGCGTCGGTGAGCCACGACCAGAGCACGAGCGCCCTCTGGTCGGTCAGCTCCGTGTCGTAGAACTCCGCGTACTTCGCGTAGAGATCGAGCCAGGCGAAGAAGTCGCCATCCTTGACCGGTCGAACTTCGATCGACATCAGCCCCTCCGTTCGGCTTCCCAGCCCGGCTCGCAGCGCCGGACGTGTATCGACCATATCGCGGACCTGTTCAGGGGACGAGGTCGTAGGTGACCCACTTCGTCTTCTCCGCGACGCGGTCATAGAGTTTGCGGGCCTCCTGGTTGTCCTTCGCAGTGATCCAGCGGACCACCGAGAGCCCGCGATCTTTCGCGAGGCCACGGAGTTCTTCGAGGAGCGCCGTTCCCGCCCCCGCGCCGCGCGCATCCGGCACGACGAACAGGTCGTCGAGGTAGAGACCTTTGCTTCCGTCGAGCGGTCGCGCGAACTCGCGCACATGGGCGATGCCGACGGGAGTGCCCTCCTCGTCGACCGCGAAGTACGCCTCGACGCCGCTCTCGGGGTCGGTGATCCAGCTCCAGACGAGGAGCGCCTTCTCATCGGTGATGGGCGTCTCGTAGAACTCGCCGTACCCCGCGTAGAGGTCGAGCCAAGTGAAGAACTCGTTGTCCTCCACACGCCGGACGTCAACCGTCATCGTTCCTCCTCGCTGGGCACCTGCGTGAGGAGGATATCGGTCACCGAGAGCTCTTCGGCGGATGCGAAACGCAGTTCGGCGATTCTGCCCACGGACGCGAGGTCTGCCGCAGCCGACTCGATGGCCGCGATCTCGTCGGCCGGCCCGCTGATGACGGCGGAGTCGACGGGAGTGCGCTGGGAGGCCTTCGCGGCCGTCTTGGCGCCGCGGATCGCGGTCAGGGCGCGGCCGACGACGGTCAGGACGCTGCGCGTCTCGGCCCAGTCGCCGGAGACCTCGTCGGCGCGCGGCCAGGACGCGACGTGCACCGAGCCGGCCTCCGACCAGCTCCAGGCCTCCTCTGAAGCGAACGGCAGCACGGGCGCGAACAGGCGCAGGAAGGTGGACAGAGCGACACGGAGCGCGACGACGGCGGAGACCTGCCCCGCGTCCGACTCGCCGTACGCGCGCTCCTTCACGAGCTCGAGGTAGTCGTCGCAGAACGTCCAGAAGAACGTCTCGGCGATCTCGAGCGCACGGGCGTGCTCGTATCCCTCCAAGGAGGCGGTGGCGTCCGCGACGACGACGGAGAGCTGCTGGAGCATGCTGCGGTCGAGCGGAGCGGTCACCTGGGCCAGGTCGAGCGACGCGGGCGCCTCGAAGCCGTGGATGAACTTCGCCGCGTTGAGCAGCTTGATCGCCAGGCGGCGGCCGATCTTGATCTGGGTCGGGTTCTGCGGGTCGAACGAGGCGTCGGTGCCGAGGCGCGACGACGCGGCCCAATAGCGCACTGCGTCGGAGCCGTGGCGCTCGAGGATGTCGGCCGGCGTGACGACGTTGCCCTTCGACTTCGACATCTTCTTGCGGTCGGGGTCGACGATGAAGCCGGAGATGGCGGCGTTCGTCCACGGCGCGACGCCGTCCTCCAGCTGCGAGCGCAGCAGCGTCGAGAACAGCCAGGTGCGGATGATGTCCTGGCCCTGCGGGCGCAGGTCGAAGGGGGAGACCGTGCGGAACAGCTCGGGGTCGTCCACCCAGCCGCCCGCCAGCTGCGGAGTGAGCGAGGAGGTCATCCACGTGTCCATCACGTCGTGCTCGCCGATGAAGCCGCCGGCCTGACCGCGCTGCGCCTCGTCGAACCCGGGGGCAGGGTCGGACGAGGGGTCGACGGGGAGGCTCTCCTCCGACGGGAGGATCGGCTGGTCGAAGACCGGGTTGCCGTCGGCGTCGAGCGGGTACCAGATCGGGATCGGGACGCCGAAGAAGCGCTGGCGCGAGATCAGCCAGTCGCCCGTGAGGCCGTTGACCCAGTTCTCGTAGCGCACGCGCATGAAGTCGGGGTGCCAGTCGATGCCACGGCCGAGTTCGATGAGCCGCTCGCGGAGCTGCTCGTCGCGGGCGCCGTTCTTGACGTACCACTGGCGGGTGGAGACGATTTCGAGCGGCTTGTCGCCCTTCTCGAAGAACTTCACCGGGTGCTGGATGGGCTTCGGCTCGCCGACCATGTCGCCGGAGGCGCGCAGCAGCTCCACCACGGCCTGCTTGGCCGAGAACACGGTCTTGCCGGCGAGCTGGGCGTAGGCTTCACGGCCGGCGTCGCTCTCGATCGCCGCGGGCGGCTCGGGCAGGATGCGCCCGTCGAAGCCGATGATCGCGCGGTTCGGGAGGTCGAGCTCGCGCCACCAGGTGACGTCGGTGATGTCGCCGAAGGTGCAGATCATGGCGATGCCGGTGCCCTTGTCGGGCTGCGCGAGGTGGTGGGCGACCACCGGAACCTCGACGTCGAACAGCGGGGTGCGCACGGTGGTGCCGAACAGCGGCTGGTAGCGCTCGTCGTCCGGGTGCGCCACCAGGGCGACGCAGGCGGGCAGGAGCTCCGGACGCGTGGTCTCGATGTAGACCGGGCCGTCGGCGCCGTGGAAGCCTACGCGGTGGTAGGCGCTCGGCTGCTCGCGATCCTCCAGCTCGGCCTGGGCGACGGCGGTGCGGAAGGTGATGTCCCACAGCGTCGGCGCCAGGGCCTGGTAGGCCTCGCCGCGGGCGATGTTGCGGAGGAAGGCGCGCTGGGAGGTGTGCAGCGCCTCGCGCCCGATGGTGCGATAGGTCTGCGACCAGTCGACGGACAGCCCGAGGGTGCGCCAGAGCGCCTCGAACTGCTTCTCGTCCTCGGCGGTCAGCCGCTCGCACAGCTCGATGAAGTTGCGGCGCGAGATCGGCTTCTGGTCGGCCGCCTTGCTGCTCTTGTTGTCGCCGCCCTCGAAGGGAGGCACGAAGTCGGCCTCGTAGGGCAGCGACGGGTCGCAGCGCACACCGTAGTAGTTCTGCACGCGACGCTCGGTGGGCAGGCCGTTGTCGTCCCAGCCCATCGGGTAGAACACGCGCTTGCCGCGCATCCGCTGGAAGCGGGCGACGATATCGGTGTGCGTGTAGCTGAACACGTGACCGATGTGCAGCGAGCCGGAGGCCGTGGGCGGCGGGGTGTCGATCGAGTAGATCGCGTCGCGCCCGGCGGCGATGGCCCCATCGCGATCGAAGACGAAGGTGCCGTCGTGCTGCCAGCGGTCGCCCCAGACGGCCTCCAGGCCTTCGAGTGCTGGCTTGTCGGGCACGGGGTTCGCGGCGGTCATGGCTCTCCGATTCGATATGTGCGGCACCGTGTCAACGGGGTGCCTGAGTGTGGGTTACCCGTCAAGGGTACCGGAGAGCCATGACCGGGCGGGATCAGACGGCGTCGGTGGCCGGCGCCCCGATCTCCGCTGCGGCGTCCTCGTCGAGGATCGGGCGACGCCGGGCGGCCGCCCAGGCCGCGACAAGCGTGATGATCGACATGACCGCCAGCACGATGCCCGGGTGCCACCAGGCGTTGCCGACGGCCTGGCCGAAGACCAGCGTGAGCGCGGGCACGAACGAGGTGAGCAGTGCGGCGACGCTGTAGGCCACCGAGAGCGCGCTGTAACGGATGGGGCTCGGGAACAGGTCGGACATGAGTCCGCCGAGCCCCGCCCACGAGAGCGTCGGCAGGATGCCGCCGATGATCATGCTGCCGACGAGCACGCCGAACGACGCCGACTGCAGCAGGAAGTACATCGGGAAGGCGACGATCAGCGTCCCGATCGCTCCGATCGCGACCACGCGCGCCGAGCCGATCTTCGCGGCCCAGAGCCCGAACAGCGGGATGGTGACGAGCTGCAGCAGGCCGCCGATGGTGGTGGCGACGAGAAGGTCCTGGAACTTGAACCCGAGCACCGCCGTGCCGTAATCGACCATGTAGGTGTTCATCAGCGAGTAGGAGCCGATGCCGAGCACCGCGGCGCCGATCGCGATCACGAACGCGGTGGGGGCCTTCGTGAACACGTCGAGAACCGGGAAGCGGTCGCGCCGGCCGGTCTCGACGAGCTTGCGGAAGACCGGTGTCTCGTCGATCGACCAGCGCAGGTAGAGCGACACGAGCAGCAGCGGGAACGCGGTCAGGAACGGGATGCGCCATCCCCACGCGGCGATATCGGCCTGCGACATCGTCAGCGTCAGCACGATGAAGACCACGGCACTGAGGATGGAGCCGACCGGCGAGCCGAGCTGGGGGAGGGCGGCGTAGAAGCCGCGGCGCTTGGGGTTGGCGTACTCCGTCGCGAGCAGGATCGAGCCTCCCCATTCGCCGCCGAGCGAGAGGCCCTGCACGAGCCGGAGGAGCACGAGCACGACACCGCCGAACCATCCGGCCGTCGCGTACGTCGGCAGCACGCCGACAAGGCCGGTGCTGATGCCCATCAGCAGGATGGTCATGAGCAGCACGGGACGTCGCCCGATGCGGTCGCCGAGGTGGCCGAACACCACGGCGCCGACCGGCCGGATGACGAAACCGGCCGCGATCGCGAGGAACCCGGCGAGCACGCCGCCGAAGGCGCCGAGCGGTGTGAAGAACAGCGGGCCGACGAAGAACGCGGCGAAGTACGCGTAGAGGTAGAAGTCGTACGATTCGAGGGACGTTCCGACGAACGAAGCGATGGCGACGCGGCGAGCCGTGCCCGGGGTGATCCCGGGGCGGTCGGTCTCGCTGACGGCGAGCGTGCGGGTGGAGGTCACGGGTGTCCTTTTGACGGGGGTATCTGAACCGGGTCCAATATTAGGCGTGAGGAGACAACGCACGATGACACCGCGCCATTCCAGCGGCCACGGAAGCGGCGGATCGGGGCGCCCACGGGCCTCCTCGCGCGGCATGCTGGCGGAGGCCGCAGGCGAGCTGTTCCTGGAGCAGACGTATGCGGGCACCACCGTCGACGACATCGCGCGCAGGGCCGGAGTCAGCCGGGCGACCTTCTTCAACTACTTCTCTGCCAAGAGCGACCTGCTGTGGCTGGAGGTCGACGAGTCGCTGGCGGCGTTCCCCGCCATGCTCGCGGCGGCGGGCGACGACGTGGAGCCGATGACCGCCGTCCTCGCCGCCGTCGTGCGGCTGGCCGACGGCTTCGGCCCGGAGCGGCTGCCGCTCGCGGTGACCCAGGTCGAGCTGATGGGCACCGACGACGAGCTCCAGGCCTCCGCCCTCCCGCGCTTCCTGGCCGTGGTGCGCCAGGTGGAGGCCGCGATAGCGCGGCGGACGGGAGGCGACCCCGGAGATCTCCTCCCACGGGCGGCGGCGACGGCGGTCGTCGGCGCTGCGGTGGCCGCGGCGGGCGTCTGGGCGCGCGCCGGCGTGGGCCGGGGGCCGCTCACGCCGGTGATGCGCGATGCCGTCGAACCGGTGTGCGCGGGCTTCGCGACCGCACTCGTGAACCGATAGACTGATGCGAACGACGTCGACCCGGCGATCACCGGCGAGTCTTCGGAAGAACGGCGGGCACTCGCCCGCTCAGTAGAACCGAACGGGGCAGGCCCGTCACAGCCGCAGACGAGAGGTCCTGTCCGGTACACACCGGTTGGCCGGCGCTGGAGCCGGCAGGGCAAGCGGGGTGGTACCGCGGCGGGCGTGCGAGCGTCCGGCGTCCTCGTGCAGAGTCGAGAACTGCCAGGAGAGAGATGCCGTACCCCAAGTCCGCACCGGACGGAGCCGCCGAGCCCGGGCGTGAGCCGCGTCACGATGTCACCCCGTCGCCGGTGTTCCCGGAGATCGAGACGGACGTCCTCGCCTTCTGGGCGGAGGACGGCACGTTCCGCGCCTCGGTCGAGAACCGCGAGGATGCTCCCGAGTGGGTCTTCTACGACGGTCCTCCGTTCGCGAACGGCCTCCCGCACTACGGCCACCTGCTGACCGGGTACGCGAAGGACGTCTTCCCGCGCTTCCAGACCATGCGCGGCAAGAAGGTCGAGCGCCGGTTCGGCTGGGACACCCATGGTCTCCCCGCCGAGCTGGAGGCCGAGCGGCAGCTGGGCATCACCGACAAGAGTCAGATCGAGGAGATGGGGCTCGCGGCCTTCAACCAGGCCGCGAAGGACTCCGTGTTGCGCTACACGCGCGAATGGCAGGAGTACGTCACCCGCCAGGCGCGCTGGGTCGACTTCGACAACGACTACAAGACGCTGGACACCTCCTACATGGAGTCGGTGATCTGGGCGTTCAAGCAGCTGCACGAGAAGGGCCTCGCCTACGAGGGCCACCGCGTGCTGGCCTACTGCTGGCGCGACCAGACCCCGCTGTCGAACCACGAGCTGCGCATGGACGACGACGTCTACAAGATGCGCCAGGACCAGACGGTCACCGTGACGTTCCCGCTCACAGGCGCCAAGGCGGAGGCCCTGGGCCTCACGGGCGTGCGCGCCCTCGCCTGGACGACGACGCCGTGGACGCTGCCCACCAACCTCGCTCTCGTGGTCGGCCCCGACATCCGGTACGCCGTGGTCCCCGCCGGTCCGAACGGCGCCGCCGACGTCCACGGGCGCGCGAGCGGCCGTCACGGCGCCGGCCTGCGCGAGGAGGATTCGCTGAGCGGCGAGTACCTCCTGGCCGTCGACCTGGTCGGCAACTACGCGAAGGAGCTCGGTTACGGGTCCCCGGAGGCGGCGCGGGAGGCGGTCGTGCGCACGATCGCCGGGCGCGAACTCGAGGGCGTCACCTACGACCGGCTCTGGGACTACTACGCCGACACCGAGAAGTACGGCACGCAGAACGCATGGCAGATCCTCGTCGACGACTACGTGACGACGGAGGACGGCACCGGAATCGTGCACCAGGCGCCCGCCTACGGCGAGGACGACCAGCGCGTCTGTGAAGCCGCCGGCATCCCGGTGATCATCTCGGTGGACGACGGCGCGCGCTTCCTCCCTGAGGTGCAGGATGTCGCCGGGCTGCAGGTGTTCGAGGCCAACAAGCCGCTCACCACGCTGCTGCGCGAGGAGGGCCGCCTGCTGCGTCAGGCGAGCTACGAGCACTCGTACCCGCACTGCTGGCGCTGCCGTAACCCGCTGATCTACAAGGCCGTGTCGAGCTGGTTCGTGCGAGTCACCGAGTTCCGCGACCGCATGGTCGAGCTGAACCAGGGCATCAACTGGGTGCCCGAGAACGTCAAAGACGGCCAGTTCGGAAAGTGGCTCGCCGGCGCCCGCGACTGGTCGGTCTCGCGCAACCGCTACTTCGGTTCGCCGATCCCGGTGTGGAAGAGCGACGACCCGGCGTACCCGCGCGTCGACGTCTACGGATCGCTGGAGGAGCTCGAGCGTGATTTCGGGAGGCTGCCGGTCAACGCCGCGGGCGAGCCCGACCTCCACCGCCCGTTCATCGACGAGCTGACCCGGCCCAACCCCGACGACCCGTCGGGCCGGTCGACGATGCGGCGCATCCCCGACGTGCTCGACGTGTGGTTCGACTCCGGGTCGATGCCGTTCGCCCAGGTGCATTACCCGTTCGAGAACCACGACTGGTTCGACAGCCACAACCCGGCCGACTTCATCGTCGAGTACATCGGCCAGACGCGCGGGTGGTTCTACCTGCTGCACACGCTCGGCACGGCGCTGTTCGACCGGGCGGCGTTCAAGAACGTGATCTCGCACGGCATCGTGCTCGGCAGCGACGGTCAGAAGATGTCCAAGTCGCTGCGCAACTACCCCGACGTCAACGAGGTCTTCGACCGCGACGGCTCCGATGCGATGCGCTGGTTCCTGATGTCGAGCCCCGTGCTGCGGGGCGGCAACCTGATCGTGACCGAGGAGGGCATCCGCGAGGGCGTCCGCCAGGTGCTGCTGCCGCTGTGGAGCACCTGGTACTTCTTCTCGCTGTACGCCAACGCCACGGGCTACGAGGCGAAGCACTCCACCGCGTCCACCGACGTGCTCGACCGCTACCTGCTGGCCAAGACGCGCGACCTGGTGGAGGCCGTGACGGCAGACCTCGACGGGCTCGACTCGACGCTCGCCGCAGCGAAGCTCCGCGACTTCGCCGACGTGCTGACGAACTGGTACGTGCGTCGCTCGCGCGACCGGTTCTGGGTCGGCGTGTCGGAGGACGGCACGGGCACCGAGGCCTTCGACACGCTCTACACCGTGCTCGAGGCCGTGACACGGGTGGCGGCCCCGCTGCTCCCGCTCGTCTCCGAGCGCATCTGGAAGGACCTCACCGGCGGTCGCAGTGTGCACCTGACCGACTGGCCCGAGGCCGACGTGTTCCCGGCCGACGACGCGCTCGTCGACGCCATGGACCGCATCCGGGCCATCTGCTCCACGACGCTCTCGTTGCGCAAGCAGTCGGGGCGACGGGTGCGTCTTCCGCTGGCGTCGCTCACCGTGGTCGCCGCCGACGCGGACGCCCTTCGGCCGTTCGAGGCGATCCTGCGCGACGAGTTGAACGTCAAGGCGGTCGAGGTCGTCGAGCTCGCCGACGACAGCGCGGCCTCCTACGGCATCACCAGCCGGTTGACCGTCAACGCGCGCGCGGCCGGCCCGCGGCTCGGCAAGCAGGTGCAGCAGGTCATCCAGGCCGCGCGATCCGGTGACTGGTCGGAGCACGACGGAGTGGTTACCGTGGGCGGCGTGGAGCTGGTCGAGGGCGAGTACGAGCTGGTCCTGGAGACCGCTCAGACCGACGAGGACGCCTCGTCGGCGATCGCACTCCTCGCGGGCGGAGGCTTCGTGCTGCTCGACACCGCCACGACGCCCGAGCTGGAGGCCGAGGGCCTGGCCCGCGACGTCATCCGTGCGGTGCAGGACACCCGCAAGGCGGCCGGGCTCGACGTGAGCGACCGGATCGAGCTGAGCGTCGCGTTCGAGCACGACGACGACGTCCGGGCGATCGCTCTCGCGGGCGACGCCGTCGACATCGCGGCCGAGACGCTGGCGCTGGAGTTCGCGTTCGCGTCGGCGGGCGACGCCATCGACGACGATGCCGACGGCTTCGTCAAGGAGTTCGGCGCGGGGCAGTTCGCGAACGCGGGCCGCTTCACGGTCGGCGTGAGCAAGGTGGAGGACGCCCGATGACCGACGACGAGGAGCTGCGCGACGACGCCGAGGCCGTCTACCAGGCGCTCCTGGCGCGCATCGGTGAAGGCGCTCCGGAGCGCCGCCTGGACGCGACCCGCCGGGCCGTCGAGCTGCTCGGCGACCCGCAGCGGGCGTACCCGATCATCCACATCACCGGCACGAACGGCAAGACGTCGACGAGCCGCATCGCCGAGAGCATCCTGCGCGCGTACGGTCTGCGCACGGGCCTGCTCACGAGCCCGCACCTGGTGAGGTTCAACGAGCGCATCATGATCGACGGCCAGCCGATCGGCGACGAAGCGCTCGTGCGCAACTGGGAGGACGTGCGTCCGTACCTCGAGATCGTCGACTCCGAGCTGGAGGCGCAGGGCAAGGCGCCGCTGACGTTCTTCGAAGCGCTGACAGCGCTCGCGTTCGCGGCCTTCGCCGATGCTCCCGTCGACGTCGCCGTGATCGAGGTCGGCATGGGCGGCGAGTGGGACTCGACCAACGTCGGAGACGGTCAGGTCGCGGTGTTCACACCGATTTCGCTCGACCACACGCGGCAGCTCGGCGACACGGTCCGCGAGATCGCGCGCACCAAGTCGGGCATCATCAAGCCGTCCGCCGACGTCGTCAGCTCGGCGCAGGTTCCGGAGGCCATGGCCGAGCTGGAGGAGGCGGCCCGGCTGACCGAGTCCACCCTGGCCGCGGCCCCGCAGGCCTTCGACGTCGTCGACACGCGCGTGGCCGTCGGTGGCCAGCTCGTGACGGTGCGCGGGCGCGCCGCCACCTATGAGGACGTCTTCCTCCCGCTGTACGGCGATCACCAGGCGCAGAACGCGGCCGTCGCGGTGGCCGCGGTGGAGACGTTCCTCGGCCGTGGCACGCAGCCGCTCAAGGCCGACCTGGTCGAGGAGGGGTTCGCCACGGCGACCTCTCCCGGGCGTCTGCAACTCGTCGGCGTGGAGCCGACCGTCCTCGTCGACGCCGCGCACAACCCCGCCGGGGCTGCGACCCTTGCGGACGCGATTCGCCGCTACTTCGACTTCGACGAGGTCACGTTCGTGCTGGGCAGCCTGGGCGACAAGGACGCGCGCGGCGTGGTCCGCGCGCTCGCCCCGGTCGCCGCGCAGTTCTTCGTGACGGAGCCGGCCTCCGACCGCGCTCTGCCGGCCGACGACCTCGGTGACATCGTGCGCGATGAGGCGGGTGACGAGGCCACCATCGTCTACAGCGACGCCCTCGACGCTCTGGAGGCCGCTCGCGAGTGGGCGGGCGAGGAGGCACGGCGCGCCGTCGTCGTCACGGGCTCGATCGTGCTGGTCGGCGCCGCCATGGCGTACGCCGAGGAGCAGGGCTGGAAGGACACGACCGCGTGACCGACGAGAACCCCGAGGACTCGAACGAGTCCGCGAAGGCTCCACGTGCCCGTCGCCGGCGGTCCCTTCGCGAGAGCCTCGGCTCGATCGTGCTGGGCTTCGAACTCATCGTCGTCTTCCTGGGGGCGCTGGTGCTCTTCGGGCTCAAGTCCCTGCCCGCGTGGATCGCGCTGGGCGGGGGAGCGGTGGTCGTCCTCCTGATGATCGTCGCCATCGGGCTGATGCGGAACCGCATCGGCGTCGTCCTGGGCTGGATCGTGCAGCTCCTGGTCGTCGCCGCCGGCTTTCTCGTGCCCGCCTTCTTCATCGTGGGGGCGATCTTCACGGCCATGTGGACCTACTGCATGATCGCCGCCTCCCGCATCGACCGGAACAACCGAACGGAGACCAGATGACCACCGCTGTCGAAGAGACCCTCGTCCTCATCAAGCCCGACGGAGTCGCCCGCAACCTCACGGGCGAGATCCTGCGCCGCATCGAGGCGAAGGGCTACTCCCTCGTCGACGTGCGCATGCTGCAGGCCGACCGCGAGCTGCTCGCGAAGCACTACGCCGAGCACGAGGGCAAACCCTTCTACGAGCCCCTCGTCGAGTTCATGGAGTCGGGTCCGATCGTCGCCCTGCGCGTGGCGGGCAACCGCGTGATCGAGGGCTTCCGCTCGCTCGCCGGCGCCACCGACCCCACGACGGCCCTGCCGGGCACGATCCGCGGCGACCTGGCTCGCGACTGGGGACTCAAGGTGCAGCAGAACCTGGTGCACGGCTCCGACTCGCCCGAGTCGGCAGAGCGCGAGCTCGTGCTCTGGTTCGGCTGAGCACTCGCTCGGCGACCTGGCAGAAGGGGCTCCCGACCGGATGGTCGGGAGCCCCTTCTCGTGCGTCCGGGCGGCTCAGACGAAGGCGCGGTGGATCCAGTCGAGCTGGATCTGCGCCAGGATCGCCACGATCGCGTAGCTGACGATGGTGATCAGGGGCACCCAGCCGTAGAGCGTGCCGAAGAGTTTCCGTGCGCGCTCGGGCACGGGGATGTGCCCCTCCTTGAGGTTGTAGAGCGTCACGGCCCAGAAGGTCGGGATGGTCACCGTCCAGGTGACCATGCACCAGGGGCAGAGCACGTTGAGCACGGTGAGCGACTGGGTGATCAGGAAGATGACGAGCACGAGGGCGAGCACGACGCCGACGTTGAAGGCGATCCAGTACCAGCGGGCGAAGCGGCCGGCGGCGAAGAGGCCGACACCGACCGCGATCGTCGCCGTCCAGCCACCGAGACCGAGGAGCGGGTTCGGGAAGCCCAGCAGCGATCCCTGCCACGAGTTCAGGTTCTTGCTGCAGCCGACGAGCACGTTGAAGTTGCAGGAGAGCTGAGCGTTCGCGTTCTCGAGCAGGTCGAACTTGTCCACCGTGAGCATCCAGGCGGCCCAGAGGCCGATCGCGCCGGCCACGATCAGGAAGATGGCGAGTGCGGTCGGACGACGGTACGTCGCGGGTGCGGGGTCGGTCGTCGGTGCGGTGGGCGCGGTCTTCGAGGCAGGCACAGTCGGATTATGGCATGACGCGACGCGGCGCTTCTGTGAACGCGGGTCGCACCGGGCGAACGCTCCCGACATGCGATAATCATTGGATAAGTCGTCCCGACACCACGTCGGCCGACACTGAAGAAGGCTTGAGGGCGCCAGGTGCGCCCGAATGAAAGGCCGGTCGCTCATGACCGGCACAAGACAAGTGAAAGCCGGACGGACGGTGCCACGAGCACCCGCCGTCCGATCAAGGATTACGGAGGGGGCCGCACGCGGCGCCTCCGACGGAGAGTACCCGGCGAGCGGGTTGCCGCCGCCGGTCGAGGAGTGCACCAGCGATGGTGGAAAACGAGAATATCGACAACACGAACAGCAACGATCAGAGCGCAGGAGGGCGTAGGCGCCGCAGCCTCTTCGGAGGCAGACGGGTCAGCAGGCCGGCCGGTACGGCCGAGACTCCGGTGTTCGCCGAGGAGCGCGAGGTCGCGGCCGAACAGGTCGCGGTCGAGCAGGCTCCTGGCGGCACCGAAGCGACCGCCGAGGCTCCCGATGCGACGATCGCTGTGACCGAGGAGCAGGCGGCCGTCACGGTGGTCGCCACCTCCGACGGTCACGAGCCTCCGGCGCTGCCGGACAGGCGCGGCGACCAACAGGAGGGCGCCGCCGCCTACGTGCCCGGCCTCCCGCCGACGACGCTGCTGTTCCAGGCGCCCGACATCCTGCCGCTGCCGCCGCTTCCCGACGAGGAGCCGTCCGGCTCGGTCCGCCGTCGTTCGCGCCGCCGGGCCGGCGAGAACGGCCGCGACGAGGCGAACAATCCGGCGAACACCGTCGTCAAGGTGCGTGCTCCGCGCGAGCCCGAGTTGATCACCGAGCCGCAGAAGGTCAAGGGCTCCACCCGCCTGGAGGCCAAGAAGCAGCGCCGGCGCGACGGCCGCGACGCCGGTCGCCGTCGCCCTGTCATCACCGAGGCCGAGTTCCTCGCCCGCCGCGAGTCGGTCGATCGGCAGATGGTCGTCCGCTCGAAGGGCGGCCGCATCCAGATCGGTGTTCTGGAGGACAAGGTGCTGGTCGAGCACTACGTCGCCCGATCGCAGGAGGCCTCCCTCATCGGGAACGTCTATCTCGGCCGCGTACAGAACGTGCTGCCGAGCATGGAGGCCGCGTTCGTCGACATCGGCCGCGGCCGCAACGCCGTGCTCTACTCCGGCGAGGTCGACTGGGACGCCGTCGAGACGGGCAACCAGCCGCGCCGCATCGAGCTGGCGCTGAAGGCCGGCGACCGCGTGCTGGTGCAGGTCACGAAAGACCCTGTCGGGCACAAGGGCGCACGGCTCACGAGCCAGATCTCGCTGCCGGGCCGCTACCTGGTCTACGTGCCGAACGGCTCTATGAACGGCATCAGCCGCAAGCTCCCCGACACCGAGCGCTCACGCCTCAAGAAGATCCTCAAAGAGGTGCTGCCCGAGAACGCCGGCGTGATCGTGCGCACGGCCGCCGAGGGCGCGACCGAGGAGCAGCTCACACTCGACGTGACCCGCCTGACGGCGCAGTGGGCGGACATCAGCCGCCAGGTCGAGACGCAGCAGGCGCCCGCTCTCCTGCACAGCGAGCCCGACCTGCTCATCAAGATCATCCGCGACGTCTTCAACGAAGACTTCCAGAAGCTGGTCATCGCCGGCGACGACGCGCGCCAGACCATCGAGAGCTACCTGCGCCAGGTCGCGCCCGACCTGATCGACCGTGTGGAGGCCTACACCGGTGACCGCGACGCGTTCGACGAGTTCCGGGTCACCGAGCAGATCGAGAAGGCGCTGGAGCGCAAGGTCTGGCTTCCGTCGGGAGGCTCGCTGGTCATCGACCGCACCGAGGCGATGACCGTCGTCGACGTCAACACGGGCAAGTTCGTGGGCTCGGGCGGCAACCTCGAGGAGACCGTCACCAAGAACAACCTGGAGGCCGCGGAGGAGATCGTCCGCCAGCTCCGGCTCCGCGACATCGGCGGCATCATCGTCGTCGACTTCATCGACATGGTGCTGGAGTCCAACCGCGACCTCGTGCTGCGGCGACTCATCGAGTGCCTGAGCCGCGACCGGACCAAGCACCAGGTGGCCGAGGTCACCTCGCTGGGCCTCGTGCAGATGACCCGCAAGAAGCTCGGCCTCGGCCTGCTGGAGACCTTCAGCGAGGCCTGCGAGGTGTGCGCCGGCCGTGGCGTGATCGTGCACCACGACCCGGTCGTGAAGCACCGTCAGCCGCAGCAGCAGCCGCAGAACGAGCGGCGCCGTGGTCGCAGTGGCAGCAACAGCGGCGGCCAGGCACCCTCGAGCGCCCCGCACTCCGGCAACGGCACGCACGCCATCACTGACGACGCCAAGAACGCGCTCGCGCAGATCGCGGCCTCCACATTGCACCTGCACCACGAGGGCGAGGGCGCACCCGCCGGCGAGGCCCAGGCCCCTGCCGCCGAGAACGCAGGCGCCGCGCAGGCGGCTCCGGCTGCAGAAGCCGCGCCCAAGAAGCGCCGGCGCAAGAGCAAGGGTCAGCGCGACGAGCAGCGCCCCGAGAGCGCGGACGAGCAGGCCGAGCCGGCCGCGAAGGAAGCCGGCGCTGTCGAGGCCGGCGCTATCGAGGCCGACGCTGTCGTGTCCGACGCCGCGGCCGAGCCGGAGGCCGCCGTGCACGTCGACCTCCCGCTGATCGACCTGCCTGCGCCCACCGAGCCGCACCCTCACGCCGCCGCACCGTCGGCCGTGGAGACCGAGCTCCTGCTCGACTCCGTGCTCGACGCCCTCCCGCACCCGAAGGCGGCCGGTCAGGGCCGTAGCCGCGGCCGTCGCGCCAGCACCGCCGTCATCACCGGCGGGGAGCTCGCGGGCGATCAGCGCGACGCCTGATCACGCCTCCGGTATCGTCCGCGGTCGCACCTCAGTGACGGCGGACGCGGTCGCGTGCGCGCACGCGCAGGCCGCTGGCGATGAGCCGGGACACCAGTTGCTTGCCATCCACGGGCACGGCTCCTGCGGCGACGAGTTCGTCATAGCGGCGGTCGGGGACGTCGTAGTGGTCGAGGTCGAACGCGCGCGCGGGCACGCCCGCCGCGGCCGCGAACGCGTGCAGCTCGTCGAGCGAGGAGTCGCTGACCAGGTGGGACCACAACATGCCGTGGGCGGGCCATGCCGGGGGATCGATCAGGACCGTCATAGAATGATTCTAGGAACCGGCTCCGACAAGGGTGCCGGACGGTCTCGACGCCCCCTCGCTGAATTGACGGGTCGTGCGGCGTCGGGTAAAGTTGACCGTTGGTGTGTGCCGGTAGGCTGGTACACCCTCGCGGTTTTCTGAGAGCCACCCGCCGCCATCGGCGGGCGCGAGCTCACCAGTAACTCCCTGAACAAACAAGAGCAGGACAGGTCCACGGCGTCGCCGGGAGCTGATCCCCGACGAAAAGGTACGTGAAAGTGGTTTACGCAGTTGTGCGCGCCGGTGGCCGGCAGGAGAAGGTCGAGGTCGGCACCATCGTGACGATGGACCGCATCAAGGCCGACAAGAACGGCAACGTCGAGCTGGCCGCCGTCCTGCTCGTCGACGGTGACAAGATCACCTCCGACGCGAAGTCCCTCGCCAAGGTGAAGGTGACCGCCGAGGTCCTCGGCGACCTGCGCGGCCCGAAGATCGTCATCCAGAAGTTCAAGAACAAGACCGGCTACAAGAAGCGCCAGGGCCACCGCCAGGAGCTCACGCGCGTCAAGATCACCGGCATCAAGTAGCCGACAGAGAACCTCTCGAGGAGAAGAAGACATGGCACACAAAAAGGGCGCGAGTTCCACTCGCAACGGTCGTGACTCGAACGCGCAGCGCCTCGGCGTGAAGCGCTTCGGCGGCCAGACCGTCAACGCCGGCGAGATCCTGGTCCGCCAGCGCGGCACCCACTTCCACCCGGGCGTCAACGTCGGCCGCGGTGGCGACGACACCCTGTTCGCCCTCGCGGCGGGCTCGGTCGAGTTCGGCAACAAGGGCGGCCGCAAGGTCGTCAACATCGTGGCCGTCGAGGCCTGAGCCTCACCCACGACTGCACTTCACGGATGGGCGGGCTTCGGCCCGCCCATCCGTCGTTTCACTTCAGATCTGAGGAGTACCCATGGCCACGTTCGTCGACCGCGTGACGCTTCACCTGCGTGCGGGCAACGGCGGCAACGGGTGCGTCTCCGTGCGCCGTGAGAAGTTCAAGCCGCTCGCCGGCCCCGACGGCGGCAACGGCGGCAACGGCGGCGACATCGTGCTCGTCGCCGACCCCCAGGTCACGACGCTGCTCGGCTATCACCGGCACCCGCACCGTTCCAGCGACAACGGCGGCTTCGGGATGGGCGACCACCGCAGCGGCCACACCGGCGGCGAGCTGGAGCTCTCCGTGCCGGTCGGCACCGTGGTCAAATCGGCCGACGGCGAGGAGCTCGTCGACCTGACCGAGCCCGGCATGCGCTACGTCGCAGCGGCCGGCGGTCTCGGTGGGCTCGGCAACGCGGCCCTCGCGACCACCAAGCGCAAGGCTCCTGGCTTCGCCCTGCTCGGCACCCCCGGCTGGGAGGGCGATGTCCTCCTGGAGCTCAAGACGGTCGCCGACGTGGCGCTCGTCGGCTATCCGTCAGCGGGCAAGTCGAGCCTCATCGCCGCACTGTCGGCGGCGAAGCCGAAGATCGCCGATTACCCGTTCACGACGCTGCACCCCAACCTCGGCGTCGTGCAGGCCGGCGACGTGCGCTACACCGTGGCCGACGTCCCCGGTCTCATCGAGGGCGCGAGCGAAGGTCGTGGCCTCGGTCTCGAGTTCCTGCGGCACGTCGAGCGCTGCTCGGCCCTGCTGCACGTGCTCGACTGCGCGACGCTCGAGCCCGGGCGCGATCCGCTCAGCGACCTGGAGGTCATCCGCGGCGAGCTCGCGGCCTACCCTGTGCCCGAGGGCCAGGTGCCGCTGCTCGACCGCCCGCAGCTGATCGCGCTCAACAAGATCGATGTGCCAGACGCCCGCGAGCTCGCCGACTTCGTCCGTCCCGACCTGGAGGCGCGCGGCTACCGGGTGTTCGAGATCTCCACGGTCAGCCACGAGGGCCTCCGTGCGCTCTCGTTCGCCCTCGCCGAACTGGTGGAGGAGGCCAGGGCGGCCGAGGCCGCAGAGGCCGAGATTCGCCCACGGATCGTGATCCGCCCGAAGGCCGTCGACGACTCCGGGTTCACCGTGAAGGTCGAGGGCGGCTCAGACGGCCCGGTGTACCGGATCCTCGGCGCCAAGCCCGAGCGCTGGGTGGCGCAAACCGACTTCGCCAACGACGAGGCCGTCGGCTATCTCGCCGACCGGCTGGCCAAGCTCGGAGTCGAGGACCGTCTCTTCACCGCGGGCGCGGTCGCCGGGTCGACGGTCGTGATCGGCCGTGACAATGGCGTGGTGTTCGATTGGGAGCCGACTCTGACCTCCACGGCAGAGTTGATGACGTCACCGCGTGGCACCGACGCCCGCATCGACGCGAGTCACCGCCCGACCAGGGCGCAGCGCCGCGAAGACTACTTCGACCGGATGGACGGCAAGGCCGAGGCCCGCGCCGAGCTGCTCCGCGAGAAGGAGGCCGGGCTCTGGCAGGACGACGACTACGACGACTACGACGGCGACGACTCCGGTTCCCGGAGCGAGGCGGAAGGCGGGACGGGCCGGGAATGACGATCGACGAGCGCGCCCAGGTCCCGACCGCCCGACGGATCGTCGTGAAGGTCGGCTCGTCCTCCATCAGCGGCGAGAACGCGGGGCAGATCGGCCCGCTCGTCGACGCCCTCGCCGAGGCTCACGGCCGCGGCACGCAGGTCATCCTGGTGTCCTCCGGCGCGATCGCGACCGGCATCCCGTACCTGTCGCTCGACGCCCGCCCGACCGACCTGGCGACTCAGCAGGCCGCCGCCGCGGTCGGCCAGAACGTGCTCATCTACCGCTATCAGGACAGCCTCGACCGCTACGAGATCGTGGCGGGTCAGGTGCTGCTGACGGCGGGCGACATGGAGAACCCGACCCACCGCAGCAACGCGAAGCGCGCGATGGAACGGCTGCTCGACCTGCGCATCCTCCCGATCGTCAACGAGAACGACACGGTCGCCACTCACGAGATCCGCTTCGGCGACAACGACCGGCTCGCGGCCCTCGTCGCCCTGCTCGTGGAGGCCGACCTGCTCGTCCTGCTCTCCGACGTCGATGCGCTCTACACCAAGCCTCCGCAAGAGGAGGGCGCGGAGCGCATCGAAGTGGTCGGGTGGGGCGACGAGCTCGCCGGCGTCGAGATCGGGTCGACCGGCCTCTCCGGCGTCGGCACCGGGGGAGCGCTGACCAAGGTGTCCGCCGCGCGCCAGGCGGCAGAGCAGGGCACGGCGGTCATCCTCACTGCGACGACGCTCGTCGCCGACGCCCTGCGCGGCGAGCCGGTCGGCACCTGGTTCGCTCCTGCGCCCAGCGTGGACGACCTCCGAACCGCTGACATCGCCACGGCCTAGACTTGACCCATGTCTTCGACCATCGCCGTCCCGGTCTCGCTCGCCGATCGTCTCACCGCGGCCAAGGCCTCTTCGCTGGCGCTCGCGACGGCGACGACGGAGCAGAAGAACGCCGCACTGCGGGCCATCGCCTCCGGCGTCCTCGCGGCTGAGCAGAGCATCCTCACGGCGAACGAGCTCGACCTCGCCAACGGCCGCGAGAACAGCCTCTCGGCGGGCCTGCTCGACCGGCTGACGCTGACCCCTGCGCGCCTCCAGAATCTCGCCGATGCGGTGCTGGAGGTCGTGGGCCTGACCGACCCGGTCGGGCAGGTGGTGCGCGGCAGCGACCTCCCGAACGGCGTGAAGATCGCGCAGACCCGCGTGCCGTTCGGCGTCGTCGGCGCCATCTACGAGGCGCGCCCGAACGTCACCATCGACATCGCTTCGCTCGCGATCAAGAGTGGCAATGCGGTGGTCCTGCGCGGAGGCACCGCCGCCCTCAACACCAATCAGGTGCTCGTCGGGGTGGTGCGGGAGGCGCTTGCCGGCGCCGGTCTGCCGGCGGACGCCGCCCAGACCATCGACGAGTTCGGGCGCGATGGCGCGAACGAGCTGATGCGGGCCCGCGGGCTGGTCGATGTGCTGATCCCGCGCGGGAGCGCCGACCTCATCCAGGCGGTCGTGACCCAGTCGAGCGTTCCGGTCATCGAGACCGGCGCCGGGGTCGTGCACATCGTGCTCGACGAGAGCGCGCGCGAAGACTGGGCGGTCGACATCGTCCGCAACGCCAAGGTGCAGCGCCCGAGCGTCTGCAACGCGGTGGAGACGTTGCTCGTGCACCGGGCGGCGGCCGAGCGCCTGCTCCCCGCCGTGCTGGGCTCGCTCGCGGAGGCCGGGGTCACCATCCACGCCGACGAGACGGCGCTGCCGTTCGCGCCCGGCGGAGTGCCGGTGACGGACGAGGACTACGCCACCGAGCACATGAGCCTCGACATCTCGGTGCGGGTCGTCGACGACCTCGACGCCGCGATCGCGCACATCCGGCGCTACTCGACCCAGCACACCGAGGCGATCGTCACGAACGACCTCGGCAACGCCGACCGATTCCTCGCCGAGGTCGATTCGGCCGTCGTGATGGTCAACGCGTCGACACGGTTCACCGACGGGGGAGAGTTCGGGTTCGGCGCCGAAGTCGGCATCTCCACCCAGAAGCTGCACGCCCGCGGCCCGATGGGCCTGCCGGAGCTGACGAGCACCAAGTGGATCGTCCGCGGGTCCGGCCAGATCCGCGGGTGACCGACCACTAGACTGAACAACGGCCACGCCCGAGCGCCGAGGCCACAGCGCCCCGAAAGGAACCCACCGATGTCCCACTTGACGACCATCCTCGCGGCAGCGGAGACCCACGTCGAGCTGCCCATGCCCACCTGGGCGTACGGCACGATCGCCATCGTCATCTTCCTGGCGCTGCTCGGTGTCCTGTTCAGCTACCGTGACGTCGCGAACCGGCACAGCCACCGGTCGGCAGCGGATGCCGCGTCGCACGCCGGCGCACCGGGTGCCACGCACCACGGCACCGGCCACCCGACCCAGGGGCACTGAGCCGCCTCCCGGCATGGAGCTGACCGAGAAGAGCCGCCCGCGCATCGGCGTGATGGGCGGCACGTTCGATCCGATCCATCATGGCCACCTGGTCGCCGCGAGCGAGGTCGCGCAGTCGTTCGATCTCGATGAGGTCGTGTTCGTCCCGACCGGCCAGCCCTGGCAGAAGGGCGAGGTGACCCCCGCCGAGCACCGCTATCTCATGACGGTGATCGCGACGGCCTCCAACCCGCGGTTCACGGTGAGTCGCGTCGATGTCGACCGTGTGGGGCCGACGTACACCATCGACACCCTTCGCGATCTCCGCGACGAGCGTCCGGACGCCGAGCTGTTCTTCATCACCGGCGCAGATGCCATCGCACAGATCCTCAGCTGGCGCGACATCGACGAACTCTGGAAGCTCGCGCACTTCGTGGCTGTGAGTCGTCCGGGACATGACCTCAATATTTCTGGATTGCCGAAACAAGACGTAAGCTTGTTGGAAGTTCCGGCCCTGGCGATCTCGTCCACCGACTGCCGGAGCCGGGTGAGCAGGGGATTCCCCGTCTGGTACCTCGTCCCCGACGGGGTGGTCCAGTACATCTCCAAACATCACTTGTATCGGAGCGTGGCATGACGTCTTGGCCTGAAGAGCCAGCGGAAGCGAGCCAGCCGCCGCAGACGCGGCGACAGGCCAGAGAGAACGAGCGCACCGCCGCGCGCCAAGCGGCGCGCCGTGCCGGTACCTCCGAGACGACTCCTGCGGGCGAGATTCCCGAGATGTCGACCACTCCCGGAGCCGCGCAGGCCGACGAGCCGCCCGCGATCCCGGCCTCCGCGTTCGCCGAGCCGGGTGTGTCGTCGCCGTCCGGCACGGGCAGCTTCGACAGCCTCCTCTTCAGCGTCCCCCAGCGCGCCGACGACGACGCCAGCTCCGACGCCGCGGCGTTCGACCTGTTCCGTCAGGCGCCCGATCCGTCGAAGCCCGAGCCGGTGACGCAGCCGATGGCCGTGGTACCGGCGGCTGTCGCCCGCCCGGCCGCATTCCCCACCGCGGAGTCTCCGTCCTCCGACGAAGTGGGCGATTCGACGGGTGAGCGCACGCTGACCCGTCGCGAGATGCGCGCGATGCTGCAAGCCCAGGCGGCGAACCAGCAGGCGAACCATTCCCCGGCGATCGCCGATCCGGTCTTCCCGGTCTCCTTCACGCAGGATGCGGATGGCGCGCCGGCCGAACCGCAGGCGGCTCCGGCTCCCGCGAGTGCGCGCGTGCCGGGCTCGGTTCCCGACACCGACGTGAGCTCGTCCGCGACGTCCGTTTTCACTGCCTTCGGTGCCCCGACGGCGTCGGCGCCCATTGCCGCCGCTCCGGCTCCGACTGCCGGGCCGGTGCCGGTGGAGGTCGACGACGCCGACGACGACCTTTCGGTCCAGGAGCGCCGCCCGTTCACTCCGCCGACCGGCCACTGGTCGACCGCGGCCGAGCTGGAGGACGGCTCCGGGCCGATCACTTCCCGCAACGTCGGGCACTCGACTGCGGCGACCACGACCAACGCCCTCATCCTCCCGACGCTTCCGCAGGCCGATGCGACCGGCCCGCTGACGAGCACAGGCGAGATCCTGGTGACAGGCTCGATCGACCTCCCGCGCACGCTCGGTTCGACGGGCGCGCACGATCGCATCGACTCGTCCGATATCGACCGCCTGCTCGACGGCGAAGAGAACGAGTTCAACACCTCCGAGGTCGCGCCGGTCCGTGCCTCGCGCGCCATCAGCACCCACACGTCGACGCGGGGAGTGATCGCGCCGCCGAAGAAGCGCGGCAATACGCTGCCCGTCGTGCTCATGGTCACCGCGGGTGTGCTCGCGGTCGGCGTGATCGGCCTCCTGATCGCGGCATACGTGCTCAACGTGTTCTGATGACGCGTGCTCCACTGACCCCTTCGACGGCGCCCCGTTCGACGTCGGCCAGCTCAATCGTGAAGGACTCTCTGTGACCGCCTCCCCGCACGCCCGGGACATCCTGCAGATCGCGGCAGCCGCCGCCGACGCGAAGGGGGGCATCGACCTCGTCGCGCTCGACGTGTCCGGTCCGCTCCCGCTGACCGACGCGTTCCTCCTGGTGTCCGGCTCTGTGGAACGCAACGTCATCGCCATCGCCTCCGAGGTGGAGGACCGCCTCAACGACGCGGGGGTGCGTACGCTGCGTCGTGAGGGCAAGGCGGAGGGTCGCTGGATCCTCCTGGACTTCGGCGACCTCGTGGTCCACGTCTTCCACGAGGAGGACCGCATGTACTACGCACTCGAGCGCCTGTGGAAGGACTGCCCGGTCCTCCCGCTCGAGCTGCCGGTGCACACCGCGGACTAGGCACGCCCGGGCTGCGCGTCCGATTTTCGTTGCGCAGCCCGCGTGTAGTAGGCTGAATGAGTTGCCCGGGGAGCCCCGGGAAACACTGAACGAACTGAATACGGGTCTGTGGCGCAGCTGGTAGCGCACCTGCATGGCATGCAGGGGGTCAGGGGTTCGAGTCCCCTCAGATCCACCGTGTGATGAGTCGGGACATATGTTCTAGATGAGTCGCGACAGTGGTTACTTAGAGAGAGCCCGGCCATCGGCCGGGC
>NZ_JBVQSP010000009.1:0-11230 GCF_055720965.1 Leifsonia sp. PARNA 1/14
AACTCCCACTCTGGCCCGGAGGTTCTCGCTATGTCACGGATGCCAGATCAAACAACGTCCCTGGGCACTACAGCTAGAGAGCGAGCACGACCTTGCCGCCGGGGTGGCCTCCCTCGACCAGGCGGGCGGCTTCCACGGCCTCCGTCAGAGGGAACGTGCGGGCGATGTCGACCTGGAACGCGCCTTCGGCGATCAGGCCGAGCACGAGCGGGTAGGCCTCGGCGCGCAGGCGGAGCTCTTCCGCCGTCAGGGGCACGGGGTTGCCGCCTCCCCAGGCCCGGATGCCCAGCTCGGCGGCGCGCGGCCCGACCACGATCGTGCCGATGCGCGACCGGTCGTCGACCAGTGCGAACGAGGCTTCGAGCGCCTCGTCGGTGCCGATCGCGTCGAGGATGCGGTCGTAGCCCTGAGGCGCGGCCTCGCGGAGGCGGTCCAGCAGCCCGGGGCCGTAGGCGACGGGGAGGGCGCCGAGCTCGCGCAGCCGGTCGTGGTTCGCGGGCGACGCCGTCGCCACCACGGTCGCCCCCATCCGCCGGGCCAGCTGGATGGCGGCCCGTCCGACACTGCCGGAGCCGCCGTGGATGAGCAGCGTGGTGCCGTCGCCGACGCCCAGCGACACGAGTGCCTGATAGGCGGTTCCGGCCGGCACACCGATCGCCGCGGCCTCCTCCCAGCTCACCGCCGCGGGCTTGCGCACGAGGTGGGAGGCCGGCGCGACCAGGCGGGTCGTGTACGCGCCGCGGGCGTCGCGCACCACCACCTCGTCGCCCGGAGCCCAGTCGGTCACGTCGGCACCGACTGAGAGCACCACGCCCGCGGCGTCGCTTCCCGGCACGCGCGGCTCCGTGATCGGGGCGCTCGGCCGGCTGCCGCTGCGCAGCTTGCCGTCGATCGGGTTCACACCGGCCGCGCGGACGTCGATCACGACACCGTCGGCCGGCGCCACCGGGTCGGGCACCGCGGCGACCTCTAACACCTCCGGGCCTCCGAGGCGGTCGTACTGGATCTGCGTGGCCATGGCTGTCCTTCGGTCGGAGGCGGTGGAGGTGGGTCGAGGTCGCGCCGCGGTGGCTCAGCGCTGGGCGAACGCTGCGCGGTACCGCGTCGGCGGCACACCCACTTCGGAGTCGAAGTGGTGCCGGAGCAGCGTCGCGCTGCCGAACCCGCTGCGCCGGGCGACCTCGTCGACCGGCAGGTCCGTCGTCTCGAGCAGCAGCCGGGCGTGCAGCACGCGCTGCGTGGTCAGCCACTGCATGGGAGGCACGCCGGTCTCGGCGACGAAGCGGCGCGAGAAACTGCGCGTCGACATGTGGGCGCGCGCGGCGAGCCCGGAGACGGTGTGGCTCTCGTCGAGCGTGTCCGTCAGGTGGTCGAGCAGTTCGCTGAAGGTGTCGTCCTCGCAGTCGGAGAGCGGCTTCTCGATGTACTGGCGCTGGCCGCCGTCGCGCTGCGGCGGGACGACCATGTTGCGCGCGATCGTGTTGGCGACCGCGCTGCCGAGTTCGCGGCGCACCAGGTGGAGGCAGGCGTCGATGCCCGCGGAGGTGCCCGCGCTGGTGATGATCGTGCCGTCGTCGATGAACAGCACATCGGGATTGACGCGGGAGAGCGGGAACCGTCGCTGCAGGGCGTCCGCATGGCGCCAGTGCGTCGAGCACTCCCGGCCGTCGAGGAGGCCCGCCGCCCCGAGCACGAACGCGCCGGAGCAGACGCTGAGCAGGATCGCCCCGCGGGCGTGAGCGCGGCGGAGACCCTCGAGCAGCTCCTCCGGGTATTCGTCGCGGATGGCTGCGGCGGGAACCGCGATGAGGTCGGCGTCCTCCATGGCCTGCAGACCGTAGGGCGCCGTCATGGACACGCCGGTCTCGTTGCGGATCGGCTCACCCGGGTTCGCCGAGCAGACGCGGAAGTCGAACGGTTCGAGGCCGGCATAGCTGCGGTCGAGCCCGAACACCTCGCAGATCACGCCGAACTCGAACATCGCGAAACCGTCGATGATCGGCACGGCAACACTCTTCAACATGCACCACAGTGTACTGGCCGAATGTTTACGAAGATAGACTCAAAGCCATCTCGTGGCCGAATATTGTCGATCGTAATGTAGAGGACATGGCAAACACTACCTGGGCACAAGGCATCGAACACGGCTGGGTGGCCCGCCCGGTCAAGACCAGCGGCGGGGAGATCGTCCCGCCGCGCCGCCGCCGCTTCCTCTTGAGCGACTGGCTGCCCGCGGCGGTCGCCGCACGCGGAGGTCGCGTCACCCGCGAGACCGATCGCGCTCTCGCCGATCTTCGCGCGGCGCAGGACGCACGCGCCGGCGGCCGCTGAACGCGCCATCCGACCCGCCTAGGCTGGTCGGATGGACAGCAGCGCAGGCGGATACCTCTTCGACATGGACGGCACCCTCGTCGACTCGCACACGGTGGTCGAGGCGGTGTGGACGGAGTTCTCGGTGCGTCACGGGCTCGATCCACAGGTCGTCCTCGCCTACGCGCACGGCCGGCAGGCGGGCGACACGGTCGCCCACTTCTTGCCGGCGCTGACCGACGCGACGCGCGCCGAACTCGTCGCCGGGCTGCTCGCCGAGGAGGTCGCCCGCACCGACGGCATCGTGGAGGTGCCGGGCGCACGGCGACTGCTCGCGGCGCTCGCCGAGAGCGGCGCTCCGGTCGCCGTAGTGACGAGCGCGCCGCGCGAACTCGCGATCGCCCGGCTGAACGCCGCGGGCGTCGGCATCCCGGCGGTGCTCGTCGCCGCCGAGGACGTCGAGCGCGGCAAGCCCGACCCGTCGTGCTACCTGCTCGCCGCCTCGCAGCTCGGTGTTCCGATCGATCGGTGCGTCGTGTTCGAAGACGCCGAGGCCGGCCTCGCGGCCGCCGTCGCATCCGGAGCCCGCGCCGTGGTCGTCGGCGGCCACGTGTCGGCCACGACCGACGGACTGGAGCGCATCGGCGACTACACGGGGGCGGTCCCCGGTGTCGAGGACGCAGCCGTGACCTCCTGATCTGCGGAGGGTTGACTCTCTTGGTGCATCGCTCTATCCTTTAGTCAATCAAGCGATTGATCAACGAGGTGATTGACTAATGGAGCAGGACTCGCTCGACAGGGCTTTCGCGGCACTGTCGGATCCGGTGCGGCGAGCGATCGTCGCCCGCCTCAGCCGGGGTCCCGCGACGGTCAACGAACTGGCCGAGCCGTTCGACATCACGCTCCAGGCGGTGTCCAAGCACATCAGCGTGCTCGAGGGCGCCGGCCTGGTGTGGCGAACGCGCGAGGCGCAGCGCCGCCCCGTCCATCTGGACGCCGCGGCCCTGCAGCGGCTCACCTCGTGGATCGACCGGTACCGGCTGGAGGCCGAGGCGCGCTACCGGGCGCTCGACGGCCTCCTCGTCGCAGCAGAACCGAGCAGAGGAACGAAGGAGAAGGAATCATGAGCAACCCCGTCGTCATCGATGCCGTACCCGGCACCTCGTACGCCGACATCACCCGCGAGTTCGAGGCCCCGGTGGAGGCGGTCTTCCGGGCGCACGCCGACCCCGAGCTCTACGTGCAGTGGATCGGGCCGCGCAGCCTCGACAACGCGATCACCCACTGGGACTTCCGCACAGGCGGAGGCTACGGCTTCGAGCAGACCGACCCCGACGGGAACGTCTACGCGTTCCGCGGCGTCATCCACACGGTCGTCGAGAACGAGCTGATCATCCAGACGTTCGAGTACCTGGGCGCGCCGAACGAGGTCAGCCTCGACCTCCTGCGATTCGAGTCGCTCCCGGAAGGCCGCTCGCGCCTGGTCGGCCACTCCGTCTTCCCCTCCAAAGAGGCGCTGGAGGCCATGGTCGCCGAGGGCATGGAGTACGGCATGACCGAGGGCTACGAGAAGCTCGACGAGCTGCTGGCGAGGGTGTGAGCCCGATGACACGCATCATCGCCGACATCACCGTCTCGCTCGACGGCTTCGTCACCGGGCCCGACGCGGGCCCGGGCAACGGCCTCGGCACCGGCGGTGAGCCCTTGCACCGGTGGGTGTTCTCCGACGACCCGGACGACCAGCGCATCCTGGAGGCCTGCAACGCGCGCTCGGGCGCCGTCGTCATGGGCCGGAGGCTCTTCGACGTCATCGACGCGCCCGACGGATGGAGCGACGAGCTCGGCTACGGCGCGACGGAGGTCGGCAAGCCTCCGTTCGTCGTCGTCACGAGCGCACCGCCCGAGCACGTGCGGCTGACCGGGCTCGACTGGACGTTCGCGACCGCCGGCCTCGCCGACGCGATCGCCGTCGCCCGCGCCAGCGCCGAGGCGCAGTCGGAGGCGAAAGGGGACGACCTCGACGTGGTGGTGATGGGGGGAGGCGCGCTCGTCGCGTCGGCGGTCGCCTCCGGCCTGGTGGACACGCTCATCCTGCATCTCTCGCCGATCATCCTCGGCGCTGGGACCCCGCTGTTCGTGGACGCCCCGCGGCGCACACTGACGCAGCGGGAGGTCGTGGTCACGTCGAACGCGACGCACCTCACCTACGACGTGGACTGACGGCGTCAGCCTCGGGTCGAGGCGCTGAATCCGGTCGGCGTGCACGTGTAGGTGGTCTCGCCGACCACGTGTGTGCCGTATCCGAGTCGATTGCATTCCTGTGCCGCGTGCACGAGCAGCGGGATCAGCAGGGCGAGAATCAGCGCGACGAAGAGGATCGTCACGACGGCGACCACGATGCCCGCCACGGCGAAACCGTTGCGCTCGCCGGCGCGACGGGATTTCACCAGGGCGATGATGCAGAGGACCAGGCCGCCGATGTTGAGGAACCCGATGAACGAAAGAGCGAATCCGACGATCCCGAGGACTCGCGCGGTGCTCATCCGGCTTCTCGGAATCGGTGCGGGCGCAGGCTGCTGCGGATAGGTGGGCTGCAGTGGCGCGGCGGTGTTCTCGCTGATGGTCGTCTCCCTTGGTTGCGAGCCGAGTGTACGGCATGGCCCGGCGGCGGCCGGCGCCGATCGGCAGCGGTGTCCACCGATCGGTGGACACCGCTGACCACCGTCCGCCGGTGCCGCCGCCGCGCCGATCCGGCGACGCTGGATACATGAATCCCGCATCCTCGTCGAAGCCGGCGCTAGTCGGCCTCATCCTCGCCGTCTCGATGACGACGATCGACCAGACGATCGTCGCGCTCTCCGCCCCGACCATCCAGCAGAACCTAAGTCTCAGCCACGACGGCATGCAGTGGGCGGTCAACGTCTACCTGCTCACGACCGCCGCATTCTTCCTGCTCGGCGGCCGGGTCGCCGACGTCGTCGGGCACAAGCGGATGGCCCTCATCGGCATCGCCGGCTTCGGCATCACGTCGCTGCTGTGCGGTCTGACCCCGTCCGGCGATCTCGCCGAGGCCTGGCTGGTCGGCGCCCGTGCGCTGCAGGGCGTCAGCGGTGCGATCATGTTCCCCGCCGCGATCGGCATCGTCGTCGAGGGATTCCCGCGCGAACGGCGTGGCCGGGCGATGGCGATCTTCTTCACCATCACCGGCGCGATGACCGCGGTGGGTCCGATCGCGGGAGGCTACCTCACGCAGTGGACCTGGCGCTCCATCTTCTGGGTCAACGTGCCGATCGCCGTGATCTCGTTCGTGATCGTCGCCCTCACCGCTCGCCCCTCCACGCGCAAGCAGGAGCGGATCGACTGGCTCGGCGCCGCCGTCGTGGCGGTCGGGATGGGCGCACTCGTGTTCGGCCTCCAGCAGGCGAGCCCGTGGGGCTGGGGCAGCCCGGCTGTCCTGGCGAGCCTGATCGCCGGAGCCGCCCTGCTCGTGCTGTTCGGCTGGTTGCAACTGCGGTCGGCCCAGCCTCTGGTGCAGGTGCGGGCGTTCCGCGACCGCGGGGTGCTGTTCTCGCGGCTGGCGACGCTGTCCGCCTCGATCGCGTTCATGTCGGCATTCTTCTTCCTCAGCGTGTGGGGCCAGGTGTCGCTGCAGCTGTCGGCGATGGCGACCGGCATCCTGTTCCTCAAGTTCTTCATCGGGTTCGTCATCGGCAGCCGCATCGGATCCGTGCGGTTCGACCGGAACGGTGCGAAGGCGATGGTGCTGCTCGGCGGCGTCGTGGGTGCGGTGGGCTTCGCCTGGCTCGCGCTGGGCGCCACTGACCTCTCGGTGAACGGCGTGCTCTTCTTCAACGCCCAGACCGCGCCGCTCGTCATCGCCGGCGCCGGCATCGGTCTGATGTTCACCCCCGTCTCGACCGACGCCGTCAACCGCGCGGTCGGCGCCAGTTACGGAGAGGCCTCCGCGCTGACCCAGACGATGAAGAACTTCGGAGGCGCGCTCGGCATCGCGGTCTTCTCGACCATCGTGACCTCCCGGCTCACCGACCTCCTGACCGCCTCGTTCGCGAAGTTCGGCGGCTCGGCGGCGAATGCTCAGGACGCGGTGAACCAGATCAGCGGAGCCTCCGACCGCTCGAGCGCGCTGTCGACGCTGCCGCAAGTCGTGCAGGAGCAGATCCTGCACGCTGTCCGCGCCGACTACGCGTCGGCCGCGCAGTGGGCGTTCTGGGGGATGGCCGCGGCGATGGTGGTGGTCGCGGTCATCGGGCTGCTGTACCCGGCGGGCCGCACCTCGATGGCGGAGGACGGCGAGCCGACCGAGTCGGCATCGGGCGCTGACGCCGCCACGGGCGCCGAGAACGCTACAGTCTGAACGTGACCCGCCCGTCCGACCGCATCGACGACAGCCCGTCCGACCGGCTCGACGACCGCTGGTTCGGCGACTGGATCGGCTACTCGGCCGCTGCGACCCTCGCCGCCGTCGTGCTGGTCCTGGCGAACCCCTACACCGGGGTCGTCCGGACCTTCACGGCTGCCGGGCTGATCCTGGCGCTGTTCCCCTTCTACTGGTTCGTCGCCCGGCCCAGCCGTGCCGGGGTACGCTCCAACACCTGGCGCGCGTGGGTCTACGTCGGGCTCAGCACCGCGGTCTACTTCGTGGCGTACGGGCTGAACAACTGGTCCAACGTCACCCTCTTCGTGCTGTCCCCGCAGTTCTTCCTGATGCTGTCGGCCGTGCCGGCGGCGATAGCGATCGTCGTGCTCAACCTGGGCGGCGTCGGTGTGCGCTGGTTCCTCGGCGACCTCGCACCGGGTGACGTGGCCTCCACGCTCGGCATGACCGTGCTCGTCATCGCGGTGTCGATCTACTTCAGCAACCGGATCACGGCGGTCACCAAGGAGAGCCGCGAGCGCGGCCTTCTCATCGAGCGGCTGCGCGAGCAGCAGCGCGAGATCGCTGAGCTGTCCGAGCAGCAGGGCGCCGCGGCCGAACGCGAGCGCATCGCCCGCGAGATGCACGACACCCTCGCCCAGGGTTTCACGAGCATCATCACCCTCGGCCACGCGGTGCAGGGCGAGTTGGAGGCCGACCCGGCCTCCGCACGCCGGCACGTCGAGCTCATGACCGAGACCGCGCAGGAGAACCTTCAGGAGTCGCGGCGCATCATCGCGGCGCTCACGCCGGGGCGCCTGGCCGACTCCACCCTCGACCAGGCGCTCGCGCGGGTCGCGGCGCGCTTCGGCGACGAGACGGGGGTGCCGGTCGGGTTCACCGTGCTGGGTACGCCGAGACCTGCGTCGCCGGCGGTCGAGGTGGTCGCGCTTCGGGTCTTCCAGGAGGCGCTGGCGAACGTGCGCAAGCACGCCGCCGCCCGCACGGTCGAGGCGTCGCTCGGCTACGAGCCGGGGGAGGTGCGCCTCAGCGTGCACGACGACGGCCGCGGGTTCGACCCGGCGGCGCCGCGCGACGGTTACGGGATCGACGGGATGTCATCGCGCGTCCGCGAGGCCGGAGGCACGTTCGACCTCGTCAGCGGCGACGGCCAGGGCACCCGGCTCGTCGTGCTGCTTCCGACGTCGGAGGCGGCCGGATGATCCGCATCCTGCTCGCCGACGACCACCCCGTCGTGCGCGAGGGCATCCGCGGGATGCTGCAGAGTTACGACGACATCGAGGTGGTCGGCCAGGCCGGAAACGGGCCGGAGGCCGTGTCGCTCGCCGCCGTGCTGAAGCCGGACCTCGTGCTGATGGACCTGCGCATGCCGGGCGGCGACGGCGTCGCGGCCACGCGAGCGATCGCGGCCGAACATCCGGGCACGCGCGTCGTGGTGCTGACCACGTACGAGACGGACCAGGACATCCTGCGCGCCATCGAGGCCGGCGCGAGTGGCTACCTGCTCAAGGACATCGCGCCGGCCGAGCTCGCGCGTTCGGTGCGGGCCGCGGCCGCGGGCGAGACGGTGCTGGCGACCTCCGCCGCCTCCGCGTTGCTCGGGCGGCTGCAGGGCCGCGGCCAGGCGCCGGCCCTGTCGGCTCAGGAGGTCAAGGTGCTGCGCTTGGCGGCCGACGGTCTCACCAACGCGGCGATCGGCGCAGAGCTGTTCATCGGGGAGGCCACCGTGAAGACGTATCTCGCTCGCGCGTACGAGAAGCTCGGCGTCTCCGACCGCACCTCCGCCGTGCGCCGAGCGCTCGAACTCGGCTTGATCGCCTAGCTGCCGACTCGTTCGTCTCAACACGCCGCTGCGGTTCGCGCGCCTATGGCGTGTCGGGACGGATCCTGTCTTCAGGAGGGGGAGGCGTTACGCATCGTGCGTCGCGCCGTCTCACTCGGTGGACGGGCCGCGCCTGGCGACAACGGCCGGCGGCCCGTCCGCCCACCACGGCGACGTGGCCTCAGGGCATCGCCAGCACGACCGTGCGGCCGACCGGGCGTTGGTCGGCGAGGCGATGCGCCTCCCACACCGACTCGAACGGGACCACCTGCGGCTCGAACGGCCGCAGCGTGCCGTCGGCCGCATCCGCGAGCAGCCCGGCGAGCAGGCGGCGATAGGCCGGTCGCTTCCTCAGCACCCAGAACGGCACAGCGCAGACCACCTCGCGGGGGTGGCCGCGACCGCGCAGCGCCGCGGACGCCGACCCGCGCACCGCGTCCACGCGCTCGTGCCCGGCCCGGCCGGCGAACGCGGTGTGCACGATGACGCCGTTCGAGGCGACCGCCTCGCGCACACGCGGCGATCCCGTGTGGTCGATCGCGGCCTCCACGCCGCCGTCCGCCAAGTCGCGGACCCGCGCGGGCCAGTCGGGGTCGCGATAGTCCGCGAGCGGCACCTCCGCGGCCAGCTCGTCGAATCCCGGCGGGGGAGTCGACCCGGTGCCGACCACGCGTCGGCCTTCGCGGAGGGCGAGTTGCGCGACGAGTACGCCGACCGCGCCGCTGACCCCCTGCACGAGCACGCTCCGAGCCTTTCCGGCGTACTGCAGCGCTACCGCGGCTGTCACCGCATTGAGCGGCAGGGTCGCGGCGATCTCGGACGTCAAAGGATCGGGAACCGCCACGAGGAACGTCGGCGACAGGACCAGGCGCGTCGCGTGCGCCCCCATCCGCGGGAGCACACCCGCCACCCGCGCGCCGGTGCGGAGGCCGAGCGCCACCGATACGGCGGACTCCGTCTCGAGCACGCCGACGAAGTCGTAGCCCGGCACGAAGCCCGGAACCGGTTGGATCATGTAGCCGCCGCGCCGGGCGAGCACATCCGTCGAGGTGAGCGATGCGTGGGCGATCCGCACGACCACCTCGTTGCCGCGCGGCGGCCGCAGCGTCTCGTGCGCGATCACCACGGCGGACGGGTCGCCGAAGCGCACGACGCGCACAGCGGAGCGCTCCAGCGACGCGGACCCCCAGCGTGCCATCGCCAGTCAGCCGGCGCGCCGCTGGAGAAGGCCGGCCCGCTCCGGGTGGGCCTCGAACCAGTCCGCGACATACCAGCACATCGGCACGATCCGGCGATCGGAGGTGCGCTCGATGTCATCGACGGCGTACGCAACCAGGTCGGCGGCGTACCCCTTGCCGCGGTGCGCGGGCACCGTGAACGCGCGGGTCAGCGAGATCGATCCGCCCAGGATGCTGTAGTCGAGGATGCCGACCAGTTCGCCGCCGATCCGCATCGCATAGCGGTTCGCGTCGGTCTCGTTGCTGAACTCGGTGGACATGCGCCCATCGTACGACCGTCGCGAGCAGAAGGGAGGGGAGGTATCGTGAACGACGTGGGAACCCGAACCCGCACCCTCTCGGGCGCCCGCCTGCATCACCCGATACGAGCATTCCGCGATCCAGCTGCAGCAGGCCAGGCCGCGTGCGACACCCGTCGCGCGCGCCGCGAGACACGCTGGAGCCTTACCCGTGACGATCGAGAACCCGTCGCCCGCACTGTCCCCCGCCCACCAGGCCCTGCTCGAGCAGGTGCCGATCGGCGAGCACTCCGTGATCGACGCGGAGGCCGTCGAGTACGAGCATGAGGGCGTCCCGCTCGAGGGCTACCTCGCCAGGGACGTCCAGGCCGACGAGCGCCGCCCGGCCGTGCTCATCCTCCACGACTGGCACGGCGTCGGCGACAACGTGCGCATGCGCGCCCAGATGCTCGCCCGCCGCGGCTACGTCGCATTCGCTGCCGACCTGTACGGCGCGGACGTGCGGCCCAGCGGGGAGGAGGCGCCGAAGGTCGCCGCCCAGTACTACAGCGACCTGCCGCTGCTGCGCTCGCGCGTCGCTGCCGGTTTCAGCTGGCTGCAGCAGCATCCCGCCGTCGACCCGGCTCGATTGGCCGTGATCGGCTACTGCTTCGGAGGGTCCGCGGCGCTCGAGTTCGCCCGCACGGGGGCCCCGGCCCGCGGGGTGGTCTCCTTCCACGGCGGGCTGATCGCGCACGACCCGTCCGACGCCGCCGCGATCGCAGCCTCCCTGCTGGTGCTGACCGGCGGTTCCGACCCGGCCGTCCCCGACGAGGCGGTGGCGGCGTTCGAGAACGAACTGCGCGCCGCGCCGCACGTCGACTGGCAGCTGACCACCTACTCGGGAGCCCCGCACGCGTTCACCATCCCGGGCACCGACCGGTATCGGCCGACCGCCGACGCCCGCAGCTGGCGTGCGCTCGTGTGCTTCCTCGACGAGATCTTCGGCTGAGCCCGGTGAATGCGGCTCAATTGGCGGTCTGTGAACCGGTCATGTAAGCTCTAACAGGCCCGCGCGACGAACGCTGGGTCATGCGCCACTAGCTCAACGGATAGAGCATCTGACTACGGATCAGAAGGTTGGGGGTTCGAATCCCTCGTGGCGCACAGTGTGATGAGTCGGGACATATGTTCTAGATGAGTCGCGACAGTGGTTACTTAGAGAGAGCCCGGCCATCGGCCGGGC
>NZ_JBVQSP010000010.1:0-1302 GCF_055720965.1 Leifsonia sp. PARNA 1/14
GTGTGATGAGTCGGGACATATGTTCTAGATGAGTCGCGACAGTGGTTACTTAGAGAGAGCCCGGCCATCGGCCGGGCTCTCTTTGTTCGTTGCGCCAGTAGCTTCGGGTGGGGTCGATGGTGTGGGTGGAGAGTATTTCGCCGGTGTTGAGGGCGATGACGGTGACGGTGGTGTCGTCGAGCATTGCGAGGATGCGGGTGCCGCGGTGGTGGGCGCCGATGCCGAGGTGGTGCATTCTGCCGGCTCGGCGCAGGCTGATTTTGCCGTGTTGGTCGATGTGGTCGTAGCGGATCCGGTAGTGGCCGGGGGTGCGTGCGTCGGCGGGGAGTGCTTTCGGGGTGGCTCGGTAAGCCTGCCCGGGCGTTGATCGGTTGAGGGCCCGGTGGGGTCGGTTTTCGTTGTAGTGCTGCCGGAAGGTATCCAGCTGGGCTTGCAGTTCGGGCAGGCTGGTCGCGGCGGGGTGGGCGGTGAGCCAGCGTTTCTGGGTTTGGTGGAAGCGTTCGATTTTGCCCTGGGTTTGTGGGTGGTTCGGGGAGCCGTTCTTTTGGGTGACTCCGAGCAGCGGCAGCAGGTATTCGAAAGCGTTGCGGCCGCCGCCGAACCGGGCGGTGTAAACCCTGCCGTTGTCAGTGAGGGTGGAGGCGGGGACGCCATGCAGCTCGGTCGCGGTGAGGAAGGTGGCGACGACGTCGTCGCCGGTGACCGGACGGTGAACGGTGCAGGCAAGGAGGTAGCGGGAGTGGTCGTCCAGCCAGTTCAGGATCTCGATATCGGTGCCGTCGGCCAGGTGCCAGTGAGTGAAGTCGGACTGCCAGGTCTCGTTGGGTTGCGCGGCCTGGAAGCGGACGTAGGAGGAGCGAGGTCGTTTGCGGGGTTCCGGGACAACGAGACCGGCGGCGTGCAGGATGCGGCGGATGGTCGAGGTCGACGGAGCGGTTAGGCCTTCCTGTTCGAGGTGCCAGCCGATGGTCACCGGGCCGGCGTCCAACCCGTTCGCGGTCAGCTCACGGCGCAGTTGGAGGACCCGGTCGGTGACCTCATCGGTGGTGCGGTGCGGGTTGGTGTGCGGGGACCGCGAGCGTGGTTCGACGGCGTCGAGGCCGCCTTCTCGGTAGCGGGCGAGGAGTCGATGCAGATGCTGGCGGCTGATCCCGTACTCGGCAGCGGCTGCCGAGACGGTGAGTTGCTTGGAAACGACCTTCAACACGGCGACCCGATTCTTCGACACGAGAGCGACTGTCGCCTATGACGCGACTCAGGTGTCACCTATCAACTGTCACCTATGTCGTGAACCCAGACACC
>NZ_JBVQSP010000011.1:0-1276 GCF_055720965.1 Leifsonia sp. PARNA 1/14
GTCAATGTCAAGCAATCAACGCATCAGGCGGCTGTGAGGAGGCTGTTCAGTGCGTGGGCTGGGGTGTTGTAGTCGAGGGTGGGGCGGGGTCTGGCGTTGAGTTTCGCGGCGATCTGCGCGAGATCTTCGGCGCTGTGATTGGAGAGGTCTGTGCCTTTCTGGAACCAGTGCCGTAAGAGCCGGTTAGTGTTCTCGTTGCTGCCGCGCTGCCAGGGTGAGCGGGGATCGCAGAAGAACACTGGCGCGTGCAGCTCGAGTTGGATGCGGGCGTAGTCGGCCATCTCCGAGCCTCTGTCCCAGGTGATCGAGCGGCGCAGGTGCTTGGGGAGCTGACCCATCTCCCGGATCATCGCGTCAGCGACCGCGTCAGCGGTGTGTCGAGCGGGCAGGTGCAGCAGGATCACGAACCGGGTGGTTCGTTCGACCAGCGTCCCGATCGCTGAACCGCTGCCGGCGCCGATGATCAGATCCCCTTCCCAATGCCCCGGAACGGCACGATCGTCGGCTTCTGCAGGACGCTGACGGATCGTGAACGCATCCTGGAACAGCGACGTTCCGCGCCCGTTGACGCTGCCATGCGGTTTGCGGGCCGTCCTGCCCGTGGAGAGCTGCCGGGCCAGGTCTTGCCGCAGCAGGCCGCGCCCTTGAACGAACAGGGCCTGGTAGATCGTCTCGTGACTCACCCGCCAAGTCTGCTCACCCGGATGCTCCCTCGCGAGCATGTCCGCGATCAGCTTCGGCGACCAGCCCTCATCCATTGCCGCCTCGACATGCGCCGCCAGTTGCGGGTTCGCGACGAGTTTGAACGCTTTCGGGCGTCGCCGATCCTGCCGGGCGCGGGCATGAGCGACTAACGGCAGATAGTTGCCCGCATCATCACGATGCCGGGCCAATTCCCGACTGATCGTGGACTGCGGGCGCCCGATCCGCACCGCGATCTGTCGCTGCGTCAACTGTTCCCGCAGCCCAGCATGGATCTCGACCCGCTCCGCCAACGTCAACGACCGCCCCACCGACGCGTCGAGATCACCGATCGGAACCGCTAAACCACCACCACCAGGACGACCCGATTCAAGTAACACCCCTGAAGCATGCCGACCCCACCAATACCGCGCCGTCGAAGACGCAACCCCGAAAGCGAGCGCCGCGCGCTGCACCGGCAGCCCCAAACACACCGCCTCCAGCAACCGAGCCCGCGTCTCAAACGACGACCACTTCGCACCAGCCAACCCGCCACCTCTCCCCAGAGCGATGCGTTGACCATATGAATCCACCG
>NZ_JBVQSP010000012.1:0-1102 GCF_055720965.1 Leifsonia sp. PARNA 1/14
TGTAGTGCCCAGGCAGGTTGTTTGTGAGCCGAGTGATGGGCGGGAGCTTGCCGATGGCGGTGTGGGGTCGGTGCTGATTGTAGTGATGGAGCCAGGCGGGCAGGGCGGCTCGGCGGGCTGATTCGCTGTTGTAGTGCCGGTTGTAGGCCCAACCGTCGCTCAGGGTGCGGTGGAAGCGCTCGATTTTGCCGTTGGTCTGTGGCCGGTAGGGGCGGGTCTTCTTGACGCGGATGCCCAACTCGGCGCAGGTGTCGCGCCAGGCGTGCGATTTGTAGGCGGCTCCGTTGTCCGAGAGCACTCGTTCGACTCGGACGCCGCGGTCGGCGAACCAGGACACGGCCCGACGCAGCACACCGGTTGCGGTGGCCGCGGTCTCGTCGTCGTGAATCTCGGCGTAAGCGACCCGGGAGTGATCATCGATCACGGTGTGGACGAACGCGTGACCGATCAACGGTTGGTAGCGCTTGTTGCGTCGGCCGTGCTCGGTGATCAGCCGGTTCTGGTCGCCTTGGATGCGACCGACGAATCGCCAGCCGCCCCCATCGGGGATGTTGCCGAGCTTCTTCACATCGACATGGATCAACGAGCCGGGATACTCGTGTTCATAACGGCGAGCCGGTTCTCCGGTTCTGACATCGACATGGGTGAGCCTGTTCAGGCGGCAGCGCACCAGGACCGCGTGAACGGTCGAGGCCGGCACCCCGAGCCGGCCGGCGATCTGCACTGGCCCGAGGCGCTTCTTGATCCGCAGATGCACGATCTTCTTCACCAGCAGCTGCGGAGTCCGGTTCGGATGCGCATGCGGGCGCGAGGACCGATCAACCATCCCGTCCGGGCCGAGCTCGGCATACCGACGCGCCCATTTCGCTGCTGTCGGCCACGAGATCCGGAAGTAATCGGCCGCCGCAGCGACCGTCCACCCGTCGTCGATGATCAGCCGCGCAACACGCAGCCTTTGGCGCGGCGTCAAAGCCGCATTACCGTGAGACACGAGAACCTCCTGGCCTTCGAGTGAGTGTCTAAGCAACTCCCACTCTGGCCCGGAGGTTCTCGCTATGTCACGGATGCCAGATCAAACAACGTCCCTGGGCACTACAGCTAG
>NZ_JBVQSP010000013.1:0-572 GCF_055720965.1 Leifsonia sp. PARNA 1/14
ACGGCGGAGTTGGTGAAGGTCGCGGCGAACGCGTTCTTAGCCACGAAGATCTCCTTCATCAACGCGATGGCCGAGATCGCCGAGGTCACCGGCGCGGACGTGACCCAGCTGGCGGACGCGATCGGGCACGACGCCCGGATCGGGCGCCGGTTCCTGAACGCGGGAGTCGGCTTCGGCGGCGGCTGCCTGCCCAAAGACATCCGCGCCTTCAGCGCCCGCGCCCGGGAGCTGGGCCGCGGCGAGTCGGTGCGGTTCCTGGAGGAGGTCGACAAGATCAACCTGCGCCGCCGCGAACGGGTCGTCGAGCTGGTACGGGAGGAGGCCGGCGGCCTGAACGGGGTACGGGTCGCGGTGCTGGGACTGGCGTTCAAACCACACTCCGACGACATCCGCGACTCCCCGGCACTGGAGATCGCGGTGCGCCTGGCCGAGGCCGGCGCGATCGTGACCGCCACCGACCCCCAAGCCATCCCCAACGCCCGCCGCCGCGCACCCCAACTCACCTACGTCGACTCCGCCGCCGAAGCCGCCCACGGCGCGGACATCGTGGTCCTGATCACCGAATGGCCGCA
>NZ_JBVQSP010000014.1:0-215 GCF_055720965.1 Leifsonia sp. PARNA 1/14
CGATCCCGAAGAACGCGCCGATCGACAAGAGCATGCCGACGATACCTGCCGAGAAGTTGTTGACCAGCATCTCGAACCCGGCCTTGATCTTGCCGTCCCAGATGCGGTCGACCTGCTTCATGACCCAGGCGCCGAGCAGGCCCATGATCATCGCGCCGATGAACATCGGGATGTTCGAGCCCACGATGACGCCCATGGTCGCGATGCTGCCGACC
>NZ_JBVQSP010000015.1:0-215 GCF_055720965.1 Leifsonia sp. PARNA 1/14
CGATCCCGAAGAACGCGCCGATCGACAAGAGCATGCCGACGATACCTGCCGAGAAGTTGTTGACCAGCATCTCGAACTCGGCCTTGATCTTGCCGTCCCAGATGCGGTCGACCTGCTTCATGACCCAGGCGCCGAGCGGGCCCATGATCATCGCGCCGATGAACATCGGGATGTTCGAGCCCACGATGACGCCCATGGTCGCGATGCTGCCGACC